>NZ_JACSOH010000010.1 GCF_014349235.1 Cytophaga sp. FL35 | reverse complement strand
GGAGACCTCATGGCCCGGAAAGTGGCGCAGCACATAGTCTCTGAGTCTTTCGGGCAGAGGGGGCATCGAAAAGGTCCGTCCCATGGACAGGTCCGTGGCACAGTGGACCTTCCAGCTGCGCTTGTGTATGTCGATACCAATGAATAACTTGGGACTTGCAGTGTGTTCCGTTTTCATATCTTTTTGTTTTAGAGAACTTTAAAGATAAAGGACACGCTGCTTTTACATAGATGCTATAAAAAAGAGGCGAATCAATTATAAATTCAGGTCTTTTAGCTTGTTTGAAACTCTATGCTAAACCGAATGTTAATTGCTTTAAATCGCCTACTTTTCATATACTAACCGTTAGCAGTCAATTTAAAAATCCTAAATGTACGACAGAGAAAAAATGAATGACTTCCATATTCGGATGGAGAAAATAACGGAAAAGTTTGAAAAAGAAAAAGCTTTTGAACTAATCACCTCAGAACTGGAAAAATGTGAGGACAAATACCTTTCGGAATTCATGGCAACTCTAAATTTTTTAAAGTACGAACCGACTTTGGACTGGATTGAAAAAAATGCAGAAAGAAACGAAAATATCACAGAGTCGTGGGGACATCTAGCAGCTAGCTCAAATTTTACTTGGGAAAGAGCCCAAAAATGGCTGAACTTGGGACGTCCGTGGAGCCTTATTGCACTCGATGCTGTGAAATTTTGCACGACTTCTGGAGAAAGATTGAACCAATCACCTTGGATGCGTGAATTAAACCCTAGACTAACGGACAATCCAAAACTGGACAAAATTGCAAACGGACTTCAGGACTATTTAAAAAAAGATAGCGTTCCAAGAACAAAAGTCGCTGTTGGACTTATCATCGATAATATTTTTGGGGTTGAAAACTAAAAACCGAACCGCTAACAAATTGTATAATTAATTGCGGTCGGAATTTCCAATTGGAAATTCCTGCAATCAATTATCTTTATTACCAGGCGGACATTTTCCGTTGGAAAAGTCCGCAATTAATCATACACGAGCCGTTACCTGCAAGCTGAACAAAATACATTAATTCAAATTTTTTTGATGAATCTTAAGCACTACGAACTAGAAATAGATGAAGACAATCCTTTTGCTAATTGCAAGCTAGACAGGCAAAAATACTCGAATGTTCTAACCAACATTATTAAGTCTTACCCTTACGGTTTTGTTCTTGCGATTAATAATAAATGGGGAACAGGAAAAACCACCTTTGTAAAAATGTGGGAACAGGACTTAAGAAATAGAGAATATGAAACACTATACTTTAATGCATGGGAAAATGATTTTGAAAATAATCCATTAACCGCGCTAATGGGCGAACTAAAAACGCTGACAACAAAAGAGACTAAACCTGAATTCAAAAAAACCTTAAGAAAAGCATCCACTCTAACCAAACATATTGCGCCTATAATTGCCAAAGCTATTGCCGACAGATACATTAATACAGATGGTGTTAAAGAGGCAATTGTTGGAGTAACAGAGGGCCTATCAGCTGTATTCGAGAATGAGGTTAACGAATACGAAAAAAAGAAAAAGAGTATTTCGGATTTTAAAAATAGCCTATCAGAATTTATAGCCAACACTAATGAGGGGAAACCTCTTATTTTTATTATCGACGAACTCGATAGATGCAGACCTAATTATGCAGTTTCGATATTGGAGCAAATAAAACATTTCTTTTCGGTTCCAAATATCATTTTTATCCTGTCTATTGATAAAGAGCAGCTTGGGAACGCGGTGAAAGGAGTATATGGTAGTGCCGACCTAGACGCTGATGAATATTTGAGAAGGTTTCTTGATATAGAATATTCAATACCAGAACCGAATGAAGAAACATTCTACAAGTACCTTTACGAATATTTCAAATTTGACGATTTCTTCAAATCATCAGAAAGGCTCAAATATCGAGAAGTACAAGCGGACAGATCTGACTTTTTGGAGACTTGTAAATTACTTTTTACTAACTCAAAAGTTTCGTTAAGACAACAAGAAAAAATTTTTGCCCATTCCCGTCTAGCCCTTCGTAGTTTCGATTTCAACAGTTATGTTGTTCCGCATATCTTTTTGCTTTTAACTTTTATTAAAGTGAGACATAACAGCTTCTATGAAAACATGAAAAGCAAAAGCTTAAGTATTAAAGAGGTTCAGGAAGAATTACTGAAAATTATTAAAGTTCAAATCAATGAACAAACCGAAAGACTACTAATGTATCTTGAAGTATACTTATTAAATGCTTATAACAATTATTATCAGGAGAGATATCATCGGAAACCCCTTTATGAGAGAGATAAGGAGACCGGCGAGAACAAATCATTAATTGATTCAATATTCAAGGAAGATTCTAAAAATGATTTTATGCACATCTTAGGGAGTATTAACAGAGGGCGTGGAATAGGAGATTTGGAACTGTCGCATTTTATCAATAGAATTGAATTGTTAGAGGATTTGAGAACTTAAAAAGCCAGCAGGTAACAACGGCTATACGCAATGCGGGCGTAAGTGCCTATTTGAAGGGCTTGAGCGTGTTTTCGAGCACCGCAAAATCTTTTGGATTTTGCTTTTACGCGGGACAAGATAAAACCAAAACAAAAAGATTTTTGCTTTCGCGTGACGGAAAGGCAGTTGCTTGCCAGCCCCGCACTGCGCATAGCCCAACCGTTAGGCACAACTACAACCAATCAATGAAGTACACATTAATTCTCACCCTTTTAGTTTTTATTTGTTGCAATAACCCAAAAAAAAGTTCGGACGGTTTTGAAGCCAAAAATTTTAACGAGCATCATATAGACTTTCTTGATGGGTACATTCTTCTCCCTAAAACGTACGAAAGGACAACACCAGAAGGACTTAGGGAAAATTTGTTGAAGACAGTTCAAGTTCCAAAATTGAAAGACCAAATCAATAAGGGAATCGACAATTTAAAAACGGCACCATACGGATTTGCCGTGTTTGCAGAAAAAGGTAATTACGCAAACTACATTTGGATTAGAAAAGGTGAATATGTTCCGCTAGACAAAGAAATCGCAAACCAATATATGGGAATGTTGAGCGAGAGAATCGGACAGGAATGGGGAGCAATCGGAGCGGACTATAAACGACTTGAAAACAAGTTTATGCAAACTAACAAAGCCGACATCGTAAAAATAAAATATCGTAGCGAAATAGATGGAATTGTCGGCTTTCAAACTCAATTCCTGATTTCATCAAAGTTAAAAACGTTCGACTTCTTAGTAGTAAACCAACAGAACGAGGATTTTGAACAATTGATAAAACGGACAAATCTGAATTAAAATAACTGTGCCTAACAAAATGTATAATCAATTGCTGGCGGACTTCCCTGCCGGAAAATCCCGCAATCGATTATCGGCAATACCCAAAGACAAATCCCGTACTAAAAACCGAAACTGCTCATACATAGACCGTTATAGGCTATTGAAATACGGAATATGAAAAAGCTTTTTTTAATAACCATCCTAATTGGATTTATTTCCATATCTAAAATCTTTGCACAAAATTATAAAGACAGTTTGGATATGGAATTAACTAATTTATATGAGCAATTCAACATTCCGGGGATGTACGTAATGATACTTGGTAATGATAATATTTTATACCAGAAGGGATTTGGATATTCAAATATTGAAAGGCATCAACCCTTTACAGCAGAAACAATTGAAAATATTGGTTCTGTCAGTAAAACATTCGTTGCAGTTGCATTAATGAAAGCAATAGATTTGAAGTACTTTACCTTGGAATCAAATATCAATGATATACTGCCTTTTAAAGTTGTAAATCCATTTTTCCCTAATGAAATTATCAAAGTAAAAGACTTAACTACTCACACTTCTAGTATCATTGACAATGACAGTATATATCATAAATCATATAGATTCATTAAAACTGATTCTACAGACAATAAAGCTATAGCGGTGTTGAACGAATTAGGATATACTGGGGGGTTACGTGACTCAACACTTTCTACATTTTTGAAAAGCTATTTAAGTAAAGAAGGGCTTTCATACCGTGAAGACAATTTTTTTGATAGCAAACCTGGTAAAAGATATAACTACAGCAATATTGCTTCTGCATTGGCAGCTTACCTAATTGAAATAAAGTCTGGCTTATCATTTTCGGATTTCACTCAAAAATATGTATTAAAGCCGCTTAAAATGGATAATTCCTCATGGTTCTTAAATGAAATTCCTAGCGGTCACCATGCAATTCCATATCATAGCAGAGAGGTGTCATTTCCATTTTATTCCCTTACCACTTATCCAGATGGAGGACTAAGAGCTTCTGCATCAGATTTAAGCAAGTATATTTCTGAAATGATTCATGGAGTAAATGGGCAGTCTAACTTATTGAGCAAAGAATCTTTTGAGGAAATGATTAGCCCTAAATTTTCTACTGAAAATACACCGGATAACTCAAATTTAGCTTACAGAAATAAGGGAGTATTCTGGAATATTTATCCCAGTGGATATATCGGGCATGATGGTGATGACCCTGGAGTAAGCACAAATATACTTTTTAATGAGAATACTGGAATTATTTTCATGGCTAACATATACCTTGATGATAGGAGTAGCTTTCTTAAGATCTTAGAAAAATACGCTCAGAAAATAGCCAATTAATACTATTAACTAAACAGCCTATAACATAAACTATAAGCAAGCGGGTGGACAGTTATAAAACAAAATTTAGAGCCCTTAACTGAATTCGGTAAAATCCGACGGGAAAATGTTTTTAAAGACCGCCTGCTCATAGTTAAACCGTTGTGCCACCATAAAAACCAACCAAAATGAAAAGGGTATTTATAGTTTCATTGTTGTCGCTTGTTTGTTTACAATCTTATTCCCAAAAACCAAGAGCTAGAGATTTAGGAGTTCCATTTGTTGGTTCTACTGGCGAATTTAATGCTATAACGGATGTTAAAGGTGTAGAGGTTGGATACAGCACAATTATTTCTGGAAAAGGAGAAAATGTTTTAGGCAAGGGGCCTATAAGAACTGGAGTTACTGCTATATTTCCAAGAGGAAAAGCCAAAAAATTTAGTCCAGTTTACGCCAACTGGTATAGTCTAAACGGAAATGGGGAGATGACAGGTACAACTTGGGTGACTGAATCAGGTTTTCTTGAAACGCCAATAATGATAACCAACACCAATAGTGTTGGTGAAGTTAGACAAGCCGTATTGAAATGGTTTGTTGATACAGATTGGTATAGCGGAGAGAACTGGTGGTATACCTATCCAGTCGTAGCTGAAACATACGATGGATTTCTGAATGATATTTATGGTTTTCACGTAAAAGAAAAGCACGTTTTAGAGGCTATAGAGAACTCCTCAAGTGGAAAAATAGCTGAAGGAAATGTTGGTGGAGCAACAGGTATGATGTGCTTGGGTTTTAAAGGCGGTACAGGAACATCATCAAGAGTTTTCAAGATCAAGGATTCAACTTTTACTGTCGGAGCAATTGTTCAATCGAATTTTGGAGCTAAAAGAAACTTGTCAATAGCTGGTGTACCGGTAGGTATTGAGCTAAAAGATACTTTGAATTATGAATATAATGCACCACCAAAATCTAGAAGACAAGAAGGTGATGGTTCTATCATAGTAATTGTTGCAACCGATGTTCCTTTATTACCACATCAATTAAAAAGAATCGCTCAAAGAATACCTTTTGGCGTTGGTATTGTTGGTGGACGAGGAAGTAATGGTTCTGGAGACATATTTTTAGCATTTTCAACTGCAAATGAAAAAGCATTTAATCGCGATGAAATGACGTCGGTCGAAACTATGTCAAATGATTTATTGATGCCAGTTTTTGAAGCTACGGTCCAAGCAGTTGAAGAAGCAATTATAAATGCAATGGTAGCTGCCGAAACAATGGAAGGAATCAATGGAAATAAAGCTTATGCTATTCCTCACGAATTGCTGATTGAAACACTAAAAAAGTACAATCGAATAAAAAAATAACGTGGTAAACAATTACTATTAGTAATGGTACATTAATCGCTATTTAGAAATTCCTGTGGATTTTCAGTTGGTGTGTACTTTCAAAAGTTAGTGCTAACCCAAGCAAATACTCGTAGTCGATACCTTTACCTGCAATTTGACAAATGAACAATAGAGAGTCGCTAGTAAACTTCATTTTAAGTGTAGTCGAAATTTCAAAAGATGATGCTGACCAAATTGCAAACACATTCCATCCAATTGAAATAGAGGTTAAAGACTATTTGCTAAGGGAAAATGAAGTTAGTGATGATTACTTCTACCTGGAAAGTGGATTAATGCGAACTTTTCTCTTTAATCTGAAAGGTGAAGAAATTACCATAGACTTCTTTACAGAAAACAATATTGTATTTGAAATCACTTCATTCTTTAATCGGGTTCGATCAGAAGCTTATATTCAAGCTATAACAAATTGTAAAGGGTTTAGAATTTCGTACGCAGAATTAAATAGGTTATTTCACGATAAACCGGCATTCAGGGATTTCGGCAGAGCCATTTTGGTGAAAGAATTCATGGCTTCTCAAATCAGAAATTATGGAATGATAAATCGAACAGCTAAAGAGAGATATCAAAATCTTTTAAGGACAAAACCCCAAATACTGCAATATGCGCCTCTAAAGTTCATTGCTTCTTATTTAGGGGTTACCGATAGCACTTTGAGCAGACTGCGAAAAAAAATGTAGATTTTTAATTCTTGCCTTTTGTCAAGTAGATTTGAATCTCACCTATAGAACTTTGTATTAAAGTTTAATTGACATGGCAGAGATTTCTACTTCAATCGCACTATTCTTCACTTGTACAACCTTAATTACTTTATGGTGTTTATACCAAACCCATAGAAGTAGAAAGCATCTTTCAGCAATCCTCATTTGGATGGCTGTAGTAGGAGTCTTGGGATATTTGGGGTTTTACCGGGTTCAAAACACCATACCACCACGATTTATTTTTCTTTTGGCTCCGGGTATCCTATTCGCTATTGTATATTTTTTATCCACAAAAAACAATAGGATTGGCAATGCGCAAAATTTAAGATGGCTGACTTTGTTACATACGATTAGAATTCCTGTAGAAATCGTTTTGTACTGTATTTTTATAGAAGGTCTTATACCTGGTTTAATGACATTTGAGGGGTATAACTATGATATTCTTTCTGGTATTTCAGCACCAATAATTTATTATACAGTATTTGTGAAGAAATGGATAGGAACAAGAGGCCTTTTAATCTGGAATTTGATTTGTTTAGGACTGTTAATTAATGTTTTGACAATAGCAGTTTTGAGTGCCCTCACCCCAATTCAACAATTAGCATTTGACCAACCCAATATTGGTGTAACTTACTTTCCTTTTGTTTGGCTTCCTGCTGTAATTGTACCTATCGTACTTTATTCGCACTTAGTAAGCATAAGAATATTGCTGAATTCACGAAACATTCAAACTGAAGCTAACAATGGACTGAGTTAATAGACAAATTCTCTAGGTCATTTTTGATATATAAATCTCATCATTGTGCGGCCTTGATTTTGCAATTGCAAACGCCCGTTTCAACAACTTGTTCGATACAGAAACCAAAGCCAGTTTTTTTCTTTTTTCCACGTCAGTTATACGTTGGTAGATTTCCTTGCAACCTTTGTTATTTTTGTAAGTAAAAGAAATGATTAGGAAATAAGATTTCACATTTTTCTCACTTTATCTATATTTGATTGAGCGAAGGAAAGGTCAACCATAAAAAGTTCACAAATCGTCAACATGAGACGCGAATTTTTGCAGGATGCTGATATATAGGGAGCTGAAAGCTGAGGGTTCGAGCCCCAGCCAAGTCACCACCGCAAAACCCTTTCTTTTTAGAAAGGGTTTTTTCTTTTCCCGTCTTTTCTTTTTCAATTTCCAAAACTACCTTCCCGCGTCAACAAATGTTATCTTTATTATAGTTAAACGACTAAAGTTCTTTTAAGAACATGGCACAGATAGAAGATTTTTTAGAAAGTAAAGGAATTAGGCCTACAGCTATTCGTATGTTGGTCTTTCGGTATTTGGCAAATCAAAAAGCCGCCGTGGCCCTAACTGACGTTGAAAACTCTTTTGAAAAGGCCGATAGAACCACTTTATACCGTACCTTAAAAACTTTTGAGGAGAATTCGGTCGTACACTAAATTGACGATGGCACGGGTATTAATAAATATGGATTTTGCATGGAGAACAGTAATTACAACATATACACTAAACATCTTTCTTAACTTGAAGTTTCTGTGATAAGGCTTACTAAAATGTGACCAAAATAGCGATGCAAAATTGAAACCGCGGATGATAGTTTTAAGACTCAGTATGTCAATTGTGATTTAGTAAAAATGCTTCGACTACAACGCATGAAATGGAATTAACGCAATTTTACCTCCATCCGTTTTCTTTCAGAAGTTGCAACACTATACCAGGCTCATCGGTCTGTATAATATTGGCGCCAAATTCAATTGCCTGTTCCAACGCTTTTTGGCCATTTCACGAGGCAATGTCCTTATCTAAATCACCCAAAGTATTAATCCAGATTCTAGCTCGGTTTCTTTTGATGACGTTTACCACTTCTTGGGAATAAAATTTATGATCGATATGGACCACGGGAGGTGCAAATCGTGTAAGCGCCGAATCTACCATCTGTAAATCATAAGCTCGAGGCATTAGCTGGGCCTCTGGGTGTAACTCTTTCACCCTATTCAACTGAACATAATCATTATCAAAATAAAAGACTTCCCCCAATGTACGAGTCGCTTTTAAATCTTTTACAATACCTTCTACATTGTTGGTCTTCATATCAATATCGACCATAATATTTCCCTTTATTACTCTTAAAAATTCTCTGAAAGTAGGCACCGTCTCCTGACTTAGGTTTCCATCAGGGTCTTTTAAACGCAGGCTACGGATTTCAGCAAGAGTTAAATCTGCCACTTTTCCAGAACCATTGGTCGTTCTGTCAACACTGGAGTCGTGCATTAAAACTAAATGCCGGTCTTTGGTGGTACGAACATCTACTTCTACGATATCGACACCTAGTTCAATACATTTGAGGGTAGATGCAATGGAATTTTCAAAATTGCCTTTGTGAGCCCCTCTATGGGCCGCGACCAATACCTTTTTAGAAGATGCATCATGAAACTCCGTTTGTATGCTCGATAATGAATTTACATCATAGGTACTCTTGCGAGCCAAGAAAAAAATCATGGCCAAGAAAACAAAATATCGAGTCAAGGTATGGGACATGCTTTTTGTGTTTAGGATGGACTTTTAGTTTTTTACTTCAGGTGCGCTAATGGCTTCCACATAGCGACCAGCCCAATACGGCAATAAGTAAATATAAGGTGCATACTCTCTATTTCCGCCGCCTTTTCCATTATTACGATAGGCTCCATTGTGAAAATGAAGGGGTCTTTCATCTGGGGGGAGCACTTCGGAATAAGTTTGGCCCCTAAAATTGGGTTCGATAGTGGTCAAATCTTTTCGGTGACTGTTATCAACGGACCAATCCATTAAATCCATGGGAAACTCACGAAGCCACCAAGCGGACTCTTCAAAATCAATGTTGGTACCACCGGAAAGCGCGAATAAATAATTCCACAATGGGTTTTTCTCCGAACGCTCAATTTCCCAATGGCTTTTGACCGTTTCAAAGTGTTTTGCTTTCTGTTCCGCATCAAAAGAATAATTCACAAACGCCGGTATCGTCAAAAAGTACATCTCATCGTCGGAATGGTTCCATCCACTACTTAAATCTTCCCCTTCTACATAACCTATAATAGTGGCCGGGCGATTGGCATTTTCATCGTAACCGTGCTTTTTGATCAGTTTACGCGCTGCTTTTTTATATTTCTCGTCCTTTGTAAAATGATAGGCCGTTTGTAAAAATGCGAGAATCAGTGTTGAATTTAAGCGTCTATCACCCACGTTGATTGGAAACTTATTCACATACTTCGGGTTCCATCTTCCCCAAGCCGTAGGCTCCCCGTTCCAATCCACCAAATACCAATCATTCTCCATTATATGATCCGTTTGAATTTTGATTTGATGAACGGCCCGATCCCTCCATTCTTTATCCGGTGCCAATTCTGCAAATAAGGCATACACAAAGAAATGGCCGCACGACTCATCACTACTGGTGGTAGATTTCCATCGCCATTTTTCATCCTCTGTCAAACGCCAGATACGTCCATTTTGCTTAATTTGTTTATCATACCACTCTTTTGAAAAGCCATTTGCATGAAAACCAAGCTCATACCCATCACGCTCGTACGATCGCGCTGGAAAACCATGCATCGGGGTGATGTCGGTCAGCCTTTCCATAGCGGCAAAGGCATCATAAGCATTCAACTTCGCATCTTCACTTTTGGTGACCGCATAACGAAAAAGCTCACCCGCTAAATACATCGAAGTCCATAAACCATCATTGTCACTATCCTTATAATAACCCGTAGCTAAATTGCCCGGTTCCCTCAATGAAAGATTAGCGGTTAATCCATAGCGTAAATGCCTCTCTCTCTGTATTTTTTGAAAATAGACCGCTTTTTCCGCGAGTGTCATCGGTTTGAACTCTATTTGAGAAAGTCCCTTCCGGGTTAAAATTAAAACGCTATTGTCTGGTCCTTCCGCTATATCGACCACTGCATCATCTATCAACCATCTTTTAGAAGCATAGTAATCAAATTTACCGTCTGACTTAAGCTTAAAGGCCCCTTTTGAAGAACCGCACCATAATTCTCCCTTGACATTTTTAAGCACGGTAATTTGATTATGGGGCAAGTTGGTTAAAACCTCTTCTTGTTTTAGTGGGTTTCCCGAAAGTTTCAAAACACCATTGCTGGTTCCGACCACCAATTGTGTTCCGTCAAAGGCCATTGCCTGCATCGCTTCACCACTAAAAATCCTATCGAAACCTGGGTTTGCTAAAGAGACCTGGTAAATAGTCGTTTTCGTCAAAAAAAGAAAACGATTTTGATCAGCGTCAAAAAGCAATTGCTTGACTGCCATGTCATTTAAAGAATGTTCCCAAAAAAGTTGTTTGTTCTTGAAAAGTTTTAACTGAGTCTGGGAAGCAACTAAAACCGTTTGGTCATCAGAAATCGAAACTTGAAGCGGGGATGCCATTTCATGATTAAAGTAAAAAGTACCACCAGACGAATTACTAAAAACCTCTTTATCAGTTAAATAAAAGTGTTGTCCATTAGAGTCTTCTACATCTATAATCTTCATCTCCATTAAAGGTCGGTACCTTTGGTCTTGCACCAGTTCTTTTTCAAACGGCAAAAATAATCCTGAACTACCAAGTACCTGAATCAAGCCGTTTCTATCGCATTGCACCTCTTGTAGGGTTTCATTTTTTAAAGAATCGACCAGTGAATATTTTACTGCATAATCTTGTAGAAATGGCTGGTCTTTATAGGTTTGGGAAGTTGCAAAATGTGCCATTAACAGCGTTGAAAGTAAAAAGAGTTTTTTCATGGTTTTGAATCTAGTTTGATGGAGGTTAAAAATACAGGTATACCCTATTATTTGCTTCTCTATTTTTGATTAAAACAAATGGAATATTGCCCTACAAAAAAACTCCTCGTTATAACATCTTGTCACCCATGAATTAAAGATTATAACCTCATTCGAATGCCAAACCGCAAACTGCGAGAGTAGAAATTTTTTACCCTTTTTATGAATGGCGGAATTCATGTGTTAAGTTTCCATGTAAGAGTGTTAAAAATCTATAGGCTGTAACCTTCTTATTTATTTATATTTAGCCTTCATTATCATTTTAAACAATGCAACTAACCCGTTCTCTTGTGCTTTTGGGCACCTTTCTATTTCTACTCTATGCAGCCAAAACAAGGTCTAAAAGCGAATTAGCTGAAACCTCTCCAAAATTTGAACGCCTATCATTCAATCATCCTGGCTTGGAAGTAGATTTAGGAGTGGGACTTTGGGCAAGTCCGCTTCCGATGGATTATGATAATGACGGAGATATGGATTTGTTGGTTTCCTGCAATGATGTCCCTTTCAATGGCCTTTTCTTTTTTGAGAACAGCAGCGGAGATGCATTCCCTATTTTTGAACCTCCAGTAAAGGTGAGCGAACCCATAAGACATATTCAGGTTTCCTACGTAAATGGTGAACCTCGATTTTTAGAGCCGGGTAGAGAATTTACGAATTTTAAAAAACAATTTACCCGGCAACCGGACTCCCTTTTTCCCAGTGATATTTTTTCCAAATTCCACAATAAAATACGATTCAACCAATGGAAATATGTCGATTATGAAAATGACGGAGACCTCGACATAGTCGTTGGAATACAAGACGGAGAGGATTATGGATGGGACAATGCCTTTAACGATCAAGGCAAATGGACCAATGGTCCCTTGCACGGTTATGTATATCTTATTGAAAACATCAACGGTACCTACGAGCTAAAAGATAAGATTTTGGCCGGAGGCCAGCCTATTGATGTCTACGGGGCCCCATCGCCCAATTTTGACGATTACGACAACGATGGGGACCTCGATATTATTTGCGGCGAATTTTTAGACCGTTTTACGTGGTTCGAGAATGTAGGTACCCGTGAAAAACCTAAGTACGCAACAGGTAGATTTTTAGAGAATAAGGAAGGAACCCTTAAAATGGATTTGGAAATGATACTTCCCGTTTCCATTGATTGGGATAAAGATGGGGACATTGACCTCGTGGTAGGTGATGAAGATGGTAGAGTTGCTTGGGTAGAAAATACCGGTGCGATCAGAAACAACATGCCCGTTTTTGAGAATCCGAGATACTTCCGGCAAAAGGCGGAGCATGTGAAATTTGGAGCGCTAGTCTCGCCTTTTAGCATCGATTGGGACAATGATGGCGATGAAGACCTTATTTGCGGCAACTCCGCCGGTTATATAGCTTTCATCGAAAACTTAGATGGTGGAAACACCCCTCAATGGGCCGCTCCAAAACTGTTGAAATCAGACAATAAAATAATTCGAATTCAAGCCGGGGAAAATGGTTCTATTCAGGGGCCATGTGAAGCCAAATGGGGCTATACTACCTTATCGGTAGAAGATTGGGATAATGACGGATTAAAAGACCTCATCGTCAATTCTATTTGGGGCAAGGTCATTTGGTACAAAAATATAGGCAGCAAAACACAGCCAAAGCTAGGCGAAGAACAATTAGTTACGGTCAATTGGGAAACTACAACTCCAAAACCCGATTGGTACTGGTGGGATCCAGAACCCAACTCCTTGGCAACCCAATGGCGTACCACGCCCACCGCAATTGATTGGAACCAAGATGGATTGACCGACCTGATTATGCTAGACCACGAAGGTTATTTGAGCTTTTACGAACGGTACACAAAAGATGGCGAGTTAATTTTAAAACCGGGAAAAAAAATATTCCACTCCGTAAACGGAACGTATGACAGAAAAAATAAGTTGATTGACCAAAAAAACGGTCCAATTCAATTAAACGAAAAGAAGTATGGAAGTAGCGGACGCAGAAAATTGGCTTTCGGGGATTGGGACAATGACGGAGATATTGATATACTTGTAAATGGCATCAATGCCGCACTTTGGGAAAACGTTGGCCAAGAAAAAGACAGGGTGAACCTCAAATTCCGTGGAGATTTATCCGATTTGAAATTAGCCGGTCACTCCACTGACCCCACCCTTGTTAATTGGGATAATAATGGGAAGCCTGATCTGCTTTTGGGTGCCGAAGATGGTTATTTATATTACTGGAAAAATGATTAGGAAAACTTTAATCAGCTAAGGTATATTTTTCGCTGCTTCTGGTGGCTCTCTTTCAATGCATCAATTACTTTCATATTAGCCACAGACTCCTTTAAGCCAATAGGAAGTACACTTTTGTTACGGACGGACAGTGCAAAGGAATCCACTTGCAACACATATTGATTGCATCTCTCTATCGTAAAGTCGGTCACTCCCTCATGATTTTTTAATATAAGGTTGCTTTCCCAATCCGCTTCCGGATTAAATGGGACAGCTACTTCAATGCTCCCTTTTTCTCCACTGATTGTTAGACTTTGCTTTTCAAATTGTCGGATAGAAGAATGAATAAGTGCCCTTCCGGTTTTAAACTCTAAAATGCCACTGGTACTAGCATCAATCTGTAATTTTGGATCCACCTCCATTTGTGCCATAACACTGATGGGTTCTTCTCTAAAAATTAGACGTGCCACAGAAATGGGGTAACAACCTACATCCATCAAACTCCCTCCTCCACACTCTTTACTGTTGACTATGCTTTTAGGGTTATCCTCAAAAAACGAAAAAGAAGATTCTACCAAAGTGACTTTTCCAATAAATCCATTATTGATGAGCTGCCGTACTTTTATCCATTGTGGGTGAAAGCGGTACATAAAGGCTTCCATAATTTTCAATTGAGGAAATTGTACCGACGCTTCCATCAGCGCATTTGCTTCTTGAGCATTCATTCCCACCGGTTTTTCCAGCAATACATGTTTTCCTTTTTGCAGAGCTTTTATAGCCCATTCTACGTGTAAGTGATTGGGTAAAGGAATGTAAACCGCTTCAATTTCATCCATATCCAGCACCTTCTCGTATGCTCCAAAACAAGTTGGAATTCGGAAACGTTCTCCTATAAGCTTCGCTTTCGATTTGTTACGGGAAGCAATGGCAATCACGGAATTAAATTCACTCATTAAAAGTGCAGGAATTAGCTGCTCCACAGCAATGGTGGCTGTACCCAATATGCCCCATTTAAGTATTTTCATATTAAACACTTTTAATATCAGGAGTATGACCGCCCCACTTGTTCAGACCCACGAAAACTAGGGCTAGTGCAATGAGTCCCGCCGTGGCAATAGCACCAATAATAATGGGGTCGATGGTACATTGCAACCATTGGAATGAATCTGGCATCTCCCTAAAAAAAGTTCCCCAAACGATAATAAGAACGCTAAATAGAACAGAGGTAACTCCTTGCCAAAACTTGGGTTTCACATTGAAAATGGCCAATAGAAAAAGGCCTAGAATTCCACCGCCAAAAATGCCCGAAATCTGCCACCAAATATCCAAGGCACTTTCGGCGTTGATCAATAACAGGCTAAATGCTATGCCAAGTACTCCCCAAATTACGGTTGTCCACCTTAAGAAGCCAATACTAGTCTTTTCGGAAGCATTGGGTTTGAAATAGCGTTTGAAATAATCTAAATACAAGACTGTTGCCGACGAGTTCAGGGCCGAATCGACCGTACTCATAGATGCCGCCAAAATTGCGGCGATAATTAAACCTTTTAACCCAACGGGCAATTCGGTAGCTATAAAAAACGGAAATACCTCGTCCCCTTTGGTAATAGCGGCATCCAATACATTTCCGGCTCCGGAATAAAAGGCGAACATTGTGGTGCCTATGTAGAGAAAAATAGCGGTGAGCGGTAGGTAAATCAACATGGCTATCCACACAGAGCGTTTTGCTTTTCCCTCAGTAGCGACTGCACTGTATTTCTGCGTGTAATTCTGGTCAGCCATCAGGTTTCTTATATTTTCGGTAACCCCATAAATAATCATCACCCAAATAGTTCTGCTTTCAAATGAAAAAGAACTATCCCCCAAACTGAACTTGTCCGCATCAAAAGCTTTTTGAATCAAATAATCGGGTTGAGAGAAGACCTCAGTGGTCAAAACGTAGGCACTAAAAAGCAATCCGCCAATCATAATAATGGATTGTAGAACGTCTGTCCAAATAACGGCTTCCATACCTCCCATTAAGGTATAGGCTATGGTTAGTACCCCAATGATCACTATAAGGGTTCGTATATCCAAATCAATAAACGAAGTAAGTAATAATGATGATAAGTAAAGTATGACCGCCGTTCTACCAATCATAAAGAGTACAAAAGAAAAAGAGGCATAGATTCGGCCCCAATTCCCAATTTTTTCTTCCAAGTATTTATATACCGATATAATTTTGTGTTTTCTGTAATGGGGAATAACATATTTAGTGACGAACCAGGCGACCGGCAAAGCGGTAAGCGCAAATATTAAGGGGTGCCAATTATCGTCAAATGCCTTTCCGGGAACGGCTATATACGATATACTGCTCGTATAAGCACTCATCACGGCAATACCCGCCGCCCACGAAGGTATGCCCATGCCAGCCACCATAAATTCCTCAGAGGTCTTGGTTTTTCTCAAAAAATAAACACCCATGGCCACCATAATCAATCCATAGACCACAAGAATAATGGTGTCTACCGTTCCCAGCTGATAATTCATTTGTTTTGGTTTTTAAAGGGCCAAAGTCTGTTGAAAACTTTGGACATAGGTCGCTATTTTATGGCGTTCAATATCGCTAAACTTTTTTAAAGGAAGGGCCATGTGGTCTTCACAAATATTCAGCACTGCCAAAGCGCATTTAGTTCCCTTGGTAATTTTTGAACTAAAAGATCCTACATTATAGATAGTATGATATAATTTATTGACTTCTTCATTTAATTGCTCCACCTTTAGCAATTCCCCGATGAGGGAAGCATTGTATAGCTCAACAAAGAGTTTCGGGAAGAAATTAGCACCTCCGGCCACTGCCCCATGTCCCCCATGTAAAATGGTGGTAGACAGAAATGATTCTGTTCCTGCGATAATAGCAAAGTCTGGACTTGATTTAAATTCGCTTATCAACTTTAAAAGATAATCTAAATCTCCAGAACTGTCTTTTATACCGATAGCTCCTAAATCCTTAATTTTTTTAACCGTGGGTACAGATAAATGTAATTTGGTGCAGCTGGGCATGTTGTAAAGTACAAATGGCAAAGATAATTGAGGAACCAAGGCCTGCATAAAATCTAAAAACTCGTCTTCGGAGATGGGTAAATAGTATGGTGGAGCTATCACCACGGCATCGGCCCCACAAGATTTGGCATGATCGCACATAGCAACGGAATCCTCTAAAACAGTATCGGAAATACCAACTAGAACAGGAACCCTTTTATTGATAAAATGACAAGCTTTGGAAACCAGTTTTTTCCGATTTTCATGCGTAAGGCTAGTAGCCTCTCCGTTCGTTCCCAATAAAAATATTCCGTGAACACCGCCCGAAATCAAATGCTCAATCAAGTTTTTCAATCCCTCTTCATCTAGGCTTCCATCCGCCTTTAAGGGGGTGACCATAGGAGGTATAATACCCCTCAAATTTAATTTCATATTTTCAATTTACATCCGACAAAGTAAACCGATAACGATTCTATTCACCACAATTATTTTACACAAAACACATAGAATCTTAACCTTTAAATAGAAATTAAATACGTAATATTGAGATAAGTGTTAAATATGTTTATATATGGAATTTGTTTTCGAAAAAATTTACGTTCCTAATAACCATTCCTTCATTTCAAGAGAGCTCCCCCTATCTTCAAATGCCAGAATACATTCGCATAAAAATTTCGAGCTGAATTATATTACTTCTGGAGAAGGTAGAAGGATTGTGGGAGATAATATTTCCAATTTTGAAAAGGGCGACCTTGTATTACTAGGTCCGGAGTTACCTCACTGTTGGGAATTGCTCGACACGGAGAAAGACCAAGAAGCTACGTGTATTGTCACTCATTTTTCAGAAAATGTGGCCGACTCTAATTTCTTCAAGATTCCCGAACTTGAGAAGGTAGTCAACCTACTCAAAGAGGCCAATAGAGGAGTTCGGTTTAAAACAGAAAACGACCGTGAAATCTGTGAAGCCCTAAGAGAACTTTCCCATAGCGATGGTTTGGACTATTTTATTGGACTTTTAAAGGTATTCAGTTACCTATTGAAAGTGGAAGAAAGAGAAATTTTGGCCAATCCGATGAACAAATCATCGGTATTTTCAAAGAACATTGAAAAAGTAAATAAGGTGTACGAGTATGTTTTTCAAAATATACAAGAAGGCATTAAACTTGAAGATGCCGCCGATGTTCTGAACATGGCTCCCAGTTCTTTTTGTCGCTTTTTCAAGAAAAAAACTGGACTAACCTTTATGGAATATGTAAAAAATGTTCGTGTAGGAATTGCTGCTAAGTTACTGGCGGAGACCGATAAACAAATTACCCAAATATGTTTTGAAAGCGGCTATAACAACCTAGCTAATTTCAACCATTATTTTAAATCAAGTATGGGCAAGACGCCTTCCGATTATCGTAAAAACTTTCGCTAAATATTAAAAACGTTCATTGGCCCCCGGAAGTTCTCCATGGATACCAATGGCGATTAGAGTTAAAATAGCAACTACAACCAACACTATGGGAATGACCCAAATCCAATTTTTGGGTAGGGTTTTTACTTCTTGCCATATAATAGGTAATTCAACTTTTCGATATAAGTAAGCCACAACCAAAATATTAATTACATATAAGTGGTGATTAATGGGTGAATTGCCTATCAAAAGCCCGGAGACCAAATAGCTAACGGCAGTATACGTACCTAACAAACCAAAAAGAAGCCATGCATACTGACTTCTCCCTAATTCCTGATTATTTAGTTTCACCCATAAAAATAGCGCCATTGCCAATAGTAATACCGCAGCCAAGGCAGTACTGGCAGTTGCTATTTTTTCAACTTCAAAGGATGTGCCCAATCGACGAAGCATGTGGCCGTACGCCAATGACTCCCTAAATACTATCAAAGGAATAAAAACGATCAAAAGTACCAGTGCCGCTTTATTGCACCAAGGTTTTGTAGGTGTGGGGTTATGGGGCCATTTAGAAGAAAGCACCCCGTAAGCCATTCCCGTACCTCCCATAAAACCAATGCAATACTCCATTACGTTCCACATATTAAAAGGTATTTCCAGTACATTACCGACTATCTGTAGAAAATTGCCAAAAGCGAAGCCCAATCCGCCTCCAAGGGTAGCGAACATAGCAACCCTTATCGGGGCTATTCTATTTTCTCGAGCCATATACCAAATCATGGCCATACCCGCACCTAGTATTACCGCCCATGCTTCAGATCTAGGTGGGGTCATTTTGAAACCAATCTGTTCGATGAGAAAATAATAACTTAAGAGACCTCCTGCGGTCATTTCGGCCATTAAATTTCCCCATTTCACTTTCTTTTCCTCCGTGGAGTCCAAGACCAAACCGACTAAACCACCTCCTAGTAATCCGAACAACCCTCCAATGACAAAGAGCATTCCCAATCCGTAATAAGCATTTAAAAAGTCGTCAGAACGACCATAACCTACGACCTGTCCATAGCTAATCATTCCTCCGGCACCCCAACCTATGGCGGAAGCCAATGTCACCAAGAGCATTTTTTGATACCAATCTTCCCTACCTGAAGCAATCACCAAGGCGGTACCGCCTATAGCACCTGCCCATGCGGCTCCCTGCTCATGACCGAACTGACCTCGAATGGCCCAGGCGGTTGCGAGGCAAAGGGCTACGAACAGTATTCGTAGCAGATTATTGATTTTCATAACCGACATTCGCTTTTATACCTAATTGAGATAAACGATGAGCAAGAATCTTTTTCTCCTTCTCCCGAAAACTCTCTAAGGGAGGTACCATCTGGTCCGAACAAATTCCCATTATAGAAAGTGAACTTTTTATGGACCTCATGCTTTTTGTGGGAGAATCTACCAAGTCATAGATTTCATTTTGCAAGAGCAATACTTTCTTCCTCAGCTCTGTTATTTGCTCAAAATCTTTATTTAAGGACGCCTCATACAGCTGTACAAACAAACTTGGAAAAATATTGGCCCCACCAGCAACAACTCCGTGACCACCATTCATTAAAACATCGGACATGAACAATTCCGCTCCGGCTATAATTGAAAATTCAGGGTCCTCTTTAAACGCTTCCATAATGGTATATAAAGCGCCCAAATCCCCTGAACTGTCCTTAAAAGCCTGAACCCCTAAACTTCTTGCAGATTTAATGGTCTTCAAATTTAAGTGCAATTTTGTACATCCTGGAATATCATATATTACGACGGGTAAAGGCAATTCAGGAATCAACTTTTCAAGATACCCAATCATTTCATCTTGGGTGATAGGAAAGTAATAAGGCGGTGCCAGAACTAGATAATCAGCTCCGGCCTGCTCAGCGTGTTGTGCCATTTCAAGCACAGATGAAAAGGAAGTATCAGTTATTCCAACAAGTACAGGAACTCTTCCTTTAATTATCCGGCACGATTCTGTAATAAGTTGTTTTCGTACATCATATCCCAAACTTGGGCCTTCACCATTGGTGCCCAAAATAAAGATACCGTGTACCCCGCCCTGTAATAAATGGGCTATTAAATTTTCGAGTCCGTTAACATCAAGTCGTAGATTTTGCAATAAGGGAGTAACCATGGGCGGAATGACCCCTTTCAATGGCGATTTCATAGTTGGGTTGATTAGTGTTAGACCAAAGTAAACCCTTAGTTAGTTGGCATACTACCATAATTTTACGGGAAACACATTAAATTTTAACCATAAAGGGCAATTCTACACTAAATGCCTAAAAAGCATCTAGACAACTAATTATCAATAAGGTTGACTAGTTCCTTGCAACAACCAAAACTTTGACCATGCACTATTGTTGCTGGCATCATCGCCCTTATACTGTGTAGGCTCCAATCGGTCGATTGCTTCCGCAGAATTTTGATTATTATCTATCTCATCAATATGGTAATAGAACCGCAAGGGCAAGGCCGCTCTTTTCGACGCCGGACCCGTTTCCAATTCCGGAAGCCCCGTTCTTCTATAGTCAAACCAGGCCTCGGAAGCTGAGGACCAACTGGCAATCCACTTTTGAATGATGATATCTTCTTCCGTTGAATACGCCCCGCCGTTAGCAATATAGTCATCGTAGTCACCACTAACACCCCAAGCGGAAAGGGATTGTTTAATCGCTTCATTGTAATAATTCTCGGCACTACCACTTATCCAGCCCTTGGCCGCGGCCTCGGCCAAAATAAAATTAACCTCCGAAGCCGACATTAGCCTAGACTGTAATAATGGTCCACTCGCTTCTTTGTAGATTTCGTTCAATTGAGAAACGTGTAGGTTGCGCGTACCTTGATTCACGTCTTCACTTAAATTATAGGAAGTACCAAAGGTCAGAGCCGTAGGAAGCCCAACGTACAAGCTGTCAAAATCTACTGGAAAACCTACTGTATTTTCATAGGCATCGACAATATCTTGTGAAATATGTCGTTTCCCTTCTTCATCTACATAATCGGTTCCTTCAGGTGCCCCTTCTTCCAAAACCAAGGGAACATCAATTTTATTTGCCCACACCGCTAAACGAGGATCGTTCAATTCTTGCAACTTGTCTACGAAAGTTTTGGCCAGTTTTATTCTGAAATAAGCTCCTTGAGGGTCTGCATCAAATTTAGTATTCGTTGGCCAAGAATCACTGGTAGTATTTCCGATATAGGGCATATTTGCATCGTCTTCGGCTTGTAAGATCAAAGGGTAGGTTTGAGGTTGTGAGACAATGGTCTGTATACCTTGTCGGGCAATACCAGGTTCTTTTTCAGATAGGCGCATGTAGTAGCGCAATAGTAGCGAGTTACCGAATTTTCGCCATTTGGCAACAGCCCCAGCAAAAAGAATATCTTGGTTGGCCTGAATACTGAAATAGCTGTCTTGACTATTGCTCAATAATAAATTCGCCTTTTTTAAATCGGTATGAATACCTTCGTAAATGCTCTGTTGGGCATCGAACTCGGCATCAAAGAATTCAGAACCCTCATCGCCCCTTAAAGCATTCGTATAGGGAGCATCTCCCCACAAGTCCGCAATCATGCCAAAGAGATATGATTTCAAAATCAAACCCACCCCATGATGAAAATCAAGGCTTTCTTCTTCTGCCTTTTCAATCATGGCCTTGTTATTGGTCAATAAACTGTAATAGCCGTTCCAACTATGAGAATCATTACTCCAATCATAAGCATTGTGACCGCTAGACCAACCATCTTTCTGAGTATGTTGCATAACTCCTGCCATATTACCAAAACCAAGATCGACCACATTTTTACCTACCCCATTAATAATCGTTGGTAACAACAAATTCGGGTCTACATTTTCGGATCCTATTTGATTGGGGTTTTCGTTCAACTCTTCAAGACCGTGGCATGAAACAAGAACAAATATGCCTACCATTCCTATGACAATCTTATTCGCTATTCTGTACATCATCGTGAAGTTTTATCAATTAAAAAGTTAGGCCAATCTTAATTCCTATGGGAACCAACCATGGCTCCACATTATATCTTTCAATACCCTGTTTGAACTGGGTTCCCCTATTTCCTGAACTTGTTTCCGCTTGAAATGCCCGTTCTGGATCAATTCCGAAATCGGAGTCTTTTGTCCAAAGCATGATATTTCTACTATAGATTGAGAAGTTCAAATCTGTAAGACCTATTCTATCCAAATGTTTGGAAGGAATACTATAACCTAGCGCTACTTCTCTCAATTTTATATAATCCGCATCGAACATGTGCGGAGTACCAAACTCCCATGGGTTGGCGACTGAAAACGGAATTAAGTTCGTTCCGACATCTCCCAGATTTTCATAGTCTAAGATGAAATTACCCTCTGCATCATGGGTACCCACAACACCGGCATTGAAAATACCATCATACACCACTCTGCCCCCTAAACTTTCCGGAAATCCGCCATCACCTGGTGGGCCACCTATAGATAAGAAATTCTCGCCATAAATAAATCTATCGGCATTGTCCAACACCCATTGTTTCATCTCAGGACCAAGTTCGGTTATTCCCGGGTTGACCAAATTGTCAATGATAGTTTGTCCGTAACCGTCTTCTACCAAATAGCGCGAGGTTTGCGACATGTATTGCCCGCCAGAGCGCCAATCGAATGTCAAGTTTAAGGTGAAATTTTTATAGGATAGACTCGATTGAAGGCCCATGACAAAATCAGGATTGTAATTTCCCACTTTTACCCTTTCCTCGGTTGCCAGCCATTCCGCATCTTCCCCTTGACCTAAAAGTGGGTAGTTATAGTAGGGAGAGCTCTCATCAGTTACCCTTCTAATCTTGGGCGAATAAATATCACCGACCAAGCCATCTTCGCCGGTGGCAGGGTTGGCCACATAGCCGCGGGAAACACTTTTGTTTTCGCTCCAAAATTCAATATAATCAACACCATCGGCCAGTTCTAAAATTTTTGATTCGTTCGTGGTATAGTTAAGGTTTAAGTCCCAATTCCAATCTTCGGACTGTATAGGGGTAAAGCCCAAGGCCAGTTCAAAACCTTTGCTCTCTAAAACCCCGGCGTTGATACTTACACTATTGTAACCCGATGAACCTGGGATAGGAATATTGGGAACAATCTGATTTCTATTTTCAACGGTATAGTAGGTTCCTTCAAATCGCAACCTGTTACCGAACATGGTCAAATCGATACCAAATTCTTGTGAGGTAGCTTCCTCGGGTTCCAAATCAGGTGTATTTAAACTTCCCTGCGCACTATAGAGAACCGCATTTTCCCACTGTCCTGAATTATTGAAATAAGCACCCAATTGGTAGGGGCTGGTATCGTTACCTACACGGGCCCATCCCCCTCGTAATTTTAATAAATCCACTTTTGGAATATCAACCAATTCGCTGACCAGAAAACTAAGTGAAGCCGAAGGGTAGAAATAAGACCTATTATCTACCGGTAAGGTACTAGACCAATCGTTACGGACCGTGACATCCAAATAAAGCATATCATATGCCCCAAAATTCGCCAAGGCATATACACTGTTAATGGCCCTTTCAGAGGTAAAACTGGAGTAGTTCAAAGAAGTTGGCGCAATATTATCGACCGTAAATAGGTTCGGAACGATTAAACCCGCCCTAGAAAAGGCCGAATTGCTCAAACCACGGTTTCGTTGATACATCAAGTTGCCTCCCCCCGAGACCGTAACATCAAACTTTTCCCAGTCTTTGGAGTAACTCGCCAAAAAGTCAACATTGGTCTCAATACCTTCCGTTTCCGCGATACCATAGGTACCATTATTGGGTTCACGGGTATAGCCGGGCGCCATTTTGGTTTCTTGAGTTTGACTAAAACTGTTTAAGTTGTAACTGGTTCTCAGATTTAATCCCGGCAGAGGATTCCAATCCAAGGCCATATTACCGTACACCCGAAACCTTGAATAGCTATTGTTGACCTCATTGGCCAAAAACCATGGATTTTCATAATTATCGGAGAAATTATAAATATCCGTTCCGGGAAGTTTATAATCCTTAATATCCAGAATATTTACGTTGGCCGGAATGCTATAAGCCGCCTGCAAAGGATTGGTACCACGGTTAGAAGCCGGTCGATTATCGGCATAACTATGAACCACATTTACATTGGTACTCACCGTCAATTTCTGGCTCATATTGGAGGAGGCTGAAAGCGAAAAACTATTCCGCTGTAAATCGGAATTAGGAACTACCCCGGTATTATCCATAGCCGTAACCCCCAAGCGGTAATTTAACACTTCATTACTACTGCTCACCGTCAAACTATTGGTGGTAGTAATACCGTTACGTACAAATTCTTTAATGTTGTTTGGGTACGATTTTAATTCGGTAGGAATAGGAGCGCCATTGGCATCAAGGGGAGAATCCCATTGTACCGCGAAATAACCTCGGTCTAATTCAGGACCACCATTTCCCCCTGAATTCAGTACATCAGGCATAATGTAACCGCCTTCCGATTCTGGGGAATAAGAGAAATATCCGGAAGCAAAACGCGATTGGGTATCGATATAGCGATAGGGAATATCAAAAACGGTATTCGAAGTAAAATTTACCTTCATCCGCTGGCCTTTGTCCGCTTTTTTGGTCGTAATCAAAACCACGCCGTTTCCCGCCCTAGATCCGTAAAGTGCCGCCGCACTGGGACCTTTTAGAATAGAAACATCTTCAATACTCTGTGGGTCTAGATCCGAGATGGCGTTACCATAATCAACAGGGTTTCTATCGCCAAAGCCCCCGATATTGTTCAGTGAATTGGCAACAGGAACCCCATCGATTACAAATAAAGGTTGGTTATCGGAACTTAAGGAAATGGCTCCCCTGATGACCATACTTACGGAAGACCCGGTGCCTCCTGTATTATTTAAGGTAACCCCGGCCACTTTACCGGATAGGGAGTTTAAAACATTTTCTTGGGCAACACGAGTAAGCTCTTCCCCAGCGACGTTTTCTACGGAATATCCTAACGATTTATCCTCTCTTTTGATTCCCAGAGCAGTAACAACCACCTCGTCCAAAGCTTGGGTATTGGTTTCTAAAGCTACATTGATATTTGCCCTACCGGAAACCGCAATTTCTTGTGAAATAAATCCTAAATAGGAAAATTCCAATACTGGATTTTCAGATTGTAGATTAATATTGTAGAGACCGTCAAAATCTGTGGTTACTCCATTATTGGTTCCTTTTTCCATAATGGTCACGCCCGGTAAGGGCATACCATCTTCCTCAGAAGAAACCGTACCTGAAACCGTCTGAGCCACCAACGGACTACCCCATAAAAAAACCGCTATCGAACATACCCGAAATAAACCTAGTAGGCTTTTCGTATATGGTGACCTATTCTTTTGATTAATTTCTTTCATAATAGTGCTTTGGAAATTGGTTGTATATCTCTGCTGGATTGGAAATTTTTATAGGACGGCTTCAAATGTTAGAATAACCACATTGGTGCCCACACCAATAAAGTCTGGCGAGGCTGCTAAAAACATCACCATACGCATGCTGGTGTCATTAATTTCTTGAATGATTACCCGGCGCTCAAAGTCTAAAAGTCCGAGATAGGCCATCCCCTCAAAATCTAGGTAGGTCACATCTTCAAACGTTAAGCTTCCTCCTGCTCCGTAGACCGAAGAAACGGTCAAAGCAGCATTCTCGGCATAACTGAAGGTAGCATCCGAATCTGGGGTAAAACTGGCCGTACACAAACCAAAGTCCGCACCACCGTTATTAATCACGCTGGCACCACCATCATTCACAATTTGATAGACCAAGCCACTAAAAGCGGCATTATCGGCCTTCAAATCCATTTCATACCTACCATCAAAATAGAAGGTGAACTCATCTTCATAAACCTCTGCCATACCGAGCCCAGCACCAAAAATACCCGCAGGTAAAGGATTGGGAGCCCCATCAAACGGACTTAAAGCCGCATCGGTATTTCCGAAATAGTCACTATCAGAATGGGCACTAGAAAGTCTCCAGGTTTTTCCATCGTCATCGGTAGCACCCCCCGTCAATAATACATAGGGAGTGATATCAAGGGCCAATTGTACTTCTTTACTTAAGGTGGCGCCAGTAGCATCGGTAGCCGTCAACGTGGCGGTATAGTAGCCTGAATCTGCATACGTATGCACCGGGTTTTGTTGGTTGCTAGTGCTGCCATCACCAAAATCCCAATTCCAGCTTACCGCATTATTCGTCAAACCCTGAAAAGCGACTTTTTTTCCATTTATGGAATTAAAAACATCGGCTGTAAAGGGAATGGGTCCATCGCTTGTATTATCGTCCGTTTGACATGCAGTTAAAAACAGGGCAATTACCGCGAAGAGTGTAGATTTAATGGAGAGATTTTTCATCATCAATAGTTTTCGATCAAGACTAGTAGGATTTTGGTAGGGCAGTTAGGGAGGTCTAAAAAAAGGCTGTTATTTATGTTAATAATATCTAAAACAACACCTCAAAACTAGTTTTTTAGCACTGAAACAATTTCAATTATTTTATTGATTTTTGATAATATCTTAACTATTCATTTATTTCATTACATATATTTTTACAAAATGAGAAATATGCATTCCATAATAAATTTTAACAAATTCCAAATCATGTTGACATTTAAATGAAGGTTAAGCAATATTTAAGATTAGGTGAATTACGGCTTTTGGTCCTATTCATTCTACTTTCACCGCTTATTTCTTTATCTCAGGATTTAATGGCAGGTGTCGCCAAGCGTAAGATTACCCCTGAACCTTTGATTGCCGTTTCCGGAGGCGTTGGTCTACCCCAAGCGGCCAAAAAAAAAGAAGGTGACCTTTATATAAGGGCCATGGTATTTGCAAAAGGAAGCATCAAAACCGCGATTGTTTCTATAGATAACCTAGGTTGGCCTGCGGCTTGGGGCGACAAAACAAGGGCTTTGGTAAATAGAATTGCCCCCGAGAACATTCTTATTGGAGCTACCCATACCCATAGTGCCCCTGACGCCTATGCCTTTGCCGATGAAAACGGTAATCACGCAGCAAATATGGATTACCTCAATTGGTGTACAGTGCAAATGGCCGAGGCCATCAATGAAGCCATGGACCGGTTAAAACCGGTTCATTTAAAAATTGCCCATGAAAAAGTAGAAGGCAAAATAGCTTATAATTATTATGCCCCCCAACTATATGACCCTAGATGCGCAGTGCTACAAACTATCAATGCCAGCGGCAAAAGGAAAGGAACTATTCAAGCCACCCTTACGAATTACGCTGTTCATCCTGAGGTTATAGGAAACAAAAGAGGTATTTTAAGTCCTGATTTGGTAGGGCCACTTCACGAACGAATTGAAAAAGAAACTGGGGGCCTATCCATTTTTATGAATGGAGCATTGGGAGGTATGGTTACTGCAGATAATCGACTAGAAAACGGAAAAGAAGCCAATGATTGGGAAGAGTGCCAGCGTATCGGGTTTTTATTAGCAGATGAAGCTTTGCGAATAATCGATAAGGCGGCCATACAAAACAACCCTGATTTAAGGGTGGCTTCCACCAAGGTTACGTTTCCGGTGGCTTCGGTCATGATGCAGCATATACTAAAAAATTCTCCGCTAGGCATGGGATCAAAGGATGGAACATCAATTTCCACCACTTTGAACTATATTCAGCTAGGCACCGCCCAAATGATTACAATTCCTGGAGAAGCCTTGCCCAATATCGGTTATTACCTAAAAAGGAAAATGCCCGGGGAGCATCCGTTTTTATTAGGGCTTACCAACGATGCTTTCGGATACATTTTGACCAAGGAAGACTTCAACAGCTTTGATCGCTATCAATACATCAGCCGTACGAGCCTAGGCGAAAAGACGGGTGAAATCTTTGTGAACGAGGCTCTTACTCTAATTAACAAAAACCATCAACCTAAGAAATAATAAAAGCAATGAAAATGAATTCAAAATCTCATTACTGGATATTTTGTCTTACTCTTTTAAGCCTGACCTTTTCTTGCAAAGAGAAGAAAAAAGAAACTGCTCAAGCCCCAGAACCGAAAATTGCGGAGGTTACTCCAGAAAACGCACTTAAAAGTTATCTTGAGAATGGGGACCAAACTTTTTCTTGGGTTGTAAAAGATAGTTTTGAGCTGCAAGGTGTAAAAGCCTATGACCTATTGCTAACCTCGCAAAAATGGCGTGAACATACTTGGAAACATCAGCTGACCATTTTTGTACCTCAAGAGATAGCCTTTGATGGTTCGCTACTTTTTATTACGGGTGGACATCTCGATAATGGCGAACCCAAATGGAAATCCATAAAAAAAGGCGGGGATGAAATTGAACCTATGGCATTGATGGCCCTAAAAAACAAAGCCATCACCTCCATCATTCGTCAAGTGCCCATGCAACCCTTGTACGACGGCGACTTGGTGGAAGACCAACTTATTTCGTTTACACTACATAATTTTAAAAACGACAAAGATTACACATGGCCCCTACTCTTTCCCATGGTAAAAAGTGCGGTGCGCGCCATGGATGCCGTGCAAGAATTCAGTAAAGAAAACCTAAACAAAGATTTATCGAGGTTCACCGTTTCAGGAGCTTCTAAACGAGGTTGGACAACCTGGTTAACCGGTGCCTCCGATAAGCGCGTAGAGGCGATTGCGCCTATGGTCATTGATGTCTTGAATATGCCGGTCAGTCTCGATTATCACCTCGAGGCTTGGAACGAGTACAGTGTACAAATCAACGATTACATCAAATTAGAAATTCCACAAACCGTAAATACGGGAGATGGGCAGGCGCTTACGCAAATGATCGACCCCTATTCGTATCGTGCCGACTTAACGATGCCTAAATTGATTTTTATAGGTACCAACGACGAATACTGGCCCGTGGACGCTATTAAACATTACATTAATGATATTCCAGGTGAAAACTACATTCACTACACACCCAATGCAGGCCATAATTTAGGAGGTGGTGAAGAAGCCTTAAAATCTTTAAGTGGATTTTGGGCTCAAACTTTGGCGAAGGAAAAATATGATAATCTCGATTATAATATCAACACCACTGATGAGGAAGCTACCCTTACCGTCTCATCTACTACCGATAATTTGACCAATGCATTTTTGTGGACAGCCAGTTCTACCGATCGAGATTTAAGGGATGACCAATGGAGTTCTACCCCTATTAAACTGGATGAAAATGGTGAAGTTTCCCAAAAAGTGGAATATCCGAAATCAGGATACAAGGCATTCTATATCGATTTTGAATACAAGGATATCAACGGAGGCACCTATACCAAAAGCACACGAATGTATCTAGCCGATAACGACGAAGTACTTTAAAATTCCTGCCATGAAAAATAGATTCATACCATTTGTAAGTGCAGCTATCTTTTCCATTCTGCTCTTAGGAGGCTGTAAAGACCAAGGAAAAAAGGACGTTGTTATGAACAACGATGCTCAAGCTTCCTCGGAAAATAAAACATGGGCAGAAAAGTTGGGATGGCCCAAAGGTAAAAAGGTACTCATTCTACATGCCGATGATATTGGAATGTGTCCCGAAGCAAATACAGCCGCAAAGAATCAATTGACCGACGGGGATATCCAATCAGCTGCGGTCATGATACCTTGTCCGAATGCCAAGGAGTTCATCGATTGGGCCATTGAAAACCCCAAATCCGATATCGGACTTCATTTGACCCTCACGAGTGAATGGAAAACGTATCGCTGGGGAACCGTAACCCCACACGAAGAAGTACCGGGTTTATTGGATGAAACTGACCATATGTGGCACAAGGTCATTCAAGTGGTTCAAAATGCTTCTGCAGAAGAGGTTGAAAAAGAGATTCGTGCCCAGATTGAACAATCTCTAGCTTGGGGGTTTCGACCCAACCATATCGACACCCACATGGGTACGCTCTATGCCGATCCAGGTTACGTAGAAGCTTTTTTAAGGGTAGCTCAGGAGTATAAAATACCCGCAAATGTTATAGATATCTCAAACCCAAAAGTACTGGAAGGATTTAGAAAAGAAGGGTATCCTCTTGACGATTCTGTTGTTGAAATGATAGCAACCTATCAACTCCCAAAATTGGACTTTTTTAGTAGTGCGCCCAAGGGAGGCACTTATGAGGAAAAGGTAGAAAACTTTAAAACCTTGGTCAATTCTTTACGTCCCGGGCTTACCGAAATTATTTTTCATCCTTCCGTACAAACAGAAAACTTAAAAGAGATTACCAATTCTTGGCAACAACGCGTTTGGGAAGCCGAAATGTTTGCGGACCCAAATCTTTTGGATTTCTTTAAGAAAGAGGATATCATTTTTACCAATTGGATGGAAATCATGGAACGTTTTGAGAAAATGAAGAAATAATAGTATCTATAACTACTCGCAAAGACTTTGAATCAAGTTATCGTCGAATTCTTTGTAAGATTTAATAATGGCGTCTGCGAGTTGAAGCTTTTCAGATATTTCTGTATTGGAAATCGCTATACACCTAATTCCGGCGGCTTTGGCGGACTTAACCCCGTTCTCGGAATCTTCGATTACTAAACATTGTGATGCAGGTAGGCCCAGTTTTTTCAAGGTGACCAAGTACGGTTCTGGGTCGGGTTTTCCACGACTCACGTCTTCTGAAGTTACTACTACTTTGAACAAATCGCTGAGGCCTGTAATTTTCATAGTAGCTTGAACCTCCAATTTGGTCGAACTGGTCGTCAGGGCCAAGGTGTAATTTTGAGCAAGTTTTTCAATGCAAGCCACTACCCCAGGATAGATTTTCAATTCATTGCTTACTAAATCAAGATATATTTTGGTTTTGTCAGCAATCAATTTAGAACACTTTACATATTGTAATCCAAAATCTGCCAATAAATCGGCAAATGCAGCTTTATCGGTTCTCCCAAGGCAATAGGTTCTATAGATTTCGGGGGTAATATCGACTGCAAAAGTTTCAAAAACTAGCTTGGTCGCCATTTCATGACAGTGCTCATCATCGGTAATTACCCCGTTCATATCAAAAATAATGGTTGTTGTCTTTTTTTGGAATTTCATTTTCAAATTTATACTTCACCTTAAAACAATGGAAAGTAAATTTTACCTAAAATCGATGTAATCTTAGCATTTACCTCTTTAAGAAGCCATTATATTTGTAAGTAGTCACTACCTGACCTTCAATTATGAGTTCGAAATATCTCTCCTTTTCTATTTTTATCATTTTAATTGTCACCTCTTGCAAAGAAATGATTCCAAAGGTTGAATCAAAATCTATTCCTCATACAACCGAACTAACAGGAGAAGCGCTGGCCCATATTCATTGTGCATCATGTCATCAGTTTGTATCCCCTGATAAACTTAGCGAGACCATTTGGAAAGAAGATGTGTTACCCGCTATGGCAGAACGTTTAGGCATCTATTCGAATGGAACATTAAACGACAGCCTATTCGGTAGTTCAGAAAACGCCCAGATCGTCAAAGCCGCTCAAATTTACCCTGAAAACCCTGTTATATCTTCGGAAGATTGGCTAAAACTAGAGAATTTCTATTTAAAAAACGCTCCAGATGAACTACAAAAAACCACCTACAATGAAAACATCGAGCTAGATTTAGAACAATTCAACTATAAAGAAGTAAAGGTTGCCCACCGTCCGTCAATGACTACCATGGTAAAAATTAGAAAAGAGGGGAAAGGCCTCATTTTCTCCGATGGAAAACCCAATAGCAATGTGCTGACATTTCTCGATGAAAACCTGGAGCTGGAAAAAAACATGCTCACTTTTCAGACACCCATTCATCTGGAAGAAAAAGAGGATATGAGCTATCTTTTAAGTGTGGGGAAGAATATTTTCCCCAATGATTTAAAAAATGGACGTTTACAAGCCTATACCAATCCTTCTGCCACGCATGAAAAAGTAAAACTGACCTCTGTACTTGACAATCTTCAGCGCCCTGTTCATATTGCTTTTGGCGATATTAACGAAAACGGTGAAGAAGACCTGATTGTTTGTGAATATGGCGACCACACGGGTCAGTTGACCCTTTACGAAAAAGAAGGCGAAGCGTATAATAGAAAAGTTCTGAAACAAGCATCGGGAGCTATAAAATCGGTCGTAACCGACGTCAACCAAGACGGGCGATTGGATATTATCTGCCTGATGGCGCAGGGCGATGAAGGTATTTTTTATTTCGAGAATCTGGGACTCGGAAATTTTAAAGAAAAAAGGTGGATGCAATTCTCACCATTAAACGGTAGTCAAAACTTTGAATTTGTAGATTTTAATGGCGATGGATTTAAAGATATTCTGTATACCTGCGGCGATAATGCCGATAAAACTCCTATTCTAAAAGACTATCACGGAGTGTACCTTTTTTTAAACGATGGGCAAATGAATTTTGAACAAGCCTATTTCTTTAGAATGAATGGTGCCTACAAAACCATATCTTTAGATTTTGACAATGACGGTGATTTGGATATGGCTGCCATTTCCTTTTTCCCTGATTACGCGGAACGACCCGAAGAAAGTTTTGTATATTTTGAAAATCAGGGAGACCTCAACTTTAAGCCTCAATCCTTTAAAAATGCAAGTAACGGTAGATGGCTCGTTATGGATGCCGGTGATGTGGATGGAGATGGAGATATAGATTTGGCCTTGGGATCATTTGTGTACTTTTTGGCAAAAGATGATGCTACAGACCTCAGCAAACGCTGGTTAAAGAAAAGTCCTTCTGTTGCCATTCTTGAAAATACCCTGATACCTTAAAAAATAGTGCTATGAAAAAATATAAATGGCTTTTCATAACCTTAGGCATTCTCCTAGTGCTGTATTTGTTAGCGGTACTCATTGTTCCTAAAATTTTAGACGCCAAGCACAACAAGACTAAGCAAGTCCCGCCCTACACAGTCTCCAATAAGGCGCTGAAACTATATAAATCCCTTGAGTTTATCTCCGACCTGCACTGCGATGCCCTTTTATGGCGCCGAGATTTGACCAAAAAGAATGAAGTGGGCCATGTAGATTTTCCAAGGATGCAAGAAGCCAATATGGCCTTACAAGCTTTTACTATTGTGACGAAGTCGCCCGTTGGGCAAAACTTTTCCAAAAATTCAAGCGATGCAATGGACAATATTACCCTACTAAATATCGTACAAGGAAAACCCATCAGTAACTGGCGTAGTTTGTTTAAACGAGCTCAATATCAATGCCAACAGTTGCATGAATATGCCGAAGATTTTGATGATGATTTTATCATTGTAAAAGGCAAAACCGACTTTCAAGAATTAATCGAAAAAAGAAAAGTAGATAGAAAAGTGATAGGTGGTTTTCTTGGTGTGGAAGGCGGGCATTGCCTTGAGGGAAATTTAGAGAGTTTAGACAAGCTTTATAACGAAGGATTACGCATGTTGGGGCCAACCCATTTTTTCGATAATGAATTAGGCGGTTCCGCACACGGTATTACCGGCGAGGGATTAACGGATTTTGGGAAACAGGTCGTACAGCGAATGAACGAATTGGGTATGTTCATAGACCTAGCACACTCCTCCCCTGCCATTATTGACGACATTCTTAAGATGACAGATAAGCCCTTGATTGTATCCCATACGGGAGTGAAAGGCACTATGGATAATTCGAGAAACCTCTCGGATGAACACGTGAAGAAGATAGCAAAAAATGGTGGTTTGATTGGAATTGCTTTTTTTAAAGGAGCCGTTAGCTCACCTGAAATTCAGGGGATTGTAGATGCCATGAAACATGTAAAGAAAATTGCCGGTATCGATTGTATTTCGCTGGGTTCCGATTATGACGGAAGTGTAACCACACCGTTTGATATCACCGGCCTGCCCTTGCTGGTCGAAGAATTGTTGGCGCAAAAATTTACAGAAGATGAAATTAAGGCCATTATGGGCGAAAACATCAAGCGTTTTATGCTTCAAAACCTGCGGTAACCTCGTTTACTCTGTACCGATTCCCATTTTAAGGCGTTGAGCTTCCCAGCCATGGTCAATATATTCCCAAGAAAAATCATTACCACTGACCTTTATTTTCATAAAGCCCTCTTTGGTATGATGCCTACGGCCCTTCCAGCCATTACCGGCGATGGAACCTCCTGTTAAGAAATGGACACGATCGTTCACGAAGCCGTATTCTTTCCAATGAATATGGCCTTGCAAAACCAACTTAAGATTGTGGTCTTTAAAAATATTGAAGACCTCATAGGCGTTACTTACCGTTCTGGTGCCTTCTTTTCCATTGAGTTGGGAAAAAGTGCAAAGCATAGGAATATGGGTGGTGACCACAATAGGCTTTTCAGTGTCAATGGTTTGAAGGTGTTTTTGTAACCAAGATAGCTGTTCTGCATGAAACGAGCCTTTATATCGCTTATTGTCGGTAACGTCTAATGAATTGAGTGTGATAAAATGCCAACCTTTATGATCAAAAGCGTAGTAGGTATCACCAAAATAACGCTGCCACATGCCATATTTATAATCGGGATGGGAGGTGTCTTCGGGGCTTTCTTCATAAATCGCAAATAGATCATGATTACCTATGCAATTGTAAACCGGCATTTGAAAACCCTCGGCCATATCAGTATATAGTTTAAAAAGTCCGTCACCTTTCTCAAAATTGCCCCGCATCACATCGTAGACCAAATCGCCACCGGTAATCACAAAATCAGGTTTAATTGCATTGGTTTTGTCTATGGCCATTTGAAACCCCATAGGTGCATTCATTTCTGGCTTGATATGAATATCGGTCATAAAAACGAACTCAAAAGAGGTATCCTCCTTAGAAGCCAAAGACTCCTTTATATTCATGGTAAGCGGCAAAAAGGGAGTAGCTGCCGAGGCAAGTCCCGACTTTATCAAAAATCTTCTTCTGTTTAATTTTAGTCCTTGATTCTTTTTCATACCGCAAACTTTTAGCTATAAAGAAGGTTTTGAATTTCCACACTATCATATCACAAATGTAATAATATGAAGATGCTATTGTTTCAGCTTTTTTGTCCTTTACCCCTGGTATATTACCACTTCCAATTGTAAGGGAATCTTATATTTGCTTTTGCCATACCACAAGAAAACCAACATGTTCAAAACTTCACGATTTTACCAGTTATATCTAGCTTTCTTTTGCCTGATCGGTTACGCCCAAGAAAATCCGATTGACCACGTCGACCCTTTTATTGGAACCGACTTTTTCGGGCACACCTACCCCGGTGCGGCCTTACCCAATGCCTTGGTACATTTGAGTCCGGATATTCATACGGAGGGGTGGACCTATTGTGCGGGCTATGTATATTCCGAAAGTTCAATTATGGGTTTTAGCCATACGCATTGGAGCGGGGTGGGAATGGTCAATGGAGGCGAGATCCTTTTAATGCCCACAACCCATCAAAAATTACAAGTGGTTCCAGGAAGCTTGGAAAACCCGGATGCAGGTTATCGCTCACGTTTTGACCATGCGGAAGAATCCGCTTCTCCCGGTTACTATTCCGTAATGCTCAAGGATTATAATATTAAGGCCGAATTGACCTCTACCGAAAGAGCAGGTTTTCACCGCTACACCTTCCCAGAATCAAAAACTTCACGTATTATTTTAGATGTGGGGCATCAAATTGGTGATATGACCCAAGGGGAACTATCTGAATTACGGATTGTAAACAACCAGCAAATTGAAGGTGCCAAAGCTGCCGGTTTGGGAAAGGTTTATTTTGTAGCAGAATTCAGCAAGCCTTTTCTTTACTACGGAACCTTTGATGCCGCCTATAAAACTCCGGAATCCGATGGAAGCATTTTCCCTTATAAAAATGCCGAAGTGGGCGATAAAATCGGTGCTTTCGTACAATATCATACGGAAGAAAATGAAGCTATTCTGGTTAAGGTAGGAATTTCATATACCAGTATTGAAGGCGCCCGAAAGAATCTTAAGGCTGAAATTCCACATTGGAATTTTGACCAAACCAAGGAACGCGCGGAGAAAATATGGAACAAAGAGCTTTCCAAGGTTACTATTAAAGGAGGTACTGAAGAGCAAAAACAAATTTTTACAACCGCCCTATATAGATCCTTATTGGCCCAATATATTTCACAAGATGTTGATGGTAGCTACTTTGGTTCCGATGGTAAAATTCATAATACCGACGGATTCGATTTCTACGGTTCTTTTTCGTGTTGGGATACTTATAGAACCCAACACCCGCTAATGACTTTGGTGGCACCTGAGCATGTGAACGATTATATCAAGTCCATTGAAAAAAAAGTAAAGAACTACGGTTGGTTGCCTGCCCAACATTTTTTAAATGTTTATGGCGAATCTATGGTAGGCGACCATTTAATACCTGTTATTGTAGATGCGTATTTAAAAGGCTACCAAGATTTTGATGTAGAACTTTTATACAAGGCCATGAAAAAGAAAGCCTTGGAATCGCCCAAACCACCCATTCCCGAAGAAGCGGGCCGTTCTGGCCTCGAATTTTATCTTGATTTAGGATATGCACCTATTGATAAAGTTACCGAGGCCGTACCCAACACCTTAGAATTGGCCTATGACGACTGGTGTATTGCCCAATTGGCAAAAGAGCTCGGCAAGGAAAAAGATTATGAACTGTTTACCCAGCGTGCTTACAATTATCAAAATGTATGGGATAAAAAAACACAGTTTATGCGACCAAGAAAAGCGGATGGTTTTTGGTTACCAGCCCTGGAAAACCAATCCCAACAAATCGTAACTGAAGGTAACCATAGCTATTATCAATATTTCGATCCTTTATTGGTGGGCCGTAGGCCGAACCGCCATTATACAGAATCAAATGCGTGGCAATACGTTTGGTCTGTTCAACATGATGTTCAGGGACTGATTGAACTATTTGGCGGACCGAAAGCCTTTACAAATAAACTCGACACCTTTTTTGAGATGTCGCCCGTTATTACGCCTCCCAAATACGTGGGTGTGGTGGGTACCATAGGACAATACGTACATGGAAACCAGCCCTCACATCATGTGGCCTATCTCTACAATTATGCAGGACAACCCTGGAAAACACAACAAAAAGCACGTCAGGTAATGAACGAATTTTACCGTACCGGGCCTGGAGGACTCTGCGGAAATGAAGATATGGGTTCGTTATCTTCTTGGTATGTCCTCAGTGCCATGGGAATTTATCCCATGACCCCCGGAAGTACCGTCTACACCATTGGGAGTCCTATTTTTGAAGAAGTAGAACTAAACCTGCCAGAGGGGAAGTCATTCAACATCAAAACAATCAACAACTCGCTAGAAAATCAATACATACAATCGGCGAAACTCAACGGAAAGCCTTTTAATCAAACTTTTATAGACCATTCCGTAATTACGAAAGGAGGAACTTTAGAGTTCGTGATGGGAGCTAAACCCAATAAGTCTTGGGGCAGTAAAAAAGCACCGCCTTCCATGAGCAATTGAAAAAAATGAGAAAGCTTTTACGTAACAAATTACGAGAGCCTGAATAGAAGTGTATTTATGAATTATCAAAAGTTTTGGTTTTTAATATTCATCGGATGCGCAAGCATCCATTCCTGTAATCAAATGGAATTTAAAAAAGAAATTCAACTGACACGTGACCTCACTTACAATCACGATTTGGACAACAACGATAATTTTTCTCCTGATGACCAGTGGCTTGTCTATGATACAAGAACCGAATTGGGCGGTATTGGCGGTAATGGGACCATCGAAAAAGTGCATGTGGTAACGGGTGAAAAAAAGGTGCTTTACCATATTCCCGAAAACAAGGTGTACGGCCCTGGTGTAGGAGCTGTTAGTTACTCTCACACTGAAAATCAAGTGGCCTTTATCCACGGACTTTTGAATTGTTCTGAGACCAGCCCATACCAACAATGGCGGCGTAGTGGTGTAATCATTGATGAAAACCGTCCCGAAGTCCCTATTTTTATGGATGCTCGCGATGTGGAAGCTCCTTTTACCGTTGGTGCCCTTAGAGGAGGTACGCACCGACACGAATGGAGTGGTGATGGGAAATTTATCGGCTTTACCTATAACGATGCCATCATGAAACAATTGGAAGATTCTACCGGAAGCATTCATAATCTCAGAACTATCGGTGTCTCTAAACGCAATTCTCCCGTGGTTGTGGAAAATGAGAATGCTGAAAATTTTTCGGGAGAGTGGTTCAGTGTTCTGGTTGTTAACGTCGTACCAGAACCCACCCCCGGAAGTGATGAAATAAGCCGGGCGGCAAGAGATAGTTGGGTCGGTCATAACGGATACCTGAAAAAAAATGGAAAAAGGCAAAGAGCGCGGGCTTTTATCGGAACCGTTAAAAATTCAACAGGGGAAAGTGTAGATGAGGTATTTCTTGTAGATATTCCGGAAGATATCACTCAACCAAATGAAAATAGTTTTTTAGAAGGAACGGCAACAAATTTACCAGCACCACCAAAGGGTGCAAACCAACGGAGATTGACCTTTACCTCCGAGAGTGAACGACCAGGCTGTGAAGGTATTGTTCGTTCCTCAAACGATGGTTCGCTATTAGCCTTTTTAGCTTATGATAAGAATCACGTAAAACAGGTTTATGCCATATCACCTCTCGGCGGAGAACCCCAACAGCTTACATTTCATAAAAACGATGTTCTAAGTGGGGTGCGATGGCATCCTAATAGGCAAGAGATTATCTATGTGCAGAATAACTCCATCCACCGAAAAAAAATCGATGCGCAAGAGTCAGAAGTACTCACCCAGCCTACCAATGACGCCCCCACCAATTTGGTATGGTCACATGATGGCAAAACCATTGCGTACAATAGAATGGTTAAAAATGCCGAGGGAGAAAAAACCAAACAGATATTTTTAATCAATGTATAGACCTATTGTTTGATTAGCCAAACATCGGTGACCCGTGACTGCTTTCGCCAATTAAGCTGTTCTTCGTCAGGCTTGTCGAACGTAATTTTCAAATTACCGTCAGCTATCAATTCTTTCGGCAAGGGAAATTCTTTGAACTCTTCAAATCCTTTTTCATATTTGGAGGGCTCTAATCGTTCCCCATTCGCACGTAAGAGCGCCTCGCCGTAACCTGCCACCCTTATGAGGTAGTCCGTTTCGGAATTTAAGCCCTCATACTCCAAAACTGGGGAAAATTGAAACAGTTGGGTCGACAACCTTTTTCGGCTTTTTCCATCATGCTCCCATAAGTAGTCAATGGCATCGTCCGTTTCTGAAGTTACATGCTTTGCCGCCGCACTTGAAATGTTGTCATAAAAACTGCCTTCACCCGGACTTTCATAGGTTCTTATAAAATCTAATCGCGCTATTTTTTCTTCTTCCGTTAATAGTTTTTTCATCTTTTCAAACTCATCTTCTAACCACCACCTGTTATTTAAGGGAATGTCAAGAAAATCTAAAATAGCGCCCCGTTCGGCACCCCTCGCTTGATATTTTTCTACACTTGTCTGAGCTCCAACGGACTGAAACAGCTCTTCAGCATACCACTCGATTTTCTTTCGAAGGTCTCGGCCAGTTTGCGCCGAATCGGTGGATTTTAAAATAATAAGGGCTTTTTCCATGGCCGCTTCAGCACCCATTTCCGCCGCTTCTGACAGCACTTTATAGGACTCTTGCTCTAAACCTGATTCAAAAACAAGTTTTGCTTTTACATAAGCATCATAATAAGCTCGTAAAATCAGCTGCTGCCACCTCCAGTTTTCTGAAAGTTCAGGATGATTTTTCTCTAAGCTTTTCCATTTTTCTAGCGTACTATCAATCCCTTGATTTTCTAAAATGGGCCCTTTCCAATTTTCTTCCAGAGCAAAAATGCCCTCCGCAGCCTTATCGGCCAATTCCGATCCAAAGAAAAATTGACAATATTCTTTAACAACATCCTCCGAATTTACCTTAGAATTCCATCCTAATTGACTCCATAACACTTTGTTCACATCGTCATGGGAACCGTCAGAATAGGTAATAAATCCATCGGTTTTAGAAACATCTCTTTTAAAATATTTAGTATATAAATTCGGTTGTGGATTGATAGGCTCCCTACCCAAAGTAAGCGCATAGGCCTGATCCCAGCGTACGGCCGGGTAATGGCATCTCACCGTATGGGTGATATCAGGATAAAAGCGATAAGCGTATTTCTCTGGTAATTGCTCCCTTTCAAAATCAAGCGGTGGACTACTAGGTCCGTTAACCAAACCGGCCAACCAATCCGGTTTTTCTTTTTGGAGGTATTCAAAAAAATAAGAAGTCTTCTCTTCATTAAAGCCCTGCAAAGAAACCCAGATACCGGCCTCTGGATGGTATTTATGTAAGATAGTGGCCAAGTCCTTTAAATAAGGAATCAACATCGACGGATGGTTTTCACCAGGATCACCACCAGGAACAAAAACGCCGTTCAATTTGGGGGTTCGAGCATAAAAAGCCTCTTGTTGTTTTAACCCTTCTTCGTGTGCATTAGCTTCCGTTAAATCTTTGGGAGCGGGCGTCCACACCCAATAATCCACCCCGTATTTCTGACATATTTCACTCATTGCTACCTCCATCTCTTGAGGATGCACCTTAAAATGTGGACTCGAACCTGCTTCTTGAAAAGGGATATTTTCAAAACTGTTGGCACCAAATAGTATTTGTTCCCGAAAATGTTGGTCAAATTGCTTCACTGTCCATGCATCCCAAGAATTGGCCGTATTCCGATATCCGAACTGGTGGCCCCGAAGCGCGTACTCAGGTTCAGAAACCAGGTCTATACCGTTTTTTATTGTGAATTTATTCTTCTCCAACTGAGCGATTCGCAGAAATTTGCCAATTCCGTACAAAAGACCTCGTTCATCGGCGCCAACAATCCAAAGGACATCTTGGTCTTCGAGGACTTCATGGTAAATATGAAAACCCTCTTTTTTTAGGCTAGTCTCCGAGAGGAAACTGTTTACCTTAGGGGCTTCCAAGTGGTCCATTTCTCTTTGTAATGCCAATTTGATGACCGTTTTTGCATCTGTAGCATCTTCTTTGTATAAATTCAAAGCGGTTCTCTTGGCAATTTCCTCGGTCAAAACATCAAAAAGGGTTTCCTGCATTATTTTGTCCACCCCACTAGATATTATTACTCCGGCTTTCGATAAATCTAAATGGTCATTCTCGACCTCCGACTTACAACCTAGCAGAAGAACAACTATTCCAATAAGAAAAATTCTAATTTTCAATGCAGTTTGATAAAATGGTTAAAACAGGATAATAGAACTGTCTATCGTTTGTATACTACAAAATTACCTAGGGCCGAAACCCCAGGTAATTAAAACAATAAACTAACTCAACAATTAATAATTCTCAAACGTCGCTTAGGAGACTACCAAGGTTGGTCAACCCCCTGTAATACCCAAGGTTTTGACCAAGGGGTATCATTTTGAATATAACCAGGTACATCATCCGTATGTTCTGTTTCTTCTAAGCTATTCAACGCGCTGTAATAGTTTTCGCGGTTGAGGGTACTGTTTTCGGTCGGATAAACAAATCTTACGGGAATCACATCGGACTTCGCAAAGGGACCCGGTCTTAAATCTGGAAGTCCTGTTCTCCTCCAGTCCAAATAAGCTTCGGATGCCGAACTAAAATTGGCTATCCATTTTTGCTCCATCAATTGTTCCAAGGTTCCATCATAGGCAACCCCTTCATTGTCGATATAATCATCATAGGCATCGGCCAAGCCCCAAGTTTCTAAAGAGGCCTCCACACCTTTGTTATAATTACCCTCGGCATCGGTACCCCATCCTTTTAAGGCGGCCTCGGCCTTTAAGAAGCACAATTCAGCATAGGAAAATACCCGCGCTTTTAGATTAGGACCTTCAAGTTCATTGAACATAGGGTTCATTAGGGAAACATGAATATTACCACCACCCTGTACCGGACTCGGATTCAAGTTATAGGTATAAGGTTCTGTACCTTGGTTAGACACCGGTAAGCCCACAAATACGCTATTGGTATCAATCATAGTAAGCCCTGCCTCACGATCCGCATACCAAGTTGCTGGGTCATAAATGGCCAAGTTTTTACTCGCTAGAGAATCGTTGTTAATATATCGCAATCCGTTGGAAATTTCTAGAAAAGTGGATGGCCCTGAAGGCATTTCGGCAGGAGCTACCACTTGGGTAGGTACCTCAACAGCATCGAACCAGATATCACTTCTAGGGTCATCTAGTTCCTCTAAAGCGTAAATCAATGTTGTACATGGCTTTACCCGAGTAAAATTAGAAGGTGTACCTGACAAACCGTTACTAGGCTGCGAATCTCCGGGACTAATGCCTAAATAGGAAACAGCAAGCTCATCATCTACACTTTCCATAAGTGGTTTAGCCAAAGTATTTTGGACGCCGGTACTAGCAAATGCAGGGTCTTTTTCAGACAATCGCATGTAATATCTCAAAGCCAAAGAGTTGGCGTATTTCTCCCATTTTTCGGCATCTCCGCCAAAGAAAATATCCTGAGAAGGACTTATGGTTTCCAAACTGGACATGTTAGATGAAATCATTTGGGATGCAGCTTCAAAATTGGCTATTGAGCCCTTGTAAACCGATTCTTGAGAGTCGTATTTAGGTAAATCGACCCCATCAGCATCTGCCCCTTGCAAGGCTTCCGTATAGGGCACATCCCCATAAAAGTCGGTTAAGAGAGCAAAATTGTGTGCCCTTAAAATCATCGCAATGGCCTCATGAAAAACCAGTCCGGATTCTTGAGAGCGCTCCAAGGCCAGGTTTACGGTTCTTAAATTGTTATAATAAGTTTCCCAACCGTCACCTTCCCAATCATAATCATTGGTGCCCCAAGAATCTTTCTGAATATATTGAACGTAGGCGGCCAAAGGATTGCTATAACCCTTATTGCCTACATCCATAGCCGTATTTACCATAACATCGGTCAACAAAAAGCTAGGATTCCCTTCTTCTAGATTGACCCCATTCGGATTGATATTACGCTCCGTAATATCATCGTCACACGAACCGAGCACTACTAGCACAGCTAAAAGAGCCAGGTTCATTATTTTATTTAAAGTCTTCATAACTATATCTAATTTTTTATTGAATTGACCTGATTAAAATCCTACACTTAATTTAAATCCGACAGGAATTGCCCACGGATTTACATTAAACCTTTCAATACCTTGTTTGAATTGGATGCCACTTCTTCCCTGCTCGCTAGATTCCGGTTGAAATGCCATTTCTGGATCAATACCAATATCGGCTTTCGTCCAGAGAATCACGTTTCTACTGTACAGGGAAATAGCCAAGTTTTGCAATCCGATTTGTTTGATAGATTTAGAAGGCACGTTGTAGGTCAATGAGATTTCCCGAAGCTTTACATAATCGGCATCAAATGTGGCATTTCTTGTAAAATCCCATCCATAGTGATCTTGGTAACGGGTATATACCGTTCCGGGCCCACCTAAATTTTCGGCGGTCGCCACGAAGTTCCCATTTTCGTCATACTCCCCTTGTACACCAGGCATAAATACACCGTCACTAAGAGTTACTCCTCCTTCTTCTATGGGAAAGCCCCCATCAGCAGCAGTAGGTCCTCCTACCAGTACATAGAATTCACCATCAGGGGAAAGATATTGATCCGCATTTTCTTTTAAATATGAGGGCAAATCACCTACATCACTAAAGTTGTGCAACTTATCTAACCACCTTTGGGTGTGCATATCAGACTCACCATAACGGTGGGTTTGGGAAACAAACTGACCACCTTTTCTCCAGTCAAAGTTCATAGAGAGCGTCCAATTTTTATAGGATGCCGAAGTGGTCATACCCAAGTTGAAATCTGGATTGAAATTTCCTATGATGGGTGCTACCCTATTTCCATCTTCATCTTCTCTAGTACGGTCACTACTTTCAAATCCTTCCTCATCGATTATAGGCCATCCAAAATAAGGTGAATTAGGGTCTTCTACCCGAACCATAGCGGCATCAAAAATATTACCGATTTCTTCACCGATCCAGGTGATGGCGCCACCACGAGCATCGGTCCAAAGAGTAACGGAAGTCATCCCATCCGCCAACTCCATTACCTTGGTACGGTTACGGCTAAAAATAAAGCCCATATCCCAGTTCCAATCGTTTTTGGATACTATAGTCGCGTTCAAACCTGCTTCGATACCTTCACTGGTAATCAGACCGGCATTAATGAACTTAGAGTTATACCCTGACGAAATGGGCGTATTAACCGGAAAAATCTGGTCTTTATTATCGCTTTCATAATACGTAAAATCAAATCGCAACCTGTTACTGAAAAAAGCTAGGTCTAAACCTGCTTCCCATGAATTTTGTGACTCTGGTTTTAACTCAGGATTTAAAAGGTTTCCAGGAACCGATAACATAGAACCACCATCCCACGAATCGCCACTATTCAAAATAGGAACTAGGTTGTAGGGGTCTGTATCATTTCCGACTTCAGCATAACCTGCTCTTAATTTTACCAATGAAACCTTGTTTCCCAAATTGAGGGCGTTGTTCAATAATAAACTTGCCGATACTGACGGATAGAAATAAGAATTGTTAGTCTCGGGCAAGGTACTCGACCAATCATTACGACCGGTGACATCCACAAAGAAAGTATCCATAAAACCGATACTTGCCAGGCCGTATAAACTGTTTACCTGTCTTTCTGTATTATAGGAATTATAGTTCAAGTTTTCAGGAGCGATATTACTTAAAGTAAACAAATTAGGCGTCAGTAGCCCTTGCCCCCTATCCTTGGTAGAATTGGTTACCTGAGACGTTCTATTTACCCTTCTGTTACCTCCGAAGGAGGCCGAAAAATCCCAATTATTGAATTTTTTAGCGTAGGTCAAAAGAAAATCGATATTGGTCTCATTTCTAAAAATATCGGTGATACCGTAGGCCCCGTTCATTTCGTTGGTATATCCGTTCGAGATTTTAGTTTCACGAACTTCATTAACCTCATCAAAGTTGTAACGGATCATTCCTGACAATTCACTATTTATCTGCCAGTCTGCCTTTACATTCCCATAAAATCGGTTTCTTTCAAAACTGTTATTGACCTCGTTGGCCAAATAATAAGGATTGTTCCATTCTGTCTCCGTTGGGTCATCTCCAAAGGCGTAGGGAGAATTTTGACGAAGTCCTTCATAATCTGTCAACCAATAATCTTCAAGGTCCCTTACATCAATGTGCGGTGCCAGCTCGTACATCGCCTGAATGGGGTTGGCTCCCCTATTTCCGGCCGGTCTGTTGTCACTGGCCGTTTTGGTATAATTAAGACTTGAGCTTACGGTAAAGTTATCTACCAATTTGAGAGAAGAGTTCAAATTGATACTGTTCTTGCTCAAATCGGAATTAGGTATAAAACCTTTGTTCTCCAGATTGGTATAAGAAAGCCTATAATTAAGCCTTTCGGTATTATCTTGAATGGAAATGTTGTTGGTTGATGTAATTGCCGTGTTAAAAAAGTTGGCGGCATTGTCGTACGATTTCAATTCTCGAGGTACTGGAACTCCACTTGCAATTTCTTCGGCCGTGTAGGGCCAATGAATGGCATTAATTCCTTGATCCAAAGCAGGACCGGCCCAAGCCGATGAAGTCTCACCTATGAGTATGGCCCCATATTCATTTGAGGGAAAATTATCTTCAGTATATGGTCTTGAGCCCGCAGCAAATCTTGTGTGCGTATCAAGGTATCTGTACGGGATGTCAAATACCGTACTGGAATTAATGGTAACGCCCATCCCCTTTTTGGCCTTTCCTGATTTGGTAGTAATCAATACCACTCCATTACCGGCACGAGAACCGTACAAAGCGGCTGCACTGGCCCCTTTCAAGACCGTCATGGTTTCTATGTCGTCCGCATTAATATCCGAAATAGCATTACCATAATCGACTCGGTTATCGCGACCAACGCCACCCACGTTGTTCAAGGAGTTATAAACCGGAACTCCATCAATTACAAAAAGCGGTTGGTTATCGCTTGAAAGGGAAGTTGCTCCCCTAATAACCATGCTCACGGAAGAGCCCGGTGCTCCTGTACTATTGATCGCTACCCCGGAAACTTTTCCCGAAAGAGCATTCAAAGCATTTTCTTGTGGTACATTGTCCAGTGCATCTCCATCGACCTCACTTACCGAATACCCCAAGGATTTTTTCTCTCGGGAAATACCCAGTGCAGTGACCACCACCTCGTCTAAGGCTTCAGAACTGGGTTCAAGTGAGACATTTAAGGTATTTTGACTTCCAACAGGCACTTCTTTGGAAGACATTCCTATATACGAAAATAAAAGTACGGCATCATTGCCGGGCACATTAATACTGTAGTTACCGTCAAAATCGGTGCTTACCCCTGTAGTGGTTCCTTTAAGAACCACGGATACTCCGGGTAAGAGTTCTCCATCTGTACTGCTGACAGTTCCGGTAATTTCCCTTTGTGCCATTACCCCTGTTACGGAGAGAACGAACAAAAGAAAAAGTAACGAACGAATCATTGGTTTTTTCATCTTGGTAGAATTAGTTAATTAGGAAATTGAATGAAATGATGTTTAATTCCTAACAAAACTATCCGATTCTGCCTTTCAAAACATATGGTATATTATTAATTACATATGTAATATTGACCAATATTTTCGCTGTTTTACCACAAGAAAAAATTATGGTTAATATATCATTAATTTTTAGTCAAAAATCATAGGAAAATGAATTTGTGACATGACTATTTGGGGCTATTTCCACCAATTGTAAGACACAAATTCAGTTATAATAATCCAACATTTTTACCGAAATCGATGGTTTGAGTTCTTTTTGAATAAACTACGGAAAGAAAATTGTCCAATGCTCTAAAGACTACTTAATTCCTTATAAGATATTTTAACCTATCCCGACACATTTAAAAGAATAAATCATCGATTATGTTAAAATTTCACGTAAAGTGTATAAAATATAAGAAATGAATTGAAGTCTATTGAGCGTACTTTGTAAGCAATCAAACTATACCATCTATGCTTGCCGGAATCGACTATTTTATTGTCATCGCCTATATCGTAGGAATGCTGCTATTAGGACTTTACTTTAAGAAATTTGTAAATACCTCAGAAGACTATTTTCTAGGTGGCAAAAGCTTGCCTTTTTGGGCCATCGGTATGTCGATAGTCGTATCTGATATTGGGGCACTCGATTTTGTAGGCGTTTCCGGCCAGGCTTATAGATATGGTGTATCAGTAGGTAACTTTGATTGGGTTGGTTCCGTACCGGCCATGCTATTGGCCGCCTTTATTTTTATACCCTATTTCTGGCGTGGTGGCATGTACACCATTCCCGAATATTTGGGACGCAGGTACAACAAATCGGTCAGAACGATTGCTTCCGCTACTTGGATACTATTTTTTGCTCTCGATCTTGGTGTACTCTTTTGGGCAAGTGCCGTATTGCTCAACGTGCTCATGGGTTGGCCCATTTGGATCTCAATTCTTTCCACCGCCGGAGTGGTTGGCCTTTATACCTATTTCGGTGGAATTACAGCGGTTATCATGACCGATGTAGTTCAAATGATAATCATGTTCGTAGGTGGATTTGCCCTCGTTTTCTTAGGATTGCACGCCGTTGGTGGATGGGAAAACATGGTAGAGAAAATAATTACCATGGGACCAGAATACCAAAGTCATTTTGATATCATTCAACCTTCTGACACCACTTCTCCATTTCCGTGGACAGGCATTCTGTTCGGTTTGACCTTTGTAATGGCAAATGCCTACATGATCGGTAATCAGTCTATTGTTCAACGATGTCTTACAGCTAAAAATGAATGGCATGCCAAAGCTAGTATGATATTTGGATCGGCCTTAAAAATGTTCATTCCTATTTTGGTGCTATTTCCGGGGTTGATGGCCGTGGTGGTACACCCAGATTTGTCAGATGGTGACCAGGCATTGCCCATGATGATAAAAAGTATTCTGCCTCCAGGATTGGTAGGTCTTATGTTCGCTGCTTTTTTTGCCGGACTTATGTCGAGTGTCGATTCCCTTTTGAACTCTACTGCCACCCTGTTTACCAAAGATATTTATGAGCCTTTTATTAAAAAAGGTGCAAGTGACAAGCATTATTTAAAAGTTGGACAAATAACCACCTTGGTTCTACTCATATTCGGGGTGGCGACCTCACCTATCAGCAGTGATTTCCCGGGAATATATGTGGCCATACAGACCTTTATGTCCTATTTTCAAGGGCCCCTCTTCGCCATTCTCCTATTGGGTATTTTCTGGAAAAGAACTACTCAATGGGGCGGACTTTCGGCATTGATAATCGGAATTGCCTTTGCCGTTTTCTTAAATGTTTTTAAAGAACACTTTTTTCATATAGAAGATCCTTTTCTCTATATTTCATGGTGGTCGTTTCTAGTAGGCTTTATCATCAATGTTATCGTAAGCCTTTGTACCAAAAAACATGAGGAAAAAGATTTACAAGGCTTAGTTTTTAATACGAAAATAGTCACCGAAAATACCTCTATATAATTATGTTGAATTTTGATTGGGCTTCTGGAATATCGCAAGAAACTGCAAAAATGATATTTTTCGGTCTCTATCTAATAATTGGGGCCTTGGTATTGCTTTTGCCTACAGAATATATTTATCAAGGCATTCCAAAAGAAAAAAGATTTTGGTACCATAATCTAAAAATTTGGTCATGGACCGTTTTAGGAATTTTGGCTACCGTTTACTACTTATTTTAAAACTTCAACCATGACCGAAATAGAGCTATTGAACAAAATTAAAACGGCCAAGATAAATCGTGCCCTTGGAGTCTTTATATTAATTTTTGGCCTTATTGTGTTAGTTGCCATAACCTTTACCGAAACCTTTGTGCAACAAATGACCGATTTGGTAGCTGGCATGGTATTGATCCTTATTGGCGGAGGTATGTTTTGGAAATCACAAATGAACTTGGTTCAGCTAAGTACTAAGAATAAAACGCTGTAATATGGCCTTTTATAATTGGGAACTTACGGATAATTGGAGGTTAGAATCCTCTTCACACATAAAGTATGACGGTAAAGAATTATCGTCACAGGGTGAATGCTCAAATGATTGGATGCGTGTTAATGTTCCGTCTACTGTTTTAGCGGCATTGGTCAAAAACAAGGTCTTCAAGAACCTCTATTTTGGTGAAAACTTAAAAACTGTTCCTAAAGAAATTTTTACTGTTCCCTGGTGGTATGTCAAAACTTTTGAACTCAGCAAAGAGCAGGCTGCCCTTTTTGGTGAACTTGTTTTTGAAGGAATTAATTACAAAGCGAATATCTGGTTAAACGGAACAAAAATTGCCGATTCCAATTTAATTGATGGAGCCTATCGCATTACGACTATAGAAGCCAGCGAACACTTAAAAGAAGGTGAGAACCTATTAGCTGTAGAAGTAATTCCTCCTGAGCCCGGAGATTTTAGTACCGGATTCGTTGACTGGAATCCAAAGCCTCCTGACGGAAATATGGGAATTTTTAGGCCTGTAAAACTACTTTTGCACGGCGGCGTCTTTCTCAGTAAAACATTTGTTAAGACCTATTTAAATGATTTTGTAGACTCTTCCGCCGTGGTTCATATTTCTGTGGAAGTTGAGAATAAATCAAACACTTCAATAGCTGGAAACCTGAGTGCAGCATTTGGTGATATTAGAATCGAAAAAAAACTACATTTAGAGGCCCATAGCAGTACGATAATTCATCTGAAACCAACCGAATTCCACCAACTGAACATTAAAAACCCGAATCTTTGGTGGCCTGCAGACATGGGAGAACCTCATTTGTATGAACTTCACATGCAGTTTTCTATTAAGAATTCTATACATAGTACCGTTAAAACCAACTTCGGAATACGAAGTGTCGCCGATTATTGGCTTGATGGCAAACACCGCGGATTTAAGATCAATGGTAAAAAACTATTGATCAAGGGTGCCGGTTGGACGGATGATTTGCTGCTCATGGATACCCCTGAAAAACTGGAAGCGCAAATTAAATATGTGCGCCATATGAACCTAAATTGTGTTCGACTCGAAGGTTTTTGGGGAACAGATCAAAAATTATACGATCTCTGCGATACTTACGGCATTTTGATTATGGCGGGTTGGAGTTGCCATTGGGAGCATGAAATTCATATGGGAGTTCCTGTCGACGAACGATTTGGAGGTGTTTATAAGCCTGAACACATCGAGCATGTAGCCAAGGCTTGGCAAGACCAAATTACTTGGTTAAGAAATCACCCCAGTATTTTTGTTTGGACGGTAGCTAGTGACAAAGTACCTATTACCGCACTCGAAGAGCAATATATCAAGATCTTTGATCAGTACGATAATACGCGACCTTACCTGAATTCTACAGGAGGCGTTGGCAGTGACCAGCATGTGATTGGCAGTGAAGATGTCATTAGCGAAATTAGCGGCTCTTCGGGTGTAAAAATGCTCGGCCCTTATGATTATACGGCACCGGTCTACTGGTATACGGACACTGATTTTGGCGGTGCCTATGGTTTTAATACCGAAACGGGTCCGGGTGCTCAAATTCCTGAACTGAACAGCATTCAAAAGTTTATTCCAGAGGACAAACTCTGGCCCATTAACGAGGTGTGGAATTACCATTGCGGACTTTATGAATTTGCACACCTCGACAGGTTTAGAGAGGCCCTGTTGGCCAAGTACGGCGAAACAAAAAATATTGACGATTTTAATAGAAAAGCCCAAGCATTAAACTATGAGCTGATGCGCCCCATGTTTGAGGCGTTTAGGGTGAACAAAACTAAAAGTACAGGTGTGATCCAATGGATGCTGAACGCGGCATGGCCCAAAATGTATTGGCAATTATACGACTATTACCTGATGCCAACGGCAGCTTTCTACGCCGCTAGAAAAGCCTGCGCTCCCCAACAGTTAATCTATGATTACGGAAGTCATTCTGTGTACTTGGTCAATGACCTATTTGATGTAAGTTCTGATTGTGTCGCAGAAATTAAAGTTTTTAATATTCATTCAGAATTAATTTTCAGTGTCGAGCACCAAACCATTTCTGAAGCAAATAGCTCGACTCAGTTGTATAAATTAGGTGACATCAAGAATTTATCGACTACCTATTTTTTAGATCTCAGATTGTTCGAGAAAGACAAGAATGCGATTAGCTCTAACTTTTATTGGTTATCCACCCAAGAAGAGATTTTAGATTACGAAGCAAATTTAGGTGAATTCGCCTTCCATACCCCAAGCAATCAGTTTTCAGATTTTACCATGTTGCAAAAATTGGATAAAATTGAACTTCAAGTTGGGTACGAAATAGACGCTAGACAAGGGCAATTAAAAGTAGAGCTGACCAATACTACAAATGTTATAGCCTTTCAAGTTTCTCTCTTTCTATTAGATGGCAGTGAAAATGATATTCTTCCTGTTTTCTGGGATGACAATTACATCTCCCTTCTGCCGAACGAAAAGAGAGTAATAGAAGTCCATTTCAATTATCATGGAACTGTCCAATTAAAAATCTCTGGATGGAATATCAAAGAATTTAGAACCGAAATTTCACCAAAATCAATACCAATTTAATCAAACTGAAATATGGAACAACTGGCACTTTTGGGTGGGCCATCCGTCAAAGACATATTTAAAGACCCCTGGCCTCAATGGCCTGTTTGGGGCAAGGAAGAGGAAAAAGCCCTCATTGAAGTACTGAATAGTGGCGTCTGGTCTTACAATGGCCCAAAAGAAACAGAATTCAATCAACTTTTTGCTGCTTTCACTGGAACCAAATATTCGGTATGCACCGTAAACGGAACCGTCACTTTACAGATTGCTTTGGAAGCCCTTGAAATAGGTGTGGGCGACGAAGTCATCATTCCCGGACTTACTTGGCAGGCTACAGCGGCAACGGTCATCGATGTAAATGCGACCCCCGTTATTGTCGATGTTCTTGAAGACACCTGGTGTATCGATCCCGAAGCCATTAAAAAAGCTATAACCCCGAGGACCAAAGCAGTTATTCCCGTTCACTTGTATGGCGCCTTTGCCGATATGGACTCGATAATGGCTATAGCAAAAGAACATGATTTGCACATCATTGAAGACTGCGCCCACAAACATGGAGGCGAATGGAAAGGGAAAAAAGCCGGAAGTATCGGTGATATAGGAAGCTTCAGTTTTCAACTATCAAAGCATTTAACCGCTGGGGAAGGTGGCGCCGTTACTACCAATGACCCGGATTTGGCAGAACGACTTGACGCCTTAAGAAATTGTGGCAGAAGGCCGGAAGGCAGTTTTAAAAGTGGGGATAAAGGTATTGGTGATTATGGCGACGATGGTAATTTCTTGCAATCGGGTAATCTGAGAATTACCGAGTTTCAAGCAGCTATTTTAGTGGAGGGACTCAAAAGATTGCCAAAGCAAAATGACACAAGGGATGAAAACGGAGCATATCTCAACGAGCTTTTAAAAGAACTACCCGGCATCCACCCTTTGAAAAGGGATTCTCGGGAAACCAAAAAAGCTTATTTTAATTTCGCCTTTAGATATTTAAAAGTTGAGTTTAAAGGTTTGCCCATCGAAATTTTTAGAAAAGCGTTTGAAGCTGAACTAAATATTGTAGTTGATGCATGTTATGAACCACTCAACCAATGTTCGTTGTATGTACCCCATACAAAGCCGGCCAGACATAAGCTCAATGAAAATTATTGGGAGCAAATAGACCCGAACCGATTTCAATTGCCGGTATGTGAGCGTATCTTTCATGAAGAGTCTGTTTGTTTACACCATAAAGTTTTGATGGGAAGCAAAGAAGATATGATTTTGATTGCAAATGCCATTAAAAAAATATACGAGCAAGCGGAACAATTAATGAGTTAATAAATGAAACCCTTATTTTCTATACTACTAACTCTAATTCCTTTTATCTTGATAGCACAGGAAATGAAACTACCTAAAAAGGGAATTTGTGCTCACAGAGGTGCTACTGAGAACCATCCTGAAAATACCCTACCAGCCTTTGAAGAAGCTATTCGGTTAGGTGCCCAAATGATAGAATTTGATGTACAACTTTCAAAGGATGGTGCCTTGGTCATTATTCATGACGATACCGTAGACCGCACCACCGATGGAAACGGACAAGTATCTCATAAAAATTTAAAGGAACTGCGACAATTAGACGCCGGTTCATGGAAATCTCTTCAGTTAAAAAATACCCGAATACCCACTTTAGAGGAAGTTTTAAACATTATGCCCAACACTGTTTGGTTAAATGTGCATTTAAAAGGTGGTAAGGAATTGGGAAGAAAAGTGGCTCTTCAAATTTTAAAATCCAACAAAGAACGGCAGTCGGTTATCGCCTGTGGAAATGAAGCCTTCGCTGGTATACAATCTGTAAACAAAAATTTGATGGTCTGTAATATGAATCGTACAACCTCTCGTGACAAGTATATTTCTGAAACTATAGAGGGTAATTTCAAATTTATACAATTAAAAAAATCAAGAGAAAAAGGAAGTCTTGAAAAGGAGCTTACTTCACTTAAAAACAAAGATGTTCAAGTCAATTATTTTGGAACCGATTCTATTGAAGAAATGAAAGAGTTAATTGATTTGGGCGTAGACTTTATTTTGACGGATAGGCTTTCATTATTGTTAAGTGAATTTAAAAAGTTAGAAACTGAATCAGATTACCATTAAATAATCTTCTAATGAAAAGCATAAAAGTAGCATTAATTGGGGCAGGCTATATTGCAGACTACCATGCTAGAGCTATTCAAAAATTAGCTAACGTAGATACGCTCGCCGTAGTGGCCAGAACTTTAAAAAGTGCCCAAAGATTTGCTTCAAAATATAAAATACCACACACCTTTGATGATATTAAACCCCTATTAAATAATAGTATCATTGATGCGGTAATATTAAGTACGCCAAATGCCCTACATGCTCCTCATGCCATAGCTTTTCTAAAGCATGGAAAAGACGTTTTCATCGAAAAACCTTTGGCCCTTTCCGAGAAAGAGGCTTTTAAAATAGAAACCACCGCGAGCAAGTGTCAGCAAAAGGTAATGGTTGGCCATATGTGGCGGTTTGATCGTGAGGCTCAATTTATTAAAGCGACCATTGAAAGAGGAGACCTCGGTAAAATCATAAAAACCAAGGGCTATGGTATACATGAAAATTGGGGTCCTACAGGGTGGTTTACCAATAAAAAATTAGCCGGTGGAGGTGCTTTAGCAGATATGGGCGTACATGCCATTGACACGGTACGTTTTCTCCTAAACGACCCCAAACCTGTAAAGGTTTATGCAAGGATCGCTACCAATTTTGGCGATTATGAAGTGGATGACTCGGCAATTTTGGTTATCACTTGGAGTAATGGTACTGAAAGCATTATTGAGAGCGGCTGGTGGCAACCGCATATGGATGGCCCCGAGGCCAGCACAGCAATTTTTGGTACTGAGGGCTATGCTAGACTATTTCCTACATCTTTAAAAATAAAAAATGGAGATTCCAGTGAAATTTCCACACCCATTTTTCCTAAAAAAAATGAACATTGCGATCAAAGCATCTATGATAAACAAATGGCTTATTTTATTGACTGTATCCAAAAAAACAGAATACCAGTACCAGGTTTAAAAGAAGGTATTATTGTAAATAAAATTGTTGATGCCGCCTATAAATCTTCTAAACTAGGTGAAGCCGTAAATATTATACATTAAATCTCATCGGCATTTGGTTCGTAAGAAATTTAAAATTGTACAGTCCTTCTGCAAACGATTTCGCACCATATATTCCACATTGATTTACAGTAAGTTGAAGTTGCCACACAATATTCGGACTAACTTTTCATTATATTTAGCATAGGGCAATTATAAACTACCATCATGAACATTCTATTTATTGAAGACGATGCCATTGAGACCATGAAATTTAAACGTACTCTGGCAAAACTAAATGTTAAACATAAAATTACCGAAGCCAAAAATGGAGAAGAAGCTCTCGAAGTTTTGGGTTCTGGAGACCAATTACCAGACATCATTCTGCTCGATTTGAATATGCCAAGAATGAGCGGTATTGAATTTTTGAAAATATTAAAAGCAGATGAGCATTATAAATATCTTCCTACAATAATGCTTACAACATCTCAAAATAGGGCAGATTTGCTGGAATGTTACCGCATTGGCATAGCTGGATACATCTTAAAACCCTTAAAATATGAGGAATACGAAGAAAAACTCATTAAGGTAGTCCATTATTGGGAAGCTAGTGAATTAGTGAAGGCATAACGTTTTTCCTACATTTTACAACATTTTTGCTTATTTCGGAAGTCTTTTTCCTACATTTATCGTTAATTAAAAGACCGAATCAAAATTCAACTTAAACCTAATTAAATGAAAGGAATAGTCTTTACCGAGTTTCTTGAGATGGTGGAAGAGAAATTTGGACTCGAAGTAGCCGACTCCATCATTGAAAATTCCGACTTACCCTCCAATGGAGTTTATACCGCCATAGGCACGTACGAATTCAATGAAATGCTAAGTCTAATTACCAACCTCAGCTCTGAGGTCAAGATTGATATAGATACGCTGATCTATACTTTTGGCCATTATCTTTTTGCTAGTCTTGGTAAAGCGCATCCTGAGGTAATACAGAGTTATAATAATCCTTTAGGGCTTATTTACGCCATTGAAGACCACATTCACGTTCATGTGCAAAAAATCTATCCTGAAGCGGAACTACCCACATTTAAAATTTTGGATAAAACAGACCATTCCCTTTCCATGGTGTACGCATCTTCAAGGGGACTTTATAGATTGGCACACGGTTTAATTGAACGCTGCTTTGAGCATTATAATAGTTCTGCCCAAGTATCATACAAATTATTAAAAGAGGATGGAACAGAAGTACAGTTCGACATCGTCCAAAATGGATAGCAAAGAGGTACAAATGCTTAAACGGGCTTTGGAGCGCCAAAAATTGGCACGCCAACAGGCCGAAAAGATTCTTGAGGAGAAATCCAAAGAACTTTATGACATGACTCGTCATTTAAAAGCAGCCAATAATAAATTAGAGGGCCTATTGAATAAAAAGCAGACAGACCTTAGTGATTCTTTTATGGACATCATCGATCCATATGTCATCTTAGACTTGGATTATAATGTAATTACTATGAACGATTCTGCCATCAAGTTTTTAGGCGTTGACCATCGTAAAGAATCCATCAATGTAGGTACCATGGTTCACTATGACTATGTTAATTACACTCTGGAAGCTTTTGGGTCCCTGAAAAAGATTGGTATCCTTAGAAACTATCAAGCCAAAATTGTACTTAAGGACAAGGTTCAAAAATTTATACAGATAAACGCCAGTCTCATTTATGATGCGGAACAGAACCCTATTGGGATTCATGGGGTGATGCGAGATATTAGCCGAGAAATGGAAATTAAGGAGTTGTTGGATGAACAGCGCAGGGAACTTAATATCATTGTAGATAACTCTCCCCTAGGAATAGCCCTGACCGTTGAGGGTAAGATTATAAAAGCCAACCCCACTTTCTCACAATTGTTAGGGTATACTGAAAATGAACTGATTAACGTCACTCCCAAAGATATCACCACCTGCTATGATGAAGAAGAGTGCAATGAGTTTGTGGAAACTCACAATCAATCCGGTCAGGACAATATTTCGGTGACAAAAGAATACATAAGAAAAGATGGAAGTACCTTTTTTGCTAAAACAAACATCAACGCCGTTAGAGACCAAAAAGGCGAGATTAAATTTCAGGTAGTTGTCATAGAGGACATCACATTAGAAAAAGAACTTCAAAAACAAAAAGAACAACTTTTAGTTGACCTGGAAGCCAGTAACAAAAATCTCCAAGAGTACGCGCATATCGTTTCGCATGATTTAAAATCACCGCTCCGCAGTATAAGTGCCTTGGCCTCATGGATAAAAGAAGATTACCATGATAAGATTGATGAAGCTGGACAAGAACAACTTTCGTTGCTACAGGAAAAAGTTGCTTCCATGGACAAACTCATCCAAGGTATTTTGGAATATTCTACCGCCAATAGTTCCCAACTGTTATCCAGTGAGGTGGACTTAAACGAGGTAATAGATACCATTAAGGAAACTATTTTCATTCCAGATCATGTAAATGTAACCGTGCCCGATCCGTTACCTACCATCGTTGGTGATAAGACCAAGATGCAACAGCTATTTCAGAATATAATAGGCAATGCCGTGGTACATATTGAGAGGGAAGTAGGCCTGGTACAAGTTCTTTTTAAGGACACCAAAGAATTCTACCATTTTACCGTAGAAGATAATGGTGTAGGTATCCCAAAGGAATATCATGAAAAGATTTTTAAAATTTTCCAATCTATAGGAAATAAAGAAAGGTCAACAGGTATTGGACTTTCTATTGTAAAGAAAATTGTAGACCGTTATGAAGGTGATGTTTGGGTAGATAGTGAAGTGGGGGAAGGAACCCAGTTTCATTTCACCCTTAAAAAGTCTGTATTAACCAATGAAAATATAGAGTCATGAAAATAGTTCAGGCAAAAAAAACAAAAGGTAATCCTTGGGAATTTAGCACAGATAAGTCCATCTTAAAAAATCCCCTGGTCCTAGTATTTGGTGACCGATTTTTATTGGAAGAAGAAAACTGTTTTGAAGAAATTTCTCAATTATTTCCGGATGGTCATATAGTAATTGGCTCCACTAGCGGAGAGATTTTAAAAGAGAATGTATTTGAAAAATCCATGGTTCTTACCGCTATAGAATTCGAAAAAAGCAGCTATTTGGTAAAAAGCAAGAATTTAGCGGATTTTAATGGTGACGATGAATTACTAGGAAAAACTTTAATGGAAGAATTTCCTCAAAAAAATCTTAAACACGTTTTCGTGGTTTCTGAAGGAAGCTCTGTGAATGGAAGCAGTTTAATTATTGGACTAGAATTATCCAAGAAGGCCAATGTGGGGCTTAGCGGTGGCCTCTGCGGAGATGATGCGCGATTTGAAAAAACTCTTTCTTCATATAATACAGCTCCCAAGGAAGGGGAAATAATCGCGGTAGGTCTATATGGCGAAAGTCTAGAAGTAACAAGTGCCAATTATGGAGGCTGGTCCGTATTTGGGCCCAAAAGAACCATTACCAAATCTGAAGAAAATATACTGTTCGAGCTTGATGGTAAACCTGCTTTAGACCTCTACAAACAATATTTAGGGGACAAAGCAAAAGATTTGCCCTACTCCGCTCTTTTTTACCCGTTGAACGTAGACCAACATGATGGTTCACAACCATTGGTAAGAACCATATTGAATATAGATGAAGCATCCAATTCCATGATTTTGGCGGGAAATGTCCCAGAGGGATCCTCCGTACAATTAATGATGTCTACCGTGGATGATATTGCGGATGGAGCAAGGGAAGCGGCAAAATTAGCCGTTGAAATAAGAGAAAAGAAAACAGAATTGGCCTTGTTGGTAAGTTGTGTTGGCCGTAAATTGGTCATGGATCAAAGAACGGAAGATGAAGTGGAAGAAGTAATTGATGTCATTGGTAAACAAGCCGCAGTTACCGGGTTTTATTCCTACGGGGAAATGGCACCTTTTGCAAGCCAAGGCGCGTGTAAGCTACATAACCAGACCATGACCTTAACCCTACTTAGCGAATAATGCATTCCTTATTAAATAGACAAATAAGAAAATTTCTCCCGGAAGATTTACGGGAACATGAAGGTCTCCGTGATTTTCTAGAAGCGGTCCAAAGGTCCTATCAAGATCAAGATGATAAGCTGGCTATGATCCAAAGGGCGACAGCCATTAGTTCAAAAGAGCTTTATGAAGCAAACAGAGAGTTAGAAGCGGAAGCACAACGCCAGAAAAAAATAATTGATGCCCTTGAAAAAGCATTAAAAAGTTTAAATGAAAACTTGAATATCAAAAATGGGAGTCGTTCCAGTATTTTAGATGTTGAAAAGTTAGCTACTAAAATTGGTGAGCAAGCAGAACAACTTTCTAGAATGAGTACGGAGCAGAGTAAATTGATGAAGGAATTGGAATCTCAAAATGAATCCCTAAACAATTATGCCCACGTGGTTTCCCATGATTTAAAATCTCCCATAAGAAACATTAATACGTTGTTGACATGGATCATGGAGGAGGAGAAAGAAAAATTCTCTGAAGATAGCAAAGCCAATAGCGAAATGATTTCCCAAAATTTAGTCAAGATGGACCGGTTGATTGATGGCGTTCTTAAGCATGCTACCGTTTCCACCTTAGAAGAAGAGAAAGCCAATATCAATATTTCAGATTTATTACAGGAAATAGAAAATACCATCTATGTACCTGAAAACGTAACTTTAGATTTTTCGGGAGAATTACCAACCATCTTTGGGCAAAAATATACTTTAGAGCAACTCTTTACCAATCTAATTACCAACGCCATTACCGCTACTGAAGAGCAAGAAAAAGGAATCATTAGGATAAGTGCCAAAGAAAATAAATTTTACTACACCTTTGAAATAACCGATAATGGCAAAGGTATCCCAGAACATCATCAATCCAAGATATTTGATATGTTCAGTAAGCTGAGCAATGAAAACAATGCTACAGGAATTGGGCTTTCCCTGGTCAAAAAAATAGTCAATCTTTATGAAGGAGATATTAGCTTAACTTCGAGGGAAGGTGAAGGAACCACTTTTTATCTTACCCTAAAAAAACAGAAATAGCTATGGAAACACCTAACAAAAACTATATAAAACAACTGGCCGGAGATGACTTGGAGTTTGAACAACAATTCATCAATATATTAAAGGAAGAATTTCCCGTAGAAAGAGACGAATACCAAAAAACATTACAAAATAAAGAATATCAAGAAACGGCTCAGCTGGTGCACAAAATTAAACACAAGTTCAATATTCTTGGTCTAGAGGAATCCTATCAATTGGCACAGGATTACGAAGCAGAACTGCTTAAAAGCAATACGGATATGCAAACAAAGTTTGAAGCATCTTTAAATCTAGTGACAGAATACATACAAACTATTTAACCTCATACAGTTATTGGTAAAAAAGATGGGAATTCCCATCTTTTTTTATTGGATAAAGCGTTGTAATGGGCAATAGATTTAATTATCGAGCTTGGCGAAAAAAATAGGCTTTTCCTGTAATTGCCATTTAACCTTTAATCCTACTTCCGTAAATTCAAATCCAGCAGCAGTCGCAGACGCAATATTACTGTATTTTCCATAAAGGTTTCCACTTAGCCTTTTATTGAATTGATGGGTGATACCAGCCTCTGCTCTAAATATAGGCGTTTGCGGGTCATTTTCCACACGCTGCAAACCCGTGGCAACGCTGAGATAATACTTGGTTTTATCAGAAAAATCACCTCTTAAGTCCGCAAAAACCTCTCCAGCCCTATAAACCTCAGGGCTAAAATAAATAGTGGGCACTTGGTCCTTAAAAGTAATGTATTGATAATTTAGCCCAACTTTAAATGCTGGTTTGCGAAACACTGAATAGTATAGAGAGGTAAACAATAAATTACGAATATTATCATCTGACTGTCTGGTGTGCATTAGCTGCGTGTACCATCCCAAATTGATGTTGGTTCCTAAATTATAAGTGAGGCCGTAGTTATCCATCACTATCTCCCTTTCAATCAAATCGGCATTAAAACTTTGCATTTCACGTTGGTATCCCAATTCTAAATTTTGCAAACGATAGGGCTTTAAGGCCAACTTAAAGTTAAGGACCGGTTGGCTGTAACTTTCTTCAAACCTACTATTATTGACACCAATATGACTACTCAGGTTCACATTGGGCATTAATTTATAATCTACCCCCAAACTGAATACATGGGATTCCGCTTTGTTTAAGGTAACAGTGTTTTCGGTATTCCTATATTGATAACTAACTGAAGTCTTAAATTTTGTACTCCAAGGAACCAAGCCGTTGATAGTGTTTGAGAAGGCCACATTATTGCCGTTGTCAAATGTATAAGCCGCATGATCTTGTACGGTAGGAACATGCAACCCGTTTAGTTTTTCAATAAAACCTTGAGCATCCTTTTGGTTTTTAAAGATTCTCAAAGTCTGAAAGGCCGCATTGTACGCAGGTTTTATTCGGTCAGAAGCAAATAATGCGTTGGCCATACCAAGGTTACCATCAAATGAAGTACTATCCTTCACTAATATTTCTTCATAGTTTGTGAGGCTCATCTTAAAGTTAGCCGTATACATCCCCAATGTTGCCTTCAAGGCCCTTATCCAGTTCCTATCAGGGTTGGATTTTTCAAGTAGTTCTATTTGCTTTTTGGCCTTGTTAAATTGCCTATTCCAGATAAGCGCTTGTACATATCTATTATTGGTGCGTTCTATCAATTCCGTGTCGTTTACGGAATTCAAACGCTCCATGGCCCGTTGAGAAACCTTTAGCGCTTCCCTATCATTTTCGGCAATATGCTCTGCCAGGGCAATACCGTTTCTGGCAGTTATGGAGTCTTTTTTATTCGTAGCATAACGCCAGTAGATTGCTTTGGCCTTATCTGTTTCTTTTGTGATTAAATAAAGATTGGCCAAATTGGTAAGGGCATCTTTATCCTCTGGAAAATCCTTAAAAATTTGTAATAAAAGATGCTCTGCCTCCTTATACTTCTGTGCATTTGTATATTCATTCGCATACCCTAACCGTATATATTTTTTGGAGACTTTAGCACCAGGGTTTTCCGGACTAAGCTGAATAGCTTTATTCACCCAAACCAAAGCTTCCTCATATTCCTTTAGATTGGAAAGGGTATTTGCATAACCAAGTACGGCCCCAAATTTATCAGGATAGTCCGTCACCAAATCCTTGTACAATGGTTTGGCCTTTTCATACTGCTTATCCCATAAAAATGATTCGTTGTAATTGATGGTTACTTCATAATCATTGGGATAGCTATCCTTTAAGGATCCAAATAGTGCTGTAGCTTTCTTAGGATCCCCGTTCAAACCAACCGCTCGACCGTAACAAAGCTTTGCAGTCTTATTTTGTGGGTCTTGTTCTAAATAGTCCTCAAAAAAGGTTTCTGCCTTATCAAATTTACCATTTTCAAGTAGTTGAAATCCGGGAGTCATATCCTCTTGTGCCAACAAGTTGGAAGTGATCAGGGTTAAACCGATTATTGCCAGGAATCGTAACATCAATTTACGTAAGTTTTTATTTACAAAAACTATAACGTACTATTTACAAAATTATGTTGTCAGGATTAAAAAAATATCGGACCGAGATATTCGAAATTTTCCAAGAAGTAAAGTCTTTATGATTATATCCTACTATTTATAACACTTACAAGTAAATTGAGTATAAACAAAAACTCAAAAATCAATAAACGTGTGATCAACTTTCAGTTGATAATTATGCACCATAAAACATAAGACTTATCCTACAATAAAATACAAAATAAACGTTAGTATACTATAAATGATTCCTCGTTTTACACGACTGTAATCATTTTATAGAGAAAAATCAACATATTAAAGAATAGTATGACGGCCATTAGACTAATGCTTCGAAAGGTATCGCAAGAGCAGTTATTCATGCTAAGCGTTCTAATCGTCAACGGTGGCAACTATTTGTATAACCTATTATTGGGAAGGTTTTTAGGCCCCGAAGCATTTTCCGAAGCTGCTCTGCTCATTACCTTGCTACTAGTACTTTCGTTTCTAGGAATGACCTTTCAATTGGCCGTAGCCAAATTTGCGGTGCTTTTTACAGGTAACGAATGGCGCAAATTCAAAAATAATAGTTACAAACAATCAGCAATTATTGGAACAATTGTTGGGCTTATCATAATTATTTTATCCAGTAAACTACAAGTCCTCTTCAATGCCCAAAGCCAGTGGATGTTTATCATTTTTGGAATTGGCATACCTATCTATTTTTTCATGAGTGTCAATAGAGGTACGTATCAGGGAAATCAGGAATTCAACAGGCTTTCCATCACCTATCAAACAGAAATGTGGAGTAGGCTACTTATCACTATGTTATTACTGATACTCCTTGATTTTGAACCTGGAATTTTGGTAGCAACAGGTATACTAATTTCCTTCCTATTTGGACTTTATCCTTCTGATATGCAAGGGGTCTCTTTGAACACTTCGGAAAAGTTAAGCCCAGAAAATGCAAAGAAAGTCTCCCAGTTTGTAGTACTCACAGCATGTTACGAACTCACACAGATTATCATCAACAATAGCGACATCCTAATGGTCAAACATTATTTTGATGCTCTGGATGCCGGTCTTTACGCTTCTCTAGCCTTAATTGGCAGAGTTGTATATTTTGTAGCATGGATGTTTGTAATGCTTCTTTTACCCGCTGTGGTACAAAAACAAAAGGATGGTGAACCCACTGCCCCTATCCTATTCAAATACGTAACCTATATAGGCCTGTTATCCGCAGCAATTGTAATCAGTTGCTATATATTTCCAGATTTGATCATAACATTAATGTTTGGGCAGTCTTATTTAAGTATGGCCGACCTTTTATGGCAATATGCCTTGGCAACATCACTCTTTGCTGTATCCAATATTTTTGCCTACTACTTTTTATCCCTTGATCATTATGTTCCGGTTATCATTTCCGGAATTCTTGGACTGTCACAAATAGTATTGGTGGCCCTTTTTCATGAAAACCTGGCCACGGTAGTACACATGCAAATCATTGCTATGTCCACATTATTAGTGGTACAAATAATCTATTTTTTAAATAAAGAGCTTACTAAAAATAACCGACTTACGGACTAATAAATACTAAAATGAAACTAGCAATTGTTACTGCCTACCCGCCCAGCAAGGTCACTTTGAACGAGTATGCCTATTATTTGGTAAAGCACTTTAGGTTACAACCAGAGGTGTCTGAAATTATATTGATGACAGACAGTACCCCTACCCCCAAGGATTTGGAATTCAAGGAACAAGGGTGCCCCATTATCGTTGAGGAATGTTGGGATTTTAATAGTTACCAGAACCTATTTAGGGTGAACAAAGCAGTGAGCAAACATCAACCGGATGCAATCCTCTTTAACCTACAGTTTCTAAAGTTTGGGGATAAAAAGATTCCTGCGGCACTAGGGTTAATGCTACCCTATATGTGTAGGCGAAAAGGTATTCCTACTATATCCCTCCTACATAATATTTTGGAGAAAGTGGATTTAGGAAGTGCGGGTTTTACAAATAATAAACTTCTGCAATATGCCTATAATTTTATTGGAACCAATCTTACAAGGTTTATTTTAGCTTCTGATATTGTGTCGGTTACCATAAGCAAGTATGTTTCCACTTTGGAAAAAAAATACAAAGCAAAAAATATCGCACTTATACCCCATGGATCCTTTGAAACCCCACCACTTCCAAATTTTAACCTCCCGGAAGGGCCAAAACAAGTGATGGCCTTTGGAAAATTTGGCACGTATAAAAAGGTAGAGGTTCTTATTGAGGCTGTGGAAGTAATCCGAAGCCGTACACATGAAAACATTGAAATAGTTATTGCTGGTACGGATAGCCCTAATACTCCGGGATATATTGAGGAAATGAAGAAGAAATATAGCCATGTAGACCAACTTAGGTTTACGGGTTATGTGGCGGAAGAGGATGTTCCCGTGATTTTTGGCGAAAGCGCAGTTGTCGTCTTTCCATATACCTCCACTACCGGAAGTTCCGGGGTACTTCACCAAGCGGGAAGCTATGGGAAAGCAGTGGCATTGCCAGACTTAGGCGATTTGAGCATTCTGGTAAGGGAAGAAGGTTATAGAGGTGAATTCTTTGCTCCAGAAGATAAATATTCTTTGGCGGATGCCATTGAAAAGATAATCTTGGATGATGCGCACCGTATAGAATTGGCGCAAACCAACTACAAAGCAGCATGTTCTCTTCCTATGAGCACAATAACAAAAATGTACATAGATTACTTCAAGGCCATTCAGGTTCAAAAATCAAAAGGTAGAGTAATCGATGTTAACTCCATAAAACTGTCCCCTGAAACAACAGACGCTTAATTATATCGAGTTACCCTTTTAAAAGCGGAGTTTTTACTCCGCTTTTTTATTTTGTATCAAATACTTTGTTGCAGGTTTTGGCTTTCCTTCCGTATCATAGCAACCATAAAATTGCTGCGGTTTTTTACGCCAAGGTAAACGTCCAACTACCGCATTTGGCACTTGGCTAAAGTCATAAAGAGTCCAAAAAAGAAACGGGATATTGTGGTCCTCTAAAATTCCTTGAATTTCTTTGTAGTAATTGGCTTGGTCTTCTTCTGATCCTCTATAAAAATTCCAAAGTCCTCCATAGGAAGAAAGACCATACTCTTGTAGAACTATAGGCTTTTCAGGGTCATTGATACCTTCTTCAAGTTGAATGTAGGCTTCTTCAAAATCCTTTAATTCCCTATAGTAATGAAAGGAGATAAAATCCAATTTCTCGTTTAGGTTCAATGCACCTTCAGGAGTTGCCCAACCAATAGTAACCGGATGCTTGCCATCCCATTTTCTAACCTCATCTACCATTTGATCAAGCCAGGCCATTACCATTTCCTTTCCGCGGGATTCAAAATCTAAATCAGGTTCATTCTTTATATCCCAAGCCAAAATTGCCTTATGGTCCTTTAGGGCCAATACCACATGCTCTACGTGACGATGGGTCAATGTCCAATCAAAAACATCATAATTACCGTAAAAATCGAACAGGGTAACAACAACCTTTAGCTCGTTTTCATATGCCTTGTCCAAAAGGGATTTTACTTTATCAATTTTCTTTCCATCCACAAAAGCTGCTCCAAAATCCTCGTAGGGGATAAAAATTCTAATGGTATTAAGGCCCATTTCCTTAATTAACCCAAAGTCTTTGGATATAATACTATCACTGTATTTTTTCCCAAAAACATCCCAAGGGGTATCCTTGGGGTAATAATTAAGACCTTTAATGTCCTTAACCAAAGATTTAATACTATCTGATAATTTTGAAAGCGGCTTTTCCGGTTCAGGTTTATTTTCCCTTTTGGTAAAATGACGAATTCTCCAAAATCCGTCCTCCAGAAGCATTATGACATTATACGATTCCTTTTTTTTCGCTTCTAGGACAGGTTGATTATTTACCAAGCTTTCTTGATAAATATCCACATTATGATCCGTGAAATAAACTTGGGTTCCATCTGCACTATAAAAGTCAAGTTTTGGAAAGTGATTTAAAGTAGTTTGCCTAAACGAAGCTTGTTGTTCTAAATTGAAGTCAAGAATACGGTTCACCTTTACCCTAGCACTATCAGTGAAATAATCTGAAAGACCAAATCTCTTATTGGTCAAGAGAGAATTGTTTTTTACATACCACCCATTTAAATAATCTCGTTCAATTGCGGCCAGTGTTAGCGGCTCCATAGGTCTTCCTTCTACTCTGGATGTATCCCACTCCACTTTGGGTAAATACGTGCGCACCTCCTCCAAATTCAAATGTAAGCGTGAAGACCTTTCGGCTCCTGTATTCAAGTAGGACCATACAGAACTTATACCAAAAAGAATAAGGGCATTGACACCTAAGAAGGTGATTATAAGAAAACATCTTATGAGTAACCTATTCCAGTTCATTAGTTCCTAAAGCTACTTTAAATTCTTTTTGTAAGCCGGCCGTTTCCAGGTTAATGGTATAAAACCCATTTTCATAAAACAGTTCTTCCAATTCAAAGGAGGCTTTGCCCTTGCTGGAGTTGGTTAATTTAGTGTCGACCAACTCACCCTTATCATTAAACAACTTTAACGTAATCAACAACCCATCAGGAACTAGTTGCTCCATAAAACCATGAATGGGCCCTACCTCAATCAAACGGTTATCATGCAAAAAAGAAACTTCATAATCTTTCACCGCTGATTTAAATTGTACTTGAGTTTCATTGCTTTTTGATTCTCCCGTAACATATGCGGTAACCTTCCAATTACTCGCTTTTGTGGGGTGCAAGAGTTTACCGGTTGCTACACCTGCCAAGGTAGACCCCACGGTCAGCAATCTAGCCCCATCTTGATCGGTAACTTGAAAATTAACCAATGTGCCATCTGCAACCGTATTGCCAAACCGATCTTGAATTTCATCTGTTATAAATTCTATTACCTGATTACCATCTGCATAATCATGTACTCTTTTGTAATCAATCTTGAAATTAACTGAATTGGATGGTGCTATCATACTGGTCAGTTCTTTGGAGCTTATTTGATTAACAGTGGCGCTCACCAACATTCTCCCGGCATGGTCAGAGCTAAACAGGTTATGCCATAGATATCCATTTCTTAACTCTCCCTGTATGCTATCTTGAGCATTGTCCATTTGTCTTTTGATAATTACAGATGTTCCATCTGGTAAAGGATTATCATACACGTCTGTTGGCACCATAAATAACATGGAAAAATCATCTCCCCCGGCCCTAATACTTCTAGGACCAAAATAGGTTTCTATTTTGGTGGTCAATTCTTGCTTGGGCAACACCTTTAAATTACCACTTAACACTGCTTGTGATTTATTAATAAGTTCCCATTCATATAAACCTGCTTGCCTAGTATCCTTTTTGTTTAAAGTAAAAACCAACTTGTTGTCAAGGAACATTGGCTGCAAAATAATTGGGCCTAAACCCTGATGTATTAATAAATACGGATTACCCTTTCCTTTAATCTCAAAAGTAAATTTGGCAATTTCCCCAGCTACAATGGATGAAGGTTGCTCATGACCAACAACATATATATCCTTAGATACCATAGTCTTTTTTTCCTCACCTCTGCAAGAAAGAATCAAAAAAAACAGGATAATATAAAAATGGCGCCCCAACATGTTTTTATTTCGGATTTCCGATATAACTATTCAATTCTAGTTTAACAAAATCAAAACTATTTCCTTTAAGGGGTTGTAATTGGTCCCATTGATGGGTTTGGTTCCTATCAGGAATTACCTTCTCCGCTATAGATTCATTGGGCAAGCCATTTACAAAACAATTTTTGAGACTACTGTTAATCGTACTAACATCATCTACATTCAATAAATTATAATGAAAGGGCTGTTTTCTTTGTACCCTAACCCCATCCTTAACAAATTGATGATCCACCCAAATTAGTTCTTTATTCTCATCATAGTAGGAAATCAATAATAATGGAATAGTTACCTCTTGAATTCCAGAATTATAGAGTTCCCCATCAATTTGTTGCTCCTCAATATGTAGTGATTGCACTGTTAATCCTTTATAAAGATCTGTATTGGCTACATTGCCCGCACACTGAAGATTAAATTTAGTGGGTTGCTCCTCCAATTCAACCGGCGTAAACTCATCTGGATTAAAAGTGGGAGGTATGGTATCTTTTGTCTGCGACCAGGCAATTCCTTCAAAATTTATTTTGAACGAAGTAGATTCCATAGGCATTAACTTGTGTTTCATGTGATATTTGGCATCGTAATTGGCCAATTCTTTGTTGGCGTCATTATAAAGAGTGGCCTTAATAACCACATCTGCCGGAATATTATCCACATTTTGTATCTCTCCTATAACGGAATATTGACCATTATATTTAACTAATTTTGCAGTCAACACTTCCAAAACTGGTTGTTTAAGCACATCTTCGTGATAAGTCTGTTGGGTAGTTACCCTACGCCTACCATGATTATAAAACTTGGTGTCATTACTGCTAAAAAGTTGATCGGGTGGTATATCCGTATCTAAATAAGATGGCATAATAAACCAATTGCCGTTTCTTTTGACCAAATCATGATAGTAAATTTTCTTTACTCTTTCTAAAGGGGTCACCCAATCCGTGTCCACAATGGCCTTTGCTCCAAATTCTGTTTCTTCGGAAATGGTAATATCCATTGCATCCAGCTTGGCATAAGAACTTAAAATGCCATCTGTTACTGAAACTTCAAGCATATATTGTGCAATGGGAACTTCCCTCTCCTTATCCAAAAAGGAATGAGCGGTTTCAAATTCCTTAAAATCCAGAGCGTTATAATATGCTGTAAGTACATTTTCCGGAGACCTCTGGCTCGCATTGTGAATGTAAAACTTGTACATCCCAAAAGCCAAACAAATCAAGACAATTACAGCCCAAATATGATTGACAACAATCATAAAACCAGGAAAACGATTATATGCCACCCGGTACTTAAAATAATCTGGCAAGGGCAACTTTTTTGATTTTAGGACACGGTACCATAACATCTGTACGTTGATAAAGAAAGCTACCAGAACAGTTAAGATGGGTATAACCCCCCACATTATTTTTGACCACTTTGGCACATCGTCTTTGGGAAGTATGGCCGGCATAGGCGGTACATTTAATTTTTCCCAAACCATAATCCCGTTTTCCAATTGCTGTAGCCGTTGCCAACCACAGAAATACAACAACGGATCATAAAATTTGTCGTTGCTAAAGATGTATTTGAGATTGTATTTTTCGGGTACAGTTAAAAATTGTTGTAAGGAACCAATTCCCTCAACCCCCCTGAACTTAGAGTTTTCCAACCTTTCTATGGCCCTCGTAGTTAATTCGGGCAATCGTCTTGCAGAATGATAATTTCCGTCTACCGTCATTGCCTTCGTCTGTGCGGACAACCAAGCCATTTGATCACCAAAACCTAAAGGTAAGTATCGCCAGCGATCGTGCTGATCTTGATTCAAGAAATTTACGATAGGCAGCATTTTGATTTTTGCCGGTTGCGATGGTCTAAAATACCCCAAACTCATGGTAAAAATGACCATAAAAAGAACACCGCCAGCTATAAAACCACCTAGAATCCTGTGGTAAACAGAACCAAGCCTTCTCTGAATTTTTTCTTTTATATCGCCCTCTACCATTCTAAAAGCAAACTCTCCAAAAATAGGAAGCGCCATAATGGTGGCCCACAAAGTAAACCTATCCAATGTTAGGATATTAAAGGCCGTCTCTCCAAGGAGCATTAAAGGAACAGGCGTTGTTCCCCCTGTTCCCAAAATAGTGAGCATGGTCATTGATAATCCAAAAAACAAATAGCGCTTGCTATAAAACCGATAAAAAAGATAGGGAATGAGAAAAAGTAAGATTCCCCAAGGAATCATAAAAAAGACCAAACCCGAAGAGGTTACTTCCAAAAAATTATCCCTAGAACCATGGGGTATAGGAACTTGGGTGATAGGATTCTTTTTGGAGTTGATCCAATAGGGCAAAATACATGTAACAATAAGAATCAACGAAAAGAACCCAAAACTTACTATTCTCCAAAAAAGCTGTCTAAAGGAACTCCAAAACACTTTGAACCTTAATTCCTTGTAAGAATTAACTTTATCTCTGGATACATCCATAACAACCATTCCTATCAATGGAAATATGAAAAAGACCATTCCAAAAATAGGGGTTACATGATGCGAGGTAACCGTTACAGCAATTAAGGATAGACTTGTAAAAAGATAAACACGCTTTCCTGTCTTAAGCCAGAGGTAAATTTCTGTAAGGGAATGCATTAATATGGATAATGCCGAAATACTAGGAAGTTGTCCAAAAATATGTAGGGTTTCAATAAAAGTAGAGGAAAAAACCGCTAAAATGGCCGTATATCCAGCAACTTTTTTATCACCGGTCATTAAAAGTCCAAACCTATATGCACCGGTTACATACAACAAAATGGCCAATAACCCAACGGTAAAAAGCCCAAATTTTAATCCACCAATATAGGAAAGAATGCCTATTAATTGATGCACCAAAGGTGGATATCCTTGAACCGTAAATCCCGTATACCAGCGATAATCCCAAGGTTCAAACCAACTGTTGGCATAATGGTCAGCAAAAAACAGGTGTATTAAAGCGTCATAGGTATATTCCAGCGTGAAAAATATACTGGACCCATGGAATGCAAGCCCTATAAATAAGGCTACCACCAATAATACGTTTGTTCCCTTCATTAAAAATGCATAATTGTAAGAAATAACAACAATAATTAGATGAAATTATTGTTATACACTTGTAAAATTGACCTTTTCTAGTGATATCGCAAAACAAATGATTCACCGAAAAGAATACGTAGGTCCCAAACTTTTAAATTATGAAAGTACTAGCTATTGATGACCAGCAACTGATATTGATGTCGGTTAAGAAAAGATTGACCGAGATAGGTTATGACGTAGAAGTTGCAGATAATGGAGAAAAAGGCATAGAATTATTCGACTCCTTGGAACCGGACTTGGTATTGGTGGATATAAATATGCCCGGAATGTCAGGTTTGGGGGTAGTACAACACATAAGACAGACCAAAAAATCCCAAACCCCAATTATCATTATGTCCGGCAATACCGATGAAAAGGTTATTGTAGACGGTTTTGATTTGGGAATCGATGATTACATGAAAAAACCCGTGAGTCTGGATGAAATGTCCGCAAGGATTAAACGTATCATTGGAGCTCCTGAGGTTACCCCTAATTCAAAGATTTCAGCAGATACACAAATGTTACAAAAGCATTGTGTGGGAGTGGTTATTCCCTGTTATAATGAGGAAGAAAGACTTTCTGGGGAGGAATTCAAAAAATTTGCCCATCAGAACCTAGGATATCATTTATGCTTCGTGAACGATGGTAGTACTGATAATACCTTAAGTGTTCTACAAGAACTTCAAAAAGAAAATCCTAGTAATATAAGCGTCTACAATTGTGAGAAAAATGGAGGAAAAGCCGAGGCTGTAAGACAAGGCGTCCTTCATATGGTAAAAGATGAACAATTGGATTATATTGGTTATTTGGATGCTGACCTATCTACGGATTTCAGGGATTTTGATGACTTGGTAAAAACCTTGGAGAATTCCAACTTTAAAATAGTTAGTGGAAGCCGTATAAGCAGAATGGGAGCAAATATAACAAAGGAATCTGCCCGAAAAATAATAAGCATGACCATTAATATGATCATCCAAAAAATTTTAGGCATGCCGTTTAAAGATACCCAATGCGGAGCTAAAATTATGGATCGTGAGATAGTCACACATATGTTCCAAAAGAAATTTGTTACCAAATGGTTGTTTGATGTAGAAATATTTATGAGAATGCGCAGGTTCTACGGTAAAGAAGAAGCAAAAAGATTAATCTGTGAGCAGCCATTAAAGCGTTGGATCCACGCAGATGGTTCCAAACTTTCCATGAAAGACTCTGTCAAGATAGTTGGCCAATTAGCACAAATTGCTATCAAGTATCGATAAAACCATAATTTTCGAGAATTCGGGAAGTTAACTTCAAAATACTTTGAAGTTAACTTCCTTTTTTATTCTAGAATTTTAGAGAATTTAAACTTTCATAGAAAATCTATTTTGATGATATTTGCAGGCCAAAAGCAATAATTGCCGTAGCCATTTATTTTCTGCGCACGTGGCGGAATTGGTAGACGCGCCAGCTTGAGGGGCTGGTGACCATTAGGTCGTGGAAGTTCGAGTCTTCTCGTGCGCACAAAAAGCCATCTTTAATGAATCAAAGATGGCTTTTTTCATATCTTTTTTTAACTCATTTCGATAATCCGTTTCTTTTTTTAACTATCTTTTAAGAAATCCTGCAAATTAGAGGGTTGTACATTCAGATTAATTTATAAATTTGTTTAACAATATTTATTAAAAGATGAACAACATAAAGAAACGGTTCAGCATACGAGATCTTGAAAACCTTTCGGGTATAAAAGCACACACCATCAGAATATGGGAAAAAAGATATGAACTTCTATCCCCAGAAAGAACGAGCACCAACATAAGAACCTATTCTTTAAGTAGCCTTCAAAAACTACTGAACATTACCCTGCTTTATAACCACGGCCATAAGATTTCTAAAATTGCAAAAATTCCTGAGCAGAACATACCTGATATGGTGAGGGAAATGGTGGCATCAAACAGCGTAAAAAGTCATAGCATTAACGCCTTTAAGCTATCCATGCTTCACTTTGACCAAGCGCTTTTTATGAAAACCTTTAATGAGTTAAGTAAAGAAAAGAGTTTTCATGAAATATTTAAGGACGTTTTTATTCCACTTTTGAACGAAATGGGTGTTTTATGGCAAACGGATACCATCTCCCCTGCCCATGAACACTTTATTACCAATTTGGTAAAACAAAAAATAGTGGTGAATACCGAGGCTTTTCAAACTTTGGAACCTCAACGAAATGACAAAGTATTCGTTCCTTACCTGCCAGATAACGAAATACATGAGATAGGTCTTCTTTACCTAAATTACGAGATTATTAGAAGAGGTTATAGGTCAATTTATTTAGGGCAGTCCGTACCAATGGATAATTTGAACGAGGTATTAAAATATTTTAACGGTGTACATTTCTTATCCTACTTTACCGTAGTTCCTACCAAAGATTATATAGAAAAATATATTGAGGACTTTCAAGCATTTGCCAGCAAATTTGAAAACCCTAAACTGTGGCTTTTAGGGCATCAGGTTCAATATCTAAAGAACAAACAATTACCAGAATTTGTGAGCACCTTCACCTCAATTGATGAAGTGGTCAATCAACTATAATTTTACAATGTCAAAAAAAATAATCGTCATAGGTTCAGGTTTTTCTTCGCTTTCCGCATCTTGTTATTTGGCAAAGGCCGGTTTTGAAGTTGCTATCTACGAAAAAAATCCTACTGTAGGCGGTAGAGCTAGACAGTTTAAAGAATCTGGATTTACTTTTGACATGGGGCCTAGTTGGTATTGGATGCCAGATATTTTTGATAAATTCTTTTCCGATTTTGACAAAAAAACATCCGATTACTATCATTTGGACAAACTTGATCCTGCTTACAAAATATTCTTTACCGATGAGCAACTGACCATCGGTGATTCTTTGGATAAAATTTGTGTAGAATTTGAACGCATAGAACCGGGAAGTTCTGTTCATCTCAAGAAATTTATCTCAAAAGCGGAAACCAATTATGATATAGCTATTAACAAGGTAGTGCTCAGACCCGGCCTCTCCCCTCTAGAATTGGTTACCCCTGAAACTATCATGCGAGTAGATCAGTTCTTTAAAACGATTAGCGGAGAGGTTAGAAAGAAATTTAAAAACCCAAAATTGGTCTCCACATTGGAGTTTCCAGTGCTGTTTTTAGGAGCTAAACCAAGTCAGACTCCTTCATTTTACAGCTTTATGAATTATGCCGATTTTGGTTTAGGCACTTGGCATCCAAAAGGCGGAATGTATGAAATAATAAGGGCCATGCATAATTTGGCCAAAGAATTGGGTGTGGAAATACATACGGATAGTCCGGTTGAAAAAATTACAACTATCAATGGTGTTACCAACGGTATAGTTATCAACGGAAACCAAATTGTGGCGGATGCCGTTTTAAGTGGAGCAGACTACCATCACTCTGAAAGTCTTTTAGATCCCAAGGAAAGACAGTATTCAGAAGCGTATTGGAAAGACAAGGTATTTGCACCCTCATCCCTACTTTTTTATATCGGTTTTAATAAAAAGCTTAGCAATGTTGAGCATCACAATCTTTTCTTTGATACTGATTTTGAGAAGCATGCAAAAGAGATTTACGATAATCCTTCTTGGCCCCAAGACCCATTATTTTATGCCAACTTTCCTTCCGTAACGGACCAATCAATGGCACCAGAAGGTTGTGAAACAGGTTTCTTTCTTATTCCAATAGCCCCAGGATTAGAAGATAGTGCAGAATTAAGAGACCAGTACTATGATATTGTGATAGACCGTTTTGAAAGAATTACTGGCCAGAGCGTTAAAGGAAATATTCTTTTCAAGAGGTCTTTTTGCGTCAATGATTTTATAGGCGAATATAATTCCTATAAAGGCAATGCCTACGGTATGGCCAACACACTTACACAAACCGCTTTTTTACGCCCTAAACTTATGAGCAGTAAGGTAAAGAACTTATTCTTTACCGGACAACTAACGGTACCCGGCCCAGGGGTCCCGCCCGCTTTGATTTCAGGAAAACTAGTTTCCGATTTAATTATGAAAAACCTAAAGTAAAAAATTATGAAGGCATTATTTGATCAAGTTTCGTACCGTTGTAGCAAGATTGTGACCAAATCCTATAGTACTTCCTTTGGTCTGGCAACTAAAATGTTGGCGCCTTCCATTAGGGCAGATATTTACAACATTTATGGTTTTGTTCGTTTTGCGGACGAAATTGTAGACACCTTTCATGATTATGACAAAGAGGAACTTTTTAATGAGTTTCAAAGGGATTTAGACCGGGCTCTTGAAAATAGAATAAGTTTAAACCCTATCTTAAATTCTTTCCAGCATACCTATCACAAATATCAAATACCTTATCACTTGGTTGCCTCTTTTATGAAAAGTATGCGTACGGACCTCTATAAAAATACTTATTTGACAGAAACCGAATTCAAGGAGTATATTTATGGTTCTGCAGATGTGGTAGGTCTCATGTGCCTTAAAGTATTTGTAAAGGGAAATGATGAAAAGTACCATGAACTAAAGGAAACCGCAATGGCCTTAGGTTCTGCATTTCAGAAGGTAAATTTCTTAAGGGACCTAAAGGCGGATTATGAAGAACTGAACAGAAGTTATTTTCCCAATACTAATTTTAAAGAATTGGACGAAACCACCAAAGAACTTATTGTGGAAGAAATAAAGGCAGATTTCGCCTTAGGCTATTCAGGGATAGTGAAATTGCCCGCAGAGGCTCAATTTGGGGTATATACAGCATATAAGTATTATTCAAGACTTCTTAAAAAATTACAGAATACGCCACCATTGGAAATCAAAAATGTAAGAATACGCGTTCCCAACTATGAAAAATTTGGATTATTGGCACAGTCCTACGTAAACTATAAATTGAATCTGGTATAATATGAAGTTTCTAATTTGGATTCTTATTTTTCTTGGAACTTTTTGCTTTATGGAATTTATGGCATGGTTTACCCATAAATATATCATGCATGGATTTTTATGGAGTTTACATAGAGACCATCACAAAAAGGACCACGATTCTTGGTTTGAACGCAACGACGCTTTTTTTATCTTTTACGCCATTGTAAGTATGGTCTTGTTTTATCTAGGTGCACAAACATCGTTTTGGTATGGCTGGCCTTTAGGATTCGGTATTCTAGCTTATGGTATCGCCTATTTTTTGGTTCATGACATCTTTATCCACCAAAGATTTAAAATGTTTAGAAAAGCCGATCATTGGTATGCCAAGGGAGTTAGGAGAGCACATAAGATGCATCACAAACATATTGGTAAAGAAGATGGAGAATGCTTCGGTATGCTATTTGTTCCTTTCAAGTATTTTAAGAACGCCAAAAGTAGCTGATCAATTAATTACCAATCGCATCTAGGATTTCCTTAATTTTATCATTATACCAATCTTTAGAATCCAGTGACTTCACCAAAATAGAACCTTCCGTGTCAATAATATAGGTTCCAGAAGGCTCTAATATTTCAACCGGTGCAGGCTCTCCAACAATTCTATAGGTAATAGGAAAAGTATATTTGTTCTTTCCTAAAAATTCTTGCACAGGCTCGCGCTCTTCATTGGTAATAATATAGAAATCTACTTTACCCTTATATTTATCGTAAAGTCTTTGTATGTCATCCAATTCAGAGGAACTTGGTAAGTGCCATGATGCCCAAAAATGAATGAATAAAGGTTTCCCTTCCGATATTCTCAGATTAAAATAATCCCAATCTGCGTCCTTTAGTCTCCAATCATATTCTTGCAAGTGGATTCTATCTTCTTGTGATATAATTTCTGGGGAGGGTGCGAAAACTTGCATTAATTTTTTCTTGGACCAATATCCTACAGGGGTTATAAAAAAAGATAGGATGAATACAATCAGTAGAAGCGTAAATACAGTTTTTCTTTTCATGAAATTATCTTAACACTATAATACAAGCGTTTCAAAACTAAAAAACTCCCGTATAAAGCGGGAGTTTTTTCTTTCGATTATTATAACAGCGATTAAGCTGCGTTTTCTCTCTTGATTACATTTAAGGCAGACCCTTCAGTAAACCAACCTATTTGTGCATTGTTATAAGTGTGATTTGCTTTTATGGTGTCTTTACTACCATCAGCATGAACAATCTCTATAGTTAATGGTTTATCTGGTGCAAATGCTGCCAAATCAAGGAAATTGAACGTATCATCCTCTTGAATAAGGTCATAATCGTTTTCATTGGCAAAAGTAAGAGCCAACATACCTTGTTTTTTCAAATTTGTTTCGTGAATACGGGCAAATGATTTCACCAGTACAGCTGCAACACCTAAATGCCTTGGTTGCATGGCCGCATGTTCACGAGAAGATCCTTCGCCATAGTTGTGGTCACCCACTACAATAGTCTTTATACCCTGCTCTTTGTATTCTCTCTGTACATCTGGAACTCCTCCGTATTCTCCTGTCAACTGACTCTTTACAAAATTGGTCTTCTTGTTGAAGGCATTTACGGCACCGATTAAGGTATTATTGGCAATATTATCCAAATGACCACGGAAACGTAACCAAGGACCAGCCATAGAGATATGGTCAGTTGTACATTTACCAAAAGCCTTGATCAACAACTTGGCTCCTTTCATCTGCTCTGGCTCAATAGGAACGAATGGACTTAACAATTGCAATCTTTCCGATTCTGGGGAAACAATGACCTCTACATCAGATCCATCTTCTTTTGGAGCCAAATAACCGGCATCCTCCACCTCAAAGCCTTGAATTGGCAATTCTATCCCCATGGGCTCATCTAGCTTCACTTCCTCTCCATTCTCATTGATAAGGGTATCGTTCATTGGGTCAAAATCCAATTTACCGGAGATAGCAATAGCAGCAACCATTTCTGGTGACCCAACAAACGCATGGGTATTTGGGTTACCATCGGCACGCTTAGAGAAGTTACGGTTAAAGGAGTGTACAATCGTATTTTTCTCATCCCCCTTAAGGTCACTTCTGTCCCATTGACCAATACAAGGTCCACAAGCATTGGTAAACACGGTAGCTCCTAAGTCTTCAAAAATCTGAAGTAATCCGTCCCTTTCAGCTGTAAACCTGATTTGCTCTGACCCAGGATTGATCCCGAAATCGGATTTTGGTTTAATCTTTTTAGTAATGGCTTGTTTTGCAATGGAAGCGGCACGTGTTAAATCTTCGTAGGAAGAGTTGGTACAAGAACCGATCAATCCCCAATCAACATTGATTGGCCATCCATTTTCTTTAGCCTTCACACCCAATTCACCAACAGGAGTAGCCAAATCTGGAGTAAAAGGTCCATTCAAATGAGGCCTTAATTCATCAAGATTTATTTCTATAACTTCATCAAAGTATTCACCAGGATTGGCATATACCTCTTCATCAGCAGTAAGATACTCGCGTACCTTATTAGCTTCATCCGCTACGTCACTTCTATCGGTAGCTCTTAAATAGCGCTCCATAGAATCATCATAACCAAAAGTAGAAGTGGTAGCACCAACCTCGGCACCCATATTACAGATGGTTCCTTTGCCTGTACAGGAAAGGTTCTTGGCACCTTCTCCAAAATACTCAATGATAGCTCCAGTACCTCCTTTTACGGTTAATATACCTGCAACCTTAAGGATAACATCTTTGGCAGAAGTCCACCCAGAGATATTTCCGGTCAATTTAACTCCAATTAATTTAGGGAACTTAAGCTCCCAAGCCATACCGGCCATTACGTCAACTGCATCTGCACCCCCAACACCTATGGCAACCATTCCCAGTCCACCGGCATTTACGGTATGCGAATCCGTTCCGATCATCATTCCCCCTGGAAAAGCATAATTTTCAAGAACAACTTGGTGAATGATACCTGCGCCAGGTTTCCAAAAACCAATTCCATACTTGTTGGAAACTGATTCCAAGAAGTTAAAAACCTCAGCACTTGTGCTATTGGCAGACTGCAAATCTTTTGCAGCACCGCTTTTGGCTTGAATCAAGTGATCACAGTGTACCGTTGTTGGCACTGCCACTTTCTTCTTTCCGGCCTGCATGAACTGCAACAAGGCCATCTGGGCGGTAGCATCTTGGCAAGCAATACGATCTGGAGCAAAATCCACATAGTCCTTACCTCTTTTAAAGGCTGTGGTAGGATTACCATCCCACAGGTGGGAATATAAAATTTTCTCCGAGAGGGTAAGAGGTTTTCCAACTATTTCACGGGCCTTATCAACACGCTCGGCCATGTTGGCGTACACCTCTTTAATCATATCGATATCGAATGCCATTGTCTTTTTACGTTTTAGGTTATTGTAATCCTACAAAATTACTAAAATACAAAGTGTTTTAAAATTTTTTAGAGAAGGTTTATTGTGTTTTTATTGAATTTAAATAACACGATGCATTTTGTTATAAACGCACTATTCAAGTAGTAAGAAATACGATACGTTCAAGTTGGGCAAACGTAGGCTACCGTTAATCCATTAAAGAGCAAAAAAAATGACATACCCAATCCAAAAAAGATAAGGTACAGGTAGTTTTACAACAACTGTTGAATGATTTGTTCTTCGGATATACCTTCGGCCTCTGCCTTGTAGTTCTTAATTATCCTGTGTCTCAAAATACCGGTAGCTACGGCCTGTACATCTTCCGCATCAGGGGAATATTTACCATTGATGGCCGCATGGGCCTTAGCGGCAAGAATTAAGTTTTGAGAAGCCCTTGGACCTGCCCCCCAATCCAGATACTGCCTAACAAAATCTGAAGCCGAATCTAAATTAGGCCTCGTAGAATTTACAAGCTTCACCGCATATTCCACAACAGAATCAGGAACCGGAATTCTTCTTATTAAATGCTGAATATCCAAAATTTCGGCTGAGTTGAACATCGAGTTGACATGGGTGACATCATCTGTAGTTGTAGCTTTTACCACCGCAATTTCTTCCTCAATGGAGGGATATTTAAGCTCGATGGCAAACATAAACCTATCCAATTGAGCTTCCGGCAATGGGTATGTCCCCTCTTGTTCTATAGGGTTTTGAGTGGCCAAAACAAAATAAGGAAGTTCCAACTTATGTTGCTTTCCTGAAATTGTGACCGCCCTTTCCTGCATTGCCTCAAGCAGAGCTGCCTGAGTTTTTGGAGGGGTACGGTTAATTTCATCGGCCAATATGATATTGCCGAATACGGGGCCTTTAATAAACTTAAAATTTCGGTTTTGATCCAAAACCTCACTTCCAAGAATATCACTGGGCATTAAATCTGGGGTAAACTGAATTCTCTTAAAGTCGAGCCCTAAAGTTTTGGCGATGGTATTGACCATTAAGGTCTTTGCCAAACCAGGAACCCCTATCAAGAGCGAATGCCCTCCTGTATAAATACTAAGAAGAATTTGATTGATTACCTCCTCTTGCCCAACTATTACTTTGGCTATTTCCTTTTTAAGTGCTTGGTGTTTATCAACTAGCTGATCGATTGCCGCTACATCTGACATGCAATTAATTTTTTACCCAGTTGTTGGCAAAATCGCATTCGTGATTGGACTCGTTAACGCTAATATAAGTTTCCTCGATATGCTCGTCCATCCACTCTTTTATGGCTTTATATTGCTTTTCTGTCTTTGCCAATTGTTGAATCTTTAGATAATCCTTGGCAAAATCGGCCTCATGCTCATCAAACCTATTGGTTACTTTTAAAATTTTATATTTAGGACCACCTCCGCGTGGATCCTGCTCCAATATGGGGTATGAAATCTCATCATCCTTTAGATTTCTTACTTGATTATACAAGGTTGGATCCATCTTTGTAAGTTCAAAACGAGAATCAAAAGTGGTTGGATTTCTTAATAGTCCCCCATCATATTTAGTCTCTTTCTCGTCTGAAAAATTCAAGGCCGCTTGGGCAAAAGTATATTTTCCTTCCTCTATATGGCTTCTAATGGAATCAAGCTCAGATTTGGCATCATCCAAAGCCTTTTGGGAAATTTCAGGCTGCATTAAAATATGCCTTAAGTCCAGTTCCTGCCCCCTTATCTTTTCTATGTAGATGATATGATAACCAAATTGTGTTTCAAAAGGTTCTGAAATCTCACCTTCCTTAAGACTAAAGGCCACATCCTTAAAGGTCTTATCAAAACCGGTTTCCTTTGTAATACTATAAAATCCACCTTTTGACTTTGACCCGGGATCTTGGGAGTAAAGAATGGCCTTAACGCTAAAACTAGCATCATTATCCTCTACATCTGCCTTGATCGCATTGAGCTTGTCAATAACATTCTGTTTTTCTTTTTCTGTTGGTTTTGGAGATTTAACTATTTGCGCAATTTCCATCTCCGCACCAAACACAGGACGCTCATCTTCGGGTATTTTATTAAAGAACTGTCGCACCTCTTCAGGAGTGATTTCCACTTCTTCAACAATACTACCTTGCATTTTTTCCGAAAGCATTCTAAGTTTATTGATTTCGTTGATATCCTCTCGCAAACTTGCCTCGTCCTCTTTTTTGTAGAATTTCAACAATTTTTCCATGGAGCCTATTTGCTGCACAAAACCTTGAATTTGTCTCTCCGTAGTAGCGGCAACTTCATCATCGGAAACCAAAAGACTATCCTGAACTGCCTGATGGGCATATAACCGGTCTTCCATCAATTTCCCCAACAACCCACAACGGGTAACATCGGCCGTTGAAACACCTTGACTTTTTAAATCGATCAGTGTTTTTTCTATATCGGAGTCCAAAATAACGTAATCACCAACCACTGCGGCAATACCATCTAATTTGACCCTTTTAAAATTTCTAACGGTATCCTTCATTACGGCCACCTCTTCCGTTTCAACTGAAGCCATAGCCTCATCCTGACCATCTTGAACGCTTACATCTTCTTGAGCGTAACCAAAATGGATCACCCCGAACATGAAATAAAATAATCCAAAAAGTTTATTCATCTTCTGCATAAATTTCAAATTCATTCTTTTTTATTGCCTCATCCAGCACCTCTGTTTCCAATTGCCTAAGAAAATCCAATTTTCTCCTGCTCAACAAAACCTGTTTTATTTGAGGCTCAACAAAGGAAAGTGGCGCTGTATCATTAATATCCTTAACATCTACCACTTTGGCCAAATATACCCCGTTATCATCCTCCATCTCAAAAAATTGTGATTTTTTTAGATGTTTATCGGCGTTTTCAAAAGTTAAGGGAGCAATTTCACCAATAACCCTGGGGGCACTCACCCAAATGCTATCATTAAAGTTTAACTTCTTGAATTGCACACCAATAGAATCCAAATAGGTCTGATCTTCAGGTTTAAAGCTCTTCAGTTTATCAATAACTTCATCTTTGTTCAAAAATTGTCTGGGAAGCTCCACAAACCTTATTTGAACCACTTTTTCCTTTAATTTAAAGTTCTCTTTTTCAGACTCATAAAAATTCTCAAGTTGAGATTCCGTGATTAAGGTATCTATTCCTTGGCGCACCAATGCATCCTTATAGGCCCTGGTATATAAATCCGCTCTATAGTCTGCCACCAATGCGTCATATTCCGCCAATTTTTCTTCCGGGAGATTAATTTTGGCCTTATCCAATAACAACTGTTTAGATGCCCAGTTGTTTATATAATTGGTTACGAACGAAGCACTATCTTCTTTAGACATTCCTTCTATCAGGAGTTTTTTGATATCATCTTCAAAAAGATAGTTTTCCCCAACTCTCGCCACAAAGCTAGGCTCCTTCTTTTTAAACAGGGATTCGCATCCTACATTTAAGAACACCACAAACAAAAGGAATGTGCACCATCCCCCTTGTTTTCCCAAGGAATGTAAAAATTTCATCCCGCAAAAATAGCAAAACTGTAATCTCGCACAAAGTCTAATCTATTACTTAACAGATTTTTGGCGTGCGCCCCATTAATTCATTACTTTACAAATATTTTAATCCAACCAATGGAACAACTCATAAAGTTAATTTGGGATTTTCGAGGTCCGGCTGCCAAAAAAACAGCTGAACACCATGAAATACACTTAAAAGAATATATTGACTTAGAAAAAACCAACCTCACTATCACTGGATTCAAAGAGCTAACAGAATTACACAGTATCGCCTTTATGGTGGTAACCAAGTCTGAAATGATTGCCGTAAGAGATGCCCTTAAACCCCATAGAGGAGAAATTTACAACCAACATCCCAAAAATGAATAGACTACTTGCCTTGCTACTTGTTTTCGTTTCCGTCATCTATGGTTGCTCTGAAAGAAAAGTTGTTTTAAATCCCTTGGAAGCTGCGTTAACATCTGACCATCCAAAAATCAAAAGGGTGATGGATAGTGTAGAACAGTACGAAGTACAGATACGTTATACCCAAATAGATCGCAGTACAGAAAAACCAACCTTTAAAGATTATGACTTACAGGTCAATGAAAATAAATACTTCTACCCGGCAAGTACTGTAAAATTTCCGATAGCGGTACTGGCATTGGAAAAACTAAATGCCACGGATTCCATGGGTATGTACACTAAGTATTTTGTTGAAGGAGACACTATTGAATCCAATTTTGCAAAGGACGTCACCCAAATATTCGCTGTAAGTGACAACCTAGCGAATAATCGATTGGTAGAGTTTATGGGAATGGATCATATTAACCAGCAACTGACCAAAAAGGGCATTGAGCCTGTAAGGTTTTCCCATAGGCTGGGCTACCATACAGGTGACCCGAGGACAAAACCATTGATTGTTTTTGAAAATGATAGTACCACTTACCTGATGGAAGGGTCGATTAATACCACCCCAGACCCATTGGACTTATCAGGCATTAAAAAAGGAAAAGGATATTTTGAAGAAGGGCGGCTCATAAATGAAAGTTTTGATTTCTCACTTAAAAACTACTATCCTATTAAGGCACAGCATGAATTTTTAAAACGTGTTGTTTTCCCGGAAGCGTACCCTAAATCAGAACAGTTTGAACTTTCTTCCCGACAACATGAGTACTTGCTAGAATCCATGCACACAGTTCCCAGAAAAGTCGGATACGATGAGGCTACCTATTATGATGGATATTGTAAATTTTTTATGTATGGCGATACCAAGGAGAGAATTCCAGATCACATAAAAATTTATAATAAAGTAGGTTTTGCATATGGAACCTTAACGGACTGCGCTTATATTAAGGACGAAAAAAATAATGTGGAATTCTTGCTAACAGCAACCATACTTGTCAATAATAACGAGGTTTTCAATGATAACCAATATGAATATGATGAAATTGGCATTCCTTTTTTAGCGGAATTAGGAAGACAAATTTATCAGATAGAGCTAGAACGCACTAAATGAATCCTTTCACACTTGCTTAACCAAAAGCCTAATCAATGACGTTTTCGATTTTGTAGAAAGAATTTTAGATTCTATTAAATTTGTACCACTAAAGAGCGCGGCGTGCAAGAACCCAAACAAACAAGAATTAATAAATATTTGAGCGAAGTTGGCTATTGCTCGAGAAGAGCTGCCGACAAACTTATTGATCAAGGCAGGGTAACCATTAATGGAAGCGTACCCGAAATGGGTACTAAAATTACCGATGGAGATGAAGTTAGGGTAGACGGAAAACTTATTTCTGAACCAAAAGATAAGCCTGTGTACATTGTATTCAATAAACCCGTTGGCATTGTGTGCACCACCGATACTAGAGTGGAAAAGGATAATATTATTGACTTTATCAACTACCCAAAAAGAATCTTCCCTATCGGCAGGCTGGACAAACCCAGTGAGGGCCTTATTTTTTTGACCAATGATGGAGATATAGTCAATAAGATTTTAAGAGCCAGAAACCATCATGAAAAAGAGTATTTGGTAACTGTGGATAAACCAATTACGGAAGATTTTTTAAATAAAATGAGAAATGGTGTTCCCATTTTAGACACCGTAACCCGGAAATGCAAAGTAGAGAAAATAGGTGCTTTTGAATTTAAGATTATCCTCACCCAAGGCCTTAATAGACAGATTAGGCGAATGTGCGAATATCTGGATTACCGAGTAACAAGACTAAAAAGGATCAGGATCATGAACGTTTCTTTGGATATTCCCGTAGGAAAATGGCGAGACTTGACTGACCAAGAGCTTAAAGAAATCAATCGCTTGGTATCTGCGTCCTCCAAAACCCACGATTAACATTCTAAGTTTGAATTACTTTTAATTTGCTCCCAACAATACCTTTTTTTTAACAGGGTATCAAGCTAAAAATTAGTAACTTAGAGAGACTCAATTCCTCAAATTACAAAGACATGTTAAGCTCAATAGGTTACATAGCGAGAAATCTCTGGATTAATTTACTGTGCATTGCGATGTTTTCGGTACTCGTTGGCACAGAGTATTCTTTCGCTTTTTTTCAAGAAGAACTCCAAGAAGAAACTAATTTTAAACTCTACAAAGGTGAAGTAGTTGATTCCGACACTAAAAAACCATTAGTTTTTGCATCGCTAATGGTTGAAAAATCCAACATTAGCACCATTACCAATACAGAAGGCGAATTTTCTTTAAAAGTTCCGGAAGATATTACGGATGCCAATATCATAATCTCCTTTTTGGGTTACAAAACCAAGACTATTGCTCTAGGCCAGCTTAAAAATGGTGACAACCGTATCACTATGGATATATCGGTTACAGAACTGCCCGAAATTAATGTGACTATCCCGAAAGACGCTGAAAACCTGGTACGGGAAACCCTAAAAAGAAAAGGGGAAAACTATTTTGAAGATCCAACCTTAATGACTGCGTTTTACCGGGAAACGATTAAAAAGAGAAGACAGAATGTTTCACTTTCAGAAGCAGTCGTAAATATTTACAAAACCCCATATACCAGTCTTAAACAAGATGGAGTAAAGCTCTATAAAGCACGCAAAAGTACGGACTATAACAAATTGGATACGGTAGCACTTAAGCTACAAGGAGGACCTTTTAATGCCCTTTTTGTGGATATTATGAAATATCCAGAGTATATTTTTTCACCGGAGTCCATCGATTATTACGACTTTAAATTTGATCGCTCCACCTTGGTCAACAACAAATTGATCTATGTTATAGACTTTGCTCAAAAACCATACATTCCAGACCCTTTGTACAAGGGAAAACTATATATAGATGCCGATAACAAAATTCTTACCAGCGCAATTTATAGCCTGAATATAACGGACAAAGAAATTGCTTCCAGACTCTTTGTGAAACGAAAACCGGCAAATGCCAAGGTCTGGCCCAATGAAGTGGCTTACCGAGTAGATTATCGAGAAAAAAATGGAAAATGGTATTATGGGTATAGCAATGTCTTATTGGAATTTAAAATAAACTGGGACCGAAGACTTTTCAACTCCGTTTACACCATGACCTGCGAGATGGCAGTAACCGATTGGAAAAAGAACATGGTTGCTGATTATCCAAAATCCCGAGATCGCATTAAGACCTCCATAATACTAAGTGATGAGGCTATAGGCTTTGCTGACCCAGATTTTTGGGGTGAATACAACATCATAGAACCTGAGAAATCCATTGAATCTGCCATTAAAAAAATTCAACGGCAATTGAGAAGAGCCAATTCAAGCGGTGGCGCTTCCGTTCCATAATCCTACTTCAATCCATAAACTAGAACGGCCCTAGTGGCCGTTTTTTTTATTCTTTTTAAATTCACGTTTTAAACCGAAACATATGGCCAGCCGTAGAAAATTCTTGGGTACTGCCTTAACCGGGGCAGGAGCCTTATTAGTACCCAACGTCCTATCCGCCCATAAACCACTTTTTTTAGGACAACAAGAAAGAATACTGCCCAAAGGGTTAAAAAAAGGGGATACAATAGGCTTAGTGGCCCCGGGTTATGCCGTTAAGCCTGAAGTACTCAAAGACGCTATTGAAACACTGGCCAAAATGGGCTTTAAACCGCATTACACCAAAAGGATAATTGGTAACCACGGTTATTTTAGCAATACGGACGAGGAAAGGGCAAAAGACCTCAACGAAATGTTTACAAATCCTGAAATAGATGGTATACTTTGCGCCCGGGGAGGTTATGGTTGCACCCGTATTATGGACATGATTGACTATGACTCCATTCGAAAAAACCCAAAAGTACTGGTTGGCTTCAGTGATATCACGGCACTTTTAAACGGCATTTTTAAGGAAACGGGCCTGGTAACCTTTCATGGACCTGTAGGGAGTACGCTTAACGATGCCTATAGCATAAATCATTTGGAAAATGTTTTGATGCATCCAAAGAAAAACTATGAACTCACTAACGTAAAATTGTCTCAAGAAGAAAGTCTAAATCCAGAATACGAACGTTATACCATTACTTCAGGCAAGGCAAAAGGAAGATTATCTGGAGGTAGCCTAACACTGATCAACGCCTTAATAGGTACGGCTCATGAGATTGATTTTACGGATTCCATTGTCTGCATTGAGGATGTGGAAGAAGCACCATATAGAATAGACCGTATGCTCACTCAATTGATTGAAGGCAAAACATTTAAAAATGCTGCAGCCATAGCAATTGGAGTTTGCGCTGGATGTAATTCTTCCAATAACGAGCTATCATTCTCTTTAAAAGAAGTTCTTGTAGATAGACTAAAACCTTTAGGCATTCCAGTAGCCTACGGTCTGAGTTTTGGCCATGTAGAAAATAATTTTACGTTTCCCATAGGAATTGAAGCGGAAATGGATGCGGACAGGCTATCGCTTACATTGTTGGAAAAGGCGGTTAGTTAATCCAAATAGTGTATTTAAAGAAAAAGGGTCCTTGAAATAGTATTTCAAGGACCCTTTTATCATCAGTTTCATTACCTGAAAGCTAATTAGCGACCTCGCTAATGAATTTAAGACGATAAAGCCTTAACTCTTCATCCTCGTAATCTCCATCAAATTCCTGCATGGCCTCTTCTAAATTATCGCTCTCTGCCTCTAGAAAATAATCATGTATTTCTTCTTGCTGGTCCTCATCAAGTATTTCATCGATCCAGTAATCGATATTAAGCTTGGTACCGCTATAGACAATTAGCTCCATTTCCTTGATCAACTCCGGAATTTCAAGTCCTTTGGCATCCGCAATATCACTAAGAGGCAACTTTCTATCCACATTTTGAATGATATAAAGCTTCAACGCGGAATTAGCCCCTGTACTTTTAACCACCAAATCATCGGGCCTTACCACATCATTTTCCTCAACATAAGCAGAAATAAATTCCACAAAAGGTTTACCGTACTTCTTGGCCTTACCCTCACCTACTCCATTGATATTGGTCAACTCTTTTAGAGAAATAGGATATTTCATGGCCATATCTTCCAAAGAAGGGTCCTGAAATACCACAAACGGCGGTACACCCAACTTTTTACTTTGAGATTTTCGAAGGTCTCGTAGCTGTTTAAGCAAATTATCGTCCGCAACGGCAGCCTTTCCCGCACTTACAATGGCATCATTTCCGGCACTGGTATAGGTGTGGTCTTTGGTCATCATAAAAGAGTCTGGCTTGGCCATGAAATCCTTCCCTTTTTGAGTGACATGGAGAATTCCATATTGCTCAATCTCCTTTTTAACAAGCCCGGCCACAATCATTTGACGTATAAGCGCCATCCAATGCTCCTTCCCTTTATCTGACCCAGAACCAAACACATCCTTGTCGTCAACCTTATGGGAGGTAATCAAGGCATTTACTTTTCCCGTAAGCGTTTTTACTACTTCCTTGGACTTAAATTTTTCATTGGTACCCTCTATAGCCTTTAAAACCTTGACCACATCCTCAGTGGCTTCAACTTTTTCCTTGGGGTTTCGGGCATTATCGTCCATATCGGCACCATCTCCATTTACCTCATCAAACTCTTCCCCAAAATAATGGAGCATAAATTTTCTGCGGCTCATGGATGTTTCGGCATAGGCCACCACTTCTTGTAAAAGGGCGTTACCTATTTCTTGTTCGGCCACCGGTTTGTTAGACATAAATTTTTCCAATTTTTCTATGTCCTTATAAGCGTAGAAGGCTAGACAGTGCCCTTCCCCGTCATCCCTTCCGGCCCTACCGGTTTCCTGATAATAACTTTCAATGCTCTTAGGAATATCATGGTGAATCACAAAACGCACATCTGGCTTGTCTATTCCCATTCCAAAAGCAATTGTCGCCACCACTACATCCACATCCTCCATAAGGAACATATCCTGATATTTGGAACGGGTTTTGGCGTCAAATCCAGCATGGTAGGGAACGGCACTCACCCCGTTGACCTGAAGTACCTGTGCCAACTCTTCCACCTTCTTACGGCTTAAACAGTAAACTATCCCCGATTTACCAGCATTTTTCTTTACAAAGCGGATAATATCGGAATCAATATTGGCTGTTTTTGGACGAACTTCGTAGAATAAATTGGGCCTATTAAAGGAAGCCTTAAAAGTCTTGGCTCCCGTAATGCCCAAATTTTTAATAATATCTTCTTGAACTTTAGGCGTGGCAGTGGCCGTTAGACCAATAACCGGAATGGAATCATCTAACCGATTCACTATATTCCTAAGGTTCCTATATTCCGGCCTAAAATCATGTCCCCATTCCGATATACAATGGGCCTCGTCTACCGCTATAAACGATAGCTTTACACTTTGGAGAAATTCAACATTTTCTTCCTTGGTAAGGGATTCCGGAGCCACATAAAGCAATTTGGTGACCCCGTCTAAAATATCTTGCTTTACCTGTCTTATTTCAGTTTTGGTTAAAGAAGAATTTAAAACATGGGCAATACCGTTTTGGTCTGAAATACCTCTAATGGCATCTACCTGGTTTTTCATCAAGGCGATCAATGGCGATACCACAATGGCCGTTCCTTCTTGCATAAGCGCCGGTAATTGGTAACATAAAGACTTACCACCTCCGGTAGGCATGATGGCAAAAGTGTTATTACCTTCTAAAATACTGGTGACGACGTCTTGCTGAAGCCCTTTGAACTCTGCAAACCCAAAATACTTTTTGAGCGCCGCATGCAATTTGCTATCATTAACAACCGGTCTATCACTCGCCATAAGCTATATTATAATGTTGAATGTTGAAAAACAAGTTAAGAGAATTCATTTTTCTTGTGCGGGGGAATTAAGGTTTGATTTAAATTAATTTTAAAGGAGTGAAACTCCCTTATAGTTAGTTTTGTAATTTTGTAACTTTAAATATAGCACAATCTTTTCTAAACCATTGGCTTTTTGTATAGTTTTAGGAAAAGTGCATGTTTATGCGTTAAAAAGCGCGCAAAGTTAACAACCTTCTAACATTGAATCTACTTTGAGCAATACAAAAGTTATTCTCTCGATTGCTAAAAAAACCATTGAAACGGAGGGGAATGCCATCCTTAATTTAGGCAACCTTTTGAATGAAGATTTTGCAAAATCTGTGGATTGCATCCTTAAATCCAAGGGCAGGGTAATTGTTACCGGTATTGGCAAAAGTGCCATTGTAGCCTCCAAAATTGTTGCCACCTTAAATTCGACAGGGACCCCGGCCATTTTCATGCATGCCGCAGATGCCATTCATGGGGATTTAGGTACCATACAGCAAGATGATGTGGTCATATGCATTTCCAACAGCGGCAACACTGCTGAGATTAAATTATTGGTTCCGTTGCTTAAGCGTGCGAATAATCCATTAATTGCCATGACAGGCAATCAGGAATCGTATTTAGCGTCCGAATCAGATTATACTCTTAACACTTTCATTGAAAAGGAAGCCTGCCCCAATAACTTGGCTCCCACTACTAGCACCACGGCCCAAATGGTCATTGGCGATGCATTGGCAATTTCCCTATTGGAAATTAAAGGATTTACCAGTAAAGATTTCGCCAAGTACCACCCTGGCGGCTCCTTGGGCAAAAAACTCTATTTAACCGTAGCGGATATAGTGGCAAAGAACCAGATTCCGCAAGTACATCTTTCCACAGGTGTAAAAGAAGTAATTGTTGAAATTAGCCAGAAAATGTTGGGGGTCACCGCTGTGACCGAAAATGAACAGTTGGTTGGCATTATTACCGATGGGGATATTAGGCGTATGTTAAATAAGTACGATAACATAAGTGGCTTGATTGCCAAGGACATCATGACTTCAAACCCAAAAACCATATCTACCAAGGTTTTGGCTATTGAAGCTTTGGAAACCATGCAGGAAAATGGCATTTCACAATTATTGGGTGTAGAGGGCAAAAAATACGTGGGAGTTGTACATTTGCACAATTTGATAAATGAAGGCATATTATAATGGCGAAAGTTAATAAGAAGTCTCCCGACGAAATGTCGTTTTTAGACCACCTTGAAGAATTACGTTGGCACCTAATCCGATCCACTATAGCCGTTGTCCTTATCGGAAGCGTCGCATTCCTCGCAAAGAGTTTTATTTTTGATACGGTCATTTTCGGACCATCTAAAATGTCCTTCCCAACTTATAAGTTGTTCTGTGATATTGCCACTTATTTAGGTTTTGATTCTGCCTTTTGTGCCGATAAATTACCCTTTAGTATACAAAGTAGGCAAATGTCCGCTCAGTTTTCCATGCATATTTGGACGTCTATCTGGGCAGGCTTTATTCTTGGTTTTCCATATATACTTTATGAATTATGGAAGTTCATAAGTCCGGGACTTTACGAGAAGGAAAGAAAACATTCAAAAGGATTTATTTTGATAGCCTCACTCCTATTTTTTATGGGTGTGCTTTTTGGGTATTATGTAGTAGCCCCCTTATCCATTAATTTCTTGGGAAGTTATCAGGTAAGTGCCGAAATTCTAAATGAATTTGATATTGACAGCTATATTGGAACGGTACGTTCTGCTGTCATTGCATGCGGTATTCTTTTTGAACTACCCATTATCATTTTCTTTTTGACCAAGGTGGGTTTGATTACCCCGGAAATAATGAAGAAATATCGAAAAATAGCCTTGGTAATCGTGCTAATCCTATCTGCAGTAATTACGCCTCCAGATGTAGCAAGCCAGATTATAGTGGCGGTACCGGTTTTAATACTTTATCAAATAAGTATTTATATTTCCGGATACGTTCTTAAAAAAGATGCCAGAAAAGAACAAAAAGGGTTAAAGAAAACGTAAACACCTCGCTGAGTAAAAAGATTCCCTTTTCTTTGATGTTACTTAGAAAATGTATCGACTTTTCCTTTTTTAAACAATTGTATAAATGAAGTTACGTGCAGACAATATAATGAAATCCTACAGGGGCCGTAAAGTGGTTAAAGGCATATCACTAGAGGTAAATCAAGGAGAGATTATTGGTCTACTAGGTCCTAATGGTGCCGGTAAAACAACCTCATTTTACATGATTGTTGGTTTGGTTAAACCAAACGGTGGCAAAATATTTCTAGACGGTACAGAAATTACCAATTACCCCATGTACAAAAGGGCGCAAAATGGTATTGGTTATCTAGCCCAAGAAGCCTCGGTTTTTAGAAAGTTAAGTATTGAAAAAAACATACTAAGTGTTTTACAATTGACCAAACTGAGCAAGAAAGAACAGCACATGAAAATGGAGTCCCTAATAGAGGAGTTTGGTCTTGGTCATATAAGAAAAAACAGAGGAGACCTACTTTCGGGTGGGGAAAGACGTAGAACTGAAATTGCCCGGGCATTGGCCACGGATCCTAAATTCATTTTGTTGGATGAACCTTTTGCCGGGGTCGACCCTGTAGCCGTTGAAGATATTCAACGCATCGTAGCCCAATTAAAGAACAAAAACATTGGGATTCTTATAACGGACCACAATGTTCAAGAAACATTGGCCATTACTGAAAGGTCCTACCTAATGTTCGAGGGAGGTATCTTAAAGTCAGGAATTCCCGAAGATTTGGCGGCAGATGAAATGGTGCGTAAAGTATACCTAGGCCAAAATTTTGAACTACGTAAGAAGAAATTGGATTTTTAAAACCCTATTTATTGCCTCCCAATTTTACGACCACCGAAGCTATGATATAAAATGCTATTATAAACGGAATTGCCAGGTACTCCAAGGTTACCAACAGCACCAAGCTCAATACTATAAAAATATATCTTAGTGCATTATCTTTAAAACCCCAATTTTTAAATTTTAGGGCGAAAAGCTCAATTTTTGAATTTAGAAGGTACGCGCTTAGAAAGGTTAGCGCAATTAAAAACCATTGATTTAAAATAATCCCGCTTAAAATATCGCTACCATTATGAAATAAAATTAATGGCAAGGATAATATTAAAAGTGTATTTGCAGGTGTAGGCAACCCTATAAAAGAGGAAACCTGATTTTCATCGATATTAAACTTCGCAAGCCTATATGCCGAAGCCATGGTTATAACAAATCCCAATAGCGGCAACGGTCTAAATACCATGGATATATTTCCGGCAGCAGAACCGGCTTCCATAAAGCCTCCGGCATTCCAACCACCGGTTTCGCTCATTCCTAATAGCTGAAACATAACGATACCAGGCACCACTCCACTTGTAATCATATCTGCAAGCGAATCTAACTGAACACCTAAGTCACTTTGTACCTTTAAAAGCCTGGCCGCAAGTCCGTCAAAAAAATCAAAGAATATGCCCAAAAACACGAAAAGAGCGGCAAACTCCAGTTGATTTAGAACTGCAAAAACTACCGCTATACAGCCACAGAAAACATTCAATAAGGTGATAAGATTAGGTATATGTCTTTTCATACATGCAAAATTTCTCAAAAATCCCCCAGGATCAAACTAGTTGTAATCCCGAATTTGCTTATACAAAAGGGAGATTTAAAATAGGTTTCCACCCTTGTTGATACGATTACAAAGTAAAAATAACACAATTTAACATCAATCAGGTAAGACCATAATTTATTCGCATCTTTGCCCTATTAATTGCCATAACAAGAACGCCATTGAGACAAGTATTTCTATTGTTACTTACGGCACTCTGCCTAAATGCATATAGCCAAAAAGTAAAACTTACTCCACAATCGCAACTTAGTATTATAACATGTGGGCCGGGTGACCAAGTGTATTCTTCCTTTGGTCATAGTTCCATTAGGGTCTATGATGCCTCACAAAAAATTGATGTGGTATACAACTACGGTACATTTGATTTTACTACGCCCAATTTCACTTTAAAATTTGCAAGAGGCAAACTTGACTACACTTTGGCAAGACAGAGTTTTCCCTATTTTCTGTTAAGCTACGAAGAAGAAAATAGATGGGTCAAGGAACAAGTTCTCGACTTAACCCTTCCGGAAAAGCAAAAACTCTTCCAATTCCTTGAGAACAATTATAGACCTGAAAACAGGGATTATAAATATGATTTCTTTTATGACAACTGTTCTACCAAAATATGGGATGTTCTTAAAGAAAACTTTGGAGACGAACTCCGGTTTGAGGAAGATTATTTAAAAAATAAACCTGTTGTTTCTCACAGGGAACTTATCAGGGATTTTGTTTCCATTAATTCGTGGCTGGGTTTTGGGATTGATTTGGCCTTAGGCTCTTTGGTAGATGATTATGCCACACCTTATGAGCATATGTTCCTACCGGATTATACGATGGAACAAATTGCGGTAGCCACCTTAAATGACAAAGCGTTGGCCCAAAATGCCAAAACACTCTTTGAAAGCAAACCCGTAGACAGGTCAACATTTTTTTTACTCTCCCCTGCCTTTTGGTTTCTACTAATATTGATTGCGGTATTATTACTAACCTTTTTGGATTTTAAGAACAATACTCGCAGAAGATGGCTAGATTTTGTGCTTTTTCTAGTACCCGGTCTCATTGGTGCCGGTATTATCTTTCTTTGGTTCTTTACCAATCATACGCAGACTGCGGACAATTATAACATCTTATGGGCATTTCCAGCACATCTTTTTGTTGCCTTTATAGTTTCAAAAAGAAAAGGCCCCAATTGGGTTGCTAAATATGCCCTTTTCTCCCTAGGCCTAATCCTGGTAAGCGCAATTGTGTGGCTTGTGGGATTACAATCTTTTTCACCCGTTCTGATCCTACTTTGGCTTACCTTAGCCGTTCGGTACTTATTTTTATTCTGGTCTTATCAGAAACCTTTATTAGCTTAAAATGAATTTACTTACGGTCCAAAATATTTCCAAATCCTATGGAGAGCGCATTCTTTTTCAAGACCTTTCTTTTGGTGTAAACAACGGTCAAAAAATTGCTTTGATTGCCAAGAATGGTACGGGAAAGACCTCCATATTAAATATCATGTCAGGTGATGACACGCCAGATTCCGGTCAAATTAATTACCGAAAAGATATTCGCGTGAGCTTTTTGGCACAAGAGCCCAATTTAAATCCAGAGTTAACGGTAGAAGAGACCATTTTTGCATCGGACAACGAGATTCTTAGAGTAATTCATTCTTATGAGAAAGCGCTGGAAAATCCTGAGGACACAGATACCTACCAAGCTGCTTTTGAAGCAATGGAACGTTTCAATGCATGGGACTTTGAGACGTTGTACAAACAAATCCTTTTCAAGCTAAAGCTAGAAGATTTAAATGCCAAGGTGGGTTTACTCTCTGGAGGACAAAAAAAACGTTTGGCTTTGGCAAACGCCCTTATAAACAAACCAGACCTCTTGGTTTTGGATGAGCCTACCAACCATTTGGACCTTGAGATGATCGAATGGTTAGAAGATTATTTTGCCAAAGAGAATATGAGTCTATTTATGGTGACCCATGACCGCTATTTTTTGGAAAGAGTCTGTAACGAAATTTTGGAATTGGACAACGGACAACTCTATCCCTACAAAGGTAATTACTCCTATTACCTAGAAAAAAAAGAAGCTAGATTGGAGCAAGAAGCGGTAGAACAGCACAAATCTGAACGCTTGTTTAAAAAAGAATTGGATTGGATGCGCAGACAACCCAAGGCACGAACCACTAAATCCAAATCAAGAATCGATGACTTTCAAACTATAAAAGAAAAAGCGGGCCAACGCAGAAAGGACCATGAAGTTCAGCTAGAAATCAACATGGAACGCATGGGAAGCAAGATTTTAGAGCTTCACAAAATCTCCAAAGCTTACCCAAACAAAACTATCTTGGACCAATTTAACTACACTTTTAAAAAAGGGGAAAGAATTGGTATCATTGGAAAAAACGGTACTGGTAAATCTACCTTTCTCAACATATTGACAGGTAAGGATCAGCCAGATTCCGGTAAAGTTGTTATTGGCGACACCATTAAATTTGGCTATTATACCCAAAAAGGAATAGAGCCAAAAGAAGGCCAAAAGGTAATTGATATCATTCGTGAATTTGGAGATTTCATTCCCCTTAAAAAAGGGAGGCAAATATCGGCACAACAACTACTAGAACGTTTCCTCTTCGATCGTAAAAAACAATACGATTTTGTAGATAAGTTAAGCGGAGGTGAGCGAAAAAGACTTTACCTCTGTACCGTACTAATACAAAACCCTAACTTTCTCATTTTAGATGAACCCACCAATGATTTGGATATAGTTACTCTAAACGTTTTGGAAAGTTTTCTGTTGGATTTTCCAGGGTGTCTCATGGTGGTCTCCCACGACCGTTATTTTATGGATAAAATTGTCGATCACTTATTTGTTTTTAAGGGCGATGGACTTATTGAAGATTTTCCAGGAAATTACTCGGACTATCGAGTTTATGAAGATAGCAAAGTAGTTGAAGAGCGATTGGAAAAAGCGGAAACCAACAAGGAAACCAAAAATACCTCGGATAGCCACACAAATGACAAGAGAAAGACCCTTAGCTACATGGAGCAAAAGGAGTTCAAGAATTTGGAAAAGGAAATTGAGAAACTTGAAAAGAAAAAAGTAGAGATCCAACAGCAATTTACAGACACAGGACTCTCCGGGGAACAAATTGATGAATTATCCATTAAGCTCCAAGAAACAATGGATAGTATTGACCAAAAGACCGAAAGGTGGTTTGAACTTTCCGCCATGATCGAAGATTAAAAACTAGAACCTTGTACCAATTTTTACAATTCTGTCAGTTCCTTTATAAATCTTCCAATGAGCACGGAGTACACTCCCCGTTTGTATTTACATATGTTACTCAATGTCTTTATTCGAAATCCAAACTGCACAACAATAAAGGGGTAAATGCCCTATTAAAAAGTTTGGATTATTTTAATATCAAAACCGTTAATATTATTGAGGAGGGCCAGCAGTTTAAAGAAGCTCTTGAGGGAAATACAAACATAAAAATAACCACAGGAATTGCGCCTTTTTTAATTATTGACCACCCCAAAAATCTGCCGTTAGACGGACTCTCACTTCAAAATCAAGCTCCTAATGGCACCATGATATATATACATTCGCCTTATACAAATAAAGCAAAGAAAGAATCATGGGAAAATTTAAAAAATGAATCTAGCGTAACTGTTACAGTAGATATGTTTTACGGGGCAATGGTCTTTTTTAGAAAGGAACAGGTTAAGGAGCATTTTAAGATTAGAATATAATACGCTAATTTTAGGTTAAGTCTAAGCTATGGGAAATACCATTTACATTATTTTAGGTGTAGTTGTCGTCATCTATCTATTCATATCCGTTACCAATCGGAGGCAACACAAGGAAAGAAAAAGTAGAAAATTTATGGAGGGCTATAAGCGTAAAGAGTCCAAAGAAATTGAGGAATAGAATCTATTACCCCCTTAAATCTTCATTTAATTTTCTAAAACCATTATTTTATGAAAATCTACACCAAGACCGGAGATAAAGGAACCACATCATTAATTGGTGGCACCCGGGTAAAAAAACACCATATTAGAATTGATAGTTATGGCCATATTGATGAATTAAATTCATGGCTAGGACTAATCAGAGACCAAAATATAGATGGGAATCACCTCAAAATGCTGAAAACCATCCAAAAAGAACTTTTTGTTGTTGGTGCACAATTGGCGTTGGACCCAAACAAAAAGAGTAAAAATAATTTCCAAATTCCGGAATTCACGGGTAGTAGCACACAACTGCTGGAGGTTGAAATAGACCAAATGAACGAACTTCTCCCGGCAATGACCCATTTTATACTTCCTGGCGGGCACCCAATTGTGTCATACTGTCATTTAGCCAGAACAGTATGTAGAAGGGCGGAACGAGCTTGCACCCTATTACATCAAGATGAACCGGTAGCGGATAATATTCTTGTTTTTTTGAACCGGCTAAGTGATTATCTTTTTGTTCTGGCGCGAAAATTGTCACAGGAATTGGAGACAGAAGAAGTTAAATGGGTTCCCTAAACGCAGGTGATTTCAACATCAGCCACCTAAGGAAATAATTAAAGAGGCAATTATTTGGATTTCTCTAATAAATTGATTATTTCTTCGTTATCAAACTATTAAAACAAAAATAATAGCTATAAAATGGTCATTTTTACTTGGCTATGTGCACAGAAAAATTATTTTTGCAAAAATTTTAAAACCGATTTATTACAATGTATTGGACATTAGAACTAGCATCTTATTTAAGTGATGCGCCATGGCCGGCCACCAAAGACGAATTGATCGATTATTCCATTCGTACAGGTGCGCCCTTAGAGGTCGTCGAAAATTTACAGTCCATGGAAGAGGAAGGCGGTGAAATTTACGAGTCTATTGAAGAGATTTGGCCCGATTATCCAACTGAAGAAGACTACCTTTGGAACGAGGATGAATATTAATTATCCTACACCAAAAAACTATAAAAAAGGCCCCTTTTCGGGGCTTTTTTTGATGAACTGAGTTAAGGAACAAATTGAATTTTAATATATTCCTTTATAGGGTATTCTTAGAGCACAATTTGTTAAATTCGCCTCACGTGGCATATAGGCCGGTAACTTCTCTGTAATTTTGGCAGTCCAATATCGTATTTGCTATTCAAATCCATACTGGAACAGCTTTTGAAGAGTAAAGCCAAATAGTTTGAAGATACCTGCACATCATTGTATTCCTGAGTGCTTCAATCATAAAAAAGACAAGATGAGTTTTTTAAATTCCGTACTAAAAATATTTGTAGGCGATAAGTCTAAAAAAGACGTAAAAGAACTTCAGCCTATACTTGATAAAATAAAATCCTTCGAAAAAGAACTGGAAGGGATAAGCCTTGATGAATTAAGGGACAAAACCAAGACTTTCAAGTTAAAGATTGCTGAAGATATTAGTGAGATAACGGCCAAAATCGAGGAATTGGAAGCAGAGGTAAAAGCCTCCACTGACATCGATAAAAATGAAGAAACATACGCCGAAATAGACAAATTAAAAGAAGAAGCTTACGCTATTACGGAAAAAACATTGAACGATATCCTACCGGTTGCATTCGCAGTGGTGAAGGAAACTGCCAAGCGTTTTGCCAAAAACGAAACGCTAACGGTAACCGCATCTGAATATGACAGAGAGCTTTCAGGTAGCAAAAGCTATGTTACCCTAGATGGTGAAAATGCCATCTGGGCCAATTCTTGGGATGCAGCAGGTAAGCAGGTTACTTGGGATATGATTCACTATGACGTACAGCTTATTGGAGGAATAGCCTTGCACCAAGGGAAAATTGCAGAAATGCAAACAGGTGAAGGTAAAACTTTGGTGGCTACCCTACCGCTCTATTTAAACGCTTTGGCGGGCCATGGAGCACATTTGGTAACCGTAAACGATTATTTGGCGAAAAGGGATAGTACTTGGATGGCCCCAATATTTGAATTTCACGGCTTATCCGTGGACTGTATAGATAAACATAGACCCAATTCTGCCGGTAGAAGGGCTGCCTATAATGCCGATATTACCTATGGAACCAATAATGAATTTGGCTTTGACTACCTAAGGGACAACATGGCGCATACGCCCAAGGACTTGGTACAACGCCCACACCATTTTGCCATTGTAGATGAGGTAGATTCCGTATTGATCGATGATGCCAGAACTCCGTTGATTATCTCCGGTCCTGTTCCGGAGGGAGATCGCCATGAGTTTAATGAACTTCGCCCGAAGGTTAGTGACATCGTAAATAAGCAAAGACAGCATTTAACCGGCGTATTGGCAGAGGCCAAGAAACTTATTGCTGCTGGAGACACCAAGGAAGGTGGCTTTCTCCTATTGAGAGTATACAGGGGCCTACCTAAGAACAAAGCGCTGATCAAGTTCTTAAGCGAGGAAGGAATAAAACAACTACTGCAAAAAACGGAAGGTTTTTATATGCAGGATAACAATAGGGAAATGCCCAAGGTAGATGAAGACCTATTGTTCGTTATTGACGAAAAGAACAATCAGATAGAACTTACGGACAAAGGCGTAGATTATATTTCTGGTGCCCAAGACAGGGATTTTTTCGTGATGCCGGATATTGGTGCCGAAATTGCAAAAATTGAGAACCAAAATCTTGAGCTTGAAAAAGAAGCGGAACTTAAGGAAGAACTTTTTAAGGAATTTGGCGTAAAAAGCGAGCGAATTCACACCATGACCCAATTATTAAAGGCCTACACCTTGTTTGAGAAGGACGTAGAATACGTGGTGATGGACAATAAGGTAATGATCGTAGATGAACAAACTGGTCGTATCATGGACGGTAGAAGATATTCAGACGGTCTGCACCAAGCAATTGAAGCAAAGGAAAACGTGAAAATTGAAGCTTTAACGCAGACTTTTGCAACGGTTACCCTCCAGAATTACTTTAGAATGTATAAAAAGCTGGCAGGTATGACAGGTACAGCGGTAACGGAAGCCGGTGAATTCTGGGAGATTTATAAATTGGATGTGATGGAAATACCAACCAACCGTCCTATTGCTCGTGATGATAGAAATGATCTTATCTATAAGACCAAAAGGGAAAAATACAATGCTATTATTGAGGAAGTAACCAAACTTTCTCAAGCCGGAAGACCTGTTTTGATCGGTACAACATCGGTTGAAATATCGGAGTTGCTTTCTAGAATGCTTACCATTAGAAAGGTACCGCACAATGTATTGAACGCCAAATTACATAAGAAAGAGGCAGATGTAGTTGCAGAAGCCGGTAATGCCGGGGTAGTAACTATAGCGACCAACATGGCGGGTCGTGGTACGGATATTAAATTGACCGATAGTGTTAAAAAAGCAGGTGGTTTGGCCATTATTGGTACAGAAAGGCATGACTCAAGACGTGTAGACAGACAGTTAAGAGGTAGGTCCGGCCGTCAAGGAGACCCAGGTATGAGCCAATTCTATGTTTCTTTGGAAGATAACTTGATGAGACTTTTTGGTTCGGACAGGGTAGCTAAGATGATGGATAAAATGGGGCTTGAAGAGGGTGAAGTGATACAACATTCCATGATGACCAAGTCCATAGAGCGTGCCCAGAAAAAAGTGGAGGAAAACAACTTTGGCGTTCGTAAGCGTCTTTTGGAATATGATGACGTTATGAATGCGCAGCGTGAGGTGGTTTACAAGAGAAGACGCCATGCTTTGCAAGGAGAACGTTTAAAAGTGGATATCGCCAACATGGTTTTTGATACTTGTGAAGCCATATCGAACACCAACAAAGCCGCTAGCGATTATAAGAATTTTGAGTTTGAACTCATTAAATATTTTTCAATTACTTCTCCTATTTCCGAGGATGAGTTTATGAAAATGAACGTTCAGGATATCGCTTTAAAGGTTTATGAAGTGGCCTATAACCATTACCAAGAAAAAATGGAGCGCAATGCCGCTACCGCTTTTCCGGTCATCAAAAAAGTACACGAAGATAGTTCCAATAAGTTTGAGCGAATTGTAGTTCCTTTTACAGATGGAATTAAAACCTTAAATGTTGTTACCAATTTACAAGAGGCCTATGATTCCAACGGTAAGCAACTGGTAAACGACTTTGAGAAAAACATAACCTTGGCCATTATTGATGACTCTTGGAAGACGCATTTACGCAAGATGGATGAATTAAAGCAATCCGTTCAGCTAGCGGTTCACGAACAAAAAGACCCATTATTAATTTATAAGTTTGAAGCATTTGAACTTTTTAAGGGTATGATTGATAAAGTGAATAAAGAAGTTGTCTCTTTCTTGTTCAAAGGCGAGCTACCAAGTAGCAATCCAAATGAGATTCAAGAAGAAAGAACGATCAGTAGGCCAAAAGAGAATCTGCAGACCAGTAAGGAGGAGATACCCAATAGCGACGAGCTAGCAGCACGCAATAGGGCGGCAGGTCAAACTCAAGGGCAAAGACCACAAGTAACGGAAACCATTACCAGGGAAAGACCCAAGATTGGTAGAAATGATAGGGTTACCATTAAAAATGTTGTATCCGGAGAAAGTAAGACCGTTAAATTTAAGCAGGCAGAACCTTTAATTCAAAAAGGAGAATGGGTTTTGACAGAAGATTAAACGTCCTTTTATAACTTAAAATTTATGTACGGCAACCTCATAGGTTGCCGTAATTTTTTGGTAGATAATCGATTAGACCAAGATTATTAGTATTTTTTAAAGTACCTTTTAACAAGGTTAAGCCTACAATGTTGAGTAAACATAATTAATGGGCTTACACAAACCTATGGTCAAGGGTGAAAAAATAGATACTTTTAGGTTAGGCAATAAAACAAGTTTGTTGCTTAAATTCAACTATACCTCTTCCCTACTTAGCTTTGTTTTCGCTTTGTTATGTATTTTTCTATTGAACATAGAAGGAACCATACCCTTCACCTTTATTCTTTATACCATTTTAAATAGCGTCAATGTTTGGGCCTTTAAACGTCATGGTAATCTAACATCCATGGCTATTTATACCAGTCTGTTGTCATGGGTAAGTACAATTGTTATCAGCCTTTGTAGTGGAGCCGTACAAAGTCCCTTCCTATTTATTTTGGCAATTATAGTATTGGCCGGTTACGTTTCCACTAAATTGCTCGGTACTATATACCTATATAGTATTACGGCCACTATTTTTATCATTTTTTTGATTGATTATCTCCCCTTGGATTTTATACAAAATGAAGTTCCGGAAGCGTCAAAGGATTTGTTCAGCCTTTTCAGTATGCTATTTGCCGTCTATTTGCTGGGCTATATTTTCGGAAAAAACCTTTTGGAGACCCATCATAATTTATACCGTTCCAAAAATGAAATTGAAAGCCGCATTGAAGAGAAGGAAACACTTTTAAAAGAAGTACACCATAGGGTAAAAAATAATCTCCAAACAGTTTCTAGTTTATTGAATCTTCAAGCAAGGAATTCTAAAAATGAAAAGATCAAAGACTTATTAAAAGGGAGTCAAAACAGGGTTCTATCTATGGCCATGATACATGAAATGCTCTACCTCAACCAAAATATTTCAAAGATTGACTTTCGAACTTATGTAGAACAACTTACGGAATACCTTTTAAACTCGGCAATTTCAAAAAACAAGAATATTTTTTTAGAGCTGAATATCCCTGAACTACAATTAGGGATAGACACTGCAATTCCTCTAGGTTTACTGATCAATGAGACAGTTACAAATTCCATCAAATATGGTTTTACCGAAGAAAATGACGGTATCATTACAATCATACTAGAAAAATTGGAAAACCCCAATCTATACAAATTATCCATAAACGATAACGGTATTGGGTTTAAGGAAGAGATTGATTTAAAAGAAATTAAATCGCTTGGACTAAAACTTATTCACAACCTTGCCAGACAATTACATGGCTCCATAAGAAGACTAAATACCGTCACCTGGACCTCTTATATATTAACTTTTAAAGAAATAGAGAATAAAAGATAATACATCTAGCAATTAATAAAACATACGTAGTCTTTATCCTGTTAATTTAACTAAAGAGTACATATTGATTATCCTAATTGACTACTGTATAAAGCTTTGAAAAATATTTCAGAAAATCTTTATAAAAATTTTTTGTCCTAATTACTTAAGATTTTTCGTAATAAAATTGTAGTTTAATCCAAAATAAATAGCAATCAATTCAATTTCATTTGAACCTCAGAATTATTTGTATTTAATCAATGAAATAGTAGAAATCATTCGATTTAGATTTTTGTAGGATATCTCAATGCCCAAAAGCCTCAAAATAGACCATCGCCAAGTAAACCAGACCAGGTTACTCAAGAAATTTATTTATAACTCATCTTTTCTGAGTTTACTCTTTGCGCTATTCTGTATTCTAGCACTGCAGATGAGAGGACTTATCCCTTTTATATTTGGCACATTTGCCATTTGCAACCTTCTCAACCTCTGGCATTTTAAAACTTATGGCAATTTGACCAAGGGTGCCGTATTGGCGGCCTTGTTTTCATTTGTTGGTGCAGCAACTATCACTCTTTTATCTGGAGGTATCAATAGTCCATTTATTTTCGTAATGGTCATAATAGTCCTTGGTGGATATGTTTCTGCAAGAAAGTTTGGAAATATTTACCTCATTAGTACAACTTTAGCCATTGTTTTAATTTACGCCCTAAGTGAAATAGGCATATATAAAAAAGTAAATGAAGTACCCGAAAACTCAAAAGATTTGTTTGCTCTTATTAGCATTCTGTTCTCCGTTTACATGCTTGGAGGGGTTTTTGGAAGAGACTTGTTAAAGTCTTACAATAGAATGGTAGAATCCAAAAACAAAATTGAAAAACGCATTTTAGAGAAAGAAGACCTTTTGAGAACTGTTCATCATCGCGTTAAAAACAATTTACAGACCGTTTCAAGTCTACTTAATTTACAGGCCAAAAATTCTGGCAATGAGCAAATTAAAAACTTGGTTCTAAGTAGTCAAAATAGAGTAAACGCCATGGCCATGATTCATGAAATGCTCTATTTACGAGACAATCTATCCAAAATAGAATTTAAACCTTATGTGCGGGAATTAAGTGAGTACCTTATTCAATCTACCCATTATGACAACCATGATGTTAAGATTAAATTAGATATCCCTGAATTTAAACTAAGTATTGACACGGCCATACCGCTAGGTTTACTTATAAACGAAGCTGTTACCAATTCTCTTAAATATGGTTTTGTTCAAAACAAGAACGGACAAATAGATATTCAGCTACGAAAAGATACAGCCATGAATTCCTATCATTTGAACATATGCGATAACGGCATTGGCTATTCCAAGGATGTAGATTTAAGAACCTCAAAATCCTTAGGTCTTAAACTTATTCATACGTTAGCAAGACAATTAAAAGGTTCCGTAAAAAGGGATTTTTCAATTAAGGGCACGTGTTATCATATTATTTTTAGAGAAATAACCGCTCCTAGCTAACCCTAAAGATTGTAGCTATAGTTATGGTTTACTTTTTCTTTTGGGCTGAGATTATTTGAATATATGTTGACTTGTTTTTAACTGATTTTCACTAATAATTTTTCCCCATTCAAACTTCTTAATTTGTTATTAGACAAAACATAAGTAAATTTACTATTAAGAAGTACCTTTTTTCTTTATGAAAATTTAAGTGTCCCAAAAATTTCCCCTCTATGCCTTGGCAAAATAAAAGACACATAGACGATCGGTTAAAGGATAAGACAAAATTGGTCATTAAGGTAAATTATTTTACCTCCATATTTTCTCTTATATTTTTTCTTGCATGCCTGTTTGTTCTAAATATAACCGTAGTTATTCCTTACGTATTCTTAGCGTTCGGAATCCTCAATCTGATTAATACTTTTCTTTTTAGATACCACCAAAACTTAACCCTCACTTACAACATAGTTTCTATTATGACTTTGGCCGGAGCCAGTATTATTACGCTCTATAGCGGGGGTATTAATAGTCCGTTCATATTTGTGCTCGCTTTGATAGTTGTTGCGGGCTATGTAACCACAAAATCATATGGAACCATTTATCTTAATCTCAACTTATTGATAATTGTTTTAATATACTCACAATCGGTAGTAGATTTCAGTTTTGTAAGCAATGTGGTCCCGGAGAACTCCAGAAATCTTTTTGCTCTTTTAAGCGTGCTCTTCTCCGTCTATCTACTGGGTGGAGTATTTGGTAAAAATCTGCTACATGCACATCACAATTTATACAAGACAAAGAATGAACTGGAGGAAAAAATCAATGAGAAAGAAACGTTGATCAAGGAAGTGCACCACCGTGTAAAAAACAATCTTCAAACGGTTTCCAGTTTATTGAGCCTACAATCAAGAAATATTGCGGATAAGGAGGTAAAAGGTTTATTAAAAAGTAGCCAGAACAGGGTAATTTCTATGGCCATGGTTCATGAGATGCTTTATTTAAGAGAAGATCTCTCCAAAATTGAATACCGGTCCTATGTTCAAGAGCTTGCTGAATATCTGATTAGATCTATCAAAGGTACCAGTAGCAACATTACACTAGATATAGATATACCTGATTTGAAACTTAATATTGATACCGCTATTCCCTTGGGGCTTTTAATCAATGAAGCGGTTACCAATGCCCTAAAATATGGTATTGTTGATGAGAACAAAGGTGAGATACATATTAAGCTCACCAAGGATGATGCTAATGAATATCTTTTACATATAGGAGACAATGGTATAGGATTTCCGGAAACGGTGAATCACAAAACGTCTAACTCCCTTGGATTGAAACTGATAAACAATTTAGTAAGACAACTACAAGGAACTATTAAAAGAGACTTCAGTAAAAAAGGAACGCACTATATAGTGAAATTCAAACACATTAAAAATCAGGTGGCACCGCCCATGCCTACACCTAGCGTTTCCTAAAACTTTTTTCTACCCGTACTCTAATAGCTTTAAGTTTTTTATTAGGTCTCACAAGTAAAAACGTGAATCCAGTGAAGATAATGGCCCATAAAAATGAAAGTATAAACATAGCTTTATAAAAATTAGTTTCTTAAAGGAATCAAGAATTAAGCCAATCTGGATTTATTATATTTTTTTAATTCAAAAGCCAAAGCTTTCTGCACCCTAGAATTTTTAAACTTATACAATCTTGCAACCTCCTGCCTATTTTCTTTAACCGATTTCATTGGTGATGATGCAAATTCAGTACTATTCAATAGTACAACCGAAGCTACCATTTTTTTCATCTTAACTTCCTCAGTTCCATTATTTGCCAAAGCAGCGGTAGTAAATATTGCGAACAATAAATAGGTTAAAAAGGCTTTCATAATTATCATTTGGGTACATCTAAATAACTACAGGCTTAATGCTTTTACAATTTTTACCAGATAAAGTGCACCCTTTTTCGGTCTCTGTAATAAAAAAGGTTAAAACGTTCATTTTCATCGTTTAGCGAACATTACATAATTAACACCTTATCCAAAAAAATGGAGGTTTTAACGAGGAAAATCATAACTAAGTCCCTGACAAAAAGTAAAAAGCCAACATATTTTGCTGGCTTTATGGTTAAGGGGCAATCCTGAAAGATTGAATTAATGCTATGCCATTTTTGCTCTACTCCTTTTTGTTGAGAAAGTAAGAGCCTTCTTTACTCTGGCATTATCTCTTTTATATAATCTAGCTACTTCTTGCTTTTCTATTTTAACTTCCTTTTCCAACTGAACATTCGTGACGATTGTTTTTTCAACTGCATTAACTTTTACCTCAACACCTTCTTGAGCATAAGAAACCATCCCAATAAAAAGAACAAAAACAAAAGTTACAAAGGTTTTCATGACTGTAGATTTTATATAAATAAAACTCCACAGGCCCCCGTTTACGGGATTTTGGTTCGTTCAACAAGATTAAATATTCGTTCAAGTGTCATACTTCGGGTAAAGTGCAAATTAACCTCGATGAATGAAAATGAGCCTTTCAACACCTCATCGGAACAAAATGCATTTGAGCCGAAATATTCACCGTTAAAATCAGTCGGTTTGCATCTAGTTTAGTTACTTTAACCTTAAATTTATTGAGTTGAGCAATTCAAACAACAAAAAAAACTTGGCTATAATTGGGCTTGGTCCTAGAGGTCTTTATGCCCTTGAACAATATTTGAGGTATTCATCAAAGCTTAGTCATACACAACATTTTCATATTCTCATTTTTGAACCTCAGGAACATTTGGGAGCCGGCAATGTTTGGCGGATCAATCAACCCTCTAGTAATTGGCTCAATATTTCCGAGCGTTCATTAGAGGAACTACCAAATAGACCAGAAATAAGTTGTGCAAGCTTTCATAATCCAGAATTTCCATCATATAAAGATTGGAGTTTAGGTAATGAACTAACAAAAGAAACCCAACCAGATGTTTTTCCTCCACGTTCTAAATTGGGAACCTATTTAAATGCCAGATTCAAGACACTGGCAAAAGAGTTGATAGGAAAGGATATAATTTCAACGTATAGAGAAAACATCCATCAAATAGCGTTTGAAAAGGAAAAATTTCTACTTACAGATGAAAATTCAAGTAGTTATGAGGCAGACGAAGTTTTGCTTACCGTAGGTCATCAACCCACCGAGTTATCCGATCAGCTAAAATCTTGGAAGGAGCATGCCTCAACCGCCTCGGATATTCTTTTATTTGAAAAAGCTTATCCTATTGAACATCTTACAAACGAAGTAAAAATTAATCATAGCAGCGTTATAGGCCTTAGAGGTTTTGGTCTATCTATGTTAGATGCTATGAGGGCGCTTACCATAGACCGAGGCGGAGAATTTATTGAAACGGACCCACGAACCTTGGAATATTCTTTTAAAACCATCCCTAAAGTACCCAAAAGGTTAATTCCATTTTCCTTGGAAGGACTCCCGTTGGCTCCTAAACCATTGAACAAAATTATTGATACGCTATATGAACCAACACAGGATGAACTCTTAAATTTTAAGAAAAGCATATCAGAAGTAGGTCAAGGAAAGACCAACAAAGAAGACGCACAGTTTTTAAAGAACGAAATTATCAAAATTGTGGTTCGTGTTTATGCCGAATTACCTAATAAAATCGGAAATCAAACCAACCCAGATGAAATTAAAAGAGTTTCCTTGGCGTGGCTAGAGGATGAAGAATTTCAACACCCCCTATTATTGAATCACGAATTGAAAAAGCGGGAAGTTATTGAAAGGTTCATTCAAATGGCTCTTAATCGAACTGCCATATCCTTGGATTACTGTATTGGTCAAGTATGGAGACACCTACAATCTACTTGGTATGATGCCTTTTCTCACGCCGATCAATCTGAAGAGACCATCGCCAAAGTAATTGCTCTACATGAACGCTTAAAAAGGTATTCTTATGGTCCGCCATTAAAAAGTATGCAACAATTAATGGCCTTAATACGTGCAGGAATTATGGACTTGTCCTATGTAACCGACCCAAAAATTGAACTGGTTGAAACAGGTTGGAAATTGAGCAAAAATCAAAAAGTCGCTCATGTGAACTGTATGGTCAATTGCGTTTTAGATTCCCCAAAATTACTGGAGATCAATTCACCCGTTGTGGTAAACCTCTTGAAAAATAAATTAATTGAACCCATTCATACTGAATTAGGCCTGGACACCTTTAAAAATGGATTGGTTAAGTCTAAGGACAGGAAAAAAAATATACCTCTAGCCGTTTTGGGAAGATTATCCAAAGGAAGTGTTGTGGGTGTGGATGCCATACTGGAATGCTTTGATGGGCAAGTATCCAAATGGGCAGAAGAGAGTGTGGCAAGAATGCTGGGAGAACGAATAAATGATTAGGCCATTTTAGCTCTGTTGTACTTGGTGATAAATGAAAGTTCCTTTTTTACTCTAGCATTATCCCTTTTGTACAATCTGGCAACTTGGCACCCCTTGGACGTTACTTTCTTTTCAACTCTGATGGTTGTTACGACGGTCATTTGAATAGTCTCAACTTTTACTTCTGCAACCTTGGTTTGAGCTTGTGCACTTAATCCGATAAAAAGAACAAAAACAAAAGTTATAATAGTTTTCATGACAGTAGATTTTATATATATAAAACTCTACACCCCCCTATCTCACTGATGTTGGTTCGTTCAACGAAAAAAAATACTCGTTTAAATGCAACGAATAGGTTAAACGGTAAAAAACCTCCGACAAACGAAAATTAGAACCATAACCACTTACCGACAAATGGTGCATTTTACCGTAAAATCCATATCTTCTACATTTGGAAATTAGGTGCAATTTTAATTTTTGATTTTAACCAAAGGTATTGACCCTAAATTTTTTCTATTTTTGACTTTATGGATTTAAAGAAAATTTTTGGAACGCTCCTTACCCTATTAGGAATAGGTGGGCTAATTTATACCGGTATTCTGTTTGCCAACGAGCAAGGAACGACTAAAATGCTAATAGTATATGGAGTGCTTGGTGCCATTTTCTTTTTCTCCGGCATAAGCCTTGTTAGGACCACCAGCTCTAAAAAGAGTACTTAAGCTACTTCTTTCCTAAGCACCTCCAATGGAGGACTTGAAAGTACATCACGGTTATTCCAAAGTCCTATAGTCAAAACAATAATAGTGATTAATGGTACAACTATTAGAAATGGTTCCCAAGACGGGACAAACGGAGCTTTAAAAACAAATATGGCCAAAAGTAAGCTACCTATTAAAGACAATAGCACTCCTACAAAACTACCCATGAAACCCAGGTAGAAATATTCCAAAAAAGCAATTTTAGAAATTTGCTTTCCTTTTGCCCCCAACGTCCTCAAAAGCACACTTTCCTTTATTCTTTGATACTTACTTGTTCTTACCGAACCAATCAAAACGATAATACCAGTAAGTATACTAAAGAAGGCCATAAAATTAATGACCCAGGATATTTTATCTAATATGCCTTCTACAACAGTCAACATCTGTCTTAAATCAATGATGGAAACCGTTGGAAACTTTGCCACCATAGCTCTTTGAACTTCGGCAGACTTTTTGGCATTCGGGGCATTAGAAGTGATGACGTGAAACTGCGGTGCATTTTCCAAAACACTGGATGGGAAAATTATATTAAAGTTCAACTGCATGCGGCCCCAATCTACCGATCTAATATGGACTACTTCTGTTTTCATTAATACACCCTGAACATTAAATGTGAGCATGTCTCCTATTTCTACTTCTGCATCACGAGCTACATTATCCGATAAAGAGATGGGAATCAACCCGTCCTCAGAACTATTAGATGGCCAACTTCCATCAACAGAATCTTCGGAAGCTATTAAAGTATCTCTATAACTTACCCTAAATTCATGGTTAAGTACCCATTCGTTAATTTTAGAGGTAGTGTCGTTTCTTATTTCATTTGCCTCCCGGTCCTTGATTTTTTGTACCCGCATGGTCACGATGGGAATATTATTTAAAACTGGTACTTCCAACTTTTTCAAACTTTGAGAAACCTCATCCTTCTCATTGGACTGGATATCCAGAAAAATCAAATTAGGCGCCTGAGCGCTATTCTCTAGGTTAGCCTTTGCCAGCAAAATATTCTTGGTAAAGTACAATGTACTGATCAAAAAAGTTCCTGTACCAATGGCCAATATTAAAACCAGCGTTTGGTTATTAGGTCTAAATAAATTCAGTAAACTCTGCCGAGCGGTAAAGCCCCAAGAATGGGGAAAATGTTTTTTAACCAGCTTCATAAAAATGATGGCAACCCCCGAAAGAATACCAAATACAACCAATATTCCTAAGACGAAATAAAAGGCATAAGACCATTTTTCCAATAAAATAAAAGCAAAGACAAAAATAAAACACAAAATAGAGAGGAGAATGATCCAATTTACCTTTTTAGAACTTGAAGGGTTACTTTCCTGTACCCTTAACACTTGTAGGGGTGAAACATACCAAGTATTTAAAAGTGGAGCCAAAGCAAAAAGTACAGACATAATCAATCCCAGTAAAAGACCTAATAAAACAGGTGTAAAAGAAAAAGTAATATCGATTTTAAATGGTAAAAAACCTTGTATCAAAATTGGAAAAAACTGTTGTAGACCAAACCCAAGTAGAGAACCAACCAGACCTCCCAATACGCCCATACCAGCGATTTGAATTAAAAAAATGTAAAAACTCTGCTTTCTAGTAGCCCCTAAACATTTTAATACTGCTACGGATTGTAATTTTTCTTTAATGTAAATATGAACAGAACTCGCAATGCCAACGCAACCTAACAATAAGGCAATAAAAGCAACAAGATTTAAGAATTTACCAAAATTATCGTACCTGCGCCCCAGTCTCCTACCGGTTGAATCGTGGGTATCCAAATCGGCATTTTCCGAATCTAGTACTGGGTCAAGTATTTTATCCAGTTCCTCCATGTCCTGTTCAGGCTCAGCCACAAAGAAATAATCATAGTCTATTCTGCTACCTACTTGAATAAGTCCTGTATCTTCAACCAATTCATAAGGAATAATGACGGGCGGTGCCACCGAAGCGGAAATTCCTCCTGCTCCAGGTGCAGAAATCAATGCACCTTCAATGGGTATTGTGATATTTCCGAGACTTACAGAATCTCCTTCATTTAGGTTAAATTGCAACATTAAGGTGGCATCTACCAATGCCCCTTTGTTTATTTTATAAGAATCTGCAGCTTTCCGCGGTTCGGTCTCCAATCTTCCATAAAAAGGAAAATTACCTTCCAACCCTTTCACATCTACCAGTTTGGTATCCCCATTTTTGGAGAAGAAAGCCATTGATGGAAAACTAACCCCTTTAGCATCTGCACCTCCCAATGAGTCGATTATTCCCAATACTCTCTCATTGGGCGGCTTATTACTATCGATTATAAAGTCCGCCCCCATTAGTTCCTTGGACTGTAGGGCTATATTTGTCTTTAAATTTTCACTGAAAGATTGTACGGAAACCACAGCTGCAATACCAAGAACAATGGAAGCCATAAACAACAACAGTCTTTTTCCACTAGCCCTACCGTCCCGCCAAGCCATTTTAAACAACCAGGGGAAATTGATTTCCGAGCCTTTTTTTTGCTCCATCATTAATTTCCTTGATTAATTTCCGTTGATTGAATTCTTCCTCCTTTAAGCTTCAGCACTCTATCACATTTTTTTGCCAATTCCAAATCATGGGTAACAATGACCAAGGTGGTACCGGCCTCTTTATTCAAGTTGAATAATAACTGAATGATCTTCTCCCCTGTTTCCTCATCCAAATTACCAGTGGGCTCATCAGCAAACAAAATGGAAGGATTACTTGAAAACGCTCTTGCCAAAGCGACGCGTTGCTGTTCCCCACCCGATAATTGAGAAGGATAGTGATTCATTCTATTTTCCAACCCAACCTTGGAAAGCAACTCGTGACCTGTTTCAACGGCATTTTTCACCCCCTGAAGTTCTAGAGGAACGATAACATTCTCCAGGGCAGTAAGCGTTGGTAACAATTGAAAGTTTTGAAAGATAAACCCTACTTCCCTGTTTCGCAATTGAGCTCTCTGATCCTCGTTCAGGGCAGCCAAGTCCGTTGAGCACAGTTGAATGGAGCCTTCATTTGGATAATCAAGTCCAGCACAAAGACCTAGTAAGGTAGTTTTTCCACTACCTGACGGACCTACAATCGCAAAACTTTCACCTTTATCAATGTGAAAATCAATTTCCGAAAGAACCGTTAGTTGCTTTGAACCACTTTGATAACTTTTCCCCAACTGGGTAACGTTTAATATCTTTGCCATGAACAGGTATGCTTACTTTTTCCTCTCTTGTGTTATTTTACGCCAAAAGCCGAAAAATAAGCATTTGTATTCAGTTTTAAGCTCCATTAAACATGCATAACATCTTAAAATTAAGTTATTTTTTAGCTATACTAATGCTTTTCTCGTGTGGTGAAAAGAGCAAAAAAATAAATCAAGAGAATAAATCCACCAAAATATCCCCAGAGGAAGAAACAGCTGTCTCTGACGAAAAAATAATTCTTTTCTTTGGTAATAGTCTAACAGCCGCTTATGGTTTACAAAAAGAGGAAGGGTTTCCTGCGCTTATTCAAAAAAGGTTAGACTCTTTAAACCTCAACTATACAGCTATTAACTCTGGAGTAAGTGGGGAGACTACCTCTGGAGGACTCAACCGTTTAGAATGGGTTTTAAATCAAAAGGTAGACATTCTTGTATTGGAATTAGGTGCCAATGATGGTTTAAGAGGAATTTCTCTGAGGGAATCTAAAAACAACCTTCAAAAGATAATTGAACTAGTCAAGGAAAAGAATCCCCAAACAAAAATTATTCTTGCAGGTATGCAAATACCTCCCAATATGGGCGAGGCATATACGTCTGAATTCAAGGAAATGTACCCGCAATTAGCAGAAAAAAATAATGTCGCACTTATCCCTTTTCTCTTGGAAGGCGTAGCAGGAAATTCAAAACTAAATCTGGAAGATGGTATTCATCCTACTGCCGAAGGACAAAAAATTGTCATGGAAAACGTTTGGCAAATTTTGGAGGATGTCATTAAAGACATTTAGTTTATCGTAGAACTGATTTTGACCTTTCAAAATTCACAACAATAGATTCTTTTTTAGACCTCCCAAAACGTATTCTATATGTAGGAGTCCTTGTTTCTACTTGTGAAAGCATTTGATTAAGGTCAATAGCATTCGATATATAAATATCATTGGAGTTATTTATATGTAATAATAGACCTATAATCGTAAGTATAGTAAATAAATATGATTTCATGGTTGGAATTTATTTAAATTAAAACTCGGTGAAAGGCATAATTAGGATTCCTCACTCGTTCAATTGACATATTTCATCGATGAAAGGAGGGTTTTTCGTCAAAAAGTAAAATATTGTAGTCCAAATGCATGTGTTGTAGGAACCGTTTATCCCGAAAAACAAACCGTTCATCGATACTATTGGTCAGCTTTTCAAGGGATTTTGCCCCATTTGCACTTGAATTAACAAAAGTGAAATTTTGATTTGCCAAAGAGTTGAGTTTTGCCGTTCAGAACAACTAATTACTGCCAACCTAATATTCTACATAAGTTGTGAGATATAGAACTAATCGCTCCTCAAACATCATTTAATTATAAAAATATCAGTATGATACCTCACATTGTTACTTATTAAGAAATGGGAGTCGTTGACATATCAAATGGAAAGACCAACGTCATTTCCTCGTATTTTGTCGATATTTCAAAAAAAATATTGCAGTATGCACAGTATTTGAATAATTTGCATGGATATTTTGAAAAAGAAAATGAATTAATTTTTAAACACCTTAACTATGAAACGTAATTTAATTAGTAAATTTTTTCTGTTTGCGTTCCTACTATTCTCTTTTGTAATGGTACCGGTAGCTTGTAGCAGTGATGATGGAGGAAGTGGCACAGGACAGGAACAACCGGAGCCGGAACCAGAGCCAGAACCGGAAGCTGATCCGGACCCAACAAATGAAAATACAACAATTGAAGCAACTGAACCGATTCACAGTAACGGAATTGGTACATCAACGGTAACTATTCAATTGGCAGATGCAGATGGTAATTTATTGAGTACTTCAGGAGGAGTTATATCAATTTCGGTAACGGGGTCTACTACTGTTTCTGAAGTTACAGACAACGGGGACGGTACCTATACAGCCACAGTAACTGGAGATTCAGAAGAAGCTGTAGTTGTATCCGGTACACTGGACGGTACATCAATTACTAATACAGCAAATATTACTTTCAATCCAGATGAATCTAATCCTGCTCAAGAAATTGAACAATCTTCTGAACCAGTAGGTCCCTCAATTATAAGAATTAATTCTGGAGGACCCGAAGTAACTTACGATAACATTACCTTCTTGGAGGATCAATATTTTAATGGACCTACTGAAGCATACACAAATCCATTTGTTACGGAAATTGATGGTACAGATATGGACGACATATTTTTAACTGAAAGAATATCAGATAACACCAAAGTTAGAGGACCCATTTCTTACAACATACCTGTTACCAATGGTACATATACCGTAAAATTATATTTTGCAGAGATTTATTGGGGTTCTGAAAATCCGGAGGGACTTCAAGGAGGAGATGGGAAAAGAATTTTTAATATTGCAATGGAAGATACTCAAGTATTTACAGGCTATGACCTTCATAAAGAACATGGCCCCGCTTCAGCAGGCACTAAAATGTATGACATTGAAGTTTCCGATGGTGAATTAACAATAACATTAGAAGCAACTACCAATAAACCGAAAATCTCGGCAATAGAAATTTTTGGAACAGGTACCGTAGGTAACTAAAATATTAAACTATATATTTTTAAAAGGTCATTTGTTTAGCAAATGACCTTTTTTTTTGAACCTATTTCGTAAGGTTTCGTACATTATGATAACTAATTAATAAAACTATGTTCAGAATATTAGTATCATTATTGGCAATCTCCTTTTCCACTTCCTGTCAATCTAACGTAAAAAAGAAAAAGGATGAAGTGGCCACAACTTCTCAATCCACCTTAGAAAAAAATATTACATTGGAACAGGAAGATTTGGAAAAGTTTGAAACGGCTTATTTTGCAAGCGGTTGTTTTTGGTGTGTTGAAGCAATTTTTGAAAGTGTTAAAGGGGTTGAGGAAGTAGTTTCCGGTTATTCCGGTGGGACTAAAAAGAACCCTACATACGAAGAAGTAGGCGGAGGTATGACTGACCATGCAGAGGCAGTAAAAGTATATTATGACCCAAAAGTAATATCCTTCACGGCTTTGGTACAAGTATTTTTTGGATCGCATGACCCTACAACCCTCAACCGACAAGGCCCTGACCGTGGACCACAATACAGGTCTATTGCATTTTACAAAAATGAAGACGAAAAGAAGATTATTGAGAGTTACATAAAGGCCCTTGAGGAAAATGATGTTTATCAAGGATTACCAATTACCACCCAAGTTGTTCCCTTTAATAAATTTTATGATGCTGAAGATTACCATCAAGATTATGAAAAAAAGCACCCTAATAACTCTTATATAAGAAATGTCTCCATACCTAGATTGAACAGGTTTAAGGAAAATTTTCAAGACTATTTGAAAGATGATGCCAAACATTAAAAAAAGCGACCTAATCAGGTCGCTTTTTCATTTAGTTTCGATATACTTATTTTAACACTATTTCAGAATAGTTACCATTAATATCAATGTTTCCAGTAGATGATTTATTTCCCATGCCACCTGAATAAACCATTTTTCCATTTTTGCTGGCTGTATCCACCTTTAAGTTCTTAGGAAAAATAAACTCCATTCCAGAACCTTCTACCCTAAATCTGTAGCCGGAAGAAGGAAGATTACATATAACCTCTCCATTATTTGAAGACACCTGGAATTCTTCAAAGTCATGGGCCATAGAATTTACCACCAATGGTCCAAAGTCATTTTTTATGAGTGCCCGTTTTACTAATCTATCAATGATAATTTCAGATGACTTTCCATGTAATTCCAAATTGACCACATCCTTTAAATCCACTCCTTTGGTATAATTGGCATGCAAAGTTCCGTCAAGCCAATTTTCCACGTGTATTGGCGAATACGAAACCACTAATACGGTTTCTGTACCATCAATTGCATTCGCCATAAGTTTGGCATGAGAAAACGAAGCATCCAAGTTATGGGTTCTTTCGGCTAGTTTTACCTCTCCGTGCCTTACGTTCATCTTTAATTTTGCAGATTTAGGCATTTTTATTTTTAAGGTTCTTTTCACCTTAAAGTTTTTAGGCTGTTCCTCATTTATAAAGTAAAAAGTATTTGCCTTTCTAATTGAATTATTTTGGGCTCTTCTTTGCTGTTGTTCTATCCGTTCCTTTTGGGTCTGCATTCTTTGTTGATGGGCCTCCCATCTTTGCTCTTGAGCCTGCTCTATTTTTTGAGTTCGTTTCTCCATTGCTTCCCTGCGTTTTTCCTCTGCTTTTATTCGTTTCTCTTCCATCTTTTCCTGCCACTCCAACATACGCGCTTGGTAGGGCTCTCCAAAATCCTTTTCAAAACCTTCTTGCCATTTTTTCATGTAAGCCTCTCCGTCCTTTTTAAAGGCCTCATAATCAAAGTTTGGATTGGGAACTGGAGGCATTTCCGGTACATCTTCTAATTCCGAAAAATCAAAGTCGAATTCAAAATCTTCCATAGAAGGTAGGTTGGGTATTTCAATGACCAGTGGCCGGGCGTCTTGGACAAAATGAACAGGCTTCACTTTACTCCCTTTATTTGAAATATGAATTTTTCTGCTATTACCTAAAATTTCAAAAAAATCATTGTCCACATACTCTTCAAACTCAGTTTCGGTAACTCCATCAATTTCAATGGTTGCAATTATTTCTACCTTGTCTTTATTCCATGTGTCAAATTCCAAATCCGCATAACTTGTATTGATTTCAATGATTACATTCTCTTCTACATTAAATTCCTCGGTAATACTCTTCTCCCTAGATTGGCCCACAGCTCCCATGGTGATGAGGCATGGAAGCATATAAAGGACACTTAACAACTTTCGATTAAACTGTTTCATTTTTTGATTTTTTTATCTGATTTAATTCCTCCTTTAACTTTCGCAGCAATTCCAACCTAAGCTGTAAATTTTGAATCATTGCGGTAATTGTTTGATCATTGGGCCCGTATAAATTAAGCTCCTCACTCAATGCCCTATATTCTTTGTTTAATTCTTCTAATTGTGCTATATAACTTTCTACCAATTCCTCGTTTTCTTTTGAAACTGGCAATTTTGCCAGTTCCAAATTAATATTGGCCACATAGTAATCCTCTATTTTCTTTAAATCTGGCGACAGGTCTCCTAACTTAATGGAAGTGTCTTTTTCAGGATGCTCTTTATCTGTATTAACAATGGTAGGCTTATTACTGTTTTCCAAAGATGGGTCCTTCAAGAACAAAAAGATTCCTAACAGAATTAAAATTGATGCTGCTACGGCCCATATTGGAATTACCTTAGTCCTACTTCTAGGCATTTCTTTTTCCAATCGATCAATAAATCTTTTTTCATGTCCACTTTTCATTTTTGGCAATTCATTTGCCGAATCTGTTTTAAGCAAATCTCTAATATCCCGTGACATATTTTTTCTCTTTTAAAACTTTTTGTAGATAACCTTTACCCCTCATCAATCTTGTTCTGCAAGCTGATTCCGTTATTTTAAGTACTTCCGAGATTTCACCATGGTCATATCCCTCCAATAAATACATCATGGTTACATATCTGTACTTGTCCGGCAGATTATTGATTGCATTTTTAACTTGACCAACCGTACAATTTTCATCTACCTTCCAGTCCCAATTAGGTTCTTCAGACAAATTATTCTCCTCTATTTCCACAAAATCCTGATTTCGGGACTTGAGAACATCCAGACATTGATTTATGACAATTTTTTTTAGCCAAGCACCAAAAGTTACCTCTCCAGAAAACTGTTCCAAATTTTGAAACGCCTTAATGAATGCTTCTTGTACTGCATCTTCCGCATCGTCTTCATTTATCAAGTACCTAGAGGCCACTATAAACATACCCCCACAATACTTACGGTATAGATGTAATTGGGCCTTTCTATTTTTGGCCTGGCACTTTCTTATAAGGTCCAGTTGAAGCATTCGTTTTTGGAGCCGTTTTTGAGGTTGATGTGTTATCTATTTTTCTTAAAGGACGATACAAATAATTGGATGTTGCAAAAAACGAGTAATTTTGATGAAATTTTTTATTGAGCACTCTTGAAACAAGTTACAATTAAGAATGACCATCTCATACTAATGGTCTTGGATTATGGCGCAGTAATCCAAAAATTGATGTTAAAAAATTCAGATGAAACCTATTCTAATGTGGTAGTAGGTCATGAATTCCCTAGCGATTATTTAGATGATGAGCTATACCTTGGTGCGTGCGTAGGTAGATATGCAGGCCGTATTGGAAAAGAATTTACATTGGATAGGGAAACATATCAATTACCCAATGATCATGGAGTTCATTTACACGGTGGCAGAGAAGGTTTTAGCAAAAAGTATTGGAAATTTGAAGAAGTACACTACGGAGAAAACCCATATGTAAAACTTTCCTACGAAAGTGCCCATTTAGAGGAGGGTTACCCGGGCAATCTAAAAACTACCGTTACCTATGCGTTGAAAGGGAAAAATTTGCGGATTATCTTTGACGCGGTTACCGATAGAGCTACCGTGGTTAACCTAACCAATCATTCTTACTTTAAACTGGATGATGAGGCTTCTATAAACGAGTATAGGTTGCAACTAAACTGTTCTCATTTTTTAGAAACAAAACCCAACCTTTTACCAACTGGAAAGGCCTATCTAACCGAAGGTTCATCGAAGGATTTCACAAAGGAGAAATCAATTGGGGATGAGAGATTAGATACTCCATTCGTCGTTGATATGAATTCTCCTGTTGTCGCCAAATGTAGTTCACCAAAATCAGGAATTTCCATGGAAGTCGCTACCAATCAAGTTGGAATGGTTGTTTACACACCATCTAACTTTGGAGCTATATGCTTTGAGACACAAAACTTACCCGATGCACCTAATCATAAGAATTTCCCTAACTGCGTTTTAAGACCGAAAGAAAAATATAGGAATATTTCAGAATTCAGGTTCAGTACCAACTAAAAAAAGGTTCCGCATAACGGAACCTTTTACATGTTATTAAGCACAATAAACCAATTACGCTTCAACCATAAGGTTTAGTTCAACTGTAATATTATCTCTTGTTGCTTTACTGTAAGGGCAAATCTCGTGAGCGGCATTTATCAATTTCTCACCGGTTTCCTTATCAACGGTTGGCAACCAACAGTCCAATGTGGCATCTATAAAAAATCCCTCTTCGTCCTTATTGAAACCTACAACAGCAGTAACACTAAAATCACCTAAATCATCCACTTTGTGTTCCTTAGCAACCGCTTGAAGGGCACCCGCAAAACAGGTGGAATAGGCCGCTGCAAATAATTGTTCCGGATTAGTGGATTTGCCATCTGTCTCTCCCTTAGAGTTGGGCATTTTTATTCCCAAATCAATAGCTCCATCATCACTTTTAACGTGACCCTCTCTACCGCCAGAATTGGTAGCACTTGTTTGAAATATAGTTTTCATCGTATTATTACTTTTTGATTATTTCTTGAAGATACGCAGCTTAGTTCAGCTATCATAAAGAGTTGTATTAAATTCATGTGAAAATGATGAATACCGTTAACAATAGAATTTAAAGCATTCAAATATCGGGTCAATCAAAAAACTTCACTAAAAAAATGTCTCAACCCTGTTTTTTTATAGGGTTTCATAATTATTTGTACATTAGAATTTCATAATCTTGCACCCTAAAAAGATGGTGCAACCATAGAACTAGAACGCAATATGAAATTGTTAAAATGGATTTTAATTATTGTTGGAGTAATAGCAGTTTTATTTTTCTTTGTTTTAGAACCTTATATGCGCGAGCAAACCAAAAAACACAGTCCGCTTAAAGAGGTGGTTTATGAAAGTGATGATTTCCATCTAAAAGTTAACTATTCCAGCCCTTTAAAAAAGGGACGACAAATTTTTGGTGAGCTTGTTCCTTTTGGAGCTATATGGAGAACCGGTGCCAACGAGCCAACTACATTTTTTACGGAGACAGGTATTAGAATGGCAGATAAAAGTTTGCCACCGGGCACCTATTCCCTATGGACCCGACCCAATAAAGAAAGTTGGGATATCATTTTTAACAAGGACATTCCGGATTGGGGCGTTACAGTCATGAGCGGTGGTAAGGAAACTGCCAGAAAACCAGAAGAAGATGTAATCGAAATTACCGTTCCAGTAGAGCGTTTAGAAAAAACTATGGAAAACTTCACCATCGATTTTGAAGATAACGGCGAGCTTTTTATGTTTATGGCTTGGGATAACACCAAAGTAAAAATTCCTGTAAACAATTAATTTTGAAAGATGAAAAGCTCTCTGGAAACCAAGAAACTTCCAATAAGAAAAAACTAGGGAGCAAAAGGAATCTTACCTTAAAAGAATTTCAAGAAGGTTTAAAAACTGGAAATACTGCTATTTTGGCAAGGGCCATTACATTGGTTGAAAGTACCAAGGCCGAAGACAAAATATTATCAAATCAACTGGTAAGCCATTGTCTAAGCAATAGTGTGGATAGCGTGCGAATTGGCATTACGGGTATACCCGGAGTTGGGAAAAGTACTTTTATTGAAAATTTAGGCTCCCGTTTGCTTGACAAGGGAGAAAGGGTAGCTGTCCTAGCCGTTGACCCAAGTAGCATCCAGAGCTCTGGTAGTATTTTGGGTGACAAGACAAGAATGCCCTATTTAGCACAAAACAAAAATGCCTTTGTTCGGCCTTCTCCAACAAGAAAAGCCTTGGGCGGAGTTACCACTAAAACAAGGGAAACTATTCTCCTCTGCGAGGCAGCTGGTTTCAATATTATTTTTATTGAAACTGTAGGGGTAGGCCAAAGCGAAACTGCCGTTTATGACATGGTAGACTTTTTCCTTCTTTTAAATTTGCCCGGAACAGGGGACGAATTACAAGGTATTAAACGAGGGATTATTGAAATGGCCGATGCCATTGCAATCAACAAAGCAGATGGGGACAACCTCAAAAAATCCCACCAAGCCCAATCGCAACTACAAAAAACCATGGAACTATACCCTCCAAAGTATGCTTTTTGGAATACTATAGTCGGTATTTGTTCAGCTACGGAAGGAAAAGGAATCGATACTATTTGGAAGACAATTCAAGAGTTTGTTTCCTTGGCAAAAAGTTCGGGATTCTTTGAGGAAAAAAGGAAGCTTCAGCGAGAAAAATGGCTTTATCAAACCCTTGACGAAGAGCTTAGGTTACAATATTTTGAAGACAACAACAGCTCCGATGCTTTAGAATCCTTTATTAAAATGGTTAGGGACAGTCAAATCTCTGCTGGGGAAGCCGCCCAACTCCTAATGAGAAAATAAAGGCATAACAATAAGGTTTAGTTTAACTATCCGCAACTAAGTTATTTACTAGCCAATAAAACCCTAAATTTGCCCACAAACCAAAAAACAGGAATGAACCCTATTACAACGTCGTTGCTTTCCATTATCGTACCCTTATTTAACGAAGAGGACAATGTAATGTTATTGACACAAAAGATACACGAAAGCCTAGTGGGCTACCAATATCAAATTATATACGTAGACGATTTTTCTACCGATGGTACTCGAAAGGTGGTCAATGATATGCAGGACGAAAAGGTACATCTTATATGTCTCAAGAAAAATTACGGTCAAAGTTTGGCGCTAGCTGCAGGTATTGACTACGCTGAAGGGGAATTTATAATCACTATGGACGGCGATTTGCAAAATGACCCTACTGATATACCTGAAATGCTTTCTTATGCCGTAAATGGCGAATTTGATTTGGTTACAGGTATCAGACAAAAAAGAAAAGATTCCTTGGTCAAGAAAATACCTTCTAAAATTGCCAATTTTTTGGTTCGTAGAGTGACCAATCTGGACATTAAGGACAATGGTTGTGCCCTTAAGGTTTTTTCTCGGGATATAGCCAAAGACCTTAACCTCTATGGCGAAATGCATCGCTTTATTACACTTTTAGCTTATTTGGAAGGTGCGCAGATAAAACAAGTTCCTGTAAAACACCATGCAAGAAATGCAGGGGTATCCAAATATGGATTGGAAAGGGTTTTTAAGGTAATTGCAGATATGATGCTTTTGCTGTTTATCAGAAAATATTTTCAGCGGCCCATTCACCTTTTTGGAATTTTTGGTGTGTTACTCATTCTGCTAGGTATTCTAATTAACATGTACTTATTGGTTGTGAAATTTGGAATGGGAGAAGATATAGGTACAAGACCCCTTCTCATATTTGGAGTTATGCTTATTCTAGGTGGTATTCAACTATTTACTATCGGTATTGTCATGGAACTTTTGATTAGAACTTACTATGAGTCCCAACAAAAGCGCCCGTACAGAATCAAAAAAGTATCGGTAGGTGGGCAATCTGCGTAAAAAAGGCATTACGGCGCTCAAATTTGTATTCAGTGCTCTACTGGTTTACCTAGTTTTTACAAAAGTGAACATACAGGAAGTATGGCTAATTATAAAAATGGTGGACCCATATTTATTGACAGTCTCCCTTATTCTGTTTGTGGTCTCCAAACTTTTTGCAGCCTTTAGACTCAACCTATATTTTCACGAGCTATCGTTACCAATAGGTCAGAAAAGCAACCTGGAATTGTATCTTCTAGGTATGTTCTATAATCTATTTTTACCCGGGGGAATTGGGGGGGATGCCTATAAAGGATATCTCATCAAAAAAACCTTTGATGTAAAAACAAAGAGCGTGGTTTCTGTTCTTTTACTAGATAGGCTGAGCGGACTCTGTTTCATATGCGTTTATGTCTGTCTTATATTCCTTTTTTTGGAGCATCCGCTTTTAAAAGGGTATCAAATGTTATCATTGCCTGTGCTAGCCATAGGTTTGCTTGTTTTTTGGTTCATCAATAAAAAATACTTTCCTTCCGTTTTCAGCGTTTATTGGAAATCCTTGGGCTATTCGGCAATTGTACAACTAACGCAACTCATGAGTGTTTGGCTTTTAATTTTAGCAATGGGCGTTGAAAGTAATATACTGTCCTATCTTTTTGTTTTCTTGGTTTCTTCCATTGTGGCCGTTTTACCTTTGACCATAGGGGGCATAGGAAGTAGGGAAGTAACCTTTTATTACTTTTCCTTGTGGTTGGGCTTAGATCAAGATATTTCTATAACCTTGAGCATGATGTTCTTTTTAATAAGCGCTTTTACTTCCTTATGGGGAATTATCTATCACTTCAAAAAACCGATCCTGAAAAACGTCTAGTAAATGTGCACTAAGTGCATTTTGGAAAGTACCTTATTACGTTTGGAAGGATTAAGGAATTTTAGGCTCAACCGCGTAATTCTAAATTGATTTCGGGTATATTGAATGTCCCAATCCATGTCCAATTCCTTCAATTGCCGAAGTTGAGCATCTGTAGCATAAATCCAAATATCCTTTTTATTCCTTACTCCATCAAGGGAGGTAATCTGTACTGGTCGTTGATTATAAAAATCCAATGACCAGGTATGATAGTCACCCAGTTTGTAAATTTTGTCGACAGGAATTTCTTTCTCTTCTACCACTTTAGACATACTTGACCCCGCTTGGTAGGTCAATAAATTCGGATAGAAATGAAGATTGAGGGTGGCATTTAAAAGAAGCGCCCCAAATGCAGAGATAGTAATCATTTTTTTAGGACACGTCTCATTCTTCAAACAGAAATAAATGATTACTGTTATAAAAGTCAACAATAGAACAAGCGCAAAAATATTGCTGAACTCAAACACCAAAAAGCATAAAAGAACGGTAGTAATGAAAATAACGCTCAGCACAAAATATTGAATTCCTAATAAAATCCTTGCTTTTTTATCCTCTAACAGGGTTAGGATGTAAGAAGCCGTCAATACAGAAAAGAGGGGAATGGTACTATTTAAATAGTGAGGTAACTTAAATTGCGAAAAACTAGCAATCAAAAAGAAAAATGTAATACAACCTAAGGTTAAAAATTCCTGACCTTGTATAAAGTTAAATCGGCTCTTGAAAATGGCTTTCATTTTAGTAGCATAAGCCAGTAACCCTAGTGTCGTCCACGGTAGAAAAACCCACAGAAAAGTATGGAAGAAAAAGAAATAATCGCTACTGTTGCTTCCCATACCACCACCGCTCATACGCTCAAAACTCTGTTCCCAAAAAATAAAGAAGATTCCGCTACGCTCAGCCTTACCCCTGATAATTTTCTCGGGATGCATATCAAATTGATGGTAGTAAGCATATAGCATGGGAGCAATGGCAATCGCAAACGCAGCCAGTGCTACTATAACTTTCCAATTGACCAAAACAATCCATTTTCTTCTATAGGCTATATGGCTAAGGAGCGCCAGACCTATAATTAAAATAGCCAATTGCCCCTTTGTGGAAAAGGCAAGCCCCGTAGCTATGGCCCCTAGTATGATCGCTTTTAAAGAGCCTGTATTAACGTAAGCAGCCAATTGCCAAATGGCTAGGGCAACAAAACCGGTCAAAACCGCATCTGTTCTAACATCAATAGCGGAAAGAACAATGGTCTGAGCGGTCATAAAGATTAAAGCGGCTATTTTCCCAACCTGTCTATTATACAAAAGTTTACCCAAACCGTAACTGGAATATGCCGCCAATAGAACCGCCAAAATACCAGGTATGCGATATGCCCAATCTTCCAAGCCAAAGATCAGGTATGAAAAAGCGGCAAGCCAATAATGCAAATGGGGCTTATCCAAATACTCCTCTGTACCCTTAAAAAGATTTAAGAAATCATTTTCCTGCACCATTCTCATGGACATTACCGCAAACTGGGCAGAATCATTTTCAAAAAGGGTCACGAACATTCCGGTGATATAGACCAGAACTACTAAAAGAACTAAAACCCAATATCTAGAGTTAGATATCATAGAGCTATTTTATGGTGTGCAAATATAGCCAACTTTGTAAACAACCAGCTAAAAATCAGACCTATTAGAGCTCCTGTTAGCACATCTAAAGGAAAATGAACACCTATATAAATACGACTATAAGACACCAATAACGCCCAAAGTATTAAGAAAACTTCTATATACCGGTAATATGTCCTCAACAAAAAAGTAAAGAAAAGTGCCACTGCAAAATTATTGCCCGCATGTGCAGAAAAATAACCGAATTTACCTCCGCATGAATTTTTCACCAATCGTACCAGACCATCAAGTTCTGGATCATAACAAGGGCGTAACCTTTGTACACCATATTTAAAGAAATTGGAAAGTTGATCGGTAACAACGATCATCAGGGCCACAGTTACTATAATGACAATGGTACGTTTTAATCCGTACTTCTTAAAAGATATACCAAGTAGCAGGGCATACAATGGAATAGCACTCCATTTGTTGGTGATAAACATCCAAAAAGCATCCCAACTTGGGGTACCCAAATTGTTCAAAAAGAGGAAAAGTTCCTTATCCCATTGAACCAATTCTTGCAACATACCTATTCTTCGTACCTTGAAACTTCCCTATCATAAAAATTACCGGCCTGTTCGATAAGATTCTCGGCTTCTGACTCCAATTCCTTTTCATCCTCAGGTGAAAAATCTTCCAGCCATTCTACCTCATCATTCTCTAGGTTGATGATAAAACGGGGATATTCTGTATGAACAACAAAAATTGCCGTAGGATAATCGGTATTATCCCCTAAAAGAAACTTCGGAAACTCCATATTTTTAGTTTTGCTAACGGCTTTAAAACACAGTGCTCGAAGCCGATTTTGCAATCAATTTATTGGTTAGATAATTAAAGCGAAGATACAACATAATACCTGAAGCGGTGAGTCCTGTTAACAGTCCAAGCCAAATTCCGGTACTCTTTAATCCCGTATGTAAACCCAAATAGAAGCTTACCGGAAAACCGATTCCCCAATAGGCGATAAAGGTAATAAGAGTGGGTATTTTCACGTCTTGCATTCCCCTCAAAGCCCCTAAGACCACGACCTGTACCCCATCTGAAATTTGGAAAATGGCCGCTACCAACAATAATTCCGAAGCCAAAATGATCACTTCAGAGTTATCTGCCATATTCACGACATCATCTACATCTAGATATAATGACGGAAACCAATTTCTTCCCAATAAAAATAAAATTGCAAAAACGATTTCCAATAAAAACGTCAAAAAGAAAATGGACTCCCCTATTCGCTTAAGTCCCTTATAATTTTTTAATCCCTTCTGATTTCCTACTCGAATCATGGCCGCAACCCCCAGTCCCATACCGAACATAAAGGTCATACTACTTAAATTTAAAGCTATCTGGTTGGCTGCCTGGGCATTTTTACCTAAAACGCCACTCAACCAAATAGCAGCTGTAAAAATGGCCACTTCAAAGAACATTTGAAGTGAAGAAGGAAAACCCAAGTTTATGATTTTCTTGAGGACCTTTTGTTCTAAATTTTTGAATTTAAAACCGGTAACATAATCATGGAATTTCTTCTTACTTTTTAGCAGGAACCAAATGTACAGTACCATTACAAACCGTGAGACCAAGGTACCAATAGCCGCACCAATGATGCCCATTTCAGGAAAACCAAAGGTTCCAAAAATCAAAAGGTAATTCAAAGTGATATTCACCACGTTGGCAATAATGGTGGCGTACATTGGGTAGCGGGTTTGTGATAACCCTTCAGAAAACTGTTTAAAAGCCTGAAAAATTATTAAGGGTACCAAGGAGAAGGCCACCAAATCTAAATATGGTAGCGCTAAATCTACCACTTCAGGGGGTTGGTCCATTTTATACATCAATGGCTTTGTTAGCAAAATCAACCCAAATAGCGTCAAACCCAAAACCGAACAAAGAGCGAGCCCATGCTTAAGAGCATTTTTAGCGTCGACCTTATTGCCCGCACCATCGGCCTCTGCCACCAAAGGGGTAATAGCCGTGGAAAAACCAATACCGATACTCATGGCAATAAAGACAAAGCTGTTGCCCAAAGAGACGGCCGCCAATTGTGCCGTACCCAATTGCCCCACCATAATGTTATCGGCCAACTGAACAAAGGTATGGCCCAACATTCCCATGATGACAGGAACGGAGAGTTTTATGTTATATCTAAATTCTTTTGTGTACTTGGCTAACAAAGCTAAAAGTTGAGTTTGGTGCTAAATCAATCTGTGGTAAAAACTATGGAGGTTTTTGCTATTGATGTTTGGCCTCTTCCCAAAAAACATCCATTTCAGCAAGTGTCATATCCTTAAGGTTTTTACCTAATTCCTTGGCTTTTTGCTCCAGGTATTGAAATCTACCCATAAATTTCTTGTTGGTTCGTTCAAGGGCGTTTTCAGGATTGATTTTTAGAAAGCGGGCATAATTGACCATGGAAAACATCACATCACCAAACTCAGCTTCCATTAAATTGGCATCACCTTTGGCCACCTCAGCTTGAAATTCCTGAAGTTCTTCTTGTACCTTCTCCCAAACTTGCTCCGGTTTTTCCCAATCAAATCCCACACCGGCCACCTTATCTTGAACCCGATTGGCCTTTACCAAGGCCGGTAATCCGTTAGGTACGCCTTCCAAAACACTTTTTTTACCTTCTTTAAGTTTCAGGTTTTCCCAATTGCGCTTTACGTCTTCTTCGTTTTTCACCTCTACATCGCCATAAATATGCGGATGACGGTTGATCAACTTGTCGCAAATGGTATTACATACATCGGCAATGTCAAAATCCTGGGTTTCAGAGCCAATTTTAGAATAGAATACAATGTGTAAAAGTACATCTCCCAATTCTTTTTTAACTTCCTCCAAATCATCGTCCAAAATGGCATCACCCAGCTCATAGGTTTCCTCAATGGTAAGGTGACGAAGCGTCTGCATGGTCTGCTTTTTATCCCAAGGGCATTGCTCCCTTAGTTCATCCATAATGGTCAGCAACCTATCAAACGCTTTTAATTGTTCTTCCCTGGAATTCATCCCCTTTAAATTTTGATGCAAAAATAAGCATCTAGTCAAGGGTAAAACAATAAGTGAAGTATAAAAAATCAATAAAGAATTTGATGAATGAATTTCATCTTTTCCAAAACGGCAACGGGTATGACAAAGGGATAAATATCCGGTTGCCCCATACTTCTGTTCAAACTATTTAGAGCAAAGGTCAAAGGGGTAAATGCCTCATTGATGCGTTCAAAATCCGGTTCTTGATATGGGTCAAAAGTAGCCTGCATTTTTAAAGGAGATTCTCCCAAAGTCTGGTTACCGGTTTGTATACCAAAGTAAAAGGCGGTTTCTAGCATATCAATTATATGAAGGTAATGAGCCCAAGTTTCCGCCCAATCTTCCCAAGGGTGCGAAGTAGCATAAGCACTGATGTATTGATGGCTCCAATCCGCAGGCGCCCCATTTTTATAATGAGCATCCAAGGCTTGCGAATAATCTGTTCGCTCATCCCCGAATAGCGCTCTAAAAGCCTTTAACCTTTCTTCATTATTAGCAATTAAGACATTCCAATAATAATGACCTACTTCATGTCTAAAATGCCCTATTAAGGTTCGGTAGGGTTCAGCCATTTGTTTGCGCATATATTCACGGTGCACCGCATCGGCCTCTGCCAAATTAATGGTTATGATTCCATTTAAGTGTCCGGTGGTGACCCCTCCCTTTGTTGCTGTTTCCGATAAAAATTCAAAGGCCAACCCGTTTGGGTTTTCGTCGGATTTGGGTTCAACCTGCAATCCTAGCCTAATTAACGAATAAACCAGTCTATGCTTGGCTGTTTCCAATTTTCGCCATTCTTCTAGATTATTGTGGCTGCTTAGGTCAGGAATAGTCCTATTCAAAGCACATGCCGTACAAAAAGTTGTTTCGGTGCTTTCTTCCACCAACCAATTACAGACTTCATATTGGTGATTTTCACAATAGCGATAATTTTTTCCATCCTCTCCTAAAAATGAATTTTGGTTACCAGTCCTCGCTAGAGGTACGAGCTGGGTAGTTTTTTCCAAGTAACCCAAGCCACTCCCACAAGCGATACACATGGTATTTTCAAAATACAATGGGCTACCACACTCTTCACAGTTGAAAATTTTCATACTACTAAATTGATATCTAAAAGTAAATCAGCTTTGTAAAATACCGCTACACCAATCACATCTATTTTGAACCTTTTTAAAATGTGTTGTCAGCCAATTTCGCTATCTTGAGCAAGACTAAAATTAACCTTATGAATTCACGTAGAACTTTTATTAAAAACAGTGCCCTTGCTGGTGCTGGAAGCCTTTTGTTACCAACATTTTCCTTTACCAAACATGAGAATGTAGCATACGGGGTACAACTCTATACCTTTAGAGACGAGTTGGCCAAAGATGCAAAAGGCACCTTGAGAAAAATAGCCGATTTGGGGATAAAGAAAATAGAATCCGCTAGAAGCTCCAAAGGTTTATATTACGGTCTTACCCCAAAAGAGATGAAAAAGGAGTGTGAAAATTTGGGAATGAAACTAGTAAGTGGGCATGTAGCTCTTGATGAAAATTTTGACCATACGATGGCACAGGCAGTAGAGTCGGGTCAAGAATATGTTATTTGCTCCTCTTTACCTAGCAAGGGACAAACCGTTGAAAATTACAAACGAGTAGCCGATGCTTTTAACAAGGCTGGCGAATCCTGTAAAAAGTTGGGAATGAAATTTGGCTATCACAACCATGAATATGAATTTGAAAGTCACGAAGGCCAAGTACTGTATGATGTTTTAATGGACTATACCGATCCGGAACTAGTGTTTATGGAGCTCGATTTGGGATGGGTTGTAGTGGCCGGGCTTGAACCAATGGACTATTTTAAAAAATATCCAGGGCGTTTCCCATGCTGGCACTTGAAGGATATGGACATGCACGAAAAGGAAAGTACAGAATTCGGCAAAGGAGGATTGGATATTGCACAAATTATGGACAGCCAAAAAGCATCTGGCGTAGAGCATATCTTTATTGAACAAGAAGAATACGCTAACAATGCCTTGGATAGCATGAAACACAATATGCAATTTCTTAAAGCGCTTTAACCACAACTTAATACGATGAAAAAAATACTGATTTGTGCCAGTTTATTGAGCTGTTTTGTTTCCTGTAGGGCACAAAAAATACCGGAAGACATTGTAGCCAAAGGTGCAGAACTTACTTTGGTTTCTGAAGAGTTTAAGTTTACCGAAGGTCCTGCAATGGCCAGAAATGGAGATGTCTATTTTACGGACCAACCGAATAACAGGATCGTAAAATGGGATTGCAGAAACAATACTGTTAGCGATTACATGAAGCCGGCAGGGCGTTCAAACGGACTTTACATTGACAATGAGGGTGCTATTTTGGCAGCAGCCGATGAAAAAAATGAGCTCTGGAAAATTAACCTAAATAAGGAAGTAACGGTTCTTTTGGATGATTTCGAGAACAAACTATTTAATGGGCCCAATGACTTATGGTTAGATGCCAAAGGTGGTATTTACTTTACGGATCCCTTTTATAAAAGGCCATGGTGGAACCATGAAGAGCCGGAACAAACGGCAAGAAGGGTGTACTACTTGAAAAAGGGGACTGCTGAACCACAAATTGTCATTGATGATAACTATGAACAACCCAATGGAATTATTGGAACACCAGACGGAAAAAGACTTTACGTCTCAGATAACGGGGCAAAAAAAACCTACGTATACGATATCGATGCGGCAGGTAAAGTAACCAACAAAAAACTATTTGCAGATATGGGCTCAGACGGAATGACCGTGGACAATAAGGGCAATGTATATCTAACAGGAGATGGCGTTACAGTTTTTAATGCTGATGGTGAGCAAATAAAACACATACCCGTGCCAGAAAACTGGACGGCCAATGTAACTTTTGGAGGACCAAAGCAAAACATTTTGTTTATAACTGCCATGGACTCCGTTTACACACTTATGATGAACGTTCAAGGGGTAAGATGGTAATAAAAAAGGGCGATTTATATCGCCCTTTTTACTTCTTGTGGTCTCAAACCAAAATAGTATTTTTCTTTTATACTCTAGTCTTTAATCATTTACACTACTTACCATTGGTTTTCATAAACCGCCGTAAGAATTTCTACTAATTTGTCTTCAGACACAGGTTTTACCACATAACCCGTTAACTCATCAAATTCCTTGGCGCGTTCCTTGTCCCTTTCACGCTCAGAAGAGGTAACCAAGTAAATGTGAACTGGCGCTGTCATTTTTGATTTTAGATTTCTAAATTCCTTTAAAAATCCCCATCCATCCAAAAAGGGCATGTTTACATCCAAAAGGATAACACCTGGTAGCTCATTACCTTCATTGATACACTCCCCAATGTAATCCAAGGCTTTTTCCCCATCTGTGTAAGTATTTATCTCCAAGTTCTCAGAGATGCCCTCCAACAGACGTTCAGTTAGGTAGAGATAGATTTCATCATCATCTACCAACAAAATGTTAGCTTTACTCATGTTAGTTGAATTTTAATTGTCCAAGGTTTCTAAATTCGCATTTAAAAACCCCAATTACTGTTTGCTATTTAAAAGTGTTAGTTACTTAAATTTAAAAAATTATCTTAAAAATAGTTCCTTTTCCCACAATACTTTTAACACTTACAGACGCATCAAGGGATTCTAACAAAGTTTTAATAAGAAAAAGACCCATTCCTTTGCCTGAAATATCTCTGTGGAACCTTCGATACAACTTGAAGACATTGTGTTTGTGCCTTTTAAAGTCAAATCCTAAACCATTATCTTCTACATAAAGAACCCTTCTTCCCTTTTCAAAATCACTTCGGAATATAACGTACGAATCCACTTCTTTATTTCGAAATCTTATGGCATTCGCCAAAAAACTATGTATGATACTTTTCAAATAATATTTGGAAAAGACAAGTGTATCCCACTCCTTTAAATCATAAACTATCTTAAAGTTTTCATCATCTACAGCAGATTCAGAAAAATCACCCCGCACTTTTTCAATTAATTGACGTAAATCAATTTCCTTCAAATCCACCTCGTTACGATCTAAAATGGAAATATAGTATCTAACATCTTCCGTAAGACTGGTAACGCGGTCTGCTATAGATTCCAGCTTAGGCAATAATGTCTGTACGCCGATTATATCTTTTTCCTTTTTCAACATATCCAAGATTACGGTCATATTTGTCACGGGAGAACGAAGGTTGTGGGATATCAAGTAGCTGAATTGTTCCAATTGCTCATTTCTTATCTTTAAGCGTAAATTGGATTGCTTTACCTGCTTATTGATCATTTCCAATTCGCTCTTTTTTTGAACCAATGATTCATTTTTGTCCTTCAATTCTCCCACCAGTTGCAATTTGGTCTGCTGATATTTTAAATACCCATAGGCTATTCCTGTCAAAGCAATTATTGAAAATAGGTGAAGTACCATAAAGTTTTGGTAAATGGGCCAGAGCCCATTACTTATTTCTTCTTCCGGCAATTCCCTCACCACAGCCCAATCAGTGGCAGTTTTTATGGCTTCGGGTTCATTAAAAACCGCACTATTTCGCAAAGAACCTTTAGTTAAGTCCATCTTGTGTAAACTCCAAATAGAACCATTGGATATATAGGTTGTATCTCTTAAATTTTTAAGTCCAACATCTTCCAATCTATAAATACCCTTTAAGGAATCCTGGAATTTTTCTACTTCATTTGGTATCGAATATTTGGTAGTACTCGCTGTAATCACCGTCAAATCCGAATCTACCAAATAGGTATTTCCTTTGGACCTAAAACTTACAATAGGCTTTAGAATATCTTCCATTCTAAAATTGATAACCACCAAACCTAGCCTAATATTATTAGAATCGTAGATGGGCCCAACAGACCTAAGTACAGGCTTGTACGGCCGTTCAATCTCGCCATTTTCCCGATTTAAATTGATACGGGATAAGTAGACTTCCCCTTTATTTAATTTTAAACCTTCTCGCACATATTCTCGATGTACCTTATTCTGTGATTGGGCGAGTTCCATTTCCCTGCCTTGATTACTTTGATACCTCAACAATTCCTCACCATTCAAATCAATTATCCTAAATTGATCATAAAAACCCAGGTCTCTAAGAACATCCAGGTAGGGTTGTAGAAATCCCCTATCCTCCCCTAGAGGATCAAAGTTTTTTGGGTATTCAATTGACGTCCAGTACATGGTATTGTGCGCTAGGTACTGACAGACATCACTTAAAAAATACGTTTTGTTGATAGCTACTGAAGTTTCTTCCTCATAGAATTCAACCATACGCGCTCTTCGTTGCCCCGCTAGCATAAGCAGGGAAAGAACTAATAAGGGAATATATAGTAGTAAGAATATACCGAGGAACTTCTTCAACATATTTTGAAATCACTCAAATCAATAAAAATGGTAGTTCTTGGAGGGAATTAGGGCTATTTTAATTTTGTTAAATAGGGTCAAAACTTTAACACAAATTTCGAAGTTACTTATTTTTCCTACAAAACGAAGTGTTAAAATGTTAATAAATAGTAAAAATCCATTGTTCTCGAGAACAATTCATTAATAATCACAAAAACCATAGATTATCAGTAATTATTGAAACATAAGTATCACTTTATCAAGTTTTCTTAGTGTTGCTTTATAAATTATAACCATACTTTACTACTTTTAAGACAAACGTCTTATCCTAATTTAGAAATCTGAAACTTATGGTCATAAAAGATTGTTTCTCACCCGAAGTATCCACCGAACTGGTCTCAAGAATCAACCAACTTTCTCCAGAATCCAAAGGCCATTGGGGTAAAATGAATGTGGGTCAAATGTTGGCCCATTGCAATGTAGCCTATGATTTGGTATATACGGACAAATACCCCAAGCCAAAAGGATTAAAAAAGTTTTTTATAAAACTTTTTGCAAAAAAAGTAGTCACGGGACCCAAACCTTACAAAAGGAACTCGCCAACTGCTCCCGTTTTTTTGATTACCGATGAAAGGGAGTTTGAATCTGAAAAAAAGAAACTCCTAGAACATGTTGAAAAAACACAAAAATTAGGTACCTCGTATTTTAACAATAGGGAGTCTCATGCTTTTGGTCCGCTAACCTCTACTGAATGGAATACCCTATTTTATAAGCACATTGATCATCACCTGCAACAATTTGGAGTTTAACTTACTGCGGCTTTACCATATCAATACAATAATCCCAATCTAAAAATAAAATCTAAGACCTACCGTAAATGAAAAAACAGTTATTTACAGAATAATTGACTTATAATTGTATCTTTCGTAAAAATGAAAAGGATTAAACGCCATTTTACTAATTTTTTTTAACTTCTCAGCCTAAACCAACCAACATATGAATGTCTATTTATTTGAATTTATTGGCACTTGCATGCTTATCCTACTGGGCAATGGTATTGTTGCTAACCTAGTATTAAAAGGAACCAAAGGTTCGGATTCTGGATGGGTTGGCATATCATTGGCATGGGGTATTGCAGTTTTTGTTGGAGTTTATATAAGTGCGGACGTTAGCGGTGCACATTTAAATCCGGCTGTTTCCATTGGTTTGGCCGCTGCGGGAAAATTTGGCTGGAATTTGGTTCCCGGATATATATTGGCTCAGATATTAGGCGCTTTTATGGGTAATATATTAGTATGGTTAACCTATAAAAAGCAGTATGAAGCCACTGATGATAAAGACTCCATTTTAGCGACCTTTTCAACTGCCCCTGCCATACGAAGTCCCTTCTGGAACCTCGTTACGGAAATCATAGGAACCTTTGTGTTGGTATTTGGGGTGTTCTATATTGCTGGAGGAACTATTTCAAACGAACCTGTTTCTTTAGGGTCCTTGGATGCCCTCCCAGTTGCCTTGTTGGTTATGGGCATAGGTTTCAGCTTAGGAGGACCCACTGGCTATGCCATTAATCCTGCCAGGGATTTGGGACCTAGAATTGCGCATACCATTCTACCTTTAAAAAACAAAGGTAAAAGCGATTGGAGCTATGCTTGGGTGCCTATTGTAGGCCCTGTAATTGGAAGTTTCCTTGCGGCGTTTGCCTTTATGGCCCTTAGTGTATAAAACCCGTACTGATGAAAATTCTATTCTCAATTTTAATGCTGCTATCCTTTTCTACCTCTTTGATTGCACAGGAAATTATTAAAGTACCCCACGAAAAATCTAACAACGTAGTTTGGAATACAAAGGAGAATCAATACTACTCCAACATTTGGGACACTCAAGTTGTTACCAATGTGAACTCTCCCACTATGCAGGTGTTTAAACCAACAACTTCAAACGGTACGGCCGTAATTATAGCTCCCGGAGGGGGACTTTACGGTCTAAGTATAGAAAGTGAAGGTAACATGGTTGCCAAATGGCTAAGTGAAAGAGGTGTAACGGCATTTGTCCTAAAATATAGATTGGTCCCCACCGGTAACGATGGGGTACAGGAAATTACGGATGAAGGTACCAACAACCCTGCTAAAATTGGGGAACGTATTAAACCAGTGCTGCCATTATCCATTGCGGACGGACTTTCTGCAGTTGCCTATGTAAGGGAGCATGCAAATGATTACAATGTAGATCCATCAAAAATTGGATTTATGGGTTTTTCCGCTGGTGGAGCTGTCACTATGGGGGTAGGCTACTATTCCAAAATACTGGACCGACCTGATTTTATAGTTCCCGTGTATCCTTGGACCTCTGCTTTTCCTGTTCAAGAAGCTCCCAAAAATGCCCCTAAAATGCTTGTTGTTTGCGCCACAGATGACCCATTGGGACTTGCAAAGGGCAGTATTGAGCTTTATACTTCTTGGTTAAAGACCGGAAATACCCCGGCCTTGCACATGTACTCCCAAGGAGGTCATGGCTTTGGAATGAAAACCCAGGGGCTGCCTTCAGATAGTTGGATCGAGCGATTTTATGATTGGGCCAAAGCAGAAAAAATTATTGAAAAAGTTTCAAAGGGATAGTTTATTTAAAAAATGGAACATCCTTGTCCGCATATTTTTTCATTCCATCCTCATTTATTTCCACGCCTATGCCTGGCTTTTCCGAAAGCGTAATGAAGCCATCCCTGACCATCTCCCCATCATAACTTACAATTTCTTTGTACATAGGGTTCTTGTGAAAGTAGATCTGCCATTCCAATATCATAAAATTAGGAACAGAGGCACACACATGACAGGAAGCCATTGCTCCTAAAAAGGAAGCGACCATATGGGGTGCGAATGGCACGTAATACAAGTTGGCTAAATTAGCAATGCGTTGCGCTTCTCCCAATCCACCCGCTTTTTGCAAGTCCGGCATAATAACATCTACGGCACCGGTTTCCAATAAAGGTCTAAAACCGTGGGCCAAATAATGGTTTTCTCCTGCACAGATCGGTGTACTGGTAGACTCCGTAATTTTTTTATAGGCATCTACGTTCTCAGCAGGAATGGGCTCCTCGAGCCACATCATATTAAGTGGCTCCAACATTTTAGCCACCTTTTCACCTGTGATCGCATCGTACCTACCATGCATATCGGCACATATATCGATAGTTGGACCCACAGCCTCTCGGGTTGCAGCCATTTGATCGAACATGCGTTGTAACTCGGCAGGGCTAGCGGTCCAATTATAGGTATCATATTTATTGGGGTCGTTCGCCTGATCTAAATCAAACTTCACCGCCGTAAAACCCATATCCACCGCTTCCTTGGCGCTAGCGGCAAAATCCTCAGGCTTAGGTAGCCTACTTTGGTATAAAGCCGTATCCATATACACCCTAATCCTATCCCTAAATTTACCGCCTAATAGTTGATACACCGGCAAACCAAGGGCTTTACCGGCCAAATCCCAAAGGGCGGTTTCCACTGCGGTTAGAACAGCAACGTACATTCCGGATTGAGCCCCTTCAAAAAAACCACTCCGTCTTATATCTTCAAAGAGTCTGTGGACGTTCAAGGGATTCTTACCTTCCAATCTTTTCCCGAACATCTTCACCAAATGATAAGTTCCAGGAGTAGCATCTACACCTTCACCGTGACCAATAATATCCTGATTGCTATATATTTTTACAAAAAGACTATGCCCTCCCCTAATAAAACCACATTTAATATCTGTAATCTTTAATTCCGAAGGAGCCGATAATTTTTGGGTGTTATCAATGGCTTTAGAGTACTCCCTTCCAAAAGTTGCAAAAGGAAGAGTGGTAAGTGTCGTGGCGGCGGCTGCTTTTGTAAAAAAATGTCTTCTTGAATTTTTCATAGGTCGGATGGATTTTATAGCATTCTCAATAAATACGAACCTAAAATGTCAAAACCCTAATTTTTTATTTAAAAAAACACAACCGCCATCTTACCATGTCCTGGTTTTCAACAATTCCTGAATCTGCTCTTTTGGCACTGGCAATTCATCTATATGATCGTTCAACCATTGGGAGAAATCCTTTTCAATATCCTCAGACCATCTGTTATCAATTTGTCCTGGGGTATACTTTTGTTCTCTTAACCTCTGGTGGCCAAACATATCCCTTAACCTAACAACTTCAGAGGTTTTCACCACTTTCTCAACTAAATGTGGCGGAATGAAGATTACCCCTCCGTCCCTACCTAGAACAACATCACCTGGAATTACAGTAGCCAAACCTATTCTGGTAGGAGTATTAATACCAATAAGAGTGGTATTCAGTTGCCCATCAGGATTATTTAGATGATGGGAAGGATGATAGCTTCTAAAAAAAGAAGTAAATCCACCTATTTCCTTTAGTCCGTCAATATCCCTAATAGCGCCGTCGTACACAATTCCGTTACCTGTTTTAGCATAGATTGAGTTCCCAAGGTTGTCTCCAATTGTAGGTCCGTCTACGTGGGCTCCAAATTGATCTACCACATAGACATCTCCCTTTTGTAATAAATCTATGGTCCAGGCATTTTGTGACTTAATCCTACCATCCTGCTTATGTCCTCTATCATCGATTACCCTATGTATGTCCGGCCTTCCGGGAACAAAAACTGCAGTTACCGCCCGGCCCACCAAAACACTGTCCGGATTTATGGTCTTCCACCCCTCTGCATATTGGTACTTAAAATTTTCACCCTTTAGAACTGCCCAAGCTTCCTCCAAGGTAACACCTACCATCCTTTGCAATAAATTATCCGGGACCTTTGGCCTACCATCCTCAAAACGTTCACCTTTCCACTCGGGAGTCAAAAAGATAAGTTCTTCTTTGGAGATTTGCTGGGATTGAACCGAGGAGAGAAAAAAGAATACAATTAGGCTTAATAGAAGCTTTTTGAAGTTGGGAATCATAATCAGTAGTTTACAAGGTTAAAGAGAGCTATTCACCACCCCGTATGAATACGAAGACAAATTCCATAACCCTAATATTACTTTTGTACACCGGTAAATATGAACTAACTTGTGTCTCTTAAATATTAAGCATGAAAAACATCCTTACCTTACTTACCGTTTTAATTACCTTTCAAACTTTTGCCCAAGATCCCAACCGTTATAAAAAACAAGTTTCTGAGCTTGATACCAAATATGATAGCATTTGGGACCCATCCAGGGAAACGATTGTATTCACAGGAAGTTCCAGTATACGCATGTGGAAGGATGTACAGGAGCGATTTCCAGATCAACAGGTCATCAATACAGGATTTGGAGGCTCCCAGGCTTCAGATTTATTATACTTTGCCGATAATCTGATTCTGAGATACAAACCTAAACAAGTTTTTATTTACGAAGGGGACAATGATATTCAAGCCAAGAAAAAACCAAACGATGTTATAGCGGATACCAAACAAATCATCAATTTGGTAAGGGAAAGATACCCCGCTACCAATATTGTACTCATTTCCGCCAAACCCAGTATTTCAAGATGGAAATTAAGAGGTAAATACAAAAGATTGAACCGCAAATTCAAAAGAATGGCCCAAAAGGACCCCCTATTGGATTTTGCCGATGTTTGGAAACCCATGTTAGACGGAAGAAAACTTCAAGAAGACTTATTCATTGAAGATGGTCTTCACATGAACCTAAAAGGATACGAAATTTGGTTTGGGGTCATGAAAGATTACATCACAAACTAAACAACCAAAAATAACGTACCATGAAGAAACTTTTAGTGCAATGCTTTGTTCTAGGCATTGCGGTTACGGCAACTTTTTCCTGTGAGCCGGAAAAGAAAAAGCGAGTCCTAAATCTGCCACAAACAGATTTGGCCAAGGGAGATTTAATACCGATGCCGCAAAAAATATTGGCAACTGAAAAAGCTTTTGCCTTAGACCAATTTACGGCCATTTATACTTCCGAAAACGCAGTTGGTTTTCCTGAGGCAGGAAAATTCCTAGCCAAATCTATTAAAGCAAAGACAGACCTTGATATCCCTGTGAATGTGGAAGAAGTACCCAATAGGGAAGGAATTATTTACATTAATCAATCGGACAGTTTGGAACTGGATATTCCTGAGGCTTATCAATTATACATTACACCGGACTCGGTAATCCTAAATTCGAATACGGCTCAAGGGGCCTTTAGAGGAATACAAACCCTAAGGCAAATTATACCCGAGGTAAGTTTGGATACCATTGCAGATTATAAGGTTTGGCCCTTACCTACTGGGAAAATTACGGACAGTCCCGTTTTTGAGTATAGAGGTAGCATGTTAGATGTTGCTCGTCACGTTTTTAGTGTAGACGAGGTTAAGAAATATATTGACTTATTAGCCTATTACAAGTACAATGTTCTTCACCTTCATTTGACGGACGACCAAGGATGGCGGATAGAAATTAAGTCATGGCCCAAACTAACCGAAATTGGTGGAAGCACAGAAGTAGGCGGTGAAAAAGGCGGCTTTTTCACCCAAGAACAATACAAGGATATTGTTGCCTATGCCGCTGAAAGATATATTACCATAGTTCCCGAAGTTGATATGCCGGGCCACACCAATGCCGCTTCTGTTTCCTATCCTTTTTTAAACGGAAACGGAAAAAAAGTAGAACTTTATGAAGGTACCCATGTTGGTTTCAGCACCTTTGATACTAGAAAAGATACCGTATACGCTTTTATTGATGATGTGGTAAGAGAGATTTCTGAGATGACCCCTGGACCTTACTTTCATATTGGGGGTGACGAAAGCCATGTGACCAAGAAAAAAGATTATATCTATTTCGTTGAAAAAGTAGAAAAAATAGTCCACAAGTATGGCAAGACCATGATTGGATGGGATGAAGTAGTAACAGCAGATATTGATTCCAAATCCATAGCTCAATTTTGGTCCAGCAAGAAAAATGCAGATTTGGCAGTTGAAAAAGGAATGAAAATAATTATGTCCCCAGCAAAAAAGGCCTACTTAGATATGCAGTATGATTCGCTTTCCAAACATGGTCTTCATTGGGCAGCTTTTATTCCCACGGACACGGCCTATATCTGGACCCCAGAAAAATATGAGGGAATTCCAGTAGAAAACATTTTGGGAATTGAGGCACCCCTCTGGTCTGAAACGGTGAGCGATATTGGCGAAGCTGAATATCTTGCCTTTCCAAGAGCTATTGGCTATGCAGAATTAAGTTGGTCTACCCCCGAAGATCGTAATTGGGAAAATTATAAAATACGATTGGGCAATCAAGCACCCTTTTTAGACCGAATGAACGTTAAGTATTACCCCTCTCCACTTATTGATTGGAAAAAGAGCAAATACACCTACGAGGAAATTAAGAAAGATTAAGTTACGATTCCCGAAAAATGAAGGTTAAGGTTGGCGTAGTACAGGATAATCCAGTTTTCTTTGATAAGGAGAAAACGTTGGACAAATTACAGAAACTTGTAATTTCTTACGCCAACCAAGGTCACGAACTTTTGGTATTCCCGGAATCGTTCATTCCCGGCTACCCAAGAGGCTTTACATTTGGCACCAAAGTAGGTAGCCGCAGTGAAGAAGGTAGGACCCAATATGCTAAATACTATGAAAATAGTGTGGATTTGGGAGGGCGGGACTTACATAGATTGGAAACCATTTCAAAGGAGAACAATGTCTATTTGATCATTGGCATAACGGAAAAGCAGAATACTAACGGAAGTTTATTTTGTTCCATGGTTTATATATCGCCAACCAATGGATATTTAGGTGTTCACAGAAAAATTAAACCTACGGCTGCAGAGCGTGTTATATGGGCAGAAGCCGATGGTACATCTTTGGTAACGTATGATACTAAAATAGGGAAGCTGGGTGGACTCATCTGTTGGGAAAACTATATGCCTTTGGCAAGAATGGCAATGTTTCAAAAAGGAATAGAGGTATATATAGCTCCTACGGCCGACTCCCGTGATAATTGGATAGCTACCTTAAAACACATTGCGCTAGAAGGCAGATGTTTTGTTCTGGGTTGCAATCAATATTTCACAAAGGAAATGTATCCAAAAGAATATCAGGATTTTCCTGACGAGGAAGAATCAACCATTTCCAAGGGAGGAAGCGTAATTATATCGCCTATGGGAGAGATTATGGACGGCCCACTTTTAGATCAGGTAGGTATCGTTTCTGCAGAACTAGACTTAAATCAAGTTATTAGGAGTAAATTGGATTTTGACGTAATTGGGCATTACGCCAGGGAAGATATTTTTAAGCTAATTGTAAAACATCAACCTGAAATGAAAAAAGAACCTTGAACAAAAAACCCTCGCAATGCGAGGGTTTTACTTACTCTTCTTCAGATGAAGATTTTTCTTCGGGATCGTTAAATTCTGTAATCCCATTATCGTGAAGAATATTATACCACTGTATTACTTTTTTAATATCACTGGCATACACCCTATCTTCATCATAATTGGGTAGTATCTCAAAGAAATACTCCTCTAATTTTATCTTTTCTTCCTTGTGACCAACAGAAGTTTTACCTCCCTTTTCCTTTACTTGAATATTTAGGAAAACCTGTCTTAGGGGCACTTCCTCTTCTAAAGTGTATATAGCTATTTCAGAAAGTACGCTTACGTTGTTTCGCATACTCACGCTAATACGTTTCTTGTCCAATAAGGATTCCGCAACAAAACCGGTACGCGTCTGCGTTACTAATTTATAAAGGCCTGGTTTGCCTCCAATGGATAAAACTTTGTCTAAACTCATATAGAAATTTACGTTTTAGGAGCGCAAAATTATACTTTTAGCTGGATTAGGGTAAAATTTAACGTCCTTTTTTCATATTAGGAAAACGCATGCGATATTCTACGTTAATTTTTCCTTTTGAAATATTGCTAAGCTTACTCTTTAGCATTCTCTTTTTTAGGGGGCTAAGTTTATCTGTGAACAACACACCTTCTATATGATCATATTCATGCTGTATGACACGTGCCAATAGGCCATCATAGGTTTCTGTGTGTTCTTTAAAGTTCTCATCTAAGTAATTGATGGTCAAGGTATCCTTTCGCTTCACATCTTCACGAACATCCGGTATACTTAAGCAACCTTCATTAAAGGCCCATTCAGTTCCGGTTTCCTCTTCTATGTAGGCATTGATAAAAACCTTCTTGAACCCATTGAGTTGTTTTTGCTCTTTTTTAGAAAGGTCTTCATCATTGGCAAAGGGAGTTGTATCTACCAAAAATATTCTTATAGGAAGTCCAATTTGAGGAGCGGCCAATCCCACTCCACTCGCGTTGTACATGGTCTCCCACATGTTTTCCAACAATTCGTCCAACTTAGGATAATCTTCAGAAATATCCTCTCCTACTTTTCTTAAAACCGGGTCGCCATAGGCAACAATGGGTAATATCATTTGATTTTATTTAAATAATCTTGCAAAATTATGGTCGCGCTGATTTGGTCTACCAAAGCTTTGTTCTTTCGCTGCTTTTTTTTGAGTCCTCCTGCAACCATGCTCTTTACTGCCAATTTAGAGGTGAACCGCTCATCTTGGCGTTCTATGGGGATATTGGGGAAAACGGACTTCAGGCTCAATATGAACTCCTGAATATAAACCTCGGATTGCGAAGGGGAATTATCCATTTGTTTAGGCTCCCCTATTATGAACCGTTCAACATTTTCTCGTGCCAAATAGTCCTTAAGAAAATCAACTACCTTCTCTGTGGGTTCTGTAGTTAGGCCTGAGGCAATGATTTGAAGCTCATCCGTTACGGCTATTCCCGTTCTTTTCTGTCCAAAATCCAAAGCCAATAGTCTTCCCAAGCCTAATTTTTTGGCAAAAATAACTCATAAATTGTTATAAGCGTAAAATTGGGCGTCTAAATGAGTATGCTAGCTTATATTTGCATCGCTTTAACAGCCACTTCATAAAGAAGTTTGAATTTTTAGACAACAAAATCAAAAGAATATAACACCATGACGGAATTAAGGAAAACCATAGAGAATGCTTGGGAAAACAGGGAACTTTTAAAGGAAGCATCTACCCAAGATGCCATTAGAGAAGTGATCAATCTTTTGGATTCCGGTGAATTACGTTGTGCAGAACCTACTGAGAATGGTTGGCAAATTAATGAATGGGTTAAAAAAGGTGTGGTACTATATTTTCCCATTCAAAAAATGGAAACCTTGGAAGCCGGAATTTTTGAGTATCATGATAAAATTCCATTGAAAAAGGGTTATCAAGAAAAAGGGATTAGGGTTGTACCTCACGCTGTTGCTAGACACGGTGCCTATATTTCCTCGGGTACCATTTTAATGCCGTCTTATGTGAATATTGGTGCTTATGTAGATGAAGGAACCATGGTTGATACTTGGGCCACCGTTGGAAGCTGTGCCCAGATCGGTAAAAATGTCCACTTAAGTGGAGGTGTTGGCATTGGAGGTGTTTTAGAGCCTTTACAGGCAGCACCCGTCATTATTGAAGATAATTGTTTTATAGGATCTAGGTGTATTGTTGTAGAGGGGGTACGTGTGGAAAAGGAGGCCGTACTAGGTGCTAATGTAGTATTGACCGCTTCTACCAAAATAATAGATGTAACTGGAGATAGCCCTGTTGAACTAAAAGGTAGGGTTCCGGCAAGGTCAGTTGTTATACCGGGGAGTTACACCAAGAAATTTGCCGCAGGCGAATTTCAGGTGCCATGTGCTTTGATTATTGGAACGCGAAAAGAAAGCACCAATAAGAAGACATCCTTGAATGATGCCCTACGTGAGTATGATGTTGCTGTATAAATTGTAGGATTTTTTTGATTAAACATAATTTTTTTGTTTTTTCTTTGTTATTAAAGGGTAGGATTTTTATTGAGCCTGAAAACGCAACCTTTTCAGTTCTTTTTAATCTACAGAGTAGTATGCTTAACCAAACCCAAATAATCGCAAATGCCAAAGGACAACAAAAAAGTATCGGCCCTAATCATTACCTATAACGAAATAGGCTATATTGAAAAGTGTGTAGAATCTGTTGAATTTGCAGACGAGATTATTGTTGTTGATTCCTATAGTACGGACGGTACTTATGAGTATTTAAAGGCACATCCCAAGGTTAGGGTCATACAACATCCTTTTTCCAACTTTACCCAACAAAAGTCATTTGCATTGGATCAGGCCTCCAATGACTGGGTTTTGTTTTTGGATGCAGATGAAGTAGTTTCCAAAAAACTACAATACGAGATTGTTGAAACTATTGAAAGTAATCCGGAGGACGTTGCCTTTTGGTTCTATAGAAAATTTATGTTCGAGAACAGTCCGCTACATTTCAGCGGATGGCAAACAGATAAAAACTATAGGCTTTTTAGAAAAAGTAAGGCTCGATTTTCCGATAAAAAAATAGTGCATGAAACCTTGGTTGTTCAAGGAACTTCGGGAATCTTAAAAAATAAGCTTACCCATTACTGCTACAAGAGCTTTGAGGATTATAAATCCAAGATGCTAAAATATGGTAGATTAAAAGCGAAAGAAGACTTTTATAGGGAGAACAGATACAATGTACTATCTTTAATATTTAAACCTGCTTGGAAGTTTTTTAATCACTACATTATACGTTTGGGGGTTTTAGATGGGCGAAAAGGTATCACCATTTGTTATCTAAACGCCTTGGGTGATTTGGAAAGATATAGAGAATTGAAAAAGCTGGAAAAGAAAAATGAGCTTGCCTATTATTTGGTAATGCCGTGATAGGTCCAAACACTTTTGTTTTGTCTTACCTCTCTTCTAATTACTTGATTTTTGGCAATTGCTTCAGGGGTTTTATAACCTCGAGCATGATCTAAATGTACACAGACAGCACTATATCTCAATTGCTTGGATTTTACCCCAAAATTAAATAGTCGCTCACCAAATTCACGGTCTTCCCCACCATATTGCATACGTTCATCAAAGCCGTTCACATTGTAGATATCCTTTTTCCAACCTGAGGAATTATGGCCGTTCCAACTGGCGTTTGTTGGCGTGAAAGTGTTGAACAAGGTTGAAATAAAACCCCTTGCCGTAAGCTTATTGTTTTTAAAGGTTTTTGGTATACCCATTTCCTTTAACCATTGTATATTGAAACAGTTTTGTTCCTCAATATCCTTTAATGTTATGGCTTTGGAAATATTCATTGGCAGCATGTAATATCCACCAGAAATAAAATAGCCAGGTTCTTTATTAATGTAATGTACCTGGACAAAATCTTCCCTAGGAATGCAATCCCCATCGGTCATAATCACGTATTCTGCACTACAAGATTTTACCGCTTTGTTGAGAATCCTACACTTTTGAAAGCCATCATCTTCTTGCCAAACGTGTTTTATTGGAAACTTGACCTTTTTTTCAATTTTTTCAATGAGTTGCTTTGTTTCTTCTCCACTACCGTCATCGGCAATAACCACTTCAAAATCCTTATATGTTTGGCAATGGAAACCCCAAAGAACTTTTTCCAACCACTCCGGATGGTTATAGGTACTAACGATAACACTTACCGTACTCATGAAGAACAATTTAATTTTAGCTACTTTTGCAAATGTAGTTTTTTGAGGTCCATTCCCAATAACAATTTTTTAAATTATATGAAGCGAACCTACGTTGGCTCCACAATTTACCACATCTATCTTTCGCTTCTTCATATAGTAAAAGACAGCAATTTTGATTCTGTTGAAAGAGGAGATAACCTTCTCTTCTTGGTGGAAAGCACTCCTTTCATAGAAACACTTATCCCCAGTCTAAAAAAGAACTTTTTTAGGGATGTTCACATTATTTCCAAGCGTAAAATCCACAAGAATGATGTAGGACCTTTCAATTATGCGTTTAGACGAAAGGGTAGACTACTACCCTATTTAAGAGAGAAGCATCCGGTTTTGGTTGAAGAGCATTCCTTTATAGAGAACTCAGACCTATTTTTATGTGACACAGATTCTTCAAAAAGCTATTTCTTATACACTTATGGCCACAAGAAGATAAACATGATTGAAGATGGGGCTAGGACCTATTGCCAGCGTCACTCTAAATTTGAACAATTTTATAGGGAATTTATTACCGGTACACCCATTGGTGGCGGATTTGATAAAGAAATTGACACCATTTATGCTCAATTTCCAGAAAGGCTTCCTGCAGGTATAAAGGAAAAAGCAGTAGAACTTAATATAAGTAAGATATGCTCGAAGTTAACTCAGCAAACCAAAGATGAAATTTTTGATTTATTCTTACCCAACAGTTCACTTACCATTAACAACCCAAACAGCGCCTTGATTCTTACACAACCTATTTCGGAAGATAAGGTTATAGCAAATGAGCAAGAAAAGATATCCATTTACAGGAATATTATTTCAAAAATTCCTGAGGGGATGCATATAGTTTTAAAAACCCATCCAAGAGAACGTACCCAATATGAAAAACATTTAAAGGGTATCACTGTTTTGCCTGGACTTTTTCCTATTGAAATACTAACCTTAAAAGACGGTTTCTACTTTAAAAAAGGATATACCCTATTTTCTACAGCTCTCAATAATTTGGATATGGTTGAAGAGCGATTTTTTCTAGGTAAAGAATATTTGGATAAATTTACCTCCAAATCAACTCGCAACCTTATAAAAAATATGGTTGTAAACCCATAGCATTCCATATATGGCCTACAAAACAATTGGATTTATTCCTTTAAGAAAAAACTCAAAAGGTATTCCCGGCAAAAACAAAAAAAAGCTTTTAGGAAGACCTTTATTTACTTGGGTCTTAACAGAAGCTATATTCTCAAAACTAGACGAAATCTATGTTTTTACAGATGACGAATATATTATTGAATACATAAACGCGAATTTTCGTTGGACCAATAAAGTTAAAGCCTTAAAACGCTCTGAGGAGAATGCATCTGATACGGCATCTACCGAAGCGGCGATGATGGAGTTTTGTAATGATCATAATATTGATTTTGACGTTTTCTGCTTGTTACAGGCTACTTCTCCCCTAACAACTAGGAAGGACATCAATGAAGCATTGGATAAGCAAAAACTGGACAAATTAGATGCTGTACTTAGTGTAGTCAAAACGCATAGATTTATCTGGTCCAATGAGGGTAGAGCGCTCAATTATGATTATAAGAAGAGACCTCGTAGACAAGATTTTGATGGACTTCTTATAGAGAACGGAGCTATTTACTGTACCTCAAAAAATGCACTTTTAAAGTCTAAAAACAGACTAAGTGGCCAAATTGGACTCATTGAAATGGATGAGGATACATTGACCGAAATTGATTCTGAAACAGATTGGTTGTTAATTGAACAGCTATTGGTCAACAAATTTAAGACTGATAAATCTTCAAGGCGTATCAACTATCTTATTTTAGATGTTGATGGGGTTTTTACAGATGGTAGGGTTCATTTTTCTTCAGAAGGGGAACTCTCAAAAGTTTTTGACATGCGTGACGGTATGGGTCTTGAAATTCTAAGACAGCACGGTGTTCAAGTCATTGTAATGACTTCGGAGCAATCTGAGGTGGTTGCCAAGAGAATGGCGAAACTTCAAATTGAAGATGTTTATTTAGGTGTTAAAGATAAGTATTCCCTATTAAGTCACCTATGCTCTCAACGAAAAATAGTTCCACAAGAAATAGCCTATGTGGGGGACGATATTAACGACTGGAGCAACATGTTACGCGTTGGATGGTCTTTTTGTCCGGCCAATGCCACCAAAACAATCAAATATCACGCAGATATGGTTCTTAACAGTAATTCCGCTTCTGGAGCTATTAGAGAAACCGCGGAATTTATTATCAACTACAATTTAAGATTTAATGACTTATAAAAAACCCTACGTAATTGCAGAAATTGGTTGTAACCATAAAGGGGATATTAAAATTGCCAAAGAGCTCATTAATATGGCAAAAATTTTTGGCAATGCAGACGCTGTAAAATTTCAAAAAAGAAACAACAAGGAGTTATTGACAGAGGTGCAGTATGCCGCTCCGCACCCGAATCCTTCCAATTCCTATGGTGATACGTACGGCGAACACAGGGAGTTTTTGGAATTTACGGTTGAGCAGCATAAAGAGTTAAAGGAATATTGTGAAGAATTAGGAATCACGTATTCCACTTCTGTATGGGAAACAACTTCAGCAAAAGAAATTGCAAGTCTAAATCCTGAGTTCATTAAAATTCCATCAGCCTGCAACAATAACTACGAGATGTTAGGTTGGTTATGTGACAATTATAAGGGGGAAATTCATATTTCAACAGGTATGACCACCAAAGACGAAATTGAATCCATTATAAATTTCTTCGAGAAAAGAAAACGAAACAAAGATTTAGTGGTATATAATTGTACTTCTGGCTACCCGGTGCCGTTCAAAGATGTTTGTCTTTTGGATATTTTGAAGTTAAAGGAAAAATATGAACATAGGGTTAAAAGCATTGGTTTCTCTGGGCATCATCTTGGTATTGCCATAGATGTTGCTGCATATACATTGGGGGCACATATTATCGAAAGACATTATACCTTAGACAGAACGTGGAAAGGTACGGACCATGCAGCTTCTCTTGAACCCATGGGCCTAAGAAAACTTTGCAGGGATTTAAAAGCTACTTATGAAGCCTTAACCTTTAAACAACAGGATATTCTCGATATTGAGGATGTTCAACGAAAAAAATTAAAATATCAGAAGTAATGCCTACCGACTTTTCCCAAGAAATAAACAACTGCGTAGAGGTCCTAAAAAATGGTGGGCTCATACTCTACCCTACGGATACGGTCTGGGGAATTGGCTGTGACGCTACCAATGAAGAAGCGGTTAAGAAGGTGTATGATTTAAAAAACCGGGAGGATAGCAAGGCTTTGATCTGCTTGGTAGGCAATGACGCCATGCTGGAGAAACACGTAGAAAATGTACCGGACCTAGCTTATGACCTTATTGACCTTTCTACAAAGCCAACTACCATTATTTACGACCATCCCAAGGGTATTGCCAAGAACTTGGTAGCAAGTGACAATACATTAGCTATCAGGGTTGCTTCAGATAAATTTTGTCAGTACCTAATCAATAAATTTAGAAAGCCCATTGTTTCTACCTCAGCAAACATCTCCGGGCAACCTACACCTAAGTCTTTCGATGAAATTAGCAGCGCAATTTTAAAAGGTGTAGACTATGTGGTAAATTTGCAGCCCGAACATCAAAATTCGGTACCATCGTCCATTATAAAATTGAGCAATGATGGTACGGTAAAGGTCATTAGGGAGTAATGTAAAGAAAGTAGGATCCCTTAATCCAGGAGGATTCTGTTAAATGCTATCAATTGAACCATCAAAAGGCTTTAGAAAATCCAATATTTAAAATTGTTTCCGCTGCCGCGGATGAATTAGGGGTAACCGCTTTTGTTATTGGTGGCTACGTAAGGGACTATTTGCTACAAAGAGGAATACCAAAGGACATTGATATTGTTGCCATTGGCAGCGGTATTGAGTTAGCAAAAGCCGTAGCTGACAAATTAAAGGGAAAGCCCCAAGTTTCCATTTTCAAGAATTTTGGTACGGCCATGCTCAAACATGAAGGTATTGAATTGGAGTTTGTGGGAGCTAGAAAGGAAAGCTACCAAAGAAATAGCCGAAAACCTATTGTAGAAAACGGCACTTTACAGGACGATCAAGACAGACGTGATTTTACCATCAATGCCTTGGCCCTATCATTGAACGCTTCAGACTTTGGGAAATTATTAGACCCATTCAATGGAGTTGCAGATTTACAGGAGCAGATTATTAGAACCCCTTTAGAACCGGGCATTACTTATAGTGATGACCCCTTGCGAATGATGCGCGCCATTAGGTTTGCCACACAATTGAACTTTACTATAGAATTAAAGTCGTTACAAGCCATCACTTCTCATAAGGAGAGAATCAAAATTATATCCAAAGAGCGAATTGTAGATGAACTGAATAAAATTATGGCCAGTCCAAAGCCCTCCAAAGGCTTTGCCCTTTTAAATAAAACAGAGCTTTTATCATACATTTTACCGGAATTGACCGCTCTACAAGGTATTGAGGAAAAGGAAGGTCAGCGCCATAAGGACAATTTTTGGCATACCTTGGAAGTCGTTGATAATATTTCGAAAGAAACTGATAATCTTTGGTTACGCTGGGCGGCTTTATTGCATGATATAGGCAAAGCACCTACTAAAAAGTTCCATAAGAAAATAGGGTGGACTTTTCACGGTCATGAATTTGTGGGAAGTAAAATGGTGTACAAGCTCTTCAAACGCTTGAGGATGCCCCTGAACGACAAAATGAAATACGTTCAAAAAATGGTTTTGATGAGTTCAAGGCCACAGATACTTTCTGAAGATTTTGTAACGGATTCTGCCGTAAGGCGCTTAGTATTTGAAGCAGGGGACCATGTAGACGACTTGATGACGCTATGCGAGGCGGACATTACTACCAAGAACTCCAAGAAACAAAAGAAATATAAGAACAACTTTAAGCTTGTACGCCAAAAGATCAAAGAAGTTGAAGAACGTGATCATATTAGAAATTTTCAGCCACCAGTAAGCGGCGAAGAAATTATGGACACCTTTAATCTTAAACCCTCTCGGGAAATTGGCCTAATCAAAGATGCTATCAAGGAAGCCATACTAGAAGGTGAAATCCCAAATGAATATGAAGCTGCTAAGAATTTTATGCTTCAAAAAGGAAAAGCTCTCGGTCTAACCACCAAAAATTAGCAAATTATAATCTCCTTACTATGTTAGATTTACTTCATAAGAAAAGTATTTCGGGTATAATTATTCGTGGGTATATGATAACCGCTCACTCCGAATTCAAATTTTTCGTGTAAGAAAATTACGAAAACGTTATAGTTTCAATTTACTAAAAAACTCTTTAAAGTACTATTGTGTAAAGGATTATCGATAAACAACATCTTTTTACAATTTAACATCAAAGATGTAGGAAAACACAACAAATTATTTTTTAAGCTTGCAGATCTGGATAATTTTAAAATGTCAGGTTGCTATGTTTTGACCATAGCTTGTTTAAAAAGTAAAGATGATGCTCCCCAAAAAACTTTTACTATCACTATGTTTTATCATTTTTGGAATAATCTCCACGTATGCACAGCTTAGTGACCTTCACATCTTACCACCCCTAAAACAGGGCGGTAATAATCAAGCCATAAGGGAGCAAGCTTTTTATATTTCTACCCCAGATGTAAATCCATTCACAGTTCAGGTATTTAGAGGCTCCAACACCTCACCAATTGCATCTTTTTCAGTTTCAAACAATACGCCCTACCAATACAACATTGCAAACGGAGATAATGAAATTACCCTTGTTAGTAACAGTAATACAGGTATTGTTCTTAACAATAGTGGTTTGAGGTTTCAATCGCCAGGTGGTGAAAAATTCTATGTTAACTATAGAGGCCGTTCTTCCGCACAAGCCACCTCCCTTACCTCAAAGGGGCGTCAGGCATTGGGAACCTTATTCAAATGGGGTGGCATCCCCAATCTGGCAAACCAGAACTCACTATCAAGTGTTCTGGGAATCATGGCAACTGAAGACAATACCCAAGTAATAGTTCATGATTATGACCCCAATTGCGAGTTTAGATATCAAAATGATGCAGACGGCCTTACAAATGATTCCTACACCATCAACTTGAATGCCGGAGAATCTTTTGTATTTGAAGCTAGAAAAAATGAAACTGCCGCAAACATAGATGGCTGGCTGGGAGCCACCATTGAATCTGACAAGCCAATAGCCATAAGCAATGGTGGATTAAATACCGGAGTAAGGGTAGGTTCCGGCTTGCGTGATGCTGCCATTGACCAACCGGTGCCCCAAAATGTTATTGGACGGGATTATATTTTTGTACGTGGCAACGGAACCAATGAAACGGAATTTCCAATTATTATCGGTACTCAGAACGGAACGGATATCTATGTAAACGGTTCTGTCACCCCTATTGCAACCATCAATAATGGCGATTATTTTATCGTCCCGGGTATCCATTACTCCAATTATAGTGCAGGGGGCAATATGTTGGTTACCACTAGTAAGGATACCTATGCCTATCAGTGTTTGGCGGGCTCAACGGCGATACAGACCATAGGCCTAAATTTTATTGCTCCCATAAATTGCTTGTTGCCAGATAACATGGACAATATCCCCAATATACGTAATGTTGATGGACAAACGTTTAACGGCGGCATTACTATAATAGCATCCACTACCACTCCAGATGCCAACATTGTTGTAACAGATAATAATGGAAGTAGAGATGGTTCAACCCTTACCAGTAGGGCCGTAAATGGATCTACGGATTGGAAAACCTTTTACGTCCCTAATTTGACCGGTGACGTATCGGTACAATCTACGGGACCTATTGCCGTTGGATTTTTAGGTGTGAGAAGTAGCGCGGGAATAGCAGGTTATTTTTCAGGGTTTGATACAGTACCCATTGTTGATTTGGAAATAGTTGGCGGAGGTTGTTTACCAGGATCTGCAGTTGAAGAGATTACCGGAAGTTTTGATGCCTATCAATGGTATAAAGATGGAACCCTCATTCCGGGAGCTACCAACAGTAGTTATACGCCCGCCTCTCCTGGAGATTTTCACGTAAGGGTCACCAAAGGGCCGTGTAGTTATGATTCCTCTCCCCTATCCGCTTATAATTGTGATCCCGAAATAGTGCTTACCAAAACCGCTAATACCAATACTGTTTTTGAGGGCGATAATGTTGAATTCACTATTAGTGTAGAGAATTTAGGCGTTGAAACTGTAACCAATCTTGCGGTTCAGGATATATTGCCGGAAGGATTGACTTTGGTTTCAGCCACGCCCAGTTTTGGAACCTGGACTTATCCCGATTGGAGCATAGGTGATTTTTATAGCGGACAAGTACACAACTTGGTAATTACTGCCACGGCAGATCAAACACTTGAGGAAAGAACAATAACCAACACGGCAACCAATTCCCAAACACAAACGGACAGTAATACTATTGCCGATGACCTATCGGAAACCATTACCGTTCTGGCTAAACTGGATAGTGACGGTGACGGAATTAACGACGAGGATGAGGCTACCTATGGAACAGACCCTAATAATCCTGACAGCGATGGGGACGGAATACTGGACGGAACAGAAGTATTTGAAGATGGAACAGACCCTACAGACGATTGTGACTCAAATGGAGGATACCCTTTGCCTACTACGGATTGTGATGGAGATGGGGTAGGCAATTCTGTAGAATGTGGTTCAAATACCACTACCCTAAATCTATCCGGAGACCTTACTTCAAACAGTACCGGCGGTTATCCTGTAACTGCAAGTGGAAACGGCTCAACGGGCGCTGGAATGGGCTTGGAGACCATTACAGATTTCAATTTACAGGCCGTTCTGGGACCAAATGACATTTACAATGGTTGCAATATAATAACATTCCCCACCAATTTTGATGATGGATTACAACTTCATATTGATAATATACCAATACTCTATTTTGATTCTACTCATTATGAAAACCAACCAGCATTTGGCTCCGGAGGAATTTTTGACATTAATGGAGATGGTAATTGGGACCCAACAACGGGTGAAGGAAATCCGGAATTGGTTATAGCTGCTGGAGGTTCGGCACAGCTCTTTTTAGATGCCACAACAGGGGGGCGAGTAGATGCCCTCCCATATATGAACAATTCTTTGCCTAATTGGATCCTTTCCCAAAACACATTGAGCTGTCTTGAAAATACCAATATAAAACTAGGTAATAGTAACCATATCGGGCAAGGAGAAATGGGTCCGATCTCTATTCAGGTAAATGTTTTTGTTTGTGTTGATACAGATGGAGACGGCATTTCAGACTCCCAGGATTCCGATAGTGATAATGACGGAAATCCAGATAGTAGTGACCCTAATAGAACACTACCAATAGCAAACGATGATCATACCTCGGCAGATGTAGGAGTTGCCAAAACATTGAATATTATCACAAATGATGATTTTCTGGCAGGTAGTACAATAACCGATTTAACTACGGGAACGGCCAGTGGAACGCTTGCAATTGACCAAAGTACGGGAGAGATTACCTATACGGCATTGGCTTCGGAAGATAATAGCACGGTCACTGTAGACTATCAAATATGTGAAGGAAGTGTGTGTGCAACAGCTACTATTTTCATTACCATTCCTGCTTGTTCAGATATAGACGGTGATAATATATGCGATGTAGACGATCCCGCTCCAAATGACCCTTGTGTACCCAACAATCATATGGATTGGCAGCCTCAACCTTCTAATGACTGTGATGGGGATGGCCTTACCAATGCCGAAGAAAATGCCCTCGGAACAGATGAAAATGTAGCTGATACGGATGGTGACGGTATTAATGATGGTCAAGAGGCGAATTTAGATGGTACAGACCCACTGAACGACTGTGATTCCGTTGGAGGAAGTCCGTTGGGTACCTCAGATTGTGATACTGATGGTATATCCAATGATGATGAAACAAATTTGGGAACGGATCCCAATAACCCAGATACCGATGGGGATGGCATCAATGATGGCGAAGAAGTAAATGCAGACTCAACAGACCCCCTTGATGATTGTGACTCTAATGGCGGTACTCCCCTTTCTAGTTCAGATTGTGACGGAGATGGATTAACAAATGCAGATGAAACTGCTGAAGGCACAGACCCAGATAATCCCGATTCCGATGGTGACGGAATTAATGACGGGCAGGAAGTAAATATAGATGGAACTGACCCTTTGAACGATTGTGATTCTAATGGAGGAACTGCTCTTGGGTCATCGGATTGTGATGGGGATGGTCTCACCAATTCCCAAGAAGCAATTACCGGTACAGATCCTAATGTAGCAGATAGCGACGGAGATGGAATTGTCGACGGACAGGAAGTGAATACGGATGGAACGGACCCTAACGACTCTTGTAGTTCTGTTGGTGGCACTCCCACATCCTCTGCAGATTGTGATGGCGATGGTTTAACAACAGCAGAAGAATCAGCGGCAGGTACAGATCCAAATAACGAAGATTCAGATGGAGACGGCATTTCTGATGGGCAGGAAGTAAATACAGATGGTACTGACCCATTGAACGATTGCGACTCCGTTGGAGGAACTCCTTTGCCAAATAATGATTGTGACGGAGATGGAAACCTAAACGGTACAGATCCCAATCCTTACAATGCTACAGCCAATGATGATGCTACAGCCGCTGATGTAGGAATACCAAAAACCCTCAACATTGTTTATAATGACGATTTTTTACCAGGTAGTATTCTCACAGATTTTGGGGGAGGCACTTATAATGGTTCGGTCTCTTTTAATTCAGCCACCGGAGAAATAAACTATACCCCAGTTGCGGCAGATAATAACAGCATCATTACCATTAACTATCAAGTCTGCAATAATACCGTTTGTTCAACGGCCACGGTTTTCATTACGGTACCAAGCTGCTCAGATCTAGATGGTGATAATATTTGTGACATTAACGAACCTGGTTTTGAAAATGACCCCTGTCAACCGACTTCCAATCCTTATTGGCAACCGCAACCTACAAACGATTGTGATGGAGATGGGCTCACAAATGCAGAGGAGGAAGCCGCAGGTACGGATATTTCTAACCCGGATTCAGATGGCGATGGTATCAATGACGGGCAGGAAGTAAATAGTGATGGGACCGACCCATTGGACGATTGCGACTCTACCGGAGGTACCCCCTTGCCAGACTCGGACTGTGATGGAGATGGGCTCACCACTGCCGAAGAAACGGCAGAAGGCACTGACCCAAATATAGCAGATACAGATGGTGATGGCATCAACGACGGTCAGGAGGTGAAAGTAGATGGCTCCAATCCTACCAATGACTGTGATTCAATTGGCGGTACGCCATTGGGCATCTCGGATTGCGATGGAGATGGATTGTCAAACGATGATGAAACTGTTGCCGGTACGGATCCAGAAGTTGCCGATACCGATGGCGATGGCATCAACGACGGTCAGGAAGTAAATACCGATGGGACCGACCCACTGGACGATTGCGACTCCAACGGAGGTACCCCCTTAGGTGGAACCGATTGTGATGCAGATGGTCTGCCTAATTCTGAAGAACTTTCAGCAGGCACAGACCCCAATAATCCTGATTCGGACGGTGACGGCATCAATGACGGGCAGGAAGTAAATACCGATGGTACGGACCCTTTGGACGACTGTGACTCCAACGGAAGTACTCCCTTGCCAGACTCGGACTGTGATGGCGATGGATTGACCACCGCCGAGGAAACGGCGGCAGGTACAGACCCAAACAGTTCCGATTCAGATGGCGATGGCATTAATGACGGGCAGGAAGTGAATATCGATGGTACGGACCCGTTGGACGATTGCGACTCCAACGGAGGGGCACCTTTAGCAACTTCGGACTGTGATGGCGATGGATTGACTACCGCCGAGGAAACGGCAGCAGGTACCGACCCGAACAATCCAGATTCAGACGGCGATGGCATTAATGACGGGCAGGAAGTTAATACCGATGGTACGGACCCGTTGGACGATTGCGACTCCAACGGAGGGGCACCTCTCGCTACTTCGGACTGTGATGGCGATGGATTGACCACCGCCGAGGAAACGGCAGCAGGTACCGACCCCAACGATTCCGACTCGGACGGTGACGGTATCAATGACGGGCAGGAAGTGAATATCGATGGTACGGACCCATTGGACGATTGCGACTCCAACGGTGGGGCGCCTTTGGCAACTTCGGACTGTGATGGCGATGGACTAACAACCGCCGAGGAAACGGCGGCGGGCACAGACCCCAATAATCCCGATTCAGATGGCGATGGCATCAATGACGGGCAGGAAGTAAATACCGCTGGTACCGATCCATTGGACGATTGCGACTCCAATGGTGGGGCACCTTTAGCAACTTCGGACTGTGATGGCGATGGATTGACCACCGCCGAGGAAACCGTAGCGGGTACCGATCCCAACAGCCCCGATTCAGATGGCGATGGCATCAACGACGGGCAGGAAATAAATACAGATGGTACGGACCCATTGGACGATTGCGACTCCAACGGTGGGACGCCTTTAGCAACATCCGATTGCGATGGCGATGGATTGACAACTACTGAGGAAACCGTAGCGGGTACCGACCCGAACAACCCCGATTCAGATGGCGATGGCATCAATGACGGAGAGGAAGTGAATACCGATGGTACGGACCCGTTGGACGATTGCGACTCCAACGGTGGGGCTCCTCTCGCTACTTCGGACTGTGATGGCGATGGATTGACCACCGCCGAGGAAACGGTAGCAGGTACAGACCCCAACAATCCTGATTCAGATGGCGATGGCATCAACGACGGGCAGGAAGTGAATACCGATGGTACGGACCCGTTGGACGATTGCTCTTCTAACGGAGGGGCACCTTTGGCAACTTCGGACTGTGATGGCGATGGATTGACCACCGCCGAGGAAAACGCAGCGGGTACCGATCCCAACAGCCCCGATTCAGATGGCGATGGCATCAACGACGGGCAGGAAATAAATACCGATGGCACCGATCCATTGGACGATTGTGATTCCAACGGAGGGGCGCCTTTGGCAACCTCCGATTGCGATGGCGATGGATTGACCACCGCCGAGGAAACGACGGCAGGTACCGACCCAAACAATCCCGATTCAGATGGCGATGGCATCAATGACGGTCAGGAAGTGAATACCGATGGTACGGACCCATTGGACGATTGCGACTCCAACGGTGGGGCGCCTATGACTACTTCGGACTGCGATGGCGATGGATTGACCACCGTCGAGGAAACGGCAGCGGGCACAGACCCCAACAATCCCGATTCAGATGGCGATGGCATCAGTGACGGACGGGAAGTGAATACCGATGGTACGGACCCATTGGATGATTGCGACTCCAACGGTGGGGCGCCTCTCGCTACTTCGGACTGTGATGGCGATGGATTGACAACTGCTGAGGAAACGGCATCGGGTACCGACCCCAACAATCCCGATTCAGATGGTGACGGTATCAACGACGGGCAGGAAGTAGCAAACAACACTGATCCTCTAAATGCCTGCGACCCGGATAACTTGAATAGTCTCTGTGATACCGATGGGGATGGTCTAACGGACGGAGAAGAAATAGAGTTGGGAACGGATTCACTAATTCCAGATTCCGATGGTGATGGAATTTTAGATGGTCAAGAAGTAAACTCGGATAGTACAAATCCCTTGGATGACTGTGATTCATTCAATGGTGTACCATTGACTACTTCAGACTGTGACTTAGATGGTCTTTCAAATAATCAAGAGCAAGCCCTTGGAACAGACCCTAATAGGGCAGATACAGATGGAGATGGTATAATGGACGGTCAAGAAGTATCTGATGGTACAGACCCATTAGACGGCTGTAATTCCTTAGGAGGGACTCCCCCCAATGACTTGAACTGTGATATTCAAATAGATACAGATCTATTTATACCTACAATAAATGAAGGAAAATTCGTTATTACTAATATTGAGTCCTTTCCGGAAAATACGGTACGTATTTATAACCGTTGGGGTGTTATAGTTTTTGAATCGACTGGGTACGATAATAGAGATATTGTTTTTACAGGCATTTCAAAAGGGCGGGCCACCATAAATGTGAATAAAGAATTACCGGTAGGGATTTATTTTTACATTATTGACTATACCATAAATGGAAAAGTCCAAACTAAAAATGGATACCTTTACATTAATAGATAATAAACAAACCTACTTATATCGCGTAAATAAAGAATCATGAAGAAACTAATGCTAACCATTACCCTAATTGGTATCACATGTTTTACTGGATGGGCCCAACAAGATGCCCAATATACGCAGTACATGTACAATACTATGGCAGTAAATCCCGCATATGCTGGCTCTAGAGGGGTATTAAGTATTGCAGGGCTCCATAGGTCCCAATGGATTGGCCTAGACGGTGCCCCCAAAACCCAGACCCTTAATTTTCATAGTCCGGTTTCTGAACGGGTGGGTATAGGCCTTTCCATTGTCAATGATGAAATTGGAAACGGAACCAATCAAGAAACCTATTTTGATGGCGTGTTTTCCTATACCATTCCTTTAGCCAGGGAAGCAAAACTCTCTTTTGGGGTCAAGGCCTCTGCCCATCTCTTAAATGTAGATTTCAACAAATTGGCAAATTATAACAATGAAGCTAGCTCATTGGGTTTAAGCAATATTGACCGTAAATTTTCACCCAATTTTGGAGCCGGAGTTTATTATCATACAGACAATGCCTATATTGGATTGTCCGTACCTAATTTCCTAAAGACAAAGCATTTTGATGATTCTTCTTCCAGCACTTCCTTTTTAGCTGAGGAGCGTATGAATTTCTATATGATTGCGGGATATATCTTTGACATCCACCCTATCTGGAAATTTAAACCTGCGGCACTCGTTAAGGCTGTTAGCGGTGCTCCGTTGCAAGTAGATCTATCCGCTAACTTTTTATATAATGAGAAGTTTACTCTGGGAGCAGCCTATAGGTGGGATGCAGCTGTAAGTGCTATGTTCGGTTTTCAATTGACCGACCAATTTCTAGTAGGTCTAGCCTATGATAGGGAAGTAACGGAACTAGGCGGAACAAGATTTAATGATGGTTCCTTTGAAATCATGCTTAGATATGAATTCCTAACTAGGTATAAGCGTGTCATTACCCCAAGATTCTTCTAAACCAGCAATGATGAAAAAGAAATATATAACAATTTTTGCATTCTCCTTGCTAATAGGAAGCGTAGGATATGGCCAGTCTCAAAAAGAACGTAAAGCAGATAAGGCTTACGATCAATTAGCCTACCAAAATGCCATTGAAAGTTATGAGACCCTAGTTAAAAAAGGGTATTCAGATGAAGAAATCTACAAGAATCTAGGTGATGCCAATTATCTAAATGCTAATTATGCCGAGGCTGCCAATTGGTACGGAAAATTGTTCATGAAAGATAACGAACCAGCAAGTGCAGACCATATGTACCGCTATGCCCAATCTTTAAAATCCAGTGGAGAATACGAAGCATCCAATATTTGGATGGAAAGATTTGAAGACGCTATTGATTCAGATTTACGGGCAAAAAACTACAATGAAAATCAGGATTATTTAGAAAAAATTGAGCGTATGTCCGGTCGGTATACCATAGAAAATATTCCTATTAATTCACCTGAATCTGATTTTGCGCCTTCGCTTAAAGATCAAGAACTTATTTTTTCTACCGCTAGGGACACCGGCAAAACATTTAGAAACATTCATGAGTGGACAAACCGTTCATTTCTAAACTTGTACAAGGCAACTTTCAACAATGGAACTTTCTCAAATGCAGAAAGATTACCTAAAAGTATGAACAAGAAAACGCATGAATCTACCACAGCTTTTACCAAGGATGGGAAAACCGTTTACTTTACAAGAAATAATTCCGAGAAAGGTAAATTCGCACGAGATAATGAAGGGGTAAGTCGACTTAAAATTTATAGAGCCACCATAGAGGGAGATGAGTGGAAAGACATCACAGAATTACCATTTAATGGCGATGAATTTTCTACGGCCCACCCTACCCTTAATCCAGATGAAACCAAGTTGTACTTTGCATCAGATAGAGAGGGTACCTACGGCGCTTCGGACATATATGTTGTTGATGTAAACGAAGACGGAAGTTTTGGAACGCCAAAAAATCTCGGAAACTCCATCAATACGGAATCTCGTGAAACTTTTCCATTTGCAGCAAAAAATGATATTCTCTATTTTGCTTCAGATGGTCACCCAGGACTTGGGGGCCTGGATATATTCGCCGTACAAATAAAGGGAGATGAAATATCGGAAATCATCAACTTGGGCAAACCCCTAAATGGTAAGCAAGATGATTTTTCTTTCTTTTATAGCGAAGAATCCGGAAGTGGCTTTTTTGCTTCGAACAGAGATGGAGGCGTAGGTAGTGATGATATTTACTCCTTCCAAGAACACGAACCCATAACATTCGAGTGCACTTCGTTGATCAATGGAATAGTATTGGATCAGGAAAAAAACTTGCCTCTGTCTAATGCAAAGGTCCTAATAGTGGACAAGACTGAAAAAATTGTGACTGAAAGCATAACTGATAGGGATGGTAGATTTTCAGCCAATGTGGATTGTAACGCTAAACAATTAAAAGTAGTAGCCTCTAAAGAAGACTATGATTCTAGTGAAAAATCTTGGGTGGCCACCCAAAATTCAGATGAAATAGTAAACGTGAAACTTACTAAATCCCTTAAGGCAGCTCCGGTTGGCACAAATCTCATTACGTATCTCAATTTGCAACCTATCTATTTTGATTTGGATAAGGATGTCATTAGAACGGATGCCATGCAAACTTTGGAAAAGGTAATTGCCTATTTAAATACATTTCCAAATACAAGAATAGAAGTACAATCACATACAGATGTTAGAGCAAGCGAAAGCTATAATCTCAATTTAAGTGCGAGAAGGGCAAAAAATACGGTTGCTTACCTTATTGCCAATGGAGTTGAGGAGAATAGATTAGAAAGTAAAGGATATGGTGAATCTCAATTGGTAAACAACTGTGAAACCAGTTCATCCTGCGCAGATAAAAGGCATGAAGAAAACAGACGATCCGAGTTTATCGTAATTAAATAAATTTTCGCGTAAATTTTGCCAAACCCTTCTTCTGAAGGGTTTTTTTGTACCTCAAGTGAAATAAAATTCATAATAAACCGGTACATTACTAGGTGGTTTCAACAAAATAAAAAGGTTATACATCTATTCCACAGGAGTATACAACATATAATTCCTCAGCCCCATTATTGCCTTTAATTTTATCGTTTTCAACGTTGTAGACTTTCAATTGAAGCGGGAGTCCATTTAAATATTCCCTATTGGTGAATAATCTTAAAAAATTTCTGGGGCTCCTTTTCTTATTTCTAATTAACATTTTTGGAACCGCCCAGCAAACCACAAGTTGGACATCGGTTTCATCAACCGTATGGGAATCCTTTTCGTCTGACGGGTTGGTTCGGGTAGAATGTAGGGTCACGGGCGGTGTATCCATTCTAGGAAATGAAACCATGGGCTGTGTAGATGCATCTACCTACAGCGACCCTGCAATTTTTGGTAGTCCGTCCCTTGAAATTGAATCAAGTTTCCTTTTGAACGGCAATATTAGTTTTCATTTTTTCGATGCTATTTCAGGAAGTCCTGTATATATTGTAAATCCTATTTTACATGCAGATAAGGTTGGAACATTTGAACTCTTAACAGTTCTCCCTTTATTTGGAAGGGCCGCTACCGCCAATTTCACCTTGCTAGAAGGGTCATGGACCGAATTAAGCTCGGTAGGACCTATTTTTGAATCCACCCCTACAGAATTCAGAATAGATGATGAGGCCTTTTTAATTGGGGGTGGTGGAGAATGCCAAAACGGAGTTGATGAAGGAACCGGAGGTGGTAGTCTAAGTCTAAATGTACCTCTTTCCGTTATTAATATGGATACTGATTTTCAAGGAAGTATTCTAAGCGTACTAACAGCCTCCGACCAAGTAGAATTCGTTCTCTCCAACTTAATTATTGCAGAACCTTCTGTTGAAGCCACTAAAACGGTAACCGAAAGTTACTCGGTACCTATAAGTGCAGGCGACCAAATTTCCTATGAAATTGAAATCACAAATACCGGAAATGTAACTCTACATAACATTTCACTGAACGATACTTTTACTGATGTGGATGGCAATACCTTAAGCCTAACTAGTGCACCAAGCTATACTAATTCTACCATGGGGTCACCAGAAGGCACACTCCAACCAAATGAAGTCGCGACCTATGTTGCCGGTTATACCATGGTTGCAAGCGACTTACTGCATGGCGGATTTTTAAATCAAGTAACGGTTACTGCAGATAGTCCATATGGTCCGGCAGATACTACCGACATCTCCGACGATGGATGGGATAGTGATGGTAATACGGAAAATGATGTTACGGAAAGCTACTTTCCTGCTCCGATTGATGATACTGCAAACACAGATGAGGATAATCCGATACAAATTGATGTGGTGCTAAATGATGATTTTAGCGGTAACGGACCTGCCAATAACGACATCTTCTTGGTGAGCACTCCCAGTAATGGTACGGTGGCCTTATTCATTAATGGCACACCAAACAACCCGCTTGACGATTATTTTGTGTATACCCCAGCAACCAATTATTCTGGAACGGATTCTTTTGATTACGGTATTATAGATGGGAAAGGACATATTGGTCATGCTACGGTGAACATTACTATAAATTCTTGTCCCGAAGCTGGATTAAATTCAAGCTTACAAATTTGCGAAGGAAGCACCCCTAGTGATTCCGATCTGTTCAATGCCTTGGGAGGTTCGCCGGATACTGGTGGTACATGGGTCAAAAACCCTAGTGGCTCTTACACCTATTCCATCACCGGAACTGCCCCATGTTCTTCAACTAGCGAAGCGACTATATTTATTATTGAACAGGCTGCCCCCAACGCGGGGACCGATGGCACTCTGACCATCTGTGAAGGGGAGACCGTCACCGAAGCACAACTTGTTGCCCAGTTGGGGAATTCCCCTGATTCCGGGGGAACATGGTCCCCTGCCCTCGCTGGTGCCGGAACCTATACCTATACCGTGGCGGCAACGTCGCCCTGTACCGTAGATGATACGTCCGAAGTGGTGGTCACCGAACAGGCTGCCCCCAACGCCGGGACCGATGGCACTTTGACCATCTGTGAAGGGGAGACCGTTACCGAAGCTCAACTTTTTGCCCGGTTGGGAAATTCCCCTGATTCCGGAGGGACTTGGTCACCCGCCCTTTCAGGTGCTGGAACCTATACCTATACGGTAGCGGCAACGTCTCCCTGTACCGTAGATGACACCTCCGAAGTGGTGGTCACCGAACAGGCTGCTTCCAATGCCGGGACCGATGGCACTTTGATCATCTGTGAAGGGGAAACAGTCACCGAAGCACAACTTTTTGCCCTGTTGGGGAATTCCCCCGATTCCGGGGGCACTTGGTCGCCCGCACTTTCCGGTGCTGGAACCTATACCTATACGGTAGCGGCAACGTCGCCCTGTACCGTAGGTGACACCTCCGAAGTGGTGGTCACCGCACAAGCTTCTCCCAACGCGGGGACCGATGGTGCTTTGACCATCTGTGAAGGAGAGACCGTCACCGAAGCACAACTTTTTGCCCAGTTGGGGAATTCCCCTGATTCCGGAGGCACTTGGTCGCCCGCCCTTGCCGGTGCCGGAACCTACACCTATACGGTGGCGGCAACGTCGCCCTGTACCGTAGATGATACTTCCGAAGTGGTGGTCACCGCACAAGCTTCTCCCAATGCCGGGACCGATGGCACTTTGACCATCTGTGAAGGAGAGACCGTTACCGAAGCACAACTTTTTGCCCGTTTGGGGAATTCTCCTGATTCCGGGGGAACATGGTCCCCTGCCCTCGCTGGTGCCGCAACCTATACCTATACCGTGGCGGCAACGTCGCCCTGTACCGTAGATGATACCTCCGAGGTCGTGGTCACC
>NZ_JACSOH010000009.1 GCF_014349235.1 Cytophaga sp. FL35 | reverse complement strand
CTTATCCACATCTGAGCTAAGCATTAGCGAAATTGCCTTTAGCTGCGGTTTTGAACATTCGCAATCTTTTAGCAAATTCTTTAAATCTAAAACGCAACTATCCCCAACCGAGTTTAGGGCATCTTTTAATTAGAACTTGATATCAGCTATTTAAAAACTAAGTTTTGTACCTTTCTATTAAAGTTGATGGTCGTGAAAATAGCCTTGGCGCAAATACAACCTCACAGAGGGTCTATTGCAAAAAACATAGAACTGCATATACAATGTATTAAACTAGCCTCGAAAAACGAGGCTGAGGCCATTTTCTTTCCTGAATTATCGCTATCTGGATATGAACCTAAACTGGCAAAGGACTTAAAGATTAAACCTGAAGACCATCGATTGCTTCCTTTGCAAAGGCTTAGCAACCGCCTTAATATGACCATAGGACTGGGAGCTCCTCTAGATTCTAACAATGGGGTTCAGATTGCCTTATTGATTTTTCAGCCAAATAAAGCTATCTCGGTTTATGCCAAACAATGGCTTCACGATGATGAAAAACCTTTTTTTAAACCGGGACGCAATTATGGGCATATTGAGCTGAACAACAAACATATTTCCCTTGCCATTTGCTATGAATCTTTGAGAAACGAACACCTACAGCAGGCTTTGCTCCATCAACCTGATTTTTATCTGGCCTGTACAGCGAAAGCCCAAAAAGGAGTGGATAAAGCGGAGAAACATTTTGAAAGAATTTCAAAGGCACATAAACTCGGCGTACTATTTTGTAACTCCGTGGGGCCTGCTGATGACTTTATTGGGGCTGGTTCTTCTGCTGTTTGGAGTGCTGATGGCAAATTACTGGTACAACTGACGAAAGATGAACAAGGTCTATTGATTTTTGATACCGAAAGCAATACTTGCGAAAACATTTTTATACATCAAAATGAATTATCATAACCGAAAATTTAGGCCCGTAAGCAATACAGAAAACGCGGAAACAACCGAAGAAACCATATTCCACTACCAACAGGAAGAAAATAGGCTGTTTTGCGACTATTCCGGGGGAAATATCATAAAAGGCCATCTTTTGGGCTTGGTAGATGGAAATGGAATCATAAATATGCGCTACCATCAAGTAAATTCAAAAGGAAATTTAATGACGGGTACTTGTATATCTACCCCAGAAAAGATCGCTAACGGTAAAATACGGTTGCATGAAGAATGGCAATGGACGTCCGGGGATTGCTCCAAGGGTTCCAGTATTTTAGAAGAGTTGTAAATTCAATAACAAATTCCCTACCCATGAAAACTTTGGAAGTAGACCAATTTTTAGAAAAAATGACCCAATGGAAGCCAGAACTTACAAGGTTAAGGGAGCTGGTACTGGAATGCGGATTGGAGGAGACCCTAAAATGGGGGCAACCCTGTTACACTCATAAAAAAGCGAATGTTCTATTATTGGGCAATTTTAAAGGTTTCTGTACTATCAGTTTTTTTAAGGGTGTACTGTTGAAAGACCCTGCCGGAATTCTTGATAAACCGGGAGAAAATTCCAGAATTGTCCGAATTGTCAAATTCACCGAACTTAGAGAAATAACCGACCGATGGGATGTTCTCAAATCCTACATTTTTGAGGCCATAGAAATTGAAAATAAGGGCTTAAAAGTTGAAAAAAAGGAGGAAAATACTCAAAATTTTGTGTCGGAGCTACAAAACCGTTTATCTGCCGACCAAAAATTTGCCGCCGCCTTTATGGCTCTCACCCCAGGTAGGCAACGAGCCTACAATATCTATTTCTCCGGTGCCAAACAGGCCTCGACTAGAGTGTCCAGAATTGACAAATACACAGACCGCATCTTACAAGGTTTCGGTTTTCATGATTGCGTTTGTGGGCTGTCCAAAAAAATGCCCCGCTGCGATGGCAGTCACAAGCAACTTCAAAAATAAGTCCCTTTCCTACTCCACAAATTGCAGTGCTTTCTGGGGAATCAATATTTTATCTATTATATGGATGACCCCGTTGGATGCTTCCACATCTTTCAGCACAAATTTCGCTCGAATTTCAGAAGCGTCCTTAATAACAATTTCCTCATCTTCCAACACCAATTCAATAGAGTCGTTTGGTAAAAGGGTTTCGATGGCTTGCGGTTCAAAGCTATCCGAAGTAATTTCTTCCTCAACCAAATGACCTAAAAGAATATCGTTCAAAACCTGAAGCTCCAAAAAATTCTGAAAATCATCAAAATCATCGTAGTCCTCTCCCAATAAGTCAAAAAGCAAGCCTACCGCCTCATTGTTCGGGGCAAAAACGGTCATTGCATCGCCTTCCAACTTGTTGAACAAATCTCCCTTAGTCAAGGCATCTTCGAACATTTGCAAATCCTCGTTTTCAACAATAATTTCAGAAAGTGTAGGTTTCGGAAAAAACACCTCAAAAACAGTATCGGGCAACAGTACTTCATCTATTTGATGCACCACCCCGTTGGAAACCTTTCCTTCAATTTCGATTAATTGCGCCAGCAAATCGTTATCTGCTTGAAAAAAAGTACCTCCATCAATCAATACTTCCAGATTTTCAGCAACGGAAGTAACTATCTCTTGCCCCTCAGTAAATTCATCGACCGTGATGGTGTTGGACTGCACAATATGAAATTGGAGAATATCCTGCAATAGCGCAAGTTCTTCATCCTCATCAAAATCGGAAATGGTCGAATAATCTTCCAAAAGCTGAAACAACTCATCAAATGCTTCATTGGAAGGTGCCAAAACAGTAATATCATCCTCTTGAAGTAAATCTTTTACATCGTCATCTAAAGCCTCTATAGCCGCGGCGAGTACGCTAAAATTGTCCTCACTCAAAATAAACTCCAAGGCATTTGGTTCCGTATTCTCAGAATTATCAGGTTCTTCCGTTTCCTCCTCAGGTGTTTCTTCTTCAGTAATTTCTTGCTGTGGATCTTCGTCCAAATCCGATCCGTCATCACTAGAAGAACAGCCAACGAATACCAAAAAAAAAGCAAATAAGGTCATTTTCGATAGAAAAGTGGAGAACAAATTTTTATTTTTCATTTTCATGCAATTTTTTAGAAGCTCAAAATATAAGACATAAATAGCTAACCATAAGAGAACTATGTGTTACGCCAAGGTTAAATATGAGAAGTTAGGCTATGGTCGGGTACCGGCAATCAAGTTGCTTTTTTGCTTTTCTTTATTATCAACGTTGGTATCCGTAAGGGTTTTCATGAAGGCAATTATGGCTTTTTGCTCTTTTGGTGTCAGCTCTAGATTATCAAACGGTAGGGTTTGATGTTCCAGTTCAAATCCTAATCCGCCACCACCGCCTTGGTTATAGAAATCCATTACCTGTTCTAGAGTTGCGTACACACCATTGTGCATGTAGGGAGCCGTCAAGGCCACATTTCTGACAGCAGGCGTCTTGAACATACCATAATGAACCTCCTTTTCATAACGCCAGTAGAAGCCCAGATCATCGTCTAGTGCTTTATTGGCCGCGGTTTCGGGCACGCCGATAACCTCTTTTTCAGTTTCAGCATAAAATGGCGGAACGGTACCATTGGTCAAGGGCATAAAGTGACAAGTTGCGCATAAGGCCTTACCCATAAAAAGGTTCATTCCCAATTTCTCCTCTTCTGTAAAATTGGCTTCTTCACCTCTCATATTTCGGTCAAATTTTGAATCAAATCCGTTGAGGGTAGAAATATAGGAGGAAATGGCCCGGATCACATCGGTATTTCTAGTGGAAACCTTTCCGTAGGCATCCTTGAACAATTGAGTATAAACGGAATCCTTTAAAATTTCCGTAGAAAATTCATGAACGCCGCTGGCAAATTCCTGTTCATTGGTAAAGACCGATGAAATCTGGTCGAGAAGATTTTCGGCACGGCCATCCCAAAAGAAACTTTTTTGAAATGCTACATTAATCAAAGTTGGTGAATTTCGTTGAAGGGGATTTCCGGTGTTATCCAAATTTGCCACTCGATTATCCGCATATGCTTTTTCGGGAATATGACAGGTAGCGCAGGCCATGGTGCCATTTTTTGCTAAACGCGGCTCAAAAAACAATTTCTCACCAAGGGCAATTTGCTTATCGTTGGTATTTCTATTGACCGGAGGCGTAAAATAGGTAAGATTGAAAGCATCTTTCTCAAAAAAAGTAGGTGCATCAAAATTAAAAGGTTTGTTATTTACACCTTCCCAAAGTCCACTTTCTTTACGTATCGCTACCCAATTTCTGGTGATGGGATTCATATAGTCCCTTATGAATATATACCGGTCAAAGGTTTCAAAATCGGGATGCTCACTCAGATACTTAATTGCTTTGTGAACATTCGTTTTGAACTTTGCATCTAACTGCTCATTTTTTTCTTGTACCAAGTCTTGTATGGAAAGACCGTAAACGGTATAAAGCGCCTCAAGAGAAACAATGCTTTCTTCGAGCCCTAATTGACTAACGGGTGTATCAAAGCCCGAAATACCCAAACTAATAATTCGTAATAATTGTTGATGTGTAGCGATAAAAAACCTTTGCGCGTCCAAAGGCCGTTCGCCGGTATTCTCCATTAGATTCACCAAAAGTCCTTTGGTCAGTTCCGCTTCACGTTTAAAAACGGTTGGGTCTTCTCCCCCTTCAAAAATAGACTCCTCCATTTTTTGAAGCCCCATTGGAGGCAAAACACGTTCGGTATCCTCCGCGAATATAGGTAAAGCCGGACCGTTGGCACGGTGACCCACGGCGGGGTTAAGATAAGCTGCGTAGGGTTCTGATTTTTTGAAGCTGACCCTTAGTTTTTTAAATATTTTTTTGGCTTGAGGACTTTCTGCGTCCATTTGAGCCAATGAATCAATTAATTCTACAGCTTTCGTAATGTGTTTATGGTAAAACTTTTGTGCCGGTTTCCAGTCAATTTGAGGTGGGTCCAGAACAACTTCGGCCATTTGGTTTTTCCCATCTTTACAGGAAAGAATAAAAATAAAGACAGATAAAAAGAGAAGATTTTTAGTCATAACTAAGGATAAATAGTAAAATAGGGAAAGACCTCCGTAATACGGAGGCCTTTTTAAAAATAGAATGTGAGACAGAATTACCTAGGTAATCCTTTTAGGATAAGTATTTGACCTCCTTGATTATCTTCACGTGCCCCGGCAACGATAGCATCGGGACGATCAGATTCCATATCGTGACCGTCAACACTCTTAAAGTCTTCACTTTGCCAATAGTGAGGCTGAAGATTCAACAAGAAAGTATTAGGTTCTCCAATTTTCTCTGAAATATCTTCCAAAGCACCATACTCTCCACTAAAACCAGAACCACCAGCTGGGTCCAAATCATTTCTTACAATCAATTCCATAACCACTTTGGCGTTATTTCCGTTCAAATCAGTTTGATAAATGTAAGCTCCGTGACCTCTATCAAAAGAGTTGGGGTCTTCTTGAAGGTAAATGAAGTTTTCGGTTACGCAGATATTATCAGGACTTTGAAGTTCAGCGATATTACCATCCATATTGTTAGAGTCTGTATTACCACTCACAATTTGAGTGAGTTTACCCGTCAAAGGAGAATCTTCATCCAATTCCAATTTGTAAGCAGTACCCCAATCGTTGTACGTACCTCTCCCAGGACCTCTACCGGTAACGGCTACGAACACATTACGGTTATTGGCAGCAGAACCTTTTTGATAATCAACATCTTCCACACGCATAAAAGCAGAAGCATTAACAGCCACACAGGCGTCTTCCATTTCATCTTTGGTCATGGAAGCACCGTTTTCGATTTCAACGAATTCAAATTCGTAGGTCTCACCGTAAGCAAGGTCCCCCTCATTATAAGTTACACCAGCTTCTACAGCGGCAGGGTTGATTGGATTACCGTTGGCATCCGTAGAACCTGAAGCTACCTCCTTCAATCTTAAGACATAGATTTTACCGTTATTCAAATCAGCATTTCCATTTTCGGACATGTAAAGGGTAATTTGTCCTTCAGAACCGCTTGAATCATCGTCACCACCAATAATTACGGTTTTACCAGGATACGCATCACGTGGAAGAGGAACAGCGTTTTCCCAAGAAAATTCTCCTAAGGCATCTAGACCAAAATCTGCCGTTGGCGTTGGGGTTTCTACATGGGGATCAATTCCTTTTACATCATAGTGGAAGCTTTCAGAAGCGGAAAGAAACAAATCTTTGGCCCCGCCGTGAATACTAGCTTCCCACATGGTACCGGAACATTGTCTGGCAAAATCGGCAACACCAGAATTCAACAACCACTCACCTCCGGTTGGGTTCATGTACTTGTCGAAGTGGATTCGGCTAACGGCATAATCGTCCTCAGCATTTACAATATATTTATATCCATCACCATCTTTAAGGAAACCGGCACCATCTTGGGCACCTACCAAACGAAATCCGTCTTCCAATACATCCGTAGAGCTTATTAAGGAATAGGCTTTTACAAAATTAAATCGTGACTTAACATCCACCAATGGTTCTAATTCAGATTTGTTCTCAAAGATGGTTCCCTTTTCTTCCTCACCACCTCCGTGACCAAGGAAATCATCTAACTTATCGCAAGATGTAGCAGTAGCAACTACACCTGCGCATAAAAGCAATTTTTTAAGTGTTCTCATTTTGTTCTAGGTTTATTTTAAAAGTTCTTTAACAAAAGTATTTAGGTGAACTCCTAGAACCGTTAACCCATTGTGGTCATAAATTAAAGAGAAGTATAATTTTAAGTTAATTTGTTAGATTAATGTTATTAATTAGCTTTATTCTAAACAATATTTACATTTTTAGGATTTAACATTCTCTAAAAGAAGGACTACCAGTATACCGAATAAATATTCGATTTGATTATAATTAAAAACTCAACTCTTAGAAGGTTTTGTGTTTACCCGAAGATTAGAATCCTTATATTAGACCAAGAAGAATAATACATAATTACGTTTATGCCTGCTCCCATTTCTACTGCTTCCATTTTTAAAAGTCTAAAAATTATACATATGGCCTTGGTCATAGGCCTAGTTGTTTTCGGAATATTTGTTTATCAAGATAAAGGTGAATTTATTGCGGAATTTGACCAAAGTAATCCGTTCACATTCATTGTACCTATAGTAGCAATTATTGGATACTTCGCCAGTCTGTATCTTTTTAGGTTAAGAACTTCAAAAATTGAAAGGAGTCAGAACCTTAAAGAAAAACTTACTGCCTATCAAAGTGCTTCTATTACAAAATATGCCTGCATAGAGGCTCCGGCGCTTTTCGGCTTTATAAGTTATTTTCTATCCGGCGGTGCCTTATTTTTGGTCATAGCCCTTTGTATGACCGCTTATTTAATGGTCCAAAGACCTACCATACCAAAACTAAAGGAGCAAATTCCATTAACTCCAGAAGAAATTAGAGAACTAGAAAACTAAAATACCCCAGCATATGAAAAAATTAATAGGAACACTAACCCTTGCTTTCCTTTTATCAGGCTTTAATACCACTATGTTAGCACAAGACTGGCCCAATCTAAAACAGTTTCAAAAGGATAATGATACATATAGTGCCCCCAGCAAAGATGAGGATCGTGTAGTTTTCATGGGGAACTCCATTACTATAGGGTGGTTGAAAAATAGGCCTGAATTTTTTGAGGGCAAACCTTATATAAACAGAGGTATTAGCGGACAAACCACTCCTCAAATGCTTATTAGGTTTCGTCAAGATGTGATTGATTTAAAACCAAAAGTGGTGGTGATTTTGGCAGGCACCAATGATATTGCCGGAAATACAGGGCCTTCCAATTTGAAAATGATCATGGACAATATCAAATCTATGGCAGAAATTGCCCATTCTAATGGCATAAAGGTAGTATTGGCCTCTACTCTCCCTGCTTTCAAATATCCTTGGAAACCGGAAGTAGAACCCGCAGAAAAGATTGTGGAACTCAATAAAATGATAAAATCCTATGCGGATGATCAAGGCCATGTTTATCTGGACTATTTTTCCGTAATGGTAGATGAACGCAACGGGCTACCTAAAAAATATGCTAATGACGAGGTACACCCCACCGTGGAAGGGTATAAAGTAATGGAACCTCTGGTTGAAAAAGCCATTGAAGAAGCATTAGCTAAATAATATGAAAAATCTATTACTAATTCTCCTTCTTGGTATACAGACTTTTGGGTACTCTCAAAAGGTAAAAAATTCTCAACCTGTACGTGTAGGTGTAGTAGGCTTGGTTCATGGCCATGTTCATTGGATTCTAAACAACGAAAAGAAAAGCAACATTGAAATTGTTGGCATTGTAGAACCGAACAAGGAACTAGCAAAAAGACTTACCAAACAATATGGCCTTTCCATGGATATTGTTTTTGATTCCATTGAGGAAATGGTCAAAGAAACGCAACCCGAAGCGGTCAATGCCTTCAATAGCACTTTTGACCATTTAGAGACCGTAAAGTTTTGCGCTCCAAGAGGAATACATGTCATGGTTGAAAAACCCTTGGCAGTAAGTTGGGAACATGCCCAAGAAATGATTGCCTTGGCCAAAAAACATAATATTCACCTTCTCACCAACTATGAAACCACATGGTACGGAAGTAATCAAAAAGCCTATGATTTAATCCATAATGAAAATGCTATTGGCCCCATGCGAAAACTAACTTTTCACACGGGTCATTTTGGACCTAAGGAAATTGGCTGTGATGAAGAATTTTTAGAATGGCTTACAGACCCTAAACTTAACGGCGGTGGTGCATTGATGGATTTTGGGTGTTACGGCGCCAATATCTCAACTTGGCTAATGAAAGGTGAAACTCCGATTTCAGTTACCTGTACCGTTCAGCAGATGAAACCAGAAGTATATCCTAAAGTAGAGGATGATGCCACCATAATATTGACCTACCCAAGTACCGAAGTTGTTATTCAAGCCTCTTGGAACTGGCCACATCACGTAAAGGATATGGAGATATTTGGTACTAATGGTTATATAAAATGTCTAAATGGTAGTGACATGATGATCATGACCAATGAAAAAATAGGCCCCTCACCTGTAAAAGCTTCTTCTAGGGAACCAGGATTTGATGACCCATTTGCGCTATTCAAAAAAGTGGTGCATGAAGGATATGAAATTGAGGAATATGGACTGTCCTCTCTTGAAAATGCAGAAATGGTTTCAAAGATTCTAAACGCTGCCAAAAAATCTTCCGAACAGGGTAAAACCATATATTGGGAAGAATTGTATCCTTAAATTATTGGAGAAAGTTCAATAAAAGAATAATTATAACAAACTTCGCCTATCTTTGAAGGGCATGCAGGAAAAAACCATCTCAAAAAATTCATCTAATAAAGACCTTTCATCACAGGCTGATTATGACGCCATTATAATAGGTTCTGGAGCTGGTGGACTGGCCTGCGCCATTTGTCTTTCCAGGGAAGGTAAAAAGGTTTTGGTTTTGGAACAGCATGATGTTCCCGGGGGGTGGTGCCACAGTTTTTATCTTAATGGTCACCGTTTTACACCAGGGGTGCATTATATTGGCAGACTGGCCGAAGGGCAGACCACCAATGACCTTTACCGAGGGTTGGAAATGGCCAACGACCTTGTATTTTTTAGGATGAACCCTGATGGATATGAACATGTGAAAATTGGGGATGATCGATTTGATTATCCGGACAACCTGGATTCCCTTATTGAGCGACTTTCAAAGAAATTTCCGAAGGAAAAAAAGAATATTGCCAAATATCTCAAACTTACGAGAACCGTAAGTAGAGAGTTATACTCCATACCTTATTTTAAGGGCTTTTGGCAGAAGTTGATTATGCCGTACAAAACCAAGTATTTTGGAAAGTATGCCTTATTTAGCCTAAGCCGAGTGGTAGGTTGGCATGTGAAGGACCCTTTATTAAGAAAAATATTGAACATTCAGTGTGGTGATCATGGCACTGCACCCCAAAAAGTCCCTTTTCTACTACATAGTGCAGTGATGTACCACTATTTTCATGGAGCCTACTACCCTATGGGCGGTGGAGGCGCACTTATCAAATCTATGACAAAGGTTATTAAGAACCATGGAGGTGAGATACGTACGAGCACCGCGGTATCTCAAATATTATTAGAGGGTGAAAAGCAAAAAAAGGCTATTGGTGTTCAATTGGAAAACGGCGAACAGCTCTTCGCCCAACATATCATTTCCAATGCCGATGTAGGTATCACATATAATAAGCTAGTAGGAGCAGAAAATCTAAGTAAGCGACTTCAAAGAAAATTACAGAACACTACCTATTCCTGCACTTCTATCATGCTTTTTCTAACGGTTGATATGGACTTGAGGAAGCATGGGGTAGATTCTGGAAATATCTGGCAAATGCCAAACCGTGGACCCAATGATTTCTACGACGAAATTCATGCCGAAGATATAACAAAGGGTGATTCCTTTGATGGTTTGTTCATAAGCTGTACTACCTTAAAAGACCCTACTGGGTATGATGGAAAACATCATACTCTAGAGGTAGTTACCTTTGTGGATTATAAAACCTTTGAAAAGTTTGAAACGAACGGAAAAGAACGCTCTCAGGCCTATTTGGACCTAAAGGAAAGGTTGATGGAAAAAATGGTCAATGGTGTCAATAAGGCCATTCCGGGGATCAAGGACCATATTGTACACAAGGAATTAGGAACACCCCTAACCAATAAATACTACATCAACACCACAAAAGGTAATGTTTATGGTACCGAGAAGCGGATGAAACACATTGGTCCGTTTGCCTATAGGGCAAAGAGCGAAATAGCGAATTTATTTTTGTGTGGCTCCAGTATATTGTCCCATGGTGTTGCGGGTGCAGCACATTCCGGAGTTGATACGGCCGCTAGGATTTTGGGCTGTACAGCAGACGAATTAAAGAAACCCAGATCAGACCAAAAAATTAGGATTTACGAAGCGGAAGACGATTCCAACTATCCTGAGTGGCTCAAAAAGAAAATTGCAGCCAAAAAATTAAGAGCACAAAAAGCGACAAAAACATCCGCATAACAAGAAAACGAACTTCATTTTCCATCAAGTTCGTTTTCTATAAAATATTTGTTGATGAAGCTATCTTCCCATCCAACCTCCATCTACCAGCATTGTTTCACCGTGCATATAATTGGAAGCATTGGAACAAAGAAAAATAATGGGACCTTTGAAATCTTCCGGTTGTCCCCATCTGCCCGCCGGAATCCTGGCTAGAATAGAATCTGCCCTTTCAGGATTATTTCGCAAAGCCTCGGTATTATCTGTGCTAATATAGCCCGGAGCTATAGCGTTTACATTCACCCCTTTACCGGCCCACTCGTTAGCGAAAGCCATAGTTATTTGCCCTATGGCCCCTTTACTTGCAGCATATCCCGGTACGGTAATACCACCTTGGAAAGTTAAAAGGGAGGCCGTAAAAACAATTTTCCCTGATCCTCTTTTAACCATTTCCTTTCCAATTTCTCGAGTAAGTACAAACTGTGCCGTTTGATTTACTTCAATGACCTTATCCCAATATTCATCTGAATGTTCTACAGCAGGGGCTCTAAGTATGGTACCTGCGTTATTTACTAGGATATCGATTTTTGGAAAATCGTCCTTTACCTGTTCTATAAAAGCATACAGTGATTTCCTATTGCTGAAATCGCAAGTATAAGCCTTAAATTTTCGGCCAATTCCCTCTACCTCTTGCTCTACCATGCTCCCATGCTTTTCCAAGGAAGCGCTCACACCTATAATATCTGCACCTGCCTCGGCAAGGCCTATGGCCATGGCTTTACCAATACCTCGTTTGCAGCCTGTAACCAAGGCAATTTTTCCTTCTAGACTAAAATTGTTGAGTATGCTCATTGTTTTATTTATTGTTTACTTGTTGTTCTTTTATTGCTGACAATCCATAAGTATTTTCATGCCGTCCGGTTGTTTGTCTATATCTTCAAAAACTTGTTGAATATCACTTAACGGTCGTATCTTCGTAATTAATTTTTCAAATTTCACCTTATTTTCAGTTACCAATTCTATGGCCTTTTCATAATCTTCTTTTTCATATACACGAGCGCCAATAAGCTTTAATTCTTTCCAAAAAAACTGAAATAGATCAATCTCCTTTTTTTGACCATGAATGGCCACCATTACAATTCTACCCCTTATCCCGGCCACCTCTGTCATCATATCCAAGGTTGGTTGAACGCCTGCCACTTCAAATACAACGTCTGCCCTCCTATTTTCGGTTATGGATTTCACATAGCTAAACAAGTCTGTTTTTAACGGATTAATTGCGGTCAATCCTATTTCTTTTGCTTTTTCTATTCTGGTATCGTTCACTTCTGAAACAATCACCTGTGCTCCAGTTTGCTTAGCTACCAGAGCCACCAAAAGACCAATTGGTCCACCACCTAAAATTACGGCAGTCTCTCCTTCTTTTAAGCCGCTTAACCTAACATCATGGACCGCCACAGAAAGTGGCTCTATTAGGGCGGCCAGCCGCAAATTGGTCTCAGGTTTTAATTTATGAATCGTAAAAGCCGGTACGTTCCAAAATTGTTGCATAGAACCAGGACTATCAATCCCAATAAATTTTAGTTCCTCGCAAATATGGTTGAATCCCTTATCAGACGGTTTAACCTTACGATCATCCAACGGTCTTACAACTACTCTGTCCCCAATTTTAAAATTTTGAACTTCTGCGCCTACCGCATCTATAATTCCACTCATCTCATGGCCAATGGTTTCCGGAATGGACACTCGTTTGTCCATCATCCCATGATAAATATGAACATCTGTGCCGCAGACTCCCGTATATGCCACTTTAATCCGTACTTCATCAGGCTTTGGCTCCGTTAGTTCCCTTTCAATAATGGAAAAAGTTTTATTTCCTTTATATACAGCAGCTTTCATAATTGTGTAATCGATTGTATTACAAATGTGGCATTAAAATTAGTAATAACAAAGGTTATTTTTATTTTATAACAAATATTCTGTCGAACCATTGAATTAAAGTCAGGATTTCATAGACTACGGCACTTTTCAAAAAATTAGAAATCACCTCCATTGTTCTCCCTTTCCCCTATTTAGATTACACCCGGATTTTGAACCCATTTATCCTAATTGCGATAGCTATCGTTAGAACTATAACACTTATGGGTAATTTGTCGTTTCAATCGCTTGGATTTTCCTAATTTAGGCGCTGGTCAAATAAAAGTCGTTGTACTCAACAAAATTTTATCATGAAATACATAGTGTGCGAAAAGCCAGGTGAATTCCTAATGAAGGAAAAGGAAACTCCCATAAGAAAAAAGGGAGAGGCTCTTCTGAAGATTACCAAAGTTGGTATCTGCGGTACGGACTTACACGCCTACGCCGGAAATCAAGCTTTTTTCACCTACCCAAGAATTTTGGGCCATGAGCTTGCTGCCGAAGTGGTAGAAATAGATGAAAACCCTCAAAATATAAAAGCAGGTGACAAAGTGGTTATCATGCCTTATTTAAGTTGTGGAAAATGTGTAGCCTGTAGAAACGGTAAAACCAATTGTTGCACCAATATTGCCGTTTTAGGAGTTCATACAGATGGTGGAATGCAGGAACAAATTACGCTACCTCATAATGTATTATTACCCGCAAATGACTTAAAGGATGATGAAATAGCCATTGTAGAATGTTTGGGCATAGGGGCACATGCCATTCGACGTTCTCAAATAAAGAAGGGTGAAAGTGTGGTAGTAGTTGGTTGTGGTCCCATAGGAATTGGAATCATGAAGTTCGCTCAAATTGAAGGAGCCAATGTCATCGCTATCGATATGGATCAGGGTAGATTGGATTATGTGAAAAGCGAAATAGGTATTGAGCATACGGTACTAGGTGGTGCGGAAGCCGTTGAAAAAGTTACTGAAGTTACTAATGGAGATTTGGCCACTGCCGTTTTTGATGCTACGGGCCATAAAGGGGCTTTAGAATCTGGAATCGATTTTATGGCACATGGAGGCCGTTATATTTTAGTTGGACTTTCCAAAGGAGACCTTACTTTTGCCCATCCAAAAATTCATGCCAAGGAAACCTCCATTTTGTGCAGCAGAAATGCGGCTTTGGTAGATTTTGAATATGTAATGGATAAAATGAGGAAGAAACAGTTTCCAACGGAATCCTTTATTACCCACTCCGTACCCTATACCGAAATGATTTCTAATTTTGATAGCTGGTTAGACCCTAAAAATGGGGTAATCAAAGCTACCGTCAGCTTTTCTTAAATTTATTGGATGATAATTGACAGCCATCAACATTTTTGGATTTATGACGAGCGAAAGCATGCTTGGATAGATGACCAAATGGCCATAATTAGACGCGATTTCCTTCCTCAAGACCTTAAACCGGTTTATGAAAACCATGGGGTTGATGGATGTGTAGCAGTGCAAGCGGATCAAACCTTGGAGGAAACGGAATTTCTTTTAAATCTATCAAACGAAAACGATTTCGTCAAAGGAGTTGTTGGCTGGGTAGATTTACGTTCCACCAGTTTACCGGAGCAGTTGGAAAAGTATCAAGAAAATGAGAACTTAAAAGGTTGGAGACATATTGTTCAAGGGGAAGCTGACCACAATTTCTTATTAAGGAATGATTTTTTAAATGGTATTTCTCTCCTAGAAAAATATAATCACACCTATGACATTCTTGTTTTTCCGCATCAGTTGGGAGCTGTTTTGGAGTTCGTAAAGAAATTCCCCAATCAGGCTTTTGTAATTGATCATATTGCCAAGCCCTATATCAAGGATGGTTTTTTTGATGGATGGTCCTTATTGATGAAGGAAATATCAAAACATGAAAACGTATTCTGTAAGATATCCGGAATGATTACTGAAGCGGATTATGATAATTGGAGCAAGGAAGAGATTTTTCCCTATATGAATTTAATTTTGGAGGCTTTTGGCCCCAATAGAGTAATGTACGGCTCAGATTGGCCTGTTTGTTTGGTAGCAGGAACCTATCCGCAAGTAAAAAATCTTGTAAAGGACTTTATTCAAGATTTAAGTACAACTGAACAAGAAAAAATAATGGGAAAGAATGCCATGGCATTCTATAATTTATAATAACAACCTAAACGGGATAAAACCCAAACCTAACTACATCCGTTATGGACTTAAACTTAAAAGATAAAATAGTGGTTATCTGCGGTGCTGCAGGTAAAAAAGGAAGTATTGGCGAAACCATTCTAAGAAGATTGGTTGACGAAGGCGCTATTCCTGCTGTTATTGACAGGAATGACAGGGGCTTCACATATGTAGATGAAATAAAGGAGCAAGGTGTAGATGCCCTTTTTTGCAAAACAGATGTTACAGATCCCGGCCAAATTGAAAGCGCCATGAAGGAGATAATTTCGAAGTACGGTCGTATAGATGTGGTACTCAATAATGTGGGAGTAAATGACGGCGTTGGTTTGGATGCCAGCTACGAAGAATTTATGAATAGCTTAAAATTAAATTTGGTGAGCTATTTTCTGATAGTGAAACATGCCCTACCCTATTTAAAGAAATCCAAAGGAAACATCCTGAATATTGGGTCTAAAGTTGCATTGACCGGACAAGGAAGAACTTCTGGTTATGCTGCGGCCAAGGGTGGCGTTTTGGGTCTAACGAGAGAATGGGCGGTAGACCTGGTTCCCTTTGGAATACGTTCCAATGCCATCATTATCGCAGAAAGCTGGACTCCTGCCTACGATGACTGGATCAAAACAGTTCCCAACGGAGAGGAAAAACTCAAATCCATTATTAAAAAGATTCCGTTTGAAAATAGAATGACCACAACGGAAGAAATAGCCAATACATGCTTGTTTACCATTTCCGATAGGTCTTCACATACCACGGGACAATTTATTCATGTAGACGGAGGTTATGTTCATCTAGATCGGGCCGTACTAACAGAAAATTAAACCAGTATTTAAACCAAACCAACATTTTTATATTATGGAAGAATCCCGTTCTCCAGTAGTATCCAAGAAAATACTCGTACCTTTTATTTTAATAACCTCCCTTTTTGCCTTATGGGGCTTGGCCAATGATATGACCAACCCTATGGTTAGGGGATTTCAAAAAGTTTTGGAGTTAAGTAATACCCAGGCTTCTTTGGTACAATTGGCATTTTATGGCGGATATTTTACCATGGCCATACCAGCGGCACTATTTGTAAATAAATTTTCTTACAAAAAAGGGGTACTGTTAGGTTTGGCCCTATACGCCACGGGAGCACTTTTATTTTGGCCTGCAGCGGCAAAAGAAAGCTATGGCTTTTTCTTGGCGGCATTGTATATACTTACATTTGGACTGGCTTTTTTGGAAACTACCGCGAACCCCTACATTTTATCCATGGGGTCTGAGGAGACGGCAACCCGTAGACTCAATTTTGCACAAATGTTCAACCCTATGGGGTCCATACTGGGACTTCTGATTGCCCAGAATTTTGTTTTGGGAGCCCTTCAATCAGATGATGTTACCGAAGAAGGAGTTCCTATCTATGACACTCTAACAGAAGCTGGAAAGGCCGCTATTAGAACAAGTGACCTAGAGATTATTAGAAATCCTTACGTGATTCTTGGAGTGGTGGTCATTATTTTCTTTCTGCTCATCAGTTTTGTGAAAATGCCCCAAAATAAAAGTCAGGAGGCAAAAGTGAATTTTTCTGATTCCGTAAAACGACTTTGGAAACAGCCTAAATTTGCCTTCGGAGTTGTGGCCCAGATCTTTTATGTGGGTGCCCAAATTATGTGCTGGACCTATGTATATCAATACGCCGAAACCTTAGAAATTGACGCCCAATCCGCGGTTTGGTATGGACTGGCGGGTTATATTGTATTTCTAGTGGGTAGAACCATAGGTACTGCCCTTATGGCCAAAATTGATTCTGGAAAACTTCTTATGTATTTTGGGTTTGGAGCCATGCTTACCCTCTTGGGAGCCATATTTTTACCAGGAATGTTAGGAATCTATGCCTTAGTGTTCACCTCTTTCTTTATGAGTATTATGTTCCCTACCATTTACGGAATTGCATTAGAAGGCCAGGGTGAAGATGCCAAATTTGGCGCGGCCTTTTTGGTAATGGCCATTGTTGGTGGTGCGTTGCTCCCCTATTTACAAGGCTATATCCTAGATTTGGGAGGTTTTGGATACGAAGATGTCACCTTTTTGGGAGTATCAGAAATGCGATTCTCATTTATACTATCACTATTATGCTTCCTTGTAGTCGCACTTTACGGAAGAAAAGTTTATAAAAGCTATCATTAAAAAACATTTACATGAGCCAAACAAAGCGATACTGCTACTCCTGTGATTTAAAGGACGATGCCCAACTCATTGAAGAATATAAAGAATATCATGCCCCGGGTTCTGTGCCTAAAGAAATAATAAAGAGTATAAAGGACGCCGGTATTTTGGATATGCAGATTTATCTAACAGGTAATCGAATGTTTATGATTATGGAAGTTGATGAATCTTTTGACCCCGCCAAAAAAACAAAAATGGATGCCGAAAATCCCGAGGTTCAGAAATGGGAAAAATTAATGTGGAAATTTCAACAAGCCCTTCCGTGGGCCAAGGAAGGTGAAAAATGGATACCGTTAGATCAAATTTTTCAACTTCCTTAGCTTAAGAATAATTTTAGGCAACCGTATTGGTTAGGGTGCCAATGTGTTCAATAGAAATACTAATTTCATCACCTGATTGTAAGGTGAATTCATCCGGAGGAATAATTCCCGTACCGGTCATTAAAAAGCATCCGTTGGGAAAATTACATTCCCTAAAAAGATAATCAACCAGATCTTGATGTTTTCTTTTCATTTGGTTAATGGCAATTGCATCGTTGAAAACCACACTTCCATTCCTAGAAATTTGGAGCTCTATTTTCGTTTCAGGGGAAATAGGGCCTTCCGTAATGTAAATACAGGGGCCAAGTGCCGCACAACCTTCATAGGTTTTCGCCTGCGGCAGATACAAAGGATTTTCACCCTCAATACTTCGGGAACTCATGTCATTGCCAACGGTATATCCTTCAATTGTTCCGCTGGAGCTTATTAAAAGGGCCAATTCAGGTTCTGGAACGTCCCATCCTGAATCTTTTCTAATTCTCACTTTTCCCAGTGGGTCGGCCGTTCTTTGCGCAGTCGCCTTAAAAAAAAGTTCAGGCCTATCCGCATCATAGACACGATCATAAAAAGTACCACCGCCCGCTTTTTTAGATTCCTCCATTCGTGCCGTCTTACTGCGCATATAGGTAACTCCTGAAGCCCAAATTTCTTGGGTACCCATAGGTTTCAATAATGACTCCTCCTCGATAGCCCCGTTATAAGTTTCAAAAGTGGAGAGTTCATCTTTTAGGGAGGAAAATAAATGGGTCCTATTTAAAAATTGGTCCCAATCAGACACCCTTTTGGTGTAAAGTTCTCCTTCGTATTCCAAAATGGCAGCATTCTTTGTTTTGTAGATTTTCATTTGTAGTAGTTGGAAGTTTTGTTTGTTTAAAAGTAAAGTTTTTTTGTTGCTTTTTTAAGTGATTACCATACACTTTTAGTTTTTATGGGATATTGTTTTATCTTCGGCGTTCAACCTTAAAACATAAAACTATGTACGGCATCAAAGACAAGATTGCCATTATAACTGGAGCCAGTGGGTCTATGGCAGGAAGCATCGCCATTAGCTTTGCCAAAGCCGGGGCTAAATTGGCCTTACTATCCAGAAAAGAATCGTCGTTAACCGATTTAATTCAAGAAATTGAAAAGCTTGGCGGCACTGCCAAAGCTTATGAATCTGATATTTTGGATGAAGGATCACTCACCGAGGTAAAGGACAAAATTTTGGCGGATTTTGGTAGAATAGATATTCTTCTGAACATTGCCGGAGGTAATTTACCCGGAGCGACCATTGGCGTTGACAAGACCATTTTTGATCTTTCAATCGATGCGTTCAAGACCGTTACCGATCTTAACTTGAACGGTACCGTGATTCCATCTATTGTTTTTGGCAAGGCCATGAGCGAACAAAAGTCCGGCGTTATCCTTAATTATTCTTCTATGGCCGTAGAGAGGGTTATTACCCGTGTTGCAGGCTATTCCGCTTCCAAAGCGGCAATGGAAAACTTTACCCGATGGATGGCAGTTGAAATGGCCCTAAAATTTGGGGAAGGTGTACGCGTAAATGCTATTGCACCAGGATTCTTTATCGGTAAACAAAATAGGGCACTTTTAACCAATGAAGATGGCACCTATACCCAAAGAGGAGAAGATATTATTAGAAATACACCTATGAAACGTTTTGGCGAAGTAGAAGAACTTAATGGTGCCGTTCAATTTCTTTGCAGTGATGCCGCAAGATTTATTACCGGTATTGTTCTACCAATTGATGGAGGTTTTAGTGCCTTTAGTGGTGTATAGTCCTTTAAAACTCGAAAACAACTTAATACCCTTACAATAAAATTATGGAACAAACATGGCGTTGGTACGGGCCAAGTGACCCGGTAAGCCTACAGGATATTAAACAGGCCGGAGCTACCGGTATTGTCACCGCTTTACACCATATTCCAAATGGTGAAGTGTGGTCTGTTGAAGAAATCAATAAAAGGAAAAACCACCTTGAGGAAAACGGTTTGGTATGGTCCGTGGTAGAATCCTTGCCCATTCACGAGAATATAAAAACCCAACAGGGCGATTATAAACAGCACATAGAAAACTACAAGGTAAGTCTTAGAAATTTGGCTTCATGCGGAGTTACTACCGTGTGCTATAATTTTATGCCGGTCCTGGATTGGACGCGTACCAGTCTTGATTTGGAAATGGAAGATGGCTCTAAGGCCTTATCTTTTGAATTTATAGCTTTGGCTGCCTTTGATCTTTTTATTTTAAAAAGGCCCAATGCCGAAGCAACCTATACCCAAGAACAAATTGATGCCGCCAAAAAGAGGCATGAGGAAATGTCTGAAAATGATATTTGGGAATTGGTAAAGACCATTATTGCCGGTTTACCTGGATCATCAGAAGGCTATCCTGTTCCCGAAAAAGGATTTGACCTGTCTAAATTCCAAACCATTTTGGATACCTACGATACTATTGGGGAAGATGAAATGAGAAACAGCATTGTTTACTTTTTGGAGCAAGTGGTGCCTGTTGCCGAAGAGGTTGGGGTAATGCTTTGTATTCACCCAGATGACCCACCATTCTCCATTTTAGGACTTCCTAGAATTATGGGAACCGAGGCAGATTACGCTTATATCTTTGAAAAAGTGCCTTCCATTCACAATGGAATTACTTTTTGCACCGGTTCCTTGGGTGCCAGGGAGGACAATAACATTCCACAAATGTTTGAAAGGTTCGCCGATCGAGTTCATTTTCTGCATTTAAGAAGTACTCAAAGGGATGGAAAAGGCAATTTCTACGAAGCCAATCATTTGGAAGGCGATGTACCTATGTACGAGCTTATCAAACTGATTCTTAAAGAAGAAAAAAGGAGAAAAGAAGAAGGGAGGCATGACTGGCTAATTCCTATGAGACCTGATCACGGACACCAAATGTTGGATGATCTCCATAAAAAAACCAACCCCGGTTATTCCGCTATTGGCCGCTTACGCGGTTTGGCAGAATTACGGGGATTGGAATTGGGAATACGTAAAGCTTTCTATTAAAATTTAGCTTCTAATACTCTTGATCAAAGCCAAGGTATCTTTTACCTTGGCTTCAAGACCATCATAGTCCTTATTGGCCAAAATTTCCTTACTGATCAATTGAGATCCCATACCCACACAGGTAACACCAGCACTGAACCAACCTCTTAAGTTGGCTTCTTCCGTACTTACACCACCGGTAGGCATAATGCTCGTCCAAGGCTGAGGTCCTTTTATTGCCTTAACAAAACCCGGCCCGTACGTAGAACCAGGAAATAATTTGATAATTTCACAACCAAGTTCCTCTGCCCTATTGATTTCTGTAAGGGTTCCGCAACCAGGGGACCAAAGTACTTTTCTACGGTTACAAACAATTGCGATATCTTCTCGCAAGGTTGGGGTAACGATAAAGTTCGCCCCCATTTGCATGAACAAACTAGCGGCAGCGGCATCGGTAATGGAGCCAACACCCATAATCATTCCTGGTAATTCTTTTAAAGCAAATTTGTTTAGTTCCAAAAAGACCTCATAAGCGAAGTCTCCGCGAGCCGTAAACTCGATCAAACGGGCACCGCCATCGTAACAAGCCTTTAAAACCTTTTTACCTAATTCTATGTCTGGGTGGTAGAACAGAGGAACCATTCCGGTTTCCTTCATAACTTCCGCCACTTCCAATCTTGAATATTTAGCCATTTAAATTATAATTTGTTAGTAGTTATTATTACTGATGGATGAATTTATCTGGCGACCCTTCCGGAAGCATCACCACCCATTAATTTTTCAACTTCATCAACGGTTACCAAGTTGGCATCTCCCTTAATAGTATGCTTCAAGCAGGAAGCGGCCACGGCAAAGTCAAGTGCATTTTGATCATCCTCAGGGTATTTCAGCAATCCATAAATCAAACCGCCCATAAAGGAATCTCCTCCTCCTACTCTATCTACGATATCGGTAATTTGGTATTGACGGGTCTCATACATTTTTTCACCATCGTATAGAACGCCGGCCCAAGTGTTATGGGAAGCCGAAATAGAACCTCGCAATGTGGTAATCACCTTTTTGGCCCTTGGAAACTTCTTCATCATTTGCTTACAAACAGACAGGAATGCTTCCGCCTTTACGTCGTGCCCATGTTTGTGAACATCCAATCCTTCTGGATGAATTCCAAAATGCTTTTCTGCATCTTCCTCGTTACCCAAGATAATGTCGCAATATGAAGTAAGCTCGGTCATAATGGCTTCCCTATCGCCTCCATATTTCCATAGTTTGGCACGGTAGTTCAAATCGGTTGAAATAGTAATACCCTTTTCACTAGCAGCTTTTACGGCCTCTAAACAGACATCGGCAGCACCTTGAGAAATGGCTGGTGTAATACCTGTCCAGTGAAACCATTCTACTCCATCAAAAACGGCATCCCAGTCAATCATGCCCTTTTCAATCTCTGCAATAGCCGAATGCGCACGGTCATAAACAACCTTACTACCACGGCTTACCGCTCCCGTTTCTAAAAAATAGATACCTAAACGGTCTCCTCCATAAACAATTTTATCTGTTCCAACGCCTCTTTTGCGCATTTCCATTAGGGCACATTCGCCAATATCATTTTTAGGCAAACGTGTAACGAAATCCACCGGCACCCCATAGTTGGCCAAGGATACCGCCACATTGCTTTCGCCGCCACCATAAACGACATCAAAACTTGTTGTTTGCGAAAATCTTAAAAATCCTGGAGGAGACAATCGTAACATGATTTCCCCAAAGGTCACTACTTTTTTCATTGTGAGTTGATTAAACTTGTTTGTTAATTACGAAGATAACAGTAATTATCCCCATGGGCCGAAATTAAATATTAAACATAAAAAATGGGAGTAAATAAAGCTCAAAAACTCGTATTTACTCCCGTTTAACAATATAAAGTGTAAATGAGATATTTATTTCTGCGAATCTGCAATGGACACTTCCACACTACCCAAGGACTTTGGAGGTCTTTTATGCCAATAAGACGCCAAAATAGAACCTGTAATGTTCATCAACGGCCCAAAAACGGCGGGTGCCAGCCCCATGGTAGCTATCTTTCCCAAGGAATTGGCAATTCCCGATGCCAAGCCTCCATTTTGCATTCCTACTTCAATAGCTATGGTTCTTGCATCTTGCTCTTCCATCTTAAAAAGTTTGGCAAAACCGTAACCAAGTCCGTAACCAAACAGATTGTGTATCAGCACCAATAGCATCAAGATTCCTCCAATATCCAAAAGACTGTCCCTTCCGGCGGCGGTTATAATAGTGATAATTAAAAATATGGCTGACATGGAAACCATTGGCATAGCTTTATCCAGCAAATCCGTTTTAAAAAGTTTATTAAAAATTAGACCTGCACCAATAGGTAGAATAATCATTTTAGTGATGCTCCACATCATGTCCAGTACGTTGATTTCTATAAATTCTCCGGCAAGTAATTTCATTAAAAGAGGGGTAAGAAATGGAGCGAGTAATGTTGCTATGGACGTTATGGTAATGGACAGTGCCAAATTGGCCTTTGCCAAATAGGCCATGACATTAGAGGCCACTCCACTTGGTGAACAGCCAATCAACACAATACCTGCGGCAATTTCAGGTGGAAAATTACTCGTTTTGGCCAGTGCAAAACCCACTAAGGGCATTATTAATAATTGAGCGGCCACTCCTATAAATACACCTCGAGGTGTTTTAAACACTCCTGCAAAATCCTTTATACTCATGGAGGTACCCATACCAAACATAATAATTTGAATTAAGGGAATAATCAAGGCGGTCAACTTGAAATACCCTACGTAGGTAAAATAGTGTGGATAGTACAAAGCTGCTGCCACACCTGCAAATATGGTTATGGTAAAGACCAAACTATTAAGGGATTTATATCCACTAAACCCAAAGGCCAACAACCCAAAGAACAAAAGAAACAGTAATCCAGCTTGGTCAATTTTGCCTGTAATAATCATGTAGAGAATTACCAAAAGTAGCATACCTGACAAAATCAGGCTTACGGAATAAAAGGAAAGCTTTTTCAAAATAACTTAAAGTTTATATGCTTGACGAGCTAACAATTGCCAATTATCACCTTGTTTTTGCCAGGTCATTAGTACCCCGATCCTAACATCTTCCTTTTCGCCATTATTAGTACCGTTAGCCACAAAAATATGTCTGGCAATCCCTATGTCTTTTGAAATGTAAATGGTTTGATTTTCAGGTATTATGGAGAAAAAATCAAAGGAACCGGTCATTACAGCCTCTATGTACTGCTCCTTGTTTTCTATGGTACCGCTGGAATGACCGTAGGTTAGTTGCTTTGAGGTAAGGTGCATCAAGCCTTTTTCATCTTTATTTACCATCGCCTCATAAAGCTTTTCTACACCTTTTTCAATTCTTTGAATGTCTGATTGGGCATTTAACTGCAAAAAAGCTAAAAGAAAAAAAAGTGATAGGGACATTTTAAAGTTCATCATTCGTTTATTGGAATTAATTATAATGGTTTTCTAAATAGGTATTCAATTCCGTTCTTGTCATTGGTAATTTTTCATCGGGATATTTTTTAATCCATTTTAGAAAATCGGCCTTAATGGCATCGGTCCATTTGGTATCTATTTGTCCAGGAGTATAGGTCTTCTCACGTAGGCGTTGAAACCCAAAAACATCACGTAATCCCACAACTTCAGAAGAGATAACCAATTCTGCTACTAAATGGGAAGGGATAAATACTACCCCGTGTTGATTGGCCAAAACTACGTCCCCAGGAAGAACAATTGCCCTACCAATCCTTATTGGATTATTGATCGAAGTAAGCATCTGTTCCTTTAGATACGAAGGGTCATCTCCCCTAAACCAACCATTAAACCCTTCAATATCCAACAAACCGGCAACATCACGAACGCCCCCATCAAATATGACCCCGTTTTGGGAATTGGTATAAATGGCATTTCCTAAGTTGGAACCAATCAATGTACCATCAATTATCCTTCCGTAGCCATCTGCCACATAAATATCTCCGGGCTTTAAAATTTCAATGGGCCACGAATTACTACCTCCAATGGTATCCCTTTTTTCTTTTCCACCTTTCTCTTTGACCACCTGCTGATAATCAGGTCTTAGAGGCATGTATTGTGATGTTAATACCCTACCGGTCATTACTTGTTCTGGATGCAAAATTTTCCAACCGCCATCATATTGATTGTTATAGCCCTTATTTCTAAGATAGCCCCACGCTTCCTCAATTTGGATATTTTTAAGTCTTTTTAGCAATGCATCCGAAACTTTGGGTCTGCCATCTTCAAAACGTTCTCCTTCCCAATTGGACGTCAGTTCCTTAACGAAGTCCGAAGTAGCCATAACCCCTTGGCCATGCATAGGAACATTTAAAAGGAAAATAAATACTCCAAAAAATAGTCTTTTTATCATTTTTTACTGTTCATTATTATTAAGTAGTTCGATATTATTTTAATCTTTTAACAATGTAACAATTTTGTACGTTATTGCCAATGTAGTTGAACGTCCCCGAATTAAGGCTTCGGGGAGTCCAACGGCAACCAAACCAACTCAAACAAAATTGACTAACACTCTGCTATGGTTTGAAAAATCATATAAATATGAATTTCGATTTTAACTGTAGGTACGGTCATGGGACATTAGTTTGTTCCACTGGTCCGTAGGTTCAAAATAACTTTTGTCTTTTGGATGTACATGTTTCTTTAGCACTTCCTCATTTAGCTCAATTCCCAAACCTGGGGCGGTAAGAGGTACTGTAGCAAAACCTTTATCTATCATTTTAAATCCACCCACGGTAGTCACTAAATCTTCCCACCAAGGTAAATCCACAGAGTGGTGCTCCAAAGCCAAGAAATTCTGCGAGGCGGCAGCACAATGTACATTCGCCATAAAGGAAATGGGGGTTCCTGCTTGGTGCATGGCCATGGCAATACCAAATTCTTCGGCATAATCGGCTATCCGTTTAGTTTCCAGCAATCCGCCCGAGGAAGCCAAATCAGGATGCACGATATCTATCGCACGTTCATGAATGAGGGGCAGGAAATCTTTTAACAGGTAAATATCCTCTCCAGTAGTTGTTGGCGTATCTATACTTCTCGTTATTTCCTTCCATTGTTCCGTGTATTGCCAGGGTACCATATCCTCGAACCAAGCTAAGCGATATTTCTCTAAAGCCTTTGCCAGACGAATATTGTTGTTCATATCAAAATGGCCGTAATGGTCTGTTGAAATAGGAATTTCATATCCTACCATATTCCTAACATCCTCTACCACTTGTTGTAAATGCTCCAAACCCTTTTCCGTAATTTGAATTTGAGTGAAAGGATGCATGGTATTGCCATAGGACATAAAGTTTCTTTGATCTCCCCATTGAGAAAGGCTTCCTTTGGAATCTTCCCAGAATTTACCGTTGACAACGGTATCTTTTTTACCCTTTAATTCTCCGATGGACACATCCATTTTAAGCCAAGTATACCCTTGTTCCTTTACCCTAAAATTAATGAGACGCTGTTGTTCTTCCGGGGAGTTGGCCTCAGGGGTATCGGCATATAGACGAACTTTATCGCGATAACGCCCCCCAAGCAACTGCCACGCAGGAACATTGTATGCCTTTCCGCACAAATCCCATAGGGCCATTTCAACAGCACAGACACCACCCGCCTGACGAGCGGGTCCACCAAACTGTTTGATGCTTTTGAATACTTTCTCGACATTACAGGGGTTCTCTCCTAAAATTCTACTTTTAAGCATCAATGCATATCGTACATCTGCAGCATCCCTTACTTCACCCAAACCATGAATACCTTGATTGGTCTCAATTTTGATAATAGGCGTACCCCCCATTACGTTGGTCACCACGTACCGCATATCCGTAATTTTCAATTCTGACGGAGCAGAGGCCCTTTTAACTTTGGAAGTTGTCTCGGCTATGGTATCTTCAAAAGAATAGCCCATGAAACTTGAAAGGGCAATACCACCGAGAGCCGTTTTTTTGAGAAAATTTCTACGGTCGTCTCCTGTTTTAGGACTCATTATTTCAGCTTTACGCTGTTGTGCATATGCTTTGTCTTCTGCCCTACTTTTAGCAATAAGCTGTTTTAAAGTGTTCTTCATTTTCTGTATCTATGTTTGGATTTGTTATTTATTGATCCCACCATACATTGGTATCCAGATTATCTGCACCCATTCTGGAAACTGCAGCACCCAAATTTTCATTATTGGTTGCCACTTCGGAATTGGGATAAGTCAATCTGTTAATAAAATCTGTGCTGATGTCCTGAGCGGGATATGGATTTGAGTCTAAATCTGGAAAACCGGTTCGCCTAAAATTGGCAAATGCCTCCGGACCGTTCAAAAAGCAAGAGACCCAATATTGGTTTCCTATTTGCTCCAAAGCATTGGCTGCATCAAATGGGTTTTCAGTTAAATAGGTGTCTATTTCTTCTTCCATTATAGCTACTGACTCATCATAGCTGGACATTAACTGCATGTGGGCCCTAACCCCTTCGTTATAAAATGTTTCGGCATCTCCACTTATCCAACCCCGGGTTGCTGCCTCTGCCAATAATAATTGAGTCTGGCTATAGGTAATTATATACATAGGTGCCGTTTGCTTGGCTACCAGAAATCTATCAACTTGTGTAAAATCATAAAAACTGGCGAGACCCAAATCACTTGCCACCCCTCCAATGGTACCGTTGTCATAGCCCATGGGTATGCCCACCTGTTCCTCGGGGTCTTTTACGCCTGCCTCCACGGTTTGTTCCGGTCCGGAGGTAGCCCCCACAAAACGTAAGGCCAAGGACTGCAACCTAGGGTCATTGGTACTTGACAGGAAATCTACAAAAGTGTCGACCATGTAAAAATTGTTGGCTTCCGTTGAGTTCAATAATGAGCCTGCATTGTTGGTGAAATTGTTATCATGCCTAATTACGTAATTATCTTCATTGGACTCCATAAGTCCTGCTGCAAAGGCCTCAGACACCGTTTGCTCTGCCAATGATGGGTTAACTTCAGAAATATGCATTCCCAATCTAAGGAGCAGGGAGTTCCCAAATTTTTTCCACTTAGCAATCTCACCGGAATAAAGTACTTCTCCATTTTCGGAAGGCGCGGAAGCACTTAGTCCGGCTGTTGCTTCCTTGACCTCACTGATCAAATCAGCATAAATGGCTTCTTGAGAATCATAGGAGGGTAATACAATTTGGTCAGATACCCCTTTACCCGCTTCGGAATAAGGTATATCACCGTACTCATCAGTTAGAATCATAAAGGTCAACGCCTGTACCAACCTGGTCATATGCAATAGGTTGGGCCGGTCTGGGGCATCCTCAGCTTGTAATTGACCCAATATATCTCCGGTATTTTTAATGACATTTTCATAATACTTAACCCAATGGTCATCGGTAACATCCCTATTGTCCTGGTTGTAATTGGCACCTGTTAATACTCCTGAATTGGGAGAAATAATCTGCTGGACCACGCCTAAATCATAAATAAGCTGCGCATTTGAAAATGACGTATTTATGATGGCATTGTTAAGAAGAAAAATGGGATCGACACTTTCTTTTGTTGGGTCTACATTATTGGTATTGATTTCATCAAAATTCTTATCACATGATAAGCCCATGAAAATCAATCCAAAAATCAAAAATCTGTATAGTTTATTTTTCATGATGCTTTCCTTTAAAATTTACAATTAAGGTTTAAGCCAATACTTCTAGTAGTAGGTACACCAGTAGATTCCAATCCCGATACATTATCGGAACTATAGCCAAATGAATCCGGATCGATATTCGGGACCCACTTTTTAATGATAAAGAGGTTGTTGGCAAAGAGACTTACCGTTAAGCCTTGGAAAAAAGTACTATCCTGAACCAAATCTGTTAAATCATAACCTAGGTTTAGTTGTCTAAATTTCCAATAACCACTATCATATACAATTGGTTCAATAAGTTGCTGAGAGCGCACAACTTCCCAGTAGGTCTGTGCCGGTGTAGCAACTGTATTGGGTTGACCTGCTTGGTTGACACCATCACCAATAACTCCGCCTTCCCTACCTTCCAAAGTCATTTTATGGAGTCCGTGCCTGGTAGCGTTAAAGTTGGTACCGGAAATCATTTTGCCTCCCAGTTTAAAATCTATAAGGAAAGAGGCATTAAAATTCTTATACCTAAAACTATTGGTAATGCCACCTACCCATTTAGGTAAGGCACTGCCAAAAAAGACAATATCATCTGAGCGCAGGGGTCTACCATCATCCGCAAAAATTTGCCTTCCTTGCTCATCGAATTTATAGCCAAAACCGGCCAATTGACCAATTTCCTCCCCCACTACTTGATAAAGAAAACCATTAAAAGCGTGGGTTCCTACCACAATACTTTCCCCCGGAGTATCTGTTAACAAAGAAACAACCTTGGTTTTGTTGTATGATGTATTAAGGGTAATGTCATACTTAAGATCTTCATTTTGTACAGGTACGAGCGTCAATAGGGCTTCCACACCATCGCTCCTACTTTCACCACTATTAATTAGGGTGCTTACGAAACCGGAAGCATTTGAAATTTGTGCCGGTATAATTTGATCAAAAGTAGATTTCCTGTAGACACTTAAATCTAAATTCACACGGGAATTGAACATTCTCAAATCCAAGCCAAATTCGGTTTCCTTCACCCTCATTGGCTTTAAATTTGGATTTGGAAGGGTGTTTGTATTTGGAGCACCTACAGGCTGAAATTGTCCATTGGAGTTTGCAAATAAATTCGCGTTGATATTATAAAATAAAGCATCTGAATATGGCGGTACATCCGTGTCACTTCCCACCTCGGCATAAGCAGCACGTAGTTTGCCAAAAGTTAACCATTCCACATTATCCAAGGCATTGGAAAAAACGTAGCTTGCTGAAACAGAAGGGTATAAAATACTTCTATTCGCCGGAGACAATGTTGTAAACCAATCATTACGTGCTGTAGCACTTATATAATACGTATCCTTAAAAGACAGGTCCAATGCTCCGTATAGAGAATTGACTCCTCTTTCTGAAAAACCGTATAAGGGATCTTTTACTCTACCATTCTGAACGGTGTACAAGTCTCTAATAACAAAATCTGTGACGTTAACACGGTTAAGCTTGCTAACACGTTTCATTTTATTTCCACCAAAATTGACACCCAAACTAAAATCATCACCAAAATCCTTATTGGCTGAAAGAAGGAAATCCACATTCGTTTCCCTAAACCTTCTTACCTCCTGAGTATAGGTCCCGTTCACAAATCCTTCAGGTGCTGGTGGCCTAGAGGCCTGACCTGTAGGATAGCCATTATATTCTTGATCTCTGGACCAATAATCCTGTCCTACCCTTACCTGACCAAAAAGCCAAGGCAAAAAATTATACTTTAGGGATGCATTACCAAAAATCCGGTCCCTTTCAATACTATTGAACTGCTCACTTAAAGTGAAATAAGGATTGGTCCTATTCCTAAATCTAGAATACACAAACTCGTTACCATTTTCATCAAATTTCTTTTGATCCAATAAATCTAAAGGCATCGAATTCGCCATATTGAATAAAGCTACTGGGATGGTGTTATCCTGCTGCCCCACATTGGGCGGATTGGTATTTTTTTCATTGGAATAATTGATGTTGGTTGTAAAGGACAGGTTTTTTGAAAGGAGGTAACTAGCCCCTAAGCCAACATTGATACGTTTAAACTCATTATTGGGTGTTATGCCCTTACTTTCAAGATTGGAGAGCGATAAATTGAAGCCACCTTTTTCACTATTTCCGGACAGGCCGATAGAATTAGTGATATCCAGGCCATTTCTATAAAATTCCTTAATACGATCATAAACCGGTTCATAAGGAACCTCTACCCCATCAAATAGAATTTGGGTCATTCCGGGCTCAAAGCGTTCTCCAAAAGACCATTGCCCTGAGGTAGGATTTGCCGAAGTAGGTCGTACACCGTTTTCCCCTTGCCCATATTCATATTGATAATCCGTAAAATCCAAAGGAGTTTGATTGGCAATACTTAAGGTATAATTTACACCAATTCCCTGTCCAGTGCCTCGGGTTTTGGTGGTAATCATTATCACCCCGTCCTTGGCCCTGGAACCGTAGAGTGCGGCACCGGTTGCCCCCTTTAAAATGGTCATACTTTCAATGTCATCCGGATTGATACTGGAAAAACCATCCCCACCATCAGAATACACACCCCCACTACTGGTACCGGGTTCCCCACTTCCTCCAGAACTACCAATATTAGTTCCAAAGCTGGTATTATCTATAGGTACCCCATTCACAACTATCAAGGGGTTGTTTGTACCCGAAATGGAGGATTGACCACGTATACGTACTTTTGAAGATCCACCAGGACCGGTACCAAGGGCCGAAACATTAACCCCCGCCACTTTACCTTGAAGGGTATTCATGAAATTGGACGAACGGTTTACGTTCACTTCCTCCGCATCCACCTTAGCTACGGAATAGCCTAGTTTTCTCGTTTCTTGTTTGATGCCCAAAGCCGTCACTACCACTTCGTCCAATGCTTCGGAATCTTCCTCTAATTGAACGTTGATGGTGGCCGACTGATTTACCGAAACTTCCTTGGTCGCAAAACCTATGGAGCTAAACACCAAAACGGCATTTGCATTTTGGGTAACCAAGGAATAATTTCCATCAAAATCTGTTGCCGTTCCGTTGGAGGTGCCTTTTTCAACAACGGAAACCCCCGGAAGAGGCATTCCATTAACATCCGTAACAACCCCTGAAATATCTTGTTGAACCTTGGCTTCAGTGGCTTTAATTTTTGACGAAGGCAAACTTCTTGTTAGAATTATCTGTGTGTCCAAGATTTCAAACGTAATGGAAGTGTCCTGGAATAAATCGGTGAGTACCCCTTTTAATGGAGCCTTTACATAACTAACACTAACTTTTCTATTATAATTAACCTGATTGTCATTATATAGAACCTTAAAGCTAGTAAGAGATTCAATTTCTTGAAATACCTTTTCCAAGGTTACATTCTTTAGCTGTAGCGTAATTTCCGTATCAGCCGAAGACGTGTTTCCCTGAGCCTGAAAAAAAATGATGGCAAAAAGGCAAATACTAAATTTCATTTTTAGCCGTAACTTCAATGGATAGGGCATATTCTCCCTACTCCATATGATTGGGTTTTTCATATATTTGTTCAAATTTAGATGGTTAACGATTGCGTATATCACTCTAAATCCCAATCGGGAAATGTGCCAGCATTTTCCGATTTTTTATTTTTAGAGTGTGTTTATTCTTAGTTGTTCTATGTCATAGGTTTTAAATTTAAGGTTGGGTTATTTCTATTTTCCGCCCATCAATTGTAAATTTTAAAGGGTAATTTTTATTGAATGCTTCAAATACTTGGTTAATGGTCTCCGTATCAAAACTGGCATTGAACTTTACTTGATTAAGTTGTTCATAGCTATTAGTGATTTCTACATTATAAATTCTCTCCAGTTTTTTAAGTATATCTTCAAAGGGCATATGACTAAAAATTATTCGGCCATTCATCCAATCCGTATACAACTCTGTATTCACCTCCTTGAATTCCATTTTTTTTATATTTCTCTCCCAAATGGCCATGTAGCCAGGATCTAACACAGGCGATTCACTCGTAAACTTTTCACGTTCCTCAAAAAAACCAACGGATCCTTCCACCAATACAGTACGCACCGTTTCATCTTCAGGATAGGCTGATAGATTAAATTGAGTACCAAGTACACGTACATTTAGATGATTGGCGGTGATGACAAAGGGAGATTCATTTTTGGCGACATCAAAATATCCCTCACCGATCAAATGAATTTTTCTTTCATGATTATTTTTAAACTCCACCGGATATTTAATGGAACTTCCAGAATTTAGATGCACTTTTGTTCCATCTGACAAAACCAGGGCAAACTTTTTACCATAGGGAACGGTAAGGGTGTTATAAATAAGTTCCTCCGCGGTATTCCCTTTTTTATAAACTAATTGATTTCCTTGCTGGAGGCCTACCCTATCACCCTTTTGATCATAAACCGAAGCCTCGTTGGCTTCTGAAATGGTCTTGACGGAACCATCTGATAGCGTTAGGGTAATTTCGTCCTCCAAGTTCTGTGGTTTGATTTTAATAGAATTGGCAAAATTGTGATTCCAATAGAAGTATCCTAACCCAAGACCCAAGAGGATAATGGCCGCGTAATTAAAAAGTCTCTTGATAAACAAAACTTTTACCTCCCTTTTATCGGACTTTATTTTTTTTATTAAGTTTTTTTTAGCGGCTTCCTTATCGTATTTGCTCATCAGATGTCTTGTAACAAATTCTATCTCTGTAAATGATTTAAACACATTATGGTTTACTTCGTTCTCCATAGCTTTTTGCAAGGCGTCAAGCTCGGTTGAAGAAATGGAACGGCTCAAGAATTTTGCTGTATTTAGTTCAAAGTCCGAAAAACTCATATTGCGATATCTGTTACTAATACGTGTATTTTTTACGCAACCCTAAACTTTATTTGTATTTTTTTTTCATAATTTTAAAATCTGTACTAATTAACAACCTAACCCTTTTTATGAAAACAGATTTTAACAACAACCAATTCCTTGTACAAAATCTTAAAAATGGTAACGAAAAGGCCTACGAATATTTAGTAGAGGAATACCATCACCCACTTTGCGTTTATGCGAACAGTTTGGTAAATGATAAGGACCAAGCAGAAGATATTGTACAGAATGTATTTATAAGGACATGGGAACGCAGACAAAACCTTAAAAGTGATTTTACCATTAAAAGCTTTCTTTATCGTTCTGTACACAACGAGTTTATAGATCAATACAGAAAACAAAAGTCCGTTACCGCTTTGGAAAAGAAATACATTGAGGAATTGGATAGAATTGTGGACAAAGATGAAGTGTTCTTTGAAAAGTTGTTGTCGTTGGTCCAGAAAGAAATACAGAACCTACCTCCTAAATGCAAAAAGATATTCCTAATGAGCAAACAGGAAGGTTTTAGCAACATAGAAATTGCGGAGCATCTAAATGTTTCTATAAAAACAATTGAATATCATATCACCAAGGCCTTCGCCATTTTAAGGAAAAAAGCCAATAAGGATATGGAGCCTATTTTATTTTTGCTATTTGGCTACAGGCGTACCAAAAAATTAAATGCTTAAACTAGATGGGTCTTTAGCGTAAGCTATGCTCTTTTAAAATTTCTTGCATCTTATAGGAGTCCATATCTTGATCGGTATATTTTTTTCTTTCTTTCACCAAGTCCTTTTTCATTTCAGGTATAACCCCTTCATATTCTGAATCGTTTATGGCATTGTGCAATTCTTTAGGGTCCTTCTCTAAATCATAAAATTCCCAAGCAGGTTCTGTAGTTTCTTTAGAAGTACCTTTTTTATCCAATGGCTGCCCATAAAAGAAAATAAGTTTATAACGCTCGTTTCTAATACCAAAATGGGCCGGTCTATCTGGGTGATGCAACCAATATCTATAATACATTTGCTTGCGCCAGTTTTTTGAGGTTTTCCCTTCTAGGTTATCTCTAAAGCTCTCTCCTTGAATATAACCAGGCTTTTCTATACCTGCATAATCTGCCATAAGCGCTGCAAAATCAATATTTAAAATGATATCATCTATACGTTTGCCGCCCTTAATTTTCTTTGGGTAACGGATAACAAAGGGCATTCGCAACGATTCTTCGTAAAACATTCGCTTATCAAAAAAACCATGTTCCCCTAAAAAATAACCTTGGTCCGCTGTGTAGATGACAATGGTATTATCGGCTATACCTTCGTTCTCCAGGTAGTCCAGTAATTTACCAATGTTATCATCAATGGCCGCACCGGAACGAATAAAATCTTTCGCGAGTTTCTGATATATCTTTTTTCGTTTTTGAATGCTGTCCAATCCTTCCAAAGGATATGGAAGTCCGGGATAGGTTGTCCACCAATTATCTGGGTCCACAGTGGCATTATGCCAGCGTTGTCCTAAATTTTCTAGCTTTTGTCCTTTAAAAGTTCTGCCAGTAGTTGCACTACCAAAATCATAAAGCGAGGCAGGTTCGGGCAAATCCACGTTAGCATTTAAATCTTTAAATCTTTCCGGGTAATCAAAAGGTTCATGCGTGGCCTTAAAATTACAGAACATTAAAAAGGGCTTATTTTCATCCCTTTTCCGCAAATGTTCAATAGTCAAATCTGTAATTACATCTGTTGAAAATCCTTTGTACTCCGTGCCACCCGAACTGTTATAGCCATCTTTCCAATCCTCTTTCGTTTTTAGAATAGGATTCCAGTAGCGTCCTTGGCCCGGCAAGACATTAAAATAATCAAAGCCCTGGGGCTGACCTACTAAGTGCCATTTACCTATAATGGCCGTTTGATATCCGTTTTCAGAAAAAGTGCGGGCAATATTGGGGTGACCATCAGGTAAAGGTTCGCTCAAGGTGTACACTTGATTGATATGGCTATACTGTCCGGTAAGAATGCTTCCACGACTTGGCGTACAGATGCTGTTGGTACAGAATGCGTTTTCAAGTACCACACCTTCCGAAGCCAATCTTTTTATATTTTGGTTTTTAACATGGTCCTTTAAAATACCTCCGTAAATACCCCAAGCCTGTGAAGTATGATCATCAGAAAGAATAAAAAGAATATTGGGCCTGTCATCCGTATGTTGACAACACAATTTTAAAGAAAATAGAATGCATAGAAAAGCAAGAGATAGCAAGGATTTTGGTGTAGAAATCATTTTTTCGGTTTGGTTTGGTGGGCAATATAGTAAACATTGATAGAAATCAATCTGGTTCATTCTAATTTAAAAGAGGTATTTTAGGGCTATATGCTAGACAATAAAATTTATAACAATGAAAAATAAATTTCTTCTGCTACTTATTGCCCTATTCTTTGGAGGAACTTCTTTGACTTTTGCCCAAAATAAGGACGAAAAAGCTATCATTGAACTAATGAAAAAACAGGAAGCCGCTTGGAGCAAAGGGGACTTAGAAGGTTTTATGCAAGGATATTGGCAGTCCGACTCTCTTACCTATTACAGCGGAGCACGAATTACGAAAGGGTGGCAAACTACTCTTGACAATTATAAAAAAGGATATCCCAACCAAGATTACACGGGAACCTTAAAGTTTATCATTGATCAAATTACACCAATAAATGAAGGTGCCTATTATGTGATGGGGCAATACCATTTAACCAGAAAAGCGGGTAATGCCAACGGAACATTTATGATTATTTTCAAGAAAATAAATGGAGTATGGAAAATTGTGGCAGACAGCTCCTGCTAATACTCTAATCGTTCTTCTCGATAGTTTTGGTAACTTCAGGCTTATAATAGGTAATTTTTCTAGTAATATATGAGTTGTTAGGAGTAATGATTTTCTTCACCCAGTTTTTTGGTGAATGGCCATCAAACTGATAGATATACTCTTTGGTAGAAGTTAACCCTTTATTCTTCTCTAGGGTCTTACTTAAAATACCATCTGCCGTGTATTCAAAATTTACTTCCTGTTGTGATATCCACTTGTCGGTACTGGCGTCGTAAATTGAAGAACTGGTATAAAGTGGTTTCCCTTTGGGATTAATTACTTTTTTGTTTCTAGAGGTTAATTCGCCATTGATGTAATTCTTACTTACTTCGGTTTTTTGTCTCAATGAATCGTTCTGTATTTCTACAAAGTCGGTTTCAACCGTTTTGGCCAGAACCCCGTTCAAGCTTTGTTTTAACACTTCTCCTTCATCGGTATTCTCATACTCAAAAGTAATTTCATCGGTACCATCAGTACCTACACGAACCATTCTTATAGTTCTATGGTCTTCGTCATAGTAATACCGATTTTGTTCCAACAATTCCTTTTCATAGCTAATGATTTTTTCTGTCACCATTCGTCGCGGCAAGGTATCCAAGGTATAGAAATTAGCTAAAGAAGTAGCGCTATCGAACGTATCGTTTAAATAATTCTCTATTCTACGTTCGCTTATATACCCATCTTTATATTTATAATAGGTAGTCTCGTAATCACTATCACTATAAATGGTTACGGATTTGGTAAGCCTCCCTTTTTCATCAAAATGATATTCTTCTTTACCATAATCGGTTATAACCAAACAAGTTTTTACCGGGCCGACTAAATCAAAATCAGATACTTTAAATATTTCGATTTCTTGCGCTGAAAGTTTGGAAACCAAAATAAACAAGAGGCATAAACAAAGAAGGGGACTTGTTCGTGACATACTGCAAAATTAATGGTTATTCCTACAATTGAAAATAAAAGCCATAGCATTTCATTAAAAAGTACAATTGGGGTAGTTTAACTATTTTTTAGTCCGAAGCATCGATCAAAACACCTTCACTTTCCTTAAAAGTGTTTCCTTGGTTAACAGTATAAACACCTTAATCAAAATTTATGGATACACAACCTAACCCAATCCACCCCTTTGTTGGACAACTGAACGATCAAGCTCGCGTAGCTTTCTACAAAAAAACATACGCCCATTTGGCTGGCGCTGTTCTACTCTTCATTCTGGTAGAAACCTTATTTTTTCAATCCGATGCAATACTAAATCTAGCTTTGTCCTTAACCGGTGGAATAAGCTGGCTGTTGCTCTTAGGAGGATTTATGCTTGTGACCAATTATGCCGAAAGGTTGGCCTTACGAAGTAACGATAAGAATATGCACTATGCGGGATTAGTGCTGTACGTGGTGGCGGAAGCATTTATATTTATCCCTTTGATTTTTATTGCTATGACCATGGCCGAGGGTGGCGCTTTCCAAATTTTAAACCAGGCGGCCGTTCTTACCTTATCTCTGTTCACAGGACTTTCGGCAGTAGTTTTCTTGACCAAGAAAGATTTCTCTTTTTTGAAATCTATTTTAACTATTGGGTTTTGCATTGCCTTAGGATTGATCATTGCGGGAACCTTGTTCGGCTTTGATCTTGGACTTTGGTTCAGTGTTGGAATGGTTGTTTTGGCTTCTGGCTCTATTCTTTACCAGACCTCTAACTTAATTCACAAATACAACGAAAATCAGTATGTAGCCGCTTCTTTAGGCTTGTTTGCTTCTTTAATGTTGCTCTTTTGGTATATTTTGAGCATTCTTTCTAGGGACTAGTTCCAATACTTAAAAAATCAAAAGCCCCTGATGAAAAATCATCAGGGGCTTTAATTTATCTATCAAGTGAAGATTACTTCACCTCTTCAAAGTCTACGTCTTCTACGTTATCGCCTTCTTTGGCATCTGCACTAGCAGTATCGGCACCAGCATCAGCTGATGGTCCTCCGCCTTGTTGTGCTTCTGCTTGAGCCTTGTACATTTCTTCAGAAGCCGCTTTCCAAGCTTCGTTGATTTTGTCCAAAGCTGGGGCAATAACCGCTAAGTCCTTGCTTTCATACGCTTTCTTCAATTCTTCCAAGCTATCTTCGATAGGCTTTTTCTTATCTGCAGAAAGTTTATCGCCAAACTCTTTCAATTGCTTTTCAGTTTGGAAAATCATTCCGTCAGCCTCGTTCAGCTTATCGGCAGTTTCCTTGGCTTTTTTATCCGCTTCGGCATTTGCTTCTGCTTCGGCCTTCATTTTCTTGATTTCCTCCTCGGTCAATCCTGAAGAAGCTTCAATTCTAATATCCTGCGATTTTCCAGTAGCCTTATCGGTAGCCGATACTTTGATGATACCGTTGGCATCGATATCAAAAGTAACTTCAATTTGAGGTGTACCTCTAGGTGCAGGTGGAATTCCGTCTAAATGGAACCTACCAATAGTCTTATTGTCACCGGCCATAGGACGCTCACCTTGCAACACATGAATTTCAACAGAAGGCTGATTATCAGCTGCCGTAGAGAAAACCTGTGATTTTTTTGTTGGGATAGTGGTGTTGGCCTCGATCAACTTGGTCATTACACTTCCCATGGTTTCGATACCTAAGGATAAAGGAGTAACATCCAATAAAAGTACATCCTTCACATCACCGGTCAATACACCACCTTGAATGGCAGCACCAACGGCTACTACTTCATCAGGGTTTACACCTTTAGATGGCTTCTTACCAAAGAATTTCTCAACAGCTTCTTGTACCGCAGGAATTCTAGTAGAACCACCAACCAAGATAATCTCATCAATATCACTTTTTGATAGACCAGCGGCTTTAAGAGCGGCCTCACATGGTTCTATAGTTCTTCTTACCAAATCTTCGATCAATTGCTCGAACTTAGAACGGCTCAGTGTTCTTACCAAGTGTTTTGGTCCTGTAGCGGTAGCCGTTACATATGGTAAGTTGATTTCCGTTTGAGCTGAAGATGATAATTCGATTTTTGCCTTTTCAGCAGCTTCGCGCAAACGTTGCAAAGCCATGGCATCCTTACGCAAATCGATATCCTCTTCACTCTTGAATTCTTCGGCCAACCAGTCGATAATCTTTTGGTCAACATCATCACCACCTAAGTGGGTATCACCATCGGTAGAAAGTACTTCAAAAACACCGTCTCCTAATTCAAGAATGGATACGTCATGTGTACCACCACCAAAGTCAAATACTACAATTTTTTGGTCGGTATCTTTTTTGTCAAGACCGTATGCCAAAGAAGCGGCAGTAGGCTCATTGATAATTCTTTCTACCGTAAGACCTGCAATTTCACCGGCTTCTTTAGTAGCCTGACGTTGCGCATCATTAAAATAAGCGGGTACGGTAATTACCGCACGGCTTACATCTTGACCTAAGTAATCTTCGGCCGTTTTCTTCATTTTTTGAAGAATCATGGCAGAAAGTTCCTGAGGTGTATACAAACGACCTTCGATATCTACTCTTGGGGTGTCATTGTCACCCTTAACCACGTTGTAAGGCACTCTTTCCGCTTCTTTGCTAGACTCGGAAAATTTGTTCCCCATAAAACGCTTAATAGAATAAATAGTTTTATTAGGGTTGGTTACCGCCTGTCTTTTAGCAGGATCACCAACTTTGATCTCACCACCGTCAACAAAAGCGATAACGGAAGGAGTTGTTCTCTTACCTTCAGCATTTGGAATTACAACGGGCTCATTACCCTCCATTACGGAGACGCAGGAGTTGGTCGTACCCAAATCTATACCTATAATTTTGCTCATTATATATGTTATTAAATATTAGTGCTTGATTTTTTTCGGTATCAAAATGACAAACAATATGCCAAGTCAAAGCAACATGACATGATGTCATTTCAGTATCATAAATAAGTAAAACGACTGCCCTTTTGGAATAATTTAATTTTACTAAGCACACATAATGTCCTAATTTTTCTAATTTGCGCCTACTCAATAATCAACTTAATTATGGATTTCAATAGAAGAGATTTTTTACGCAAAGGGGCAACTTCCGCTGCTGGTATGGCAGCTGCCACCATGTTTCCAATGAATATGTACTCCAATCATTTGGATGCTAACAACATAAGGGAAATCGTACTTCCCAAAAAAACTATAGCCCCGCCAAAAAACAGTATTAAATTTTCAGTAATCGGTATCAATCACGGCCATATATACGGAATGGTAGATTCCCTAATTAAAGGAGGAGGTACCTTAGTGGCGGTTTATGCCAAGGAGGAAGATTTATTAAAGAATTTCACCAAAAGATATCCAAGCGTTAAGGTGACCAAAAGCGCTGACGAAATTATTGAAGACAACACCATTCAATTGGTGGCCAGTGCGGCCATACCTATTGAACGTGCACCCATTGGAATAAAAGTGATGAAATCTGGAAAAGATTATATGACAGATAAGCCCGGTATTCTCACTTTTGAGCAATTTCACGAGGTAAAAAAGGTCCAGAAGGAAACAGGAAGAATTTATTCCATTACGTACAGTGAAAGATTGGCCAATCCGGCATCGGTTATGGCGGGAAAACTTGTAAACGAAGGAGCTATTGGAAAGGTTATACAAACCATTGGTTTGGGTCCGCATATCATGCGCCCGGAAAGTAGGCCTGATTGGTTCTTTTATCCGGAAAAAGCGGGTGGAATTCTTTGCGATATTGGGTCTCATCAATGTGATCAATTCTTATATTATACCAATTCTACCAAGGCCGAAGTAAGCACTTCCCAAATAGGAAATTTTGGCACTCCAAAGTATCCTAATTATCAGGATTTTGGTGATATGATGGTACGAAGTAATCATGCTACTGGCTATATACGAATCGATTGGTTCACCCCTAAAGGATTGGGCACTTGGGGCGATGGTAGAACTTTTATTTTAGGAACAGAGGGTTACATTGAAATGCGCAAGTACATTGATATAGCCGGAAGACCCAAAGGCAATCATCTTTTCTTGGTAGATCAAAAGGAAACCAAATACTTTGATTGCAACGAAGTGCATATGCCATACGGGGAGCAATTGGTCAACGATGTGGTCGAGCGTACGGAAACGGCCATGAGCCAAGACCATTGCTTCTTGGCCACCGAGTTAGCCTTAACCGCACAGAAAGAAGCATTTAGGTTGAATACTACATCTTAAAAAATCCTCAATTTCTAAAATTACCGTATGACCCTAATAAATAAGGTATATCTCATTGCTTTAATAGGCCTGTTGTCCTTCTCCTGTAAAAATAAAAGCGCGCAAGTAACTATTAAGGAACAAAATGTGGAAGCTCCTTTTGAAATGCCACCTGTAAAAGCTCCGGACTTTAGTATGTGCCCAACCATTTCCATTGTGGACAAAGGGGCTGAAAAAGGAAATCAACAAGCTACGGAACAAGCCATTCAGGCCGCCATTATTGAGGCAAATGCTTCCGGTTGTGGCACCGTTACAGTTCCCAAGGGAGAATGGCTTACCGGTAAATTGCATCTAAAAAGCAATGTTAACCTTCATCTAGAAGAAGGTGCCATTCTTTTATTTTCTGATAATCCTAAAGATTACCTACCAGCAGTGCATACCACATGGGAGGGTATGGAGTGTTACAACTACTCTCCATTGATATATGCCTATGAATGTGAAAATGTAGCCATTACCGGCAAAGGTGAACTTAGAGCTAAAATGGGTACATGGGAGAAATGGTTCGGCAGACCTCCAGGTCATATGAACAGCCTAAAGAGATTATACAATTTGGCGGCGAAAAGCGATAATGTGGAAGAACGGCAGATGGTAAACGATAGCGCCAACCTTCGCCCTCATTTCATTCAATTCAATAGAAGTAAGAATATTTTAATGGAAGATGTCACCATTACCAACAGTCCGTTTTGGGTCATCCACCCATATCTATCCAACGACGTAACTATACGCAGGGTGAAGGTTAAAGCCCATGGTCACAACAATGATGGGGTGGACCCAGAAATGAGTCAAAATGTACTTATTGAAGATTGTATTTTTGACCAAGGTGATGATGCCATTGCCGTGAAATCTGGTAGAAATCAAGATGCCTGGCGTTTGGACACCCCTTCCAAAAACATGGTCATCAGAAACTGTACGGTCAAAAACGGACATCAATTATTGGCGGTGGGTAGCGAACTTTCTGGAGGTATTGAAAACATCTTGATTGATAATTGTGTAGTGGAAGATGAGGCTTCTTTATTCCACCTATTATTTATAAAAACGAATGAGCGTCGTGGCGGCTATGTCAAGAACATTTTCATGAACAATATTATGGCCAACGAGGTTAGAAATGGAGTATTAGGCATTGAAACCGATGTACTATACCAATGGCGGGACCTAGTACCAACCTATGAAAAAAGACTTACCCCCATTTCAGATATTAGTCTGAAAAATGTTCATTTGAAAAAAGGGCAATTTCTATCCAAAATTATGGGTCAGGAAGAAGAACCGGTTAAGAACATATCCTTAATGAATGTTCAGGTAGATTCCCTTATGGGTGAAGAACAGATTCATGAAAATGTAATTGGTTTTAAGCTTAATTAAATACCGAGGATAATGCTTTCTTCTCTCTAATTAAATTGACGAATTAAAGAGTAATACAACCGTTTTATTGAGCCAAATCATTTCTGAAATATTATTTTGGGCCAACTTATCCTATACTTCAATGAAAAATTATTACTACCTATTAATCTGCTTACTCACAACAGTTGCCTCTTATTCTCAATCCAATTTTAAAGAAGGTTTAATTGTAAAAGCTAATAAGGACACAATACCAGGGTTTATTAGTACTAAGGGTAATTCCCTTAACCCTAAAAAATGTATTTTCATAAAGAATTTAAATGTAGAGCCCGAAATTTATAATCCTACAAATTTGATATCCTTTCAATTTAAGGACGGAGCAAAATACAGCTCAAGATTGGTCAACATTAATAACGAAAATGAAAAGCTATTCTTAGAGCATTTGTTCAAAGGGAATGTAAGCCTTTACTTTTTAAATTATAATGGTGTAGACCGGTATTACATATTGGACGAAGAAGGAACACTTCACGAACTCAAAAACGATGAAAAAGAAATTTTAAGAAATGGTAAGACTTATTTAGTTGAAAGCTATGAATATCGTACTACACTTAGTCTTGTACTTTACAAAAGCGAAAGTGTTTTAAGTCAACTATCTACATTACCTTTTACTAGAAAATCACTCATTGAAATAGCGAAAAAGTATCACCAGGACATTGAAAAAAATGATTCATACCATGATTATAGTGGTAAAGTGTCTAAAGCCAATCAATCCTTTGGTGCGATCCTTGGAGTCAACCACATTTCGGTTGCTACCAATGATAATTTGCAAAATCAATTTTATTACTTTAAAGAGACTTTAGACAAAAAGGCCACATCCCCCGTTCTAGGAGTCTTTTATAAAACTAATTTCCCAAAAATCAATCGAAACATTTTTCTTCAATGGTCATCTTACATCACATTTATCAATTTAGAATGGAACCAAAGCAGACAAGAAAGCTTATATCATTTTACTGAAACAAATAATATTAGTTCAAAGAGAACATTTTGGTCAAATAATTTATCAATTAAATATGAGTTTCCAGGAGATAAATTACAACCAACTTTCCAAATTGGAGCATTCAATAATTTAGAATTCTCATCTGAGTATCTCCACGAATACGAATTGCAGGATACCAATGGCGTTACTGTAAGCACTAACCAAACGACCGAAAGTCCATTCTCCAAATTAAGCCTTGGGTTTCTGTTAGGTACGGGCATACAAAAAAACATAATGAACAGAAAAATTTATATCGATTTACTTTATCAAAGGTCTGGTATGCTAAAAAAGTTTGAAGGTATGAACCAAGATGCTTTCTTTCTTAACATTGGAATTTCCTTAATACAGACCACACTATAAATAAAACTGTGCGAAGTCCTTATTAGAAAATAATAACTTTACCCAAAATTGGGTATATGGAATGTATCAGTGTTTTTGACATGCTTAAAATTGGCGTTGGCCCTTCAAGCTCCCATACACTGGGACCATGGAGAGCCGCTGAAAGGTGGATTCAAGAACTTCAGGATAAGGGACTTTTTTCCAAGGTTAGACAAGTAAAGGTACATGTATACGGATCACTTTCCTTGACGGGAAAAGGACACGCCACGGATTATGCCATCATGCTAGGTCTTTCCGGGGCAGACCCGGTAGCTATTCCTGAAAAAGACATTCTTCCTACCGTTCATAAAATCCAAGAGACCAAAAAAATCCATTTAGGATCACAAATGGAAATTCCTTTTTCGCCTCTAGAGGACATTTGTTTTCATAAGAAATTTCTAGAGTTTCATGCCAACGGATTGAAGTTTGAAGCGGTGCTAGAAACCGGTGATAAAAAGTCCAAAACCTACTATTCCATAGGCGGTGGTTTCGTAGTAGTCAAGGAAAGAAAAAATGCCAAGAAAAAAATGGCAGATTTCCACAAGTTTCCTTTTCCGGTGGAAAACGGAACGCAGCTTTTAGCACATTGTGAGGCACAAGATAGTTCCATTTCAAGTCTTGTGCTTAAAAATGAACGTTCCCTAAGAACAGACAAGGAAATAGACACTGGTATACATAGTGTCTGGAACACCATGTTAGACTGCATGTACAATGGATGCCATACCCATGGAAAACTTCCGGGAGGCCTCAATGTGACACGTAGGGCTGCAGACCTGAACAAGAGTTTGTTAGGCGAAAACTACAAGAAGTATAAAAATGCACAAGGTTGGTTGGAAACTATCCGAAAGACCAAAGTAAAATTCAGACAAATTTTTAAGTGGGTTAGTTGTTTTGCCTTAGCCGTTAATGAAGTAAATGCATCTTTAGGTCGTGTGGTAACGGCACCTACCAATGGCAGTGCTGGGGTTATACCTTCCGTGTTAATGTATTATCTGGTTATTGAAAACCATAAAGCCGGTTTTGAACACATTAAACAGTTTCTATTGGTGGCAGGTGAAATTGGCAGCATTTTTAAAAAAGGAGCGACTATTTCTGCGGCCATGGGAGGCTGCCAAGCTGAAATAGGGGTGTCTTCCGCCATGGCAGCCGGCGCGCTTACCGAACTTTTAGGCGGTTCTCCAGGTCAAGTATTAATGGCTGCCGAAATTGCCATGGAACATCATTTAGGACTCACCTGTGACCCTATAGGAGGATTGGTTCAAATACCCTGTATCGAAAGAAATTCCATGGGGGCCATCAAAGCCATCACAGCAGCGGAATTGGCTTTGGAATCCAACCCCGAAGATGCGAAGGTTCCCTTGGATAAAGTGGTAGAAACCATGTGGGAAACAGCCAAGGACATGAACTCCAAATACAAAGAAACCTCCAAAGGAGGTCTCGCTGTTGGTATTAATATGAGTGATTGTTAGAACTGACGCCCTAACAAAAACTTTTATTCAACTCTTGGAGTTACGGTAAATTTTCTGAATGAAATCGGACCGTGGTCTCCTTGAATATAGAAAGGTCCGGGCTCGCCTTCTTTACTATCTAAAGCACCTCCCGTAATTCCTGGAATATTCTGCTCGCTAATAATAGTTTTGCCATTTGCCACAATTGTTACCCTTCTACCGATTAACGTAATGTCATAGGTTTGCCATTCAGTAGCAGGGTTAGCTGCCATTTCGTTAGGTGTCAAGAAGCCATAAACGCCACCAAACAGAACGTTGCTCGGGTCGCTACCATGATCATCTGTGATTTGAACCTCATAACGACCACGAAGGTAAATACCGCTGTTACTTCCTTCAGGAACCTTAAACTCTACATGAATCTTGAAATCATTGAATTTTTCCTCAGAAACTAAATTCGCACCCGATTTCGGACTTTTAAGAATGCCGTTTTCAACGACCCATTGGTTTTCACCCAAGGCTTTCCAACCTTCTAGATTCTTTCCATTAAAGAGATCTTTGGTTTTTCCCCATTTCACCTTTTCGGTATAAGCCAACTTGGGTGCCCTATCCGCTGTAAATTTGTGGGTTTTTCCGTTTTCAAAAGACAAGGTTCCTTTGAGACCCTCGCCATCCTTGGTACCCTTTACGGTTATGTCACCCAAATCCTGTTCCCATTGTGGTGGTATGGTAAATGAGAAACTGCCATTTTCAACAACAATTTCTGAAATTGGCCTGGCACTGCCACTGGCATATACAAAACGACCTACCAAGGTCTGTACTCCAGAATGTTTAATTTCTAGCCAAGACGGAGCTTCTTTTCCGTCCATCTGTAAGGTCATATCCCATTTACCTTCAAAAAATTTGTCGTCTTGAGAACGTATTTCAGAAGAAAAGGCCACTAAGAATATAAATAAAAATAGATAGAGTAACGATGTAGTTCTTTTCATTATGAGTTAGGGGTTTTGGTTTTAAAGTTGGCTAATATAGAAAAACCCATCAAATTTTTACAAACAGCAAACTAAACTTTAGAAAATGATTAATATTTAGTGCAATTATTAGTGCTTTCACATATTTTACTACCTTTAGAAGCTCATTCAAATCCTAACTATATCAAAAAGAAAATGAAAAACAAGAAGACTCCATCTTCAAAAAACTCTAGGCGGTCCTTCCTCAAGAAAGGAGCCATTGCCTCATCCGTATTTATTGTACCAAGACATGTACTGGGAGGAGTGGGTTACTTAGCGCCTAGTGATCGTTTGAACATTGCAGCCATCGGTGCCGGAGGAAAAGGTGCCAGTGACATTGCGAATGCATCCGTTAACGGACGTGAAAAAGTAGTTGCCCTCTGCGACGTAGATTTTGCCGGTTCTGCAAAAAAATCTGTAGAGCGTTTTCCGAAAGCAAAACTTTATGCAGATTTCAGGGAAATGTTGGATAAGGAAAAAGGCATTGATGCTGTTACCATTTCCACGCCTGACCACGTACACGGACCAGCAGCGGCATATGCCATGAACCGAGGTGTTCATGTGTACGTTCAAAAACCAATGACCCACAACATTCGGGAAGCACGAATGCTGACCCAAATGGCCAGGGACAAGAAAATTGTGACCCAAATGGGTAACCAAGGGGGGTCAAATCCTTTATTGGGTATGGTTCAAAAATGGATCGATGAAGATGCTATTGGTGCCGTTAGCAAAGTACAAGTATGGACGAACAGACCTGTTTGGCCACAAGGTGGTGCTTTCCCGGAACCCAACCCATCCATGAAACCGGACAGCTTGAACTGGGACCTGTGGTTGGGCCCTGCTGAAGAGAAACCCTATACCCCTAATTTACACCCGTTTAACTGGAGAGGTTGGTGGGATTATGGTACGGGAGCTTTGGGAGATGTAGGTTGTCACTTAATCGATATTCCTTTTAGGACATTAGGTTTAAAATACCCTACGGATGCCGAGTGTAGCGTAGGAGCCGTTTATTCCCAGATGTGGAATGCAGATTACCATCCAGATGGTTGCCCTGCCAGCTCTTTCATCACCCTCCATTTTGACGAGACTGAAAAATCAAAATCACCTATCGAGATGACATGGAGCGACGGGGGTATACGCCCTGCCCACCCAGATATCATTCCGGCCAACAACGATATAGGCGGACCCGACAGCCAAAACGGGGTTCTCATTATTGGTGAAAAAGGTATTATTTCTACCAATATTAATGATAGTAGTCCGCTAACTCCTAAGTTATACTTGAACGACGGAACCACCGATTTTGGCCCTGAAACAGAGCCAAACGATGAACCGGAATACGGTCACCAGCGCAAATGGGTCGATGCCTGTAAAGCTGGTTTTGGCAGTGAAGAGCACAAAGCACTTACATCATCATTCGATTATGCGGGCCCAATGACGGAGACCGTATTAATGGGTAACCTAGCTATCAGAAGTTACTTGTTGAGAAAAGAGGATGAAAAAGGAAAAATGGATTTCTACGCCCGTAAAAAATTATTATGGGACGGCGAAAACATGCGTATTACCAATCTTGAAGAAGCCAACCAATATGTTGGTAGAACTTATAGAAAAGGTTGGGAGATGTAGTTCTCACAAAACTATTTTTCAAAGCGGGAAAACCTTTTGGGTTTTTCCGCTTTTTTAGTTACAGCCCTCTTTTCTGCGAGTATCGATCAAGTAAATTATCTGCCAGCCTTTATTGGCATCTTTTACCAGTTGAAAGGAATTTACGCCGCAGTGGTGAAACTCATTGTTAAGCATAAACTCATAATCCGTCCACACATTGGCCATGGGCCCATCTACTTGTATGGAATAGTTAGTAATTACTTCTTCGAAAGTAGTGGTAGAGGGTATACTTACAATGGATTTTAAAAATTCATTAAAAGGCTGACTTTTCACAATTGAATTGCCAGTTTCATCCTTGCCAATAGTCTGAAGAATTACAGATTCAGATACCTCTTGTTTCATCAATAGTGAATCTTGTGCATGAAATCCTGCAAAAAAGTCTTCAATGGTTTTCTTGACAGCATCTTGGTCGTCTTGAGCCATCACATTTGTACTCAATAAAACAAATAGGATTGATAGTATTCTTAACATAGGACCGAACTTATTTTTAAAAGTAAAATAAAATCACAAGGTAATTTATAAAATTATATTTAAGAGAAGGTACAAACCACCACTACCCTTCTCACTGCTGAAACAATTTCCTTACTTTTAACCCTCCAAAAACAAATAACTAATGTCAACAGCAAAAAAAGAGTACAAAAGAGTAACGGTAAAGTCCCTCGTAGATATGAAAAAGAATGGTGAGAAAATCTCCATGCTTACCGCTTATGATTACTCCATGGCCAAAATTGTAGACTCTGCGAATGTGGACGTAATCTTGGTTGGTGATTCTGCGAGTAACGTTATGGCCGGCCATGAAACTACCCTGCCAATTACTCTAGACCAGATGATTTACCATGCCAGTTCGGTAATTCGTGCAGTGGAAAGAGCCTTGGTAGTTGTTGACATTCCTTTTGGGAGCTATCAAAGCGACCCCAAAGAAGCTTTACGCAGTGCCATACGAATTATGAAGGAGAGCGGAGCCCATGCGGTGAAATTGGAAGGTGGAGAAGAAATCAAAGAATCGGTCAAACGTATTTTAAATGCGGGTATTCCGGTGATGGGGCATTTGGGACTTACACCACAATCCATTTACAAATTTGGAACCTACACCGTCCGGGCCAAGGAAGAGGAAGAAGCTGAAAAACTCATTGAAGACGCAAAACTTCTTGAAAAGCTAGGATGTTTTAGCATTGTCTTGGAAAAAATTCCAGCAGATTTAACCAAGAAAGTTTCAGAAAGTATAAGTATACCAACCATTGGTATTGGCGGAGGTAAACACGCAGATGGGCAAGTACTGGTAATTCATGACCTTTTAGGAATGACCCATGAGTTCAATCCAAGGTTTTTGCGTAGGTATATGAACCTTTATGAAGATATGGGCAAAGCTATTGGTCAGTATGTAACTGATGTAAAGAGCAGGGACTTCCCCAATGATCAGGAGCAATACTAATCATAACTATGAATAAGGGCCTTTTAAGAAAAATAGCCATTGTTCTCATTGTTTTGTTGAATTTTGGTTGCGATCAAATTTCAAAAGAAGTGGTGCGCCAACATGTGACCCCAAGGGATTACATTCAGCTTATTGGAGATAGGTTCATACTCACTAATGTGGAAAATACGGGTGCTATGCTGGGTTTTGGACAGCAGTTCCCTTTTTGGATAAAACTTATCTTATTTCAGGCCCTTCCTATTATGGTTTTACTAATCCTGTTGTATCGAATTTTGAGTAAAGAACATTTGGGCCGATGGTCTATTCTTGCCTTTGCCTGTGTTATAGGAGGTGGAATTGGAAATTTGGTAGACCGCATTGCCTACGGTTCCGTTACCGATTTCTTTCAGATTCAACTTGGTATTTTTAAGACAGGAATATTTAACATGGCCGATGTATCCGTAACTTTTGGTGTTATTTTGTTACTGGCCTTATCATTCTCCAAAGAAAAAAGCTTGTTCTAGTGTCAAAAAAAGTCCTTTCCACGCCCGAAAATCTTCAAGTTATATTTGAAGACAATCATCTGATCGTTATCAACAAAAGACCAGGGGATATTGTTCAAGGAGATAAAACCGGCGATATGCCCCTGAGCGAGGTGGTTAAGCTCTATATCAAACAAAAATACAATAAGCCTGGAAACGTATTTTTAGGGGTTACACACCGTTTAGACAGGCCTACTTCCGGTATAGTAGTTTTCGCAAAAACATCAAAAGCACTACCTAGGTTGAACAAACTTTTTGCAGAAAAAGATGCAAAAAAAACGTATTGGGCAGTAGTAAAGAATGCTCCTCCCAAAGAGGAGGAAACTCTAGTTCACTGGCTCACCAGAGTCCCGAAACAAAATAAATCATACCCTTCCAACAAACAGACGGCAAATAGTAAAAAAGCCATTTTATCCTACAAGGTTCTAAAAAAATTGGATACCTATTTTTTACTGGAGGTAGATTTGCAAACCGGTCGTCATCATCAGATCAGAGCCCAACTGGCCGGTATTGGAAGTCCCATAAAAGGAGATTTAAAATACGGCTTTGACCGTAGTAACAAAGATGCGAGCATACACCTTCACGCCCGTAGTTTATCATTTGTTCACCCTGTGAAGAAGGAGAAAATGACCTTTCTTGCCCCTCCGCCTTCAGAACCACTTTGGAACGCTTGTTGCTAAATACTTTATATTTAGCAACATAAACACAACACCATTATGAAAAAATTACGCTTAGTGAGCTGCCTATTGATTTTATGCAGCTGCAGTACCTACAATTCCATTGATGCTTTTTACAATGCACATAAAGAAGATGACCAGGTTACCGCTATTAGGGTTCCTAGGTTCATGCTATCAATGATAGGTAATATCTCCCCCGAAATGAAATCCCTAGTAGGAAATACCAAAGATTTAAGGTTCATGCAATTTCCTAGCGCTACAGAAGACAGAACCCGCTTTTTGAATCAGCAAATGAACGGAATTACTGGTAACTCCTTTATTGAAGTATATCGTAAAAATGACCAGTTAAAACGGAATGTAGTTTCCATAAGAGAAAAACGGGATGCCGTAAAGGAAATCCTTATTTACAACAACAATAACACCACAGGTTCATTTTTATATTTCAATGGTGATTTTGATCCTGTGAAAGTGCGTCAAATGGCCCAGAACGAAGAATTTCAAAAAATGGGCGATGGACTCATGGGGCAGTTTAAGGCAAATAGCACTACTCCAACCCCGATATCTCCAGAAAATTAAGCATTATTTGAAGGACCTGGCGCTTTCCAATATCACGGAAGTTAAAATCAATCCCCCTCCTAAAATAGTGGACCAACCGGGAATTTCCTTGAGGAAAAGAGCTCCTATCAAAATTCCGTATACTGGTTGAACACTGCTTAATATACTTACGGTAGTAATTGAAAAGTTCTTAAAACTATTGATGAACATTGTGTGGCCAATCACAGTGGTTATAAGGATAAGCCCCAAAAGCGCCGGAATAAATTGGGGAATTTCAGAAATATCGTAAGCTATATAGGTAGGCAGCAGGAGGAAACCGATAATCCCCATTTGATAAGTCATTAAGGTGGAACCTTGATACCGGTCTACCTTCGTCTTTAGTATTAAATTTCGCAAAGCATACGTGAAGGCAGAAAACAGTCCAAAACCTATGGCAATGGTACTATCATTCTCCAAACCAAAATCGGGCACTAAAAAGTAAATTCCAAGAAGTACCAAAGAGCCTAAAAATAGGTGACTTTTCCTAAAAGTGGTTTTTAAGAACAAAGGTTCTAAAAAAGCGGTCATAATGGGATATGTAAATAAGGACAGCATACCAATTGCCACATTGCTCAATTGTAGCGCGTGAAAATAGGCGACTAAATGAACTCCCATTAAAACACCTGTTAGGAGAACTGGCCAAATATCCCTTTTGCTGATATGGAACGAAATCTTCCTGATTTTACAATAAATCAGTAAAAAAAGAAATGCAAAAAGAGCCCTTAATTCAATGGTCAACGGGGCTGGCAGTTCTATGAACTTGCCGAACGGCCCTGAGGTTGACATAAAAAATACGGTAAGGTTTAATTCTAAGAAATTTCTGGTCTGGGCGGTAAGGGGCATTAAATTTTATCTTCTAACGGCAAGAGCCTTTTCTCTAATAATTTCAGCAACTGGTCTGTTCTCTAAATGGCTTTCAAGCCAAGAAATAATATCCAAATAGAGAAACGAACGTTTTTCGTATGGGTGGTCTTCATATTTCTTTAGCTCCGTATGTAATTTTTCAAACTCGTTTCTAAGTTCGTTCGGATAAATATTTCCAAGGTTCCTTAAGAACTTGATCATCTCCTTTTGCACGGCATGAAGGTCGTTCATCTTCAGTAGAAACTTATACGTACTCTTTAGCTGAACCTCTAAGTGATAATCCATACCTGCTTCATAGTGCGCCACCAAACTAAGCACACGCGCAAAACACATAAGGTCTTCGCGCATTTTCAAATTCTTGTTATTGATTATTTTTTTGAGGTATTGTATGCAGGTCTTGTTATCTCCAATTCCAAAATACAAACAAGCAATCTTGTAATATAGCACCATAATGTGATGCGCATCTATACGATCCTTGTGCTTGTTAATACCATACTCAACAATTTTCACTAAATATAACCCCTGCTGAAATGTTCCTTCCAAGAAATGGAGATTCAACTTATTGGCATTGAGATATAAAAATGTTAAGGATGCAATATTATCATTTTTAGGGAAGCTTTTACTCTCTACTACTTCTTCCAGTTTTTCCAAGGTTTGCCTAAACTGGCTGCTATACTTCACATAAAAAAGAGATTCCAACAAGTAATGATTCCCCTTTAAAAAGAATACCGGATTAAGTGCAATTTGTTCATGGTGCTCATAAAACAAATCCACCCATTTATTGGCATACTTATAGGTGGATAAAAAATCTTGGGTTAAAAAACTGTACCATAAATGCGCCTTATACAGCCATAATTTTTCCCTGAATCCTAAATTTTCTATTTGATATTTGGGCAGATGCTTGTCAAAATATTCCTTGACCCTTCTATAGTCCTCATCACTACGTACATACCCCACTTTTAACATCTGTCCGTAAAGTTGTAGCGAAAGATTAGACAGTTTACTGGTAATCACATTATGCGCAGAAAGTTCCTTAGCCTGAACGGCTAATTCATCTGCCCTGTCAGGAATACTACGGGTAATATACTGTGTTTCAATTATTTTCTCAAGTTCAACTATTTCGTAAGCAATGTTCTTTTCCTCATTTTCAATGGCCACTGCCTTCGCCTTATCCAAAATCTTTAAACTTTGCTTGTACAATCCTTTTTGATAGAGGATGGTTGCAAAATCCAGTTGTTCCCGTATTTGAACCCGAATAGTCTGGTTCACGGGGTTTAAGCGTAAGCTTACTAAAATCTGTTTGTACAAATGTGCCTTTAAATTGGACAGCTGTGCTTTTTTTACGATTCCAGATTCAAGGATTGCCTTCTCATCGTACTTCTTCAAGCGGTCCAATAAATTAAAAAGGGCCAAAAACTTGGCATCCGTATTTACCCCCAAACGCCCAACATACAGCTTAAACTGTCGTTTCTCTGATTTGGAAAGTGATTTTACAAGCACGAACAAAGCATCTCGGTGCGCATTTGTCATCGTAAAAAGTATAGTTTATTTTACTGATTTTCAATTTTTTACATAATTGAAAATCTAATTTAACGTTGTACTATTTTATATCGGGTCTAGGTGTTTTAACCTAAGGGTCATATCTTCGTAATGGTTAGCTAAACTACATAATTATAATGAGCAAAGATAAGGTACAGATTTTTGATACAACGCTAAGAGATGGTGAACAAGTGCCCGGCTGTAAATTGGATGCCGAGCAAAAATTGGTCATTGCCGAAAGACTGGATGAACTAGGTGTGGATATTATTGAAGCTGGATTTCCCATTTCAAGTCCTGGAGATTTCAAGTCTGTTGCAGAAATATCGGATTTAGTTAAAAATGCTACGGTATGCGGTTTGACCCGCGCAGTCAAAAAGGATATTGAGGTAGCTGCCGAAGCTTTAAAATCGGCCAAAAGACCTCGTATCCATACAGGTATCGGCACATCGGACTCTCATATAAAATATAAATTCAACTCCAATAGGGATGCAATTATAGAACGGGCCGTATCAGCGGTTAGCTATGCCAAAACTTTTGTAGAAGATGTTGAATTTTATGCCGAGGATGCAGGAAGAACGGACAATGAATTTTTGGCGCGCGTCTGCGAAGCTGTTTTAAAGGCCGGTGCCACCGTACTCAATATACCGGACACCACGGGATATTGCCTTCCAGATGAATACGGTGCTAAAATTAAGTACCTTAAAGAGAACGTAAAGGGTATTGAAAAAGCGACCCTTTCCTGCCATTGTCATAATGACCTAGGATTGGCCACTGCCAATTCCATTGCGGGAGTCATCAATGGTGCCAGACAAATAGAATGTACCATCAACGGAATTGGCGAACGTGCCGGAAATACTTCTTTAGAAGAAGTGGTGATGATTTTAAGGCAGCACCCAACCTTGAATTTGGATACCAATATCAATAGTAAACTATTGTATAGCACCAGCCAAATGGTTTCCCAAAAAATGGGTATGATCGTACAACCAAATAAAGCTATTGTTGGCGCCAATGCCTTTGCCCATAGCTCGGGTATTCACCAAGATGGGGTAATTAAAAACAGGGAAACGTATGAAATTATAGACCCATCGGACGTTGGGGTAAACGAATCTTCCATTGTGCTAACGGCACGTAGTGGAAGGGCCGCTTTGGCATACCGAGCCAAATTGGTAGGTTTTGAACTCACCAAACTTCAATTGGACGATGTTTACCAAGAGTTTTTGAAATTTGCCGATGAGCATAAGGAAATTACTGATGAGGACATTCCAAAAATAATCGAGGCTACCAATCTAAATATTGAAAGCGTATCCTAACACAGGTTTCCCCCTGAATTTCATTTTTTAAAAATTCCACAGCTTTTTGCTGAAATGTCGCTATTTTTTTTAACCTTCGTTATGCTTTATAAAAGCGAAGGATGTGCGTATGAAACTCGCTTTTTACGCACTTAAGGTGTAAATAGTGTTCTATGCAGTTAAAAATAGCTCTTCTGGGTGGAGATGGTATTGGTCCTGAGGTTTTGGCACAATCAGTTAAATGTTTGAGGGCCATAGAGGAGACCTTTAACCATAAATTTGAGTATGTAGAAGCGCCCGTAGGTGCTATAGCCATGTCCGGCTCGGGAAAACCTCTACCAAATGAGACGCTTAAATTATGCCGAGAGTCTGATGCCATACTATTTGGTGCCATTGGTGCTTTGGAGTACGATAACAACCCGGAAGCCAAAGTAAGACCGGAGCAGGGCCTACTTAGTTTGAGAAAGGAATTAGGGCTTTTTGCCAATGTACGCCCTGTAAAAATGTTCCCTACCCTACTTAAAAACTCTCCTTTAAAAGAGTCTATTGTTAGAGGTACAGACCTTGTAATTTTCAGGGAACTTACCGGTGGGATTTATTTTGGCGAAAAGACTATTAGCGCCGATGGAACAAAGGCCTCTGACGTATGTGAATACTCTGAGAAGGAGATCAGCAGAATCGCACACATGGCCTTCAAAGCTGCAAAGAGACGACGAAAGAAATTGACACTGGTAGACAAGGCCAATGTTCTGGAGTCTTCCCGACTGTGGAGAAAAACCGTGACGGAAATTGCCAAAAGTTATCCGGATGTTACTTGGGAAGCAATGTTCATAGACAACGCTGCCGTGCAAATGATGCTGAAACCAACGCAGTTTGATGTTATCCTTACCGATAATATGTTCGGCGATATTTTATCCGATCAGGGCAGTGTTATTATTGGCTCTGTAGGTTTATTGCCATCTGCCTCCATTGGTACGGACAATGCCATGTTTGAACCCTTTCATGGCTCCTATCCTCAAGCAAAAGGTAAGAACATTGCCAATCCTGTAGCTTCCATTTTCAGTACCGTTATGATGCTTCAACATTTTGGACTTGAGGAAGAAGCCAATTCCATAGTAAAGGCGGTTCATGAGTCTTTAAGCAGAAAAGTAGTTACTCCGGATATCCTTGGAAGCAGTAAATATGGAACGGACTACGTAGGTGATTTTATTTCGGAGCATATTGTAGATTCTGAAGAGAACCTGAATATTAACGATGAAAATATAGGGTTAGGAAAATCCACCATAATTTAATTTAGCTACTCGTTCCTGAGTGCCTCCGTAAACTCCTGAAATTCTTTCTTGAATTCCCTAAATTTTTCTCCAGTTGCTGGTCCATTGAATCCTGTATGGATTTTGCGAACCTCTCCTTTTTTGTCTATATGAATAGTTGTTGGATAGGACAATACATGGTTTAGCATGGGCAACTTCTTTTGCGCTTCAACCTTGTTGGAGGTTCCATATTGTGCAAGCAAAATAGGATAGGATAATTCCATCCTTTTCTTCAACCTTTCTAGGCTCTTAAATGCGGACTCTTGGGTTTTGGCATACTCAAAGGCCAAAGCCACAATCTCCAAATCTTTGGGATGCTCGTTTGACAGGTAGTCCATATAAAATTTGGTCTCATCCAAACAATTAGGGCACCAAGAACCCATAATCTGCACTAAAACTACTTTGTTCTTGAATTTCTCATCCTTTAAAGAGACCATTCTTCCTTCCTTGTCCGGAAATGCAAAATTGAATTCATCATATCCATCTTTCAGAAAAGTAAGCGAATCTGCATCAGGCAACGTAAAGTTGTCGTTTCTTTTGGCACGGAATGGTTCTTCAAAATGATTGTCAGAATAAAAAACACCATCAAGAATCCTATCCTTATAAGATGCGAGAAACAGAAAAGCGTGTGCACCATCAAAAGCCGATAATTTTAAGGAATCTCCCGCTACAACTCCTTCTAAAAATCGATAATCACCGGTTGGGGTTTCAAAAGTTCCAGTAACCTTTGAGCCAGTCTGCTCAAAGATACCCTTTGCCTCGTACCTACTTTTAGTGCTATCCGAAAAAACAGTTTCCCAAGAACCGCTCACATCAAAGTTGGCTGGAGATGTATTTAAGAAACGTTGCTTTTCTCCATATTTAGCAGAAAAGGTAACAGCACGGTCCAAGCTTTCCTTTATAAACTTTCCATTGATACTATTTTCCGTGAAAATTCCAGCAATATAACCTTCAAAAATGGGAGGTTGTATACGAATGGAATCTCCAATAATTTCAACTTCATCTACTGTAATCACTTCTTCGGCATTCAATATTTCTAAGGAAATACTATCCGTTTCAGATTTGATTACCCTAAAATTAAATGGAAGTGCATCTCCGTTTTTGGTTTTTAACTGCGCCCTCCACATACCATCATTTAAAAGAGTATTGCTTTTATTCTGTTTACATGAGAAACAGAAAGTTATAATAACGAGGATAATTACCGATCTGATCATAAATTATTCTGACATTAGAGTTTGCAAAACTACTAAGTAAAAAATTAAAGAAATGAATAAGACTGCTTATTGAATGTCTTATAGCATTGTTTTATCTTAGCGCCCAATAAAATTGACCAATGCAAATATCATACAACTGGTTGAAGCAGTTCTTAAAACTGGACTGGGAAGCCGAAAAAACAGCAGAACTTTTAACAGATTTAGGGCTTGAAGTTGAAGGAGTTACCTCCTTTGAATCCGTAAAAGGCGGTCTTAACGGAATAGTCGTTGGAGAAGTACTCAGCTGTATTAAGCATCCCAATGCAGATAAACTTAAACTAACTACCGTAAACGTAGGTGCAGGAGCACCATTACAAATTGTTTGCGGGGCGCCCAATGTTGATAAAGGACAAAAAGTACCTGTTGCTACCATTGGCACTACTCTATATACGCCCGAAGGTGAAGCATGGAAAATAAAAAAGGGAAAAATACGAGGTGAAGTTAGTGAAGGTATGATATGTGCCGAGGATGAATTGGGACTTGGCTCTAGTCATGACGGAATTATGGTTCTTGACAACAAAATTCCCGTGGGAACGCCAGCTTCGGAAATTTTCTCCGTAGAGCTAGATGAGGTTTTTGAAATTGGCCTTACACCTAACCGGGCAGATGCCATGAGTCATTACGGTGTAGCTAGGGATTTAAAGGCTGGTTTAAGACAAAAAGAAATCAATAAGGAGCTAATAACACCTTCTGTAAGCAATTTTAACGTAGACAATCGTTCTTTGAAAATGCTGGTTGAAGTGGAGAACAGTAAATTGGCTCCAAGATATTGTGGGGTTACCATTAGTAATTTGGTAGTACAACCTTCACCGAATTGGCTAAAGAATAGGTTAAAAGCCATTGGACTAAAACCTATTAATAATGTAGTTGATGCCACCAATTACGTGTTACATGAACTGGGCCAACCATTGCATGCATTTGATGCAGACCGTATTCATGGTAGAAAGGTACTTGTAAAAACGTTGCCCGCTGGCACCAAATTCATGACCTTGGATGGCGAGGAACACAGTCTACATGAAGATGATCTAATGATTTGTGATACCGAAAAACCTATGTGTCTGGCCGGCATTTTTGGTGGTATAAACACAGGGGTTACGGAATCAACAACCTCCATTTTCTTGGAAAGTGCCTATTTTGATCCGGTAAGTATTAGAAAAACGGCCAAAAGACATGGTTTGAATACGGACGCCTCGTTTCGATTTGAACGTGGGATAGATATTGAAAATGTTGAATATGCCCTTAAACGTGCGGCCCTATTGATTAAAGAGATCGCCGGTGGCGATATCACCTCGGATATTGAGGACTTCTATCCAAAAAAGATTGAAGAACAACAAGTATTTCTAACCTTTGAAAAGACGTATAGTCTTATTGGACAAGAAATACCTCAAGATACCATAAAATCCATCTTGGCATCTTTGGACATTAAAGTTAAGAATGTAACGGAAACTGGGTTAGGTCTGTCCATTCCCTGCTATCGCGTTGATGTGTATAGGGAAGTAGATGTAATTGAAGAGATTTTACGGGTGTACGGCTATAATAATATTGACTTTAAGACTAAATTGAACGCTTCGGTTGCTCCCGTATCCAAGTTTGATGATTATAAACTGCAGCAAAAACTAGGCGATCAATTGGCTTCTATAGGTTTTTATGAGATTATGGCCAATAGCTTAACTTCTGCGGCATACACGGAGTTATTGGACTCCACAATTGTTCATGAGCCTGTAAAAATGCTTAACCCGCTTAGCAACGATCTATCCGTAATGCGGCAATCCATGTTATTTAGTGGACTCGAAGCTATTTCTTATAATCTGAACAGAAGAAAACCCAATCTTAAGTTATTCGAGTTTGGTAAAACATATCATCAGCAGAATGACAAAAAAATAGAAAACAAGCACTTAAGCCTATTTGTTACCGGAAATAGAAATCAAGAAAGTTGGTCAGTTCATGAAAAACCATCTGACTTTTTCTATCTTAAATCCGTTGTGACCAATTTGCTGGAACGTTTAGGTATAACCGACCCTCAACCGACTCCTTTAGAGAATACTATTTTTTCTGAGGGAATCACGTTAAGAGCAAGCAAAAAGGAATTGGTGTGCATAGGACTTGTCAAAAAAAGCATTCTCAAGAAACTGGATATTAAACAAGACGTTCTATATGCAGACTTTAACTGGGACCACATTATTTCCTTAACCAGTAAAAACAATATTCAGTACAAGGAAATACCAAAAAATCCTGAAGTTAGAAGGGACTTTGCCCTTCTTTTAAATGATTCTGTTACCTTTAATGAAATACACCAGATAGGATTTCAAACAGAAAAAAAGCTTCTAAAGACCATCAATCTATTTGATGTCTATACAGGAGAAAAGCTTCCGGAAGGCAAAAAATCATATGCAGTTAGCTTTACCCTACAAGACGAACAAAAAACATTAACGGATAAGCAGATTGACAAAATTATGGCCAAGCTGCAAAGACGTTACGAAGAAGAATTAGGAGCAGAGTTGCGTTAAGATCTAACGTAAGCGGGTTGAATAACGCTATCTATTTCGTGAATAACTCCATTTAGTTGATTGGAATCGGCAACCACTATGGTCGCCTTATTTCCATGGCTATCTGTAAGGACAATGTCAATTCCGTTCATGGTAGCAACGATCTCGTCTCCATGAACGGTAGTAAAAGTAGCTTTGCCACGACCCTGGCACATTGCCTTTAAAATTTTTGATGCGGATAATTTACCGGCAACTATGTGGTAAGTGACCAATTCCTTAAGTTCTTTTCTATTTTGTGGGTCTAAAAGATAATCTATTGATTTACCCGATATATTTTCAAAGGCCGAATCAGAAGGCGCGAAAACGGTAAAAGGCCCAGATTTGTCCAATAATTGCTCTAAATCAGTAGCTCTCATTGCCGCCAATAAGGTCTTATGATGATCGGAACTTGCCGTTGTCTTTACAATGGATTTTTTTTGATTCTCCTGTATTTTGGATTGTGCAGATACGCTTGCGCCAGCAAACAAAAGAACAACAATGATGGACTTGACAGTTAACTTCATAATTTGGGGGCGAAATTTAAGTTAGGATCCGATGAACGGTAAACTTCATCGACAAATAACAACTATTGTTTAATTTTTTACAAAAATTATCGACCAAAGACACATTATTTAACATTTACTTAACTAATTTGCATCGTATTTCTCATTTTAATAGCCAATCTTAATTCTTAACTTTGTTAGGATTGCTATAAAAAGAAAGAAATGCTGAGTAGAACGAATATTCAAGAGGTACTGAGCAAAAAAAGAAATAAGGAAACATCTTCCTTTGAAATTTTGGCCCAAGTACAAGAGATTCTAAACAAGAATCAAGAGGATAGACAACTGATACACAATCGTCTATCTACCCATCAAAAATCGAATTCCAATAGCTTTGATATCGACCTCCTTGAAAGCAAAAGGATTTACCACTTAGCCCATATTAAGGATATCTGTATAAATTACAGATTACGGTTCTTGGACTCTAAATATTTTAAAGGGGAAATTCCTGAGGAGGCTATTTCTCAAATAAGGGAATTGGAATATAAACACAATACAACTTTAAATGGCCTTAAAATTCTAGCTCCCTCCAAACTATTTAAATTGGAGGACAAAGATGACCCTTTACTATTTGCACCTATAGGCAATGGTTATTATTATTTGGTGCATAAATGGGGCAATGACCTGCACCCTCTTAGAAGGATACTCATGTGGCCTTTTAAAAGCATTGTTAATCTTAGCGTTTTAGTGGTTCTAATTAGTTACTTAATGACGCTATTGGTTCCCGACGGGCTATTTTCAAAAACCAATACCAATGCACAGTTTTGGATCATTTTCTTTTTTATGTTCAAATGCTTAGCCTCCGTTGTCATATTTTATGGCTTCGCCTTAGGTAAGAATTTTAATCCTGCCATCTGGAACAGTAAATACTTTAATGCCTAAAAAAGAGGTTGCTTTTAATTGACAAAAATGGCATAGGGAATACCATCTGTATCGGTATTATCCACAAATTTTGGTTGAGGAGCCGGTTTTATACGAATTAAACCACCCTTATGGCCTTGTATGGACTTTTTATAACCGATAAGTATTAAATCATTGGTGGAATCATACGAAACCACTGTGGTGTTTTCAATTTGATATTCAAACTGTCTCTCTTCTTCGGTCATAAAATTTTCGTAAGCATATAAGACTGCGCTATTTTTATCAAAATCGTAAACGGCAGAGATGGTTGGATAACTACTATGCGGCCCTCCAGGCATATCATAATACATCTTACCGGAAGTATCAAAATTCATTGAAGTGGCAGAATTAAAATTTGGTTCTGTTCCAGTTCCATATTTTGTTAAACTTTCTGCCAGGGTTTGAGAATTGATGGCCGTATGATGATCGTCATAACTTACGATAATCTGGTCCTGTGGCCCCTTAAAAATTTTTCTTGCATTGCTATCTAATTCGGTAGAATGAACAGGCAAATCAGTGGTACTATCTAAAATAGTCAAAGCATTTTTACTAGTTTGCTCTAAATCCAAAGTTAGAACAAATAACCGTTGGTTCGCCAAAGCCAAACCCACTGGCTTTTTGTCCAAAGGAATATCCAGATATTCTGATGAATTATTATTATAACCGATGGACCTTATGAAATAATATGTCTTTTTGGGCGTCTCTCTATACTCGTATCCTAGATATACCTTTGAATTTGTGTGCAACATGGCATGAACGCTGATTTTACAATCGTTTAAGTCCTTTAAAGGATTTAGTTGAACAGGGGTATTACCTTGAAAATCAAAAATTTGTAATTCTCCTTTACAATCACCACTTGCAGTATAGGTACTCCACTTGTTGTCTCCAAAAAATTCAATTTCCGGCTTTGACGTTGTGGAAACTTTTAAAGATTCTGCATGCACATAAAGTAACTCCCCATTTGCCTCCAAATCAATAGAGGAAATGGCCTCCCCCGTATCCAATAACATGGTATAGCTAGACTTACCTGAATGTTGTAATTCCGTTGAATTTTCGCTAGTATCTTCGGATTTGGAGCAGGCAACAAATAACAGTACCCATAAGATATGGTACAAACGGTAGGTTTTCATATATTAAGAGTTTGGGACTGATGGCGCTAGACGGTTACGGGATACATTTTTTCCCGTTGTTCCTTTAGTGCTTTATCAGACATATACTCCTCAAACGATAAATACCTGTCGATGTTGCCTTTAGGTGTTAATTCTACAATTCTATTGGCCACAGTTTGTGCAAACTCATGATCATGTGTTGTAAATAAAACAGTGCCCTTAAAGTTCTTTAAGCTATTGTTAAAGGCTGTAATACTTTCCAAGTCCAAGTGGTTGGTAGGTTCATCCAACATTAGAACATTGGCACGAAGCATCATCATCCTACTTAGCATACAACGCACCTTTTCACCCCCGGAAAGTACCGTACACTTTTTAAGGGCCTCTTCACCACTGAACAACATTTTGCCCAAAAATCCACGGATATAAACTTCTTCCCTTTCCTCTTCGGTTTTAGCCCATTGTCTTAACCAATCTACCAAGTTGATGTTTTCGGTAAAATATTCGGCATTATCTGCCGGAAGATAGGATTGTGTGGTGGTTACACCCCATTGAAATTCACCAGCATCGGCCTTTCTTTTGTCATTAATGATTTCATAAAACGCGGAAGTCGCCCTTGAGTCCTTGGATATAACGGCCACCTTGTCGCCTTTGGCCAAATTTAAGTTGACATTACTGAAAAGCAAATCCCCATCTTCCGAATTGGCAGTCAGCCCTTCTATATTTAAAATCTGGTCGCCTGCCTCTCTCTCCCTTTCAAAAATAATGGCGGGATACCTTCGGCTAGAAGGTTTAATATCCTCCACCTTTAGTTTGGACAACATCTTTTTTCTGGAAGTAGCCTGCTTACTTTTAGCAACGTTGGCACTAAAACGAGAGATAAACTCTTGAAGTTCTTTGGCCTTTTCCTCTGCCTTTTTATTCTGCTGTGCGCGTTGTCTTGCCGCTAACTGACTGCTCTCATACCAGAATGTATAATTACCGGAATATAAATTCAACTTTCCAAAATCTATATCACCAATATGTGTACAAACGGTATCTAAAAAGTGCCTATCGTGAGAAACTACGATTACGGTATTTTCATAATCTGCCAAAAAGTTTTCCAACCAATTGATGGTCTCATAATCCAAATCATTGGTAGGCTCATCCATGATGAGAACATCCGGACTTCCAAAAAGTGCCTGAGCCAATAATACCCTTACTTTCATCTTAGAATCCATATCGGACATTAGGGTGTAATGCATGTCCTCAGAAATTCCCAAATTGGACAAGAGGGCCGCTGCATCACTATCTGCATTCCATCCGTTCATTTCCTCAAACTGAACTTGCAGCTCCCCTATCCTATCTGCATTCTCATCAGAATAATCGGCATAAAGGGCATCAATTTCTTTCTTGATTTCAAATAGTGGCTTGTTACCCATTACTACGGTCTCCAAAACCGTATTTTCATCATAAGCGTTATGGTTTTGCTCAAGAATGGACATTCTTTTACCGGGCTCAAGGTGAACTCGACCAGATGTAGGTTCAATTTTACCGGAAAGAACTTTTAAGAAGGTTGACTTGCCAGCACCATTTGCCCCAATTACCCCATAACAATTGCCCTCTGTAAAACTGACGTTTACTTCATCAAACAATACTCTTTTCCCAAATTGAACAGATAAATTAGATACAGATAACATAGCCTTCCTCTTTTTAAAAATCCGTGCAAAAATAGATAAATTTCTATGCTCTACCAATAATCTTGAATTCAATACCTTTCATCCTCATAATTAACGTATCACCTTAATTTTTAACTCCCCATTAACAGCGTAGCTAAAGGGGTTCATTAATTTTGTTTAAGGTATTGGAGGTGATCTATATGAATAAACATTTACTCTATCTTTTTCTTATTCTTTTTGCTTCTTGTGGAAGCACAGAAAAAACTAGCAATAAAGTCTATTTTGCCGGTGAAATTGTAAATCCTACAAGTGAACATATTGTACTTTTTAAGGGAGACGCAGTTATAGATAGCGCTAGACTGGACAAGAACAATAGGTTTAGTTTCAACTTTGATACCCTACCACAAGGCCTTTATCACTTTAACCATGACCCAGAGGTACAATACGTATATCTTGAAGGCGGAGATAGTTTGGTCATTCGTTTAAATACAGTAGATTTTGATGAATCATTGATTTTCTCAGGAAAAGGGGAAGAGGTCAATAATTTTTTATTGGAGCTTTTTTTGGCAGGGGAAGAAGAAACCGACCAAGTACGAGATTATTACCTTTTGGAACCTGAGGAATTCAAAGATAAAATTGACTCCCTAATGGACGAAAAGTTAGCTTTATTGTCCGAACTATCTACGGAGTCCGATCTTTCTGAAAAAGAATTGAAAATTGCCGAGGCAAGTATTTTCTATACTTACAGCACGTATAAAGAAAGCTACCCTTTTAGACACAAAAGACGCACCAAGGAAAAAAAAGTGGAGGATTTGCCCTCAACTTTTTATGACTATAGAAACGAAATAACCTTTAACGATAAAGATCTTGTTTACCTAAGGCCCTATTACAACTTTGTAAAAAACCACATAGGCAATATTAGCTATATGAGCTGTTTGATGGATTGTGATACCGAAGGCAAAGTGGTTCGCAATCACTTACATTTTAATAAACATAAATTACGTATTATTGATAGTTTGGTGGTTGAAAAGGAATTAAAGGACAACCTTTTTAGAAATGTTGCTTTTGATTATCTTTTAAAAGTTCACGATAGTGAAAAAAACAACGAAGAATTCATTCAAGGCTTTCACGAATTATCAAGTAACAATAGGCATATTGAGGAAATAAATACCCTGTATGAGGGTATAAGAAATATTCAGCCAAACAAAAAGATTCCAGGTATTCAAGTATTGGACTATAACGGGCAGGCTGTTTCCCTCCCGGACATTGCCAAGGAAAATAAAACCGTATTTTATTTTTGGTCTGGTGTGGATAGAAGTCATTTTGATAATATCAAAGAAAGAATAGCCAAGCTTACCAAGGAAAAACCACATTATAAATATGTGGGCATCAACTTTAAAACTGAAGAAGGCCATTGGAAAGCCTTGTTGGAAAGTTCCAAACTTAATCCTGAAACACAATTTAGGGCTACCAACTTTGAAGAACTTACCAAAGCTTTAATTTTATATCCGCTTAACAAATGCATTATTACTAATGACGATGTAATTGTGGATGCCTTTGCCAATGTTTACGGCCCTATGTAAATAAAAAAGAGGATTGTTGCCAACCCTCCTTTTTCATTTCGCTTTCTGAATAATATTATTCGTTGCCTTTCTTGTAATCGGCCAAGAATTTTTCCAAACCAATATCTGTTAAAGGATGATTAAGCAATCCAGTAATGGCCCCTAATCCTCCAGTCATCACATCTGCACCTATTTTGGCACACTCCAATACATGCATGGTATGACGGACAGAAGCTGCCAAAATTTGGGTTTCATACCCGTAATTGTCATAAATGTGACGTATTTCTGCAATAAGGTTCAAACCATCGGTAGAAATATCATCCAATCTTCCAATGAAAGGAGAAACATAAGTCGCTCCCGCTTTAGCCGCCAATAATGCCTGTCCTGCAGAAAAAACCAAGGTACAGTTGGTACGGATTCCTTTGTCAGAAAAATATTTTAATGCTTTAACACCATCCTTGATCATTGGGACTTTAACCACAATTTGTTCGTGTAGTTCTGCTAGCTCCTCCCCTTCTTTAATGATATTTTCAAAATCTGTAGCAATTACCTCTGCAGAAACATCGCCATCAACTATTTCGCAGATATCTACATAGTGCTTTAATATGTTATTACGACCTGTAATTCCTTCTTTGGCCATAAGGGAAGGATTGGTGGTAACACCATCCAATACCCCTAGTTCTTGAGCTTCACGAATCTGGTCTAAATTTGCCGTGTCTATAAAAAATTTCATTGTATTGTTTTAATGGGTTTAAATTTATAGCTATAATTTGCGACCCTTTCAAGGCCGATACGAATTTACAATTTATAATGCTTAAGTAACAGTTTCTCGTACAGTTTATCAGATAGAATACCCTTAAGTACTGTCGAGAATTTTTGTAGTGGTTCTCCTACTTTATAATGCACCTTTGGGTTCTTCGCCTCAATAATTTTCAAAACCTGCTTGGCCACCGCAATTGGATCCCCGCCATTATCGACGTCTTCATCAATCATTTTTAAAGTGTCCCCATACGGTTTTTTATACGCTGAATTTTCCAAAACCGGCGCATGATACCTACCGGCAGCTATATTGGTTCTAAAATCTCCAGGAGCTAGCGTACATACTTTTATGTTGGATTTCTTGGTTTCCATTCGTAATGCTTCCGTTGCTATTGCCAACGCGCCTTTGGTGGCTGAATAGATTCCCCTAAAAGGCAACCCCATAAACCCTGCAATAGAAGTTACATTGATGATTAGGCCACTACCCTGATTTCGCATTTGGGGAAGTACAGTTTTGGCCACATGCAAGGGTCCGTGAAAATTGGTATTGAAAACATTCAATATTTCCTCATGTGGTGTTTCTTCAATAGGTCCCGTTATTCCAATGCCTGCATTATTAATTAGGATATCCAGTCTATTTTCTTTGGAAACCACCTGTTGTACCGCTTTCTCTATTGTTTCCGATCTGGTTACGTCCATTTCCAATAAATTGAACAACTCAAAATCGGGATACTTTTCTAGGTTACGTGTGGTACCATATACCTTGAACCCCTTTGATTTTAAATATAAACCGATAGATTTGCCAATTCCCGAAGAACCCCCGGTTATAAGCACCACTTTTTTCTCCATAAGGCTGCAAATTAACAAATAAATTAAGGGAGAAAGGAACGAAAAAAAGAATTTGACAAAAGAGTTTAAAAAGAGGATTTTTCTATGCTCTTCAGCTAAATTTTAGGCACAAAAAAAGGCAAGCTACCTACATCGCACCGCTACGACCGTATACCCTTGCTGCGTTCCCACCCTGGGGGATTCTACAGGAGCTGGTCGTGTAGGACTTGCCGACTGCAAATATACAACCTTTTGTAGCTTTCACAATTCTTTACCACATAATTTAAATTCATATATCTGTCCAAAGTATTTATCTTTGCCCGAAAATTATCATAGCTCATTAAGAGCCAATAAAATACAACGGATGAACATTTTTCGATTTTTTTCGTCAAGCTTTCTTTTACTCCTGTTTATGGCTTGTGGAGGTGAAAAATCACCAGCCTCTATGTTTGAAATTGAGCTAGAAGGCAGTGGAAAGAAATTTCAGCAAAATCAAACGGTCGGGATCTCCATTAAGAATAAAAAGAATATGGAGATCAAGGAGGTAACCTATACCCTTGATGGTAAAACGCTTGATCTTAAAGATGGAAAAGTCACATTGAATCCACAAACCTTGGGTGATAAAACGTTAAACGCCACTGTAAACTATGAAGACGGTAGTGTTGAAGTTTCTAAAAACATTCAGTTGTTGGCGCCTAGTGCTCCATCCATTTATACCTACAAGATTATTAATGAGTATCCCCACGACCCAAAAGCATATACGCAAGGATTGGAGTTTCATAATGATACTCTTTATGAAAGTACCGGAAAAAAAGGCCGTTCTTCCCTTAGAAAAGTTGATTGGAAAACTGGGGAACGAATTCAAACGGTAGATTTGGAAGCTACCTATTTTGGAGAAGGCATCACTATTTTGAACAACAAAATCTATATGCTCACATGGCGAAGTGGTACTGGATTTGTATATGACCTACAGACCTTAGAAAGACTGGATTCATTTAAGTTTGGACAAAGTAAAGAAGGATGGGGGCTTACCAATGACGGAAAGAAGTTATTTAAAAGTGATGGTACGGAAAAAATTTGGTTCTTGAATTCCGAAACGCTGGTAGAAGAAGGATACATGGAAACCGTCACCAATAAATCCATCAATAAAAGTGCCAACGAATTGGAATATGTTGATGGTAAAATCTATGCCAACGTTTACCAAAAGCCCAGTGTTATGATCATTGATGCCAAGAGTGGCGCCATAGAAGGTGTCATCAACTTTGGCGGACTCAGTAATAAGGTTACGCACCACGATACCTGGAATGAAATGGACAACGTTTTGAACGGGATTGCTTACCATCCTGAAAGAAAAACATTTTTCGTAACCGGAAAAGAATGGGATAAAATGTTTGAAGTATCCATTGAAAAAAAATAAATGCATACATACACGAAGTCCCTTATAGTCAGTGAGGATGATTTAGACGAGCTAGAACATGTAAACAACGTAAGGTACGTACAATGGATTCAAGATATTGCTAAGGAACATTGGCAAGAGACCGTCCCGGAATCAATAAAACAAGGAATTATTTGGGTTGTAATGACCCATCATATCACATATAAATCTCCTGCCAAATTAAACGACCCAATAATATTAAGTACCTATATCAATAAAAGTAAAGGGGCCAAGTCTCAGCGGGTGGTAGAAATGCATAACGAGAATACGAACCAATTGCTTGTACGGTCCGTTACAGATTGGTGTATGCTCAACTCCAAAACCCAGCGACCTATGCGCATCACGGAGGATGTAATGAAATTATTTGAAAAGGAGTCTTAATTCTCATTAATTAAATAGAGCCATGCGGTTGTTCTTCTCGGTTTTTATTGCGTCAGTTTTTCTTTTCGTAATCTCATGCCGTAAAGAATTTAATTACGTTGCCAGCAATGGCAAACTTAGGTTCTCAAAGGATACTGTGTTTTTAGATACCATTTTTACAGGAATAGGAAGTAGTACCTATGTTCTAAAAGTTTATAATGATCGCAATGAAGATATAGAGATACCGTCTATAAAGCTTGAAAAAGAAAATAATAGCAACTATCGTATCAATGTAGATGGCATAGCTGGCACTAGTTTTAACAACATCCCCTTGGGTGCTCGTGATAGCCTTTTCATTTTTATCGAAACCACCTACTCCATCGAAAATTCCGCCAAGGAGTTTTTAAATACAGATGTGCTTTTATTTGACGAAGGCACCTACCAACAGAAAATATCCCTTGTAACTCTGATAAAGGATGCTATTTTCATCTTTCCCGAAAAAGATTTAGAAAGTCAGTTAAAGCCATTACCCTTAGATGCTCATGAATCAGGTGAGGAACTATTGGTCAATAGCTTTTTCCTGACGACGGAACAGTTGAATTTAACCAATGAGAAACCCTACGTTATCTATGGTTATCCGATGGTACCCCAAGGCAAAAAATTACTAATTGAAGCTGGGGCACGTCTATATTTTCATGAAAATAGTGGGCTTTTTATTACCACTAATTCTAGTTTGGAAATTTTGGGTGAAAATAGTTCGGACACTCTTTTATTGGAAAACGAAGTAATTCTTGAAGGGGATCGTTTGGAGCCTGAATTTGATGAAATACCTGGGCAATGGGGAGGTATCTATTTTGAAGAGAATAGCGGAAGTAGCACCATTAGCCATTTAACATTAAAAAATGCCATAAACGGTATTATTATAAAAAAATCCGATACTTTAGATAAAACCACGTTATCATTTACCGATTCTAGAATTTACAACAGTACTAATTACAATATTTTAGCTGAAAACTGTTCCATATACAGTGAAAATATAATTTCAGGGAATGCTGGAAAATCTTCTATTTATTTAAAAGAAGGGGGTAATTACGAATTTATACATGCAACCATAGCCAATTATTGGAGTTTTAGCTTTAGAACAGGGTTTGCCCTAGAAATTAACCAAAATATACCGTCCACAAATTCATTTAGTCTATCTTTTAAAAATTCCATTATCACTGGAAATGGCTTGGACGAAATACACTTGGAACTGGAAGAAACAACATCAAATGAATTATTTTTTGAGAATTGCCTGATTCAGTTTAGTCGGGAAGATTCAAATGATTTTCCCTATGATTTCACAAATAAGGACCGTTATCATAGTCTCTTAGTAAATGAAAATCCTGCTTTTGTAGAGCCTTTATCAAATAACTTTAAATTACATGCCGAATCGAAGGTTATAGATAAGGGAAATCCGGACATTTCACAACAAGTTCCACTGGATATTATTGGTAACAAGAGGGGAGAAATTCCAGACTTGGGCGCCTTTGAATTTTAATCAAAGGTCACACGAATACATCTTGCCATAATGCTAAATATACTACAAGGAATCATCTTGAATTTAAATTAATCTATAAAAAGCAACCTAATTTTTACTAATTCCAAAATTTTCTTACAATTATCAAAATAATTGACAGTAAATTCTTTCAAACTGCTTAATTTCCAGTAATTTAACAACAAAATCCCCAAATATTATGGGGAAATCCTTGCATTAGGAGCCTTTTACAATTGCTAATTTGCAATTAAAATCGTCTACCTCTTGGAGTATACCTATACCATTATAGACTCAGATGCAACTTCCAATTTGCAGTTACAGCATTATTTGGAAGACTACGGCGATTTTACCTGTGCCTCCATTGCCAAAGACAGTAATGAGGGTATCAACTTCATCTTAAAATATTCTCCTCAAATTGTTTTTATTAATTTAAACCATAAAGCCCATGAGTATTTTCAAATGGTCATGGAACTTCATCAATATCTTACAACGCTGCCCATCTTAATTGGTATTGCTAAGGGAAAACAGCATGCCTACGATGCAATCAAAAGTGGTTTTTTTGACTATTGGTTAATGCCTTATAATGAATTCGATATCAGAAAATCACTCTTAAGGTTAAAAAAGCAAATGCCATTGGAAAGAGAACCCCAGACGTTATGTTTGAGTTCCTACAGGGATTTTCAATACATCAATACTGATGAGATTCTTTACTTAAAAGCAGATAACAACGCTACCGAATTTGTTATGAAGGATGGTACAATAAACAATGCTTTTAAAACGTTAAAGACCTTCGAAAATCAATTACCTAAAAATTTTATACGCATACATCAAAGCTATATTGTAAATGTCAACTTTATTTCGCGTATAAGCTATGGTAAATCTGTATGCACTTTAAAACAGAACAAACAACAACTACCCTTCTCCAAATCGTATAAGAAGAACATTGATATTCTTAAACAAGTGCTGTCAAAAAACACCATTTCCGCATTAAATTGATTAAATTCTCATAGAATTAAGTCATTGACTCACAAACTACGGCTGTTTACTATTGTTTTTATTTCTGTGTTATTTTTCAACTAGGCTGGTAGTAGTTTAGCATCAAGAAAAAACAATAACCCCTAAAAAATCCCACTTTATTATGAAAAAAGTAGTTAGTATTTTTGCAGTAGTAGTTATGTCAATCGGAATGTTCTCTTGTGAAGCTGAGAACAATGTTCAAGATACGGATGCCGTATATGACTTAAACATTGACGCTTCTGTGGATGGTGACGATATACCAGTTGACGAGAGAGAAGATCCAGGACATTGATAAATAAATATTTTAAGAAAGCCTTAATGAAAATTAAGGCTTTTTTTTTACCTTGTATTTAAGTAATCCCCAATGCTTGTTAAACTTTATACATATAAACGGAGGCTATTCTTTTTATTAATAATATTAATTGGATTAAACTCTTGTAGTCAATTTGAAAAAACAAATAAATCTGATATAGAGAAACAACAGCTTATTGATTCCATCAATAGTTGGGTTGATTTTAGTTTCAAAAAAGGGCAACCAGATACCATTAAAGCCACTTATCTTAAAAGAGCAGAATCTGAAATAAAGAATATTTTAAATGATTCTTCTCGAAGAAGACTTTTATCTCGTATTTCCTATTCTTACCTAAAAAACTCCGATTCATTAAATTTTAGAAGAACAAGTGATATTGTATTAGACCTTTCTGAAGAGTCAGGGGACACCATTAGAAGTGCAGAGGCCCATTGGGATTTAGCTGTATTTTTTAGCGGTCATTCACAACCAGATAGTTCCTATTACCATTATGCCAAGGCGCAAAAACTGTACGAGGGTCTTAATAAAAATTTTGAAAACGCCAGAATGCTCTATAATATGGCAAGAACGCAAGCCTTGGTCAGGGACTATACGGGTAGCGAAATAAATACCATTAGGGCGATAGAACTATTAAAACCCTTGAACGAAAACAAACAACTGTTTTACTGTTACAGTAATTTGGGCTCCGTGACCAAAGAATTAAAGGAATTTGACCGGGCCATTGAATATTACCAAGAAGCCGGGGAATATTTAGAAAGAATAAATTCTCCCAATGACTTTGAGGTAAGCTTACAGAATAATATTGGGGTGGTTTACCAGGAACAGGGAAAGTTTAAAGAATCCATCCCTTACTTCCAAAGAGTTTTACGTACCCCAAATTTACAAGAAGAAAATCCAAAAGTTTATGGTCTCGCTCTTAACCATTTAGCGTATAGTCGTCTAAAAGTGAACCAGAGTAGGAATGTTGAAAACGACCTTAGGAAGTCCATTCAGGTTTTGGACAGTATTGACAATTTACCGGGTCTGGCAAGAGCCTATTATAATTTATCAGAATTCTATTTAGCACAGCAAGATACAGTTCAAGCTCTTACAGAAGCGCAAAAGGCTCTCGCCTACTCAAAGGAAAGTAACAATAATGACCGTACACTTTCTACCTTACAACTGCTTACCAAATTAGAACCGGAAAAGTCTGCCTATCACAACCATAACTATATTTCACTCAATGATAGCTTGCAACAAGAAGAGCGACAGGTGAGAAATAAATTTGCAAGAATTCGCTTTGAGACCGATGAATTTATTGCAGAAAACTTACTTCTTGCTAGACAAAAACAACTTTGGTCCGGTATTGCCATTGCTGTTCTACTATTAGGTGTAATGTCCTATTTTATTTTGGATCAACGGGTAAAAAATCAAAAATTACGATTTCAACAACAGCAACAAGCAGCCAACCAAGAAATTTTCAACCTTATGTTGGCTCAAAACCAAAAGAAGGAAGAAGGAAAAAAAATAGAACAAAAACGAATTTCCGAAGAACTTCATGACGGTGTGTTGGGCAAAATGTTAGGCGCAAGAATGGTACTAACAGGACTGAATAAAAAGCATGACCAAACAGCGGAATCAGAAAGAAAAAAGGCCATTGATGCCCTGCAAAAAGTAGAGCAGGAAATTAGAGCTATCTCGCATGAACTAAGCCATGCCGCCTATCAAAAAATAAACAATTTTATACATTCCGTTGAAGAATTGATAGAAACGGTGCAAGCCACAGCGGGATTCAATTACACTTTTGATTATGACCAAGGTTTTAATTGGGATGGTCTTCAAGGTAACACAAAAATTAACTTGTACAGGCTTTTACAAGAAAGTCTTCAAAATTCAGTAAAGCATGCTAATTGCAAGAATGTCTCATTAAATCTTCAAATAAAAAATAACGCAGTAGTTGCCGAAGTAAAAGATGATGGCAAAGGCTTTAAGACCAAAAAAGGAAAAAAGGGAATAGGCATGCGAAATATGGCTTCCAGGATTGAAAAACTCAATGGCAATTGGAATATAAAAAGTGAAATAGGAAAAGGCACAACTGTGACTTTTACTGTACCTTTGAAGAAAATTACTACTAATGGTTCAAAAGAACCTGTACAAGTTTAAGGAAGTAGAAGTATGGATAAGATAGTGCGAATTCTCGCCGTAGATGACCACGAAATGATTGTTCTTGGGTACAAATATACCTTAGAAGGGACTGAATTTGAAAATTTTAAGGTAGTTGTAAATACAGCCCCCAGTTATGAAAAGGGCAAGGCAGAAATTGAAAGTTCTGCCAATAGAATTCCCTACGATATTATTCTCTTGGATATCTCCATGTTTCCTGACAGCGCCAAAGAAGAACGCAGCGGCGAGGATCTAGGATTATTGGCCAAAGAAATTTCACCAACCTCAAAAATAGTTTTCCTATCCTCTTTTAGTGATAGCTATCGTATTAATCATATGTTGAAGGTTGTCAATCCAGATGGGTACATGGTGAAATCTGAAGTTGATGAAAGAACCTTACAGGAAATGGTGAAAACAGTTTTAGATCAACCTCCCTATTATACAGCCGCCGCTTTACAGGCTATTAGGAGAAAAATGGCCAACGAAGATCAAATTGATGAACGTGATAAAAAAATTCTTTATCAGCTCTCAATTGGTACGAAAACCAAGGATATTTCATCTATAGTGGCTGCTGCCAGCACAACTGTAGAGAATAGAAAACGTCATTTAAAAGTTATTTTTGGTGTTGAAAATGGAAATGACTTTGCACTAATAGAAGAAGCCCGAAAGAGAGGTTTTATTTAACATTTTCATATTTAAAAATCAAAATCTCTCAAATTACTGCCGCATAAGCACTTACAGAACATTGTAATATCCACAAAGAAAACCCCCATTATTTATGGGGGTTTTCTTTGTCTATTTAGTGGCTTCTCAATTTACATTTGAAAGTCAATTGAATTACACTATAAGTTTATGCCTTCATTCCCAGATAATTTCGAATACAATTCTTCCGGAGGTTACAACATAGGTTTGCGGCTGGAGGGAGTTGAAAAATTTAAAAATAGCTTGGAAAAATTCTTTTTTTCCGTTGCTACCGTACGAAATTCAACTTCAAATAATAGTAATGTTAATCTTGCTATTGAGTTGGAATGTAATATGAGCTTGGTTGAAATGCTATTCCATTTCAATCGTGGCACTTGGGGTAATTTTTCTCAGGGAAGGACCACATTTATAGGCATACTAGAAGATTTTAGGCAAGTAAATCTTGTTAATCTGGATATTGAAGAGCTCTCAATCCTTTTTACAGATACTCGATTGATTATTAATAAGATATATACCAAAAGTATTCCTGAGCAATTGGACAATATCTTCACGGAAATGGGTAAGCATTATGTCCATTTTAGTAAAGGACTTTCAGAAACACCTTATGAAATTTATGTTCCTGTTTTTGAAGAAGAACATTCAGCGGACGAAATTATCCTAAGAAGCCTTGAAGTTTCCAATCACACACAGAAGGATTACTATAATTTTTGGGGACTTTATTTTGAATCTGAGGATGATGCTGTTATTTATGATCTAAAAGGGTCGCACCTTGAGAGTGGAGATCTTTTTATGTTAAGTTCAGACGATTAAAAAAGAGGTTGATTATAGAAATCAACCTCTCATTGCAAATAAGGTTATATTTTAGTCTACCTAGAAATTAAACAACTCTCTTCCTTTCATTAGGTTGTTCACTTTTTCTTTCACAGCTTTTATTTTGCTTTCATCCTCTGCGTTTGTAAGAACTTCATCTACCAACTCAACAATGGTGGCCATATCTTTTTCTTTAAGACCACGGGTGGTTATTGCAGCGGTACCAAATCTAATTCCGGAAGTAACAAACGGCGATTTATCATCAAAAGGGACCATATTCTTATTGGCCGTAATATCTGCCTCAACCAAAACCCTTTCAGCATCCTTACCAGTGATATCCTTATTCCTAAGATCGATCAACATCATGTGATTATCGGTTCCTCCAGAAATAATATGATAATCCTTCGCAACAAAAGCTGCTGCCATTGCTTCAGCATTTTTCTTTACCTGTATTACGTAATGAAGGAAATTATCTGTCAACGCTTCACCAAAAGCAACCGCTTTAGCCGCAATGATATGCTCCAAAGGACCTCCTTGGTTACCCGGAAACACTGCTAAATCCAACAATGCAGACATTTTTCTAAGGTTACCATTCTTCAACTTTATTCCAAAAGGATTATCAAAATCCTCCCCCATCAAAATCAAACCTCCTCTTGGTCCCCTTAGTGTTTTGTGGGTTGTAGTGGTAACAATATGACAATGTGGAATTGGATCGTTCAACAATCCTTTAGCTATAAGTCCGGCAGGATGCGAAATATCAGCCAATAGTAAAGCTCCAACGCTATCCGCTATTTCCCTAAAACGGGCAAAGTCCATATCCCTAGAATAGGCAGAAGCACCGGCAACAATCATTTTTGGCTTTTCCTTTTCCGCAATTTCCTGAATCTTGTCGTAATCCAACTCCCCAGTTTCCTTATCCACTCCATAAAAGACAGGATTATAAAGCCTTCCGGAAAAATTCACGGGAGAACCATGGGTAAGATGGCCACCATGGGAAAGGTCAAAACCTAAAATAGTATCCCCTGGTTGTAAACAAGCATGGTATACGGAAGCGTTTGCCTGAGAACCGGAATGGGGTTGTACATTGGCGTAAGCCGCACCAAAAAGTTCTTTAGCTCTATCTATGGCCAATTGCTCTACCTTGTCCACTACCTCACACCCGCCATAATAACGTTTGCCGGGATAGCCCTCAGCATATTTGTTGGTCAAAACAGAACCGGCAGCTTCCATTACCTGCGGACTGGTAAAATTTTCTGAGGCTATTAGCTCAATACCACTTAGTTGCCTTTCTTTTTCCTCGGCAATCAAATCAAAAATTTGGCTATCGCGTTGCATACGTCAATATTGTGTTAAATGAGGTGCAAAAATACAAATTACTCCTTGCTATCACCCATAAAATAATAACTTTGATTAGCATTTTATCAAATAAAAATTAACAATAGACATGCCCATACCAGCGAACGACCCTACGAAAAAAACATGGCTTCCTGTGCCCGAAAATTCTGATTTTCCTATCCAGAACATTCCATTTGGTGTTTTCTTGACCAGGGACGATATCATAACCATTGGAACGCGTATTGGCGACCACGCCATTGATCTTGGGGCCTTGCATCAACTTGGGTATTTTAAGGATATTCCATTAACGGATGATATTTTCCTGCAGGACACCCTAAATGATTTTATCTCTGATGGTCAAAAAACCTGGCGTGCGGTACGAAATAGGATCAGTGAGATTTTTGAAGTGTCCAATGAAGAATTAAAGAGTAGGGAAGATCATAAGGAAGTGGTTCTGTTTTCCATGGATGAAATAGAAATGCAACTACCCGTTCAAATTGGTGATTATACAGATTTCTATTCTAGTAAGGAACATGCAACCAATGTGGGAACAATGTTTAGGGGCCCTGATAATGCCCTACTGCCCAATTGGCTACATCTCCCCGTGGGATATCACGGAAGAAGCTCTACTATAATCCCCAGTGGAACACCCGTAAGAAGACCCAAGGGACAGACAAGCCCTAAAGAAAATGGCAAACCCGGTTTTGGTCCGTCTAAATTGGTTGATTTTGAATTGGAAATGGCTTTTATTACTACCGATGCCAATGCGTTGGGAGAACCAATCCCCGTGAATGAAGCCGAAGATTACATCTTTGGAATGGTCCTTTTTAATGATTGGAGTGCCAGGGACATCCAAAAATGGGAATATGTTCCCCTTGGCCCATTTTTAGCAAAAAGTTTCGCATCATCCATTTCACCATGGATCGTGACTTTAGATGCACTAGAACCATTTAGAACGGAGAGTCCAATACAGAAACCGGAACCCCTGCCCTATTTAAAATTAAGTGGCAACCATAGTTTCGACATTGAGTTGGAGGTTGACATTAAAACAGCGGAAAACAGCACAACGGTTTCCAAGTCCAATTTTAAATATATGTATTGGACCATGGCGCAACAATTGGCGCATCACACCATAAACGGATGTAAAATTAATAGTGGTGATATGATGGGAAGCGGTACTATTTCTGGTCCAACCCCAGATAGCCGAGGTTCTATGCTCGAGCTTTCATGGGCCGGTAAAAATCCAGTAACACTCAATGACGGCTCCCAACGCACCTTTATTGAAGATAATGATACTGTGGTTCTTAGGGGCTTCTGTAAAAACTCCAATTATAGAATAGGTTTTGGAGAGGTCTCAACCAAACTTTTACCCTCCTCAGGCACCTAGCACCACACAAAAAAACGACATTTCATCGAATGCATACGATTACACATCGTTTTGCGTTAGTTAACATATGTATTTTGGCACAGGAGTTGAAATTAACACCTTGAACCATAATAGCCATATGTTATGAAGAATACCATTTTTTTTATTTCAGTATTATGTTTGGCGGCGGCCTGTAGCGGAGTTAAGAAAACCCAAAAAGCTTTAAATGTCGGAGACTATGGCAACGCCATACATACCTCGGTAAACACCCTAGCCAAAAATAAAGGGAAAAAATCAAGTCAACCGTATATTCTCATGCTTGAAGAAGCTTACAAGAAAAATACGGAGCGCGAGTTAAAACATATTAAATTTCTAGAAAGCGATGAGAATCCTGCGCATTTTGAAGAAATTTATCAGTCCTACGTAAATCTTCATCAAATTCAGGAGAAAATCAAACCTTTACTGCCACTGTATGTGGAGGGGCAAAACAGAAAAGCTCGTTTTATTTTCAAGGATTACGAAGATGATATACTTGATAGCAAAGACGACCTTGCAGAATTTCTATATGAAAATGCCAGTTCTTTGCTTTTAGAAGCAAATTCCAAAGAGGATTATCGTAAGGCTTATGATGATTTCATTTACTTGGAAGAAATAAATCCCGGTTATGATGACACCGCTAATAAGATTTTGGAAGCCTACGAAAAAGGATTGGATTTTGTAAGCGTGGATTTGGTCAACAACTCCAATGTCATTATTCCTGCTCGCTTGGAAGAGGAGCTTCTTAACTTTGATGTGTATGGTCTTGATCAATTATGGACAAAATATCATAGCAACCCACAACCAAATATTGACTATGACTATCATATGCAGCTTTCTTTGAGAAACATAAACATTTCTCCAGAACATGTGAGTGAAAAGCAACTTATTAAGGAAAGGCAAATAAAAGACGGTTACCAATATGCAACGGATAGAAAGGGTAACATTTTAAAGGATAGCTTAGGTAACAAAATTAAAGTAGACAATTTTAAGACTGTAAAGTGTAATTTTTATCAGTTCACTCAACTAAAGTCCGCTAAGGTAGATGGATTTGTAAAGTTTACAGATTTAAGAACCCAACAACAATTAAATTCCTATCCCATAAGTAGTGAGTTTATTTTTGAGCATGTTTACGCACGGCATGATGGTGATAAAAGGGCTATTGATAATGAACTAACACCCTTATTGAAATTGGGAGCAGTACCTTTTCCCTCCAATGAACAAATGGTCTATGACGCTGGAGAGGATATAAAGAACAGATTAAAATCCATACTAAAAAGACAGCGTTTCAACTAAAAAACAAACCCCGGGTACTCCGGGGTTTGTATTTTTAAATATAATCTTCAAGTGTAATGTCTGCAATGGCACCATGGGAATCGTGCATAATCACTTGCCCTTCTTTGATAATTAACAATTGTGGAGACTCATGTCGTATTTGAAAAATTTCGCTTACCAAATTACTTACATTTCTATTCTGGTGCAGGTCCAAAAAATAGAAATCCGCTTCCTCCTCTTTCAAAGCATAATTTTGGGTAAACATATTTAGCGTCATTCTACTAATTCCACAAGTAGTACTGTGCTTAAATATAAACTGGGCCTTAGAATTGGATTTTGATTTAATTTCTTCCAATTGATTTTCATCTGTAAGGGGTATCCAAGGAATCTTTGAGCTTTTCTCTTTTTCCTCACTTCCGTTTCCGCCAAATAAATTTCCAAATATTCCCATTCGATTGTAACTTAATTCAAATAACCAACTTCAAGAACTGCCGAAATGTCCTGCTATTATTGAAAACAGCAGACATTTTGTCCTGCCTATTTCTATGGTAGGATTATTGACATAATCAAATCAAAAGTAAACAAAGCACTAAAATATAGACATATGAACTTTAATAATTATACCATAAAATCTCAGGAGGCCATACAACATGCACAACAAATTGCGCAAGGTTTAGGTCACCAACAAATTGAAAATGAACATCTCTTTAAAGCCATTTGGGAAATCGATGAAAACGTACTTCCATTCATATTAAAAAAATTAAATATGAACGTGGCGATTATCAAACAAATTCTTGATAAAGAACTGGAAAGCTTTCCTAAAGTTTCAGGTGGCGACATCATGTTTTCAAGAGAGGCCGGTAAAACCGTAACCGAAGCCAGTGTTATTGCCAAAAAAATGGAGGATGATTTTGTTTCCATTGAACATTTAATTTTGGCCATTTTCACCTCGAAAAGTAAAATTGCCCAAATTTTAAAAGACCAAGGGGCTACTGAAAAACACCTAAGGGCGGCCATTTCGGAACTTCGGGGGGGAGAAAAAGTTACTTCTGCTAGTGCAGAAGACAACTATAATTCTTTGGACAAATATGCCAAGAACCTGAATGAGTTGGCAGATAGTGGAAAATTGGATCCGGTAATTGGCAGGGATGAAGAAATTAGAAGGATATTGCAAATACTTTCAAGAAGAACCAAAAACAATCCCATGTTGGTAGGGGAACCAGGAACAGGTAAAACTGCTATTGCAGAAGGGTTGGCCCATAGAATTATCCAAGGGGATGTTCCGGAGAACCTCAAAGAAAAAATTATTTATTCCCTGGATATGGGGGCATTGATTGCCGGCGCAAAATATAAAGGTGAATTTGAGGAGCGTTTAAAGTCCGTTATCAAGGAAGTTACTTCCTCGGACGGCAACATTGTTCTTTTTATTGATGAAATACACACCTTAGTTGGTGCGGGAGGCGGACAAGGAGCAATGGATGCTGCCAACATTTTAAAACCTGCTCTTGCACGTGGTGAATTGAGAGCTATTGGCGCCACTACTCTAGATGAATATCAAAAATACTTTGAGAAGGATAAAGCATTGGAAAGGCGATTTCAGAAAGTCACGGTCAATGAGCCCGATACGGAGAGTGCCATTTCAATTTTAAGGGGAATCAAGGAAAAGTATGAGGCGCATCACAAGGTACGAATTAAGGATGACGCCGTAATTGCAGCGGTAGAACTGAGCCAACGTTATATCACCAACAGATTTTTACCGGACAAGGCCATTGATCTCATGGATGAGGCGGCATCCAAGTTGCGAATGGAAATTAATTCCAAACCAGAAGAACTGGATGTGCTGGACCGAAAGATTATGCAGCTGGAAATTGAGATTGAGGCTATTAAACGTGAAAACGACAAAGCAAAATTAAATTCCTTAAATGTGGATTTGGCCAACCTAAAGGAAGAGCGAAATGAAATTTTTGCTAAATGGGAAGGTGAAAAATCGGTCGTGGATAATATCCAAAAAACAAAACATGACATAGAGGAATTTAAACAGGAAGCCGAAAGGGCCGAACGTAATGGTGATTATGGAAAAGTAGCCGAAATTAGATACGGTAAAATAAAGGAAGCCCAGGAACATCTTGAAAAACTTCAGGAAGAATTAAAGGCACAGCAAGAAAATGAAACGCTGATCAAAGAAGAGGTCACCAATGAGGATATAGCCGAAGTTGTCGCCAAATGGACAGGTATTCCGGTAACTAAGATGCTTCAAAGTGAGAGGGAGAAATTGCTAAAATTGGAAGATGTGCTCCACAAACGCGTGGTTGGGCAGGAAGAGGCCATACAAGCTGTTTCAGATGCCATAAGAAGAAGTAGGGCCGGTTTACAGGACACTAAAAGACCTATTGGCTCCTTCCTATTTCTTGGTACTACAGGAGTTGGAAAGACCGAATTGGCAAAGACCTTGGCATCCTATCTTTTTGATGATGAGAATGCCATGACCAGAATTGACATGAGTGAATATCAAGAAAGGCACTCGGTAAGTAGGTTGGTTGGTGCGCCTCCAGGATATGTTGGATATGATGAAGGCGGACAACTTACGGAAGCTGTTAGAAGAAGGCCCTATTCCGTAGTACTCTTGGATGAAATTGAAAAAGCTCATCCAGATACGTTCAATATTCTATTACAGGTTCTGGATGAAGGCCGATTGACAGATAATAAAGGTCGGGTAGCAGATTTCAAGAACACGATCATAATTATGACCAGTAATATGGGAAGTCATATCATACAGGAGAAATTTGAGAATTCCCAAGATATTTACAGCGCAACCGAAGCTGCTCGGGTTGAGGTCTTAGGTTTATTAAAGAAAACCGTTAGACTGGAATTTTTAAACCGAATAGATGACATTATAATGTTCACCCCGTTGAGCAAAGAAGATATTTCTCAAATAGTGCGCTTGCAATTGGATCAATTAAAAAAGGTGGTTTCTAAACAAAATATTACTATTGATGCCACTAATGAAGCTATTGCATATTTGGCAGACAGGGGTTATGACCCTCAATTTGGGGCAAGGCCTATAAAAAGGGTCATCCAAAAAGAAGTGCTCAACAAACTTTCAAAAGAGCTATTAAAAGGTACTATTTCTGCTGAAAGCATAGTGCTTATAGATTCTTTTGAAGACGAGCTGGTTTTTAGGAATCAGGAAGAATTGGTGTAAGATTTACCATAGGGTAAAGTAGGATTAGGGCATCTTTAAAAAAGGTGCCCTATTTTTGATAATAGTAGATACCATACAGTATATAAATTTTCTATCTTCGTATTAAACTGCATGCAAATGACCACCAAAGCCGAAAGAACTACCGCCTACATTATTGAAACCGTTGCGCCTATCTTTACTAAACTGGGCTATGTAGGTACCAGTATGAGTGACTTAACAGATGCAACCGGTCTTACAAAAGGCGCCATTTACGGGAATTTTGAGAACAAGGAAGCCTTAGCTCTCTCTGCTTTTGAGTACAGCAGCAAAAAGCTACTTCAAAAACTGGATGATATTTTATCTACTGAAGGTAGTTCTTTGGATAAAATCTTTGCACTGACGGAATTTTACAGACATTATGATGAGTTTACGAAAGATTTAGGAGGATGTCCCATTTTAAATACCGGTGTGGATGCGCAGAACAATAATAAATTGTTGGCGGCCGCTTCTAAGGAGGCAGTTAAGGAAATTGAAGGTAAAATCGCCTTGGTACTTGAAAACGGTGCCAATAGCAATGAACTTAAGCTTCCTGTAACCCCGTTACAATTCGCAAAACAGTTCTTCACCATGATTCAGGGTGCAATTGCCATGTCCACTATCACCAGAGACCGAAAGTATTTAGTAAACACAATAGCTTATCTGGAGGTTTTGGTTAAAAAGGAACTAAAAAAATAGTCTACAATTATAGTTCCCTAAAGATTTACCATTCAATTAAGCAGTTAACTAGCCCCAATTAAAATTGGTCCAGGCGTAGTTATTTTCGATTACGTAAAAGGCTTCAGTTGATACTTAAGTGTGCTACTTTTATACGTTCAAGAACAGCCATTAAAATATTCTTTAAACAAGTATTACTCCCCAACCACTCTAAATATCCAGGTCTTTCCAGGGTATTTACCACCGTAATTACTGTTTCTAGCTTGTCGTGCCTCAGAAATGGTGTCAAATCGCTCTAAATACGCATAATTGTATTTATTGGTACTTCTAACAAAGGAGCCTGGGTTCATACCTTTTTTACGTAAATCGGCCATGAAGGCATCAAAATACTTTTTAGTACCAAATACATTGGCAATAAGGTAGTAACCGGGTGCCAATCCTTCCTCGATCTTAACTTCCTCGTACTTCTCCCCTTTTTCCGGAACTACTTTTTCCTGTTGGCGAGCCTTGGCAAGAGCCGCTTTTTGCTTCTCTTCCTCTACTTTTGCAATTGAATCCAATCTCTTTTGTTCAGCAATTTGTTTTGCCTGGGCCAAGGCCTCTTGTCGTTTTACTTCGTTAATGGAATCCAATTTTCTTTCCTGCTCTTCTTGAGCAATGGCAAGGGCTTCTGCTGCTTTCCTTTCTTTACGGGATAGTTTCTCTACGGGCTGCTCTTCAGCAATTTCCAATTGTGGGTCAGTTAGACCTATCAATTCCCTTTGTCGGGCCTTTTCTTCTTCTTCCTGTTTCTTCTTCAATTCCATAGCAGCAACGGCCGCCTCCTTTTCAACATTGGCAATGGAATCCCTTATTATCTTATCCCTTCTTTTTTGTTCTTTTTCCTGTGCTCTTACTTCTTTCCTACTGGCTTTTTCTTCCGCCCTCTCAGACTTTGCCAATTCTTCTGCCTTGTCCAACTCTTTTTGAATTCGTTCATTTTGCTCTTCTTCCAATGTCAATATACCATTTTCATCTTCTTCTGGCTCAAAACCTACCATTTTATGTCGCTCACTAGGCTTGCCCAAAAAGTAGGCCGCCATTAACTCAAAAGAAGCCTGATTGGTAATGTTAGACTTTGTTCCCAATTCAACCAAAGCTCCCAAGGAAAGATGTTTAAACAGGGTAACGCCAGCACCTATGCCATAACCATAAAAATTGTTGTATCCCACTTGGCCCCAATAATTATCAGTATTCATCAAAGTGTAAAAACCCACTTGGTTAGATTGGCCCGGAATGGTCCTAAGGTACATACTTGGCCTTAAGAAGGCATTGGGCGCATTACCCAAAACAAGGGGAAAGTCATAGGAAAGAATTCCCATAAAGATTTTATCCTCTTTTGCCGTGTTTCCTTCCTTCTCATTAAAATTGTAATCAATCAGGTTTTCAGATGCCAGTCCTAGGGTTAAACGTTCAACGGATAAACTCATCCCGGGAGCCATTTGTACAATAAAATCATTGCCTATGGATTCTTGAGGCAAGGGAAAATTTGGGTCGGGTACAAATCTATCATCCGCCAATTCTTGCTGAAATGCAAAAACATTGATCCCCACGCTAAGTTGAACAAGCTCGTTCAATTGAAATTGATGAGCATAATTTAAAGCTCCACCGGTATTAAAATAAACACCTGTATTTTGTTGTAAAAATGCCACTCCGGCTGCCGAATTGGAATTGAGCCTACGTGTATAATTGAGAAAAATGGTGGTAGGATCCGCATCTATACTTTGCCACTGCCAACGAGACCAAAATGCAATGGATTGAGCATTGTTCCTATCCAAGGAAAAAGCGGGATTGAACAAGCTGGCATTATAGGTAGTAAGATTATGTTGCCTTAAATCTGCAGGTAGTCTTTCCTCTCGCTGTGCGAAAAGACCTGTGACAAGGCAAATTAATATAAGGAGGGGCGCATTTCTTAGCATACACAAAAAAACAAAAACAAGAAGCTGAACATACTTTTTTCAACTAATTTTAGTTAACATTTATGCAAGAGTTTTCAACCAAAAAAGAGACTGAATCCATGAAAAACATACAATTAATTCAATTTGTAGTATTTTTCTTATTTATTGTGGGTTGTAAAGATAAAGAAAAAATTGTGGACCCCGTTACCACGGAAACCAACGTATCTACCTTTTATTTTATCAGACATGCAGAAAAAGATATTTCAAATCCTGAAGATGCAGATCCTGAACTAAATCAAAGTGGATTAGGACGGGCCATGCATTGGGCCGAAATTTTGGACGAAGTAGATTTAGATGCCATCTATACTACGGACTACCAAAGAACATATATGACAGCCGCCCCAGTTTCCGTAAAAAAAGATTTAACCGTTCAATATTATGACCCGCAGACCATTGATTTGGAACAAATTAAAGCGGACAACCTAAACAAGAAGGTTTTAGTGGTGGGGCATAGTAATACCACTCCAGACCTTGTAAACAAAATGATTGGGGAGAGCAAGTATTATGAAATGGACACCACGGATAATGGAAGTCTGTTTATCGTGAATTTGGTTAACGAAGTGACAACTTCCCAACGCTTACATTTTAATTGTAATTGCCCAAAAGAACGCGAGTAATACTTCGTAAAATACACTAAAACCAAACAAGCGAATACAAGTTGTTCCATAAAATTGATTTTACTTCACTAATTTTGTGGAATGGTTCAAAAGAACATCAACATAAAAAACAAAAGGGCAAAGTTCGAATATGAACTTTTAGATACCTACGTAGCCGGTATTGTATTGGCTGGCACTGAAATTAAATCCATTAGGGAAGGCAAAGCTTCCATTTCACAGAGCTTCTGTGAGTTTAATGATAGAGGCGAACTTTTTGTAATCAATATGCAAGTAGATGAATATTCACACGCCTCCCATTTTAACCACAGGCCCAAAGCGGAGCGAAAACTCTTAATGAATCGCGGAGAGCTAAAAAAATTGAGAAAGGAAGTCACCACCAGCGGACATACCATTGTCCCACTACGTTTGTTTATCAACGACCGAGGGTTGGCAAAAATGAAGGTGGCCCTTGCCAAGGGTAAAAAGCTCTATGACAAAAGAGAGACTATTAAAGATCGAGATAATAAGAGAAATTTAGCCCGTATAAAAAAGAGCTTCAATAATTGATTTTTTAGTTTTTATTCTCCAAAAGCGGCACAAATCTAAAGGAGCCAAATTCCTTTTTTTCAAATTCTTTTAAAGATTTTCTATAAAAAAGGGTCATTACCTGATCTTGGGTTCCTACGGGAATTACAAGCCTACCTCCTACTTTTAGCTGTGCCATTAAGGCTCTAGGTACTTCAGGGGCTCCTGCAGTAACAATAATGGAATCAAAAGGAGCTTCTTCCGGAAGGCCTTTGTAACCATCTCCAAAAATAGTCTTTTTGGGCCGGTATCCCATCTTACCAAAAAACAACTTGGTTTTCTTAAAAAGCTCCTGCTGTCTTTCAATGGTGTAGACCTTTGCTTTTAAATGCAACAAAACGGCGGTTTGATAACCACTTCCTGTTCCAATTTCCAAAACTTTATGTCCTGGTTTAACATGTAACAATTGGGACTGAAAAGCCACGGTGTAGGGCTGGGAAATAGTCTGATCGGCCGCAATTGGAAAAGCTTTGTCCTGGTAGGCATGCCCTTCAAAACTGCTATCCATAAAAAAATGCCTTGGAATGGTTTTAATGGCTCCCAGTACATTCTTGTCCGTAATTCCTTTTTCAATGAGGATATCGGCCAACTTGTTTCGCATTCCCCTATGTTTAAAGGTATCTTTCAAAAGGTTTGGTTTTTTTGAAAGGTAAATTTACTTTCTAAAACGCCAAATCACAAGTGCAGTTATCAACTAAGAATTCACATTTTCCTTATTTACGCTAAAATCCAAGGGAATATGAAATGACCATTGCTTAAAATAATATGTATTTTTGATGCAAATTGATTTAAATGTTAAAAGTAGGTGTTTTAGGCGCTGGACATTTGGGTAAAATACACCTAAGATTGCTCGATGAGTCCAAGAAATATGAGTTGGTAGGTTTTTATGATGCCGATTCCATTAATGGTAAAAAAGTTTCTGCGGAATTCGGATATCCATATTTTGATAATATCAATACACTTATAGATGCTGTTGAAGTGGTAGATATTGTAACCCCTACCCTTTCTCATTTTGATTGTGCCAAAAAAGCCATCCAGAAAGGAAGACATATTTTTATTGAAAAACCTATCACCAATACCTTGGAGGAGGCAGAAGAGTTACAACATTTAGCTGCTGAATTTGGGGTTAAAGGTCAAGTGGGCCATGTAGAACGATTTAATCCTGCTTTTTCTTCCGTTAAACATCAAATAAAAAATCCTATGTTCATTGAAACACATAGGTTGGCAGAGTTCAATCCACGTGGTACAGATGTTCCCGTTGTTTTGGATTTAATGATTCACGATATCGATGCCATTCTAAGTGTTGTTGACTCCAAGGTAAAACAAATAAATGCCAGCGGTGTTTCTGTTATTAGTAAGTCTCCGGACATTGCCAATGCGAGAATTGAATTTGAAAACGGCTGTGTTGCCAATTTAACCGCAAGTCGCATTTCCCTTAAAAACATGAGGAAATCCAGGTTCTTTCAAAAAGACGCCTACATTTCGGTAGATTTTCTGGAAAAGAAAGTAGAGGTTGTAAAAATGAAAGATGCTCCGGAGGTGGCAGGTGATTTTGATATGATTTTGCAAAATGCGGAGGGGGAGAAAAAGCAGATTTACTTTGAAAACCCCGAGGTGCATCAGAATAACGCCATTCTTGATGAGCTGGAAACTTTTGCCGATGCCATTATAAATAATTCGGAACCTGTAGTAACCTTAGAACAAGGCTCAAACGCCCTTAAAGTGGCTTTGGAGGTCATTTCTTCATTTAATAACAAGACAGAAGTAATTTAAAATTCTTTTCACTGCATGCCCATAAAAGAAAACCTACAACGTATAAAATCACAAATCCCCAATAACATAACCTTGGTTGCGGTTTCCAAAACAAAGCCCCATGAAGATATTATGGAAGCCTATGAGGCGGGACAGCGAATATTTGGGGAGAACAAGGTGCAGGAAATGGTTGGCAAATGGGAGGCATTGCCTAAAGATATAGAATGGCACATGATAGGCCATCTTCAGAGAAACAAGGTAAAATATATGGCCGATTTTGTTTCACTTATCCATGGGGTTGACAGTCTTAGGCTATTGAAAGAGATTGATAAACGTGCAAAAGCAAGCGATAGAGTTATCAATTGCCTATTGCAAATACATATTGCAGAGGAAGAAACCAAATTTGGTCTGGATCAAGATGAATTGAGCCAACTTTTAAATTCTGATGATTTTAAAAGCATGAAAAATATTAGAATTAAAGGGCTTATGGGAATGGCCACGTTTACGGATAACGAAGCACAAATAAAAAGGGAATTTCAATCTCTAAGAAAAACTTTTAATGAGGTAAAGCAATTTTTACCAGAATGTGATACGCTTTCCATGGGTATGAGCGGCGATTATATGCTGGCCATACAAGAAGGTAGTACCATGGTTAGAATTGGTAGTAGTATTTTTGGAAGCCGAAACTATTAGTTAAACAAAGAAAGCGTTTCAGCGCTACCAAGGCCCTAATACATCTTTACTAGAATATTTTTAATGTACGCAATACTAGACATAGAGACTACCGGCGGAAAATTCAATGAGGAAGGTATAACCGAAATTGCCATTCATAAGTTTGATGGGCATCAAGTGGTTGATAAATTTATCAGTTTGGTGAATCCGGAAAAGCCCATCCAACCATTCGTGGTGAATTTGACCGGCATCAACAACAAAATGCTGCGTACTGCCCCTAAGTTTCATGAAGTTGCCAAAAGAATCGTAGAGATTACGGATTCCACGGTACTTGTGGCCCATAATGCACAGTTTGACTATCGTATTTTAAGAACGGAATTTAGGCGTTTGGGATATAATTTTGAACGAAAAACGCTCTGTACGGTAGATTTGTCCAAAAAGTTGATTCCTGAAGCGGAATCGCATAGTTTAGGAAAATTGGTTCGATCGCTGGGCATTCCTGTTAGTGATAGGCACCGAGCGAACGGTGATGCGCTAGCAACGCTTAAATTATTTAAAGTTTTACTTTCAAAAGACTCGGACAAAGAGATACTTAAAGGCATAATTCGCGATAAGGAGCATGGAGAGCTATCCGATAGACAGTTGGATATTGTTGAATCCTTACCTTCGGAAACAGGCGTCTATTACATGCACGATAAGGACGGGGAAATCCTTTACCTAGGAAAGAGCAGTAATATTAAAAAAAGGGTGAACCAACACTTTACCAACGGAGGAAAAAAATCAAGACAGCTTCAAAAAGCCACCAAAAAAGTTTCTTTTGAAAAAACGGGAAGTGACTTAGCTGCTTTATTAAAGGAAAACGAGGAACTCAGAAGAAACAAGCCTAAATACAATTCAAGGCCTCCTAGAAAAAACTTTTCCTATATCGTAAAAACAGTTGATAACGATAATGGTTATAAGCAGTTAGTGGCTGAAAAATCTTCCTTAAGAAAAGATGCATTCGCCACATTTAACAGCTTGGCCGGTGCAAAAAATTTTATTTTCAAGGTAACCAAAGACTTTGAACTTTGCCCTAAGTTGAATGGAATTTCTGAGGCAAAACAGAGCTGCTCCTCGTACGAAAATGGGGAATGCAAGGGGGCTTGTATTAATCAAGAATCGGCCGAAACCTATAACAAGCGAGTTTTGGAAGTTTTGGATACATACTCCATCAACCAAAAAAACATAGTTATTGTGGACAAAGGAAGGGAGATAGGCGAATACATTGCTTTCTTAATAAAAAAAGGTCTATTTCAAGGGTTTGGATACTATGATCTAAATCACCAAATCAATAATTTAAATATCTTGGAATCTATTATTACACCCATGAACGGTAATGAAAACGCGACCCATATTATTGAAACCTATTTAAGAAAGCGGCGCGTTCATAAAATTATGGAATTAGACAAATAGTTTGAAAGAACACAAACCGGAAAAGGGCTGGAAAAGCAAAGTCCACGAAATAATTTATGAGGCCGATACCCCTATAGGTAAATGGTTCGATCTCCTTTTGTTTTTACTGATTATCATAAGTGTTCTTTTGGTAATGTTGGAAAGCGTAAAATGGATTGACGCTAAATACCATCGGACCCTTTTTGTGTTGGAATGGATTGTGACCGTGCTATTTACCATTGAATATATTGCTAGGATTGTTTGCATAAAAAAGCCTTTCAAATATATTTTTAGTTTCTATGGAATTATAGACTTCTTGTCCACTATTCCTCTTTACTTATCCTATATTTTTGCCGGATCACAAGTATTATTGGCCATCAGGGCGTTTAGACTGTTACGGGTTTTTAGGATATTAAAACTGGTTCGGTTTTTAGGTGAGGCCTCACAACTAAGAAGAGCTTTAAAGGCCAGCCGCGCCAAAATAACCGTTTTTCTATTTGCCGTACTTATACTTTCCGTTATTTTGGGAACTCTTATGTATTTGGTCGAGGGAGATGAAGCAGGATTTACCAGCATACCTACTAGCATTTACTGGACCATTGTTACCCTAACCACTGTAGGTTATGGAGACATCGCGCCTATTACCCCTCAAGGCCAATTGATAGCTACCATAATCATGTTGGTAGGTTATGGAGTGATTGCCGTACCAACCGGAATTGTCACTGTGGAATTTGGTAGACAAGGACAAGGAAAACCTAAACAACCAGATGGTAATAATCATTTTGTGCATGTAAATACCCAATCCTGTCCCACTTGTGCAAAAGAAGGACATAGGGATGATGCCGATTTTTGCTATAAATGTGGAGGTAAACTTTAATGGAGAAAATACTTATTTCAGTTGTTGGGCCTACAGCTATTGGTAAAACGAGATTGGCAATTGCCTTAGCGCAGTATTTTGACACGGAGATTATTTCTGCTGATTCAAGACAGTTTTTCAAGGAAATGTCCATTGGAACAGCTGCACCAACAGCTCAAGAACTATCACAAGCCCCCCACCATTTTATCCATCATAAATCAATTTTTGAAGAGTATTCCGTAGGAGATTTCGAAAAGGAAGCTATTTCTTTGTTGAAACGCTTGTTTAAAGAAAAGGACATTGTTGTTATGGTGGGCGGTAGCGGCTTGTATGTAGATGCAGTTACCAAAGGTTTGGATAATTTTCCTGAGATACCCCCTTCCGTTAGGGCAGAATTGAATAAAAAATTGGAAGAAGAAGGACTTGAAACGCTTCAAAAAGAATTAAAAGTCAGAGACCCCGAATACTATGAGAAAGTAGACCTTAATAACCCACATAGGTTAATAAGAGCCCTTGAAGTTTCCCTTGGTTCTGGACAGCCTTATTCTTCCTTTCTTAAGAATAAGAATAAAAAAAGACATTTTAAGACACTTACCGTAGGGCTTACTGCCGAAAGGGAGGAAATTTATAATCGAATCAATCAAAGGGTAGATGTAATGATTGCCGAAGGATTGATAGAAGAGGCAAAGCAACTTTATGTAAATAAAGACCTAAATGCATTACAAACGGTAGGTTACAAAGAATTGTTCAACTATTTTGAAGGAATTTGGGAAAAAAACTTTGCCAATTCCGAGATTAAAAAGAACACCCGTAGATTTGCAAAACGGCAACTTACATGGTTCAAAAGGAATGAAAAAACATTGTGGTTCGACTATCGAACACCCCTAAGCACCATAATTGAAGGCATTAAGAAGAATATATGAAAAATAATCCAATCATTTTTGTAATGGGAGTTTCAGGCTCCGGCAAAAGCACTATTGGCAAATTTTTAGCCCAAAAATTAAATTTGGATTTTTTTGATGGTGATGATTTTCACCCTAAGGAGAATGTAGAGAAGATGGCAAAAGGCAATCCCTTGAACGATGAAGACCGCAAAGGGTGGCTCATTCGCTTGAACCAATTGTCCCATGAAATGAGAGATATAGGCGCCGTAATTGCATGTAGCGCCTTAAAACATTCCTACAGAAAACTCCTAAGGGATGGAATGGAAGAACAAATGGAATTCGTATTTCTTAAAGGCTCTTTTGAATTGGTATCCGAAAGATTAAATGCTAGAAAAGGACATTTTATGCCTCCTGAGCTATTGCGTTCGCAATTTGAAGCCTTAGAGATTCCCAAAGCGGCCCTTACGGTATCTATTGAAAATACTCCTGAAATGATTGTGGATACAATTTTGAGAAAATTGGCTGGCAAATAAAAAAGGCTCTGGAATAACCAGAACCTTTTGAGCTTATTTTTTTAACGATAAAATTAAACCTCCTCTTCTTTAACTACCAAGCGGAAGCCCTCTCCGTGAATATTCAATATTTCTACCGTATCATCACGCTTCAAATACTTACGTAATTTAGCGATGTATACATCCATACTTCTGGATGTAAAATAATTATCATCCCTCCAAATTTTGGTCAAAGCAAGTTCTCTAGGCATTAAATCATTTTCATGAAGTGCCAAAAGACGCAACAGTTCATTTTCCTTTGGAGATAGTTTAATGGACTCCTCATCCTTATATTTCAAGAACCTCAATTTGGAATTTAAATGAAAATTACCAATCTGAAATTCAAACTTTTTGCTATCCGCTAACGTATTAGATGCTTTTCTTTGAAGTATCGCTTTAAGTTTCATCAGTAAAACTTCAGAATCAAAAGGCTTGTTCAAATAATCATCTGCACCTGCCTTATATCCTTTAAGAACATCTTCTTTCATAGTTTTTGCCGTAAGAAAGACAATGGGCACATTTTCATTTTTTTCACGAATTTCCTTTGCCAAGGTAAACCCATCCTTGTAAGGCATCATGACATCTAAAATGCACACATCATAATTATCTTTCTTGAACTTTTCAAAACCTTCCATTCCGTTTTTTGCCAACGTAACGTCAAATTCGTTCATAGATAAATAATCTTTCAGCACGATTCCGAAATTCGGATCATCTTCAACCAGTAGTATCTTTTTATTGACTGTTTCCATAATTTTAAGTTAAATTAAAGGCAATTTTATATAGAAAGTACTTCCCTTTCCTTTTTCACTTTCTGCGTAGACCTCACCTTGATGGTCATCTACAATATTTTTTACGTATGCTAAACCTAAGCCGTGTCCCTTAACGTTGTGCAGGTCTCCGGTATGTTCTCGATAGAATTTTTCAAATACCTTTTTTAGTACTGCCTTACTCATACCTGCACCATTATCCTGAATTTTCAAAATGATAAAATTCTTGGCAACTTCTGTAAAAATTTTTACTTCGGGCGCCTCAGGGGAATATTTGATGGCATTATCAAGAATATTGACAACAACGTTTGTAAAATGCATTTCATTAGCAAGAACTTCACTTCTAGAAGCGTCTAAATGTGCTTCAATAAAGCCGCCCCTATCAGCAACAATAAGCTCTACGTGGGCAATGGCATCCTGTATTATGTCGTGAAGGTCTACCCTATCCTTACTTATATCCAATTGGTTTTTCTCCAGTTTGGATATCCGTAGAACGTTCTCCACTTGTGCATGCATACGCTTATTTTCATCACGAATCATGCCTAAATACCGTTCAACCTTTTCTTTATCTCCTATTATTTTTGGGTTCCTTATAGCCTCTACTGCCAGGTTAATTGTGGCAATGGGTGTTTTGAACTCATGGGTCATGTTGTTAATAAAGTCCGACTTTATTTCCGATATCTGCTTTTGCCTTATCAATTGATAAATGGCCCCTGAATAAGATGCAACGATTACCAAGATAAAAAGCAATGACAAAAAGGCCATTCCCATTATTGAACTTATCAAAAACCGCTTTTTCTTTGGAAAATTTATAAGTAGGGAAAAATTGGTATCCCCCTCACTATCCTTAAAAATAGGCGCCTCGTATATAGTGCTTTCCGCAAACTTAAACCGCTTAGATTTTACCTTAGTGGGCAACCCCCTACTATAAACACCATACTCGTATTCAATATCCAATCCTCTGTTCTTTAACTCCCTACTGAGCAAAAGTTCTATTTCCTGCTTTGAAACCCGTTTATGGATAGGCACTTTTTTAGCATATTCCATAAATACATCATCAAAAGCAGCCTTTTCCAAGGACGTTAGCCCTCCAATTTTTTCAATTTTCTCAATTGGAGTTAGTGATATATTCTTTCCGTCCAAGTCAAAGTTTTCCTTGAAAACCATGCTTGTACGCTTACTGGTAAAATTTTTAATGGTAGTAGTATCTCCACTGTCGCTGCTGTCAAAGAACGTTGATGCAATGTTGTAATCTTCTTCAAGAATTCCATGAGAATACGTTCGTATCTCATTAGAATTCAAATCTTTATCTATAAATAAGAAATTACGAATGGGAGTGGTTTTTGGCTCAACTCCCATACTGTCTATTTGACTAAGATAACGTTCTGAATAGTCCCGACGTTCACGTCTTTCTATTTTCTCCGTTACCTCATTCAGTATGTCTATAACCGCGTTGGAAAACTGCTCTTCCTTATCGTCTACTGACTGTTTGATCCAAAAACTTTGAACGAATATAATTCCGATCAAGGAGAGGCTCATCAAAATCACCAGAACAACAAACAACCTCTTATTCATTGGTCATAAAATTAAAAATTTAACATTTAGCAATTTGTACGTTTAACCAAACCTTAACAAAAATGTTAAAATTTGGTCTTTTCGGCTATGGCGAGTAGTTTTAAATGAATATCTACCACTTGTTTGTGTGTGTCTTTCAAGTCAAGATTTTCAATAATGAAGTGAGAAAAAGGAGCTTTTTTAGAATCCGGTAACTGATTGCTTATTCTTTCTTCGACCTTCTTTCTATTTGAGTTGGGGTCGCGCAACATCACCCTATGTATTCGTTCTTCCAGTGGAGCCGTCACTAATACAATTTGATCATAGAATTCCGGGGAACCAGTTTCAAATATGAGAGCAGATTCTTGAATAACATAAGGCGTTTCCTTTACTTCCCTCCATAAGGTAAAATCATTCCTAACCGCAGGATGGACTATGGCGTTCATTGAACGTAAAAGGTTGGGGTCATTGAAGATTTTTTTAGATATAAATGCCCTATTCAAGTTACCCTCTACATAGGCTTCCTCTCCTAATAACTGAATGATTTGTTGTTTGACATCGTCATTTAAAACCATTAAGGATTTAGCTTCTTTGTCCGAATTATATACGGGAACGCCTAGTTCTTGAAACATTTTTGCCACCGTGGTCTTTCCACTACCAATACCTCCTGTTAAGCCTACCGTAATCATTCCCTTTTTAGTATAAATTCCACCTCATTTTCAAGCAATTTTGAACTATGTAGACCTTCTGGCGTCTTGGTCAACTTCACATTAATTACATTATTATTGGTAGTCTCTAGGGAACGATAATCTGCAACTACTTGGAAATCTTCCTCTGAAATTTCTTTTAAGACCTTTATTTTCGCTTTGCATAAAACCGAAACATTTTCTGGAAACGTCCTCACTTGAACTCCCTTTGGAAAGTTGATTTTTTTTATAGGAAGTTTGTACACTTTTTCAGAAAATCTAGCGATTTCACCATTTACTTGTACCTTATAAGTAGAGTAACTTGTATTTTCCAATTCTGGTGACTGCAGTAAATCAACACTCTCAGAAAAACCAGATGCCAAATCAGGTAACCTGAGCTTGGCACTGCTCACAAAATCTATGGTATCTATTTCACCTTTGGGACCGGTAACTTCAACAGAATCAGGCAAAATATTCATTTTCCCGTCCAAAAGATAATTTTTGGCCAAATCCAGTTCTACCCTGGCCTTAACAGGAACCTTTTTAGTAGTGACGGCCAACATATCAAAATATAGTGTATCGTTATCAATATCCAAGAGGGCCATTGTACCCGGCAATTGTCTTTCTATCTGCTTTTTATAAATATCCGGGGAAGAAAAAAATTTATTGGAAGTCTGCTCTAGTTCAGACAAGTCTACGAATACCTGTTTGTTTTTAAAATTGAATCTTAAGAATTGAAAACCAATTGCTCGCAACCTTACATCTACTGATGTTTTTGAAGCTTTCTCAAAGAGGTAGTTGTCCGGAACATTGACGAATTCCAAATCAAATTGAGCCGTGCTCACATACGTTCTGGAAAGTTTGTTAATGAACCAAATAAGACCCGAGCATAGAAAAAATACTAGAAATACTTTTACCTTTCTCTTTTTGAGTCCACTCTCTATCTTTTGTAAAACGGTATTTTTCAGGGTTTAAAAAAAAGTTCTGGAAACAACTGTTCCGGTTTTCTATTGCTAAAGTTAACCAAGATACTGGACTTAAGAAAACTTAATCCGTAACCAAAAAACTGTATGCTTACCGCCAACAAAGACCATAAGGCGATGACTAAATTTCGGTTTTTCAATAAGGAATCTAGAAAAATGAGGATATAATATAGTACATATAGGTAGAGCGGCAACGGTATTCCCAACACAAATAAAAGTAGCGAAACAACAAGACCTAAGGTAAAAATGGTTGGAAACCAATAGGTAATCTTTGCCGTACCGGGATGCCATTTGTTCAATATTGGTCTTACTTTCCCAAACTTGGAAACCTGCTTAAGAAACTTATTCCAATCAATTCTGCGTTTATGAAATACATAGGCCTCGGGAATTAATTTAGTTGAATACCCTTTTTGCCAAATTCTAAAGGTAAGGTCTGGGTCCTCCCCGGGGTGTATAAGACCAAAACCTTTGGTAGACTCAAAAGCTTGCTTAGAAATACCCATATTAAAACTTCTTGGCTGAAACTTACCAACAGCCTTTTTATTGCCACGAATCCCACCAGTGGTCAAAACCGAAGTCATTGCGTAATTAATTGATTTTTGAATAAGACTAAAAGACGAGTGGGCTGCATCTGGCCCACCATAGCAATGGACAAAATCTTTGGACAAGGATTTCTCCACTTCCTCCAGATAGTTTGGCGGAAGTATGCAATCTGAATCTAGAATTATAAAATAGTCGCCCTTTGCCATGGACATTCCATAATTTCGAGAATCTCCCGGCCCAGTATTTTTTTTTAAATAATAGGAGATGGTTATTGCACTAGTTGCATTCGACGCTTCTTGGAACGAACGAACGATGCTTTCTGAACTTACGGTAGAACCATCTTCTACAATGACAATTTCAAAAGGTTTTGAATAGGATTGAATTACCAAACTTTCCAATAGCTCCCTTACCTCTTCTGGCCTATTATAAACGGGAACAATAAATGAGAAGGATGGATTCATCTAAAAAATGTATTACTAAAAGTTCTTTAAAAACAATACCGCCAACCTAAGGGCCAGCGGTATTAAAATATAGATTTTTTTCTTAAGAGAACTGTTCAATAACCTCTTGGCTTACTCCCGTATTTGAGAATCCACCATCGTGGAAAAGGTTCTGCATGGTTACCTTTTTTGTCAAATCTGAAAACAAGGTAACAGTATAATCAGCGCACTCCAGAGCAGTAGCATTGCCTAAAGGCGACATTTTATCGGCATAACTTATAAAGCCATCAAAACCTTTAACTCCTTGACCTGCAGTGGTTGGAGTTGGAGATTGGCTAATAGTGTTTACTCTTACTTTTTTTTCCTTTCCAAAGAAATAGCCAAAACTCCTAGCTACAGATTCCAAATACGCTTTATTATCGGCCATATCATTATAGTCCGGAAAGGTTCTTTGGGCGGCCATATACGTTAGGGCAACGATACTTCCCCACTCGCTCATGGCATCTGCCTTATAAAGCGACTGCAATATTTTATGAAAAGAAAGAGCGGAAACATCCCAACCCTTAGTGGTAAAATCATACTTCTCATCTGTATAATGCCTTCCTTTACGAACGTTGATGGACATACCAATGGCATGCAGAACAAAGTCTATCTTACCTCCAAGAATTTCCATGGATTTGGCAACCAAATTCTCCAAATCTTCCTCACTTGTAGCATCGGCAGGAATAATTTCAGAGCCTGTTTTTTCGGCCAAATCCTTTATTTGACCAAGGCGCATGGCCACGGGGGCATTGGTAAGAACAAAGGTTCCCCCTTCTTCATGCACTCTTTCTGCTGTTTTCCAGGCAATGGAATTTTCATCCAATGCTCCAAAAATAATTCCTCTCTTTCCTTTAAGTAAGTTAAATGACATATGTTTTAGGATTTGACTAGGTTATTTTTCAAAGTTATTTATAAGTTGACAAAGGTAGAAATTTCCAATAGGTAAACCATTATAGAAAATGAAATAGGATAAAGCAGGAACATTTAAGCCAAAAGCTGTCTGGCGTGGGCCAATGCCGATTCTGAAATATCCTTCCCCCCTAACATCTCAGCAAGTTCAGCTACTCTTTCTTCTGCCGTCAATTTTCTCATTTGTGTCTGTGTACCTTTACTATCCTCTTCCTTAAATACTTTATAATGATGGTTTCCTTTGGATGCTACCTGAGGTAGGTGGGTAATTGAAAATACCTGCATGGTCTTGCTCATGTCCTGCATAATCTCTCCCATTCTATTGGAAATTTCTCCGGAAACCCCAGTGTCAATTTCATCGAACATCATAGTTGGAAGATTTTCATACTTGGCCAAAATTGCTTTAATGGTAAGCATAATCCTAGAAAGCTCCCCTCCCGAAGCCACTTTTTTCAATTCTCCATAAGAACCACCCTTATTGGCAGAAAAAAGAAAAGACAACTCATCCTTACCGGTTGATTTGAATTCTTTACTTTCCTTAAGTTCAATTTGAAAAGTTGCACTTGGCATACCAAGGGGTTTAAGGCTACTTTCCAATTGTTTCTTCAACTGGGGAATAACGTTAACCCTATTTTTCAATAATTCGTTGGCCAACAACTGTAGTTTATCCTTGCTTTCTTGAAGCTGCTTTTCCTTGGTTTGGATATCTGAATCCAAATTTTCGGTGATTTCCACCTTTTCAGCCAAAGCATCCCGTATTTCAATCAATTCAGAAACTTCTTGAACCCCATGCTTCTTTTGCAAATCATACAATTGCTGAAGCTTTCCATTTACTTCCTCCAATAACTGCGGATTGGCCTCTGTACCTTCTTGCAAGTCCTGGAATTCACTGGCAATGTCATCGGCCTCTATAAAAAGGGATTGTATCCTAGAATTAATTTCCACATATTGGGAACCAAAGGCAGCTAATTTTCCTGAAATCTGTTTGAGCTCCGTTAGTAAATTGACCAGCCCTACTTGTTCATCATTTAAAAGCTGATGCCCGTTGGATAGATGTTCCAAGATATTTTCAACATTGTTCAATTGCTCATATTCCTCTTCAAGGGCTTCCTGCATTCCTTGCTTTAAAGGAATGGACTGAAGCTCTTCTAACAAAAAAGCATTATAGTCATGTTCTTTAATGGCTTCCCGCTGCTGCTCCAACAAGGCACTAAGTTCCTTTACATTTCTTTTATAGGTCTTAAGCTGTTGCCTATAATCCGAAAGTAACGGCCCGTTTTCGGCAAGCGCATCAATGACCCTTAGCTGAAAATCCGCTTCCGTTAATTGCATGGTCTGATGTTGCGAATGCACATCAATCAAACTACTGCCCAAATCCGAAAGGATATTCAAAGTAACCGGAGAATCATTAATAAAGGCCCTGGATTTTCCGCTGGGATGAATTTCCCTTCTTATAATGGTAAAGTCATCATAATCCAACTCGTTCTTTTCAAAAAAAGAAGATAGGTCATACTTGGCAATCTGAAATTCTGCCTCAATGATACATTTGGAGTTCTTATCCCTTAAAGAACTTAAATCGGCCCTGTTTCCCAAAACCAGTGAAAGACCTCCCAAAAGAATGGATTTACCGGCACCGGTCTCTCCTGTAATACATGTAAACCCCTCACCAAACGATACGTTTAGATTATTGATCAGGGCGTAATTTTTAATTGAAAGTTTTGCTAGCACGTATAAATTTTCATTGCTTGACGCAAAGATAATTCATAAAAGTGAACGGAAAGAATTAGTATGTAATGTCATTCCAAGTACTGGAATATAAAGGAGCCACATTATTGAGTGTTTCCTTTAACTGGACGATATCTACCTTAGGTCCATCGGAGAAAATATTCTGTATTTCTTCGGATTTGGCATCAAAAAATGTCTGGATCAAAAAGGCATTGGGCCTGCGTTTGATCATGGTTTCAAACAATTTCATGGAGCCTGCGATCACCTGCTTACCAGTACTATTGTTATCCCCTAGAATATCCAAACCCTTTCTATGGTAATTATACATAGCAATACGGTATTCTCTATAGGTATTTGACAGTAGATTATCAACCAACTCAAAACGACTACGATCTGTATTTTGGTCCCATCCAGAATAATTGGTGCCCTGTGCTTGGGTAACAATTTGTTGTGCCTTTCTAAAATGTTCCGTACCACCTTCCAAAGAAAAGGTATCTGCATCCAATCCTAAAATAACATAAACGTAGTAAGAAATAACTCCTACCAAATTGGAATCAAAAACATTTTCGTTGAATACCAATGGCTGATACTCTATATATTCAAAATTAAATTGACCATCCTTATAATTGAATACCGGACTGTCATAGGAAGTATTAAAGACAGGTCTAGATGATTGAATCTGAATATTTCCTTCAAATCTGTTGCTTTCAAAATTTGTAATGGTAATGAACATCTGGGCATTGATACGCTCATTCTCCTTGAACTTTCTATTGGTCCATTTATTCTTGTTTACAAAATCGTTCAAGGAACGTTCCAAGGTTTTGAAAATTTGCTGATTGGTTTGTGATACCTGATCGGCATTTACCGTAATAACACAGTTCATTTCTTGGGCATTGGAAGTAAGTCCTATAACTAATAGGAGAAGAAAAGAAAGAATATTACGCATGGTATCGTTTCAAAATTTCGGCAAATATATCTTCGGCCACCGCCGTCTTGCTTTTTAGTTCAAACGAATTAATCTGGTAATTGTTATCAATAAAGCTTACTTTATTCGTTGTGTGCCCAAAACCTGCTCCCTTATCGTTCAAAGAGTTTAGGACAATGGCATCTAGGTTTTTTCTTTTAAGTTTTCCTTTGGCATTTTCTACCTCATTTTCAGTTTCAAGGGCAAAACCTACCAAATACTGATTCTTCTTTTTTTCGCCCAATGATAAGAGAATATCCTGTGTTTTCTCTAATTCAATAGTCAATGAAGCATCTTTCTTTTTAATTTTTTGATCCGCTACATATTTTGGACGATAATCCGCAACAGCCGCGGCTGCAATAGCAATGTCAATTTCTGGAAAGTGTTTATGCACTTCTTCAAACATTTCTGCCGAGGAAACGACCCGAAGAACAGTAATCAATTCATTTGAAACCGAAAGATGGGTGGGTCCGGAAACCAATATTACCGAAGCTCCCAACAGCGCTGCCCTCTTAGCCAACTCATACCCCATTAAACCAGAAGCGTGATTACCTATAAACCTCACTGGATCGATGGCCTCATAGGTTGGTCCCGCGGTTATCAAAACCTTTTTTCCCTTTAAAGGAAGGCCTTCTAAAAGAAACTGTTTGATAGAACGTAAAATTTCTTCAGGCTCTGCCATTCTACCTTCTCCATGGAGTCCACTGGCCAATTCACCTGAACCAGCAGGAATCAAAATATTTCCAAAAGACTGCAACTTTTTTAAGGAAGCTTTAGTAGAAGGATGTTGGTACATGTCCAAGTCCATGGCAGGAGCAAAAAACACAGGACATTTTGCAGAAAGATACGTTGCCAACAGTAAATTATCACAAGTACCGTTGGACATTTTAGACAAGGTATTTGCGGTAGCAGGCGCTACGAGCATCAAATCTGCCCACAATCCCAACTCAACATGATTGTTCCAATCCGTTTCCTCATTTTCTTCATGTACAAAAGAGGATAGAACTGGGTTTTTGGAAAGGGTAGCCAAAGTAAGAGGCGACACAAAAGAACTGGCGCTATCCGTCAAAATAACTTTAACGTTAGCGCCAGCTTTAATCATTAACCGAACAAGAAAAGTAGTCTTATAAGCGGCAATCCCTCCGGTAATGCCTAAAAGGATGTTTTTACCGCCTAACATTCAACAGTTCTATTTTTCGGTATTTCTATGGTAAATTTTATCGTTCAACCACTCCTCTACTGCCAAGGCATGTGGCTTAGGAAGTTTCTCGTAGAATTTAGAAACTTCAATTTGCTCCTTATTCTCAAAAACCTCTTCTAAACTATCGCTATATGTGGCGAACTCTTCCAATTTTTCCAACAACTCCTTTTTGATTTCAGAATTGATTTGAATTGCACGTTTGGCCGTTATTGAAATAGCCTCGTAGATATTTTCGGTCTTTTCATCAAATTCGTTCCTATTTACGGTGGTAGTAGAAACGGATGCACTGGAGTTTTTCAAGTCGTTCATATTCATGGTGACACAAATTTATTTTGCTTCTATTTGTTGGGGAGTACCCTCTAACTCATTATTTACTTTTTCTATAAGATCATCTGCCTTCTTGGCGTACTTGGTGTTCGGATATTGCTTTTTCAAGGTAGCATAATGCTCTTGTGCTTCCTTTAACCGTGGCTTCTGTAACACCTGAAAGCTATTTAAAGCGTATTGGGTAGCAGATTCAAACCTATAGTACATAGCGTCTTCACGGTAAATGGAGCCGGGATAATCCGATATAAAATTATCAAAAGCAGCAACTGCCGGGGTTAGAAAAGTGAAATCGAACTCCCCTAACTTATTGAATTGCTTAGCGATCTCATAAGCTTTTTTCTCCTTTTTGGTGGTCAATTCCTTGGCCATGGCATTCGCCTCATCAAAATATTCAGAATCAGGATATGCATTAATAAAGTTTTGCAGTTTTGCCAATGCCTTATCCGTATCCGTTTGATCTAGGGAATAAGAAGGACTTAATTCAAAGTAACTTTTGGCACCATAAAAAGAAGCCTCCGCCACCTTTTCACTTTTGGGATACGATTTTACAAAACGCTCGAACTGATAGCCCGCCATATTAAAATCTTTTCTTTGGAAATAAGTATCGGCTAAAAAGTACATAACCCTTTCCCCTTGAGGCTTGCCCACATATTTGGGAGCAATTTGCTCAAATAATCTATTAGCACGCTTCATATCGCCCTCCTCATAGAACTTTTGTGCTAAATCATATTTAGCCTTTACATCTTCATTTTTAAGTACTTTTTGATACTCACTACAAGATTGTAAAGCAATGGCCAAAAGTAAAATAGGGGCTAACAGTCTCATTTTAAAAAACATTTTGCAAAATTACGGATTCCTATCGGATTTAAAAAACAAAAATAAATACCGAAAATAGGGCAATTGAATCTTCGAGCCAATGGTTTTGTAGAAGATTTAACAACCAAACGTAAAGAAAGGCTTAACCATTTTATCAAAAAAGTTAAAATTAGCGAAATCAAGTAATCTTAACCAGCTGTAACCCTGACAAATGGCTTAATAAAATGCTGTATTTTTTGCTTTAAACCAGCTGTTGCTTCCATTAATGGCAATCTAACGGATGCACGTGAAAGTTGAAGTGCTTCAAAAATTGCTTTGATACCTGCGGGGTTTCCTTCTTGAAAAATAAGATCCATACCTTCCTGCATTGAATAATGCAATGAATATGCTTCCTCTACCTCACCCCTTAAGCCAGCTCTGATCATTTCAGAAAACTCTGAGGGTAGTCCTTGTCCGATAACCGAAATCACCCCTGAGCCTCCTGCCAATACAGTAGGTAATGCGGTAATATCGTCTCCGGAAATGACATGAAAACCTTCTGGACAAGTCTTGATTAATTCTTGCACCTGAACCATGCTGCCAGAAGCTTCCTTGATTGCAACGATGTTTTCTGATGCGTTGGCCAATCTAGCTACAGTGGCGGGCAACATATTACTACCGGTTCTACCGGGTACGTTGTATAAAATGATAGGTTTTGGTGATGCTTCTGCAATGGCCAGAAAGTGTTGAAAAATTCCTTCTTGAGTGGGTTTGTTGTAATAAGGGGATACGGATAAAATAGCCTCATAATTGGTGAGGTCAAGAGTTTTCAATTCCTCTATTACTGCGTAGGTATTGTTCCCTCCCACCCCTACAACCAAGGGTACTCTTCCAGCGTTTGCAATGGTAACCGTATCCATTACCAATTGCTTTTCTTCCTTGGTCAGGGTTACAGATTCACCGGTGGTTCCTAAAACCACCAAATATTCCACGCCACCATCAATACAATAATTCACGATTTTGTGAAGTGCATCAATATCGACCGATAAATCTGACTTAAAAGGCGTAATCAACGCCACTCCTGTTCCAATTAGCTCTTTCATCATTCAATTTCGTTTAAAACACCAAGGTATTTCTTTAACTCTGTCCTAAAGGTTTTAAAGTCTTTTAAAGGAAGATCTAGAATCAAGTCATTGTAGACCATATCCACATCTTTAAATCCAGCCCTGAACCTAGCCTTGGTCTTAATGCTCATTAACTGGACCAATAGATTTTCCTTGGTATAGTAATTGATCAACAAATCATACTCCCTACTCAAAAATTCCAGCGCGTAACTATTTTCAATAGTACCATTCCACCCTAAATCCTTGTCAGAAAAAACAGGCGTGGAATAAGGGGAGTTTTTGTCATAGAAACTTTTATACCCTATTATCTTAACAGCATTGGGCCTCAGGTTATAATCTTCAACAAATTCAAAAAAAACACTGGCATCCTCAAATTCGTCAAGATCTACAATACAGCCTACAGAACTTATACCTCTACTTCGGTTAACAGTTGGTAGTTCTTTTGCCAATTCCTGCTTTAAAAATTTAACGCCGGAATTGTACTTGAACTTATCTTTTATTCCTTTAAACATGTACTTTTACATTTTTTTAGATCACAACTTTTCAAAATTGGGATGTGCTCTACAAATGTAAAGAATCTCCTTGCATATTATTGTGCGAAGATAGAACGAAATATGGGTTTAAAAATACAACATTTTGTTACAATTATAACATTTGTGGTTGTTTATAGTTGTAAGGACAGTAAAATTGAACTCTCTGAAATTAAGGGAAAAGAGGTACCGGTAGATTCCGTACTTGTGAGCAATGCGCAAATAGAAGCCTTTGTAAAACCATACAGAAACAGGGTCAACGAAGTTTTGGACAGCACTCTGGCTTTTGCTCCTTTTACTATAACAAAAACTGACGGTGAACTAAATACAACAGCAGGTAATCTTATGGCCGATGTAGTTCTTGCAGAGGCTAACCCCATTTACAAATCCAGAACCGGAAACAACATAGATTTTGTACTTCTCAACCACGGTGGAATTCGTTCCATAATCTCCAAGGGAACTATTACATCAAGAACTGCTTACGAAGTAATGCCTTTTGAAAACACCATTGTTGTCGCTGAATTAACAGGGAAATCGGTACTAGAGATGGTGGCATACCTACGTGATTCAGGGCGCGCCCACCCCATCTCCGGCCTTCAAATTATTTTGGACCACGAAAGCAATATTAAAAGCGTAAAAATTCAAGGTAAACCGATAGAAGAAAATAAGACTTACCATGTAGCTACCTCCAACTATTTGCTCAATGGCGGGGACCGAATGGGGTTTTTCAAGGGTGCGGTAAAATCCTTAAATACCGATTATCTTATTCGAAATGCCATGATCGACTACTTTAAGAAAGTTGATACCGTAGCTCCAAAAGTTGATGACCGTTTTATAAAATTGAAAAACTAGCGCTATGAAAAGGAGAAGTTTCATAAAAAACACCAGTGCCTCTGCAGCACTCGTTGGTTTGGGTGGTCTTTCGCTAAACGCCTGCGGCTCCAACTCAAACAAACACATTACAATTCTACATACCAATGATGTACATAGTCATATTGACACCTTTCCCACAGATCATTCCAGGTACGCCAATTTAGGTGGAGTAGCCAAAAGAGCTACGCTGGTAGATTCTATTCGAAAAGAAAACCCGAATACCTTATTATTAGATGCTGGCGATATTTTTCAGGGTACGCCATACTTCAATTTTTATGGGGGTGAATTGGAATTCAAACTTATGAGCATGCTTAAATATGATGCAGCCACCATTGGAAACCATGATTTTGATAATGGAATTGATGGACTTTTTGCCCAAATTCCGCATGCTAATTTTGAGCTTCTATCTGCCAATTATGATTTCACGAATACGGTAATGGAAGAACATGTAAAACCGTATAGGATTTTTATGCTTGACGGAATTAAAATTGGGGTCTACGGTCTTGGTATTGAACTGAATGGTCTAGTAACCAAAAGACTCTACATGGAAACTGAATATTTAGACCCTTTTGAAATTGCCCAAGATACCGAAACCACTTTAAAAGAAACCGAAGCATGCGATTTGGTTATTTGCCTGTCACATTTGGGATACGAATACAAAAGTGAGTCCAAACCAAGCGACTTATCTTTAGCTGCCAACACTCGTTATACCGACTTGATTATCGGAGGGCACACCCATACATTTTTGGATAAGCCAACCATTGTAAAAAACAAACTGGAGCGGGAAATTTTAGTGAACCAAGTCGGCTGTTTTGGTATCAACTTAGGCAGAATAGATTTCTATTTTGATGCCGCCATGAACGGCAAGGCAGAAGGAATTTCAATTACGGTTTAGGATTCAGAGAGTACAAATTCTGCAATCTCCTTGATTTCTTCTTTCAAAGAAAGTTTACAAAACGGCTTGTTTGCCATGCGGTACCAGTATCCGGCATTGAACTTATCTCCTTCTTCACGATGCAAATGGGCATGGATCCAACTACCGACCTGGGTATGCAAATCTTGCGCAATATTATGGGATGCTTCCCATTCTCCATTTCCTGCGAACCATAGCGCCCTTAACTCAGGCAACCAATTTTCTGGTGGGTTTTCATCATTAAGGGTTATTTCAAAATCTTGGTAGGTCTTCGGCTTGTTCATTATTTAGCAGGTTTCTTTATTTTCAACTATAAAATTAGCTAATTTCACTTAGAATCTAGAAGCACTAGCGTTGTCAAAATTACCTTCTTTAAACCAGAACCGCTATACCCCTATCGTCTTGGCAATTATAGTTTGTGGCCTAATTTTTGGCATGCACATGCTGCCTGCTGTAGATAGCATGCTCAACGAAAACAACCTAAAAATCTCTCATTATTTTCTGAGGTCACAGATAGATTATCATGCGGAATTGCCTCCTTTTGCACGAAGGCCCTTAACCACTCTAATAATGTACGCCTTTATAGGCTTTTTGGGCGTAAAAGCGGGCTATGCTTTCATCCTAGTAAATTTTTCCTTGTTGGTTTTAAGCGGATACCTTTTGTACCGACTTTCATTAACCTTGAAAGCAAGCCGAAGGCAGGCGATTATAAATATGCTAATGTATTTTGGTTCGTTCTCCATTCTTTTCGCGTTTTTTCCTCCCGTTTTTACTTATGATGAACCGTTACAATACTGCTTCCTCTTGGCTTCTTTAATCTATTTTTTTACTGGAAAACGTCTGGGTTTTGTACTCTTTTTCAGTTTGGCCATGATTGCTAGGGAAACGTCCGTTTTGTTACTTCCGGCACTGCTTTACACTGAAAACAGAAAGATAAAATGGATATCAATATGGTTTTATATCAAAAGAAACCTCTACTTATCCCTACCAATTTTAATCTATGTTATTTACCTGGTTATTTTCATGTATGCCAATAACCTTTTTGGGGATGCCAGTACAGAAATGACCCGCAGATGGTCTTGTTTTTTAGAGAATTTTGAAAGCAAAAAAAATGCTTTGGAATCCTTAGTATCCATTTACCTTACCCTAGGCTTTTTTACGACGGCTTCAATTTTATTCCGAAGCCCTAAGAACCAATTACGTAGTCTAACAACGGCTTTTGGGGTTACCGTTCTTATCAACACACCCATTGTTATTCTATCTGCCTTTGCAAGGGAATCAAGATTGTTCGCTTTGCCCCTACTGTTTATCTGGCCAATCTTCACCCAACTTTTTTACCCAAATTTTATGCAGAAATGGAAAAACTTTCTCTCCCAATCTCTTTCCTATAAAACTTTTATGGCAGTGATATTCGTTTTTTGCACCTTCGGAAATTATTATTTCTGTTATAAAATCTATGCGGGTTTTGGATTGGGTGAAAACAACTTTTTTACGGAATACCTCTTTATAATGAACTCTTTTATCCTCATTTTAGTCTTACTATCTTTTAATAAAAAGAGTATAGAGGCATAGTTTTTTGTTTCTTAATGGGTTACTTATATATTGAATTGAACTCCATTTAACGATTCACACTCAATACATTGCCATCCTAATCCTAAAACACACAATTATGAGAGGTCTTTTATGGCTAGTAGCTGTTATTTGTATTGTAGTATGGCTACTAGGAATGTTGGGTATCGTTCCCGGCATTGGCACAAACAGTTTGGTACATATTTTAATCGTGATTGCCGTAGTGGTAATTCTGTATAATATTATTTCAGGGCGAAGACCTTTATAACTTCACCTTGAAATTGAAAAAGTCGGACTCTAGTCCGACTTTTTTATTGTACCATTTCCAGAAATTCCTTTTCCGTTATAATGGGTACCGATAATGACTCGGCCTTTGTTCTTTTGCTAGGTCCCATTTTGTCTCCCGCCACTAGATAAGACGTTTTGGAAGAAATACTGGAGCCAACCTTTCCGCCATTATCTTCAATTAGTTTTTTTAATTCTGTACGACTTACCGTTTCAAACACCCCTGAAACCACCACCGTCAAGCCCTTTAATTTATCTGTCTGGTTTTGTAGCTGTTCTTCAGAAAGGGAAAATTGTACTCCGTAACTTTTTAATCGGGAAACGATTTCCAAGTTGCTCTCGTTGGCAAAAAACTCTACTACGGAATGCGCGATACGTTCTCCAATTTCGTTGATTGCCATTAATTCTTCCGCCGAAGCCGCCATTAAGGCATCAATATTTTTATAGGCTTTTGCCAATTTTTTGGCAACTGTCTCACCAACAAACCTAATTCCCAAAGCAAACAATACCCTTTCAAAAGGAATTTGCACCGAAGCTTTCACTCCGTTCACCAAATTCTCGGCAGACTTTTCCGCCATACGCTCCAAGGGCAAAAGCTGCTCTTTGGTCAGCTCGTATAAATCGGCATAATTGGTAATCAAACCTTCTTTATAAAGCAGTTCCACAGTTTCTCCGCCCAGACCTTCAATATCCATGGCCTTTCTAGAAATAAAATGCTGAATTCTACCGGTTATCTGTGGCGGACAACCATAGTAATTGGTACAATAGTGCTTCGCGTCGCCATCGGTTCTCAATAGAGGCGTTCCACACTCTGGGCAATTTTCAATGTACCGTGTAGGCTCCGAATCTTGGGGACGTTTGGTAAAATCAACTCCCACAATTTTTGGAATGATTTCCCCTCCTTTTTCCACAAAAACGGTATCCCGTTCCCGAATATCGAATTTGGCAATCTGGTCCGCATTATGCAAAGAGGCTCTTTTTACGGTTGTTCCTGCCAAAAGAACAGGCTCTAAATTCGCTACCGGGGTTATAGACCCAGTTCTCCCCACTTGATAAGTAATTTCATGAAGCACTGTTGATACCTGCTCTGCCTTAAATTTATAGGCCATGGCCCAACGGGGCGCTTTTGCTGTATAACCCAACTCTTCTTGTTGTTGCAGACTATTTACCTTGACCACTACCCCATCTGTTTCGTAAGGCAAACTGTGCCGTTGCGAGTCCCATTGGTTTACAAAGTCCATAACTTCTGCCGTAGACTTACACAATTTGGCTACGGAAGGTACTTTAAATCCCCATTCACGTGCTTTTTCCAACATTTCCCATTGGCTGTTGATGCCGGTTCCCTCTCCAACAATCCCATAAAGCAAACAATCCAATGGTCGTGAGGCTACCACTGAACTATCTTGCAATTTTAAACTTCCAGAAGCTGTATTTCTGGGGTTCATATAGGGTTCTTCCCCATTTTCTATTCTTTCGGCGTTCATTTGGGCAAAACCTTCAAATGGCAGCACAATTTCACCTCTGATGTCGAATTTCGCGGGATAGTCGCCTTTCAATTTTAACGGAACCGATTTTATGGTTTTGACATTTGTAGTTACATCATCGCCTTGAAAACCGTCACCACGGGTAACTGCCCTTACCAAATGGCCGTTTTCATAGGTAAGACTAATGGAAGCCCCGTCATACTTTAGTTCACAAGTGAACTCTACTTGGTCATCGCCCAAAATCCGCTGAATACGTTTCTCCCAATCTTCTAAATCTTCCTTGGAATAAGAATTGTCCAAAGAATACATTCGGTTATTGTGAACCACCGTGTCAAAATTTTTGGTGATTTCTCCGCCCACACGCAAGGTTGGGGACGTTGCATCGTAAAATTCCGGAAAATTAGCCTCCAAATCCTGCAACTCTTTCAGCTTCATATCAAAATCATAATCTGATATTGTGGGCGAATCCAACACATAATAATTATAGTTATGCTCTCGCAACTCTTGCCGTAAAGTCTCTATTTGCTCCTTGCTACTCATTGCTATTTTCTTTATTTAACTGCCTTGACCATACGGTCATTACCGAACATATCTTTTCGCAGTTCAATTTCTGAAAAATTGTGCTCCTGCAAAAGGGTTACCATTTCTTTTCCTAAATATTGATTGATTTCCAGATACAGACATCCATCTATCTTTAAATGCTTCTCACAAAACAACATGATATTTCTATAAAAAAGTAAGGGGTCGTCATTCGAAACAAATAAAGCCAAGTGAGGTTCATGTTCCAAGACATTGCCATGCATTTCCTTCTTTTCTAAATCCCGCACATAAGGTGGATTTGAAACAATAAGGTCAAATACCAAATCAAGACTGGGATACGCCAACATATCGGCCTGTATAAATTCAATTTCCACTTGATGGATTTTCGCATTTCTCTTAGCGACCCTTAAAGCTTTCTGCGAAATATCTAAAGCATGAATGGTGGAGCTTTTCAAGTTTTTTCCCAAAGAAATAGGAATACAACCACTTCCTGTCCCCATATCCAAAATTCGAAAGGACTCTGCATTATTTTCACAATCCTTTAGAATCCAGCGTACCAATTCTTCCGTTTCTGGCCTAGGAATCAGTACATGTTCATTCACGACCAAATCCAAATCCATAAAATGGGCTGTTCCAATGATATGCTGAATGGGTTTTTTTAACTTCAAACCGCTCAAAGCTTCAAAAAGAGTCTGTTCTTCTTCCTTTGTAATGGTTAGATTAGGCTGAAGTGCCAGAACAAACCTTTCAAGATTTAGGTAATGTTCTATCAAGATGTAAAAAAAACTGTCGATTTCCTCCAAAGGATAAAGCTCCTCCAATTCCTTATGAAATATTTGTTTGATCTCTTTTAACTGCATCTATGTAAAGGAATCATCTCATTTTCAATCGGTCTGGAAAGCAAAAACCTAACTGACCGCAAAGAGTCTTTTGAGCAAGAATTATTATACTATTTTTACGAGGTGAAGATACACAGAAAATACATGTTACGGTGCCTGCAGATTGCAAAGAACGGACTGGGAACTACAGCTCCCAATCCCATGGTGGGCTGCGTAATTGTTCATGATTCCAAAATCATTGGAGAAGGTTTTACCAGTCCGTACGGAGGTCCGCATGCAGAGGTCAACGCTGTTAATTCTGTAAAAAACAAGACATTATTAAGTGAATCTACATTGTATGTTACCTTAGAGCCTTGCAGTCATTATGGCAAGACGCCCCCTTGTGCCGACATGATTATCAAACACCAAATACCGAAAGTGGTCATAGGTCTTTTGGATCCTCACGAAAAAGTGGCCGGTAAAGGTATTGCCAAGTTAAAGGATGCTGGTGTAGAGGTACGTTTTCAAATTATGGAAACCGAGTGCCGCGACCACCATAAGCGCTTTTTAACCTTTCAAGAAAAGAAAAGGCCCTATATCATTTTAAAGTGGGCACAAACCTCTGATGGTTTTATGGCCCCTATAAAAGATAAAAGAGACGATGAACCTAAACCCTACTGGATTACCAACAAATTTTCAAGGCAATTGGTTCATCAATGGCGCAGCCAAGAACAGAGTATTTTAGTAGGAACCAAAACAGCTTTGGAAGACAACCCAAAATTGGATGTTAGGCAGTGGTATGGAAAAAACCCAATCCGGGTGGTTTTAGATCGCCACCTGAAATTGGATAAAAAATCCCATTTATTGGATGGCACCATTTCTACGCTTGTTTTGACCGAACAGATTATTGATGAGAATCCACTAGAAAACTTGAGCTACCAACAAATCGACTTTAATGAAAATTTGGCAGAACAGATTTGCGAAGTCCTTTTTAGGAACAACATAAACAGCGTATTGATAGAAGGAGGTGCGCAAACCCTGAAATGCTTTATTGATACCAATTTATGGGACGAAGCTCGCATCTTTATCGGAAACACCACTTTTAAAGAAGGTATCAAAGCACCTTTTATATCAGGGCGACTTGTTGAAACAAAAAATATAACGGGAGACCAACTAAAAACATACCATAATGATTAAGAACATCATATTTGATTTTGGAGATGTTTTCATCAATTTAGACAAGCAAATTATCTTTCGTGAGATGGAAAAATTTGGGGGAGAACTGACCCTTACTCCAGAGTTAATTCAGCTTAACAACCAATATGAAGTAGGGCAAATTTCTTCGGATGAGTTTCTTTCAGGTCTGACCGAAGTTTATCCTCAAGCCAGTAAAGAACAAATAAAAAACATTTGGAACGGTATGTTGTTGGATTTTCCTGAGGAACGACTCCAGTTCATTGAAAAAATCAGTCAAGAAGGTAACTACAGAACCTTTCTGTTAAGTAATACAAACGCCCTGCATATTGAACATGTAGAGAAAATTATGGGAATGGAAAAATACCGTCGTTTTCAAAACTCTTTTGAAAAATTCTATCTATCGCACGAAATTAATTTACGTAAACCCAATGCGGAAATCTATCAGTTCATATTAGACCAAAATAACCTTGTGGCTGAGGAGACCTTTTTTATTGACGATACCAAAGAGAATACCGATGCGGCCACTGAATTGGGAATATACTGCTGGAACCTGCAAGTGGGCAAAGAAACAATTTTAGAACTTAACTCTAAGCTTTAAATGCTTTATTTACTCCTAAGCATTTTATGTGCGAGCCTCATCTTTGTAGTATTCAAACTTTTTGAAACCTTTAAAATAAATACCTTACAGGCTATTATTTTCAACTACGCGGTAGCCTGTACCTGTGGTATCATATTTTACAATGGCGATATAACCCTTGAACAGCTCCCCAGTAAACCTTGGTTTTTAGGGACACTTGCCTTGGGCATTCTTTTTATCGCCATCTTTAATCTTATGGCTGCCACTACCCAAAAAATGGGGGTAAGCGTAACTTCGGTAGCAACTAAAATGTCCTTAGTGGTTCCTGTAGTGTTTGGAGTAATTATATATAACGAAGTACTGGGAACCCTTAAAGTTGTTGGTATTTTAATTGCCTTACTTGCTGTATATTATACCTCCATAAAGGAAACCAGGGTACAAAAAGTTCAAAATATTTCTTGGCTTTTTCCCTTGGGAGTTTTTTTAGGTTCTGGTATTATTGACACAAGTTTAAAATTTATCCAAGAGAGAATGGTGCATGAAAACGATTTCCCCATATTCTCCGCAACGGTATTTGGAGCAGCGGCATTTATTGGATTAATAATCATTCTGGTCAAAAAAATAAAAAAGCAACCCTTTCAATTTTCAGTGAAGAATATCTTGGCCGGAGTGGCTTTGGGAACACTAAATTATTTTTCCATTTACTTTTTATTGAAGGCGCTTAAAAGCAATGGATTGAATAGTGCTTCTGTTTTTACCATTAATAATGTAGCCATTGTGCTGTTTTCTACCTTATTGGGGATTCTTTTATTCAAAGAAAGATTAAGTGCTAAAAACTGGCTTGGCGTTGCTTTAGCCGTAGTTAGCATATTACTTGTAGCTTTGTTCTAATGGAACCTAGAAGCGATGTCTTTAAAACAGTAGAAAAAGCCTCAGACGAAATCCTCTTTAAAGAGAAAAAAAGCAAGTTTTACGGCTCAGTATTTCCAATTAATACGGAAGATGAAGTAAAGGAAATCATTGAAGAACTCCGTAAAAAGCATTCTTCGGCCGGCCATGTCTGCTATGCCTGGCAAATTGGAATAAAGGAAACAAGATACAGGGCCAATGATGATGGGGAACCCAATAATTCTGCGGGGATGCCTATCTATGGACAAATTCAATCTTTTGAAGTCACCAATGTTCTAGTAGCGGTAGCCAGAATCTTTGGAGGTACCAAATTAGGAGTTGGCGGATTGATTTCTGCCTATAAAACAGCTGCGCAAATGGCATTGGAATCCTCTAAAATTATTGAGAAAACACTTCAAACTCAATTTGAATTGACTTTTGCCTATGATAAAATGGACATAGTTATGCGAACAATCAAACAGAAGCAATTGGAAATTCTCTCCCAAGAAATGAGCTTGGACTGTAAAACAAGAATATCAGTGAGGCAAAGTGATGCCTCTGCTACTCTTCAAATCTTTGAAGGCCTCCATCAAGTCAAAATCAGGGAAATTTAAGTTAAGTCCGTATTTTACTTAAAATCTCATCAGGACATTTTATAGGTTTTCTGGTTTCAGAATTCAAGAAAGCCAAAACGGTGTTTCCAGTAGCAACTATTTCTCTATGTTGATTGGTTAAAACATAGTCAAATTCTATCTTCACAAGAGGCTCTTTTACCAGTCTGGTTTCCACTGTAATTTCATCATCATAATAGGCAGATTTCTTAAAATCCAAACTAAGAGAAATAACTGGCAGAATAATTCCGTTTTCTTCCATTGTTTTGTAGGAAATTCCTAACTCCCGTAACCACTCAATCCTGCCCATCTCCATATATTGGGCATAATTCCCGTGATAGACAATTCCCATCTGATCCGTTTCGCCGTATCTAACACGGAAAGAAATTCTGTTAAATTTCATTGATATTAAAGTAAAAACTATATATTTAATTGATTTCGAATGTGTCACTGAACATGCGAAAAAAAAAGGTCAAATTCAATAGACTTACCATTTTTTTTTTAGCTTTTTTGTTCACATATTTGCCCCACTAGAAAGTACGGTATCCCCCTTGTATTTTCCACCGACTTGCGAAATCACTAACCGACAAAATAAGAGAAACTTTAAGATGGGTATTACGGCTAATTCCGTATGGAAAAATTGTTTGGCGTTCATTAAAGATAATATTCAACCCCAAGCATATAAAACATGGTTTGAACCAATTAAACCAATTAAGTTAGCGGAAAATGCCTTGAGCATACAAGTACCTAGTAAGTTTTTTTACGAATGGTTAGAGGAGCATTATGTAAAGCTTCTCAAAGTGGCCCTTACAAAAGAACTGGGTGAAACCGCAAAATTGGTCTACATCATCCGTATGGAAAACACCTACGGGAATAAAGAACCTTTTACGGAGAAAATTCCAAGTACCAACAGAGGCAATATGGGACCCCAGGAAATGGACGTTCCAATTAAATCCAAAAACCCTGAACTAAAAAACCCATTTGTAATTCCAGGTATTAGGAACATTAAGATAGAATCCCAGCTTAATCCCAACTACAACTTTGACAACTTTTTGGAAGGAGACTCCAATAGATTGGCCAGATCCGCCGGTATGGCGGTTGCCAACAAACCTGGAGGCACTTCCTTTAATCCATTATTGGTCTTTGGAGGCGTTGGATTGGGAAAAACGCACTTGGCACATGCCATTGGTGTGGAGATAAAGGACAAATATCCTGAGCGTACCGTACTTTATATTTCAGCGGAAAAGTTTACTCAGCAGTACATTGAATCCGTAAAAAAGAATACCAGAAATGATTTTATCCACTTCTATCAATTAATAGATGTGTTGATTATTGATGATGTTCAATTTTTGAGCGGCAAATCAGGTACCCAAGATGTTTTCTTCCATATTTTCAACCATTTGCACCAAAATGGGAAGCAGGTTATCCTTACTTCGGACAAAGCACCAGTAGACATGCAGGATATTGAACAGCGTCTATTGTCCAGATTTAAATGGGGACTAAGTGCAGAACTACAAAGTCCGGATTACGAAACGCGTGTTTCCATTGTAAAGAACAAATTGTATCGTGATGGTGTTGAAATGCCGGAGGAAATTATAGACCACGTAGCAAAGCACATCAAGACCAATGTAAGGGAATTGGAAGGAGCTATTATATCATTAATAGCACAGTCATCCTTTAATAAAAAAGAGGTAACATTGGAACTCGCCCAACAGGTAGTAGAAAAGTTCGTTAAGAATACCAAGCGCGAAGTTTCAATCGATTACATTCAAAAAGTAGTTTCTGACTACTTTGAAATGGACGTAGCTACCTTACAATCAAAAACACGCAAAAGACATATTGTACAAGCAAGGCAGCTGGCTATGTTTTTTGCCAAAAAATTTACCAAAGCCTCTTTGGCCAGTATAGGTTCCCAAATTGGAAAAAGAGACCACGCTACAGTTCTGCACGCATGCAAAACGGTAGACAATCTTGCCGAAACTGACAAGCAGTTTAGGAAGTACATTGAAGATCTCACCAAAAAGTTTACCTGATTTTGAATACGAAGACCAAGGTGTTAATGGTTTGCTTGGGCAATATTTGCCGCTCCCCTTTGGCCGAAGGTATTTTACAGAACAAAGTTGATTCAGCCAGGGTTTTTGTAGATTCTGCAGGAACGGGCGGCTACCATATTGGAAACGCACCCGATCCTAGGTCCATTGCTGTTGCCCGGTCCCACGGTATTCATATTGAAAATCAACGTTGCAGACAATTTACTGAAACAGATTTTGAAAATTTTGATGTAATTTATGCCATGGATAAGAGCAATTATGGTAACATTATCGCAAAGGCCAAAACCAAAGCTGACCAACAAAAGGTAAAATTATTGCTTTCTGAAGTAAATCTCCCTGTTCAGGAGGTCCCGGACCCTTATTGGGATGACAATGGATTCCAGAATGTTTACAATCTCATAGACACGGCATGTGAGGCCATTGCCAAAAAGCTTTAAACTATTTTTGAGCGAATGGAAAGCACAAATTCAAATTTTGGAAAATTATACCTGATTCCAACAACACTGGGAGATAATGAACCTTTGGAAGTATTGCCGCTTTCCGTTAAACAGGCCATTGAGAAAATAGAGCACTACATTGTTGAGAATGAAAAGACGGCCAGACATTTTATAAAAAAAATAAGTCCTCGCAAATCACAGCCCGGTTTGTCCATTCACGTTCTAAATAAATACACAGAGCCCGAAGAAATTCCACTGATGTTGGAAGCATGTTTATCAGGAAAGGACGTGGGTGTTTTGTCAGAGGCCGGTTGCCCTGGTATAGCTGATCCCGGTGCAGATGTAGTAAAATTAGCGCATGAAAAAGGCATAACGCCCGTACCATTGGTTGGCCCCTCCTCTATTTTTCTAGCCTTGATGGCAAGTGGAATGAATGGGCAAAGTTTTGCTTTTAACGGGTACTTACCTATTGACAAAAGTGAAAGAAAAAAGGCCATTAAAAGCTTTGAAAGAACATCAACAGAAAAGAAGCAATCACAAGTCTTTATTGAAACCCCCTATAGAAACGATAAATTACTTATAGAACTTATAAAGACCCTGAGACCAACGACGAAACTTTGCATTGCCTGTGATATTACGCTAGCTTCGGAATTCATCAAAACGCTACCCGTTGAACAATGGGCCAAAGAATCCGTTGACCTTCATAAAAGACCTGCCATTTTTATAATCCAAGCATAAAAAAACCCTAGCTCAAAGCCAGGGTTCCTCCATTTTCATATATACTACATATTTTTAGCGAAAACTAAACTTTAGGATTTCGCTTAGGGATAATGTGAGACACATCATAACCTGAAAACTTGCGCATATATTTGGCGATACTAGTACCATAGCTGTCCGCCACATCATATGCACCCCAGGAACGAAGGTACTTCTTTACATTTCCTGCTCCCGCCAAATGGGCGGCAGCCAATATTCCAGATTCCGTAATCACGGTTCCATTGATCTCTTTTCCTACAAAACGTGGGATGTCTCTTCTAAGAATCCACTTGTTTCTAGAGATATTTGTATGGAACACTTTTTCCTGTAATATAGGATCGTTCAAAAAGCGCGTAGCATTGTAAACTCCCATTAATTGCAGGGTACCAATTCCAAATTGATACTTACCCAAATACCCAAGGGTATTGGTGGTAAAATAATTACCTTGGGATTCTTTGAATGCCAAGGCCTCTTTAAAGCCAATGTACGTACTCCCTAAAAAGGGAGGTGCCATTAGCATGCTCTTAGGTATGGTCTTGTTTTTGGGGAACAAAACCAAAGTAGGTTCGGTCACTTTAAGAGTTTCGGGCACCTTGGCCACTTTTGGCTTAAATGCAAAACTCATTAAAACAGCGGTAATGATCAGGGGGCTTGAATAACTTAGCCACTTTCTCATATCTTGCTTTTCCTATGACTTACGAGAAAAATCCCTGCATAGATTTCACAGCCGGCAAAGTTACCCCAGTTTTAAGTTATTGTTTAGAAATCTTCGTTAAAAAGACAGCGAATTAGTTAAAAAGTCTTAAAATTCCGACAAAAAGACTATCGGTTGATTTTTTGTGCATTGATCCACTGGACGTACTGCACTTTGTTTCGGTTATGTTGAGCCAAGGTTTTGGCGAACTTGTGGTAGCCAAAATTCTCCACGTCTGCAACAAAATATAGATAATCATGACTCTCAGGATTCAGTACGGCCTCGATTGCCGAAATATCCGGCATTGCAATTGGACCTGGAGGAAGCCCTGCATATTTATAGGTGTTATAGGGAGAATCCAATTCCAAATCTCTGTACAATACCCTTTTGATAACCATATCAAAATCATTGGCCTCCTTTTTAAGTGCGTAAATAACGGTTGGGTCGGCCTGTAATAACATACCTTTTCTTATTCTATTTAGATATAGTCCGGCCACCTTGGGTCGCTCATCTACTTTAGCCGTTTCTTTATGTACCAGAGACGCCAAGGTTATGACTTCTTCCGGTGTTAAGTTCATTTTCTCTGCCTTTGTTTTTCTTTCCGATGTCCAGAACTTTTGATATTCCTTGGCCATACGCTCCCTGAATTCAACTCCGGAGGTATTCCAAAAAAACTCATAACTGTTGGGAAGGTACATTGCCAATTTGGTCGCTTCGCCAAAACCATTCGTTTTTAGAAACTCCTTGTCGTTCATAGCTTTTAGCAATGAAAGACTATCCGCCTCTATTTGCTCGGAAATCCTTCCTGCCAAGTCCTCTAAAGTTTCTTGATTATTAAAGGAGACCCGCACCGGAATATTATTTACCCTTAGGGTATTAATAATATCATTGTTGTTCATTCCTTTTTTAATAGCATATTTTCCAGGTTTTACGTTGGAAGCATAACCTTTTCGTTTGGCAACCTGCTCAAAAGTCTCCAAATTTTCCAATAAAGGGGCCGCAAGACTCTTAACCTCATTAAAATTGGCATCCGAAGGTATATACAAATAAGCCTCCTCATTATTAAATGAGGTATTGGACACAAAAATGGCGTTATAAATAAAATAGGAAAAAATCCCCCCAACAACCAATCCTATCAATACTATAAAAAGTAGAATTTTTTTAATGTACATTATCCTTTATTTTTTGCAACAAAACTTCATTCTTATACTGACCGTCGAAATATATCCAGTCTCGTTTTACTCCAACTTCCCGAAACCCCATTTTTTTGAACAAGTGCAAACTCATTTCGTTCTCTTCAAGCACATTCGCGTACAATTGTTTTACATCCAGAACTTTATAGGCATAATTACAGATTAAATTTATCACCTGCCTGCCTACCCCTTTGTTCCTATCTTTTGAATTTAATACGATGATACCCAAACCTACTCGGTTGTTTTTAGGGTCAAAATCAAACAGGTCAACCAACCCCAAAAGTTCTTCTTGCAAATTACAAATACCTAATCGTAATTGCTTCACCTCGTAAATATCCCTATGCGAATTTTCAAGATATTGCTTTAAAACAAACTTGGAATACGGCGTTGTAGTACCGCTTATTTCCCATACATCAGGGTTGTTTTCTAGATGGTACAGAAAATCCAAATCGGTTGGCTCAAGTGCCCTTAAAAATATGGTGTCGCTTTTAAGTAGAAGCATTAAATGGTTATTTCACCCTTAAATACCTGCTCTGCGGGGCCTGTCAAAAAAATGTTCCTATACGTATCGCCGTCTTTAGAAAATTTAACCATAAGGTTCCCACCTTGGACCTTAATTTTCACTTCGGTAGATGTTGTTTTTTGCTGATGGTGCATGGCTAAAGCCGCAGCGGTAACCCCAGTTCCACATGAAAGTGTCTCATCTTCCACTCCACGCTCATAAGTTCTTACGGCAAATTCATCTTCAGTAATTGATTCAACAAAATTGATATTACTACCGGATTGCCCATACAAACCGTATCTAAGTTTTTTACCTTCCGAGAACACATCAAAAGATTGAATGTTCTTAACCATCTGCACATGATGGGGAGAACCGGTATTTAGAAACACATAATTAGGTTTCATTTTGATATCGGACAAGTCCTGCATTTGCAAGCTTACGAGTTCATTATCAATAGAAGCGTTGTGTAAGCCATCAACGGCATTAAAAGTGGTTTCATTTTCAATAATGCCAAGATACTTCGCAAAAGCAATGGTACATCTACCGCCATTACCACACAAAGACCCTTCTTTACCATCAGCATTGTAATAGACCATGTTGAAATCTGACATTTCGTCATTCTCCAATAAAATAAGACCATCTGCTCCTATGCCAAATCTTCGGTCACAAAGCGAAGCAACTAATTTGGTATCTTTTTTGGGGAAATTAAGCGAACGATTATCGATCATTACAAAATCATTTCCCGTTCCCTGGTATTTATAAAAAGTAAGTAGCATAGCGTAAAATGAAGCAACAAATATAAGATTTTAAACCATTCAGTTTCTGGCCTATATACAAAGGTCTAAACCATTTCACAATCTACTGATTAAGATTATTTTAGCAGTTAAAATGTAGTTAAAGACTTTATGCCAGTTAGTTGAAAAAACTAATTTTAACATTTAAAGCAAACCAAAAAACAAATGCATTAAGATGAAGAGAATAGCAAGTACATTTCTTACGGCTCTTTTTGCGGGGGCATTGACCCTAGGAGCATATAAAGTATTTTTTGAAAAACCCAACTACACCATAGTTTCGGAAAATGACCAGGGATCGGTCTTCCAAACAAGTTATACCCCCACTGCAGGAATTAATGAGGTAGATTTCACGTCTGCCGCCGAAACAACCGTAAACGCGGTCGTACACGTAAAAAATGTATCTATAAACCGGGGCGGAAGCAGCTATTTGGATTTCTTTTACGGCCACGGCAGTAGCTCTAGGCCTCAAGTAGGTACGGGCTCAGGTGTTATTATCTCCCAAGACGGATATATCGTGACCAACAACCATGTGATCGATAATGCAGACCAACTACAGGTCATGCTCAATAATAATAAGGTATATGATGCAGAATTGATAGGTACCGACCCCAATTCCGATATTGCCCTATTAAAAATTGAAGCGGATAGGAATTTGCCTTATCTAGCTTTTGGAGATTCGGATAATGTTCGCGTGGGAGAATGGGTATTGGCAGTAGGTAATCCTTTTAGTTTAACCTCTACAGTTACCGCAGGCATTGTAAGTGCCAAGGCAAGGAACTTAGGTAAGATAGACCAGTCCTTTATTCAAACAGATGCTGCCGTAAACCCAGGAAATAGTGGTGGTGCTTTGGTAAATACCAATGGTGATTTAGTTGGCATTAACACTGCTATTACCTCACAGACAGGGTCATACGTAGGTTACTCTTTTGCAGTACCTAGTAATATTGCTAAAAAAGTAGTGGACGATATATTGGAGTACGGCAATGTTCAAAAGGGAATTTTAGGAATTAGTGCTGCAAGGGCCAACACTCCTTACGCCGTTGAAAAAGGTATTAACCAAATTGAGGGTGTTTATATTTCCGGAGTGGAAGAAGATACAGGAGCTCAAGAAGCGGACTTAAGGGAAGGTGATGTTATTAAGCAAATTGATGATATAAAAATTAGAAAATTTGCGGATCTAACAGGCTACCTTTCTTCCAAAAGACCTTCGGACACGGTACAAGTTACTATAAATAGAAATGAGGAACTATTGACCGTGCCAGTGGTTTTAAAGAAACGTCAAGTGATAACGGTACCCAACATGGGCCTTGAAATAAAAAATCTCTCCAAAGAGGATATGAAAAAATTCAGGACTAGAAAAGGTGTAAAAGTGGTTGGGGTTCCTGAAATTTATAGAGGCTACGGTCTAGATGGAAAGGTTCTTCTCTCTTTAGATGATGAGGAAATTAATGATATTGAGGAGGCAAAAGTTCTTTTTGGCAGAATTTCAAAAAGAGGTAGAACTATCATAACCATGATCAACGAAAAAGGCGAAAGGGAACGACTCATATTCCAATAATTGAAAAAAAGCGCTTCCATTTAGGGAGCGTTTTTTTTGGAATTACCTCTTTTAGTTCGAATATTACCAATGAACAAAAAAATATAATTGCCGTCATAATCTTTTTAACTCATTTTAATCGTATTATATGACAACAACAGTTTTGAGCGATAACAGGGACAAAAGCTTATTCGCAAATTTTTTTCTTAATTGATATTATTCAATTACTTTAGCTCCCTCTAATAAAATAACTCCAAAGACTCATTAGAACATGAAAGGTTTTAGACTACTGTTACTTATAGCGGCCTTATTTACTTTCAACCTACAATTTGCTCAAGAAGAGGAACAACAGGATGAACTCTCATTGGACAAAGGTCCAATTGATAGCCAATTTGAATTTGTGTATAGCAAATCTGGTAATTACCGTGCAGATGGCAAGCGATACGAAGTGGTAAGAACCATTTCCTTGGATAAATTAAGACAAAATGTTCTTGATACGTTAAGCGGATACAACAAAAGAGCTGCAGAGCTAAAGCAAACTATAGCAGGTCATGAATCCACAATTGCCTCCTTAAATGAAAAATTGGAGGAAACCACCAATAACCTGACTTCTGTTACCGAAGAAAAAGACAGCATGTCATTTTTGGGAATTATGGTTTCCAAAAGTACGTATAACAGTATTTTATGGTCTGTTATTGGATGTTTACTGGTTTTCCTCTTATTCTTTATTTACAAGTTCAGAAATAGCAATGTATTGACCCAAGAGGCCAAAACCAATCTGGCGGAACTAGAAACCGAATATGAGGACCACAGACGCAGGGCCTTGGAAAGGGAACAAAGAATAAGCAGGCAGCTACAGGACGAAATCAACAGATACAAGAAACAAAAATAACGAAAGCTCCTCACGGAGCTTTTTTCTTTTAAACACCAAATTACGCTATGTTTAAGATTATAAGAGCCGAAAGGGAACACTTGGAAGATGTAGCGCCCCTTTTTGATGCCTACAGGGTTTTTTATAAACAAGAGTCCGATCAAGATAAGGCTTTGGAATTTCTAACAGAACGTTTTTTAAATGACGAGTCAGTTATCTATATGGCCTACGAAAATGAAAAGGCTATAGGTTTCACTCAACTTTATACCACCTTTTCATCCGTAAGTCTAAAAACGGCCTACATTTTAAATGACATATTTGTGGACCCTGAACATAGAAAAAACGGCGTTGGAGAAGCTCTTTTGCTTCAAGCTCAAAAACTCTGTACGGAAAAAAATTTCAAAGGTATTTCCCTAGAAACGGCCCACGACAATCCTGCCCAAAGTCTGTATGAAAAATTGGGATGGGAAAAAGATGCTGGCTACTTTCATTATTTTTGGACATCCAAACAAGTTACCAACTAAAGTTCTGCTATGCGAATAGATATTATTACCGTCTTGCCAGAATTAATGGAAAGTCCCTTTAACGCTTCAATCTTAAGCAGGGCCAAAGAAAAGGGTATTGTAGAGGTTCATTTTCATAATCTTAGGGACTATACGGATAATACCTACAAACAGGTTGACGACTACCAATACGGTGGCGGGGCCGGTATGGTTCTTATGATCGAACCTATAGACAAATGCATATCAAGCTTACAGAAAGAACGCACGTACGATGAAGTCATATATATGACCCCCGATGGAACTACATTGAATCAAAAATTAGCCAACCAACTTTCATTGCATGAAAATATCATCATACTATGTGGACATTACAAAGGAGTTGACCAACGGGTAAGGGACAAGTTTATAACTAAGGAAATCTCCATTGGTGATTATGTATTGTCCGGTGGTGAACTGGGGGCCGCCGTACTTTGCGATGCTGTGATACGCTTGCTTCCCGGAGTATTGAACGATGAAACATCGGCACTTACAGATTCGTTTCAGGATAATTTGTTGGCTCCACCAGTTTATACAAGACCAGCAGATTATAAAGGAATGAAAGTTCCGGACTTACTTCTAAGTGGTAATTTCCCAAAAATAGAAAAGTGGCGAGAAAAACAAGCACTGGACAGAACACAGCGTCTTAGACCAGACCTTTTAAAATAAATCTTCAAAAATTAAAAATTTTCTTGTAGGTTATAGAATATAGCGTAATTTTGCAACCTGTTAAATCAACCTCTGACGAAAATCGTGAATGTTGCTTTATATTAAACCATAAATTACAAGCATGGAAGCATTGTTAAAATTCGTTGAGGACGAGTTTGTTCCAAAAAAGGAGTTCCCTGCATTTTCAGCAGGTGATACTATCACAGTTTATTACGAAATTAAGGAAGGAGAAAAAACCAGAACCCAGTTCTTTAGAGGAGTAGTTATCCAAAGAAGAGGTACGGGTGCAACAGAAACCTTTACCATTCGTAAAATGTCTGGTACCGTAGGTGTAGAGCGTATCTTCCCTATTAATATGCCAGCCTTACAAAAAATAGAAGTAAACAAAAAAGGTAAGGTTCGTAGAGCCCGTATTTTCTACTTTAGAGGTCTTACCGGTAAAAAAGCTCGTATTAAGGAAGTTCGTTCCTAAGCTAATTTACCTACATAAATTAATCCCTGTTAAATTATATGATTTAACAGGGATTTTTTTTGTCAACAATTGTTTACAACCACTGTTTATAAACAGTTGATTTTTAAATTGTTAAAAAAGCAAGGGGTATACTTTTTATTTGTATATTAGTAATGCGATTGAGAAATAAAACCTGTCGATGGATAATTTTGATAATCGTTATAAAGTGAACGTTCTTTATATTGTTGTTTAGCCTAGCGTGCTTATGAAGGCATTTGTAAACGGACGCAAAGATGGCGAGCATTTTTCCTTGGGACTGTCGTTTTTTGGAAATACGATGTGGATGTACTTACCAACTTGTATTTAAACTTAGAGTTTATGCAGTTGCTCTTAAGATCATTTGGACAACAAGAAGAAAAATTTAAGTAGAATTGGGTGATACCTGTTTAAAAGAATTTTTCAAACGTATGAAATAGCCATGCAAACGCAATCAATGGTTGCCGATCTACAGAAAGTAGACACGAAAGTTTGACAACTATTTCTAAAAGCCATGTCAATGTATTTATACAATGATATGGCTTTTTTTATACCGGGTATTATCTACTCACCATTCATTGGATTTTCCTTAATCTTTCTACACTAAATAAACAGTATTCGTTAAATAATTTCTCCTATTCAAAGGCTTTTCTCATATTGTTAGTAACAAAACATAAAATTGTATATTTGCTCCGCTTTAAATTAAACTCCTAACAATACATGTCTAAGATATTTTATACGAAGACCGATGAAGCTCCTGCTTTGGCAACTCAGTCATTTTTGCCAATTGTAAAAGCCTTCTCTAAAACCGCCGATGTAACCCTTGAAACCAAAGATATTTCGCTTGCCGGAAGAATAATCGCCAATTTCCCAGATTATCTTAAAGAAGAGCAAAGAATCTCCAATGATTTGGAGGAACTGGGTGAGCTAGCAAAGAAACCAGAAGCTAACATTATCAAACTCCCAAACATTAGTGCTTCCATTCCTCAGTTAAAAGAAGCTATTGCAGAGTTACAGGCAAAAGGGTATGCATTGCCCAATTACCCAGACAACCCTAGCAATGATAATGAGCAGGATGTAAAGTCTAGATATGATAAAATTAAAGGTAGTGCTGTCAACCCTGTCTTACGGGAAGGAAACTCGGACAGAAGAGCTCCTCGTGCGGTTAAGAATTACGCCAAACAAAATCCTCATTCTATGGGGGCTTGGAGTAAGGACAGTAAAACCCACGTTGCCACTATGGGTAAAGAAGACTTTAAAAGCAATGAAAAGTCCCTTACGATTGATGCGGCTACGAAGGTGAGAATTGAACTGAGTCAAGAAGATGGTTCGGTAAAGGTTCTAAAAGATAATATTGCTTTATTGGCCGGTGAAATTATTGATGCCACCGTTATGAGAAAAGCTGCACTTATGACTTTTCTTAAGGAGCAAGTGAAAGATGCCAAGGACAAAGGCGTTCTTTTCTCGCTACATATGAAAGCTACCATGATGAAGGTATCGGATCCCATTATTTTTGGTCATGCGGTAGAGGCTTATTTTGAAGATGTTTTTACCAAGCACGCAGAAACTTTTGCTTCTGTTGGTATTAGCTCCAATGATGGTTTGGAAAATCTCTTTTCAAAATTGAATGACCTTCCAGCTGCTAAAAAAGCCGAAATAGAAAAAGATATTGAACAGACCATTGAGCACGGTCCCGATTTGGCCATGGTAAATTCCGATAAGGGTATTACCAATTTGCACGTGCCCAGTGATATCATTATTGATGCCTCTATGCCCGCAATGATACGTAATTCAGGTAAAATGTGGAATGCCCAAGGTAATACACAAGATACTAAGGCCATCATACCTGATAGCAGTTATGCAGATGTATATACCGCAACAATCGATTTTTGTAAAGAACACGGGGCTTTTGACCCTACCACTATGGGCACCGTACCCAATGTGGGCTTAATGGCCCAAAAAGCGGAGGAATATGGCTCACATGACAAGACCTTTGAAATTGCCAATTCCGGCAGTGTAAAGGTTGTAGATGTAAACAGCAATGCAATGCTTATTGAGCATGTAGTAGAAAAGGGAGACATTTGGCGTATGTGCCAGGTAAAGGATGCCCCTATTCAAGACTGGGTTAAATTGGCCGTTTCCAGAGCAAAGGCTACGGAAGTACCGGCTGTATTCTGGCTAGATGAAAACCGTGCCCATGATGCTGAATTGATCAAAAAGGTAAATATGTACCTAAAAGACCATGAAACAGCAGGTCTGGAAATCAAAATTCTTGCTCCTAAAGAAGCTACTGAGTTCTCTTTGCAAAGAATGAAAGAAGGCAAAGACACCATTTCGGTAACCGGAAATGTGCTTAGGGATTATTTAACGGATTTGTTTCCTATTCTTGAAGTTGGTACTAGTGCTAAAATGCTATCCATAGTGCCATTGATGAACGGTGGAGGATTGTTTGAAACAGGAGCAGGAGGATCAGCTCCAAAACACGTAGAGCAATTTATGGAAGAAGGCCACCTTCGTTGGGATTCCCTAGGAGAATTCTTGGCTTTGGGCGTTTCCCTTGATTTCTACGGAGAGAAGAACAATAATGCCAAAGCGAGAATTTTAGGTGATGCATTGGACAGCGCTACCGAGAAATTCCTGATCAATGATAAATCACCTTCACGAAAAGTGATGGAAATAGATACTCGCGGAAGCCATTTCTACCTAGCACTTTATTGGGCAGAGGCCTTGGCCAATCAAGATAAAAGTGCCGAGCTAAAAGCTACTTTTGAAAAAGTTTATGGAGAATTGAGTTCCAAAGAGGAACAAATAGCAAAAGAACTAATTGAAAGTCAAGGAAGCACAAAGGATGTGGGAGGTTACTATCTTCCAGATTCTGATAAAGCCGCTGCCGCAATGAGACCAAGTAAGACGCTAAACGCTATTTTGGACGCTATCTAAAATGGCTCATATAAATTAAAAAAGCTCTCTATCAAGCTATAGAGAGCTTTTTTTTGACATTATCTATAGGGACTTGCCATTTCTAACTATTTTTATAAAAAGATTCTGAATGCCCCATAAGATTAAGTTTCTACTTCCTCTATTGTTCTTGGTCCTACACCACTCCTTTGCACAACAACGATTTACACTTAGTGGAACCGTTTCTGAAGAGTCCAGCAATGAAACGTTGATAGGCGTTACCATAGCCGTTCCAGATCTTAGAACGGGTGTAACCACCAATGAATACGGCTTTTACTCCATTAGTTTACCAGCAGGTGAATACAAAATTCAAGTGAGTTACTTGGGCTTTCAGGACATTGTAAAAACTATAGACCTTTCTGAAAATCAAAAGCTCAATTTTCAGATGGCAGAGGCTGCCGAAGAATTGGATGAAGTAATTATTACGGAAGACGTTGAAAAAATGGATATTAGAAAGCCTCAAATGAGCGTGAACGCCATGTCCGTTGAAACTATTAAGAAAATTCCGGTAATTCTTGGCGAAGCAGATGTTATTAAATCCATTCTCTTGCTTCCCGGGGTTACGAATGCCGGAGAGGGTGCCTCCGGTTTTAATGTACGTGGTGGTGCGGTAGACCAAAACCTTATTCTTCTCGACGAGGCTACCATTTTTAACTCATCGCACTTATTCGGTTTCTTTTCGGTATTTAACCCAGATGCCATCAAGGATTTAAAGCTTTATAAAGGTGGAATTCCAGCTCGTTACGGAGGTAGGGTTTCATCTGTACTTGATATTTTTCAGAAAGAGGGCAACAGTAAGGAAATTAAGGTAAATGGAGGTATTGGTGCGGTTGCTAGTAGATTACTGGTAGAAGGTCCGATCATTGAGAACAAAGCGGCATTTCTAGTAGGAGGCCGTGCTTCTTACGCTCATTTATTTCTACCCTTGTTCGATGTTGACAATACCGCATACTTCTATGACCTAAATACGAAACTTAATTACAATATCAACGAGCGAAATAGTATTTTCCTATCAGGCTATTTTGGTAGGGACGTCTTTGGCATAAGTGATAGCTTTGTAAATACCTACGGCAATGCCGTGGGAAACTTTAGGTGGAACCATTTGTTTTCGGATAAATTGTTCTCCAATCTTTCTCTGATTTATTCGGATTACTATTACGGACTAAAATTAGATTTTGTGGGTTTCAATTGGAACTCCGGTATTCAGAATTTTAATATAAAATATGATCTCAAGCATTATGTGAACGATAAGTTGCAGGTCAACTATGGATTAAACAATATATACTATAGATTCAATCCAGGAAAAATTGAACCAAGTAATGACAATTCTGGGATTGTAGAAGACCAATTAATACAGAAATATGCGAATGAATTTGCTGCCTATGTAGACGTGGAACATGACATTACCGGCAAACTAAGCCTTAATTACGGCCTACGTTTTAGCAACTTTGTTCGCTTGGGTCAAGATGAATTAAATGAATATGCCAATAATAATCCCGTTTCATTTGACCCTGAGTTATTAATTTACCAGGAAGCTGAACCTATTTCAGTTTCCAATCCTGAAAGAAGTTCAAGTTTGGCTACCTATTCTAATTTTGAACCCCGTGTTTCTTTGGCCTATACCTTAAACGATGATAATTCTTTCAAGGCCAGTTATACGAGACTAGCGCAATACCTTCATTTATTGAGCAACACCAGCTCCCCTACCCCTTTGGATGTTTGGACACCTAGCGGACCTTTTATTGAACCTCAAAAACTGGATCAATATGCCGTGGGCTATTTTAGAAATCTAAAGGAAGGAGAGTACTCCTTGGAAACGGAGCTTTTTTATAAAGATATCCAAAACCGTATAGATTACATTGACGGTGCCAACCTTATTGCAAATGACGCCATTGAACAGGTTATTCTAAATGGGGAAGCCCGTGCCTACGGGTGGGAGTTACTTTTAAAAAAGAATGAAGGCCGGTTCCAGGGATGGTTGGCATACACCTTGTCCAAATCCGAACAACGTACCCCTGGCAGGGAAGCAACGGTTAACAACGGCATTTCGCCAAATGAAACCGGAATAAATTTCGGGGAATGGTACAACACCCCTTATGACAAGACCCATGACATTTCTCTTTACGGCACTTATGAACTTAATAGTAAATGGAGCTTCAATTCTAATTTTGTATATCAGACAGGTCAACCTACCAATTACCCTGTTGGACAATTTGAATTTCAAGGTCTTTCGGTTCCTTTCTATGGCTTAAGAAATGAGGAGCGTCTCCCGGCCTATCATCGATTGGATCTATCGGCTACTATGACACCTAAAAAGAACATTGACAGAAATTGGAAGGGCGAATGGGTCTTTAGCCTATATAACGTCTATAACCGAAGAAATGCAGCTTCTATCAATTTCAGCCGTAATCCGGATACCAGACAGAACGAAGCTGTTAGAACAAGTATTTTTGGTTTTGTACCGGCCGTAACCTATAATTTTAAGTTTTAGAAGATGAGGAAGATTTATTTTTTGCTCGCCATACTTTTATTTCTAGCCTCCTGTGAAGATGTCGTTGAAATTGATACCCCAACAGAAAGTCCACGGCTTTTTGTAGATGGTCTCATTAGGGTAGATGAAAGCAGTAGTAATACCAATGTTTCATTTCAGGTAGGTCTTACCAGTAATTTTTTCGATGATACCCAAACAGCGGATTTAGAGGAAATTAGAATAACCAATGATTCTTATATTCCGGAAAATCCTTCGGAAGATAATTTTTTGGACCTAGTACAATCCCCTTCCGGAAGATATGAAGGTTCAAAAGATACTGATTTTTTCACCAACGGAGGTGAACTGGTACTCACCATTTCTTTTCAAGGAGAGAACTATAGGGCAGTTACCAATTACGTTCCCGCTGTGCCCATAGACAATTTAATTCAAGGTGAAGGAAGCCTTTTCTCCGGTGACGAAACAGAAATCGTTATTTCATTTACGGACAACGGAAATAGGGATGACTATTATTTGTTCGATTTTGACTTTAATGAATACTTGGTTTCCGAAGATGAGTTTTATCAAGGGCAAACTTTTGAGTTCTCCTATTTTTATGACGATGACGTAGAAGCTGGCCGAGAAGTTGAAATCAGCCTTTTGGGGGTTGACGAGACTTTTTTCAATTATATGAATCAGGTTATCGTACAAGCCGGTGGAGATCAAGGACCTTTTCAAACCCCTTCCGCTACGGTAAGAGGAAACATCCTAAATATTTCAGACAATAGCAATCCACGAGAAAACTTTGCTTTAGGTTATTTTGCCGTGTGCCAAACATTCTCCCAATCCATAACCATTGAATAAGGTGGGGGAAAACAAGCAAAAACATACGGACAAAGACTTATTGATTAAAGGAATAAAATTCTTGGCATACACCGTGGCACTCATGTTTTTGGCACCTATAGTTTTATACCAAGCCTTTAAAAATCAAGAAAATATTCTTTTTTGGCCAGTCCTGATTATTGGGCTAATTCTGGGTATAGCAGCCATTGCCATGGGTTTTTACAGTATAAAGGTATTGTTGGATTCCCTGTTTGGAACAAAAAAGAAATAAATTATTTCTCGCGTTTACCGCTTAAAGACCATTTATTGCTCAATTGGGCATAATCATAATCCAGAACGGATTCCTGCCTATCCAAACGGTACGAGGCAAATGCTCGCTGTAGTATATCCTCAATTAGGTAATCTTCATGTACTTGGTCTGGGTGAAATTCTTCCTTCAAACTAATATCGAACATACTTGCTGTGGTATTATACCAAAATGCCCGCCATCCGCTACGTAGTTCCTTTACAAGATCAAAGGCTGTTTCTCCGGTCTGCCTGTAAATGAGTTTAACCAAAATTTGGCCCTCGGTACGCGTCAGTTTTTTAAGTTCTTCCGAAAACTCCTCCTCTATAAATTTTTGAACCTTTTTGGTATACTTCTTTTGGTGTCTTTTTTTCGTAATTTGAGAAATGCTGTCATTGAGTTCTACCAACCTTTCCGCTGCCAACTTTGCATAAGGATACACCTTTATGGTCTTTCTTCTTAAAATATAATATCTGAGTTTCTCCTTATAGGAACCAAATTTCAGCCTTCCAAAAAGATATACTTCATCCAAGTCTATAGAACTCCTAAATATGGAGTCTCCTTCAACAATAATCATTTTTTCCGTAAGGGAATCTATAGGCTGCTCTTCAATTTGAGCAACACCTACAAAAGGTAATCCGACTAAAAACAAATAAAACAAGATGTTTTTCATAGCGCGTAAAAGTGCAAAAGCCTTGCCAAAATTAACGATAATTAAGAACGCTTATTATTAATTAAAAGTGAATATTGCTAAGTTTGTAGGTAAATCTAATTTAAATGGCTAATAAGAAAATAATAACAAAAAAGTCGCTCGAGTTTTTTGAAAAATATCTCAACAATGCGTCCCCTACCGGTTATGAATGGGAGGGACAAAAAATCTGGATGGATTATCTAAAACCGTACGTAGATACATTCATCACCGATACCTATGGTTCCGCTGTGGGTGTCATTAACCCAGATGCCAAGTATAAGGTGGTTATTGAAGGGCATTCTGATGAAATCTCCTGGTATGTAAATTACATCACGGATAACGGACTTTTGTATGTAATTAGAAATGGTGGTAGTGACCACCAAATTGCACCCTCTAAATGGGTAAAAATTCATACTAAGAACGGCGTAGTCCAGGGCATCTTTGGATGGCCGGCCATTCACACCCGTGATAAATCTAAGGAAGAGCCTCCAAAACTGGACAATATTTTTATCGATATAGGTGCCAAGAACAAAGAAGAAGTTGAAAAAATGGGTGTTCATGTTGGATGTGTTATTACCTACCCGGATGAATTCAAAATTCTCAACAACGATAAGTTCGTTTGTAGGGCCATCGATAACAGAGCTGGTGGATTTATGGTGGCCGAAGTTGCCCGACTATTACACGAGAACAAGAAAAAATTGCCTTTCGGACTTTACATAACCAATGCCGTACAAGAGGAGATTGGCCTTCGTGGAGCGGAGATGATCACCCAGACCATTAAGCCCAATGTGGCCATCATTACAGATGTTTGTCATGATACCACTACCCCGATGATCGAACAAAAAACCCAAGGGCATACTGAAATTGGTTCTGGTCCCGTCATTTCCTACGCGCCTGCGGTACAAAATAAATTAAGGGAGCGAATTATTGAAACGGCCGAAGCCAATAAAATTCCTTTTCAACGTATGGCAGCTTCTAGGTCTACCGGAACTGATACCGATGCCTTTGCCTATAGCAATGGCGGGGTTGCATCTGCCTTGATTTCTTTGCCCCTCAGATACATGCATACCACCGTGGAAACGGTACATAAAGATGATGTGGAAAATGTAATCAGACTTATTTACGAAACCTTGCTTAATATTGAAGAAGGAGAAACCTTCAGCTATTTTGATTAATAAAATCGCCCTCCTTTTTGGAGGGTTTTTTATATGGATGAACTTATAGACATTTTGGATTCCCAAGGGAATTTGACCGGCAAAACAGCTATGAAATCGGAGGCTCATAAAAACGGCTGGTATCATCAATCGGTTCACGTTTGGTTTTATACCGAAAACGGACAAATACTTTTGCAGCAAAGAGCGGCAAATAAGGACACGCATCCCCTACTCTGGGATGTTTCGGTGGCAGGCCATATTGGAGCCGGAGAAGATATGCTAGATTCAGCAGTTAGGGAAGTACAGGAAGAAATAGGCTTGAAAATTGATAGCAATGACCTTGAGAAAATCGGAGTATTTAAATCATTTCACAAGCACTCGGAGAGTCTTATAGACAATGAGTTTAACCATGTTTTTCTATGCAAACTCAAAGTTCCCTTACACAAGCTTACCAGGCAAGAAAGTGAAGTAAACGATTTAGCGTTAATGCCACTTATTACTTTCGCTCAAGAAACTTGGGGAATGGCCAATCTAAAGAAATACGTAAGACATTCCCTTGATTATTACAAAACTATTACTACCGAAATAAAAAAACGCTTATAGATTTTCAATAAAGACCCTGGGTGTTGATAGCGCGTAATTAACTTGCTCCCCACTTTGCATATTTTTTACCGTGAATTCCCCATCTTGCAATTCTTGTGAACCAATCGAAATTACGTAAGGTACATTTCTATTGTTGGCGTACTTAAATTGCTTGTTTATTTTGGCCGATGAAGGATATAAATCGGCTTTAATGCCATTCTTACGTAGTTCGGTCACTAATTTCAGTGCTGCTTGGGATTCTTTGTCGCCGAAATTGAGGCATAATACTTGAAGGGATTGGTCGATTTCTTGAGGGAATAAATTCAACTCCTCAAGCACCAGATAGATACGGTCCAATCCGAAAGAAATTCCAACACCACTCACATCCTTCATTCCAAAAATTCCGGTGAGGTCATCGTATCTTCCACCTCCACCTATGGATCCCATTTTTACACCTTTGGGGGCTGCGACTTCAAAAATGGCTCCGGTATAGTAATTCAATCCTCTCGCGAGAGTGACATCAATAGCCAGATTAGCGGACTGGAGTCCTAATTCTTCAACAGTTTCTATTATAAATTGCAACTCTTCAACGCCTTTAGTTCCAATTTCGGAATCTTTTAGCATTTTTTTAAGGGCCTGAAGTTGTTCCAGGTTACTTCCGGATAAAGAAAACAAGGGTTCTACCTTGGCGATTGCTTGTGCAGATAATCCCCTTTCCGACATTTCTTTTTTGACACCTTCCTCGCCTTTTTTATCCAACTTATCCAGGGCAACGGTAAAATCAATTAAAAGGTCTTGAGCGCCAATAACTTCGGCAATACCCGAAAGGATTTTACGGTTGTTCATTTTAATGGTAGCGCCTTCCAACTTTAAATCGGTAAAAACAGCATCGTACAACTGTACCAATTCCACTTCTTGCAAAAGCGAATTGGCTCCGACCACATCCGCATCGCATTGAAAAAACTCCCTAAACCTACCTTTTTGCGGTCTGTCTGCCCTCCAGACAGGTTGAATCTGGTAGCGTTTGAAGGGGAAATCTATTTCGTTTTGGTGCATGACCACGTAACGAGCAAAGGGTACGGTAAGATCATACCTCAAGGCCTTCTCGGAAATTTTTGGGGTCATTTTTCCTGCATCCTTGGCCCCATAAGTGGCTTCATCCACTTTTTTTAGATAATCCCCAGAATTCAATATTTTAAAAATCAGACGGTCACCTTCATCCCCGTACTTACCCATTAGGGTTTCGGAGTTTTCAAAAGAGGGCGTCTCTATAGGTTGAAATCCAAAAGTTTCAAAATGCTTACGTACAATACCGAAAATATAGTTGCGCTTTTGTACTTCCGAGGGTGAAAAATCTCTTGTTCCTTTTGGTATTCCTGGTTTCTGGGCCATTTAAAATTTTATTGAGAAGGGCTTTTTTTTTGTTATTTTCAAGAAGAACCCTAAATGAAAACTACTGTAAATTTAATTGATAATGTTATCAAACCATTGGTACAAATCGCCTTTGGTAATAACGGCACCTTGTTGGATCAGTTCAAACTTATCTAAGTTCTTATCCTCAGAGTATGCTTTTGATGCCGTAAGGTACTCCACAAAATCTGATTGCCAATTTTTTTTGAACCACCCAAATCCTTCGCTAGTGGTCAAATCTATTTTTGGGTTCATTACCTTAACGGAAAGCAGTTTCATTTCCTTGTCCGTCAAATGGAACAAATGCATTTGTTGGGATGAGATATTTTCGAGGTAATTGACTTTTGCCAACACCCCTTCCCAAATCAAATCGCTAAAAACATCAATTTCCTCTTCGGCAACTTCCGGTTTGTTTGCTTTGATATTTTCCCACTCATCGCCAGTAATCGATTGGGTGGCCAGAAAATTAATAAATTCCGTATGCAATTCTTCCAATTGTTGTTTTGTAAGCCTTGTGTATTTCAAACCTTTTCTTTTCGGTAATTAATCGTCCCTTTAATTATCCGGCAAAAATAAAAAAAGGCCGAGCTAATCGCACGGCCTTTCCCTATAAATATCTGTATTCTTAGAAAATATATCTCAATCCGAATTGAATTTGCCAACGAGACAACAAACTAGCATCGTAAACAAAACTTTCAGTGAGCCCTTGATTAAAGGTATAGGTAGGCGTATTGGTGTTGGGGTCAACACTAACGGATAAAGGGTTTAGTGCATTTGGTTGTTGTACCAAGCCCCAATCACTGTTCAATAGGTTACCGAAATTCAAAATATCCATACTGAATTGAATGGTATGAACCTTGTCTTCGGCAACGGTCAACCTATAATCTTGAAGTAGCTTCACATCCCACTTACCTCTCCAAGGAGATAGAGCCCCATAGCGATCAAAATATTCCCCACGGTTATCACTCATATAATCATCTTGTTGAATGAAACGCTCGTAAGCCTCTGCCTGCCCAGCTCCGGAAAACTGCATTTGCTGTACTTCTGCCTCCGTAGGAATATAAAACAAATCGTTGTTCTGAAAAGAACCGTCATTATTGATATCCCCAGCATAAGTATAATTGAAACGACCACCTTGTGCGTACTCAAAGAAAGTAGAAATAGTGGTTGACCATTTATTGTTCCCATAATTGAATTGCTTTGAACCTACCCCAATAAAACGGTGTGTATCCCCATATTTTGAATAAGAGAGCACATCTGCGTTGGCATCGCCATAATTAGGATTAAAATCAAAGGCATCTCCTGTAATCTCAGCTTCAATGGAATTTACATCTTTTGCATTCAAATAATTATAGGCCAAACTAGCGTAAAGTCCGTGGTCAAAATTTTTCTGCGCCTTTAAAGAGGCATTCCATATTCTACCCTTATCCGAATTAGTGAATACGTAAGCATTGGTTCCTTTATCGGCTGCTGCATACACCGGACGGTTATCACCTGGGGCATTTAGAGTTCCGGAAGGGTTTCTCAGTCCCCAGTTTTGAACATGAGCACCATTGATATCTTTAGTGTAAGATACATCAGCCGTTAAAATGAGACCACTTTCAAAACGGTGATCCCCACCAATATTGGTTCTCCAAACCTGTGGCCATTTGAAATCAGGGTCTACAATCTGATAAAAGAAAGAATCCAAGCCCTGAACCTGATTGCCTAACCAAACAAAAGGAAAGCGGCCTGTAAATACTCCACTACCCCCACGTATTTGTGTTCTTTGGTTTCCATTCACATCCCAGTTGAAGCCTACTCTTGGCGAAATCAAGAAATCATTGCTTGGTAGGGTTTCTGAATCCAACAAGGTTTCTTGGTCTGTTTGCGGATTGAAATAGGAAATAGTAGGATCAAAAGTAAATGGTTTTCGGGCGATGTTCTCTTGAATTTTATCTTGAGTATCAAAATAAAGAGGCTTGTCAAATCGAACTCCATATGTCAATTTAAAATCAGGGGTTACACTCCAATCATCTTGTACATAAAAGGAAAACTGACCCACATTGGTTTCGGCCAAGGCCCAACCGCCATCATTACCTTCTCCTGCCGAATTACTATTGCTGAAGATTGCTTCTGCATTGGCAATAGCTAAGGCCATAGAGCCATCGTTGATATCTTCATAGAACTCCGCTAAACTCGGGTAAGCAGCAAAAGCCCCAATTTCCTGAACAAAATCACCATTTTCATCATATCCGTAAGCACCCAGGTTAAAGGAGTTGTCAAACTGAAATTTCTCAAAAGAAGCACCAACCGTAAAAGTGTGGTTGCCTACAAAGTAGTTGAAATTGTTAGTCACTTGAAAAACCTTTTGGTCCAAACGGTTGTTGATAGAAAAAGGTTCATGTCCGGCAATGATATAGTTACTACCAGCACCATCTTGAATAGTAATAGCAGGGATGGGAGATGAAAGCGCATCACGATAATCATCAAAATGCGTGTAGCCTACCTGCAATTTGTTGGTGGCATTATCGCCAAAAGTTGAGTTTAATTCTAATTGAAGTGACTGAATGTTATTATTGATTTCGTAGCCACTATTCTCAAATTGTAAAACCTGCGCACTCGGACCACGAATACCCAATGCGGTAGGGTGAGCAGGCTTCTCTTTAGAGGCACTCAAGAAGTTGTAAATCAACGCCAAACGATGGTCATCATTAACGTTCCAATCTAACTTTACGATTCCTTTCGTAGATTCTGCACCGTAGGTAAAATCTTGGTACCTACCCGTGTTATATCCCAGTCCCGATAAGGCATTTTGTACTCCCATCAAGTCGCTTTCCAATACCCGAGACTCATTGATAGCGCCAGAACCTGTATTGGGAACCCAACCATTAGTTCCTAAATCATCTCTTTGATCTCTTTCAAAATTGGCAAAAAAGAAAAGTTTGTTCTTAACGATAGGTCCACCGATACTAAGACCGTATTGATTTTGCTTTAAATCCGGTTTTACAACATCTTCCCCTTTAATCTTTCCTCCGGTCAAATCCTCATTTCTAAAAAAGCCATAAACCGTACCATGAAATTCATTGGTACCACTTTTGGTAACGGCATTTACCGTTGCCCCTGTAAATCCAGATTGAGTCACGTCATAAGGCGCCAAGGACACCTGAATCTGGTCGATAGCATCTAAGGAAATAGGCTGTGAATCTGTTTGTCCTCCAGGAGTAGGCGCATCCAAACCAAAAGGGTTATTAAAAATAGCGCCATCTAAAGAGAAGTTATTGTACTGATCGTTTCTACCTCCAAAAGAATTACCTGTGGACGAAGGCTCCAAACGAGTGAAATCCTGCGCTGACCTTGAAATGGTAGGCAAACGAGTTAGCTCTCTTCTGCCAACGCTGGTCTCGGCACCTGTACGGTCGCTACCGAATGTTCCACCGCGATCAGAAATCACTACCACTTCATCCAAAGCTTGGCTTTCGGTAATTAAAATCACATCAATCGTAAAAGTTTTACCCAATGATAAATAGGCATCATTTATAGTTTGTTCCTTAAATCCAATGTAGGAAACCTTAATCTCATAGGGGCCTCCAACCCTCATGTTCAAAATCTTGAAAAGACCATCTTCATTGGTAATCGCCCCGTAGGTAGTACCAGTGGGCGTATGCACCGCAACCACATTGGCTCCTAGTAAAGGTTCGCTTTGATCGTCAGTAACAGATCCTGACATGTTGGACGTGGTTACCTGTGCTGAGAGACAAAGGGTAAAAAACGTCAAAAATGCAAAAAGGTGAAACTTCTTCATAATTGTGAGTTTGTGTTAATTTTTTGCAAAAATAAAGCAAAAAAAAAGAGCTATGCACGCATAGCTCTTTAAAGTTATCAATGATTATCAACCGCTTATTTCTGATCGGCAATAACTTCAAAATCAAATTGAACGTTAACCTCACGGTGTAATCTAATATCTGCAGTGTAAGGTCCTGCCCTTTTAATGGCACCACCTTTAATACTGATATATTTCTTATCGATCTCATGTCCTTCTTTGGACAAAACACCTGCTAAATCTGCAGAAGTTACAGAACCAAAAAGTTTATCACCAGCACCAACTTTAGCAGGTATCTTAACTTCCAATGTACTTAAGGCTTCTGCTGTAGTTTTTGCGGCATCTACAATCTTCTTCTCTTTGTGAGCTCTTTGCTTCAAGTTCTCTTCAAGAACTTTTTTAGCAGAAGAGGTAGCCATAGTGGCCATGCCCCTTGGTATTAAATAATTTCTACCGTAACCGTTCTTTACTATTACAATATCATCTTTAAAGCCCAAATGCTCTACGTCTTGTTTTAATATAAGTTCCATCTTGCCTTAAATTTATTTTAGTAGATCGCCTACGTATGGCATTAAAGCCAAATGACGTGCCCTCTTTACCGCTTGGGCCACTTTGCGTTGGTACTTCAAAGAAGTTCCGGTAAGTCTTCTAGGTAATAATTTACCTTGCTCGTTTACCAATTTCATCAAGAAATCCGGGTCTTTGTAATCAATGTACTTTATTCCGGATTTTTTGAAACGACAATACTTCTTTTTCGTATTGGTCTCAATGTTCAATGGGGTCAAATAACGGATTTCCCCATCCTTTTTTCCTTTTGCTTGCTGTTGTAATGTTGCCATGATACTTACGCTTTAGCTTTTAACCTTGTTCTTCTTTTCTCTGCCCACTCAATAGCGTGCTTGTCTAATTTTACGGTTAAAAACCGCATGATACGTTCATCTCTCTTGAACTCTTGCTCATAAGGAGCAATTACGCTTCCAGGAGCGGTGAACTCGAACAAATGGTAAAAACCACTTTTCTTGTGTTGTATGGCATAGGCCAATTTCTTAAGTCCCCAGTTTTCTTTAGAGACCATTTTGGCGCCATTGTTAATTAAGAAATCCTCAAATTTCTTAACTGTTTCCGCTATCTGATCATCAGAAAGCACGGGATTCAAAATGAAAACAGTTTCGTAATGGTTCATAAATGTATATTTTTTAGGAGCGCAAAAGTAATAATATTTCTTACACTTCACAAGAAAACCGAATATTCTTCGTTATAGATTGGTAAACCATAAAAAATCGAACTTAACCAAATCTTAACCTATGGTCATTGCAAATTACACAGGAAACCTGACGAACTTTACAAGTTTACTTGCAGATAAACGTCAATTTTTAGTATTTTGTCGATGATTTAACCCCACAAATCGACCCATTTATGAAATTAAGAAGTATTATTGTCGACGATTCGTCCATGCAGCGGATGGCAGTAGCAAAGCTGGTCAACAGTCATCCCAATTTAGCTATGGTAGCCGAATACAGCAATGCGATCGAAGCGAAAAATGGAATCAAGAACAACGAGATTGACCTTATTTTTCTTGATGTTGAAATGCCCATCATCAGTGGTTTTGATCTTTTGGAATCATTAGAAAACAGACCACAAGTAATTCTCATTACCGGTAAACCGGATTATGCCCTAAAAGCCTTTGACTACGATGTAACAGATTACCTACACAAACCTATTACTATGGCAAGGTTTGATGCGTCTGTTAAAAGAGCTGTGGCAAAATATGAGCAATTGCACAAAGTTCAAGAAGACGAGGAGCACATCTTTGTTAAAAGTAACCTTAAGAAAAGAAAGGTTATTTTAAACGATATCAAATGGATCGAGGCTCTTGGAGATTATATTAAGTTGGTAACCGATGAAGCCAACATCGTTATTCTTTCTACCATGAAGTCTTTTGAGAAGCAATTGCCAGAAGACAAGTTCCTTAGAATACATAAATCCTATATCGTTAACCTTGAAAAAATTGAAAAGTTCAACAGTAAAAATGTTGAAGTTAGCGGTAGATCCATTCCTTTAAGTAGGAACAAAAAATCAGAGTTGGCCGAAGCACTTAGCAACGTCTAAACTTCTACTTTTTTAAAATATGTAAGCCCCGTTTTTTTGAACGGGGCTTTTTTTATACATGGTCTACATTGTATATGATACGTACACTTCTGTAAGGGGCAATGGCATTAAATGACTTCTCCAATCTTTTAATACCCTTTTTTACACCTCCTATCGAGGTGCTTTTAGGTATTTTCACCAGTATATTTTTTAGATACTGGTTTCTAATTCGTGCCACAGGTGGGTATTCCGGTCCTAAAACATTCCCTGCCAAGCTATTTCTCAGTCCTTTAGCAAACCACTCCGCCGCCTCATTAAGTCTATTGTAATCCTTATGCTTAAAAGTGATTTTTATAATTCTATTCCTTGGTGGATACTTGTATTGCTCACGCTCGTATAATTGTTCCTTAAACATACCTTCATAGTCATTGGTTGACATTTGAGTCAATATCTGATGGTATGGATTATAGCTTTGCACAATTACCTTTCCTCTTTTTTGGGTACGCCCTGCCCTACCGGCAACTTGTGTCAATAACTGAAAGCAACGTTCATGGGCCCTATAATCGGGGAAGTTCAATAGGGAATCTGCATTCATAATACCTACCAAACTTACATTCCTAAAATCGAGGCCCTTAGTTAGCATTTGGGTACCCACCAAAATATCTATTTCCTGCTGCTCAAAGGCAGTAATAATTTTTTCATAGCCATGTTTTCCTCGAGTAGTATCCAAATCCATTCGCCATGTCTTGGCATCCGGGAATAAGGTTTCCAATTCCTTTTCTACCTGTTCGGTACCGAAACCTTTGGTGTCGAGTGTTGGACTTCCACAAGCTTGGCAACTTTCCGGTAAGGCAGTATGATAACCACAATAGTGACAACGAAGTTGTTTCTTGTATTGATGATAGGTCAAACTCACATCACAATTAGGGCATTGGGGCGAAACCCCGCAAGTAGTACATTCAACAATGGGTGCATAACCTCTTCTGTTTTGAAAAAGAATGATTTGTTCCCCCTCTCTAAGGGCGTCTTCTATTTCCAAAAACAATCGCTCTGAAAAATGCCCCTTCATTCTTTTTTTTCGGGATTGCTCCTTTAGGTCCACCAATTCTATTTCTGGCATTAAAACATTTCCAAAACGTCTCTTTATTTCGGCAAGGCCATATTTTCCGGTTTTAGCGTTCAGGTAGCTTTCAATACTCGGCGTTGCGGAACCTAACAAAATTTGGCTACCATGCAAATTACCCAATACAATTGCTGCATCCCTGGCATGATAACGTGGGGCTGGATCAAATTGTTTAAAAGAGCCTTCATGCTCTTCATCAATTATAATCAATCCCAATTTGGAAAAAGGAAGAAACAAAGAAGATCGAGCACCAATGACCACTTGCGCCTTACTTTTTTGATGTAGCACATTGTTCCATACCTCTACCCTTTCCTGTACATTATATTTGGAATGATAAACGGAAACCTTTTCCCCAAAATACTCTTGCAAGCGACCAATTAACTGAGTCGTCAGCGCAATTTCGGGCAATAAATAAAGTGCCTGTTTCCCTTTATTGATACAATCTTCAATCAGTTTTACATAAACTTCTGTTTTTCCTGATGAGGTAACTCCATGTAACAGAACGGGCTTTTTATCTTCAAAACCTTTATGAATATCGGATAAGGCTTTTTCTTGAAATTCATTCAATGATTTCACTTCTTCATCACCACCATCCCCTTCATAATCCACCCGATCTTTACGTATAAAATATTCCTCTAAAATCTGTTTATTCACCAAGGCTTTGATGACTGCTTTGGAGGCACCGCTTTCCTGTTCCAGTTCCGTAACTTTGATCGGTTTCTTTGAAACGGCCTGCAGTTGAAAAAGCGCCAACACCACCTGACTTTGCTTTGGCGCGCGAGTCAAATCGCTTAGAAGAGTTTCCAGTTTTTCTTCGGACAAATATTCCTTCCCCAATTGCACGTACTTTACCAACTTGGGTTTGTATTGCTCGTATATCTCTTCTTTCAGCAGAATGACATTCTTTTCAATAAGTCGATTTAATACCGGAAGTATATTTTTTCTGTCTACGATGGAGCTAACTTCATGAACTTTTAAGCTTGATTGGTGCTGTAACGCTTCAAATACCAAAAACTCATCGTCTTCCAATGCGGAATCCACAATAACGGCTTCGGTATTCAATAAAATCAAAGTTTCACTTTCCAGAAGAAAAGCACTGGGTACTGCACTGCGAAAGACCTCCCCAAAAGTACACATGTAGTACTCTGCTATCCACTGCCAATGCTTTAACTGGAAGGGGTTTACTATAGGTTGTTCATCAAGGATTCTATCTATTTCCTTAGCTTCATAGGCCTGTGGAGCCTCATTATGAACCCGATGCACGAGGCCGGTATAGATTTTTGATTTCCCAAAGGGAACGGCCACCCGCATGCCCGGCACCAAGTTGTCTGCCTCAATTTGGTTTATACTATAGGTAAAAAGTTTCTCTAACGGAATAGGTAAGACAACATCAATAAAATATTCCATACATTATTTAGAATCTAGCCATCTACACGCTGCCAGGTTTGGGTGCGGTAAATAAATGCAAGATAGCCCCTAACTTTTAATTCATCGTGATTATCCGGATTTAACCATATTTTACATCTAAAAGTCATGGCCTGTTGAGGGTCAAATAGCGTATCTCCTTTATAAACGCCATCCCCTACATGCTCTGCCTCTTCAATGATATGCATCCCCAGAACGGGCTTATCTTTACGGTCGCCTTCGCATTTTTCACAGATGAAGTTTTCCTTTCCTTCCTCCACGATCTCAATTACCTTACCGTACATTAATCCGTCTTTTTCATATATATCGATGATGGCCTTAGGTTTACCGGTACGGTCATCTATGGTTTTCCATGTTCCGAAAACACTTTGGGATTGACCTAGCTGAATTCCGAAGAATACAAATGCGATTAGAATACGATTATATGGTTTTATCATTCCTTCTTATAGGTTTTTCTTAGGGAATTTAAGGAAGCGTTTAGCTCAAACCCTAATAACAATATATTGGAATTTAACCAGATATAAACCATTAGTATCAACAAACCGCCTAAAGCACCATATAATTCGTTGTATCTTGCAAATTTCTCAACATAAACCCCAAAAAGATAAGATGTAAGCATAAAGAGTAAGGTGGTCATCAAGGCCCCAATGGAAAAGAATTTAGCGTGCTTTCCTTCCAAGGTACCAAAATAGTAAAGAATAGCCGTGGTAAAATAAGACAACAATACAAAGAAAACTACTTTGCCAATTTGCGCACCCACAATATCGTTTTCCGTGAGGTCATACCCCCTGGTTTTAGCGGCCCAAACGCTTAGGTAATCCAGAATATAAAATTCTACATACACATAGGCCACTGCACCCACAATCAGTAGAACGGACAAAATTAAACCTACCATCAAGGCATACAAATACTGACGAAAAAAACTTCTGGTAAGTTCTACGTGATAGGAGTTTTCAAAACCTCCAAAAATAGCATTTACGCCATTTGCCATTAAAAAAATAGAAAATAAAAAAGCCGAGGATAGCAACCCACCCCTTTTCTGGTCTTTGATCTGCTGGTAAATATCCCCAAAATAATCACTTGTTGCCGATGGCAAAAAAGACTCTAAAAAGACTAAGAACTGAGAATCAAAATTCTCATTTCCTACGCTCACATACGGGATTATAAAGGGAACCAAGGTTATAAGAAAAATAAGCAAGGGAAAAAGTGCCAAAAACAGGCTAAAAGCAATGGAACTGGCCCTTGTGGAGATTGCCCCTTTGAAAATACCAAAAATGTACATTTCCATCAGGTCATAAAGAGAAAGCCCTTCAAAAGCTGGTAACTTAACCCCTTTTAAGAGCAAGGCCAGTTTATTGATAATAGGAATTTTGGCTATTTTCTCCTCAATCTCCTGCGACATTTATACCGCTTTTAGACTCAAATCCATATTATACACGGAATGCGTTAAAGCCCCAGAAGAAATATAATCAACGCCACATTCTGCGTACTGCCGTATGGTCTCTTCATTGATTCCCCCTGATGACTCAGTTAGACATGTGTTACCAATCAGGTCCACCGCAGTTCGTGTATCTTCGTAGTTAAAATTATCGATAAGAATTCGGTATACTCCATCTGACCTAAGAATCTCCTTAATCTCGTTTAAATCACGCGCCTCCACAATTATTTTAAGGTCACGGCCTGTTGCCTTTAAATAGTTTTGTGTCTTTTCAATTGCTTGGGTAATTCCTCCGGCAAAATCGATATGGTTATCTTTCAGCATAATCATATCATACAGTGCAAACCGATGATTTTCTCCACCTCCGATTTTTACCGCCCATTTTTCCAAAGCCCTGATCCCCGGTGTGGTTTTACGGGTATCTAGAATCTTGGTTCCGGTTCCCTCCAAAAGTTTTACAAAAAAATTGGTTTTGGTAGCTATAGCGCTCATACGTTGCATGGCGTTCAAAACAAGTCGCTCTGCCTTTAAAATACTCTGAGAACTGCCACTCACATAAAAAGCAATATCGCCATTTTGCACTTGTGAACCATCTTCGATTAAAGTCTCTACCTCTAATCCTTTATCAACATACGCAAAAACCTGTTTTGCAAATTCAATACCGGCAATAATACCTTCGTCCTTCACCAAAAGTTTGGCCTTTCCTCTTGCGAAGTCCGGAATACAGGCCAATGAGCTATGGTCTCCATCGCCCACATCCTCACGAATGGCGTTGGCAATTATTAAGTCTAATTCTCTTTGAAATGCGTCTTTTGAAATCATAAATAGAAGTATGCTTTGGGCTAAATTAAGAAATGTTAAGGGTAAAATGAGGACTTGCCAGTGTAATTATTGACAACCTTGGTTTTACGAAATGGAATTATATTTGCCTATGACCATAAAATTGCTCGCCATAGGAAAAACGGACAGCAAACCGTTACAAAGCCTTATTTCGGAATACGAAAAAAGACTAAAACATTATATCAAGTTTGATATTGAGCTCATTCCGGATATAAAAAACGCCAAAAACCTTTCAGAAACCCAGCAAAAAGAAAAAGAAGGCGAATTAATTCTTAAAAAATTGGTTCCCACAGATGTTTTAATTCTTTTGGACGAAAATGGAAAACAACTTTCATCCGTAGGTTTTTCTGAATATCTACAGAAAAAAATGAACGCCGGGATCAAACAACTGGTTTTAGTCATTGGTGGACCTTACGGCTTTAGTGATGAGGTATATGCCGCAGCACAGGGAAAAATAAGCTTGTCTAAAATGACTTTCTCCCACCAGATGGTACGATTATTTGTAACAGAACAGATTTATAGGGCCTTTACAATTTTACGAAATGAACCTTATCATCATCGTTAGTTTTAAAAAACCACTGTTACAATTCCTAAAAGCCCATCAACTTTTCTACTTTAGTAGTCTAACTAAATAACGGACTATGATCGTATCAAAGGGCATACCCCTTAAAAAACTCTTTAATTGGTCTTTCCACCATATTGTTTGGCTCTTTGTTTTTATGGGTGGTGTAGCTGTTTTATATCGCTTCAACGTAATTTCCTTTAAAATTCCATGGCTTCCTGTTTCCGTAATCGGTACCGCTGTGGCATTTTACGTAGGTTTCAAAAACAATCAATCTTATGGTAGAATGTGGGAAGCGCGAAAAATTTGGGGCGGAATTGTAAATGATAGTAGGGCTTGGGCCATGTATGTAGATGGGTATATTACCAATCTAAATACTCGCACTCAGCGAAGTGAAACGGAATTACTTGCCATTAAAAAAAGATTGATCTATAGGCACATAGGTTGGTTATACACACATAGGGAGCAATTGTTGGTACCCACTCCTTGGGAGCATGTTAGCCAAGGAGGTCTTACCACTAGGCATGCAGTAAGATTGGAAGAAAGTTTTGGAGTTGGTCTAATAAGTGATAAAGAGGAGTTTAGAGAATTGAAAAATTTTCTTGGTGAAGAAGAATATTCACGGTTAAAATCCAAAGCAAATACCGCCACACAAATCATCAATGAACAATCAAGGGATTTAAGGGATTTGAGGGAAGAAGGTTTGATAGACGATTTTAGGCATATTAAAATGCAGGAAATACTAAGAACATTTTATGAATTACAAGGAAAAAACGAGCGGATAAAAAAGTTTCCGTTTCCGCGTCAGTATGCCAATATGAGCTATTATTTTGTAGGGATATTTATTTTTCTACTTCCTTTTAGTATGATGCCCGAAGTTCTAGATGCGGAAAAAATCAATTTTTGGCTGGCCGTTCCCATCTGCGTTCTTTTAGGTTGGGTTTATATTATGATGGAATTGGTTGGAGACTATTCCGAAAACCCATTTCAACGAATGTCAAATGACATTCCAATGCTATCCCTTTGCAGGACCATAGAAATTGATTTAAGGGAAATTTTGGGTGAAACGGAACTTCCCCCTCCGGTTAAGGCAGAAAAAGGGGTACTTATGTAAGCTAACTATCAAAAAAAAGCACCAAAAAAGCCCTCAAACGAGGGCTTTCTAATTTTTACTATTTTAGACTATTAGTAGAGTACTCTAAATTTTATGGTGTTATCCACTCTTTTCAATGCCTTGATAACATCCTTATCATATTCTCTATCCACATCTGTAATTACGTACCCTACATCGCTATCCGTGGAAAGATATTGACCAAGGATATTCAATTCATAGGAAGCCAAGACCTCGTTTATTTTCGCCATAATCCCTGGTACGTTCTTATGAATATGAAGGAACCTATGCGCCTTTTGCTGTTTTGGCAAACGTATGTTAGGAAAATTAACCGCATCTACAGAGTTACCTGTATTGATATAATCCATGATTTTATTTGGAACAAAATCTGCAATATCCCTTTGAGCCTCTTCAGTACTTCCGCCAACATGCGGTGTTAAAATAACGTTGGGAATACCTTGTAGAGCAGTGTAAAACTCACCGTTACTTCTGGGTTCCTCCGGATATACATCTATAGCAGCACCACCGAGTTTACCACTTTTTAGAGCTTCTGCTAGGGCTTCAATATCCACTACAAATCCACGCGAAAGATTGATTAACATAGCACCATCGCGCATTTGATTAATTTCCCTTTCTCCAATAAAGTTTTTGTTGGCCTTGTTATCATCCACATGGAGTGTAACCACATCAGACACATTGAGTAAATCTTCCAGCGAATTACATTTTTTGGCATTACCCAATGACAACTTATCCTCTACATCGTAATAATACACTCGCATACCAATGGCTTCGGCAAGAATGGAAAGTTGTTTTCCAATATTACCATAGCCCACAATACCAAGATTCTTACCTCGCACCTCTCGTGATCCAGAAGCTGTTTTTTGCCATTGTCCGCTATGAATTTCGGCACTTCTAGCAACCACGCTACGCATTAACATAATGATTTCACCTATGGCCAATTCTACTACGGAACGAGTATTACTGTAAGGAGCATTAAAGACGGCCACACCTTTCTTACGGGCATATTCCAAATCTATTTGAGTGGTTCCAATACAAAAAGCCCCCACCACCAATAGTTTATTGCCGGCATCCAAGACTTTTTGGGTCACCTGGGTTTTGGAACGGATCCCTAAAACGTGAACACCTTTAATTTTTTCAATTAACTCCTCTTCTGGAAGACTGTTCTTGACCAACTCTACTGAGAAACCATCCTTTGAAAGGTTTTCAAGTGCTGCTGGGTGCACATTTTCCAACAATAAGATTTTAATTCTGTTCTTAGGGTACGAGTAATTTCTTGGTAAATCGTTCACAAATAAAAATTCATCTAGGTTAGGGGCAACATGATCTGCCTTACTAGCGGCTTTCTCACGGTGCACATTTTCAGTGTAGGCAAAAAACTTATCGGCAATTCCGGCTTCTTTCATTACATAATCACTGTAACCGTCACCAATCACCTGAACTTCGCCATCTAAATCCATATCTCGCAAACAGGCAATTTTACCGTTGTGCTGAGATAGTACATTTTCTTCATCAAAACCAATAATATTTCCTTGTTCATCAAACTTAAAAGTATTGGCATAAACCCTATTGGAAGGAATTTGGTATTCTTCTACTATGGGGTCTATAAACTCTTTAAAGCCGCACGAAATAACATAAATATCATCGGAAAATTTTTCAAAAAACTCTTTGTTGGCGGCAATGGATTTCGAAATTTTTTGTCGGAGCTCATCAACCAAGGGACCTAAATCATCCTTATGCGCTTTTAGCAATTTAATACGGCGCTCCAAGGATTCAGTAAAGGAAATATCCCCATCGATTCCTAAGTTGGTAATTTCCTGAATTTGATTGATAATCTCTTCTTTGTTCGATTTGTCCTTAAGGGTCATTTCGGCCAGTACATCCAGTGCCTCTACCCTAGTTAAGGTGCTATCAAAATCAAAAACATATTTTCTGTTTGTTGCTACCATTGCCTCGTTGAAAAATTAAGGCACAAAAATAAAGATTAATTACGAGTGATTTTTAGGAAAGTCATGAAAAGTTATTCTTATAACTAATCCGTTCACATTGCCACTTATTTTAAAATTATATGCCCTTAAAAACATTAAATTCCCAAGCAATTAAAATGCTTTGTAAACTATACCGGACAGGATGGCCAACCCAAAACTTAAAAGGGTGCCTATTAGGATGTACTCTGTTAATTTACGGTTGTTACTTTCTTTTAAATCATTGAACCTAAAGACCGATTTTGCTCCAATCAAAAGCCCAATGGCCTCCCACCTGCCCATAATAATGAACATGAGCACAAAGAGGCGCTCAATGATCCCAATATACTTTCCTGCATTTGGCAGGGATTTATGGTCTAGTTCTATTTTATCGGACATGGCTTCCAATAGTTTTCCCATGATAATGGAAGAAGGAAAACTCACAAATACAATTGCCGTTACCAGACCCCAATCAATTTTGGAAAAGAGCATTTCTGTTTGAGGCCACAAATTTTGGTAATAGACCACCACATACAGTACCATTAAATGTAATACCTGGTCTATAAAAAAAGGTACACTTTTTAATTTAAAAAAAGGTGTGGCGTATAATTTGGCAAGGTCTATCAAGTAATGGGAGAAGGAAATGATGGCAACTGGAAGTAAGTAATCTAAATCCCATAGTAATACCATTGAAATCAAAAAATGCACAAGCACGTGAACATACAGGTATTTTGATTTTATTTTATTGGCCTCTTTGTGTACGACCCAACGACCGGGTTGTAATAAAAAATCACCAATTAAATGGGCCAAGAACAATTTGGTAAACAAAATCATATTAGTTCACTTCTTTAAGATTCTCTCTATAAAACTCCAATAATTCTAGCACTAAATCCAACCGTGCCCTTTTTTGTCTTTGGCTTACGGCCGATTGTTGAATACCCAAACGGTTTGCTATTTCTTGCTGCGATGCCTCTGGATAATCCAAAGCCAAAACCACTATTTCCGCTGAAACTGGACTCCAATCATCCATAATATGCAACGCAAATTTGAGCATGAGGTTAAAAATACGGTCATGATTTTTGTTGCCCGTTGCAATGCTCAAGTTTATTTTATCTTCTTTTAGATGCTCAAAAGTTCTACCAGATCTTTGATATGCCGTTCCATTGGATTCACTCACTCCCTGACCTTGATAGTCTTCCCCGCCTACACCTATTCCTATCCGGGCATCCAGTCCTTTTATTGTTTTTAACAAGGCCTTTATATAAATAGCCTGCACCAGTGCATCCTTGGCAGCTATTTTAAGTTGAAATTCATCACCTCTATATACTTCCCAATCCTTGGGAGATTTACCCAATTTGGATAAATGTTTTTTTAGTACTGGAAGCCATGTAGACGAGCTGTGATTTCCAGAACCTATGATATCTCCTGTTATTACCGCTACCATTGTTATTAGTTTATAAGCTAATTTATTAAAATATTACCTAAAAAGCTAATAAATAAAAAAATAAGCCAAAAAGCTTATTTATTATAATAGAAGTCAATAACCTTATCAACTAAAACCATCTTCTCACCTTAAGACAATACTGTCTATACTCCTTGCCAAAAATTAACCCGAGAGACCTTTCTTCCGGTTCTATCTGAAACCTGTTCATATATCCCACAAAACCAGCGGCCAACAATGTATTGAAAGCATTGCCCAACCAAAGCCCAAAAGCCAATAGTACCATAAGCATAGCTAAATACATAGGGTTTCTGGAATAAGCATAAACTCCACTATCTACCAAACTGGATGCTTTTGACGGGTCACGTGGATCCACCGTCGTTTTCCTACTATAAAACTGAAACAAGGCCCATACAACCACAATAGATGCGATCACCAACAACCCCATCATTATATAGGTCCTCCCAAAAAAGTCAAAATAACCAACAGGCAATACTTTGGCCAAAAAGTACATCAAAGCAATAAAGAAAAGAAAAACTATAACAGGTGGTACTTTTAGCTGCATAAATGAAAATTTCACAAACAAAATTAACTATTTTACGTCCATAAGAAGCATCACAAACGTATAATACATATATCCTCCAAATGAAACTTGTCTTCGCCACACATAACCAAAACAAATTTCAAGAAGTAAAGCTATTAATGCCAGATTACATAGTTCTTCTTTCGCTAACGGACATTTCTTGTTTTGACGAAATTGAGGAAACAGGTAATACCTTGGAAGAAAATGCCCAAATAAAAGCAAACTATGTTACCCAAAAGTATGGTCTGCCCTGTTTTTCTGATGATACGGGACTTTTAGTAAACGCTCTAAATGGTAGGCCTGGTGTTTTTTCTGCCAGATACGCTGGAAATCATAAAAGTTCTGAAGACAATATGGCCAAACTTCTTCATGAACTTAAAAAAGAAAAAGATAGACGAGCCTATTTTAAAACCGTTATAGCTTTAAATTTACCCGAAGAAAAACACCTATTTGAAGGAGAGGCCCACGGAGAAATTACCATAGGCAAGCAAGGTGAAAAGGGGTTTGGATATGACCCTATTTTTAAACCTTTAGGCTACGACCAAACTTTTGCTCAATTACCGATTGATGTAAAAAATAAAATTAGCCATAGAGGAAAAGCCATAGACCAACTTGTACAATTCTTAAAAAACAATCATGTCATCACAAAGTAGAAAAATAGAGGAGCGCGGTGGAGTACTCATTATATTTTTTGTTGCCCTACTGGCCATAATGGAAGTAATCAACAACTCTTTTGAAAAGAAGATTACAGATGCAGATAATAATGAAGTAAGCTATTCAGATTGGTACAACGCCAAGAGTATTAAGCAAGTAATGAAGGAAAATGAACGCGATTTTTTAATTGCCCTGTTAAGTACCGGAATGATAGATAGGGAACGATCCGCGGCCATGAAGGAAAAAATTGAAAAGACCAAACAACTGGTAATTAAATACGAAGCGGAAAAAACAGAAATCCTAATGGGTTCCGCGAATATTCCTCCTAGCTCCTGGGCTCAAGATTTAGATGGGGAAATGGGTAAAATCATTGGCCTTAGGGAATGGCGAGAAAAAGCAAAAACCTTAAAGGAAACTGTAGGAAAGATAAATATGGGCATTCTTTTCCTGCAGATTAGTGTTGTTTTTGGAGTGGTCTGTCTAATCATACAAGAAAACCCAAAATTGCAACAGACCTTTACTTGGCTAATGATCGGGTCTGGCTTTATAGGTATAGCTTTATCCTTATACGGGTATATAGTGTCCCTTTAATCGGATAATGATAAAAGATCTTCATTTCTAAATAAATAAGCTTACCTTTGCCGCTTATTTTTAACGCCGCCGGTATGGCAGGTGTTGCACTGAGTACTAGGGTTATACACGATAATCGCTCTAAGCAACACACCTATTAGCGATTTAAGTATAACTTATATGACAAAATTTGAAGCATTGGGGCTAAATGATGCCCTATTGAATGCTATTAAGGATATGGGCTTTGAGAGCCCGTCCGAGGTACAAGAAAAAGCAATCCCTATTTTATTGGAAAACGAGTCCGATCTTGTGGCATTGGCCCAGACCGGAACAGGAAAAACTGCAGCATTTGGTTTCCCACTTATTCAAAAGCTGGATGCCAATAGCAGAACAACTCAAGGGCTTATTTTATCCCCTACCCGAGAATTGTGCTTGCAGATTACCACAGAAATGCAAGCATATTCCAAATATGTGAAGGGTTTAAGCACGGTTGCCATCTATGGCGGTGCCAGTATAACGGAACAGGCCAGACAAATTAAAAGAGGCGCCCAAATAGTGGTGGCCACTCCTGGTAGAATGAAGGATATGATTGGTCGTGGTTTGGTAGATATTTCCAAAATTGACTATTGTATTTTAGATGAGGCCGATGAAATGCTCAACATGGGCTTTTATGAAGACATCAAGGATATTTTATCCAATACTCCTCAAGATAAATCTACATGGTTGTTCAGTGCCACAATGCCCAAAGAGGTATCCGTTATTGCTAAAAAATTCATGCATAACCCAACCGAAATTACGGTTGGTACCAAAAATGCCGGTTCTACCAATGTTGACCACGAATATTATGTAGTAAGTGGAAGGGACAGGTACCCCGCACTTAAGCGTCTGGCAGATGCCAACCCCGATATTTTTTCGGTGGTATTCTGTAGAACTAAAAGAGACACTCAAAAGGTTGCCGAAAAATTAATAGAGGACGGGTATAATGCCGGGGCCCTGCACGGAGATTTAAGCCAAAACCAAAGAGATTTGGTCATGAATGCTTTCCGTAAAAAACAAATACAGATGTTGGTGGCAACGGATGTGGCCGCCCGTGGAATAGATGTAGATGACATTACGCATGTTATCAACTATCAATTACCAGATGAAATTGAAACCTACACCCACCGTAGCGGTAGAACAGGTAGGGCCGGTAAATCGGGTATTTCAATGGTAATTGTTACTAAGAGCGAGTTGCGCAAAATTCGTTCTATTGAGAAAATCGTACAGCAAAACTTTATCAGCAAAAAAATTCCAACAGGAATTGAAATTTGTGAAATTCAGTTGTACCATTTGGCCAACAAAATAAAGGAGACCAAAATCAACAAGGATGTAGAAAACTATCTACCAGCCATTAATGAGGTTTTGGAAGGTATTGATAGGGACGAATTAATCAAAAAAATCGTTTCCGTAGAATTTACGAGATTCTCCAATTACTACAATAAGACCAAAGACCTTAATAGTGCAGGTAACGAACAAGGTTCAGATAGAGGTGGGTCAAGTAATGGCTCTGTACGCTACTTTATTAATGTAGGTGAAAAGGACGGTTATGACTGGATGAGCTTAAAAGACTTTTTAAGGGATACACTCAACCTAGGAAAAGATGATGTATACAAGGTGGATACCAAAGATACCTTTTCATTCTTTAACACAGATGAGGTACACACTGAAGCCATTTTACAATTCTTTACGGATTTTAAATTGGAAGGAAGGTTCATTAATGTTGAGATTTCCAAAAATCCTGGTGGCGATGGCGGAAGAGGCCGAAAGGGCAAATCCAAAAGAAGAGGCAGGGATAGAGATCGCGGAGGTAACCGTGGCAGAAGAAATGACAGTAGTAGCTCTAAGAAAAGTTCGAGCTTCTCCGGTAAAAGGCGTAGCAAGAAAAACAGAAGTGACTTCTTTTAGTTAATCATATATTAAAAAATACGCTTTGGCGTATTTTTTCGTTTTGTTTAGTACTTTTAAATTTCCATTTATAAGTTAATGAGAGCACTTCTTACCCTTTTCCTGTTAATTTCTACTACCACATTATTTGCCCAAGATGATGAACCGGAACTACAGCCGTTGAAAGCCGTAGTTGTAAATGCCCAAACCGAAAAGGCCATGGAAAGCGTTCACGTGGTCAACCTTACCCAGGTCATTGGCACCATTACGGATCAAAATGGTGAGTTTACCGTTTCGGCAGCGGTAGATGATATTATTTACTTTTCGTTTTTAGGTTTCAAATCTCAGAAAATTAGGGTAACGAATGATATGTTCAAGTTTGAAAATACCCAGATTGCCCTAACAGAATTGGCATATGCACTAGAAGAAGTGATTGTAAAACCCTATCAACTTACCGGTTATTTGGAAATAGACGTAAAGAACTACCCCATAAACAACTCCTACCAATATAGTATTTCCGGTCTTTCCGTAAGTTACGAAGGAGGGAACAAAAATCCCAGTGCCGTAACCAAAGTGTTGGGTGCCATCCTCAACCCCGCAGACCTTCTTCGAAATCTGTTTGGAAAACAACCCAACCAGATGCGTAAACTTCGTAAAATGAAGGAAGACGATCAAATCAGGGATTTATTGGCATCCAAATTTGATCGTGAAACCTTGACGGAGCTACTACAAATCGAAAAAGTAGACATAGAGGACATTCTCAATAACTGCAATTATTCCAAATCATTTATCACTACGGCAAACGACCTTCAAATATTGGATGCTGTAAGTAGTTGCTACGAGGAATTTAAAGTCCTCAATCGCAAAAAATAATTCTTTGATTTCCTCTGGGCATTTTATAGCTTTAGACAAAATAGATGTCCATGAAGAACCTACTCGCTGTGTGCTTTCTTTTGTTATTCGCTTATTCTTGTGCCGAACAAAAAAAGGAACAAAGCAAAGAACCTACCATTGTAAGCGAGACCATAAAAGACAGCGTCATTACTAAACCATTTCTCTGGGAAGCTGCCAATATCTATTTCTTATTGACCGACCGCTTCAATAATGGAGATACTGATAATGACCTAAACTTTAATCGCACGGAACCTACAGGTCCTTTAAGAGGTTTTATGGGAGGCGATATTCAAGGCATAACCCAAAAGATTGAGGAGGGATATTTCTCCGATTTAGGTGTCAATGCCATTTGGTTCACTCCTGTAGTAGAGCAAATTCACGGTGCCACAGATGAGGGTACGGGTAATACCTTTGCATATCATGGTTATTGGACCAAGGATTGGACCGCTCTAGACCCCAATTTTGGCAGTAGGAAAGACCTACAAAAGTTAATTAAGACGGCACATGAAAACGGTATTCGCATTCTAATGGATGTAGTACTTAACCATACAGGTCCCGTTACTGAAATAGATCCAGTATGGCCAGAAGAATGGGTACGTACATCTCCTCCTTGTAATTTTAGCAATTATGAAGGTACTACGGCATGTACTTTGGTAGAGAACCTTCCGGATATTTATACGGATTCCGATACGGATGTTGAACTGCCAGATGCCTTATTGGCCAAATGGAAAGAGGAAGGCAGGCTTAGCCAAGAATTGGATGAACTTCAGCTTTTTTTTGAAAGAACCGGTTACCCTAGAGCTCCTAGGTTTTATATCATAAAATGGCTAACGGACTATGTCAACCAATTGGGAATTGATGGTTTTAGGGTGGACACCGTAAAACATGCCGATGAAAAAGCTTGGAGCGAACTTTATACAGAGGCCTCGAAGGCTTTTGAAAACTGGAAAAAAATGAACCCTGATAAGGTCTTGGACAATACCCCATTTTTTATGGTAGGAGAAGTTTATGGCTATGGAATCTCTAGCGGAATGGAATATAACTTTGGCGATAAAAAAGTGGATTATTTTAATCATGGTTTTAAAAGCCTTATCAATTTTGAACTCAAAACCGATGCTCAAAAGGATTACGAGACTATCTTTAATAAATACCATCAACTGTTACATACTAAACTAGAAAATCAAGGAGTGGTCAACTACCTAACTTCCCATGATGATGGAAATCCTTTTGACCGTGAAAGAACTGATTCTAAAAAAGCAGCCAATATTCTACTTCTAACACCGGGAGCATCTCAAATCTATTATGGTGATGAAACGGCAAGAAGTCTATCTATGAATGGTACAGATGAAAATCCCGTTATAGGTGATGCCAATCTACGTTCCTTTATGAATTGGGATGAATTGGATAGTCTCCCGGAAAAAAAGGAAATACTGTCACACTGGCAAAAATTAGGAAGTTTTAGAAATAACCATCTGGCCGTTGGGGCCGGAAGGCATAATAGACTATCCAAATCACCTTACATTTTTAGTAGATCATATGTAAAAGATGATTTTAAGGATAAGGTGGTTATAGGTTTGAATCTTCCCATAGGAAAAAAAGTACTGACCGTTAAAGGCTTCTTTGGTGATGGAACCCAACTTATAGATGCTTACACCAACACCCCGGTTAAAGTGGAAAATGGACAGGTTGTTTTAGAGAATGATTTTGATATTGCATTATTGGAATTGGCCCAATAAACAGACTACTGCAATTTAGATTTCAAATCACTTAATCCGGATTCAAAATCCTTACCCACCATTTTATCCATGCTCATAAATAGCATCATGATGCTCATAGGGAATTTGTTCTTGCCGGAAAAACCCCATGTGACCTTGGAGTTTGTGGCATCAACCTCATCAATTTGAAGATAAGCGTCGGACGTTGAAGCAAAAGGCTTTAGAAATCGCAGCTCAGATTCGATGCGTTGTTCAGGTACGATTTTAGTAATTTCTTGTTCTCCCTCGCCTACTTCTTTATTACCGTTCCAGTAGCTGACCGCACCAACTTCTCCGTCGGTGCCTGTAATTTTCTTTTCCATATTCGGGTCTTTTTTGGCCCAAGGAGACCAATCGTCCATATTTTTTAAAGACCTTAAATAAGTAAATACCTCGCTCCGAGGTTTTTCAATGACTACAGAACGGGAAACGTGATACGTCTTGGGAGCTATTAACGCCAATAATATTACCAGCGCTATAATACCTAATAGGATGTAAAGTGCTATATACATTTGTTTTTCAGTTGGTTGATGAATTAAAGATACTAAAAAATTAAATTTGAAATTTTAAAAATCACAACTCCCTTAGACCTTCTTTTTGAACCCTGCCCATGATACTATCAATACTCTTTATGGATTTCTTTGTCCAATCAATCCGCTTATCCAGAATTTCCTCTTCTGTTAGTTTCCAATCCAAATTGGTAGTTCTTAATTGGGCCGATAACTGATGTAGAATAATGGCTACAGCCACTGAAATGTTAAGACTTTCGGTAAAACCAAGCATCGGAATCTTCAAAAATCCATCACTCTTTTCGAGGACTTCATCAGTGAGTCCCTCTCTTTCCGTACCAAAGAAAAAAGCCGTTTTTTCCGTTATTTCAAAATCATTTAAATCGCAAGAATCATAATGAGGAGAAGTAGCTATAACCTTATACCCCCTAGTTTTTAAACTATCGATACATTCGGTCGTCGTTTTATACCTATGGACATCTACCCATTTTTGAGCACCCATGGCAATTTTCTTGTCCAGCCGTTTACCGAACCTATTTTCGATAACATGAGCCTCTTGAACCCCAAAAATATCACAACTACGAATAACGGCGCTGGTGTTATGTAATTGGTACACATCCTCCATGGCTACCGTAATCAATTTAGTGCGGTCTTGTAAAATATCAATGAAACGTTGCTTTCGTTCTTCCGAAATAAAACCCTCTAAAAATTCAAGAAGTTGTTTTTGGTCCATCCGCCTAAATTAATAAAAACTCTATTTTTATATCAATGAAGAAAAAAATTACCGTTTTAACAGGTGCGGGTGTAAGTGCGGAAAGCGGAATCAACACCTTTAGGGATTCCGGTGGATTATGGGAAGGACACGACGTGATGGAAGTGGCCTCACCCGAGGGTTTTTATGCTAATCCCGCCTTAGTATTGGATTTTTACAATCAAAGAAGAAGACAATTGCCGCAAGTACAGCCCAATAAAGCTCATTTGGCTTTGGTAGAACTGGAGTCAAAGTATGATGTAACCATCATTACCCAAAATGTAGACGACCTACACGAACGGGCCGGAAGCAGCCATATAGTACATTTACACGGTGAACTCTTAAAAGCACGTAGTACCGGAAATGAAAAGGATGTTCTACCTTGGAGCAAGGATTTAAATATAGGCGACCTCTGTTCCAGAGGGCATCAATTGAGACCTCACATTGTTTGGTTCGGGGAACAAGTACCCATGCTAGAAAAAGCTGTTGAAATCACCTCGGAATCAGATATTTTACTAATAATCGGTACTTCTATGCAGGTATACCCGGCTGCCGGATTGGTCAATTATGTAAACCCATCAACGCCTATCTATTTCATTGACCCTATGCCAGCCGTTTCAGAAAGGGATTTTAATGACCTGACCATTATCCCCAAAAAAGCGGCGCAAGGAGTTCAAGAATTGGTTCAAAAATTACTTTCAAGTACTTAATTAACAGAAAAAGTGACAAAAGAAGCTCTTTATGACAGCCTCAATTATGTGAACCACTCCCGTGAAAAGCGGTCGGAAATGGCGCAGCTTATCCTTAAAAATCCAGATCTGGTGCCACCTCTCCTACAAATCGCGTTTGAAGTTGATGATCCTATTTCCAACAGAGCGTGCTGGGTTATGGAATTTACGGCCAAAGAGCATTTGGAGTATTTGCTTCCACATATAAACAAGTTTATTGAAAATATTCACAGGGTTCATCAAGATTCTTCCGTGCGGCCCATCGCCAAAATCTGTGAATTTCTTACTCTTGCCTATTTTTCAAAAACCTCCAATCCGGTTCAACAAACGCTCAACACTTCCCATTTAGAAAAAATATCGTCCACTTGCTTTGATTGGTTGATAGGCGACCACAAGGTGGCGGCTCAGGCCTATTCCATGACCTGTTTACTACTTTTGGGACAAAAGTTCGATTGGATTCATCCTGAACTAAAAATGGTTTTAGAGCAGAATTATCCCTCAGGAAGTGCTGCTTATAAGGCACGGGCCAGACATACCTTGGCTAAATTGAAATAACCCTAAGATTACCTCTTTTAGCGATATTTCATTCGCAAAAAATATCATAAACGATTATGATATGGTATCTTTGCCGTTTTAATTTCCAACCAGAAAGTTACGTTATGTCGCTTACTTCCTTAAACGCCATTTCGCCCATAGACGGGCGCTATAGAAATAAAGCCGAAGCATTGTCCAATTTCTTTTCAGAAGAAGCCCTCATAAAATACAGGGTACTTGTTGAAGTAGAATATTTTATTGCACTATGCGAAGAACCCCTACCTCAACTGAAGTCTTTTGACAAATCTAAATACGTAGCCTTAAGGGAGTTGTATCAAAATTTTGATATCCAAGATGCACAGGATATCAAGGATATTGAAAAAGTGACCAACCATGACGTGAAAGCTGTTGAATATTTTATTAAAAAGGCTTTTGACAAATTAGGTTTGGCAGAATATAAAGAGTTCATCCATTTTGGATTGACCTCTCAAGATATCAACAATACCGCCATTCCACTTTCTATAAAGGAAGCGATGAACGAAGTCTATGTTCCTGGCTATTTGGAGCTCGTTGACAAATTAAAGGAATTGGCAAAAGAGTGGGCTTCAGTGCCTATGTTGGCCAGAACCCATGGTCAGCCCGCCTCTCCAACCCGTTTGGGCAAAGAAGTAGATGTTTTTGTAGAAAGATTAAAAGAGCAGTTCAACTTATTGAACGACATTCCAAGTGCGGCCAAGTTTGGAGGTGCTACCGGAAATTACAATGCGCATAAAGTGGCATATCCCAATATAGACTGGAAAGCCTTTGGTAAAAAGTTCGTGCAGGAAAAATTGGGTCTACACCACTCCTTCCCTACCACGCAAATTGAGCATTATGACCATATGGCGGCTCTTTTTGACGGACTAAAAAGAATCAATACCATTATTCTTGATTTGGACAGGGATTTCTGGACGTACGTTTCCATGGATTACTTCAAACAAAAAATCAAAAAAGGTGAAGTAGGGTCTTCTGCCATGCCTCATAAGGTAAACCCAATCGACTTTGAAAATTCCGAAGGAAACTTAGGCATTGCCAATGCTCTCTTTGAACATCTTGCGGCAAAGCTACCTGTTTCAAGATTGCAGCGAGACCTTACGGATAGCACCGTTTTGAGAAACGTTGGAGTTCCTTTTGCACATACCATCATTGCTTTTCAGGCAACTCTTAAAGGTTTGAACAAGTTATTGCTTAACCAAGCCAAATTTGAACAGGACCTGGAGAGCAACTGGGCGGTGGTTGCAGAGGCAATACAGACCATCTTACGAAGGGAGGCATACCCAAATCCTTATGAAGCCCTTAAGGGATTGACTCGAACAAACGAGGCTATCAACCAACAATCCATTGCTAATTTTATTGAGACCTTGGAGGTTTCAGAAGCCATTAAAAGCGAATTAAAAGCCATTACACCTAGCAATTATACGGGTATTTAAGTCAAGCTTTAATTGGTTTGAACTAAGCCCCCATTACCGTAATCGGTAATTTTACTCCATTAATTTTCAGCACATTGTTGTTGAAAATCATCAGTTTAATCAACTTTAAACCAGATATATGGAGGAGAAATTTTCAGTACAAGATTCAATAGGAAAATTATGGGGTAAGTTAGACGGGTGGCTAGATGCCATCATCTTAAAACTGCCAAACATAGCCATGGCCATCGTGGTTATGATAATTTTCTATTTTATTGCAAGAGGGCTTAGAAAGCTATTTAGGAATATTTTGCTAAAGAGAATTAGTCAGGTTTCCATTCAAGAAATCATTAGCAAAACCGTGTTTGTGACAGTGCTGTTGATTGGTTTCTTTATAGCTTTAGGAGTGTTGGAACTTGATAAAGTACTTACGAGTATCTTGGCGGGTGCTGGAGTTATTGGTTTGGCCGTTGGTCTAGCCTTACAGGGAACTTTAAGCAATACTTTTGGCGGACTTCTTCTTTCTTTTATGCCCAATATAAAAATCAATGACTTCATTCAAAATGGGGATGCTTCAGGTCGTGTAGAAGAAATAAGCCTAAGGAATATTGTCATAAGAACCCCAGAAAACAACACAGTGGTCATTCCCAATTCCAATTTTGTTGATGGGGCTTTTACTAATTACTCCCTAACGGAGAGGGGAAAAGTGTTTGTACATTGTGGTGTAGGCTATGAGAGCGATTTGCAAATGGTAGAAGATTTGACTGTGCGTGTCATCAAGGAAAATTTTCAACAAAATGGAGATGAAAATGTAGAGTTTTTCTTTACGGAGTTTGGTGACAGCTCCATTAATTTTATGGTTCGGTTTTGGGCGGATGTTAAAACAAAAGCTCAAGAACATGCAGCCAGACACAAGGCAGTCAAGCTTATCAAATCACACTTTGACGCAGAAGATATCAATATTCCGTTCCCAATAAGAACATTGGATTTTGGAAAAAACAATTTAACCATGCGTACCATCCAGAATCAAGATACCGCATCGGTCAACTAAAATAACCTAACATTGGATTATTGTTGAATCAATAAAAAAAGCTTCCCACTTCGGGAAGCTTTTTAATTATACGCTCAATTGAAGCTATCCTTTCTTTTGAATTTCCACCTGATGCGGATATGGAATCTCTATTCCAGCATTATCCAAGGCCAGTTTGCATCCCTCAATCGTACCAAAATATACATCCCAATAATCCTCAGGCTTACAAAAGGGTCTTACGGCAAAATTTACGGAACTATCTCCCAATTCCGATACATTAACGGATGGAGCGGGGTCTTTTAATACTTTTGGATTAGAAGTCAACACTTCAAGAAGAACCTCTTTTGTTTTCTTAATGTCCTCATCATATCCAACACCAACTACGGTGTCTACCCGCATTTTACCCTCTGTGGTATAATTAACAATATTTCCATTGGCCATGGCTCCGTTTGGCACAATAGCCAATTTATTCTGTGGCGTTATCAGTTTGGTTGTAAATATCTCTATTTCCTTTACTGAACCCAAAACCCCTTGCGCTTCAATTAAATCGCCAATTCTGTAGGGCTTAAAAATCATAATCAATACGCCTCCCGCAAAATTTGCCAGAGAGCCCTGCAATGCTAGACCTACTGCCAAACCAGCAGCTCCGATGATAGCTGCGAAAGTGGTAACGTTGACTCCCAAAGTAGAAATTACAATAATCACCAGCAAGGCTTTTAATGCCCAAGCGAGCATATTTACCAAAAATCGCTGTAAAGATTCATCATAGGTTCCCTTGGCCATCATTTTCCGTACGCCCTTGAGCATGTTTTTAATGACCCATGCCCCAATAATGTAAATAAGAATAGCCCCCAAAACCTTGGGTCCATATTCTACAACAAATTCAACTCCTTTTTCAAACCAAACTTCTGCTTGTTCCATAGTTAATACAATTTAAATGTTAGTGTGTGCTACTAAGTTAAAAAAATCATTGAATGAGGTAAAGTAATTAAATTGTTAAGTTCTTAATTGGTGGTAAACGATTACGGCAGAGCAAAAAAAATCCAGTCAAAAGACTGGATTCTGTTTTCCTGATTACGGATTGCTATTCCTTTAAGAAGGAACCTAATTGTTCCAAACCATCTCGTTTTAAATCAGATTTTTGTAAAAGTTGTACGAAACTCATCATTTTGGCCGGGTTCATATCATCGCCTAAAACTCGTACCAGCAAAAAGCCTTTCTCTTCATTGTCGCCATATATAACAACTTCATCTATAGCGTCTTCTTCTCCAAGGTATTTAATAGAAGCTTTTCCATAGGCTGTGTTAATTTTCATGAGCTCGGTAAATTTGTCCCCTTTTAAAACGGCCCTTACTTTGGTTTTTTCCAACTGAAATTCGGCTTCATTGGAATCATCCTTTTTAAAGGCCAGAACGTTAAGCTTCCTAACTGCGTCCAAACTTTTCTTTTCCTCAGCCGATATGTTGGCCTCATCTAAATTTAGTAGACTGGCCGGTAAATCGATAGAAAGAAAATTGGGGTTTTCAGAATTTTCCACAATATATTCCTGCAAACTTTGAGTAGAAGAACAGGCAGCCAATAATAAAATGGCTAAAAGACCTGTAATTATATTTTTCAATTTCATATTTCATTTTTTAATGGACAAATACTAACCGGAAAACCTACCTCCCCGCCTCGTTCAATTCTTCGGGTAAATCCATTTGGTTGGTAAGTGCGGCAATTTTGTTCAAATCAATATCCCCTGTTAATGAAACCAGCACACTTTCAAATTTTCGGTTACCTATTTCTATGTGTTCATTATTAATATCCGAAACAAATAGTAGCAATTCCCGCACATGGTCTTCATCCCTACCCTCTTTTATATAAAACTTTACATTGGCCTCCTTATCCTTGATTCGCATCAATTCTTCCATGGAAGAGGATTTTAGGTACCTCTTGACGGTTTTTTGCATATCCTTGGAGATATCAAAATCCTCCGTTACAAAAACTTTTATACCAGTTATACCTTTGGTTATTGCGGCAAAATCCTGTGCTTCTTGGTTGTCCTTATCCAAGGAAGCCATACTGCCGGCCAACTTAATGAGACCCTTGTTTACGGTTACCGAGGTAACATTATCCATATCTTCATACTTATCAAAGATGGACTGTGAAATGCCTAACAAAGGTAAAAGTGCAATTGTAATTACTAAACTAAGTTTTTTCATGACTGTTAATTTTTATGATTGATGAATATTAATTTTAATATCGGTTGATGAAACCAGTTATGTTTAATTTTTACCTGCGTCATTCAATTCTTCCGGCAGGTTCATTTTTTTTGTCAAGGAGCCAATTTTATTTAAATCAATATCTCCTGTTAGAGAAAGTAAGACCGTTTCAAATTTTCTTCCGTTCATTTCTACATTGATATTATCAATACCGGAAACCAGCATTAACAATTCACTTACATGATCCTCATCCTTACCTTCACGTATGTAAAACTTTACATTGGCATCTTTATCCTTCACCCTCATAAGCTCTTCCAACTTGGCACTATTAAGGTATTTATTAACGGATGATTTCATATCTGCCCCAATTTTAGGGTCCTCTGTAATAAACACCTTTAAGTTGTTAAGACTCTTGGCAATGTCCATAAATTCCCGCGCTTCGGGATCATCCACATCCACATCAATCTTGCTTAAAAGGTTGAACATGCTTCTATTGACCACCACGGCACTAACTTTATCCAAATCCTCATATTTATCGAACAAAGATTGGGATTGCGCCCAAAGGGGAGCTAGTACCGTTACCATAACAAACAATATCTTTTTCATGCTTCTATTATAATTTAATTTTTATTGTAAATTTTTTCTTTTGCTTCAACAAACTCGTTCAAGTAAGCCACCTTTTCTGTTCCTCTACTAAAGTTTTCCGCCAACATGTCCAAGGCTTTTTTAGTTTCCTTATAAGCATATTGCGCTTTTTCCTTTTCTAACTGCTTTTGGTCATAGTACCCTTTTCCAAAGAATAGACCAATCATTATAAGTACAGAGGCCGCAACGGACAACCAAGGAAACCATTTTTTTGAATTCAGCTTAGTATCTTCTTGCAAAGGCAATCCTTTGGTGAACTTTTCCTGCTTGGTTTTTTTAAAGTACGCAAACATGGGCCGGTATTCTGCTAGGTGGGCAGGGATATCATCCTGCGAGAAAAAAGCCTTTAATTCTGCCTCCTCGGGCAGTGAAGTACTACCTTCAAGATATTTGCTCAACAACTTTTCTATCCTATCCAATTCCATAGTTATGTTTTTCCATTAATTTTTCCCTTACCGCTTTTCTTGCTCTGGAGAGAGTCACTCTCACCGCAGTGGGTTTCATTTCTAACATTTCACATATTTCGTCAAAATCATATTCTTCAACATCTCTCAATTGTAATACCATTTTTTGTTGTTCGGGCAAATCTTCCATAATCCTTTGTACCCAGGTCACACTGTCATTGGCTTCTACCTGTTTCTGCAAAGAGGCGCCTTCTTCCCTATAATTGCTATGAACCAATTTTAAATTTCCCGCTTGTTTGGATTTTAATCGGTCCAGGCAAAAATTCTTGGTCATCGTCATTGCAAAGGCTTCCACATTATTATAGCTGCCTATTTTTTTACTTTTGGACCAAAGTTTCATTAATATCTCCTGAGTAGCATCTTCAGCTTCTTCCCTAGATACCAATAAGCGCTTGGCCAAACGATAGAGCTTATCCTGAAAGGGTGTCACAATTTTTAAAAAATCTGACTGTTGCATTTTTTTGATTGGTTGTTTTTGTAGCCCTTATTAGGCGTCTACAAAAGGAAGACGAACCACCTTCTTTTTTGTTACAACTAAATATTAATTTTCTCTTAATGTAAGGGAATTTATCAAACCCGACTTATTTCATTTACGTATCTTTAACAACAATAAACATTACATACACCCCAAAATATAGATACTTTCCTTTTTTTGGAACAATAATTGATTTTGTTCCCAATAACTTCAATAAAAAGCTATGAATAAATTCCTTCCCCTCCTTTCTCTTGGTCTAGCCTTAACTGTATACAGTTGCTCCAGTGATGACAATATCATTCCGGATAATGTCATAGATGAACCCGTAGAGCAGCCTGTTAGTGCAACCGCGGACGACTATCCTGCGCAGAATTTCATGTGGCAGGCTATGAATATTTTTTATTTCTGGCAACAAGATGTAGCAAATTTGAGCGACTCAAAATTTACCGGTCCTACAGATCCTGCCTATATAGATTTCCTGGCGTCCGAATCCAACCCCTCTGCCTTCTTTTTTAATGATTTGTGCAACAACCATGTGGATGCAGTTGGAGACACAAATGCAGTTGACCGTTTTAGCGCCGTAGTAGAAAATTACCAAGATTTACTCAATTCTCTTCAAGGCATCTCTAGGAGCAACGGATTGGAATTTAATCTTTACTTAAATGAAAATGGCTTTAATGTATACGGAGTAGTCACTTATATCATGCCTGATTCCAATGCATCTGAACAAGATATTTCAAGAGGAGAATTGTTTAACGGAGTAGATGGGCAAGATTTGACTGTAAATAATTATGTGGATCTTTTATTTGGGGAAAACGCTAGTTATACCCTTAACATGGCAGATATTGTAGACCAAAGTATAGTAGGCAACAATAAAACGGTTAGCCTTACCAAAATTGAAAATTTTTCAGAAAATCCCATCTTGGTGAATAAGATCATTGAACAAAACGGTATTAAAATCGGTTATTTAATGTACAACAGGTTTTTAGCCGCCTATGATGATGACTTAAACGACGTATTCGGAACTTTTAAATCTGAAAACATAGATGAGTTAATTTTAGATTTCCGTTACAATCCAGGGGGGCGTGTCTCTTCCGCAATTCAAATTGCCAGTTCCGTTTATGGAACCAACACGGACGAAGTTTTTATCAGACCCCGATTTAATGATAAACTTCAGGCACAATTTGGAATTCCTGACAATTTTACGGATGTGACATTTGATTCCGAAACTCCCTTAAATACCTTGGAGCTGTCTAGAGTTTATGTGATTACTACAGATAATAGTGCCTCTGCAAGTGAACTCGTTATCAACGGTTTGGAACCTTACGTAGATGTAGTACAAGTTGGCACCACAACCACCGGAAAAAATGAGTTTTCAAATACTTTTGTAGACGATCCGGAAAATTCCTTTTTATACGACCCAGACCGTATTGACCAAATTAACCCGAACAATAGCTGGGCAATTCAACCTTTATTGGGAAGAAATGAAAATGCCGATGGTTTTTCAGATTATACCACTGGGTTGGTTCCCGACCATATTTTAGGTGAGGATATTGAAAATTTAGGTGTGTTGGGAGATGAGAACGAACCTCTTTTACAGCTTACTTTATCGGTTATTTCTGGAAGTACAGCAAAGTTTAGCCCAACGCAGCCATTTCCTGCGGATTTATTGACTCATTCCAAAATGTTCGAGCCAGGAAAGAACAATATGTTTATGGACGGGTTATTAAAGCCACTTTAACTAAATCATTGAAAATAATACAGTTGCTTTTACGTTGAAGCTTATGGAGGGCAACCTACTTTTTTTAAATCTTACCTAAAAACTATTATTGATGAAGAAGTTCGTCTGGGGACTGGCAATTCCCCTGCTATTATTTGTTTCCTGTGTAAAGGACGATGATTTTACCATTCCGGATACCGTAGATCCAGACCCTAGTGCAGGGGTTCATGTCCAGGATTTTATGTGGAAGGCCATGAACTTCTGGTATTTTTGGCAGGCAGACGTAGAAAATTTATCCGACACCAAATTTCCCAACAATTCGGAGGGTTCAGAGGCGTATACCAACTTTTTGGCCGCCCATCCAGAACCAGGTAGTTTTTTTGACAATCAGCTTTTATTTACGGAAGATCGTTTCAGTTTTTATTCAAACGATTATGTCACCCTCACGCAATCTTTGTCCGGTATAACCAAAAGTAACGGACTTATGTTTGGCTTGGTACGTATTGCAGATTCCAATAATATCTTCGGTTATGTGGAATATGTAGTACCCAATTCTGACGCCTCAACAAAAGATATCAAACGCGGAGACCTTTTTAATGGCGTAAATGGAACAGTTTTGACTGACACCAATTACCCTTCCTTGTTATTTTCGGATAGCGACACCTACACTCTTAATATGGCGACAATTGAAAATGGTGAAATTGCTTCTACGGACGAAGAGATTGCCTTAACCAAAGAAGTTGGTTTACAAGAAAACCCTATATATTTAAACGAAGTCATTGAAATCAATGGGATTAAAGTGGGCTATCTTATCTATAATGGCTTTACTGATGAATATGATGAACAGTTAAATGATTCTTTTGGTAGATTTAAGAACGATGGTATCACGGAACTGATCCTTGACTTACGCTATAATTCTGGAGGATCGGTAAATACAGCTATACTACTTTCAAGTATGATTTACGGCACCAATACGGACGAAGTATTTCTAAAGGCCAGGTATAATGACAAATACCAAAAAGTTCTGGAAGATAGTGGCACGGATCTGAGACGTTATTTTGCCAAAGAAACTAAAAAGGGTTCCGCGGTTAATACTCTTAATTTAAATAAAGTGTATATTCTCACCACTTCTAGTTCTGCATCTGCCAGTGAACTGGTCATAAACGGTCTAACACCTTATGTTGATGTTGTTCAAATAGGGGAAACCACTCGTGGTAAAAATGAATTTTCTACTACTTTAGTAGATGACAGGGACAATAACTATCTGTACAGTCCTGAAAGAACTGGTAAGATCAAATCCAATAATAGATGGGCCATACAACCCCTATTGGGTAGAAATGAAAATGCCGATGGGTTTTCAGATTTTACTAACGGTCTGGCTCCTGATATAGCGTTGGACGAAGATATTAGAAACCTTGGTATTCTAGGTGACGTAAATGAACCATTACTTGCCAGAGCTCTGAACGAAATCACTGGCAGTACAGCCAAAATGAGTTTTGAAGTGCAGTTTCCAGCTAAAAAAATTACCGATTCCAAAATGTTTACGCCACTTAAGGATAATATGTATATTCTAGACCCACCAGTGGTTTGGTAACACCTTATAAAGGCCCCGATTTGGGGCCTTTTTTATACCTCAAAAAATGGTTGAAATCTTGTTTGTAATCTAGAGGGAACAGTTAAGTAATCTGGATGGAACAATCCCGCCAGCAATTCTATACCGTCCACTAGAGTTCCCGCGGACGATTGGGTAAAAAGTTCAAAATCAGCAATATAAACCCTCTTGTTTTTCACCGCTTTTAAGGAAGTCCACCCATCTTTAGTAAATAAATGTGACATTTCCTTTAAGGTACGTTGGGTATCAAACCCACAGGGGGCCACAATCATAATTTCCGGGTCATACTGCCTAATCCTATCCCATGAAATGGCGATACTGTTTCCAGACGGATGAGAGAGCATATCTACTCCTCCTGCGAATGCAATTTGATGGGGAATCCAGTGTCCGCAATTATAAATGGGGTCCAACCATTCCAAGAGAGCAACGGATTTGGGCAAGTCCCTATGCTCCCTCAATCCATCCACCACAGCGTCTATTCGATATTGTAACCCCGCTAGATATTGGTACGCCTTTTCCTCAGCTCCCAAGGCTTTGGCAATGGTGAGGGCATTTTCAAAAACATCGGACAAACCCGCCGGACTAATAGAAATAAGTTCAGGTTGCTTGGGCAAATGTGCCACAGCAGCCATGGTACAATCCATGTCAATCTGGCAAATATCACAAACATCTTGAGTGAAAATAATATCGGGAGCTATTTCTTCTAATAGCTTTTCATCCACATAATAAAGTTCTTTCCCTTCTCTTTTACTCTCAGTGAAAAAAGTATCTATTTGTTGGCTTGAATACGATTTTCCTTCCAAAATACACCTAACAACGGGCTTCTTTTCGCGTAAAGCGATAGTAGGGCATTCAAAAGTAACACCTATCAAATAGTCCTGAAGCCCCATATCGTACATCATCTGTGTAACTGCAGGGAGAAAGGAACAAACTTTGAGCCGTGCCATTAATTAAAATAAACTCCTTTAGGAACAACTCCTACGATAAGGGTATTGATTAATTCCTTTGACTCTAGATCGTAAATCAGCAGATCTCCCTGGCTCGCATAGTCTTTGGCATCCGTGCCATATAATTTTCCCTCTTTTACGGTCAAGGAATAAAAAGAAGCATTTTCTAGATAAGGTGCTGATGGCAATTCGGTGGCATCTATATTGAATTCATATACGCCGCCATCCAATCCAAAATAAAGCTTGTCTCCGTCAATATTTAATCCTCCGGGATGTTGTTCGGTATTAAAATCAAAGGTTTGGTTAATCTCATTGGCCGTCACGTCTATTTGCACCAAAGACCCGTTGGTTTCCTCCGCTGCATATGAAGGTGCACCGCTACAAAGCACCCATAAACTACCGGAAGCATCCCATTGCATGGTATTAGGCAAATCTCCCACCTCAATGGTTTTTAAAACCGTATCACTTGATGGGTCAATTACGGAAACCTTATTATTTTGGCCCCAAGCACCTTGATGTGCCACATACACATATTCCTCATTGGAAGAAATAGTCTCAGGACCTAATTCCACTGGCAAGGTCTCAACGACCGAGTTCGTTTCCAAATCAACAATGGCCACAAAGTCATCTTGCTCATCGGCAGTATCGCCCCAATTGGTCACATACCCTTTTCCATTAGCTATCGCCATATATCTTGGATTGAACAAATCGGAATCAATTACAGCAACTCTTTCAAAAGTGTACCTATTCACCACCTGTATCTTGTGGGAATTGTTTACCACAATATAAGCAATGGAATCGTTAAAGGTCATGGACTGCACTATATTGCCTAAATCTTCCCCATTTACTTCCTCAAAAATTGCTTGTTTGGTCTCCGATAAATCCTCCGAAATAAAAGTTACCGTACCGGAACCGTTTTGGAACGGTCCTTCATTAACCACCAACAAACCATCTTCATATGGGTCAGATGTTTCCTCTTCAATAGGTGTGGGATTAATTTCAGGTGCATCATCTTCAGAACAACTCACAAAAAATAAGGTTGACAACATTACCAACACCGCTAGTTTAGTAATTTTCATATAGGATTTATTTAAAAGTTTAGATTTAAGTTTAATTGTATATTTCTACCGGGCATAGGCCTAAAGGCCACGTTTTGGTAATTTTTGTTCCAGATATTGTTAAGTTGAACTTTAGAAGTTAAGGCAAGGTTTCGCGTTAATTGAATTTTTTTAGAAACGCCTACGTTTGAGACGGCATAGCCTGGCAACTCTTCAGAATTATCGGAAGTGGTAAAAACTTCCCCATTATAGAATACTTGATAAAAGCATTGCCAAGTACTATAAGCATAGCTCAGGTTGCCAGTTGCCTTATGCCTTGGCACGTACATTAAATCCTTGGATATTTCATCGTTTTTCGCTCTGGTATAAAAATAACCCCCGTGCCAAACCAGCTCATGCTCACCCCAATTTTCTTTGTACTTTAATGAAGCTTCCAGTCCGTAGTTGGTGGCCTCACTAATATTCATAGGCATCCAAACTCCAGTATCGTTCGGCCGCCATTGAATCATGTCTTCCGAAGAAATATAAAAGGCAGCCCAATTAAAATTCCATTTGATAAATTGTATGCCATACCCTAATTCTAATTGATAGGAAGACTCGGGTAGTATATTAGGATTTCCACTAGAGCCAGCCCCAGTTATCCAATAAATTTCGTTGAAAGTGGGTACCCTATAATTTTTTGATGCATTCAAGTGAATGGTATGGTGTTCATTTGGATGATATTCCGCATTCAGGGCATATACAAACGGACTGTCATAATCACTTACAAACTCCCTTCTCAAGCTAAGGTCATAGCTGATGTTTTCAGCAAGCTGATGTTTGAAAAGCAAGGTGCCGGCAACGGTATTTCTCGTGGCTTGCATCACTGAAGAACCATCCCCCGTGGTACGATTAATATCGACAATGGCATCAATGATTATTCTATCAAAGGAAATTTTATAGTCGTAGTTTCCTAAGAACGTATTGGTCTGCCCAAAGCTAAAGTCGGGCCGTTCCTTATTGGCAAAATACTTGTACTGTTCATACAAGTATCCAAATTTCACACGGTGAATGCGATTGTTCTTAAAATGGTTCCATTCCAGAAGATTTCTTGTGTTGTAGTCTTTGTATTTGGACATGGAAGGCGCAGTCAATGTTCCCGAAAAATTACGGTCACCTAAAAAACTTTGGTGGTAGAACTTTAATAGTTGCTTTTCGGAAAGCTTATACCCCGCATTCATGTTTAAATTGAGGGTTTCAAAATCCCCGTTTTCATTTTGAAGGTCCGTTCCCAAATAATCATAATCATTTTCGGAAGCTCTATAGTTTAATCCAAAACCAAAGGCGAATTTGTCCGAACCCTTAGAAGTTCTATAATCAAGGCCGCGGGTATCAAAACTGCCATAAGAAAGCTCAAGTTCATTCTCAAATTCCGAATTGAATAGAATTTCGTCTTGAAGATGGATACTGCCTCCAATGGCACCACTGCCAAATTGTACGCTTCCCCCGCCCTTTCTGACTTGTACGTTACCATAATTTATGGGAACAATGGTATTAAAATCTACCTGACCCGTCAATTGCGAATTGATGTTGATGCCGTTCCAGATTACAGCAGTTTGAGAGGCGTTGGTTCCCCTAAAAGAAGGAGAAGAGACCATTCTCAGCCCATTTTCCTTTAAATAAATTCCTGAGTTGAATTGAAGTAAATCGGTCAATGAACGACCATTTCGTTTTAAAACGGAGTCCTTTAAAACTTCCACCTGACTGTTCGAAAAATGCAATAGGCGTACATCGGTCAAAATGACTTCATCAAGTACGGTCACACTATCTTTTTGCGAAAAAGCCTCGAATGAAAAAAGTAGCGCAAAGGCTAGTAAAAAATTGAAATTTCTCATACCAACAAAGACCTTTTACCCGAAAGTCTCAATTTTTAGCGTTTGGAATTTTGGCAGGTATCCTGACTTGCTCCATGTTACTTTACCTTCCCATCCTATACAGACAGTGGCTTTAAGAAAGTAACATCCCTTTGGACACCAGAAAGAAATCTGGAGAGAGTTTACAGTTGCGGGAACAGCTCCGGATTCTCACCGGATTCCCTTTTAATGCCGCTTTTCCAAAGTAGAAAATCAGCAACCGAAATTCCCGGCGAAAATAAACATTTTGTTTAATCTTTCATTGCAAAGATTAAATAATACTACTTTTGACCCTAAATTGTCATGCCTTGAAAAATCTAATTGTCCTTGGATGCTGCCTATTCTTTCTTGCCTGTAAAACGGAAAAGAAAAATGAAGCCTTACCCATTTCGGTAACGGCAACACCTTCTATAGATTACGCCACAGGCTTTGACATTCAAGCTTCGGGAGATGCAACCATCATCACCGTTTTATCACCATGGCCCAACGCCCAAGAGGCTTATAAATACGCCTTAATTCCTAAAGAAAAATTAGCGGTCATTACGCTTAACAAAGATGATTATGACGCTATCATACCGGTACCTGTAAAAAGTGTGGTGGTGACGTCTACAACGCACATACCTTCCTTGGAAAGTTTGGGAGTTCTTGATAAATTGACAGGCTTCCCAACTACTGATTTTATTTCTTCAAATGAAGCTCGAAAACGAGTTGAAAATAAGCAAATTAAAGAATTAGGAAACAATGAAGCCATCAACACTGAAATGGTGATTGAACTACAACCCGATGTACTTATAGGTTTTGGTATCAACGACCAAAACAAAGCTTATAACATCATTCAAAAAGCAAATATTCCGGTAGTATACAATGGCGAATGGACAGAAAAATCACCTTTGGGAAAAGCGGAATGGATCAAGTTTTTTGCCCCTTTTTTCGGGATGGAAAAAAAAGCGGATTCCCTTTTTAAACAAATAGAAACAGACTACTTAAAAGTTAAAGAACTTGTACAAGCCTCCGCCAAGAAGCCCTCAGTTTTAACTGGCGGACTCTACAAAGATGTTTGGCACGTTGCAGGCGGCGACAGTTGGATGGCCCAGTTCATCAAAGATGCCGGAGGCCAATATATATGGGAAGACAATGCGGAGTCTGGCGGTTTGTCCTTAAGTATCGAATCCGTTTTGGCAAAGGGGCAACATGCCGATTTCTGGCTGAATCCCTCTATGCTTACATCCTACAAAGAGGTACAATCTTCCAATACACACTACACCCAATTTGATGCCTTTACGAATAAAAAGATTTTCGCCAACACCCTTGACAAAGGCGAAACAGGTGGTTTACTATTTTATGAATTAGCTCCCAACCGCCCGGATTTGGTATTGAGAGACCTCATTCATATTTTTCATCCGGACCTTTTACCCAATCACGAATTATATTTCTTTAAACCCTTGAATTAATTGAGTTTTCAAAGAACATATGGACTTTCTTTTCTGGTTCTCACCTTGTTTTTGATTGGCTGTTTCTTTCTTAATGTAAGCTTGGGGTCGGTGCACATCCCCTTAAAAGCCACTTTTAGCTCATTTTTTGGCGGGACCATTTTCAATCCCTCATGGGAGTATATTGTACTGAATTACCGCTTACCAAAAGCCCTAACAGCCATTATTTCTGGGGCAGCGCTTTCCCTGAGTGGACTCTTGATGCAAACACTTTTTAGAAATCCGCTAGCGGGACCTTTTGTATTAGGAATAAGCTCCGGAGCCAGCTTGGGAGCGGCACTCTTGATTATGGGCGGTTCATTTTTGGGTGGATTTTTCTCGACAGGACTCATGACCGATGTTTCCTTGGCAATAGCAGCTAGTTTGGGGAGTTTTATGGTGCTTTTAGCTGTGGTGGCGGTGGCCAATAAAGTGAAAGACACCATGACCTTGCTGATTATTGGATTGATGTTCGGAAGCATTACCGGGGCTATCGTTAGCGTTTTATCCTATTTTACACAGGCCGAAAAATTACAACAGTTTGTTTATTGGTCCTTCGGGTCTGTGGGCAACCTTTCTTGGAACCAAGTGGGGCTGTTATTCGTTATTTTCTTAATTGGAACGGTTTTAGGTATTCTGTGCATTAAACCCCTCAACACCTTTCTGTTAGGGGAAAACTATGCCCAAAGTCTGGGCATTCCACTCAAAAAATCACGCTTCCTCATCATTTTAGCAACAGGCTTGCTCGCCGGAAGCGTCACGGCATTGGCCGGCCCAATTGCCTTCGTAGGATTGGCGGTTCCGCATTTGGCCAGACAGCTATTTAAAACCACCGACCATAAGATCCTGTTACCTGCAGTACTACTTTGTGGAGCTATTTTAATGCTACTTTGCGACACGGTGGCGCAACTTCCCAATTCAGAAAATGTACTTCCCATCAATGCCATAACCAGCATTTTAGGTGCCCCGGTGGTGATATGGTTGCTTTTGAGAAAACGCAAAATGGTATTTTAATGGTTGATTCAAATAAAACACATATCAATCTATGTATCAAAAATTTATCTATTGGATACAAAGATAAATCCATAGTCGAAAATATTACGTTTTCTGGGAACGAAAAAGACCTAATAGCCATCATTGGTGTCAATGGGGTGGGCAAATCTACCCTACTTAAAACCTTGGCTCAAATGCTTCCCAAACTTTCGGGAGAAATAGGGGGGCAGCAAAAGGAACTGGAGCACTATACTCCCATAGAGCTGGCATCTCTTATTAGTGTAGTACTTACGGAAGGGCTGGCGTCCAAAGACCTTTCTGTAATGGAATTGATTGCTTTAGGAAGACAGCCCTACACCAATTGGTTAGGAAGCTTGAAGCAAGAGGACAAAAAAATGGTTCAAGGAGCCATTCAAGATTTGGATTTGGTGGAAATTCAGCATAAAAAATGCTATGAGCTTAGCGACGGACAACTACAACGAGTACTCATTGCCAGGGCCTTGGCGCAGGATACGAAAATTATCCTATTGGACGAGCCAACCTCCCATTTAGACCTTTACCACAAGGTTCAAATTCTAAAATTGCTGAAAACCATCGCAAAAAATAGGAACAAGACCATTGTCTACACCACCCACGAAATAGAAATGGCTATTCAACTATGTGATAAAATTCTGTTGCTGAACAAGAAAGAGAATCCTTTTGGGGAGCCCTGTGAATTAATAGAACAAGGCGTTTTTGAAAGTTTGTTCCCCAAAGACACAGTCAAATTTGATGCGACCAGCGGAACCTTTAAAATAAAAAAGTAAGTCGCAAGCCTATTACCTTTTTTCGACCAAACTTGTATCTTTACCCATAACTACTTTAAGAGAAAATGAACGAATACCTTATTTATTTATTGGTGGGACTTGCCTGTCTAGCAATTGGCTATTTTTTAGGTAATTACATTCAGCAATTGAAAACAAAATCCAACCAAAGCGCTCTAGAAGAACGCGAACAGCAATTGCATGCCAATTTATCCTCTATGGAACAACGGCTTCGTGATGCGGAGGAGCATAAAATACACCTACAGGATGAAAAATCGCAATTGAGCAACCAAATCATTCGCTATCAGGCAGACCTCGAAAACCTACAGGCAAAAAACAACGAACAAAAAGAGGAAGTAGAAAAACTTCAAGAAAAGTTCACCAAGGAATTCGAGAACCTTGCCAATAAAATTTTAGAAGAAAAAAGCCTAAAGTTTACGGAGCGTAATGAAAAGAATATCAAAGATATACTTACGCCACTTAATGAAAAAATTCAACTCTTTGAAAAAAAGGTAGAAGAGAGTCAAAAGGAAAATATCAGCATACATTCGGCTTTAAAAGAGCAGTTATTGAACCTACAGACCCAAAACTTAAAAATTACCCAAGAAGCAGAAAATCTCACCAAGGCCTTAAAAGGAGATAGTAAGATGCAAGGAAATTGGGGCGAATTGGTACTGGAGCGCGTTCTGGAGAAATCAGGTTTGGAAAAAGACCGTGAATATTCCGTACAACAGAGCTTTACAAGAGAAGATGGTTCACGAGTACTTCCCGATGTGATCATCAATCTTCCAGACGGCAAAAAAATGATTGTGGACTCCAAAGTATCCCTTACGGATTATGAGCGTTTTGTGAATGCGGAAGATGAGTTAAGGGAAAAGTACCTAAAGGACCATATCAACTCATTACGAAAGCACGTAGACCAACTGTCCGCTAAAAAGTATGAGGACCTATACGAAATGGAGAGTCCGGATTTTGTATTGATGTTCGTACCCATAGAACCGGCTTTCGCTATTGCCATTAACAATGACAACACCCTTTACAACAAGGCTTTTGAAAAGAATATTGTCATTGTGACCCCCTCTACCCTATTGGCTACTTTGCGTACCATTGACAGTATGTGGAACAATGAAAAACAACAGCGTAATGCTATTGAAATTGCCCGACAAGCAGGAGCGCTTTACGATAAATTTGAAGGATTTGTTACCGATTTGACCAAGGTGGGTAAAAAAATGGACGAGGCCAAATCCGAATACAAAGGCGCTATGAACAAACTCTTTGAGGGACGGGGTAATATTATCATCAGCATAGAAAAGTTGAAAAAAATGGGCGCAAAAGCGAAAAAAACACTTCCTGAGCCTATTATGAAAAGAGCCAAAGCGGACGATTTTGAAGATTTGGAAACCGATACCTCTAATAGCGGCAGACTCAACCTTTAACAAGTATTCCCATGAAAAAATCATTATTTATAACCCTGGGCATCATAGTGGCGGTTTTTGCCCTTATCTACGCCTTTATC
>NZ_JACSOH010000008.1 GCF_014349235.1 Cytophaga sp. FL35 | reverse complement strand
ATTTATAACTATTAAAGAAGTTTTTAGCTATATGCAAGGTGTAGGTTTTAATCCAAATCAAATTGATAGTCTACTTAACTTTGCCTATTCTAAAAATATTTTTGAAACTTCTCAAAAAGGTGATAAACTATCAATTCAAAACAATGAATTGAATATTCGAGCAACCAACTTAGCAATTTATCATTTAAGATTTCTATCAAATTCTTTTACATATGTTGATGCTATGATAGCAGATACTCCAATATTTGATTCTGATGATAGAGATCAAATCCAGAATACCATGCAAATAAAAGAAAGGTTGGAAAGAGCAAAAATTTTTAGAGAATATTTAGACAAGCAATGGCAAATCGCTAACCTGAGAACTAATTATTTTAATTGGCCTAATTTCTCTAATGAATTGAAAAATGATATTGAAAAAATTAGTGGAGTTATACATAAAGATGATTAGCACTAAGTACAACAAAGGTAACCGTTGCACTAGCCCCTGATCGGTAGCAAAACGGATTCATATAAGCCTCTTTACGGGGCTTTTTTATGTAGATATGCAATCTGTTGTGCTCCCTAATATTTTTCTTTTTTATGTACTTTTAGTTACGGCAACCAAAAAACTAAAGGTACGTGTACGTATAGGGCTGCGTTGTGGCAAATTTGAAAAATGACAGAACCATCTCAAATAAAGCTTAACCTTTTTTATACGATTTGTAAAGAGCACCAATGGTTTCTGATTTATGAGTTTCAATTGACAGGAACTGATATTTTCCGATTAACGGATAAAGAAATTCTAAAAGGATTAATTGGAACAAGAATTTTAGGAAACAGTCTTTATCATTCTGAAATGGACGACAAGGATACGGAGGTTGCTGTTAAAAACCTTTCAAGACCTTATAAAATTGAGAAAATTGAAATCTCGGACTTCAAATTCTTGAAATCAAAAACTGAATTTGAAAAATGGCTTGCCAAATTCAGAAATGAAGATTGGCAAGACGATAGAGAAGATGCTCAGGTTTTAATTGACAAAGGAGAAAATCAACTTTGGTCGCGGACTAATCTCAAAAATGGAGTTTGGTTTTTATCTAAAAAACAGTTTGAAGAAGACTCTGATAAACTTGATGAATTACATTGGATTTATTTGCACTTTGAAACCTTTATTGAGATTGACCGAGAATACGAAATCATTCGAACATTTGACTTTGGATACGATTGAAAAAAATAAAAACTAGTCACAACACCAGTAACCGTTGCACAACCCCTTTAACGGCGAAAAAACGACCACTTTTGAGCTCTTTTTAGGGGCTCTTTGTGGTTGGTAAGCAATCTGGTGTGCTCCTTAGCGTTTTTCTTTTTTATGTACTTTTAGTTACGACAACCAAAAAACTAAAGGCACGGCTACACAAATGCCTGTGCTGGTACAAATTTTGAAAAAGTTAATGAAGCGTATCAAACCCAAATTCTGGAAAAAGTTCACATTTGAATTTCTATCAATTTTTATAGCAGTTATTTTAGCTTTTGCATTAAATAGTTGGAATGACAACAGAAAGGACAGAAAGTCTGAGCAAAAAATTTTAACAGAAATAGCTAATGGTCTTCAAAAAGACTTGGAAGATGTAAAGGTCAATAAACTGGGTCACGAAAATGGAATTAAATCTGTTGATTTTTTCAAAAAATTATTAATTCAAAATGATTCTATTTCCATTGACTCCGTACTTATCAATTACTTTCATTTAAGTCGTGATTTTTTTTCTGTTCAAAACAGATCAGGTTATGAAACTCTAAAATCCAAAGGTTTAGAATTAATTGTCAACGACTCTTTGAGAAGCAAAATAATATCCATGTATGAAAGTGAATATGAGATTCTTAGAAAATTTGAAGAGGAGTATTTTGAAACTCAATTTCAAGAAAATTACTTTCAAGAGATAAACCGTATTCTAGTTCCTAATTTTGAATTTGACGAGACAAAATCACTAAAAAAAATCATTCTCCCTTTAAAAATATCTGAAATAGACGAAAAATTGTTTCTTACCTATTTATGGAAAATCAAAGCTAATAGAAAAGGGGTTTTAAATTATTACAATCTAGTAGAAAAGAAAATTACCGATTTGAATAAAGAGATTCAAACTGAATTGAAACGGTAGCCCATAGGTGTAAACGTTCTGCCCAAGTGGGACAGGTGTACAAGTCTGTAAAACGTAAAAAAACCAACTCCAATGACAGGACCCGATAAGGACACGAAATTTCCGCTTCCGCATTATGACCGGCTTTGTTTTTTAAAGAACGTCATTAAAAATCCCAACATCATTGTGGGCGACTATACCTACTACGATGATTTTGAAAACGTGGAGAATTTTGAAAAGAACGTCAAATACCTTTTTGACTTTATAGGCGACCAATTGATCATTGGCAAGTTCTGTATGATTGCTTCGGGCGTTACCTTTATCATGAACGGGGCCAATCACCTAACAGATTCCTTGTCTACCTACCCTTTTGCGATTTTCGGTAAGGGTTGGGAACAGGCCATGGACGGCAAGGAATATCCTAAAAAGGGCAATATCACCATTGGCAACGATGTGTGGATCGGGTACAATGCGACCATTATGGCCGGGGTGACCATTGGAGACGGTGCCATTATTGCCACCAACGCTACCGTAGTAAAAGATGTGCCCCCCTATTCCATTGTGGGGGGCAATCCCGCCAAGGAAATCAAAAAAAGGTTTCCGGAGGAAGTGATCGCCCAGCTATTGGAGCTGCAGTGGTGGGATTGGGATATAGAAAAAATCACCCGAAATGTACAGCACCTAACGGGCGCCGATTTGGATAAGCTTGTGGAATAAATGTATTAAAGACCTCCGCGTACTTGGGATAGACATCAAATAGCTATTTTGTATTTTAGATAACCTAAACGAAGATTGGGTGAAAACGTTACTCACATGTTTCATCTTGTGCCTGCTTTCCTGCAAGGAAAAGTCCAATGATGATAAGGAAAGCTTTTTGCATTTTAAACAGCATAAGATTCAACTGAAGACCACCGGAAAGGGAAAACCTTTACTTTTTGTACATGGAGGCTATCTGGATTTGAACATGTGGCAACCCCAGGTGGAAGCCTTCAAAGATACCCACACCCTTATACGTTTTTCCGATTTGGGACACGGGAAAACCATTGCTTCCGGTGAACCCGTAAGAGGACATGAAATTATTCGTGAGATTACTAAAAATCATCCTGAGGAAAAATATACCTTAATCGGCCTTTCTTGGGGCGCTATGCTGTGTGTGGATTTCACCCTGAACTACCCGGAAAAATTGGAGAAGCTGGTGCTGGTCTCCCCCGGACTTAACGGCTGGGAGTATTTTCAGGATTCCGTGGCCCTCAAAAATTACCAATGGCGCCAAGAAGCCATCAAAAAAGGCGATACCCTACGAGCGGCAAAGCTGTTCCACCAGAACTGGGTGGTAGGTCCGCGAAGAAACCCCAATGATTTACATCCCGATTTTCACCAACGTAGTTTGGAGATGGTTTATAGCACTATGAGGAACCATTGGCAAGAAGATTGGTCCGCCTTGGACAGCATTCCTGCCCGCAAACGGCTGGAAGAAATTCAAGTTCCAACCTATATCATCATTGGCAGCGAGGATGCGGAAGACATACTACAGATTGCAGAAGAATACCACCGGCGTATTCCCCGTTCCAAAAAAATAATCCTGCCTAACGTTGCCCATCTGTTGAACATGGAAGCCCCGGAACGGTTTAACAAGGAGTTGCAAGGTATTCTTGGGGAATAAAAAGACGGGATGAAGCGTCCATACTCCATAGATCCGGTAGATGGAATGAAATTTGAAGATCCCTCGTAATATCCGTATTTTGTCAACTTCAAGGTTTACAAAACATTTTATTTGTAAACTTAAACATTGACAAAACCACATTACTAAAATTTTAAACACCTCAAGACCAAAACAGCCCTTAAGAGCTACCATACTTATTTGGTAAAACATTGAACGAACTCAAATTCTTGTCATTTTTAAATAATTGGTAACCCACGCAGCAAAAAAAACATTTCGCCTACTTAAAACTAAAATGTACTCCCCATGAACCTAAGCAATGAATCCCACAACGTACCCAGCCATAAATACCGATGCCTTTTATACCTCAAGAGATATGAAGAAAAAGATATAAAAGGTATAGAAGAACTCTTTGCGGAGGATATTGTGCTACGTGACTGGAAAATTCGCGTTGAAGGCAAGGAAAAGGCCCTAAGTGAAACACGTAAAAATTTTAAAAACGCCGATACGATAGAAATTGAGGTACTCGCTACTTATGAAAACGAAGATACCGTAGCGGCAGAGCTCAAAATTGTGGTGGACGCTACCGAAGAACTTTATGTGGTGGACGTTATTACGTTTAATGCGGAAGGTAAAATCACATCTATACGTGCCTACTTGGGCAGAGGTGATGATTGAACTACATAACCACATTATAACAACTTTTTAAAGTAGGTTTTTCCCACTGAAAAACGAGCTGACACAATCCAAAAATAAAATTGTATTAATGAACATACCTGGCAAATTCTTATTTCTAACCCTGATACTTTTTTATAAAACGTGTGTTTTTGCCCAGTCAGATTCACCAAAAATACTTTTACAAGGGGAAACCTTTGACAAAAAAATATCGGACGGGGAAAATCATGATTACACTCTTCATCTAACTAATGGAATGGCTGTTATTGGTAAGGTCACCCAAGATGGAATTGACCTGAAACTGGATGTTTACAGCCCGGATGGAAAATTTCTTGAGCAAATTGATATAGCCAAGAGTAAAAAGGGCGATAACACTTTTGACATTACGGCTGATCAGACTGGATACTACAAGTTTGTAATTCGTTCCCTGGAGAAAGGTTCAAAGGGGCGTTACACCCTTACCACGGACCAAATAGTGAGTTTATCCCAAAACATGGAACGCATTTCAAGAAAAGAGCTACCCACAAGCACCCTTTTTAATTTATGGAAATCCACATTGACCGATTCTTCTGCCATTGATACATTTTTGGCAAGTAAGTCCAGCAGACATATTATAGAGCCTATTCCGGGAGATAGCACCCATATGTTAGTAACGTATTTTTGCGTACCTACCCCTCATACAGAGTATGTTATGCTAAGCGGTGGTCCTGACTTTTTGGGGTTACGGTTTCAACGCTTACCAAATTCAAACCTACATTTTGTTACGCAGAAAGTCCCTATTGATGCCCGGTTTAATTACGGATTTAATTACTTTATCCTAGAAAAGGCCGGCCCTAACAACGAAATTGAAACTAGAAATCTAGAGCATGCCTACGACGGGATTTTAGAAATGCCCAATGCCCCAGAACAACCTTATATAATAGTAAAAGAAAATGTTAAGAAAGGGACAATGGTGGAAAAATCCATTAAAAGTGAAACTTTAGGTGAAGAAAGGAAAATAACTATTCACCTACCTTCTAACTATGATGCCGAACAAGCACACCATTTACTTATAATTTTTGACGGGGAATCCTATGGCGGTAGGTTGGACCGTAGCCCCAGAGTTCCTACAGCTACCATTATGGACAATCTTTTGGCAGAGAAAAAAATTCCTCCAACCGTAACGGTTTTGGTATGGTCTATGGGAACACGAAATAAAGATATGGTCAGTGAAAAATTTGGAGATTTTATTGCCACGGAACTAATCCCCAAAATACGCACAGATTACTCCATATATCCAGAATCCGATAAAATAGTTTTGGCAGGTTCTAGCCGAGGTGGTTTTGCGGCTAGTTTTACCGCTTTACGGCATTCCGATGTAATTGGCAATGTTCTTTCACAATCTGGTTCGTATTGGATAACAGCAGGTAAGAATGAAAATCACTGGATTTATCCTGAATACGATGGAAAATTGATATCTGCATATAAGAACAGTGAACTTTTACCGGTCAGATTCTATATGGATGTTGGATTGTATGATGCGGGCGCATCTATGTTAGGGATGAATAGACAATTCAGGGATATTCTTGAATTAAAGGGATATAAGGTGGATTATCACGAATTTAAAGGAGGGCATAGCTATGTAAATTGGCGTGGAACGCTTTCTGATGGGATAATATCCTTGATTGGAACCAAGTAAAACAACTATACGAGCCTATTGGGCAGAGGTGAAGATTGAACTGTTGAAGTAAATAATCCCTTAGCTCCTGTAGAAAAACTGATTTTAAGCCGCCCTGTTTTCTAGTAAGCACCCTCTTTATATATTTTTCATTTAATCGTAATTCCAACATTTAAAAAATGACCTCATCCGAATTGATTGTTTTAAACTTGTCGGAAATCAGAAGAAGGAGCATCCTACTTTGGCGTGCCTTGCCTGAAAACCAATTTCTTTGGAAACCTGACCCCAACGCCATGAGTGCAGGAGAAATAATCCGTCATGTGTTGGAAGCGGATTACGGTTGGAATAGGATTATCAATGGGAAATCTATGGAAAACTATAAGACGCCTTGGAAGAATCGCCCTATAACCAATTTGAAAGAAGAACTTGAATTTGCCGAACCACACCGAAAAACTTTTTTGGACAGTATTCAGCAATTTTCAGATAAGCAACTTAGCGAAACCACTATTATCCATCCCGGTAATGGTGCAAGTAAAAAACTTGCAACCTATTTGCTAAGAATAGGCTATCATGAAGCTGTTCATGCAGGCCAATTTATGTCCTATTTAAGGGCCATGAAAATTGATAGGCCTAATGTATGGGATTAAACCTTTATCAAGCTATCCACTATGAAAGCTTCTCAAAGCACACCTTCAATATCTGTATCTTAATTGGCAATTTAGTTTTTAGAGCATTCTTTCTACAGTAGAGCAGATGCTAAATGAATTAATGGTTCGATGTACTTTTACACATCAGTGAGCGTTAGGATTTTAGACAATAACCTGTTCTGATATGACAAAAATTTTAAGTTTTATCTTCCTTATTTCTTTGGTACTTACCGCTTGTTCCAGCGATGACCCAGGTACTTCGGAACCCCAAGAAACATCTCTTTTTACACGGAGCGAACATCCCGTCTACGAGAGCCCTTTCGGGCTGGCAGCAGACCCATCTATATTAATAGCGAACGATACCCTTTTTATGTACTATTCTGCCGAAGAGGGTATTGGAGTGGCTTTTTCAACGAATAATGGCAGTAACTGGCACCGCCCCCAGAATCAGTCTACCGACTATATCGCCTTATCGCGACGCCCCGATGCTTGGGACAATACGCTGGAAACTGTAGAAGTCATTAAAGTAAACGATACTTACAAAATGTACTATTCCGGTTATCGCGAAGGTGAGAGTGACAATCCGCATGTAGAGAACTACGAAATAGGAATGGCCATTTCTACCAATGGTATTGATTTTAACAGGGTGGCAGAAAGTTTGGAGCAACCTATAATTAACCGTGACACCAGCAATGAAAACACCCATGACCGGCATGCCATGACCAGTCCGGGGGTGGTATACGAGAATGGCACCTACTACATGATCTATGCCGGTTGGAACGTAACCGATAACTGGACCGGCAGTAATGCGGGTATCAAAATTTTGGGGGCCACTTCCTCTGATGGAATACAGTGGACAAAAATCGAGGATCCCATTCTCATTGGCTCGGACGTAACTTATAGTCCCGATATCAACGAAGCCAGTTTGATCAAAGCAGATGACGGATTTTGGTACATTCCCTTTTCTACGGACAAAAGTATTGGCATCGCACGGTCAACGTCTTTCGCAAGTGGGTATGACATTTATCCGGAAGTAATCGTAACACCCCAATTCGATTGGGACAATGAAGTGACCGCCCCCGATGGTATCATTAATAATGGTAAAATGCGCTTGTGGTTTCACGGGGTAAAAGAACCTAACTATTGGCCATGGGTGATTGGATATACCGAAGCGGACTACCCTATTAACTGGAACAATTAACAAAGAGTTTTAGATTTCCTTGATTACTTCAAAGACTACCGCAATTACAGAAAAGTAAAGGTGGTTCAATTAAAAGAATGTACTACCTTGTACAGGTCATCTGGCCTTATTGCTATTTCTATGAACCCTGATCTCGTCTTTCAACAATTAGAGAAAAGTTACGCACCTCTGTCATCGGAATGTAAGGAAGCCTTTTTAGAACATGCTACGATGGGCTTCTACAATAAAGGCGATGTGGTAGTACGTGAAGGGCAGTATTCTAAAAAAGCTTTCTTGATTATAGAGGGGTGTGGCCGAGCCTATTACCTTAAAGATGGAAAGGATATCTCGGATTGGTTTACGTTCGAGCATCAGTTTATGGCCCCTATTGTGAGCTTTTTTAGCGATAAACCGAGTCCGCACTACGTAGAATTTTTGGAAGATGCTACCGTACTTGAATTCACCAAAGATTTAATGGATCAAATGACGCAAGCACACCATGAATTTGAGCGCTTTATTCGGGAGGTCGTTACCGAAACCTTACTAGGGCTGTGCGAACGCCTGAACGCTATTCAGTTCAATAGGGCCGAGGACCGTTTTCGGCATTTACTTACCATGTATCCCAACATTACCAACCGGGTTCCGTTAACCCATATCGCCTCATATTTAGGCATTACTTTAGAGACTTTGAGTCGCATTCGTAGCCCCAAGTACCGAATTTGATGTATATCAAATGAATTTTCCTCCAATAGAAAGTCCTTTGTAAAAAAGGAAGACATGGAAGAAAAGCAAACTCCGCCATCTATTTGGGGGCCATGGTGGGCAACCATCCGTAAATGGTTTTATCCAGCATGGCTGCTATACGAAACCTTCATTCGATTTTATGGATATAGTAGCGAGGTACAAGTATATCTTGCCACCCATCTGGAACGAATTGCGTTTATGGATCAACGCGACACCCAAGTATTGGCGACTTTTGGTGGGGTCTTGACCTTTGTGGTTTGTACCATCTCCCTCAGTCTGCCACTTTGTTTTATTTGCTATCACTTTTTTCTTCGTAGCAACCTGACCCATACTCTTTTTGAGAAAAAGCTAAAGTTCTTACTCTAAACATTACATACCATGAAAAAAATACTGATCATCAACGGCCACCCCGATGCTGAAAGTTTTAATGCCGCCCTAGCGGATGCCTATTTAAAAGGAGCTCAAAAGTCAGGGGCCGACACTAAGGTCATCCACATTCGAGACCTCAACTTTAATCCTAACCTCCAATTCGGCTATCGGAAGCGTACCGAACTGGAACCCGACTTGCTGGAAGCCCAAAAAATATTGAAATGGGCCGATCATTTGGTATGGGTCTACCCGGTATGGTGGGGCTCCGTTCCCGCTCTTATGAAAGGGTTTTTGGACCGGGTACTATTACCGGGCTTCGCCTTTCAAAAAAGGGAAGGTTCCCTTTGGTGGGATAAACTGTTTACCGGTAAAACGGCCCGTTTGATTACGACCATGGACCAACCCGCATGGTATTACCGATTCTTTAATGGGAGTCCGTCACACAAGGCTATGAAAAAGCAGACACTACATTTCATAGGCGTAAAATCCGTAAAAATCACGGCCATAGGCCCTATTCGTCTATCGAAGGATTCTTTTCGTAAAAAGTGGTTGCAAAAGGTAGAAGATCTGGGAGAGCACCTCAAATAGAATTGATTTACAAAATAAAGGATAGTCCATTGGTCACACTTAATAGCCTAAGTATTTTTTCTGATTTCTTGCTTACCTTAGAAGCAGTATTAACCAACTATCTCGCCAGGCATGAAACCAAGCTATAGTAACCCATCATATGTATGTATATTTTTTGGTGGATTGAAGGAAGAAACGGAATGTCCCCTAAAAATAAACTAGCCAATGAAAAGCTTCAGCGTATATAATTACCTATTTGTACTTTGTTTCCTTTCCTTGATAGAAACAGCCCTCGGTCAAAAATCTCTCGAAGTAAAACCCCGCCACCATATAACCCTTAAGCAAGCACACCAAGGCACCCCTTACATTGACAGTCTACTTTTAGAAAGTTATGGCCGACCTAAAAGCAACATATTGGCCTTTTATTTGGAATCACGTACAATTTTCGAGCAAGAAAAAGCAGCTTTTACCGATCCGAAAATCATTGCATTGGCAGAAAAACATCAAATTGATTTGATCAGTGGTCCCATGCTCGGTGATGTTCAACCCGATGGAATTACCTTCCGGTTGCGGCCTGCCCACCTTGAACCGTTACAGTTGAATATCCATACCGCATCAGGAACACTGGTCAATTCCTATCCCTTTCAACATCAAAAACCAGGTGCGACCTACCGGATAAAGGTCGATAAATTGCATCCTGCAACCTCCTATAAATATGAGATTTTAGGCGATAACAAATTAGTAGCTAAAGGCCGTTTTAATACCGCTCCTAAAGAAAGCACAAAAACCGAAACGAGAATTGCCTTTTCTTCGGGATTTCATAAGATAGGCCTGCATAATCCGAACCTCATCCAAACAATTTTAGAAAGAGAACCTACCGCCATGCTATTGTTGGGCGATTTGGCCGTAGACGACCGGGATACCCACTGGGGACTTCACCGAAGTGATTATTTGCTTCGTGATGTAGCCCCTGCCTTCCAAAAATTGGCTGCCCATATTCCTATATATGCCAGCTGGGACGATCATGATTACCTCAATAACGACCTTAGCGGCTTACCAAAAGGAGTCACAAAGGAAGACAGGGATAGCTTGCGCACCCTGTGGCGGGATAATTGGAACAATCCTAAAAACTTGGGCGAAGGTATTTACTTCAACACGCAAATAGGTGATGTAGAAATCATCATGCTAGACACCCGTTCCTGTCGCGATTTAAAGAAAAGAGTTCGCTATGGGTCATATTTGGGCGAGGAACAAATGACTTGGCTCAAAAAGGTGCTTCAAAAATCTACTGCTAAATTCAAGATAATTTCCAGTGGAACCATGTGGAGCGACTACGTAACCAAGGCCAAGGACTCTTGGGGTACTTGGGATATAAAAGCCAGAGAGGAGATTTTTAATCTTATTGAAAAAGAAAATATCAATGGGGTTTTGCTCATTAGCGGAGATAGGCATGGGGCCAGGGCCTTTACCCTTCCCCAACCTTCAGGATTTGAATTTTATGAATTTGAAATAGCCAGTATGGGCGGCGTTCCCGGTCCGCCAGCCATGGCAGAAGATGATACCCACCAGCTTTTTGGGTACGAAGGCTTGGGCCTCAAAGCCTTTGGAGAATTCACCTTTAATACCGAAAAAGAGAAGCCTGAAGTCACCTTCCGGTTAATTGACGAATCCGGTGTTATTTTTGAAGAATATCTTTTAGGATATGAAAAATTGATTCCGATAAAAAGCTAACTTTATGAGGGTAATTCATACTGATGATACGTTTTAGGATTTTAATAGCCAGCTGTAATGCCTTAGTGGCCTTCCTCCTACTGTTTGTTTCCTGTAGGGAAAATAAAGAAGAGGATAAACATTCAGAAGAAGAGGCTATTCAAAAAACATGGCATTCGTTTTTAGCCGTTGTGGAATCCGGAAATAAAGAAAAGTTTCAGGAAGTTGCCGCTAGTAAAATCAAGTGTTACGAATGTTTGGAAAATACTCCTAAGGAACAAAGGGAATTGGAAGAACTTAGGGAGAAGGACTCCCTCTGGTATGATACGCTCAATGAGGAACTCATTTATATTCCCTCTGATAGTTTTATAAAGAACGATTTACGACGATTATTTAACCCTGCCTTTTTGGTCCTTCTTAAAAACAACAAGACCCTTTACCACAAACGAACGGAAGATGAAATGGAGGTCTATGAAATTTTGGTCACCACCATAGAACCTACAGACGAACAGGAAGGGATGCAACATAGTTTTCAATTTCAAAAAATTAATGACACGTGGAAGTTTACGGAGGTGAGCTCTATCCCTTAATTATTCACCGTTGTTTTTTGAGTTAGCATTCCAAAGGAATGCGCGCCATTGTCTTTTATGGTATCCCTATTTTTGCAAAAAGCATTGATACAAATGACCGAAAGAGAGTTAGACCGAATAATAGAAATGGCATGGGAAGACCGGACGCCGTTCGAAGCTATAGAAGTACAATTTGGACTTGCCGAAGCCGATGTCATCATACTCATGCGTAAAGAACTCAAAGCTTCTTCATTTAAACTCTGGCGCAAACGGGTCAATAGCGGTACAAGTAGCAAACATCTAAAAAAACGAAGTGACGGAATGACCCGCTTTAAAAGTAGCCGGCAAAAGAATATTTCCAACAATAAAATTTCGAAGCGGTAAGGTAAGCCAAAAGCGGACATCAATTTCCTGAAATACCGATCACCCAACATTTCACAATAGTAAAATATTTGGTCCCCAAAGTCACGATTGAAAATGCTCCTCAATTTTTAATGGGTCCGGTATAAAAAAGTTCAAAATGGTCATATTTCCATTATTTCGCTAATATCGAAATCTTGCCAATTAGATAATTTTGACACCTAAAATTAAACGGACTATCATTTTATCGACATTAAAAATGTTATATCGTTAAAATATACAGAAAACAACTCTTACAAAAATTAATATTCAGGAAAGAATTTACGCTCAAACTGTATTTTAAACTATTAAATATTGCATTTCATCGATTAAGGGTTCTATTTCCACTTTTTAGTGAGTATCATTACCACATGATTTGAAGTAAAAACGAGGGTATTTATCGCTGTCATTTTTCACTTATCATGATCCCCCCTAAGGTTCAATTTACTTGAACAGATTACAATTAATTTTTTTAGAAAAGTAGTGTGAAGTTGAGATTACCTATGTTGTCTTGAGACTACCGATCTATGCCTTTTTTTCAGGAAACTGAAAATGACCAAACGTACATTTTAACCAATTACTAATAATTAATTTAATCTTTATGAAAAAAGTAGTCTTAAGTGCTATGGCACTTGCAATGGGGTCTTTTGTGATGGCGCAGGATAATGACAGTAAGGTCTCTCAAAATGGGAGTCACAACAATACCACTGTCAATCAAGATGGTGATGCCCAAAGAAGTGTAGTAAGAATTGGAGGAAACTACAATACCTCTACCTTAGAACAAGATGGTATTGGCAATAATTCTGTCTTGGAAATTTCTGCAAATTCGGCTAATAACAATTCTGCGGACATCAAACAAAATGGTACAACTAACAATGCAACGGTAGATATATCGGGTCATCACAATTCGGTAGATGTTAAGCAAAATGGTACCAGTAATAACACAGGGAGTTCCTCCGGATCTATCTATTTCGCTGATCCTCAGGCTGTAGATATTTGGGGAAACAATAACTCCTCTACAGTGAATCAAAATGGTGCTGAAAATGAAGGATTCATTACCGTTGGCAAACGCAGAACAGGTCCCAATCCTGGAGAAGAAGGTGAGAACGCTAACTACAACACAAGTACCATAAAACAAAATGGCAATGAAAACTTAGCCTTTATCAATGTTTTAGGCGGAGGTGATAATAATACGGCAACCACCAATCAAAGTGGTAATAATGATAAATCTACTACTAATCAATCTGGTGATTATAATGAGGCTACAGCCAAACAAATGAGTGCCACTGGTTCTGACGAAAGCATCATAGACCAATCCGGAAATAATAATACGGCAAATGCAAATCAGGATAGTGATTTAAGTTTTAGTGATATCAACCAAAGTGGGAATGCCAACATGGCTACCGTAAATCAAAAAGATGGGGCTATTGAAAGTTCAAGTATAATTAGCCAATCTGGTCATAATAACGAGGCAACCACGAATCAGGACGGTACCGGCAACGGTGAAAACAACAAAAGTAATATCTCTCAATCTGGAAATTACAATTCTGCTTTACTCAACCAAGTAGGTAATTTAGTGAAGCACAATACAAGTAACATTGACCAATCTGGAGATAATAATGAAGCCAAAGTAAAGCAAAATGCTGTGAGACATTCCTCCAGTATTGTAACCCAATCAGGGAATCACAATGGAGCTTTTGTAAATCAAGTGGCAGATGGTCCGCGAATCTTAAATAATCATTCTGATATCGACCAAAGTGGTAATAACAATATGGCTTACGTGGACCAAATAGGCTCTGTAAACAACAGTGAAGTTGGCCAAGCAGGTTCATATGGACATGTTGACGTAAATCAAAAATTCAAAGGGAACGATAGCAAAGTTTTTCAAAACTCTGGCAGCACCAATTCTGCAATTGTAAATCAAAAGAATACGCCTTTGGTTGCAAATCCTTTAAAGAATTATAGTACAGTTATTCAAGACGGAAACCACAATCAAGCAACCTTAAATCAATCTGGTCACGATTTAACAAGTATTATTTCTCAAGATGGCAATCATAATATGGCAAATGCAAAACAAATGGGAGTAGGCCACAATAGTGACATATCTCAAATAGGCAATAATAATGTAGCCAACATTATGCAGGCTGATTAATCACGTTGCAACCTATGAATATAACTACGGAACAGAGAACTGTTCCGTAGTTTTTCAACTTTAACCACTAGAATTGTATGAGACCAAACCCACAGCTAACCCTTCTTTTGGCATTTCTTTTTTCAGGCTTTGTTATCAATGCCCAAGGTATTATCGAAGAAGATTCAGATATAACACCCGCTCATTTTGACTCAAGCAGCCAACAGCTCAATTTCTATTCTCAACAGAGCAGTGAAAGTCTACAATCAAACCAGCTAAATGTAGTCAATAGAGGTGTTTACATCAATCAAATTGGGAACAACAATACTTCTACCGTACAAACAGAATCGCAAATTTCAGACGTAGAATTGGTGCAATCGGGTAATTCCAACAAAATAGACCTTGACCTGAAAGCTACGGCCATAGACTATACGGTGCTTCAACAGGGCAACAACAATCTTTTACTGGAGTACAATCTATTTAACAATAAACAACTCATTGAAAGGTCCGTAGAACAAAATGGCAATAACCAAAATCTTGTCATACACGGTACTAACAGCATTGTGGATAAAATGAAAATTAAAATGAGTGAAGGATCACAGAGCCTTATTATAAGAAACACCAACTAGCCCTTGCCCATAATGCATTCTCCACAATCCCTTACCCTTTCCCTAGTTGTCTTTTTTTTATGGAGCTGTTCCGTACTAACAGGGCAATCCTTTAATAAGGAGGTAGAAGCACACATAGATGTTGATTCGGAAAATGCCCTTACCAAAATTGTCTTTTCGGCCTTTAATAAGACCCAACTCAAAAAGAGTCTCAGATACCGGGCCCTAATCGTAAAAAACAAGGACGAAAAATTTGAGGATGAACAGTATTTTATCATAGAATCTGGAGAACGCAAGAACATAAGTACCGCCACCCTTGCTATTGAGGAAGACCAACGTACCATAGTTTTTGTACTTATCTATGAAGATGAAAAAGTGGTAGGAAAAGACAGATTGGTCATTAATGGTTTTGAAGGCGAGGACGACCTGAAACCCAAGATAGTCAGTGAAAACAATCTTTTAACCAAAGAACAACTACCAAAAAAACAGGATATAGACCTTATGAGAGGGATGGTTTTTGAGAATACCAAAACCAAACCTGGAAGGGATTTTTACCAAATGTTTTACCTAGCTTACAATAACAACAATATAAACGGCAATCAAATTGTAAAAGTAGACGAAGTACTTGCCATTGGCGGCAACACCCAAATCAAAATTTATGCAGGCGACCATCTAATCGTTCAATTTTTCCTAAACCCAAGAAGCTCCTATTTGAAGGAAATGGTAGATCAATCCATCATAAGGGTGAACCAGTACTTTATTCAAAACCGTGCCATTAGCCAAAATACAATCCAATACTAATATGAAACCCATACTCTACTTTATTTTTCTTTTAGGATATACCGCCTATTCACAGCAGTTGGTATACACCCCCAAGAATCCAAACTTTGGAGGTAACACCTTTAACTATCAATGGCTTTTGAGCTCGGCCAATGCGCAAAACTCCTTTACGGATAACCAAAGATTTGATAATGAAACCTCTGAACTTCAAGAGTTTCAAGAAAGTCTAAACAGACAAATTCTCGGGCAATTGACCCGCTCTGTTTTCACTACCGAACTTGGTGATGGCCTGGAACCCGGCACCTTTAACGTGGGCGACTTGCTCTTGGAAATTTTTGAATCGGGTGAAGGCTTGGTGGTAAACATTTTGGATACCACAACTGGCGAACAAACCCAAATTATTGTACCCAACTAATCATCTATGAAATTTATTAAAAATTCCCTCTATCTCGCTATAGTGGTTTTACTTTCTGGATGTGGTGCCTACTTTAACCAACCGGTGGCCCCTACTCCAGCAAGAATTGGAGAAACCACCTCCACCACAGATTTTTTAAAGAACATACCCCAACCCAGTGAACCTGTGGTAGTGGGCGTTTATAACTTTAAGGATCAGACCGGTCAATATAAAAACGTAGAGAACGGAAGCACCTTTAGTACCGCCGTACCCCAAGGAGCCACTACTATGCTCATAAAAGCCCTTGAAGACAGTAAATGGTTTACTCCCATTGAACGGGAAAACCTATCCAACCTTCTTAATGAACGGAATATCATTCGCTCAACAAGGCAGGAATACACTGGGGATAATAGCGGACAACCCAATTTACCACCACTGCTTTATGCCGGAATTTTATTGGAGGGAGGCATTATTTCCTATGATAGCAACATCATTACGGGGGGCTATGGCGCGCGCTATTTTGGCGCCGGAGGCTCGACCCAATACCGGCAAGACCGTATCACCATTTATTTACGGGCAGTTTCCACATCCAATGGAAAAATCCTAAAAACTGTTTACGTTTCCAAAACCATTCTTTCACAAGCTTTGGATGCCAGCTTGTTTAAATATGTGAAATTTCAGCGTCTACTGGAAGTAGAAACAGGTATTACCAAAAATGAACCGGTACAATTGGCCATACAAAATGCAATTGAGAATGCTGTAGAGTCCCTAATTATCGAAGGAATAGAAGACAATCTATGGAGCACGGCCAGTGGACAGGAAACAAACGAGGCCATTGTGGCCATGTACAATTCCAGGAAAGAAGAGGAAGAAAACACCTTACTTTATAACAGGAAGCAAGCGCAATCCATACTTAGACACAGTTTTGGAGTATATGGCAATGGGCCCGTTTTAAATGGGGATTACTCCAAAAAATCATTAGGTGCCGGTGGAGGGCTCAAATATAGCTACTACCTATCACCTAAATTGGATATTGGGCTTAAGGGGGAATACCTGAATTTCACAGGAGGAGAAAATTTTGAGAAATCCTATTTAAGTACCAACCTACAACTGGGCTATACCTTACTGCCCCTGGACAATTTAACTCCTTATATCTATGCAGGTATTGGCGGTATTTTTGACATGGACCAACCTGACCCCGAACTTTCTGAAGACACTACAGGCTTTAATGTTCAATACGGTTTGGCCCTCAAATATAATTTCAATCCGCAGCTCTCCTTGAGCATAGGAGCAGAAAACAATCATACCGCTACCGATGGAATGGACAACATTATTAATGGCGTAAGAGACGATTTTTATTACAACTTTCACCTTGGCCTTGAATGGAGATTTGGTAAGAACTTAAAGTAAACAAACTTAAAATAAAATGAACAATACATATAACTCCCGTTTAATACTTCTGATGGTTTTTATCGTGGCACTCACTGCTTGCGAAGAAGAAACCATTGGAGATACCGTTTTTGGCAAATTGGAAGGCAGGGTGGTCGCCAACAATCAAAATATACCTTTAGAAAACGTAAAAATCACTACCAATCCTTCCTCTACAACGGTTTTTACAGATGCCGAAGGAAATTTTGTTATTAACGAAATAAGTGCTGGGGATTATTCCGTTCAAGCAGATAAAGATGACTTTCAAACTAGTTTTGAACCCGCCAGTATCCTCGGAGAAAAAACCACCAATATCGTCTTTGAACTAGATAGCGTGGAAGCAGCTAATTTAAGTCCCCTAAGGCCTGAATTATTATTTCCCATGGACGAGTCCAAGAATGTAGAGAGCCCTGTAGAATTTGTGTGGAGTTCTGCCAGGAACGACGCTGATGATATTCTTTATGAATTGGAACTTAGAAATGGTACTACAGGTGAAATACAGCGATTTGAAAACCTAAAAGACACTGTTTTGACCGTTGAAGAGCTCACGGTGGGTGCCAATTTCTTTTGGCAAATAAAGGCAACAGACGGCATTTCAGAAGATGTTCAAAGCAACCTCGGTAGCTTTCAATTAAAAGGAGTGGAAGACAATCGTTTCCTATTTGTTAGGAATGTAAACGGAAATAATGTAATTGTTTCTGGGGGCGAGCCAGCTGGGGCCAACAATTCCGAAATCAATCAAAACGAAGTACAGCTTACTTCATCGTCCATTAACTCTTATAGGCCTAAAGCCAACTTTACCGTTAACAAAATTGCCTTTCTGGCCACACAAGAGGGTGATGCACAACTTTTCATGATGGACCTAAATGGCGGCAATAAAATACAATTGACTAAAAATATTCCTGTGGCGGGCTTTAAACAGAGTGAATTGGAGTTTACTTGGTCTCAAAATAGCAATGTTCTGTATTACCCTAACTTCAATAAATTATATAGTGTTCAAATTGATGGATCAGGAACTACCCTTATTTATGAGGCACCTGCAGGTGAGTTCATTAGTGAGGTGGCAGCAAATCCAACTAATAATTTAATTGCCATTAAAACCAATGACACCAATGGTTATAACGTAAAAATTCAATTAGTAAACCCGGCAAATGGCACCCTAGTATCCACAATAGTTGAGGGTACAACGGGAGCTTTTGGTGGGCTGGATTATTCCATAGACGGCACAAAACTACTTTACACACAAGATGTATCGGGTGCAGAAAATTCACAATACAGACAGTTGGACAGCAGAATATTTGAATACAACACCGTATCGGACAGTACAGTGGAAATTGATACGGACAAGCCTACCGGCTTTAATAACCTTGATGCCAAATATGCGCCTAACGAGGGAGCCATTATCTACACCTACACATCCAACGACGGAATTTCTGAAAAACAGATTTATAGAAAAATATTGGATGCCGTTGAAGACGACGATCAAGAATTGATTTTTACCAACGCTTCCATGCCCAACTGGGAGTAAATAGTACTACTTTATCCTTGTACCCGATCAGTTACAGTTGGCAACTTGACAAACCTCGGTTGCCAACTATTTGCTTTAAAGTAATTGACAGTACGGGGCTTTCTTTTCATTTGTAATAGCAACCGTTTTTATTTAGCCCCCTTTCTTAACACAGGTTATTTGAACATCTGGCCCTTCCATAATTTCCTTTTTTTATTACCTGAATATCAGGAATTTCTTCCCTATCAAACCATCCTCAAAAACAATATTTCCAAACAATTTTCGTTAAGGAAAAATCCTACACATATCCTTTCAAAATGAAAACTAAAATAATAACTATTGTCGTTCTGACAGTTAGCCTCCTCAATCTGGCCTGCAAGGGAAGCCAGAAAGAAGACCAAAAAGCAATTGACCAGCAAGTGGAGGCTATTCAAGCTGTTGAAGAATCGATTGACAGTACCATAGCAGAAGTAAACCGTAAAACGGAAGAAGTAGAACAAATTATCAAGGAATTAGATAGCCTGTAATTAAGAAAATTAAACATACATAAACCATGAAAAAAATAATTTTATCACTCACCTTACTATTAGGCATTTCGCTGGGCCTACAAGCCCAGGGCAAATCGCAGGAAGCTAAAGGAAAAGGTAAAGAGTTACTAGAAAATGGCAAGCAGAAGGTTGAAGAAGTAGAGAATGAACATGAGGGTTCAAAAGCTAAAAAGGAAATGGCCAAAGAAAAAGGGAAAGAGATGAAAGGCAAGGCTAAAAACAAGACCAAAGAAGTAAAAAATAAAATCGAGAAAGATGCCACAGAACCAGAGAAAGAAATCAAGGCTTCAAAAGAAAATAGCGGTAATGCTTATGGCAAAAACAAAGGAGAACTAAAGGGAGAAGAGTTTGGGGCCTACCGAGCATCCCAAGCAAAAGAGAAACTGGACAAATCGAAAGATGAGTTAAACGAAGACGAATCAGTTTTAAGAAAGGGTCGAAAATCGGTAGAGGAAGCTAAAAAACGTGTAAAAAAACAAAAAGAAGAAAATTCCGTTCCTGCCAAAGAGGTACAGAAGAAAGAAGAGAGAATAAAAAAAGCAGAAGAAACGCTAGATGAACTAGAGGTTTCTATTAAAAAAGCCCAGGAAAAGTTCAAAGAAAAAAGAAAGGAATTAGAAAAAGTTACACAGCCCACAATCTAAAATTCCCGATACTCTTCAATTGTAAAGCGAACCGGTTGGTTCGCTTTTATTTTATACTCGGATAGCAAGCATTGATCACCCATTTTACTATGGGGCTTTCTTTTCAATGTAAAAAAAAAAATCAGTCAAATAAATCTTCAAACACTCAAAAATTAGGGATTCTAGAAAAGCTCCCTATTCCATCAAACTGTCAATAATTTCAATCGTCTAAATAAAACTAATTCATCAAAAAGTACCTTATAGTTTTATATCCGACGTTTTAACCAATTTGGCTTTAAAATGGTTAGAATTTCATACAGAGTACGTATCTTAAGCTTTAATTTTACCTAAATGAGGTATTTTTGAACCGGACTCAATTCATTGATTATTTTTTTGTGGCATGCTTAGATTATTTTCCCTCGCCATGTGCTTAGCTTTAACGGTTATCGCTTGTAAAAACGATAAAAAAGAACAGGAACTTTTAGAAAAGGAAGCTGAGATTATTGAAAAGGAAAAAAAGCTGGAAAAGGAAAGTGAAACCTTTATTGAACACGAAGCGGCCGTTGAATTGAATCCTGAAGTACAGCTTAACCTTATCTATTGCGAAAACGATAGTTACATTGTTCGTGTAGATCGTTTAAAAAGTAACGATGTGCGCTATATGGCTTGGAACAAGCCTAAATCTACGACAGAAAGGCCGGACTTGATTCTACTGGATGGCGAAATTGAAAAGCAGGGTTCCGGAGGTGGCTACCATTTTATTTTCACCAATGGCCATCATTCCTACATTGTAGAAAATAATTTAATGGGCGAGACAATGGATTCCATGGGAGTTTTCCTAAAGCTCATGGAGGGAGAGGAAGAAGTCTATTTTTCAAAGATGACGGACTTAAAACTTAAATAAAGCTTTTAGTTACATAACCATGTTTTAAAACTTGTATGATGCAAAGACCGTATTTGAAATTTGTGATATTATTTTTTCTTTTTTATTCCTGCTTTTATGTTGCTACCGCCCAAGATAAATACCTAAACAATATTCAAGAGACCCAGGAGCTTTCTAAAAATATTGCAACCCTCTTTAAGGAAAATCAAGTATCAACTGCTTTTGGGAGATTGACTCCCTATTGGCCCATGCCCCAAAATGAATTGAATGCCATAGAAGAAAAAACCATAAAATACCTCAACGTACTTGAAAATAGATTTGGCGCTGCCATAGGTGCCGACAAAATTAAAAACGAGACCATTAGTAACATAGCCCTCAGGGAAACCTACTTGGTTAGGTATAGTAAAAGTGCCATTCGGCTCAAATTTACATACTATAAAAACGACTACGGTTGGATTGTGAATGCCTTTAAATGGGATGATGCATTCGATGAGGAATTTGAATAAATATCATATTCTATTAAAACTATGACCGAAAAGGAAAAGATGCTTCAGGGAATGAACTATAATTCCCGTGACCCTGAATTGCTTACCATATACCACAAGGCCAGAAGGCTTATGAAAGAATACAATCTGCTAGATTCGCAATTGACAGATGAACGCCAGCGAATTCTTTCGGAAATGTTGGGAAGTATACAAGAGGGTGTTTGGATCGAAACGCCCTTTTACTGTGATTACGGTGAGAATATTACGATTGGCAGCAACACCTTTATCAATACCAATTGCATGTTTCTGGACAATAACAAAATTACCATTGGAAAAAACGGACTTATTGCGCCCTATGTTCAAATCTACACTGCTTCCCATCCACTTAAAGCCTCTGACCGTATCATTGAAAATGAAAAAGGCACGAGCTATCTCACCTCAGCAGAACCGGTAACTATTGGCGATAACGTTTGGATCGGTGGCAACTCGATTATTTTTCCGGGAGTAACCATAGGCGATAACGTAACCATAGGGGCAGGAAGCGTGGTAAACAAAAGTATTCCAGATAATGTCTTAGCGGTTGGCAATCCGTGTAAAGTTTTAAAAGAACTCTAGAATTTCAATTTCAGCTAACTTTAAAATTGGTTATCTTCAACACTTACCAAACAACCAATTTTCATGTACCGTTCGCTTAAACTTATTCTAGTCTGTTGTTATCTTTTACAACCCTTTTATTCCATTTCGCAATCCCATAAGAAACCAAACGTAATTCTTATTATTACCGATGACCAGGGCTATGGCGATTTAGGTTTTACGGGCAATCCCCATGTAAAAACACCTGTCATTGATCAATTGGCAAAAGAAAGCGTTAGATTCAATCAATTTTACGTTTCACCAGTATGTGCCCCAACCCGATCGAGTTTAATGACCGGTCGTTATTCCCTTCGGACAGGAATCAGGGATACTTATAACGGCGGAGCCATCATGGCTACGGAAGAAGTTACTATTGCTGAAATGCTGAAAACCGCCAACTACCGTACAGGTATTTTTGGCAAATGGCATCTAGGCGATAATTACCCCAGCAGACCCAGTGACCAAGGTTTTGACGAATCTCTAATCCATCTTTCAGGCGGCATGGGCCAGGTAGGAGATATAACCACCTATTTTCAAGGAGACCGCAGCTATTTTGATCCCGTTCTATGGCATAATAATCAACAGCAAAAATATGAAGGCTATTGCTCCGACATATTTACTCAGGAAGCAGTTCGCTTTATTGAAAACAACAAAGATGAACCTTTCTTTTGCTATTTATCTTTTAATGCTCCCCACACGCCTCTTCAAGTTCCGGAGAAGTATTATGAGAAATATAAACAAATAGACCCCACTTCTGGCTTTGATACCAGTGGGCAACCTTTTCCTGAAATGTCTGAGAAAGACAAAGAAGATGCTAGAAAGGTATATGCTATGGTTTCGAATATTGATGACAATATTGGCCTACTTTTGAAAAAGCTGAAGGAATTGAAATTGCAAGAGGATACGGTTGTGATTTTTATGACCGACAATGGTCCTCAACAAAGACGATATGTAGCTGGACTGAAGGGTAGAAAAGGAAAGGTGTACCAAGGCGGTGTTCGGGTGCCTTTTTTTATGAAATTCCCCAAAACTTTTAAAAAAGAAGATGTTGATATAGAAACAACAGCAGTTCATATGGATGTATTGCCAACCCTTGCCTCAATTTGTGGCGCCTCAATACCAAAAGACCGTACAATAGATGGAAAAGACCTGCTTCCCTTGATAAATGGCAACACTGTAGATTGGGAGGGCAGACCCCTATTTTTTTATTGGACTAGAAAATATCCTGAATTATACCAAAACATGTCTATACTTCAAGGTGAACATAAGCTGGTCGGAAATGTGGATTACAATGCCCAACTGGAAAAATTTGAACTTTACAATCTTCACAAAGACCCGTTTGAGCAAGAGAATATAATCTCGCAACAAAAGGAATTGTCAGCGCAATTAAAAATGGAAATGGACATTGCATACAAAGAGTTAATAAGCTCTGAACATATGGTGAACCCTCCCAGAATTCTACTGGGCCATCAGCAAGAAAACCCTGCTATCCTCAATAGAAATGATGCTGGAGGGGAGAGGGGCATTTGGAGTCAAGAAGAGGTATTTGGTAAATGGCGAGTAAGCATACAAGAGGGCACTTATAATCTAAAATTTAAGTTTATAAAGCCGATTGATCCTCAAGGAAAAATGTATGTAGAGACAAATTCTATCATCAGACAAATAACTCATGAAGCCAAAACAGCCGATGTCATCGAAATGAATGAGGTGTATTTTCCAGCCATGGAAACTGACTTAATAACCTTTTACTCTCAAGGAGGCAAAAATATCATGCCTTTTTGGGTTGAAATGGAAAAAATTGATTAATGTATTTAAAAAGCGGATCAGCAAAACTATTGATTATTATAATCTTCTTGTGTGCTATTAGGGCGTACGCCCAGTACGATTACAACTACCCCCCTCCAATCGAAAAAAATGACGGACTTGAAGTAGCCTCCCTTTTAGAGTTCACCACAGATACCACCAATCTATTCAAGCTGCTACACCAACTAAAAGAGCATGAAAATCACCTACACAGCATGCTGTTTTTTAAGGACGGGCAGTTGCTCCTGGAAGAATATTTTAACGGTCAGAAACCAGAAGAAGTCCATGACCTACGATCTGTTACCAAAAGTATTCGGGCCTTATTGGTGGGGATTGCCATAGATAAAGGTTTTATTAAAAGCGTAGATGATTCCATAGAGAAGTATTTTGGTACCGTCTATTCCGAGGTTGATTGGAGTGTAAAAAGAAAGATCACCATTGAAAATTTGCTTACCATGAGCAGCGGACTCGATTGCAATGATTGGAACAAAAAATCAAAAGGGCAGGAAGATAGAGTTCATAAGAAGAAAGACTGGATAACCTATACGCTACAGTTACCATTGGTAAATGAACCGGGAACGGTATCCAATTACTGTTCCATGGGAACGGTATTACTTGCTGAAATTATCAGGATAGCCTCGGGAATGGAAATAGATGAATTCGCCCAAAAATATCTTTTTGAACCCTTGGGAATTATTCATCAAAAATGGGGACATACCAGTTCTAAAGAAGTCATCACCTCAGGTAAACGATTGTACCTCCGCTCTCGAGACCTTGCCAAGTTGGGATTATTAGTAGCGAATCAGGGCAACTGGAAAGGCAATCAACTTGTATCCTCAAACTGGATAATGGAGGCCACCACCTCCAAAACAAAGATTACTAATTTAGACTATGGGTATTTGTGGTGGAGCATTCCGCTTCAGTCCAATGGCAACATACTTGTTTCCAAAACCGCTACGGGTAATGGAGGACAGTATATTTTTATAATTCCGGATAATGATTTAGTAGTTATTTTTACCGGCGACGCTTATAATTTGCCGGAAGACAAGCTTCCTTTTACCATCATGCAAAAGGCTATTTTGCCCTTATTCTAAGTTTTAACCAAACCTTTCACTAAATTTAAAATTTTTAATTCCTCTCCATGTCCACCAAAATCAATCGAAGAAAAGCCTTAGGATCCATCACCCTAGGAGCCGCAGCTGCCCTAAGCAACTTATCCTTTGCCAATATAAGAATCGATAAAAACAGACTTTTAGAAGAAAAGCTGCCTGTTAGAATCAGTATGAATTGCAGTACTTTGTTGCACTATAAATTACCGGCAGATATTCAAATTGACTTGATTGCCAATGCTGGTTTTGACGGTATAGAAATGTGGATGAGCGATATTAAAACCTTTATTGAAAAAGGAGGTTCTACCGCTACCTTGAGAAATAAGCTGAAGGAACACAACTTGGTACTCGAAAACATTATCGGTTTCTCAAAATGGTGCAGTGACAATGCCGAGGAGAGATCAAAAGCCATGGCACAACTAAGAGAGGAAATGGAAATAACCAAGGAACTTGGCGGAAAATTCATCGCCACCCCGGTTCAAGGAATCGATAAAATAGACCCTAATAAATACGACCAATACGCTGAACGTTACGCAGCAATTCTAAAACTGGGCGACGAGACCGGGGTTACCCCCATTTTAGAACTTTGGGGAATGGGTGCCCTTCACAGAATATCGGACTGTGCCCAAATCGCCATTGCCACGGGCCACCCCAAGGCTACCATGTTGTTGGATTTTTACCATGTACACAGAGGTGGCAATGATTGGGATACCATAGACCTGATCAATGCAGGAAAACTTCCGGTAATCCACATGAACGATTACCCAGCTTCTCCAGCCTATAATTTGTTGACCGACGCCGATAGAGTCTTGCCTGGTGACGGTGTTTGCGATTTTGACACCATCATTCCCAAACTCTACCAAGCAGGTTTTAGAGGTGGATTTTCCGTTGAACTTTTCAACAAAACCTATTGGAATACTATGGATGCCCCTACCCTCATGAAAACATGCTACGAAAAAACAAGAGAGGTGGTCACCAAAGCACTTAACAGTAAGTAAGACACGAGCCGGTGGAACTCCTCAATTTTAAAAAGTATTTGAACCAACAATGGGGACTGCCCAAAGATGCCATTGACCAACTTTGTGATGGTATCCGTACCAAAAAAGTTAAAAAGGAGGAACTACTTCTGCAAGCAGGAGAGATATGTAAGCTTACTTTTTTTGTTGAAAAAGGATTGTTGCGAATGTATGCCCTCAATGAAAAAGGAAAAGAGGACATTCTACAATTTGCACCTGAAAATTGGTTGGTGAGCGACCGCGGTAGCATTTATTTCAATGAGCCCTCCGATTATTACATAGATGCCATTGAAGAAACGGAAGTTGTACTTTTAGATACTGAATTTGTCGATAAAATTTCGGCACTTGGCCCCTCTTTTCGTAAATTGAACGACCGGCTACTGCATAATCACATCCGGCATTTGAACAAACGCGTAAAGCTGCTTTTAGGCGCATCGGCAAAAACCCGCTACCTCAACTTTATAAAATTACACCCAGATGTACTCCTTCGTGTTCCCCAATGGATGGTAGCTTCCTATTTGGGTATTGCACCTGAAAGTCTCAGTAGGGTACGTAGAGATTTGGCCAAAGAGAACTTCAAGCAAGGATAAACTATCACCTTTTAACTTTCTTGGACGTTTTTTGGGGTAAATTACTTTCTTAACATAAGTCAATGCGCAACTATCTGTTGTCCTGTAATTTTGGTACCATAAAACAAAAGAATCATGAGTACAAGAAATATAGAATTGGTAGTGCCCCCAAGACCGCCCCACTTTGTAGGCGATGGATTTAGGGTTCATAACTTTATTCCCAGCAGTTTTAGGTTGACCATGGAGCGAATGAGTCCGTTTATTTTAATGGATTATAATTCCAAATTTTATTTTCCTCCTTCAGAGCAACCAAAGGGAGTAGGTGTACATCCGCACCGCGGTTTTGAAACGGTTACCATTGCCTATAAAGGTAAGGTAGCGCACCATGATAGTGCCGGCGGCGGCGGAATTATTGGTGAAGGTGGCGTTCAATGGATGACAGCAGCCTCGGGAGTGTTACATAAGGAATACCATGAAGAAGAATTTTCAAAAACAGGAGGCGATTTTCAAATGGTGCAACTATGGGTGAACCTTCCTGCGAAGGATAAAATGTCTAAACCCAAATATCAAGCACTTAACCAAGATGATATCCAATCTTATGAGCTTGAGAACCATGCGGGTACTATAGAGGTAATTGCAGGCGATTACAAAGGAATAAAAGGTTCGGCTTCTACATTCACACCTATGAATATGTATAACGCCCGGCTACAAAAGGAGGCTGTAGCAGATTTTAGCTTTCCGCAAACTTTCAATACGGCGCTATTGGTAATTGAGGGAAGTATTTTAGTAAATGAATCCGAAGAAGTACCTACCGATCATTTCGTGTTATTTGAAAATGATGGGGAGGATTTTGGAATCAAGGCAACAGAAGACGCCGTTGTACTAATTTTAAGCGGAGAACCCATAGATGAGCCTATTGCGGCCCAAGGTCCTTTTGTAATGAATACAAGGGAAGAATTGGTTCAAGCCATTGAAGATTTCAATATGGGCAAATTCGGATATTTAGAAGACTAAATCAACCCCAAAATAAGATGGAAGTACAACAGGAAGATAACGGCAAAAAAGGAGCTTTCTTTATAGAAAATGATGGTCAGCGACTGGCTTCAATGACGTATACATGGGCCGGACCCAACAAAATGATTATTGACCATACCGAAGTAGACGACAGTCTTAGAGGGCAAGGAGCAGGTAAAAAATTGTTAATGCAATTAGTATCCTTTGCACGAGAAGAAAAGAAAAAAGTACTCCCCCTTTGCCCTTTTGCCAATAGTGTTTTTCAAAAGAACCCACATATTCAAGATGTGCTTTCCTAAATCAATGGATAATTATTTAAAAGACGATTATGAAAACAATAGTACATAAAGCAGCTACAAGAGGCCATGCCAATCACGGTTGGCTCAACACCTACCATACCTTTAGTTTTGGTAATTACCACAATCCCGAAAGAATGAATTTTGGGGTATTGAGGGTTTTGAACGATGACGAGGTTTCTGCCGGAATGGGTTTTGGCACCCATGGGCACAGTAACATGGAAATTATTTCTATACCTCTGGAGGGCGATCTTGAACACAAGGATAGCATGGGGAATACCGCCGTTATAAAGAAAGGGGATATACAGGTGATGAGTGCAGGTTCGGGAATTCAACATAGTGAAAAGAACAAGAACCAAAATCAATTGGTGAAGTTCTTGCAGATTTGGGTCATTCCCAATAAGGTGAATGTTACGCCACGATACGATCAAATTACGTTAGATGGAAAGGATACCGAAAATACCTTTCGTCAAATTGTATCGCCCAATGCCGAAGACGAAGGTGTCTGGATACATCAAGATGCTTGGTTCCACTTAGGCGATTTTGACCAAGGAAAAGCCACTACCCATACCTTAAAAAATGAAAACAACGGCTTGTACGTGTTTGTTTTGGAAGGCTCGGTGTCCGTTAATGAGGATGAACTATCAAGAAGGGACGGACTTGGAATTACCGAGGCAAAAGAGGTGGATTTCAAGTTTAAAACCGATAGCAAAGTGCTTTTGATGGAAGTTCCTATGGCGAATTAAAATCCGTAGGCTTGGAAAACAAAAAATGCGACCTCAGGGTCGCATTTTTTGTTGGATTTCAACCATCAAGCATTGTTAATCAAAAGATTACACTTTCCATTTATAAAGAAAACATACCAACGATACAGAAAATGCTTCCATCTATAAACTTCTTCGATACTAACTACTCATTTACTCGTAAATTATGTTCATAATGGCTGCTCAATAGTATGCGGATAAAGGCAGTAAACCTTTTTGTGCCTGTCTTCCTTTATTTGCTTTTTTTCCTTTCCCTCGAAAAAGTTGGCCGTTCCCCTTACGCTTGCTTAAATCTTGAAATGTAGCTATGCCCCTATTCATGGATATTCATCACATAGAACACCTTCCCTTCACAGAAGAGGATGCATACAAGGCCCACCTCAGGGATGTCGCCGTTCAGCAAGAGTTTGGGGTTGTCTATGAAAAATACTACCTGAACCTGGAAGAGCGGACTGTTTGTTGTTTAATGAAGGCCCCGAATATGGAGGCTTGCGTTCAAAGCCATTTAAAAGCCCACGGTGTCGGCGCTTGCAATGTGGTAAAAATTAGCACAGAAAATGAATTTTTTCCATACCTAGGAGAAGGCAGCAAAAACAGAAAAGACCTGGCGACTACCCTTACAGGAGAAATAGACACGGGCTTTCGCACCTTATTAAGAATTGAAGGAAACCCAAATTCAATTCATAAAATGGGTGATTATGAAAAAATTGAAAATTATATCAATAAGTACAAAGGTAATCTCGTAGAGCAACCTGAAAACTTTATCCTTTCTACGTTTCTTCAATGTCAAAACGCTTTGTCTTGTGCCTTTGCATTACAAGAGCATTTGTCTTCTCAACCAAATTTTTCTTTTTTCAATATTTCCGTGGTAACCGGAATGCCCGTAGATGATACGGGTAACAAATTGTTTGAAAACGCATTAAATCGGCTGAAAGTACTCTCCCAAATAGGCAAACCCGGATTGATTTTAATAGACGATACCTCCAAAAAATCATATGGGCAATTTACCTCTGAACATCTAAAAAATTCTCGAATTCAATCCTTCAACAATAAGGAAGAGAACTTACTTGCTATATTATATGATACCATTGTAAAAAACATTGAAAACCCAAAATTTAAGGTAGGCCATTTAGAAAAGGCTTTAGGTGCGAGCAAAGCCCAAACGTATAGGACCATCAAAAAACTTACCGGCCTATCGCCCAATGAAGTTATACGTGAGGTTCGATTAAGAAGTCCTTTGCAGGCCCTATGCAAAAAAGATAGAAACGTGTCTGAGATTGCATTTGATCATGGGTTTAGCAGTGCCACTTATTTCACCAGAATGTTCAAAGAACGGTTTAAGATTTTGCCCACCGAATGTCTGAAGTGATTATAAAGTGCTAGTATTTGAACCAAAACTTACATTCTCCAAGAGAGCTTCGACCTAATTTAGAGCAAATAAAACAAGGGTTACCCAACTTCCCCCATAATCCTTAAAATCAGCAAAAGGAAGAGTAATCACATTTAGACCGTGGTAGGTGAAAAGTTTTTGACTTTTGGATACCTAGTTGGCAATTACAACACCCAAGAACTTGTCAAAACACCGTTTAAAACTCGTCAACTGGGAAGCAAATAAAAATTAGGTATGAACACCTCTAAATTGAATACCATGGAAACACTAGAAAAGAAATCAAAAGAGGAATTTGTAGACAACTTAACCGAAATATTTGAGAAATGTGGTAACCGTGCCGCTTACTACGACAGCAACAACTTGTTCTTTCAGGAAGATTTTGAAGTGCTTAAAAACGCCGGATATCTAACCATGGCCGTACCGGAAGAATTTGGGGGTATGGGCATGAAATTGGACGAATGTATGCAACTGACCCGTAAATTAGCCTATCACGCAGCTCCCACCGCTTTGGGCCTGAACATGCATATTTACTGGACGGGACTGTCCGCAGATCTTTATCGAGCGGGGGACACCTCACTTCAATGGCTTTTGGAAGAAGCCGGAAGGGGTAAAGTTTTTGCAGCGGGACACGGAGAATCTGGAAATGACAGCCCCATGCTTTACTCCACTTGTAAAGCTGAAAAAATAGAAGGTGGCTATAAATTTACGGGGCATAAAATGTTCGGGAGCCTCACTCCTGTTTGGAATTATCTCGGATTTCATGCGCAAGATAACAGTGACCCGGAAAACCCACAGATTGTACACGCTTTTATGCCGCGAGACAGCAAAAATTACGAAATTAAGCCTACTTGGGATCATGTTTTGGGTATGCGGGGAACGCGCTCTGATGACACCTTATTAAACGGGGTTTTCATTCCTGATAAATACATTTCACGAAAAGTACCCACCGGTTTTGCCGGCATAGATGGTTTTATTCTTGGGGCCTTTGCTTGGGCATGCTTTGGTTTCAGCAATGTCTATTTTGGGCTCGCCCAACGTATTTTGAACACAGTTTTGGAAAAACTACCTAATAAAAAATCTATTTCATTGGGAAGACCATCCATGGCTTATCACGGAGGTATACAACGTGATATTGCGGATATGGTTCTTGAAATGGAAAGTATAGAACCTCACCTAGATACCTTGGTTCGAGAATATACTGAAGGTAAGGATTATGGACCAGCATGGGGAGTAAAAATTGTAGCCGCCAAATGTAGGGCAGCCGAAGGGTCTTGGAAGGTGGCCGATAAAGCTATGGATATTATGGGCGGAGCCGGTATCATTCATAAAGCCGGTTTCGAGAGGCTTTTCCGTGATGCACGACTGGCTAAAATACATCCCGCCAATACCTATTTTGCTCGTGAAGTGATTGCAAAGGGAATGCTTGGCCTGGATTTGGACGAGAAGCCGAGGTAGTAATTAGGTTCATAATGTTTTACTCATATCCTTGTAAAATACGGTCCAATGCCCAATTTAAAACTTCTCTAGATTTTTGATTGTCAAGACCACAAACATCTTTCGTGACAATAACCGCCTCAATGCCCATCAACAAGGTAGCAATGACACTTAGGTTTTTCTTTTCCTCTGGTTTCATCTGAATATCCTTTGAAGCTAAAAATTCACGAACCGATGTAATCCTATTTTGACCTCGTTCCAATTTTGGGTCGACAGAAGAAAGTATAGCTCCTAAGAATTTTTTGGAAGGAATTTCATTATTGAATATAAAATCCAAGTAGGCATTTTGTATGCCCTTCAAGCCATCATTAAGATTTTGGCCCTCCCAATCAGACATCAGTTTATCGGAATCAGGTACATTCAGATATAAAATGAGTTCAGTGGCAATTTCTTCAGTATTTGAATAATACCTATAAATTGTCGCTCTAGAAATACCTGCTTCTTTGGCTATTTCATCCATATTTAACGGACTATGATTCTTCACTAAATCATTTGCCGCCTTTAGTATTTTTTGTCGTGTCTGTTGCTTTTGGGCTTTTCTCCCCGAACTTAAATGCGAATCACTCATGAGACAAATGTCTTATAAAATTTTGAAACTAAAAAATAATACACTATCATTGTGAGACAAAAATCTCATGAAATGAAAAAATTACAGACATTTTGGGTATTGGGCCAAGAGGTTACCCTTCACCCAACTACTGGAGATTATGATCTTACAGTAATTAAAACCCCGGCTGGAACCCAGGGACCGCCACCTCATATTCACAAAGAATACAAGGAAACCTTTCTTATCATGGAAGGTGAAATGGAATTCTTTGTAAATGGTACACTACAAACCCTGAAAGCTGGAGAATCTCTGGATGTACCGCCCGGAACACTGCACACCTTCAACAACAAAAGTAATTTACCCTGCAAATTTGTTAGTATTCATAGTCCCAAAGGGTTTCTAAGCTTTTTTGAAAAATTTGGGGTGGACATTACCGAACCAAATGCGTTAGAGAAATCAGTACACCCAGATATAATCCACCAAGTACTGGCCACGGCCCATCAATTTGATATGGAAATTGCTAAGGCCCCTCAGCAGTCTTAAGGTATTGACCTTCAAGCTTATCTTCCCCATTCAAAGTCCGACCCTTATTTCTCCCCCTTATACAAGGTTTGGCACCATTGATACAATTCGAGCACAATGGTTTTTCAAAAAAAATTAATTTATCACATGACTTTAAATACCATCTACTATGAAAACATCAATTCCAACATTAATTGTATTCGTAGGTCTAATTTTCTTTTCCTGTAAAGACCTGCCCAAAGAAGACCCTATCACTGTCATTAGTGATGAAGAAAAGCTACAAAACCAGATAGATCATGGTAAATACATGGTAGATGTACTGGGCTGTACTGATTGTCATACTCCTAAAAAGATGACAGCACAAGGCCCTATTCATGATATGGATAAATTTATGATGGGTTTTGATGCCTCACAACCGTTACCTCCCATTCCTGAAAACGTACCTATTGGACCATGGGTATTATTTGCTGGAGATTTAACTTCTGCAGTAGGACCTTGGGGCACCAGTTATGCAGCTAATCTTACGCCCCACGAAAGCGGTATTGGCAATTGGTCATTGGAACAATTTACCAAGGCATTAAGGGATATGAAATACAAAGGCCAAGAAAATTCACGCCCCATTATGCCGCCCATGCCAAAGCATTATTCCTATTTAACCGATGATGACATAGCGGCAATTTTTGCCTATTTAAAGACTATTCCTGCAAAAGACAATCTTGTTCCTGCCTACCAACCGCCTTCTTCATAAAAAAAGGAAATAAAAAACGACCGGTAAAACCCGGTCGTTTATATTTTTAAATCTTGACAATGTTACTTTTTAAGCTCCAATTTCTCAGCGAAGTAATCGCAAAAATCTTTCATGGTAGCGGTCATTTTTTCATCCTGAGTGGCCTTATAAAAAGTATCGGACATGGACACTAAGGTTTGGTGAAAGAACACTTTCATTTCATCAACGGGCATATCCTTGGTCCACAAATCAATTTTTAAGGATTCTTGATGCTTGCTATCCCAAACGGATAACAACATGGCCTTCGCCTCCTCATTGTCCACTCCACCGTCTTGCGCAGACCACGTGAGGGTCTCCGGTACCCGGTTTTCATCCAATTCTACTTTCAAAGTAATTTCTGAGGTATGTAATTTCGCCATTTTATTTTGAAGGTTTAAAATTCGATTTTTTAAAAATTTCTTCCGCTGGTAAATTGAGCATTTGCTGTAAGGACACATTATTGTTATCCATAAAAGCTCTCACTATTTGCCATCCCATATACCTGCCTATTCTTCCTGGAGATTCATTGTCAAGTTCCAATCCAAATTTGGAAAAGGGCGCAGGGTCCAAAAACCGTCTGGACAATTTCGCATCCGTACTAAAAAGGTATTCGTTTTCAATATAATTTCTCCAAATGGGTTCCTCGTTTGCTTTTGCCCATTCCAATTGGTCTTGCGAATAGTTGATCTTCAAATAATCCTTTGTTGAAGGCAGTAATTGGTCTTTTATGTACAATTCTTTTCCATAATAAACCATACTGGCCAAAAAATTGCGACTTTGGGGTTTGGGAACTACCTGCTTTGCAAAGGCGCTGGCCACATCGCTTACCAAATACTCGCTATCCAAATTGGATTTTATATAGTTCTGAATATCCACATAAAATTTATGATCCGCTCCCAAATAATTATCCAAACCAATGAGTAACAGGCTATCCGTTAGAATAATCCGGTTCTCATATTGAACGTCTGATGTTAAAGTAACCACCTTGGGCACCTTGGTTTGAGGAAAATAGTATTTAATGTGCTTGTATAAATTTTCCAATTCCAAAGCTTCCTGCTCAAAATCTGGAAAGACTTTTTCCACCTCCATCAGTAATTCTACTTGTAAGGTATCGCTAAGTTTGGCCACCCAAACACTATCCGCGTATTGCCGGGGAAATAAATATGGGTAATTTGTTTTTAACCTAGGAATATCTTTAGGTTGTGCAGAGGCAAATTCCCTATCAAACCTAGCAACTTGAAGATCTATGGGCACGTTTGCTATTTCGGCCTCTATCTTATTGGTATCATTACAACTAAAAAAGACGGTTAAAACGAGAAATATCGTAAAAATGCCGGCCTTCCATTTAAGTATTTTCCTATACATTTTAATATTAAGCTGGTAGGTACTAATTTTAACCAACAAAGTTAACGTATCTCAATAAAACAACATCTTATGCAAACAGAAAAGGTAACGGAGCATATTGTAAAATGGCTTAAGGACTATGCCACCAATGCTAAAATTAAAGGATTTGTAATTGGGATTTCTGGCGGAATAGATTCTGCGGTAACTTCTACCCTTTGTGCAAAAACAGGTTTGGACCTATTGTGTTTGGAGATGCCCATTCATCAAGCCGAAAACCAAGTTAGCAGGGCCGCCAATCACATTAATTGGCTACAAGCAAATTTCAAGAACGTTAAAAGACAACCAGTAAACCTAACCCCGGTTTTTGACAGTTTGGTAGCTTCCCTGCCCCCTGTTGAAAATGAAGAGGAACGCTTTATGTCCTTGGCCAATACCAGGGCACGTCTTCGAATGACCACCTTATACTATTTTGCCGCTTTAAAAGGTTATTTAGTCGCGGGAACTGGCAATAAAGTAGAAGACTTCGGGGTGGGATTTTACACTAAATACGGAGATGGAGGGGTGGATTTGAGCCCCATAGCAGACCTGTTGAAAACCGAGGTTTATGATATTGCCAAACACCTTGGGGTCAACCAAGAAATTATCGATGCGGCCCCTACGGATGGGCTTTGGGGAGATGATAGAACGGATGAAGACCAGATCGGGGCATCTTACCCAGAATTGGAATGGGCGATGGCCATGTTGGAGCAAGGCAAGGACGAAAACGATTTTTCTGGCCGAGAAAGAGAAGTATTTCGTATCTTTATGCGATTCAATACGGCCAATAAACACAAAATGCTGCCGATTCCGGTCTGTGAAATTCCGGAACAACTCAAATAGCAATTTGTCCTAATTAGGTGTAAACTAAACGAATATATCCATCAGAAAGGCCGTTTTTGTGAAAAAAATATGACATTAGCCTCAGAAATTAGATTTATAAAGTTTATTTTGCGTGTCAGTATTTTTTCCCACGCCCTAATCGAAAGTTTATTATCTAGAACAAAACTAACAAAATGATTAAAGTATTAATTGCGGACAATCACCCAATTGTCAGGATGGGTGTTACAAGCGTTTTAGAAAGTGCTACAGGCTTTCAAGTAGTAGATACGGCATCTACAACTTCGGAGCTTTTTGAAAAATTAGAAAGAGTTACCCCCGACGTTATCATGTTGGAGATGGATATTCCAGAAATCAACGGAATTGCCACCTTAAGAAAACTTAAGAAAGAAAATCCTGATGTTAAGGTTCTTATGTACAGTGGTCAATCTGAAGATGTGTATGCTTTGAGTACCATTAGGGCTGGGGCCTTTGGTTACCTTTCAAAAGCATCGGACATTGATTACATTATTTCTGCCGTTAAAAAGGTTAGCGAAGGTAATATGTTTATTACCAATGAACTCGCGCAGCGACTTGCTTTTGATGAGGGTACACAAAAACCACGTAGGTTCTTTAGAAAATTATCTACACGTGAGGTAGAGGTTCTAAAATTACTTGCTAGTGGAAAGCGAAATAAGGACGTGGCCATAGGTCTTAATTTGAACGAGAAAACAGTTAGTACCTACAAAGCGCGCCTAATGAAAAAGTTGAATGTAGACAACATGGTTGATCTTCTTCAACAAGCTAAAGCTTTGGAACTTTACTAAGACTTTGGCGATAAATTTAAAAGACTAAGACTAAGAAATTTAAAATCCCGGACGTTCGTTCGGGATTTTTTTATGACAAAACTCGATTCAATTTTTTATTAAGAAGTTTATTTAGGTGAATGTAATTCATGATTTCCTCCAAGGTTTCCCTATGGTCTCCCTCTCCTCCCTTGGTATTATCTTGAAGGGCCAGCATTCTCTTCTTTATCAAAAAACATCTCAAGGTTAGAATAGTTTCACTTACCAACTGGGCCACTCCCAGTTTTTTATCTTTTGGAAAGATATCCTTGCGTTCCCAATTGTGCAATACGTATTTTTCTTCCTCCATCATAATGGATGAAATTTCGCCTACCATATCTTGGGCCAGACCGGAAAGGAATGCGTTCAACTGAAATTCCTGGTCCTGATTTAGAGCTTCAATAAGTTTGTAATAGATATTTCTAAATTGCTCGTTTGCCAATTCTATCTCATCATCCTGCAAATCCAAGAAAATTTTCTCATAGACCTTTGCCTCTATGCTTAAGGGTTCCAAAATTAAATCGCCTTCCTCACTTTCCTTTAGGATGAGATCTTCAAATTCTTCGGTTTCACTTCCGTATAATAGCAGGAGCTCAATAATCTTTCGCTCCAATTCATATTGAACGTCCACCTTCTCGATGGTAGCATCATTTTTGACCACATCAAAGGCTTTCTGCTCTTCTTTTTGGGCCTTTGCAGCTTCCGTACGGTCCTTTATACCCATCTGGGCCAACGTACTGAACAATACAGATTCTGATACATTCATGATGCCCGCACATTCTTGCACGTAAATTTCCCTTTTGATTCCATCGGGAATTTTGGAAATACTCTGGACAATATCCCTAACCGTTTCCGCCCTTTTGATAGGGTCATTTCCCGATTCCTTTGCTAAAATGTGTGCCTTGAACTGAATAAAATCCTTGGAGTTTTCCTTTAGATATAGCTGAATCTCTTCCAGTTCATTGTTTTTCGCAAAACTATCAGGATCCTCTCCTTCAGGAAACGTACAGACCTTCACGTTCATTCCCTGCTCCAGGATCAAATCAATTCCCCTCAAGGATGCCCTTAAACCCGCGGCATCGCCATCAAATAATACGGTAATATTCTTGGTGAGCCTATTGATAAGTCTAATTTGTTCCGATGTTAAAGCGGTACCACTGGAAGAAACTACGTTTTCAATTCCTCTTTGAAAAAACTGAATGACATCTGTATACCCTTCCACCAAAAAACAATTATCCTCCTTGGCAATGGCCTGCTTGGCATGATAAATTCCGTATAGAACCTTACTCTTGTGGTAAATATCACTTTCCGGTGAATTTTGGTATTTAGCGGCCTTTTTATCTGTCTTTAGAATTCTTCCGCCAAAACCCAATACCCTTCCGCTCATTGAATGTATAGGGAACATTACCCTACCCTTAAAACGATCAAACTTTCTAGGGTCGTTTGGGTTCTGAGGATTCTCCTTAACAATAGTAAGCCCGGTTTTTTCTAAATAGTCAAGCTTATACCCTTTATCCAATGCAGTTTTGGTAAACCCGTCCCACTCGTCCAAACAATATCCTAGACCAAATTTTTTAATGGTTTCTTGGGTAAAGCCCCGTTCTTTAAAGTAAGAAAGTCCAATAGCCTTTCCCAGCTCAGTTTCCCAAAGCATTTTCTCAAAGTGTTTTTGGGCAAACTCAGAAACCAGATACATACTTTCACGTTCATTGGCTTCTTGCTTTTGCTCATCTGTTCTTTGGGTTTCCTCTATCTCTATATTGTATTTTTTCGCAAGGTATTTGATGGCTTCAGGATAGGTAAAATGCTCGTGCTCCATTAAAAAAGCAACTACATTACCCCCCTTACCACTACTAAAGTCTTTCCATATTTGCTTTACTGGAGACACCATAAAACTGGGTGTTCGCTCATCTGTGAAAGGGCTCAACCCCTTGAAGTTGGAGCCGGACTTTTTAAGTTGAACAAAATCTCCAATGACCTCCTCTAAACGAGCGGTTTCAAATACTTGATCTATGGTTGTTTTTGAAATCAATACTTGGGTAAAAAAGAAATAGTGCCCAAAGATAAGCACTATTTCAAATTCTAATATTCTAGATTAATTTATGTTTATTCTGCTGTAACCCTCCAGATAATACCGCTATCATCATCGTTCACCAAAAGAGACCCGTCCGGAGCAGTAATCACGCAGACCGGTCTACCATACACTTCACCTGCTTCCTCATCAGCAATAAAACCGGTTAAAAAGTCTTGCGGTTGTTGTGGCTTTCCATTCTCAAAAGGTACAAACAACACCTTATAGCCTGAAAAAATAGCACGGTTCCAGGATCCATGCTGGCCTACAAAGGCACCATTTTTATAGGATGCCGGAAATTGGTCCGCCGTATAAAACTCCAAACCAAGGGATGCCGTATGATTGCCCACCGGCACATCTGGAATAATAGCCTTATCTACCAAATCTTGATGCGGGTCTTCTTCCCATCTTGGATCGTTTATTTGTCCGTAATAACTGTAGGGCCATCCATACCAGCCTCCTTTCTGAACGCTGGTGATATAATCCGGCACCAAATCATTTCCAATCTTGTCACGCTCATTTACGGCGGTCCAGAGATCTCCTGTAACAGGGTTCCAGTCCATACCCACAGGGTTTCGTATTCCATCTGCATATACAATTTCTCCACTACCGTCTGGGTTCACCTCTAAAATATTGGCCCTTCTTTTCTCGGTTTCCATTCCTTGTTCGCCTACATTACTAGCAGACCCTACTGAAATATAAATTTTACTACCTTCTTTATTGGTAATTATATTTCTGGTCCAATGGTTATTATATCCGCTTGCGGAGAGTTCCACAATTTTCTCGCCCTCGCCTTCCAGTTTATTTTGCCCTTCTTTATAAGGATATCTGTAAAGTCCGTCAGTATTGGCCACATAGAAATATCCGTTTAAGACCAACATTCCAAAGTTTTGGTTGAGACCTTGGGCAAATAGATGTCTCTCATCAACCGTTCCGTCATTGTCCGTATCCCTAAGAAGCGTTATTTGATTTGCACTCTCCTTCGTGTTGGCCTCCGCCACGAACATGTCATTGTTAGGCGCAATGTAGGTCCAACGTGGATGCTTCAGATTGTCTGCAAAACGGCTAACGGTAAACCCTTCCGGTGCCATGGGTTTTTGCCCATCCTCCCATCCTATGACCTTACTCTGTTTGGTTACGGATTCCGAAGAAAAGGGCGCGGCCAATTCCAAAGGTCCTATGGCCGTCTGTACCGTAACTGGACCGTTGTCTGCCAAGTCTTCTTTAGTTTCCTCAGAAACCTTTTTTTCTTGTTTACACCCCGTCAGAAGGACCAGGGCCATTATTCCAAAATAGATATGTTTCATAAGTTGTAGTTTTAAAACAAGGTACTATTAAATAAAGCATCCCTCAAGAGCCTACTAGCGTTTAATAATTTTTTAACAAATAGGGTACCCCCCTGAATACAGGGGGTACCAATTCGCTATCTCAAGGGTACCCAAAAGGCTGACCCAACCCCATCTTTGTACCATTATAAAAAACAACTTGTATAACCCGCCAAACTAAAATTGGCACAAAATTCTAAATTATGATCTGGGGAATTTCTCTTATCTTTTTGAGCATTATCGCAGTACCTTCTTTGTTATTATCCAAAAAACCGAATGCCAACGAGCTTTTGGAAAAAATTGAACCGTATCAAGGTTGGATCGGCCTTGTTTTCTGCTTTTGGGGCCTATGGGGTATCATTTCCGCTTTGTTAAATATGGGCTGGTTAAGTACCGCACCTATTTGGTGGGTAACCTTCTTGGTTGGCAACCTTATTTCTGCCGGGTTGGGCTTTTTACTAAGTTCAAGCCTCATCAATAAATTACTACTCTCAAAAAATGAAGCGGCAAAAGCCAAGGCAGCTGAACTAAGAGAGAAAATAGCTCCCTCACAAGGTAAATTGGGTATTGTCGGAATTGGGGTTGGAGCATGGATGATAGTAGCTTCCTTTTTGTTCCTATAATACAAGATAATTCATTGGACAACGTTAAACCATTAACAAATTAATACAGGCCCTAGCGGGCGATTTAAAACTATAATCATGAAAAAGCTATTTCTCTCAATTGCCTTTACTTTCATATCATTATTAACTTTACAAGCTCAGACAGATACCAACAGTATTACCGTAAATGGTACCTACCAATATTCCATGTCCCCTGAATACATAAGCAAAATGATAGTGAGTCTCAATAATGTATATTATGATGCTCAAACCATTAGCATTTCCGAGGTGAAAAGCGGATATTACGATAAGCTTGAAAAAGCAGGAATTTCATCCAGTACGTTAAAGGAAGATTTGTTCGCCTATAATCTTCTGGGTTATGAGAAAGAAGGAACTATTGTTGAATTCAGAACTAAATCCATTGACGAAATGAAAAAGTTCTTGAGCGTAAAAAGCCTTGGGGTATCTAGATCAGAATCTAGTTTGGAGTTTGAATTAGACCCGGAACAAGCTGCAACCTATGCTGAAAAAGCCTTTGAAAGTGCAAAGAAAAAAGCCAATGCCATTGCAACCAAAGTGGGAAGAAAAATTGGCAAGGCCATTATGATCAGCGATACCAATTACTCCAAGATCCAAGAATCATTGTATTACGGTAACATAAAAAATAACAGGGAATACTACATCTCAGTGACTTTTGAGTTGCTATAAAATTAAACCAAGAAGTTAGTTGTACATCCCGGTTTGGAAATCCAACCCGGGATTTTTTTTCTTTTATCCACATTTATAGGATTTTCTAAAGGCCGATGGTGTTACCCCTACCCTACGAACAAATACCTTGGAGAAGTAAGAATTGTCTTCAAAACCTAGGTCAGTGGCAATTGCTGACAAGGTCGCATTGCTATGCACCAATTGACGTTTAGCTTCCAACAAAATACGTTCATATATCAAGTCCGATGGAGTTTTACCCAAGGTGCTAGCGGTAATTCGGTTTAAATGCTTTGCGGTGATGTGAAGTTCGTCTGCATAAAAGGATACCGATTTATGTATTTTAAAGTTTCGCTGTATGCTTTCATTCAACCTTTTTAAGGTTGATAAATAGGTGGTTGATGCTATTAATTGATGGTCATCCCTAATAGTATACAATCGGCTTAAATCTATATACAATAAATGCACAAGACTTCTTAGTTTTTGCTCCTTTAGACTACTATCATTACTATACTCCTGATAGATTTCCATGAACAAGCTTTGAACCTTTGGCCTTTCCTCTCTATGTAAGTGCATGAAAGGAGGATTTCCATTCCAACTATAAAAGGGGAACTGATCTGTCTTAATATGGGTAAAACCCCATTCAAAAAATTCCTTGGTATGAAAAAATAGTAGTCCTTCGGGTGCTTCGGTAAACTTCCATAAATGGGTTTGCCCGGGGTGAAGAAAAAATATGCTACCAGGGTATATTGGAAAACTATCAAAATCAATTTCATGTACCCCGGCCCCTTTGCTAAAATAGACCACCAGATAAAAATCATGCTTGTGGGCGCTATATACCAAGTCTTTATTTTTTTGTAGGTGTGCGGACAAATCATTAGCGTACACCTCCGAAAGATTTTTAGGGTCATCAAACTGATCAATGTGGAGAACAGGAATCATAGGCAATCTAATAAATGTCTCAAAATTACCATTTATTGAGAATTTTTAAAACAAAAACCAACACATAGGGTCTTAGATTTGCAAACGTACCGTACTCTAATTAATTCCTATATATGTCATTTCTTAAAGGCACCAAATTGTATAGCATTTTCACTGGCACCTGTCCGGCATGCCATAATGAGAGTATGTATGTTAAGAAAAATCCTTACCGATTAAAAAGTACGCTCAAAATGAAGGAACGTTGCGGGGTCTGTAATACCAAATACAAGATTGAGCCCTCCTTCTTTTATGGCGCTATGTACGTTAGTTATCCTGTAGGTCTAACTTTTGCTACCGCAGCTTTTATCATTTGTTACTTGATTCTAGGTTTGGATTTGATCGAGACTTATTGCGTTATCGTTGCTGTCATGATTTTAGCCTTACCCCTCATTCTACGTATCTCCAGAAATATTTGGATCAATATATTTATGCCTTACAAAAAAGAATGCCAACACCGGTAGGTTTATAAACTGTACATTAGCGACAGAAAAAAGCACTTTTAAAAAGTGCTTTTACTATCCACGGTTATTTACTTAAATTTATTCCATAACCGTTGAAATCTTTGAAATGATTTTATTTTTTGGAACCAGATTTGGCAAAACAGTGCAGCTTCCTTTGCCACATACTACTTGTTCTCACTGCAAACAATTAGGAACCCTAACAATTTCCAAGACTAGTAATTGGTTTCATTTATTTTGGATACGAATTTTTAAAATTTCTACTCGCATGGTTGCTGAATGTTCACATTGCAAACGTGTTTACTTTGAAGAAGAGTTTACTGATGAAATGAAACAAAATCTAATCCAAATCCAGGCGTAGGCCAACAGAAATATTTCGCTGCTTATTAACGGCATCCTTAAATATGGGGTTTAAATCATACTTTGCGTACAACAAAATACTATCGAACCCCATATATGCGCTGAGACCGTAAACAAAATTGGAGGTGTTATAGTCCCTTTTAATTTTATCTTTTACCTTTTCACCATCCAATTCATACTTCAATTTTTGGCGTGTTCCCAAATTTACTCCTGCATAACCACCAATTCCAAACCTAAATTGATTGTGAATGTCATATCTCATTTTTTCGTTGGTGCGCTCCAGTTTAGAAGGACCAAATTCCAAATGAAATGGCAACACCAAATTATCCATCCTAAATTTAGATTTGGATAATTTTTGGTCAAACTCCTGAAGTGCTGCACTACCATCATTTAAAACAAAATATTGATTGTCTACAGGTTTAAGGCCGTTAAATTGAAAGGAAGCGCCATAATGTAATCTTAAAAAATTGCTGTTTTTGAATACTCTTGTTCTCCACGCCCACCCAATTTCAAAAAATCGACTTCCTCCTATTTTATAGGGTGAATCCTCTATTGACTGCCCTTCTGTAATGGCATTGTTAAGACCAAATGCAATCACTGGATCACCGTACGTTCTACGGTCATAAACCACTTTGTCCTGATCACCGGGATTGTACTGCACCCCAAAAAGTAAGTTTCCCTCTTCATCCCGCCCACCAATGGCCAACTCCACACTACTCGTCTCAGAATTGAGATTGTAGTTTCCGTTTCTCTTTAATAAGGCTATCTGATTCTCAATGATAGCCACCTTATTCTCAATATTTTTGGCCCTGAGCTCCGCAGCCCCTTTTTTTAGGGTTTGGGCCTGTTCAAAACTAATTTCCTCATTGTTCAATTGTTGATTAATGCGTTCTACTTCATTTTTTAAGGCTTCACGTTCCGATTGTTCAACGTCTTGCTTCTTTTGCTCCAACTGCTCAATTTTAACCTTTAAAGTTTCATCTTCTTGTGCGGTTAAGTAATAACCGCACAGAAGTGAACAAGCAGTCAATAAATAAGTAATAATAATTCTCATGATCTGTAATTTAATGATTGATGATTTTTTTGATTGATTGTCCCATTATTTTAGACAAAGACCAGTGCTAAAAATTATAGGGTATGAATAAACTCCTCTCCATTCATTTCTAAATAGAGATAAAATTGATGAATTGAATTTTTATTGATTTCTATCTGCCAGCGCCGTGCGAACTTTGATAAAACGATCTTTTAAGGCATCAAAAAGTTGATCTCTAAAGGTTTTATCCAGTTCGGTTTCTACATCTGCCAATAAAGCCATGGCATCTACAGAACCGCTTGATTCCGTAATTCTTGAATTTAGAATCTCGTTTTGCGCTTCCTTCAGTAAAGAATCGACTTCGGCATCGGTTAAAGTTTGCTTATTTGTTTCCAATATTGCCACCTGAGCTATCAACTCCTCTACCTTTGTGTTGATCAACAAATTGTTGGTATCGTCCCCATTAACCTTTTCCTTTACCATTACATCCTCTACGACCACTATTACTTCTTCGTCTTTAAAAACAAAAGGCTTTTCCTCCTCCTTTTTCACTGCTTTCTTTGGACTAGTCTCCACCACTTGTTCAAAAGTAGGTTTCACAATTGTCCTTTCATCCACATCACTATCTGCAACTTCAACTTCAACCTTTTCCTTTAATTCCTGTTGGGGCTTAACAACTACTTCCTCTACCGACAGCGTAGAATTGTCCTTTTCAATCACGTAAAGCACTGATAATAATAGAAAGGCAATAAACGCTGCCGCCACGCCCCATCTATAATAAGTTGGTTTATAAGCCGGCGGACTCCCTAATTGACCTTCAATTTTGTCCCAGGCTCCAGCCGAAGGTGTAAGTCTTCTGGCCTCAAACTTCTTCCTTATTTCCTCATCAAAATTATTCCTGCTCATAACCTATTTTTCTATGGTTTCTTAATCGCTCTTGAAGCCACTTTCTTGCCTTGAACAATTGAGATTTGGATGTGCTCTCGGAAATGTCTAGCATACTGGAAATTTCTTGATGTTTATACCCTTCTACCGCGTACAGCATAAATACAGCGCGATAACCATCCGGTAGTCCATCTATTAAATTTTGAATGTACGCCACCTCTTCGGCAGAATGTTCCTGATGTATTTCAGCTGATTCCGTAATCATGGTGTCATCAAAAACCACGAACTGTTTTTTCCGTAAGAACGAAATACTCTCGTTTACCATGATCCGGCGCATCCAACCTTCAAAACTACCATCAAACCTATATTCTGGCAGAAATTTAAAAACCTTTACAAAACCACTAACCATTACGTCTTCCGCAAACTGCATATCTTTTACGTAACGTCTACAGATACCCAACATTAAAGGCGAATGCTTTTGATAAAGCGCCTTTTGCGCCTTTCGATTTCCGGAAATCGACTTGCGAATTAGTTGCTTCTCGTTGGTATAAAAAGGTATAATTTTCAAATTTCCTTGGTTGCTTCTATAAAGTTAGACGCCGGAAGTTGCGAGAAGGTTGCCTGAGGAGTAAAAATTTACTGAAATTTATAAAAAAGTCTACTTTTTACGATCCACCACATAGTTGACCATCAACTCCAAAGAGCTGCGATAAGGAGATTCCGGATAGGATTTTAGGATATGTAGGGCGCGTTCCTTAAACTCCAACATTTTAGAAACGGCATATTCGAGTCCCCCACTTTCCTTTACGAAGGCTATGACTTCCTTAACCCGTTTTTTATCCTTATTATGATTTTTTACGGAATTGATGAGCCATCGTTTTTTTTCTTTGGAGCAGTTATTTAAGGTATAAATTAACGGAAGGGTCATTTTTTGCTCCTTGATATCAATACCGGTAGGTTTGCCAATTTTTGCCTCTCCGTAGTCAAAGAGATCGTCCTTGATCTGAAATGCCATTCCGCAAAGCTCTCCAAACTCTCTAAAAACCTCTACTTCTAGCGAGTCCGGTTTTACCGAACAAGCTCCCAAGCTACAGCATGCGGCTATAAGGGTAGCCGTTTTTTGGCGGATGATGTCATAATAGACCTCTTCCGTGATATCCAATCTTCGGGCTTTTTCAATCTGAAGCAATTCCCCTTCGCTCATTTCCCTGACGGCGACGGAAATAATCTTCAACAAATCAAAATCCTCGTTATCTATTGATAGCAAGAGCCCCTTTGAAAGCAGATAATCTCCTACTAATACGGCAATCTTGTTTTTCCAAAGTGCGTTGATGGAAAAAAAACCCCTGCGTTTACTACTCTCGTCAACTACATCATCATGTACTAGAGTGGCCGTATGAATCAGTTCAATTACGGAAGCCCCGCGATACGTACGTTCATTGACCTCTCCATTGCTTAACAGTTTGGCGGTCAAAAAAACGAACATAGGCCGCATTTGCTTCCCTTTCCTATTTACGATGTAATAGGTAATCCTGTTTAAGAGCGCCACTTTAGAAGACATAGCCTCACGGAACTTGGTTTCAAATAGTTCCATTTCACGGTTGACAGGCTCTTTTATTTGCGCAACGACTTTCAAGCAGTTCGGTTTAAACCCCCTTCTAATTGGGAGCGGTAAATTTAGCGAAAATAACTCGCAACTGTCCTCTATTTACCGGAAGGCTTCGGCCAATAAAATAGAATATAGAAAATAGGAAACCCTTACTGTTTATTTGCCAACTGTCCGCAGGCAGCATCAATATCCTTACCCCTTGAACGCCTTACAGTTACGGTAATTCCATGACGTTCCAAAGTGTTTATATAAAGGTTCAACGCTTTGTCGTTCGCTTGCTGAAATTCTCCATCAGCAATGGGATTGTATTCAATAAGATTAACCTTGCTAGGGGCAAAACGGCAGAAATCCACCAAAGCATCAGCATCTTTTTGGGTATCATTGATACCTTTCCACACCACATACTCATAGGTAATACGGCTCTTGGTCTTATCGTACCAATATTCCAAGGCCTTCCTTAAATCGCTTAAAGGGAATGTAGCATTAAACGGCATAATAGAGGTCCTGGTTGCATCAATAGCGGAATGTAAGGAAACTGCTAATTTAAATTTTACCTCATCGTCCGCCATTTTTTTAATCATTTTGGGCACGCCCGAGGTAGAAACCGTAATTCTTCTTGGGGACATTCCCAACCCTTCCGAAGAAGTGATCATATCAATGGCCTTTAGCACATTATTGTAATTCATAAGGGGCTCGCCCATACCCATAAAGACTATGTTGCTCAAGGGCCGATCAAAATACAACCTGCTTTCATTATCAATGGCCACTACCTGATCGTAAATCTCGTCCGGATTGAGGTTTCTCATCCTTTTTAGCCTAGCCGTGGCACAAAAGCGACAATCCAAACTACAGCCAACCTGACTGGAAACACAGGCCGTGGTACGGGTTTCTGTAGGAATTAAAACCGATTCCACCACCAAATCATCATGCAAACGAACAGCATTTTTAATGGTCCCGTCATTGCTGCGCTGCATCTGATCTACCTTAATATGGTTGATCACAAAGTTATTCTCCAACATTTCGCGGGTAGTCTTGGAAATATTGGTCATACCCTCAAAAGAATGCGCAGACTTTTGCCATAACCACTCATACACTTGGTTACCCCTAAAGGCCTTATCACCTTGGGACACAAAAAACTCCCTTAGTTGTTCCTTGGTCAATGCCCTTATGTCCTTCTTCTTTGTTTCCACAGATTGTAATATATAAAAATCCCTTCTCTAAATATCAATTTTCTAAAGAAGGGATTTTTGGGCTTTCCTTGCGGATAACCTAATTCTTATTTTCTAGAGGATCAACATGGCATCCCCGTAAGAATAAAATTTGTATTGTTCCAAAATAGCCTCTTTATATGCCTTTTTCATAAGGTCATGCCCAATAAATGCCGAAACCATCATTAACAAGGTAGATTTAGGCAAGTGGAAATTGGTAATCATACAGTTGGCGATACTAAAGTCATAGGGAGGAAAAATAAACTTGTTGGTCCAACCTTCAAACGTATTTAAGGTTTGTTCTGAAGATACAGCGCTCTCTAAACCTCTCATTACGGTGGTTCCTACCGCGCATACCTTTCTTTTCTCTGCTTTGGCTTTATTTACCGTCTGTACGGCTTTATCATCAATTACCAACTCCTCGCTATCCATTTTGTGCTTGCTCAAATCTTCCACCTCCACTGGGTTAAAAGTTCCTAAACCAACATGTAAGGTAACTTCGGCAAAGTTCAATCCTTTTATTTCCAAACGCTTTAAAAGGTGCTTGGAAAAGTGGAGTCCGGCAGTTGGCGCGGCTACAGCACCTTCGTACTTGGCATAAATGGTCTGGTAACGCTCCTCATCTTCCGGCTCTACATCTCTTTTGATGTATTTAGGAAGGGGAGTCTGCCCCAAATCACGCAATTTTCTTCTAAAATCAAGATAGGAACCGTCATATAAAAAACGGAGGGTCCTACCTCTAGACGTGGTATTGTCTATTACCTCTGCCACTAGCGTCTCATCATCACCAAAATACAATTTGTTTCCAATTCTGATCTTACGTGCAGGATCTACCAATACGTCCCAAAGGCGCTGCTCCTCATTCAATTCCCTTAAAAGAAAAACTTCAATACGGGCACCTGTTTTTTCCTTATTACCATATAAACGTGCTGGAAATACCTTGGTATTGTTCAAAACCATTACGTCTCCCTCATCAAAATAATCGATCAAGTCCTTGAACATTTTATGCTCAATTTTACCTGTTTCACGGTGGATGACCATTAATTTGGACTCATCCCTGTTTTCTGCAGGATACTCGGCCAACAAATTGTCAGGAAGCTCAAAATTGAAGTTGGATAATTTCATATCTGGTTATTAATGTGATGACCCAAAAATAAAGAAGCCTAAAAATCTACCTTGAAGGTGCGGATTTTTAGGAAGTGAATTTATGGATCAAGATTTGTGTTAAAAGTTTTGCGGCTGCAAATATACAATCTGAAAATAGGGGTTGTCAAGTAAATGACTGATTATATTGAGGTTTATTTCAATTCAGGAAAAACTACTTGTACGAAAGTAATCTAGTTGGAACGGTTTTGGTTCTGGTAACGCGCTATAGCGCTTAAGTAGTTTTGTGCGCCTTTCATACTCATGTCATTTATAAAACCATCAAGTTCTGGGTGGTATCTTTTGATATAATTGACCAAAGAATCCCGTTTTGATTGCCATAATTCCCAATTGGCCGTCTCACTACCTAAATCTTCAATTTTCGAGATTTTACCATTGGTAAAATTTAAGGCAAATTTTGTGGTAAGGGGATTGTTTTCCAAAAAGTTGTACTTGGGATTCTGATCGGATGGTGACCAAAATCTTCTCATTTTCCTGTATTAAATCCTGAATTTCATAGGTGGACTGAAAAACGGAATCCCATTTAAAAAACTCGTAAAAATTTTCACGCGAATAGGGTGTTACAAAATCTCCAGAAACGATGGTAAGTGTATCGAACATTACCTCTCGAATTTTGGAAAAATCTCCTTGATCAAAGCCTTTGTAATATTGGGTGACCTTTTCAGTCGGTGATAGCTTTGATTCATGGCAGGAAGCTAAAAAGAGCAGAACAGATAATAGGATACAGAGATGTTTCAAATTGAGATGCAAATTATTTAATGGACAAATTAACATATACTACCGCATCGATACTAGGGTCTAAATATCGATACAACTTCAATTTCACCAAAGGCAGTTTCAAATCCGCCGGTATATATTTAACATACATTTTCTACAGAAAGGAAGTACTTCACTCCTTTCCCAAAATTTTTACAATCCTGCTATTTATAATTTCTGAAAGGTTCCAATTGTACAGTTTGGGGTCCGTGGTGCTATAAAAAGCGACCACTACCGCATCTATATCTTCATGATACTCGGCAAAACTTTGATATCCGGGCACCCAACCCGAGTGTTCATATTCGTAAATGGAAGAATAAATTTCTTGCTCGCCTGGTGCAAACAATGAACCATCATTTAAGGCTCTGAGAAACATACCTACATCTTCCGCTGTGGCGAGCATTCCGTAATCGTCCGTTTTTAAATCATCTGGGTACCCAACATGGTAGCCGCTCATCACCTTCCCTAAATCAACTTCGCTGAGAGAACCAAAAGTGTTTTCCAATTTCATTGGTTTTAAAACCTCCTTCTGAATAAATTGAAAATTGGGATATCCCAAATCATTGTCCATAATCTTATTGAGCAATAAATAATTGGTATTACAGTATTCGTAGTCTTTACCCGGTTCAAAATTGGCAGGTTGGTCCAGAATTAGTTCCAAACTTTCCTGATAGCCCACGGGTGTAGCCCAAAAATTTGGAGCATCGGTAAAATTGGGAATCCCACTTCGGTGCTGTATCAGCAACCGCAAGGTAATTTTATCGGCATACTCAATTCTTCCTGTAAGTTCAGGCAAATAATCAGCAAGGGTTTTATCCAACGATAGCCTTCCTTCACTGACCAATTTGGTCACTGCGACTGCATCATAAAGTTTGCTAATGCTAGCAATCTTAAAAAGCGCGTGCGGTTTGGCCGGAATCTTCTTCTCCCTATTATGCCAACCAGATGCATAATACTGAGCGGATTTACCTGCTTGGTCAACATAGACCACCATCCCATCAAAGCCATGGGAAACGGCTTCATCCAATTGCTCTTGTACCGTATCTGGCAACGGTAGGATCCAAGCTTTTACCAACAACCAAGGCACAAAGAACAGGGAGATGGCCGTACCTAGGAATAAAACTGTTCTTAGTATCCATTTGGTCTTATTCTTATCCATTTCAAAAAGGTTTAATCCAATATGGTTTAGCAATTTTAAGAGACATAAAACCGACTGAGCCTTATTTTCTAATACTTACCGGTTTCTTGTTTTCATCAATAGCCACCAAAGTAAATTCTCCATAAATGGCTTTCTCCCGATTTTCAGAATACATCTGTTCAATAAAAATCTCAACACTTACTTTTAGACTTTTATTCCCTAAATGGATTACTTTCCCTATGAGTTCCACAATGGTTCCGGCTGGAATGGGTTTTTCAAAATCAATCTTTTCACTGCTAACCGTAACAACGGTTTGTCTCGTAAAGCGGGTTGCCGTAATAAATGCAATCTCGTCCATCATTTGCATGGCGGTGCCCCCGAACATGGTATGATAATGATTTGTGGTATTCGGAAATACGGCCTTAAAAACCCTTGTTTCCGCTTTCGCTATTCTTTCTTCTAATGTCATTGGCTAATTTTAGCTCTTTACCTTCGCCTCTGTGGCACTATCTAAATAGGCGAATTTTCACTAAGATAGTTAAAACCTAGACTTACGCGTTTATGCTATCCCTACTAGTCTTCAAATTGCATGAAAAAAGACAATTACTTTTATCTAATCTAAAAGTCAAGTTTCTGACTCAATAACAGGCTCGTGAGCAATTTGAAAATTGCATGAATTGGCTATAAAACACATCTTATTGGCTTCATGGTGTAGTTCTTTCGCTCTTAGAATCCTATTTGCATCGGAAATTTTAACATGGGGATGCAGGGTTACTTTGGTAAATCTACCGCTTCCATTTTCCTCCTCTTCCATTACGCCAGTTGCATGGTCCAAATATTGCGTAACCACTATTTTATTGACAGAACATAAGTGCAGATACCATAACATGTGGCAGGCCGAAAGTGAAGATAGAAAAAGTTCTTCTGGATTATATCTGGTTGGATCTCCCATAAAAGAAGGGTCCGATGAACCATTGATGACATCATATTTTCCTTCGGCAATTATTTCATGGTTTCTATTGTAGGAGCGATAATTTAGAGTTCCCTGTCCTTCATTGCCCGTCCACTCTATTTTCACTTGATACCCGTGTTCTTTCATCTTTAAAATTATTCATCTACCAAAAAACTATTCACTTTCTTTTTTTGGAAACCGTTTCTTAATGGCCGTTTCCGTCTGCACAATTAGAAGAATGACCACTAGAATGACAAGAGCCATACTTATTCCCAAGGCAGCAATTTCATGGTAGTTGAAAAACAACCCTAAAGGTCCAACAATTATTAAAAACATCCCTAATTTCATCATCAACTTTCCCGAATACTTCTGAGCAAAGTCCCAACGCTCCTTACTTTTTATGGAAGTTGAGGTTCGGTAACCATACCACCAGTTGATTTTTTTAGGAGGGTATTTGTAAAGAATGCTACCCGAAAGGATAAAAACAACTCCGGTGATTGAAGGTAAGACAAAGAGGATGTTATCCACTGACATTAAGCTACTTACTTCATAATTTCCCATTTAAACTTATGAAAAATGATAATTTTTTCTAACCACTGTCTTTAACACGCAAGGCATTTTTACGCCTCGCCATTCACTGTACAATGGAAAAATCTATTTCTTATAAAGAAAAAGATAATCAATCAACACTCCGGCATCGATCATTTGAAGTTTTATAGTGTGATGGCCTTTATCCAATGCTACGGGTTGCAATTTTTTGATTGTCTTATTTGACAATACATTTTGCTTCCATTCTTCACTTCTACCAAAAGTTTGAAAATCGACAATCTGAAATTCACCATTATCAATTTGAACTTTTACCTTTTGTCCTGACTTTAAATTTAGTGGATGTAGGGGCAATGCTTGAAGTTGAAGTTCATACGATGCATTTTCAGTAACCTCAAAATCATATTCCACTACCGAAAAATTATTATCTGTTATAGACGCTGTTGTTTTAAAAGGCTTAGAAACTAAGGCATTACCTGAAAAACTAGGCTTTTTTATTCGTTCCCAATAGGCCTCTGCCGTTTTTTCTATTCTTTGAAAATTACCTGCGGCTATGGTTAGAAAAGGCTGGATAGCAGTTAGATTGGTCTTTTGTTCAACATTTTTCAAGTCCATAGGACTGCTAAATACCGGTAATCCCCTAGGTTCCATACTCATCATGTGATTCCATTTACCACCGGAAATTTCTTGATTGTACTGTTGGGTCAATTGAACTATCTCTTGATAGGCATTCAATGCTTTTTGAAAGTATTCATTTTCATCGGAGCGCTTTTCGGGTGCTTCGGTATAGTACTTATCGAGATAGAGAAACTTTTGATTCATTTTACTTGCCGCCAAGACAGGATATGCAACCAACTGAAAATACGCAGAATTCATATCCTTGTCTCTAGGCCATTTATCCTCTACCTGTTGCTCAAGAGTTTGAAAACTGACCAATCTCCGGTCAATTTCATCCAGAGTTAAAGTGGTTGGGTGCGTTGGCCTTGTAGGTTCCGTTTGGCTCCACCCCATAAATTCCGGTTTCCTTTTAAATGCAAGCTCATAGTTTTTCCAAAGTATTTTTGCCAAATCCTTGTCTCCAAGGTTCACATCTGTCCAATTCTCCAAATGGCTTGAAACAGCATCATTTGTCAAAAAGGGTTTCATATTATATGCCATATCCAAAAATAGCTGTGTGGGGTATTCTATGGGCTTAATATCCCCTACATTTACTACCCAAACTTGATCCACTCCCATTTCGTATGCTTTTTTCATTTCAAAATGCATGAGAGAAGGGTTCGTTGAACCTATCCAAAGATAGTCGTGGGGTCTTCCCCAATAAGAGGCGTGATAATAAACACCGGAACCTCCAGGGCGTTCTTGCTCTAAATTCGTATGAAGACTTTTGATATAGCCGTAATTGTCATCTGGCCAAATGAGCGTAATATCTTCCGGTACTTTTAGACCCTTTTTATAGAGGTCCAAAACTTCTTTATATAGTGTTAGAACCTGAGGAATTTCCACAATGGGCCTCCCTAAAACATTGACCAACATTTGACGTTGTTGCTCTAAAATTCTTTTAGTAAGTTCAACAGCCTCAGCATCGGATTTTACCCCTTCCATTCCACTGTCATGCTTTCCCCTCATACCTAGGGTATAAAGGTTCTCAAAAGACTTTACTTCATCTATGCGTTCTGACCAATAATTTAAAATTCTATCCTTGTTAGTGGTAAAATTAAAAGCACCCATAGTTTCACTATCCCATTCATCCACATTATTACGCATTAGGGGTTCTGCATGTGAAGTACCTATAATTACGTTGTATTTTTGAGCCATTTCCTTATTCTGTGGATAATGGTAAAATGCCTTGGTACTGGGGTGCATTGCTGGCCAGATTAAATTAGCCTTTAGACGCAATAGGAGTTCAAAAATCTTAGCGTAGGTCTTAGGTCCAATATCCTTTATATCCGTTTCAAAAGTCTTAGCTGCCCAAGGCTGTAGCCCCCAATCTTCATCATTTAAAAAAACACCCCTGTATTTCACAGAAGGGCTTTGGCTCAAAGTATCACTTACAGCTAAGGGCTCAGTACGTTTTTTGGCCGGCACATCTGCCCAAAAATGCCAAGGACTTACTCCAATTTTCTGGGACAAATTGAAAACACCATATGCCAGTCCACGATTATCAGACCCGGTTATTACCAAATAGTCAGCTCCTTTTATTTTTAGGGTTTTATAATTAAAAACCTCCCATTTTCCTTCTAGACCACTATCAATTTTTTTTAGTTGGGAACGTATGGAAAGATTGGAAGTTTCACCGGCAACTCTCAAAACGATATGATTTATAGTTTGCGAATTATCAGAATTTTCAAAAACCCGATTTAGGTCCTCCATCAAAAATCGAGAGATAAAGCCGGAATACCCCTCTTGGTTACTGATTACCTTGGTATTCTTTCCTACTGTAAAGTTAGGTGACGCCTGTGAGCAAAGTATATTATGAATAAGGAAAACGGCTATAGCCAGAATTAGAAACTTGCCTTTTGTTACAGAGGTGAACATATACATAAAATTTTAAGATGCTTTTAATTTTGCATTAGCGGAAGCGAACAAAAATCACTTTTAATTCAATTGCTTCCCTCTATTGAACAAAATTACCAATAAGAATTACCATCAAAAACGAAGATAACCATCCCTCTTGAAAAACTGCGGAAATTGCACACAACTAACAAAAATGGAAGAAATCAATTTTATTATCAGGAAAAGAGCTTTAGGACTCTAAAATGCTAGGAACAGGTTAACCTAGTTAACTTCCTCTACGCCAATTTGAAGCTGTTTTAAATCCTTCCAAAAATCAGGATATGACTTTGAGACCACTTCCGCATCGTTGATAAACAAATCCGTTTTAAGGGCAAGTGGAGCAAAGGCCATCGCCATACGGTGATCGTTATACGTATCAATAGATACTCCGCTGTTTATATTTTCGCCAGGCAAGAGTGTCAAGTCTCTATCGGTTACTGAAATGGGTGCTCCCAATTTAGAGAGCTCTGTATTCAATGCTTCCAACCGATCGGTTTCCTTGATTTTAAGCGTATGCAAACCGGTTAAGTGACAGCCGATTCCCAATCCAAAACAGGTCACGGAAATTGTTTGGGCAATATCCGGAGCATCGGCCAAATCAACGTTCAGGGAATCTATTTCAGCTTCCTTTATTTTCTTTAATTCTACGGTATTGTTACCAAAAACCGTTTCCACTCCCAATTGTGTATAGATTTTGGAGAGCACACTATCTCCTTGCAGACTATCTCTTTTATAGGCCGAAAGGGTAATACTTGAACCTACATCCGCCAGGGCAATGATGCTATAAAAGTAAGACGCGGAACTCCAATCAGACTCCACTATTAAGGTGATGTCATCTACGACTTTTTTTGGAGCCACCTTAATAATTTGCCCTTCAAAGGAATTCTGGACCCCTATCTGCGAAAGCAGGGCCAAGGTCATTTTTATATAAGGAACGGAAGTAATTTTTCCTACCAATTCCAATTCCAGACCATGTTCCAAACTTGGTGCCGTTAGCAACAAGCTAGAAATATATTGGCTACTGATATTTGCCGGAAGACTTACTTTATTTACAGTTAGTTTTTTACCCTTAATGTGAATGGGCGGATAGCCATCATTATTTTCATAGGTAATATTGGCACCCAAATCTTTAAGGGCGTCTACCAACACCTTGACCGGTCTTTCGGTCATACGTTGGGAACCCGTCAAAGTCACATTTTTCCCTTCTTGACTGGCAAAATAGCTGGTTAAAAACCGCATGGCCGTACCGGCATGGTGAATGTCTACCACTCCATCAGTTATTTTCAAACCCTTTTGCATGACCTCTGCATCATCTGAATTGGAAATGTTCTCAATCTTCACATTGGGAAACAAAGCTTGCAGCAATAGGGAACGATTGGTCTCGCTTTTCGAGCCTGTTATTTTGATATTTTCGTTTAAAAGGGTATTTGGCGGAGCGGTTAACTGTAGTTTCAAAAGGGTGCTGTCTTTAGTCGGTTGTCCTCTGTAAAAGTCCTGAAACTTTAACGGACATATTATTCCGTTTTACGTTCAAAACCAGAGAATGTTCATTTGGTAAATTTCAGCCGCAAATATACGACTATTTCAGCTTTTCGTTGTTATGATGACGGTCATGATCACGCTTGGTCTTAAGCTCCAATTTACGGTCAAAAGCATCCTGTAAATCCACTCCGGTCTGATTTGCCAAACAAAGGGTCACAAAAAGCACATCTGCCAACTCTTCCCCTAAATCCTTTTTCTTATCCGATTCCTTCTCACTTTGTTCACCATACCTGCGGGCAATGATACGGGCCACCTCCCCCACTTCTTCAGTAAGTTGAGCCATATTGGTCAACTCATTAAAATAGCGAACCCCGTGATTTTTTATCCAATTATCTACTTCCTGCTGTGCTTTGGTTATGCTCATTGCTTGCTCTGGCCAGAACAACTTGCTCCGATCCCTTAATGATTATTTGATTGTAATATTCCTTTAATTCCGAATAATTAGTAGCCGAAATTATGGCACTATTCAAATCAAAGGTAACCGATAATTGTATGCCTGCCGCATTTTTTTTGACCACGTACTTATAACTACCCAGTTCATTGGGAAGATGTACCAAAACATTTTCCGGCATAGATTCCACAACATAGCCTTGAGGCAATTTAATATTTACCATATATCTGTCTCTAAATGGAAAACCAAAGTCTATAGGGTATTCCCGTTTTTCCAGTTTAAAAGGATTTTCATCCATACGTAAAAAAGCCAAGGGGTGTACATACAACTTATCTCCTATCACATCTGCACCGTTTTCCGTTTCGTACACAAACTTTTCAGTAACCATTCCTTCATAGGTATCCGTATTTCCCGCTTCGTAATCGGAAATTTCTATCCCCAAGTACCTTTGTTCCATTTCGTTTAGGTATTCATCCAAATCCCTGTTCTTAAAATTCTCCCTAAATCTGTATGCCGAATGATCACTTAATCTAGATTTAAAGTTACCTTCTGCATATCCCTCAGAATCCAAAGAAATATCCAAAGCATAAATATTATTGGCTTTTCTTGGCTTAATAGCGGTAATGTGCTTCCATACCTTGTTATGGTTATCTACTAGAAGCCCGCCCCAATTGTAATCCCTTACGGGTAAAAGATTGATATCGCTGAATTCCTCCGTTGCATCCATATAGTAGTCCTTACCATCAATAAAGGCGTGGGCAATAACAAAGTTTAGCCGGTCTACGGTAGGAAAGAAAGGCATGCTGTTATCCTTGGTACTTAAAATGACCGGATTGGCCCGTATGCCGGCATCTCTCATCATGGCCACCAACAACAAATTAATGTCCGCTGCATTTCCTTTTTTCTCTTTTAGCGTCTTTTTAATTCCATTTTGAAAAGACTTTCCATCCAACCCGTTCCATTCCGTTTGATCTTTTACATATTTAAAAAGGTCTTTAGCAATTTGCAGTTGGTCCGTTTTTCCTCCTAAAACAGTTTTCAATTCTTCTTTGAATGACCTGGTCTTGTCCAAATCATTCTTGTAATCACTAGAACTTCCAATAGTTTTAGCAACATCTTGCCACGTTTGGGCGTAGCTTCTGTAGGGAGTTCCAGGAATATCTATGGAAACCAATTCAAACATGGCTCCTGACCTATAATTATCTATATTATCCACATAATTTTCGGCCTTCATGGCCGGGATGTTTTTAAGGTCATAGCTGGTTATGACAACTTCCATTCCCAAACGATGGTCCTGCTTCGTCGTTTTCTTTGAATTTAGGATTAAAAATCCTTTCTGCGTCTGCCGGAAGTTAAAACCTTTGGGCGTCCTTAATTCCGCCATCAAATGTTTTACAGGTATATCTCTTTGAAATCTGAACTCATCAATATTCCAAACAAAAGGAGAACTGATGGAATAAGTAAACTCTATAACGGAGCCCTCTTTTACATGGGGCATGGTAAACTTTACCTGATCATAATTAAAACTCATTGCGGTATCGAATATCTGATCCTTTTCCAAAGAATATTCCACCACCTTATCATCTTCTAAATTATAGGTGCTGGCCTTTATTTTTCTAACCTCTTCCTTATCAGAACCTGCCTTAAAGAGATTGACCTTCTCCGTGGCATACTCAAAACCATCCTTGTTATAAATTTTAATACGCTCGTGCACCTCTGTAATCAATCGTAAAATTCCATTACTAGACAACAGATAAGTTTCCTGCTTTCTAAAAGTAACCGCGGCACTGGCATCTGAATCCTGGGCGTAGGATGTTTCCATTAACTCTTCCTTGCTTACATTACCAAATTCTACCTCTTGTGCCCGAGTTTGAAAACAAGCGAGAAGTGTTACTACTAAGAGCATTCTTTCAATTATCATAGGATAGGTTTTAAAACAACTTTAGAGTTGTCATGTTTTGAAACATTTTTCATAAAATCACGAAACGCCCCATATTCCGTTGCACTGTATTCTCCGGCCTTTACCAACAATCTTCGTTCAAGGACAATTTGTCCGTTTTCTTCCTTTATTTGGAGAAAATAAGTTCCGAAGGTAGTTTCCAATGTCATTGTCTCCGGAACGGACTCAACACTATAACCTTGCGGAATTGTGATTGACGTTTGATCCTCGTCATAAAATCCCCTTTGTATTTCAAAGGGCAATTTTCTGTTCCGGTACCTACCAGGGACATATTTATTTTTATTGAATGCATTAGCGGCAAACAATAAACGATCTCCACTTTTAGATGCGTAATTGGTGGCACTTATAGCAACATCTTCCCTAAAAACAACTTCCTTCTTATCATTCTTGAACTCATAGGAATTGATATGAAGGTTGTTGATATTATTCCAAAAGTTCTTGTAATGTTTTTTTATGTGCTCCTCCGTTTTATCCGTTAGATTGAAATGGGAATCATACTGAATTCCTTTGGTAACAATGGACACCTTTCCATTCATACTTCCATCAAGCTGTAGCGTATAGTCACCTTTTGTAAGCTGCTGATTTTGTTCGTTTAGATAAGAGGTGGTACGTACAATTTCACCGCCATTGGGCTTAATTATAAAAGCCTTACGATTGTCCGTAAAATCACCTATAAAGCCAAAGGGATGGATTTGAGACGTACAATCAATCCAATAATAGCTCCCCTCATGTGGAATAGCCAAGATCACATGATTTCCTTGGGCCAAATCAGGAAAATCATCCTCAAAATCCACTTGCTCATTGCCTGCTTCAACATGCGCATAATAAGCCTCTACCCCTACTGTTTTAAGCAGAGCCATGGTATAGTTGCTCAAACCCTTACAATCCCCATATTTTACGCGATCTACATCTATGGCACTTATGGGCTGCATCCCGCCAATACCCACTTGAACACTTATATATCGCGTATTTTGCTGTACGTATTCATATACTAATTGAGCCTTTTCGAGCGTACCATCTACATCTTTAACCAAATTTTGAACTTCCCCAATGGTTACTGGCGATAGTTCGTCCCTCCCTTTTAATAAATTGGAAGACATCCATATTCCCAAATCATTCCAAGATTGTATGGAAGCATCAAAACCTTCGTAGTAAAAATTAACCGGCCTTAATCGCACTAGTGGCGCTAACTCTGAAAATGATGGGCATAGACTTTCGCTTTTAATCGCGGGTATATTTTTGGCCAAATATTGAATGCTGTTAGCTGTAACCACCTTTTCAATATCCAAATTCTCCAGCCGAAGTTCCTTAATCTCAGGCTTCAGTTCAGGACTAGCAAAATTGATATGTATGCTACTTTCCTCCGTACTAACTAAAAAATCATCTAGAAAAATCCAAGCAGCTGGTAGTTCTCCTGTATTCTTGGTGCTTATTTCATATTCCAATTCTATGGTATATGGATAGCTCACAGGCGTATAAGGGTAATACATATATCGGTAATCCGTATATAGCGTTCCTCCATCAACCGCACTTACATCCTTAAAATCCTTTTCCTTAATTTTTTCCAGTTCATTACCTAGGGCATTGTAAACTTTGGCTTGAATATTCCTTACCTTTTTGCCATTGTCATATCCTACAAAGGCCACGGCATGCTTGTTACCTGCCTCATTAAGGACCGTAACTATTTTCTTGCGTTTCAACACCATTTCCTTTTTAGAAACGATGTCTACCATCATTTCATCCAAACGAACTATGGCGTTGGCATTATTAGTCAGTTCCGTCTTTAGATTAAAAATCTGTAAATCATCGCTTTGAGAAAATCCAGGAAAGTAGGAGAAAAGAAATAGAAATAAAATGAGATGACGCATGAAAAAGTGAGTTGGTACCTTACGGCAACAAATCACCTATTTTTCTTACAGAAAGCAAGATATATTCGACAAGGGGGCCTTAATCCTTGTTCTTTGTATCAAACGTTATAGTAACGGGTCCGTCGTTTAACAATTCAACCTTCATATCAGCTCCAAAAACACCAGTACCTACCTTTTTGCCCAAGTCTTTTTCCAATTGTTTCACAAAAGCCTCGTACAGGGGAATTGCCACCTCCGGCTTGGAAGCTTTTATATAGGAAGGACGATTCCCCTTCTTTGTTGCCGCATGTAAGGTAAATTGGCTTACCACGATGGCCTCTCCATCGACATCTAACAATGACTTGTTCATAACACCATCATCATCGTTAAAAATACGTAGGTTTACCAATTTTCTTGACAGCCATTCAATGTCTTCCTTTCCATCGGCATCTTCAATACCTAGCAATATCAAGAGGCCGTTTTTTATCTCTGACACCTTTTTCCCTTCTACTGTAACACTGGCCCAAGCCACTCGCTGAAGTACCGATCGCATGCCTTTCTAAAATTGTTTGCTTATTTTTTGTTGTCGTGAATGTCCGTTCTGTAGGTTTCCTCTTCCCCAGTGACCATTTGTACATAACTACGGTACCTGCTCCAAGCAACCTCATCGTTCTCCAAGGCCTCCTTCACCGCACATTTGGGCTCATCTAAATGCAAACAATTGTTGAATTTACATTCCCCTTTCAAAGCAAAAAATTCTGGAAAATAATCCCCTATTTCATCCTTTTCCATATCCACAATTCCGAAACCCTTGATACCAGGAGTATCAATGATTCTTCCTCCAAAATCAAGGTCGAACATCTCTGCAAAGGTGGTGGTGTGCTGCCCTTGTAAATGTTGTTCGGATATTTCTGCCGTTTTTAAATCCAGTTTAGGCTCCAGAGCATTTACCAACGTAGATTTGCCTGCTCCGGAATGCCCGGCGAACATGCTGGTGGTATTGGTCATCAACTCTTTTACCTTGTCCACATTCTTTCCATTTTTGGCAGATATCCCTATACAAGTATACCCGATTTTCCGGTACATCTCCGCTAAAAACTTAATCTCTGCCAGTTCTTCCAGCTCATAGGTATCCACCTTATTAAAAAGTAATATGGTAGGCACTTCATAGGCTTCGGCGGTAGCCAAAAAACGATCTATAAAAATGGTATAGGTTACCGGATTGTTCAAGGTAACCAGTAAAAAAACTTGATCTAAATTCGCCGCGATGATATGGGTCTGCTTTGAAAGATTGACCGACTTACGAATAATGTAGTTTTTACGGTCTTGTATGTGGTGAATGACCCCAACAATATCATCTCCCAGCTGCTCTATTTCAAATTCCACAACATCACCCACCGCTATAGGATTGGTACTCTTAATACCTTGAATACGGAACTTACCCTTTATACGGCATTCATAAAAATCCCCGTTTTCATTTTTAACGGTGTACCAACTGCCAGTAGATTTATAAACGGTTCCAGTCATTTATTTTTAATATGCTACAAAGAAAAGCAATAGTTTTATAAATGCACCTCTTTATCGATGAGGCATTTGCCCCGTGCAACTTTTTTCTTTTGCTGTTGTCTTTAACTACAAACAAAATTTTATAAAATGAAAAAAATACTATTGCTACCGATGTTCTTTTTTGCTTTTGTAGCACTTGAGGCCCAAGAATACAAGGTAATTACCAGTGTAGAATCTATAGTACCCAGCGGAATGGGTCGCTCTCGAATTATCGATGGACAAGAAGATAAAGATTTTGAGGAATTTACCTCAGAACAAACCGAGGAAGACAATACCCGCAACAAATCAAAAAGGGGAGATATTCGTGTAAAAAACTTTGAAGAAACCAAGCTTCTCAACTTTTACAATATTGCCGGAATCAGGTTTCAGAACATTGCGGCCAATGATGCCGTAATTTCCTCGAAATTATCGGCTATGGCCTCAGAAGGCTGGGAGCTGGTGTTTGTTACCAGTGGCGTAGAAGCCGATGCCGGTGACAAAGACGGGCAAGGTATTTTTATTACCCGATACATCTTTAAAAGAGACTAACATATAGGCTATAAAAAATAAAAAGCCCCGAAATTCGGGGCTGTTTTGATATGTTTACCAAGTAATTATCCGTTGATAATTTTCTCTTGGTGATTGATAGATTCTTGGTGGATAGCCTTGAACATTTTCAAGACAAACTCCTCACTTAAACCGTGTGATTCTCCTTCCAAAATCATGGCGCCTAAAATTTGGTTCCATCTGTTAGATTGAAGAACCGCAACGTTTTTCTCCTTCTTCAGGGCCCCTATACCATCCGACACTTTCATTCTCTTACCCATGGTCTCGATCAATTGACCATCAAGAATATCGATTTGCGCACGCAAGTTGCTCAACTTGGCATTGTATTCAGCCTCGCTATCGCTTTCTTTTCTGATTCTGAGATCCTTCATGATCTGCACCAACCTTGATGGAGTCACCTGTTGAGCAGCATCACTCCAAGCATTATCTGGATCGTGGTGCGTTTCGATCATCAATCCGTCAAAGTTTAGATCCAAGGCCGTTTGAGAAACATCAAAAATCATGTCACGCTTACCGGTGATGTGAGATGGATCGTTGATTAAAGGCAGATCAGGAAATTTATCTTGAAACTCAATGGCCATTTGCCACTCTGGAATATTTCTATACTTCGTTTTTTCATAAGTAGAGAAACCTCTATGAATAGCACCTAATTTCTCGATTCCAGCGGTATACAACCTTTCGATACCACCTAACCATAATGCCAAATCTGGGTTCACAGGGTTCTTCACCAAAACCACTTTATCAGTACCTTCCAAGGCGTCTGCCAATTCTTGCATAATGAAGGGACTAACTGTAGAACGGGCACCTACCCATAACAAATCTACATCGTGTTCCAAGGCCAATTCTACGTGGGCACGGTTGGCAACCTCAGTTGCGGTTTTCATTCCCGTTTCTTCTTTTACGCGCTGTAACCATTTTAGGCCAAGAGCACCTACCCCTTCAAAGTTTCCTGGGCGGGTACGAGGCTTCCAGATACCGGCGCGGTAGTAATTCACGTCCGTATCTTTTAGGTCGTGGGCTATTCTCAACACCTGCTCCTCGGTCTCAGCACTACATGGACCTGCGATGACCAATGGATGATCTAACCCTAAATCATCCAACCATTTTCTCATTTCTTTCTTGTTTTCCATTGTTTCAATTTTTCTGCGATAAAAGACAGAAAGGATTTTAAAAACCGTTTTGTTTTCTTCTTCCTTGTTTGACTTATTTGTTTGTTACTGTTTTACTATTATTAAGGGGTATTCCGTTTAATATTTCCTTTATCTTATTGGTATCGTTCATCTCTTTATAGATACCTTCATAATCATCTTCTTTAATGAGCTGCATGAACTTTTGCAAGTTTTGAATGTACTCTTCCAAGGTTTCTACCACATTCTCTTTGTTGTGCTTAAAAATGGGGGTCCACATGGCCGGTGAACTCTTTGCCAACCGTACGGTACTCTCAAAACCACTCCCCGCCATGTCAAAAATATCACGTTCATTTTTCTCCTTCTCAATAACCGTTTTTCCCAACATAAAGGAGCTGATGTGTGACAAATGCGACACGTAGGCGATGTGTTTATCATGTGCTTGCGGATTCATATACCTAATTCGCATTCCCATATCCTGAAACAGCTCTAAGGCACGCTCTTGCAATTTAAAAGCCGTTTTTTCTACTTCGCAGATGATATTGGTCTTTCCGGCATATAAATTCTCAATGGCCGCCGAAGGTCCGGAAAATTCCGTTCCCGCAATGGGGTGTGCCGCTAAAAAGTTTCTTCTTTTAGGATGGTCTTCCAACACCTTGCAAATCAAGCTTTTGGTAGAACCCCCGTCGAACACCACACAATCATCATTCACCGCATCGAGAATTTTAGGCAATTCTTCTACCAATACATCTACAGGAATAGTCACTATGACCATATCCGCCACCGCAAGCTCACTATAATCGGATTTTTTATCGATCAGGCCCAACGCTAAAGCTTCTTCTAGGTGTGCCTCGTTGGCGTCAATTCCATAAAAGGTGGTATCAGGTCGCAATCTCCTAATATCCCTTGCAAAAGAACCTCCAATTAATCCTATTCCGATGATAAAAACGTTCATACTAATTCTCTTTAAAACCTACTGATGGCTTCTTGTATTTTTTCCTCGGTCACGCAAAGTGAAAACCGAATGTAGCCTTCCCCATTACTTCCGAAAATAGTACCCGGAGTGATAAATATATCTTTCTCGTACAGTACCTTATCTATAAATTCTTCCGCAGATTCAATTTCGGCAGGTAGTTTGGCCCAAACAAACATGCCCACCGCATTCGTGTCATACGTACAATTCAGTTTATCTGCCAACTGAAAGATTAAATTTCTTCTTTTGCTGTACACCTCCTTTAAACTATCGAACCATTCTTGTCCACTGTTCAATGCGGCTATGGCTCCTTTTTGAATGCCGTAAAACATTCCGGAATCCATATTGCTTTTCACCTTCAAAACCGCATTGATATGCTCCGCATTGCCCAAAACCATGCCCACACGCCAACCGGCCATGTTAAAAGTTTTACTTAAGGAATTGAGTTCCAGAGCCACCTCTTTAGCCCCTTCTACCTCCATAATACTTTCGGGGTGGTCGTTGAGAACAAAACTATAGGGGTTATCATTCACGATCAAAATATCGTTCTTCTTGGCAAAATCGACCAGTTCTTTGTATTGAGTTTTCGTGGCAGTTGCCCCCGTTGGCATGTGAGGATAGCCTACCCACATGATTTTGACCTTCGACAATTCCATCTGTTCCAAAGTCCTAATATCAGGAAACCACCCTCCTTCTTCGGTAAGTCCATAGTACTTCACCTCTGCCCCCACCAGTTTGGTAACGGAGGTATACGTAGGATAACCTGGGTTGGGCACCAAAACGGCATCCCCTTCATTCAAGAAAGCCATGCTTATGTGCATAATACCTTCTTTTGAGCCCATTAAAGGGAGAATCTCGTTTACCGGTTCTACCGTCACATTAAAGCGCTGCTTGTAAAAGCTTGCCATTGCCTCTCTAAGTTCGGGCAAACCTTGGTAACTCTGGTATTGATGCGCCCCCTCTTCCCAAACGGCATTTTGTACCGCCTCAATAATTTCTTTGGAAGGCGCCAAATCTGGGCTACCAATGCCCATATTGATAATAGGTTTGCCTTGGGCCATTAAGCCACGTACCTCCCTCAACTTTTTTGAAAAGTAATATTCTTCTACGGTATGCAAACGGTTCGCCGTGCGTATCATACTCTTGTATTTTTGTATTCGCCTAATACTTTAAAGTCTTCGGCCATGATGTTCAACAGTGATTTGGCTTTTTCAAAATAGTCGTATTCCTCAAAAGTTACATCCACAAAAAAGGAATACTTCCACGGTTTTTCAATGACTGGCAACGACTGAATTTTGGTCAGGTTCAACCTACAATCACTCATCACATTAAGCACAGTAGCGAGACTGCCGCGTTTATGGTCGGTCAAAAACCGCAACGATGCCTTGTTAATCTCTTCCTTTGGAAGGACCTTATTTTTTGTCTTTACAATAATAAAACGGGTCGCATTATTTTTAATGGTCTGAATGCTGGGCGCTACGATGTTCAAACCATACAGTTCCGATGCCACTTGGGGGGCAATGGCCGCTACATGCTTCAATTGCTGTTCTTGAATTCGTTTGGCGGTCTCGGCAGTATCTACATCTTCAACCTGTTTTATATTCGGATAATCCCTAAAAAATTCCTTGCACTGAAGCAAAGCCATAGGGTGTGAACGCACTTCTTCAATATCCTCTATTTTTTGACCCTTGAGCATCATCAAATTGTGATTGATATTCAGGTAATGCTCACCAATGATATGCAGGTTATTGTGATAGACCAAGGCATAATTTGGAATTATGGAGCCGGCAATTGAATTTTCGATGGCCATGACACCAACATCGGCCGACTTTCCCAAAAGCTGGTCTACCAAAAAATCAAAGGACATACATTCTACCAAATCAATTTCTTCCCCAAAATACTCCTTGGCAACCTGATGATGGTTAGACCCTTTAATCCCCTGAATGGCAACCTTTAAACTCATTAGTTCTTAAAAAAAATGCATACGCGTTAAACAAAAAAAGTCCCGTTTTTCACGGGACTTTCACATAATATCTTGATTACAATATTCTATAGCAGTCCCGCACCTCTTTTAAAAAAGAAGTAAAAATAAAAACCGCTAAAAAAATATTGCTTTGACATTGTACACTTAAACTTTGGCTAAAGTAACAATTATATTTAGAAATCAAATTGTAGGAAGCTATTTTTTTGGATTAATATTTTAATCACTCAAGCAAATACCCTATTTATTGGCTATTTTTGATTTTGAAAATGGTTTTTCTGCCGTCGTCAAGTATAATAATAGTCCCTCAATCAGGTAAATTTCAATTACGATATGTCCATTTCCGTGCAGCACATCACCAAAACTTTTGGTACCCAAAAAGCCCTGAACGATATTTCTTTCGACCTTAAAAAAGGAGAAATTGTCGGGTTTTTAGGCCCCAATGGTGCTGGCAAATCCACTATGATGAAAATTTTGACCACATATCATAAGGCCGATGAAGGTATAGCAAAGGTCAACTCTTTTGATGTGCTCACACAATCCAAAGAAGTGCAACAAAGCATAGGGTATCTACCGGAACACAATCCATTATACCTTGAAATGTACGTAAAGGAATATTTGGCATTTAATGCCGATGTCTATAAATGTGATAAAAGCAGAATTGCAGAAGTTGTTGAGATTACAGGGCTTTCTCCCGAAGCCCATAAAAAAATAGGTCAGCTATCAAAAGGGTATCGCCAACGGGTAGGCCTTGCTGCAGCGCTGCTACACGACCCCGAAGTGTTGATTTTAGACGAGCCTACCACTGGTCTTGACCCTAACCAATTAATTGAAATTCGTAAGCTTATTAAAGAAATAGGGCAAGAGAAAACCATTTTATTATCGACCCACATTATGAAAGAGGTGGAAGCTGTTTGTGATCGTGTCCTTATTATCAACAATGGTGTTCTGGTAGCCGATAAGAAATTGGAAGAATTGCGCAAATCTCAAGAACAAATCATTGAAGTGGAATTTGATTACCGAGTAGAAGAAGCCTTTCTCAATCAATTACCTAATGCGACCCAAGTGAAGAATACAGGTGGATTTGTCTATGAAATTACTTTTAATACGACACAGGACAGACGCCCTGCGGTTTTTGATTTTGCACATGATAACAAATTAAAGACCCTCCAGTTAAGCCGTAAAAACAAAAATCTGGAGAGTCTTTTTACAGAGTTGACATCCTAAACACTAAAACTTCAAAGCCAAGCCAACTCCGTTCTCGTTGCTTGTGGGTACCAACTTGAAAGATGTTTCCCTTTCTAAACTTTCATTGTAGTTAAGAATTGCTTCTTTCTTGTTTTTCATCGCCTTGTGAAAAAAGATAGAACCTACCAATCCTGTAGCAGCAAAAGCTATTGCAGGACCAGTTACAGGTTCATTATCCACCTCGTTGACGATGAACCAGATTCCCGACCCAAAATTAAGCGCTCCTACGATACTACCGGCCAATAAATTTTTCTTTGACTTTTGCCAATTCAGTTGCGCCGCCTGGCTTTCAGACATTATTTTATCTACTTCCTTCCATGTGAGCTTTTCCCTATCTTGATAAAAATCGTGTCCCCACATTCCCGGAAAGGAGGTAATTTCTTGTGCAGTAACCTGAGCTGCCACACCCATAAAAATGATACTTGCTATTAAAGTGAATTTCTTCATGGTTATTTTTTGTTTAAAATTAATAACAATTACTTAAACAAAATAATCTTCGAAGCGATTACAGCATCTTTTGAATGGAATGGACACTAAATAACTTATAACGAGGTATTTTCAGAAGAAATCAGCAAGGTGTCCACTACCAAATCCAGATGTTCCTGTACTTTGGGGTCCGTACAATTAATCAAAATACTAAAGACCATTTTTTCTTTTGGGTACACATAAAAATTGGAATAGCCCCCAACCCCGTTGCCAATATGACCAAAGTAAGGCCTACCCTTGGCATCAGCACTTACCTGCCAACCCAATCCGTAAAAGGTGGAAGTACCATTTACATCACCAGCGGTCAAAAAGGGTTTAAGAATCTGCGAATCAAGAATCTGATTATCTAAATACGCCTGCCCAAATTTCGCAATATCTGTTGCGGTGGACAAATAACCACCTCCGGCCAACTTATAATAGTTATTCACCTCCTTTGCCAACCGGAAACCGTTTCGTCCTTTGGAATAACAAGTAGTGGAATGCAAACGTGAATTTTTCTCCATGGCCATTTGAAATTCTTGTGATATAGATTGCCGAACTGCAGGAGCAAAAGTAGAGTTCAACCTCAAGGGCTTAAGCACTTTTGAATAGACGTAGGATTCAAACGGAATACCACTAGCTTCCTGCATTGCCAAGGATAGCAACACCCAACCAAAACTATTATAATGGTAACCCGTACCTGGCTCAAAAAGCAGGTCATCATCCTTAAAAATATCGATTCCCTGTTTTATACTATACGGCTGATTCAAACCGTATTCGATGCCTTGATAACCTCTAATTCCCGCCGTATGTCCCGCCAATTGGCGAATGGTAAAATCCCATTTCTTTTTTGGGAAGTAGGGTACATAATCATAAAGGGAATCATCCAAAGCTATTAAGCCTTCAGCAACCATGTAAGCCAATGCTGTAGCAGCTATTGGTTTGGAAACGCTGGCTATTCTAAAAACCGAATGTTCTGGGTCAATTCGCTTTTTGCTTTCCAAATCTGCAAACCCGTATCCTTTTTGAAAAAAAGGCTCCCCATCTTTCAACACCGAAATGGCCAATCCGGGTACATTTTCTTCATTTACCAATTCGGTCAACAAAGCATCTGCCTTCGCCAATCCAGTCAATTTGATGTCTTGACCAAATACCCTTTTATGAGAGAAGAAACTATCAATGATTTTTTTAATGGGATTCATCTGCTGACGAATTCAAGTTCTTTCGACCTAAGATAAGGGAATCAACGGAATATCAATTCTCCTTTATAATCTTCCTGAACGGCAATTACTGCAGGTCTGTTGAAGCTGATGACATTACCCACACTCCTAATCGTACCTCTTATACTTTCTTGCGGATTTACCAACATATCATTGGAACCACGGTGATTGAGGCTAATATTGGCTGCCACTAAATTTTCAGCTTCAATTCTGGAATCTCCAGCAGCAATGTTCAAACTTAAATTCTCAACCGACCCAGAAAGTTTAAAGTAGGCAATACCGTTCACAACCACACTCAAATTATTGGAAGCAACCTCCAAATCAAATTCGCCATCCGTAGTTTCAGATTCCGGATTGATAAAACTTTCACTGATCAATGACAGGCTAGGGTAGCCCAAAACTCCATCGCTTAAAATGGGCCAGCCCGTGCTACTTCTAATCTCGGTGATATTGGGCGAAGTCACATAAATTTTGGTGAGTCCGTAATCCCTAAAATAATTACAATCGTTCGTATCCCTAAGCAGTAATCTACCTTCTTCTACCGTTGCCGAAACTTCTTCCAACAAATGCTCTCCCGTCTCAATTTCCACTTTTTGGGTATCGCCCTGTTTGAGAATCAAGGTAACGTTCTCAAAAACCGTTATTCTATCGAATTCCGAAAGCGATACTTCCGTGATTACCACTTCCCCAGAACCCTGGAGACAATCTGGAGCGGATTCACTATTGCAGGCCATATTCATTAACATAAAAAACAGTAGCACTAACCCGGAAACACAAGAAGAAACTTGCCTTCTATCCAGACCTATAATTGTTAATTTATATGTTGACTTGCTCTTCAAATTCTATGTATTACAAACGTACACCAATACCAAATTCCACGGCTTCAGCGGCCGCCCCATGTGATTTTAAACTTACCACCCCAAAAAATTTATCACCAAAATATCTTTTGAGACTCAAGCGATTATAGACCTTTCCTTCAAAATCAAAAGGATAGTAAACGTAATACCCCAATTGCGTACCAATTGATAATTTATTGATAAACAGTTCATGGCCTAAAAAGACGCCTACCCGTTTGTAATCGGTATCGGCCTCAATATTATTTTCGGGAAATGATACGGACTGAAATTCAATCAACTCCTTTAAAAAATTACTGAAGAAAACATCCGTTCCCAATTGTATGGCACTTCTACGCCCCAAGCGCTTATCGGCATAGCCCGAAAAAATAAAGAACCCGTATTGCCCATGCCCTATATTATCACTCTCGTTCACCCCTCCTCTAAGCACCAGATTATATCGCACCGGTTCGGTAATCTTTTCCTTTTCCCGGCTAATGTATTCCATTTCCTCTCCATCAAGACTGTAGACCAAACCCGCATTAAAAGCAATGGTATTGGTAGAAGTGTTGGGCGCCTTTACATTGGCATTGGAATAATGAATAACCGAAAGACCCACTTTCAAACCTAGGTTTTTATACAAATGCTCCTTATGATAATTGAACATCATAAACGTAGAGCTCAAAAATCTGGAACCGTAAGCGTTGTTCCTAAAATTGGTTTCCCGGTCGTAAGGATTGGTCGCATACGCCAGGCCTTGACCTATTCTGAATTGCAAATTCCGCTTAAAAAAATAAAAATTGAAGTGCGCATAGAATCCGTAAGCATCTCCCAAGGTTTCGTTATGGGAATCTTGATAAATAAAAGAAGCTCCCAAATCCGGATAGTTATAATACTGCTGCCACTCTTCGAGACCAAAAGTCTTCCGGTTATAACCCAAGATAACTCCCGATGGATGATTGCGGATCAAATGCGAAATATCCGCATTGTGCAACATGATTGAACCATAAAAAGCATTGGCATCCAACGTATAGCTATGCTCACGATTTTCTTCTTGTGAACGAGCAAAAACCACTGCAAAAAATAGACAAAAAAATACCCTCAGGTTCATGGCAGGCAAAGGTAAACAGCTCAAACGATTTACAAAGCGGATACGTTAAAAAAGAAAGCGACCCTACCGGGTCGCCTATCTTTAGAACAGTTCTTTGGCAATGGCCTTAATATTATCCGATTTGCCCATGGAGTAATAATGAAGCACCGGCACACCGGCCTCCTTGAGTTCTTTAGACTGCTGAATGGCCCATTCAATGCCTACTTGTCTTACATCTTTATTGGTGTTACAACCATCTACCGCATCTATCAAATCTTGCGGAAGGTCTATTCTAAAAACCTGTGGTAATACCTGCAAATGACGTTTTACGGCAATTGGTTTAATTCCGGGAATAATAGGAATATGGATTCCTATATTCTTGGCCGCCTCTACAAATTCAAAGTATTTCTGGTTGTCAAAAAACATTTGGGTGACCACATAGTCCGCTCCGGCATCCACTTTTTCCTTTAATCTTTTTAAGTCGGATTTTAAGGAAGGGGCTTCCAAATGTTTTTCAGGATAGCCGGCCACACCAATACAAAAGTCGGGCAAATGATCCATTTCGCAATCGTCATGGAGATACTTACCGGAATTCAAATCCTTAATTTGCTTTACCAAGCCTGTAGCATAGGAGTGACCTCCCTTGGTCGCTTCAAAATACTGCTGATCCTTTCTAGCATCACCACGCAGGGCCATCAAGTTCTCGATTCCTAAATATTGACAATCTACCAAAAGGTACTCTGTTTCCTCCTTGGTGAAACCGCCACAAAGTACGTGCGGTACCGTATCTACACCATACTTATGCTGTAGAGAGGCACAAATACCCACCGTACCGGGCCTCATACGGGTAACCTGTTTCTCAAGAAGTCCATCCTTTTCACGATAAACAAACTCTTCGCGAGAGGTGGTCACATCTATAAAAGGCGGTTTAAACTCCATCAACGGGTCTATGTTATCATATAGGTGCTGAATATTTTTGCCCTTTACCGGCGGTACAATTTCAAAGGAAAACAAGGTTTCCCCATTGGCATTTTTAATATGGTCGGTAATTTTCATTCTTCAGTATTAACTTGCACTGGTTGAGTTTTATAAATTGAGTAATAAGGCCTTTACCTCATCGTAGTTTTCTTGGTATTCCCAATAAATCCAACGGCCATCTAAATAATCGGTCAGAATAAATTTTTCACTCAAAGATTTTATCCTATCTACGGATACTAACTTTTTAGAAAACCCTTCTACTGTTACAGATTCTTCAATTTCTGTATTACTATCGTCATACCCATGACTGATAATGTGACTTCCTAAATGCAATTCTACAAACTTTTTCATTTTAATCATCCGCTATATTGGGAGCCAGCCATTTGGCAGCTTCCTCGTAAGGTATGTTTTTGCGCTCCGCAAAATCCTTTACTTGATCTTCCTTAATTTTTCCCAGGCCAAAATATCTGGCTTCAGAATTGGCAAAGTAATAGCCACTTACCGATGCAGCAGGCCACATGGCCAAACTTTCGGTCAACTTTACCCCAATGCGCTCTTCAACTTTTAAAGCTTCCCAAATGGTCAGCTTTTCCAAATGATCAGGACAAGCAGGGTAACCCGGAGCAGGGCGTATTCCTTTATATTTTTCATCGATCAAGGCATCATTGTCCAAACGTTCATCAACAGCATAACCCCAATATTCCTTTCTCACTTTCTTATGTAAGTATTCGGCAAAGGCTTCCGCCAAACGATCCGAAATAGCTTTGATCATAATGGAATTATAATCATCCAAATCCTTCAGATATTGTTGGGACAGTTCTTCCGTGCCAAAGCCGGTGGTCACACAAAAACAGCCAATATAATCCTGCCTTCCCGATGATGCAGGTGCAATAAAATCCGCCAAGGCATAATCAGGCACTCCTTCCCTACGCTGTAACTGCTGTCTTAGCGTCCTGAAAACAAAATCCTTGCCCTCCACATCTACTAAAATATCGTCTGTGTTGGCTAGGGTGTTCGCCGGAAACAATCCATAAATACCTTTCCCTTTCAGTTTTTTGGCAGCCAATACCTCTTTCAGCATCTTTTGGGCATCAGCAAAAAGGTCTGTTGCTTGGGTCCCCACCACTTTGTCCGTCAAAATATCGGGATATCGTCCATGCAACTCCCAGCTTCTAAAAAATGGGGTCCAATCGATATAGGGCACCAATTCCTCCAAGTTGACCTCCTCGATTACTTCAACACCTAATTTTTTAGGTCGTATAATTTCGCTGGTCTTCCAATCAATTCGGAATTTGTTTTCCCTCGCCTTTTCCAAGGTTTTATACTCCTTTTTCTTCGTTCGGCTCAAGAACTTTACCCGAAACTCATCGTAGTCCTTTTTAATGCCGTCTTTATAATTTTGAGAGGTTTCATCCTGAAGTAAATCACCCACAACCGTTACCGCCCGTGAAGCGTCGTTTACATGCACTACGGAATGCTGGTATTCGGTATCAATTTTTACTGCCGTGTGCGCCTTACTGGTCGTGGCCCCACCGATCAATAAAGGCACCGTAAAATTTTTGCGCTGCATTTCCTTGGCCAAATGCACCATCTCATCCAAAGAAGGGGTAATCAAACCACTGAGACCGATAATATCCACCTTTTCAGCAATGGCTGTCTCCAGAATTTTTTCCGGGGGCACCATCACTCCTAAATCCACTATCTCATAATTGTTACATGCCAATACTACGCTCACGATATTTTTACCGATATCGTGCACATCTCCTTTTACCGTTGCCAGTAGAATTTTGCCGTTGCCTTTATCTTCTGCACCATCCGGATTTTCAAGTTTTTCCTCTTCAATAAAAGGCAACAGATATGCCACCGCTTTTTTCATGACCCTGGCGGATTTTACCACTTGTGGCAAGAACATCTTTCCGCTGCCGAAAAGGTCTCCCACCACGTTCATTCCGGTCATTAAATGACCTTCAATCACCTCAATGGGCCGCTTTGACGCCAAACGTGCCTCTTCTACATCTTCGTGGATAAATTGGTCAATTCCCTTAACCAAAGCCCTCGTGATACGGTCTTGCAAGGGTTCTTCTCTCCATGAAAGGTCTACTTTGCTTTCCTTGGCCTTACCTACTACAGTCTCCGCAAATTCCAAAAGACGCTCGGTAGCATCATCTCTTCGGTTAAGGATTACATCCTCCACCTTTTCCAGTAAATCCTTGGGAATATCATCATAGACCTCCAACATGCTGGGGTTAACAATACCCATGTTCATACCTGCTTCAATAGCATGGTACAAAAACACGGAATGCATGGCCTCCCTCACGGGATTATTACCACGGAAGGAAAAAGACACATTACTCACCCCACCACTAACACTCGCGTAAGGCAGGTTTTGTCGCACCCAACGCGTGGCCTCAATAAAATCTATAGCATTAAGCTTATGCTCATCCATTCCCGTTGCCACGGGAAAAATATTCAAGTCGAAAATGATATCCTCCGGGGCAAAGTTTACTTCGTTCACCAAAATATCATACGAACGCTTAGCAATTTCTATTCGACGATCATAGGTATCTGCCTGCCCAACCTCGTCAAAGGCCATAACAATTACTGCAGCTCCATACCTTTTGATAAGTTTGGCATGACGAACAAATTCTTCCTTGCCTTCTTTCAAGCTAATGGAATTCACTACGGACTTCCCTTGAACTACCTGCAGACCAGCCTCAATAATATCCCATTTAGAGCTATCAATCATAATGGGCACGCGGGCAATATCGGGTTCAGAAATGACCAAATTCAAAAACTTGACCATGGCTTCCTTTCCATCAATAAGACCATCGTCCATATTGATATCAATAATCTGTGCACCTCCTTCTACCTGCTCACGGGCTACATCCAAGGCTTCATCAAATTTTCCCTCCTTTATCAGTCGCAAAAACTTTCTAGAACCTGCCACATTGGTACGCTCCCCTACATTGATGAAATTTGTATCAGAGGTAACGACAAGGGGTTCCAATCCACTCAAACGCAATAATCGCTTTTCGTTACTCGTTGGTCGTTCTTCGCTGCTCATAGTTTTTTATGGTAGTTAATGAAGCCATTTAGCAACATTTTTACTCTTTCAATTTCTTTTAAAGTTTCCACGGCGTCCACTTTTATATATCCTACATCATCAGCCAAAATGACCTGTGTTTCCAATTCAAAAAGCGACCCTCTTGCTATATGCAAAAAATAAATAGTTTCCTTTGCCGTTTGTCTTCCACATCCTTCTGCTATATTGGACGATATTGCAATAGCTGACCTTCTTATCTGAGAAGTAAGCCCATATTGCTCTTCATTCGGAAAAGATGTAGTCAAAATGTAAATTTTCTTGACCAATTCCCTTGTCTGCAACCAAACATCTAATTCTTTATAATCCATTTTTAATTTCAACTAATCGTTGCTTGTACATAAAAACGCACAACGCTGAACGTGAAACGAACAACAAGCCACAAACAACCAACAACAAATAACCAAACACTACCCCACCAAAATACCCCTTGGGGTGTAATTTTTTGCTAAATCCGCTATGGCTTTTATATGCTCGGGAACGGTTCCACAACAGCCACCTACAATATTCACTAGGCCTTTATCTAGATATTCCTTGATTTGTGCCGCCATCTGCTCCGGGGTTTCGTCATATTCACCGAAGGCATTGGGCAAACCCGCATTTGGGTGTGCAGAAACGGCATAATCCGTTTTGGACGACAATACCTCTAAATGGGGTACCAATTGATTGGCTCCCAAGGCACAATTGAATCCTACCGATAAAATGGGAATGTGGGAAATGGAAATTAAAAATGCCTCCGCTGTTTGCCCCGAAAGCGTTCTTCCGGAAGCATCGGTAATAGTTCCGCTTACCATAATGGGAGGATCAATATTACGCTCTTCCTTTACTTCTTCAATCGCAAACAAGGCAGCCTTTGCATTCAACGTATCAAATATCGTTTCCACCAGCAGTAAATCTGCACCTCCATCCAACAAAGCTTCGACTTGTTGTTTGTACGCTATTCGTAGTTCATCAAAGGAAACCGCCCTAAAACCCGGGTCGTTCACATCAGGACTCATACTGGCCGTTTTGTTGGTTGGGCCAATACTTCCGGCCACAAAACGAGGTTTATTAGGGTCTTTTTCAGTGAACTCTTCGGCTACCATTTTTGCAATTCTGGCCGACTCGTAATTAAGTTCATAGACCAAATCTTCCATATGATAATCCGCCATGGCGATGGTTGTACCTGAAAACGTATTGGTTTCCAAAATATCTGCGCCGGCCTCCAAGTATTTTTTGTGCACCTCGGCAATTGCCTCCGGTTGGGTCAAGGAAAGTAAATCATTGTTACCCTGTAATGGATGCTCCCAATCTTTGAATCGTTCGCCCCTAAAATCCTCCTCTGTGAATTTGTAGCGCTGAAGCATGGTACCCATTGCACCATCCAATATTAAAACTCGCTCCTTTAAAATTTCCCTAATGTCTTTCATTTTACCTTTTGGCATAAACTTTTCTACCACCTATCAAACAATTGGCATTTACAAAAAGCCTGTTTAATAAGCATACTAATTCAATATCAAGTTAGGTAATCTAAAGGGCTCTGAACGCCTTTTGTTATCTGCCCCATTTGGGATAGAATGTAGCACCTTCTTTTTGAGGAAAGGGTTGCCAAGGCTTCAAAGGGTCTATTCCCTCCACCTTTCTTGATAACTTTTTTCAGTGTTTCTATGAACGGATGCAAAGTAACGTCTTGCCTTTACCAAAACCAAATTATGGCAAAGTTTTTTAGTCCTTAGGGCATATTTATAACACCCTAAAAGCGACCTAGATTCAATGATAATTACATAGTATAAATTTTGAAACAGCCGTTATTGATAAAAAAACCTCTCGAAAATGATTTTGAGAGGTTTTTTAACTATAAACAATTATTTGCAAGCACTAATTTGATATACTTTGAACCACTTCTTTTTTGGCCTCTTTTTTAGAACCATCAAAACCAGTCACCCCACCAACGGTAGTGTATTTCATTACAAACCTTTTACCTGGATTGATGATTTGGTAAGCATACTGACACATAACAGCTGCTTCGTGGAAACCGGACAAAATAAGTTTTAATTTACCTTCATATGTGTTGACATCTCCGATGGCAAATACACCTGGAATATTCGTTTGGTAATCTTTTGCGTTGTTCACTTTAATAGCGTTACGCTCAATTTCGAGTCCCCAATCACCAATGGGCCCTAATTTTGGAGAAAGACCGAACAATGGAATAAAGTTGTCTACCTCCAAATAGGTTTCTCCTTTTTCAGCATCGTTGTGTTTGATAACAACGGCCTCCAGTTTGTCATCACCATAAAGTTTCTTAACCTCAGCCTTGGTAAACAATTTAATTTTACCCAACTTGGCCAACTCCGAGGCTTTTTCCACAGAATCCAATGCACCTCTAAATTCATTTCTACGGTGTACCAAAGAAACTTCCGAAGCCACATCGGCCAAGAAAATAGCCCAGTCCAAAGCAGAATCACCACCACCGGCAATCACTACTTTTTTATCGCGGTATACTTCAGGGTCTTTTACCATATAAGCCACGCCATTATCCTCAAAGTCGCCAATGTTTGAAATAGGGGGTTTTCTGGGCTCAAAAGAACCGAGTCCGCCAGCGATAACTACCACAGGCGCATGGTGCTGAGTTCCTTTGTTAGTCGTTACTATAAAGGAACCATCTTCTTGCTTATCCAAGGTTTCGGCGCGCTCTCCCAAAGTAAAACCAGGCTCGAAAGGCTTGATTTGTTCCATGAGGTTATCGACCAATTTACCGGCCAGAATTTCTGGGAAGGCAGGTATATCATAAATAGGTTTCTTAGGATATATCTCCGAACACTGACCTCCTGGTTGTGGCAATGCATCGATCAAGTGGCATTTCAACTTTAACAATCCCGCTTCAAATACCGTGAAAAGTCCGGTAGGTCCGGCTCCAACAATAATTACATCCGTTTTTATCATAACTTCTAACTTAACTCTAATTTGTGATGGTTGGCAATTTCCAAAATACGGGCCCTATGGCGAACCACATCACCAATGATAATGATGGCCGGATTTGCCAATTTTTTATTTCTTACTTCTTCTTCAATAGTCTGTATGGTCGCTACCGCAACCTTTTCATCGGGTCGCGTGCCATTTTGAATAATGGCTATGGGAGTTTCCGCTTTGCCATCTCCTTTGAACAGCTCTACAATTTGCCCGAGTTTGGACATTCCCATTAAAATGACCACCGTAGCACTGCTTTTTGCGGCCAAGGCCACATCAGCAGATAATTTATGCTCTTTTGTAGTACCTGTGATGACCCAAAAACTCTCGGATGCACCTCTCTTTGTTACCGGAATATTCTGCGAGGCAGGGACGGACAAACAAGAGGATATTCCGGGAACCATGTCCACCGCTATCCCACGGGAAGCGGCAAATTCCATTTCCTCGGCTCCACGTCCAAAGACAAAGGGATCCCCTCCTTTTAAGCGAACTACGTGATGCCCTTGAGAAGCCCTATCCACAATCAGATCATTGATCTGTTCCTGTTGATAGGCGTAGCATCCCTTTCTTTTTCCAACAAAAATCTGTTCTGCGGTATGTGCATACTCCAATAATTCGGTTGCTACCAAAGCATCGTACAAAACTACATCCGCAGCCTTTAAAGCCTTTATCGCTTTTAAGGTGATGAGCTCTACATCTCCCGGACCGGCACCGACAACGGTCAACTTTCCGGTAGATGCATTGGGCTCATTTCCCCAACTGAATTTGTTATATGTAGTTTCTTGTTCACTCATGTACTAGGCTTCTGCCAATTCTTGTTGTCTGTAAGCTTCAACAGTTTTCAAAAACTGCTGCGCATCCTCTAAATAGCTTTTTGCAAATGCTTCGGTAGGCTCATTTTTGTTCAATTGTAAGGCCAATTCCTCAAAACTTCTACCTAATTCCACTTTCCCGCTGGCCACTAATTTTTCATCAAAATCCTTTATGATTCCCGCATGGGTGTTCACTTTGGTTTTTTCCGATGTTAAAATAGCTTTTGCCGAGTTTACCATGGAAGTATAGGAGTAATAAATACTGGCCGCCCACTTTTCTTGGTTCAGGGCTTCTACTGCATTCTGGATTTTCTCCTCACTTTCAAATAACAAGGTGGCTACCAAATCAATGACAACACCGGCACATTCACCCACCCCGATCGCTTTTTCATATCGCTCGGTATTACCCCAATCGATAAAATCTTCAGCAGTTAAATTGGTTACATCGGACAATGGCGTTAAGAAATCATAGAAATACATTTGTCCTTTTTCCTGATAATAATCGGCATACGATTGTCCGTTTCCGTTGGCATCGTAATCATCCAAAATCAAACGCAAGGCTTCAGGACCACGTTTACTAGGAATTTTCACCACCTTATCGGCAAAACGTCCATTTCCATTACCATCGTTGCTACCTCCTAATAATACTTGAAGTGCGGGAGCCACCAATTTATCCTTGGTACGCACGCTCATTCCCTGAAATCCGATATGGGCCATGTTGTGCTGCCCACAGGCGTTCATACATCCACTAATTTTTATTACCACATCCGGATTGGAAATATATTGCGGGTAATCCGCTTTTATTACTCGTTCCAATTCTTCGGCAATACCAGTACTACTAGCAATACCCAAATTACAGGTATCTGTACCTGGGCAAGCTGTAATATCCAATGCCTTGTTGTAACCTGCTTCCGCAAAGCCTAATTTAGATAGTGCTTTGTAGAAAAATGGTACCAACTCTTCCTTTACATAAGGAATCAATATATTTTGACGTAAGCTCAAACGAATTTCGCCCGCGGCATATTCGCTTACCAAATCGGCCAAAAGTCTTGCCTTATCAGTATACCAATCACCTAAAAGTACTTTGATTCCGATCGCCACAAACCCCTCTTGTTTTTGAGGAATAACATTGGTTGATTTCCAAGCTTCAAAAGCAGCCTGATCTTCAATTTCCACTTCCTTAGGCTGAGCATCCGCAATTTTTGCTTTTGGATATGCATCGGCATCTATTGGATATGATTGGTGTGGTACCGCTTTTTGCTCTGCCTCCAACAATTCCTTGAAACCATCCAAACCGACATCCTTGATCAAGAATTTCATCCGTGCCTTGGCCCTACTCTTACGCTCGCCATATCTATCGAACACACGAACCACACCATCCATCAAAGGAATGATTTTATCACTTTCCAAAAATTCAAAAAGAACATCTGCATGACGTGGCTGAGAACCAAGTCCACCTCCTAGCATCACTTTAAAACCTCTAACACCATCTTTAATTTTGGCAATAAAGCCCAAATCGTGCATGTAGGAAAGACCAGTATCTGCATCACTCGCAGAAAAAGACACCTTAAACTTACGTCCCATTTCTTGACTGATGGGGTTACGCAAGAAATATTGAAACAAAGCATGAGCGTAAGGTGAAACATCAAACGGCTCATCCACATCAATACCGGCAGTTTCACTAGCGGTCACGTTTCTTACCGTGTTACCACAAGCTTCACGTAGCGTAACATCATCTTTCTCCAACTCTGCCCAAAGCTCTGGGGTTCTGTTCAAGTCTACATAGTGAATCTGAATATCTTGGCGGGTGGTGATGTGCAACCTACCAGTTGAATACTCATCGGAAACATCACAGATACGCTTTAATTGTTTAGAAGTTACCTTACCATAAGGCAATTTTATACGAATCATTTGCACGCCCGGTTGACGCTGACCGTATACACCCCTTGCTAAACGAAGGCTTCGGAATTTCTCCTCATCTACCTTTCCGTCATGAAAGAGCTTGATTTTTCTTTCCAATTCGAGAATATCTTTCTCTACAACTGGGTTTTCTATTTCGGTTCTAAAACTCTGCATGCTGTTGTTTTGTTTCTTTTTCTGAGTATGGTGACCCAGATTTTATTTATATTTTTCCTATCGGTTTAATAGATAATAATGCGCAGCGTTTTATCAAAAACGCCGCTCCACTCATCCTTACTAGCTAATAAAGCCTGCCCCTACGGTACTGTTACTTTGAGAATCGATCAAAATAAAGGAACCGTTGGTACGGTGGTCTTTAAATTTATCGTAGAAAATAGGCTTGTTCAATTTAAAGGATACCTGTGCGATATCATTCATGCCCAATCCACTTACATCGGTATCGATACCAGAATAATCAGGACTGATTTTATGGTGTATTCTATCTACTTTGGCCAACACTTTATTGACACCGTGCTGAACCACATATTTTTTACCCGGTACCAGTTGATCTGAATCCATCCAAGAAACGGTAGCGGTAAACTGCTTGTCAATGGTAGGCAAATCACCTACTTTCACCAGCATATCTCCACGGCTTACGTTAATTTCATCTTCCAAAGTAATGGTTACGGAAGACCTTCGGGAAGCCGTTTGAAACTTTTTATCGTGGAAATGGATTTCCTTAATACGGGAACGGGTTTGCGATGGAAGCGCCACTACTTCATCTCCCACACTCAATTCACCTCCATAAACTTTTCCCGCAAAACCTCTAAAATCATGGAAATCATCCGTCTTTGGGCGAATTACATACTGCACCGGAAATCTTGGTGTACCGGTATTGTAAATATCCTTTAAATCCAGCTCTTCCAAGTGTTGTAACAACGTCTGACCTTCGTACCAGGGCATGGCATCGGATTTGTTTACCACGTTGTCGCCTTTTAGGGCACTCACCGGTATAAAGGTGATTTTCTGCTCTTGGTAATCTCTTTTCCTCATCAACTCTTCAAAGTCAGCTTTGATGCTATTGAAGGTTTCCTCCGCATAATCCACCAAATCCATCTTATTGATAGCAACAATAACATCTTTTACTCGAAGCATATTATTGATGAAAAAGTGTCTGTAGGTTTGTTCGATTACCCCTTTTCTGGCATCGATCAAGATAATGGCCGCTTGCGAGGTAGAAGCTCCGGTAACCATGTTACGAGTGTACTCCACATGTCCGGGAGTATCGGCAATGATGTAACTTTTAGTTGCGGTAGAAAAATAAATATGGGCCACGTCAATAGTGATTCCCTGCTCTCTTTCCGCCACTAAACCATCTGTTGCCAAAGAAAAATCCAAGTAATCGTAACCACGTTGCTTACTGGTTTTTTCAATAGCTTCTAATTTATCTGTAGTTAGCGATTTTGTATCATACAATAAACGCCCGATCAAGGTACTTTTACCGTCATCTACACTACCTGCTGTTGCTAATTTTAATACTTTCATCTTTATATGGTTGTTGGTTACTAGTTTTTTCTGTGAGGATACCTCACTAAAACCCATAACTCATAACTTTTAAATCTTAACTCTTAACTATCTTAGAAATACCCTTGTTGCTTACGCTTCTCCATGGCCGCTTCGGAACGCTTATCGTCTATACGTGCACCTCTTTCCGAGATGGAAGAATCCCTAATTTCCGAAACCACTTTAGCAATGGTATTGGCTTCGGATTCCACCGCAGCGGTACATGACATATCCCCTACCGTTCTAAAACGTACGATACGTTCTTCTACCAATTCATCCTCGGCCCTAAAAACCACATCGTCCTCGGCAGACCAGATAAGTCCGTCCCTCAAGAAAGTCTTACGCTTATGGGCAAAATATATAGAAGGAATTTCGATATTTTCAGCTTCGATGTAGCTCCACACATCCAACTCCGTCCAGTTACTGATCGGGAACACACGAACATTCTGACCCAATTCTATTTGTCCGTTCAACATATCAAACAACTCTGGGCGTTGGTTTTTCTCGTCCCATTGACCAAAATCATCCCGCACGGAAAAGATTCTTTCCTTGGCACGCGCTTTCTCCTCGTCCCTACGGGCACCACCAATACAGGCATCAAACTTGAATTCCTCAATAGCATCCAACAAAGTGGTGGTCTGCAACATGTTTCTACTGGCATATTTACCAGTTTCTTCCTTTACCTTTCCTTGGTCGATGGAATCTTGAACATTGCGAACAATCAATTCCAGACCCAATTCCTCTACCAAGCGATCCCTAAACTCAATGGTTTCAGGAAAGTTATGTCCGGTATCTATGTGCATTAAAGGAAAAGGGATTTTTGCCGGCCAGAAGGCTTTTTGTGCCAATCTCACCAAGGTAATGGAATCCTTTCCTCCGGAAAACAACAGTACCGGTCTTTCAAATTGCGCCGCTACTTCCCTGATAATGTAGATAGCCTCGTTCTCCAAAGCGTTGGCAACATCGCCGGTAGCTCCTAAAAGTGCTGTATCCAATTCTTGTTCTTTTGTAACTGTTTCCAAGTTTTTATGCTTTTATCCTGCCGAAGCGGAAGTTTATAATAGTCAATTATTTAGGTATGCAATCCACATTCACGGTTCTCCAGAACCTTTGTGGGATCAAAATATTTATGCTCGTTGGGCAAATCGAATTCCGCTAAATAGGCATCCAATTCCGCATCGCTATAGTGATAGAAAGGGCTTACTTTTAGAACACCATCTTTACTTAAACTCAATACATCTAAAGAATCACGCAAAGCAGTTTGCCCTTTTCTAAGATTAGTGAACCAAACATCTGGTTGATGCGCTTCCATGGCCCTTCTAAAAGGTTCTAATTTCACCTGCTCGGTAAAAACGGCATGTCTTGGGTCTTCAATCTGCGGAATACCCATTACCACATCTCTATGCGCAGTGGTCTGCTTTGGAACATATAAGTCTATTTGAAGACCTAGACGCTCGATCAGTTCTTCGGCATGGCGGTAGGTGTTGGGCGTATTATAACCCGTATCGCACCAAACCACGGGAATATCAGATTTTACCTGAGTAATGGCATGAAGAATATTTACTTCATAAGGCCTAAAATTGGTAGTCACTACTGGATTTTTAGCATTCCCAATGGCCCATGCAATGATTTCTTGAGGATTTGCGCCTTCAAATTTTTTATTCTGCTCTTGAATTAATTCTTCTGAAAAACTCATTTGTCTATATATTATTTACCCCAAGATATTTTGTTCCAGATTCGCTCATGAAAAAAGTACAGAACCATTTTGGTTACCAATTCTATCAAACCTATGGAGAAAGCCAAGGTTAAGGTACCGGTAACGATCCACGAAATAATGATGGTATCTATGGTTCCCACGATTCTCCAACTAATAGACTTAACGATACTTCTTTTTGGGCTTTCAGAAGTTTTGTCTTTCTGAAAAGTCGTTTTCTGGTTTTTAGAATCCACTGTAAGTTGATCTACTATCATAACCTTTATTATCCTATTAATTTAATAGAGTAAGCAAAAATAGAATTATTTTTTGAACTGAGTAGCACCAAACCAAAAGAATTTACAATTACCCTATGGATTTAGTAGATTATTAACAAAACGTATTTTTTTCTAAGATATTTTCAACCGATGAAATACTCAAAATCAATGATTAAGAAATTATGAGGTCAGCTAAAGTGTTATTTCGGTAAACCTCAAGGTTGGCATCCCTGACCATAAGCATGAGCTTATTTACCGAACAAGTGGCTTCGTCACGGCAATCTGCACATTTTTCGTAGAAATTGAGGCTTACACAGGGCACCATAGATATTGGCCCTTCCAACACCCGCATGACATCGGTCATCAGAATTTCATTGGGCTCCTTTATGAGGTAGTACCCTCCGCCCTTTCCTTTTTTAGAACCTAAAAAACCACTTTTTCGAAGGGACAATAAAATACTCTCCAGAAACTTTTGGGAAATATTTTCGCACTTTGCAATTTCAGAAATCTGCACAGGCGCTTTTTCCTTTTGGGAAGCTAAATAAGCAAGGGCCTTGAGGCCATATTTGGTCTTTTTAGAGAGCATAAGGCGAAGATACAGAAAATTAAAATTTTTAATGGCTCGTATCCTTAATTGGAATTAACCCCGAAAACGAAGCGCGAATCAACCTATACAAACCATCAATATTCTTAGCTTTGAGGGCTACAAGTTGTATTAACTACCCGTCAAATGACCAACCACAAGAAACTCATCAGCAAAAACGTAGAAGACTTTTATAATCAGGCTTCTGAGGAAACCCGGCTAGAAAACGGCATGGGAATCTTTGAGTTTGAACGAGTGAAAGAACTTATCAAAAAACACCTTCACAAACCCAACATGGTTATTTTAGATGTTGGCGGAGGTACCGGAAAATACTCCGAATGGCTCTCAGACTTAGGTCATAAGGTATATCTTGTAGAACCGGTGATGAAGCACATCAAACTCGCTCAAAAGCGGGCCAAAAAATCTAAAAATGGCTTTTCGGTAAAAGTCGGGGCTTCCCAGCAATTGGATTACCCCAATAAATTTGCCGACATCATCCTTCTTCACGGACCCTTATACCATCTGCAGAACCCTAAAGATAGAGCCCAAACTATTTCAGAATCAATGCGGGTTTTAAAATCCGGGGGAACGGTACTTGGTTTTGCTATCAATTATACGGCCTCCACCTTGGTGGGGCTCCTTCATGGGTATATTCATGACAAGAACTTTTTCAACATGTGCAAGGAAGAACTCACCTCTAGTAATCACTTTCCTCCCAAGCAGTTTCCGGGTCTCATGGGAGAAGCATACTACCACCGCCCTGAAGAACTAAAAAGGGAATTTCAACAAGCGGGGTTCACCCATAATCTGCTTACGGCTGTTGAAGGAATGACTTGGCTAGACAAAGATTACTTTTCTAGCATGCTGCATCCTAAGAACAAAAAGACTTTGAGCGAATTACTTTCCATCACGGAAAATGACGAAAACCTGCTCGCTTTTAGCCCACACATGATGATTGCTTCAAAAAAGCCTAATTAAGCTTCCAACGCTTGTTTGATATCGGCAATAATATCATCTACATGTTCCAATCCTACGGAAACCCTCACGGTACCATCGGTAATACCGGTTTCTGCACGCTCTTCTACTGACAACTTACTGTGGGTGGTTGATGCCGGATGTGTCACAATACTTCTTGAATCACCCAGATTGGCGGATAAGGACAATAGTTTTATAGAATTGAAGAACTTTTGTCCAGCTTCCAATCCTCCTTTCACCTCAAAAGCAACTACACAGCCACCGGCCTTCATTTGCTTTTTGGCCACCTCGTATTTAGGGTGTGATTTTAAGAAGGGGTAACGTACCCAATTCACTTTTTCATGACCTTCTAGAAACGCGGCCAATTTCAGGGCGTTATCACAGTGCCTATCCACCCGTACCGCCAAGGTCTCCAAGCTTTTGGAAAGCACCCAAGCATTAAAAGGCGAAAGTGCGGGACCCGTAATTCGGGAAAAACGGTACACCTTATCTACCAATTCCCTTTTTCCTACAGTGATGCCCGCCAAAACACGACCTTGCCCATCCATTAATTTAGTTCCGGAATGTATAACCAAATCGGCGCCAAATTTTATGGGCTGCTGTAAATATGGTGAAGCAAAGCAATTATCAATGACTAAAATCAAATTATGCTTTTTGGCAATTGCCCCCAAATATTCTAAATCCAACACATCAACTCCGGGATTCGTGGGAGTTTCCGCATATAGAATTTTGGTTTTGGGCGTAATCAGCGATTCTATCTTTTCTACCTCATCACATTTAAAATAGGAATGGCTGATATTCCATTTCGGGAAAAAATTATTGAAAAGAGAGTGGGTAGAGCCAAAAATACTTCGAGAAGAAATTACATGATCCCCGGTATCCAACAAGGCCGCTAAGGTGGAGAAAACCGCTGCCATACCTGAAGCAAACGCAAATCCATCTTCGGCACCTTCCATTTGGCACACTTTTTCAATAAACTCGGAAGAGTTCGGATTTGAGTAGCGGGAATAAATATTTCGCTCCTTCTCCTCCGCAAAAGACGCGCGCATATCCTCGGCATCTTCAAACACAAAACTAGAGGTCACGTACATGGGCACCGAGTGCTCAAGATTTTCTGACCGTTTCAACTGCGTGCGAATCGCATTCGTCTCAAATTTATTTGTACTCATTTCTTCCTTTTTTTCTTTTTCTTTTTTGTTCCTAATGGATAGTAGTTTACCGCCAGAAGCTAAAAAAATCTACTACTTCTTTTAGCTATAATTCTTTAACTTATAACTATAAACTTTTAACTAATTATAGGTACTCCTAACCCCTAACTCCTAACCCCTAACTCCTAACTCCTAACTCCTAACTTCTAACTCCTAACTCCTAACTCCTAACTCCTAACTCCTAAAATCTATCCCTTTTCGGCAATCCTTAAAATATCCCCAAACACTCCTCTGGCGGTTACTGCCGCCCCTGCACCTGCACCTTGAATCACCAACGGGTTTTTGCCATAAGACTCCGTATATATTTCAATAATGGAATCGGAACCTTTCACCTGTCCCAAGGCACTTTCTTTAGGCACGGAAACCAATTTTACTTCCAGAATACCCTTTTCCTTCTGTAAATCTCCGTGCAAATCACCTACATAGCGTAAGACATGGCCTGGTTTCTGGTTTTTCTTTATTTCACTGAACTTGGCATCCAACACGTCCAATTTCTTTAAGAAATCATCTACTGAACCATCTCGTAATTCTTCCGGAATTAGATTATTGATACTGATATCAGAAAACTCATTGCTTAAATCCAACTCCCTCGCTAGAATCAATAATTTTCTACCCACGTCATTACCGGAAAGGTCCTCACGTGCATCTGGCTCGGTAAATCCTTTTTTCATGGCATCCAACAAAATGGCCGAGAATGGCTTATCGGACTCCGAAAACGTATTGAAGATATAGCTTAAAGAACCAGAGAAAACCCCTTTAATCTGGGTAATGTTCTCACCGCTTAAATGCAATAATTTAATGGTATCGATCAATGGTAGCCCTGCTCCCACATTGGTTTCATATAAGTATTGTTTTTGGTTCTTCCCCAGCTCTTCCCGTAATAATTGATAAAAATCAAAACCAAGGGTATTAGCTATTTTATTGGAGGAAACCAAATCAAAACCATTTTCTACAAAATCGAAATAGTGGGCTACAAAATCTTCATTGGCCGTATTATCAACAGCAATCAAGTTTTCCAAATGGTTCTTTTTGGCGAACTCCATCACATCGGAAAACGTGTAGGACACTCCCCTTTCCTCAATGGCTTTTTTCCATGATTTGGGAACTCCCTTTTTCTCCAAAAGAACTTTACGTGAGTTGGCTACCGCAAACACATTTAAGTCGATTCCCTTACGCTCTTCAATGGCCTTTTTGGACTTTAAAATCTGTTCGATCAAAGTACCGCCCACATTTCCATGACCGAAAATGGCCAAGTTCACTTTTTTGCTGATTCCGAAAATCTGACCGTGCATTACATTGATGGCCTTGTGCAAATCGGTTTTTTTGACCACCAAACTCACATTCTTTCCGGAAACCGTATTATTGAACAATAACGGCACTACCTGATTCTTGATCAAAGCGTTAAAGGGCCTATGAAAAGTACTTAAATCTTGACCTACCACAGATATTACAGACACTTGATCTTGAACAGTTATCATATTGATATCCTTGGTCTCATAATCTCCTGCAAATTCAGCATCCAAGGCCTTTTTTGCTCTTTGCGCCTTATCGGCATCCACCACAAGACCAATACCACGTTCCGAGGATCCTTGTGAAACAATACTTACACTAATATTGTTTTGGCCCAAGGCCCTGAAAATACGGGCATCAACCCCAACTTTTCCGAGCAGTCCCCTACCCTCTAAATTAATCAGCGCTACATTTTCAATGACCGAAAGCGAACGGATACCCCCTTTTTTTGACTTGGCACTGATCAAGGTTCCTTCATTGTCATCATTGAAGGTATTCAATATTCTCAAGGGAATATTTTTTTCAATTAAGGGTATAATTGTTTTTGCATGCAAGATGGTGGCTCCAAAATTAGCTAGCTCATTGGCTTCACTATAACTAAGATTGTCAATTCGCCTGGCATCAGGTACCAAATCCGGATTGGCCGTAAAAATTCCGTCTACGTGGGTGTAATTCTGGAGTTCTTCTGCATTCAAAAAATTGGCAAATAGCGCAGCGGAATAGTTACTGCCATTTCTTCCTAAAGTGGTGGTATCCCCATTTTCGTCGGAAGCAATAAACCCAGAAATGACCGGTACAGTTTGCGTCTCCAAATTTGCGAAATGCCTAATTACATTCTCCTTTGACTTAACCTCATCTACAGCGGCATCACCAAAATTGGAATCGGTTTTCAACAATAACCGAGAATCCAAGGCTTGTGCCGAAATTCCCCGTCCTACCAATAACTTACTTACCAGTTTAATGGAAATCAATTCCCCAAAAGCCAACACCTGGTCTTTAACCTTCTGACTATAATCACCTAAAAGGGAAACACCTTCCAAAATTTTTGCCAGCTCCTTAAATTCATCTCCCAGTTTTATATTTTTAAAACTGTGCTGTTGGTATTTTTCAAAGGCCTCAAAGTCCTTATGGTAATTATGACCGGAAGCTGCCCTTTCCAATAGGTTTTCAAGCTGATCCGTTGCCTTTCCTCGAGCGGAAAGAATGACCGCTATATTCTCGCCTTCACTTACTTTCTTGGTAATGATGTTCAAAACCCTTTCCAAGCCTTCACCATTGGAAAGCGATTTACCCCCAAACTTGAGTACTTTCAGTCCTTGACTTTTTCCATTTCTACTGAAAATAGGTCGCAGTAGCTGTTCCATTTGGTCAAACTCGATCAAAAAGGCGTCATGTCCATGAAGTGAGTGTACTTCACCATAGGTAACATTACTATTCGCTTGGGCCAACTGCTTGTACGTTTCCTTATTTTCCTTCGCTGTAAAGAACAAATCCGAATCTACTCCAACAATATGGATATTCATATCGCTGTTTTGAAGTTCTATAAAATTACAGTCACCATCCCTCATGATATCGATGGTCTTCAACAATTGGTTCATCAATTTATAGGCTGAAAGCTGAAACCTTCCTTGTAGTTTCTCACCGTGGTGCATCAACCAACTTTCTACATTGAAAACCTGTAATTCTTCATTGGTACTTCTTTTAAAGCGTTCTTTAAAGGATTCCGGAGTTCGATAAGTCAACATCGCGTGCATACGGGCATCATGTACAGGCTGCTTGGAGTTGACCAAAAACTGTTCTTGTATTTGGCAGTTGGCAATCAACCAATCGGTAGACTTCCAATCAGAAGCCACCGGAATCAAATGTTCTGTTATTTTAGGATTGAGGGCCGCCATCTCCCAAGCAATGCCCCCTCCCAATGACCCACCAATGATCGCATAAAGCTTTTTGATTTCAAGCATTTCAAGCCCTTGAAGAAATATACGGGCCATATCCCCTGCCACAAAATCCTTGTAGTTTTCAATGACGAATTTGTCATGTCCGTTACCGGGAATATTAAAGGAAAGGATAGTGTATTTATTGGTATCGATACACTTTCCTTCTCCAATTAGGGCAGACCACCAGCCATCGTTTCCGGTAACATTCGAGTTTCCGGTAAGGGCATGGTTGACCAATACGATAGGGGCGCTGCGCAGCTCTTGACCGAATAGCTGGTATGAAAGCTCAATATCCTGCGTCTTTTGACCCAGGGTTTGATAATTCTTTATTTGAAGATGATGGAGCATAAATTTTTATTGTGCTAACAGCAATTTGTTGAAGGAAAAGGGACACCTCATACCCTCAACAAACCGCCATTACTTATTTATCATATTTGACTAAAAGCTTGTTCCAGATCAGCTTTTAAATCTGCTACGTCTTCCAAGCCAACTGAAAGACGGATCAAATCTTGGCTTACTCCGGCACCCGCCTGTTGCTCTTCGTTCAACTGCTGGTGGGTAGTACTGGCCGGATGGATAATCAAGGATTTGGTATCCCCAATATTTGCCAACAAAGAGAATATTTTAGTGGCATCGGTCAATTTCTTGGCTGCCTCAAAACCTCCTTTAACACCGAATGTAACCAAACCACTTTGGCCTTTGCGAAGGTATTTTTTAGCCAGCTCATTGTATTTGCTACTTTCCAATCCAGGGTAGTTGACCCAAGCGACCTCATCGCGACCTTCCAACCATTTTGCCAATTCCAGAGCGTTTTCACTATGCTGCTTGATACGAACGTTCAAAGTCTCCAAACCTTGAATAATCTGGAAGGCGTTGAACGGACTCAAAGCCCCTCCAAAATCACGCAGCCCCTCTAAAATCAATTTGAAGGTATAGGACGCTGCACCCAAGGCTTCATGATACACCAAACCGTGGTAACCAGCAGAAGGTTCTGTAAACTCCGGGAATTTACCATTGGCCCAATCAAAAGTACCGGCATCTACGATGACACCTCCCAAAGAAGTACCCTGTCCGCCAATATATTTGGTCATGGAGTGAATAACGATATTAGCCCCGTGCTCAATAGGATTTAATAAAGCAGGTGTGGCTACTGTATTATCAACGATAAAAGGTACTTGAGCTGCTTTTGCCTCTTCTGAAATAGCTTGTAAATCCAACACATCCAATTTTGGATTCCCAAGGGATTCTACAAAAAAGGCCCTTGTATTATCTTGAACGGCATTTTTAAAGTTTGTAGCATCCGAAGCATCAACAAAAGTGGTGGTGATTCCCAATCTAGGTAAGGTTACATTTAACAAATTAAAAGTACCCCCGTACAAACTACTGGAAGCAACAATGTGATCGCCGGCTTTCAATAATGTCATTAATCCTGTAGAGATGGCTGCCGCACCCGAAGAAAAAACCACGGCACCAATACCGCCTTCCAATGCGGCCAAACGCTTTTGAAGTATTTCATTGGTAGGGTTGTTCAAACGGGTATAGATAAAACCTAGCTCGGCCAAAGAAAAAAGATTGGCTGCATGGTCCGTATCATTAAAAACGTAGGAAGAAGTCTGATAAATAGGTACTGCTCTCGTTCCGCCAGTTTCTTTTGTGTCATGCCCAGCATGAAGTGCGTTGGTTGAAAAATTGTAATCGCTCATTTTATATAGTATTTAAGTTGTACAAATCAATATACGAACAAACCTAGACAGTTATCACTAAGCCTAGTTTCAATTAAATAGTTATAAGAAAGCGGAAAAAATTACGGAAGTAACTTTAGTTGTTATCTGCCCCAACAATTATTGGGATAGAACGTAGCACCTTCTCTATCCAAATAAATTTGAACAAAGGGTTGCTAAGGCTTCACAGGGTCTAGTCCCTCCGCCTTTCTTGATAACTGTCAATACGTGTTTGAACTTTAAGAAAACAAATATATATACCGGAATTTTAAATTCCCCTTATTTTTTAAAAAATTTACAGTTGAAAGGCTTTTTTCACTTCTTCCACCCTATCCAACTTCTCCCAAGTGAACAATTCCACCTCTTTTTCTACCCTACCATTGTAAGGTGACTCAAACACCTTGGTTACGGTTCTAGGAGTTTTACCCATATGACCATAAGCTGCAGATTCCAAATAAATTGGGTTTCTGAGTTTCAACCTATCCTCAATGGCAAAAGGTCTCATATCAAATAATTCTGCTACTTTTTTAGCGATTTCACCATCGGTAGCATCGATTTTTGAGGTACCATAGGTATCAATAAAAATGGACGTTGGCTCTACCACTCCAATGGCGTAACTCACCTGCACCAAAACCTCATCTGCCACCCCGGCAGCCACCAAGTTCTTGGCGATATGTCTAGAGGCATAAGCAGCGCTTCGGTCTACCTTACTCGGGTCCTTTCCACTAAAAGCTCCGCCACCGTGGGCTCCTTTTCCTCCATAGGTATCTACAATAATCTTTCTTCCTGTCAATCCGGTATCGCCATGAGGGCCTCCAATGACAAATTTACCGGTGGGGTTGATATGATATTTGATAGCATCATCAAACAAAGCCTGAATACTTTCGGGCAATTGCGCTTTTACTTTTGGAATAAGAACCTCAATAATATCCTTTTTTATTTGGGCCAACATTTTCTCGTCATCGGCATCAAAAGCATCGTGTTGGGTAGAAACCACGATGGTATCGATCCTCACAGGAACATTATCATCGGAATATTCAATGGTTACCTGAGCTTTGGCATCGGGTCTTAAATACGAGATTTCCTTACCCTCTTTGCGAAGTTCTGCCAAAGTGTATAAAATACGGTGCGAAATATCCAAGGCCAAAGGCATGTAATTGTCCGTTTCATTGGTAGCATACCCAAACATCATTCCTTGGTCACCGGCACCTTGTTGCTCTTTATCGCCACGATCAACCCCTTGGCTAATATCTTTCGATTGTTCGTGAATCAATGAAATAACACCACAAGAATCGCCACTAAACTGGTATTCACCCTTGGTGTACCCTATTTGGTTGATGACATCCCTTGCAATGTTCTGAACATCTAAATAGGTATCGCTCTTTACTTCGCCCGCCAAAACAACTTGACCGGTGGTCACCAAGGTTTCACAAGCCACTTTGCTTTCAGGGTCAAAAGCCAAAAAATGGTCCAATAAGGCATCACTGATTTGATCCGCAACTTTATCCGGATGTCCCTCACTAACAGATTCTGATGTAAAAAGATATGACATATACTTCTTTAGTTTTTTGTTGAAGGATCTTATGATAGCCTAAAGAAGTCTGATAGGAAGGAGAATCCTATCAACTGCTTTAGCATTTGTTTTGGCCTAAATGGGCACAAGAGGTTGCAATCAGTCAAATCCTTCCTCTTTTAAAATCAGGGCAAAATTACAGCTTTAGACCGGAAATAAAAATTTTATACCAAAAGACCGTATTAAAATTTTCCTAAGGATTTTACCCATTAAATTTTTCCCTCAAATGATGATCCTTTGTATCTTGTACCATCGTATCTAGGTCGTAGAAATATCAATATTTAAAAACCATCACGCTTTATGCACATTGCAGTAGCCGGTAACATTGGTGCCGGAAAAACCACGCTTACAGGGTTATTGGCCAAACACTTTAAATGGGAAGCCAATTTTGAAGATGTAGTAGACAACCCGTATCTCGATGATTTCTATACCCAAATGGAGCGTTGGAGCTTTAATCTGCAGATTTACTTTTTGAACCATAGGTACAGGCAAGTCTTGGATATAAGACAAAGTGGCAAGACCACCATACAGGATCGAACCATTTACGAAGACGCCTACATTTTTGCTCCCAACCTACATGCAATGGGGCTTATGACCAATAGGGACTTTAATAACTACCAAAGTCTTTTTGAACTTATGGAAAGCCTAATTCAACCTCCGGACCTATTGATATATTTGCGTAGCTCCATCCCAAACTTGGTAAAACAGATTCATAAACGTGGCCGCGAATATGAAAACAGTATTTCCATTGATTATTTAAGCCGATTGAACGAAAGATATGAAGCTTGGATCCATGGTTACGAAAATGGCAATCTTTTGATAATTGATGTGGATGACCTTGACTTTGTAAGTAATCCGGAAGATTTAGGATCAATTATCAACCGAATAGATGCCCAAATTAACGGATTGTTCTAAGCACTATTTTATAAAACCTTGTTGCTTGGCATGCGCAATAGCCTGTTCACTGCTTTCTACCAAAAGTACGGGGACGGTTGTGTAGTTATCAAAAAGCCCCTTAACACGCTGCATTCTTTTTTTATGGGCAACGCTTCGCAAATAGATAGCAATTATTTGCTTTGGATATAGCTCGGTAATCTCCATATAAATATCCGCATCATATTCCCCACTGTCCCCTATCAAAATGATTTTAAGATTGGGATAGGTTTTTAAAATGTTCAAGATTTCTTTTTGCTTTTGAGGTTTTTCGTTGGGCTTTTTCCGCCCAAAAATGGGAAAGCTTCGTAAAAGAATTGGCCCCTTGGGAAAAACGTTCTGTTGGAGGAACAGTTCTAGATAGCGGTACATATTCCAAGGACTGTGACTTACGTAAAAAATAGGATTTGCTTCATCTCCATTTTTACCTTGATGCAGCAATTGATAAAATTCAGCAGCACCGGCCAAAGGTTTTCTTCTCTCCGCCGTTTTAAACACAGTGTTAAAAATAACCTTCCATTTTAAGGAAGAGACCACGCCTGTATGCAATATGGTATCGTCAATATCACTAATAACCCCAAAGCGGGCTTTGGAAGACGGTATGAGCATTTCTCCGGGAAATCTATTCTGGTGTAAAATTTCCCTTTTCAGCGTTGGGTCATTAAAGGAAATTTCAAAGGCCAGCCAACCTTCACTATTGGTCAAGGTTCTTAAATCCTGCAGATTACATTTTATTTTATAGTAGCCGGCCCCATCCGTTTTACCCTCAATTTTTTGACCATCAGGAAGTGTAATGGTCACTTGGGTATTTTTAACCTCATCTGTCTCAAAACGTTTGTAGGTATTCCAAATTAAATTAAAAACTCCCTTTTGGGACAAGTCTATTTCTTCATCTTCCAATGCTCGGCCACGCGCATAGAAATCCGTATTGGTACCATAACCTTGAAAAGTAATGATTTGTAGTTTATCCCTTTTTCCAAACAAACCCATAGTACAAATTTAGACGAAAGTTAACTGCCCACATAACACAAAACCCAGAACAAATATCGTAAAAGACCTCAACCTTTCAATTTATAATCAAAAGTTCCCTCACCCAACTAGGGGTGTTACTCATTGCTGGTTTTAATTCTATCAAAAGAGATATAGCTTCATCACAAGAAATTTTAAAAACTTTTGAATTATGGAATTAAAGAAAAATCCCAAAGTGGATATTAACCGAGACAGAGGCATGTATTATTTATTTGCCCTCCTATTCGTCCTTCTTTTAACCCTGCTCGCCTTGGAATGGAAAACTTATAACAAGAACTATGGCCATGTGGCAAGTTTGAATGTAGAAGATGAACTTATCGAAGAAGTACCTTTTACGCAACACATAAAAACACCTCCGCCCCCAGCACCCGTAGTAGCACCTCCAATCATTGAAATAATTGAAGACGATGAAGAGCTCATTGAAACCGAAATGGCTTCTACCGAAACGGACCTAAACGAAGAAGTTATAGAAGTAACCGATGTAGAAGTTATGGAAACTGATGAGCCTGAGTTTATCCCTTTTATCACTATTGAAGAAGTGCCAGTTTTTCCGGGATGTGAAAATGCCAAGGACAAAAGGGCCTGTTTTCAAGAAATGATGATGAAGCACATTAAAAAGAATTTCAAATATCCTGAAATAGCACAAGAGATGGGAATAGAAGGACGGGTAAGTACCATGTTTGTCATTGAAAAAGATGGTAACATCGGTCAAATAAAAATGCGGGGGCCGGACAAATTACTCGAGGAAGAAGCAAAGCGAATCATTGGAAAACTCCCTAAAATGACACCGGGAAAACAACGGGACCGAGCCGTACGAGTTCCTTTCAGCATTCCCATCAACTTTAGACTAGAATAATTTAAAGCCACCTAGGTGGCTTTTATTACTTTGATAGTTCAACAACCCAAATAGCCAAACATATCATTATCAAGCTCTTTAATACTTCTAAAATTAGAAATCATTTTAAACCTGTTAGCGAGACCGGCGGGCTTTGCTCTAATTTTTTTGTTTTTTTACGTCAACTCACCATCTTTACAGATTAGTTGAAATTCCCCCAGATGAGATTAATAATTTTAATTTCGGCCTGTCTCGTTATTAATAGCTGTACTGACAAGTTTTCGGCCTATAGAAAAGTACCGGATTACATTACCAAAGCTTCTTCCATAGACTCCCTATACTATGAGGCCTATGACCAAACCATGAATTTATGGAACGTGGACTATGAAGAACTATACATTCCCACCACCGATGGAATTGCCCATGTATTGGTGAGTGGTCCTAAGAACAGGGAACCTGTGGTATTGCTACATGGAATGAATGCAAGTTCTACCATGTGGTATCCAAATATTCAAGCGTTGAGCGAAAATTATCGGGTATTTGCCATTGATTTTCTTCTGGAGCCCGGAAAATCGAAAGTGTATGATGAAGTAGAAAATGTAGAAAAAGCAATAGATTGGTATGAAGAGGTGCTCTTTGTCCTAGAACTGGATAATTTTCACCTAGTTGGAGCCTCACGAGGGGGTTGGATGGCTGTAAACTTGGCATTTAGCAACCAGAAAAGAATCAAAAGCATGATTTTATTGAGTCCGGCCCAGACCTTTACTTGGATCAGACCTAGCAAAGATTTGTTTAAAAACATTGTCAAATTGTTTTCATCCAAAGAAAAGCGAATAGAACAAACTTTGGAAAGCATGTCAACAGACGTGACGCATATTGAAAACTCTTACATTCAACAATATAAGCTAGGGTTGGAAACCGATTCTGAAAACGAATTTATTTTAAGCATGCGTCCCTTTTCTACAAACAAATTACAAACACTACAAATGCCGGTTTTGGTCTTAATTGGCGATGATGATATAATCAATGAATCAAAGACCGTAAAAATTGCCAATACGCTTCCCAAGGGTAAAGGCGAAATTATCAACAATGCCGGACACTTTTTATCTATGGACCAAGCGGAAGAGGTCAACAAAAGAATGTTGGAGTTTTTGGACAAGTAAAAACAAAAAAAGCACCTCGCATGAGGTGCTTTCTTTTAGTACTAACAAGATATGACTCGCTATTCTACGGTATACTCCTTGTAAATTGCCTCTTTAAAAGCAGCCCAATGCGCATCAGTCATTCTGCCGGGGGTAAACAAGCAAATTCCGGCCGCACCGTTCTCCATAGATTCTTTAATGGCGTCTCCCAATTCTTCCGGTAGTAGGCCATGACCTTCCGGGTCTTCTTCATTGGCCTTGTTCCATGGTCGAGGACAGATAAACAATCCACTATAAACCGGTGTTTCGCCTGCTGCTTGTACTTCCTCTTTGACCTGGCTCCCGATCCAAAGCGTATTTGCCATATAAAAGTCGTTGTAATTCATCGGGAAATAGGCGTCCAACCCCCAATTGTTCCACTCTTGGCGTACCAATTTCTTGGAAATGGTTGGACCGGGAAACACTGCTGCATTCACCTTTTTTCCTTTTTCATGAACGGCCTCTTTGATTTCCTTTACCAAGCCAGTGATTACATTATACCTATATTCCTTCCATTCATGAACAGTAGTGGGGTCTTCCACTTTGGTAATATCAATACCACTTTTCTTTTTAAAATCCTTGGTACAAGTGTCACAATAGCAAAAATCATACTCGGGAAATTCCCTGTCTTGAATCAGTCCATACTTTTCCCATAGTCCGCGAGCCAATATTACATCGGGATACCGGATATAATCTAAATGAATCCCGTCTACGTGTTCAACTTCGGCTACGCCCGTATACAAATCTTTCAAATATTTACGGACTCCCTTTTTATTTGGGCACATGAACTTATAATACGGTGCGTAGGGCTGAATTTCGTAGGTGGACTCTCCTTTTCCACTTACCCCGTACCATTCTGGTTTAATTTTTGGGTCGCCCTGAATCATGGTAGGTATCCAAGTATGGAATTCCAATCCCGCTTCTTTTACAAATTTGCCTACTCTTTCGTACGTTTCCGGATCATGGCCGCCACTGTACATGAGACCGTATATACCCTTTTCCTTGAATTCTGAAAATTGCTCCTTGAGTTCTTGATCGGTTGCTTTACCAGGTCCTCCTACCCAAGCATAAACAGGCACTTTGGTTGTCTGGGAGTAAGCGAAAAAGCTAAAAAGCAAAACTAATGGTAATACTATTTTTTTCATTGGTGGTTTGGTTTAAACCCCCAAATTTAATGATTCATCCTCTTTTAAACTGAGCTATTGGTGAGTATTATCCACGGAAAATTTAAAATTATGAAGCCCGTATCTTACCTTGGATAAATTAAGCAGAATACAAAACATACTTTGTGTTTATTACGAAACCTGCATTTAAAAAAAGTTTAATGAGCCAAAAATTACATTTTGAAATAAAAAAGCCACCCTGAGGTGGCTTTTTCAATCATAATTCAAGTTGAGAATATTCACTTGCGAATATCAATACTTTCTATTTCAATTTTTGAATTTCCTTCTTGGGCATTCACCTTATTTTCAAACGATAACAGTTGTTCTTTTACCTCCGCTGAAGTACCGCTGAACGTTTTTTCTTGGCTCATTTTCTCTCCATTGATAACTTCAGTATAAGCGATGGTAGCTTGGGCCAATTCCCCATTTACTTCGGACTTCATTTCAATTTTTATTTCCTTCTCTTCGATTTCTCCGGCCATACCGCTAACATTATTGGCAATACTAGGCGCAATGACCAATGCCACTACGGACATAAGTTTTAAAAGGATATTAAGTGAAGGACCTGAAGTATCCTTAAACGGATCACCAACCGTATCCCCTACTACGGCTGCTTTATGGGCATCCGTACCTTTTCTACCTTGTTCCTCGATCATTTTCTTGGCATTGTCCCAAGCGCCTCCAGCATTGGACTGAAAAATAGCCATGAGCACCCCGCAAGTAGTAACACCCGCTAATAGTCCACCTAGCATTTCTGCTCCTCCAAGAAAACCTACCGCCACAGGAACAGCGATGGCCAATAAGCCTGGTAATACCATTTCCCTTATGGATGCTTGAGTAGAAATCGCCACGCACTTTTCATACTCGGCAACCCCATCTGCCTGATCAAAAATAGCTCTTTGTTCAGGAGTAGCTTTGGACATATCAGAATCTACTTGACGCATCACTTCCAAAGCTGCCTTCAATTGCGGAATATCCCTAAATTGACGCCTTACTTCTTCAATCATGGCCATGGCAGCGCGCCCAACAGCATTCATAGATAGTGCCGAAAAGACAAAAGGCAACATTCCCCCAACTAAAAGTCCGGCCATTACCGTTGGCTTGGAAACATCAATTCCGGTTACATTGGCAGTTTGCATAAAGGCCGCGAACAAGGCAAGAGCTGTTAAAGCAGCAGAAGCAATGGCAAACCCTTTACCAATAGCCGCTGTGGTGTTCCCTACTGCATCCAATTTATCGGTGCGCTCCCGAACTTCACTAGGCAACTCGGACATTTCAGCAATACCTCCCGCATTATCGGAAATAGGTCCGTAGGCATCAACCGCCAACTGAATTCCGGTATTGGCAAGCATACCTACCGCTGCAATAGCAATACCATACAATCCAGCGAACATATGGGAAACAATAATAGCCGCAGCTATAATAAGAATTGGGAACATAGTAGACATCATTCCGACCCCTAGACCGGCAATTATATTAGTGGCCGATCCGGTTTCGGATTGTTTTACAATGGAATTTACGGGCTTGGTACCCGTTCCGGTATAGTACTCGGTGACCTTTCCAACGGCAAGACCCGCTACCAATCCGGCAAGTACTGCATAAAAAACGCCCATTGATGTATAGGATTCCCCTCCAAAGCTCCAACTTTCGGGCAACATCATGGTGATGATAAAATAAGAGGCTACCAACATGAGACCTGCGGACCCAAATTCCCCAATATTCAGGGCAGTTTGAGGGTTTCCACCTTCCTTTACCTTTACAAAGAAGCTTCCGATTATTGACATAATAATACCCACTGCCGCTAATACCAAGGGAAGGTAAACCGCCCCAAGACCATCAAAAGCACTCGCAAATAAATCAATCTGAACAAAAGCGGCACCCAGTACCATGGTTCCAATTATAGATCCTACATAGGATTCAAACAAATCGGCACCCATACCAGCCACATCTCCCACATTATCCCCTACGTTATCTGCAATGGTTGCAGGGTTTAGAGGGTGATCTTCAGGAATTCCAGCCTCTACTTTGCCTACCAAATCCGCACCTACATCAGCAGCTTTGGTATATATACCTCCACCTACGCGAGCAAATAAAGCAATGGAAGAAGCACCAAGTGAAAAGCCTGAAAGCACATTAAGAACCTCTCCTATACTCCAACCTTGCCCGCTATATATCATGAAAAGTCCGCTAAGACCTAAAACTCCAAGACCAACCACGCCAAGTCCCATAACGGCACCTCCCGCAAAAGCTACTTCCAAGGCTTTACCTAAGGAAGTTCTTGCTGCATTGGTGGTTCTTACATTGGCCTTGGTAGCCACTTTCATTCCAATAAAACCTGCAAGTGCGGAACAAATGGCACCCACAATAAAGGAAATGGCCACCATGCCATTGGAACCTTCCTCGTTACTACCTTTAAAAAAGAGCAAGACGGCAACGGCAATTACAAAAACAGAGAGAATTTTATATTCGGCCTTTAAAAAAGACATGGCGCCGTCGGCGATATTTTTGGCGATTCTCGCCATTTTCTCATCACCTACCTCCTGCTTGCCTACCCAAGCATTTTTCCAGGCCACGAACAGCAGCGCCAGAACACCGAATACCGGTAAAAACATTACGATTGATTCCATTATTATATTGGTTTAGTATAAACAATGGCACCTAAAGTAGTAAAATAGAATAAATAAAAAAAGCCTTATTATTTCGATAATAAGGCTATATTCTGAACGTATTTTTGATTATATCGTAAAAGTGCGCTTCTTTTTTAAATCACTTTCATCGTAACGCTTTACGCACTCGTGATAGATCTGTACGGCTTCCTCTGCATTTCCCCATCCACCAGTATCAACTTTCTTTTCCTCCAAATCCTTATACACTTGAAAAAAGTGTTCAATTTCTTTTAATCTATGCGGATTCAAATCACTAATGTCATTATTATTGCTCCAAATGGGATCGGAAACAGGAACGCAGATAATTTTTTCATCGGGACCTTTTTCATCTGTCATGTGAAAAACACCAATAGGCTTTACCTCCATAACCACCATTGGATAAACAGGCTCCGTACCCATCACCAAAACATCCAAAGGGTCTTTATCCAAAGCCAAGGTTTCAGGTATGAAACCGTAGTCCCCCGGATACATCATAGATGAAAAAAGCATCCTGTCAAAGCGGATTTTGTTCAACACAAAATCATATTCGTATTTATTTCTACTTCCTTTTGGTATTTCTATTAAAACATCGAAAGTTATATTCGTTTTCTTTCCCATTATTGAGGTTTTGTTTAAAGTTGCGAAGGTACGAAAATAGAACCCCAAGAAGGACGCAATCCACAAAAAAACAAGGCCTAAAGGCTCATAAATCCAAGCCTTTTAAAATACCGCCATGTTCATTGAATATTACTTAGAAAAGTGAGGATTCCATAGAAAAAAACGCATAGCCTCAAGGAGTTGACTTACAAACTTTTAAAAATCAAAACCAAAGGTTCCCGTCACACTAAACGGTCGCGCATTGGGGGCATCCAAATAATTGCCCCTAAAATTGAAATCTATTCTGAGAATTTTAAAAATATTACCTATTCCGAAAGAATATTCATAGTAAATTTTATCATCAGGTGCCTGTAGCGGTGTATTTACGGCCGCTGGCGCACTTAATGCAATATTCTCATCGGACAGCGTTCCCCACACTCCCCTTAGCCCTACTACTTCCCTAAGATTCAGTTTTCGCAATAATGGAATTCTCGCAAATAATCGCCCATTAAAATTATGTTGCAAATGCAGCGCCACATACGTATCGGTAACAAATTCATAGAAATCCAAGTTAGGAAAGGTCCCATAGTTGGAAAAAAAGGTTTGGTTACCTGGTATTACATTTAATAACCCTAATGGGACTTCACCAAAGGTTTTACCCATTTCCAGGGTACTGTACAACCTACCAAAACCTCCTATTTGCCATGGTTGACTATAAGCAAACTGAAGTTTGCTATAATCAAAATCACTACTAAATAGGCCTTTATTTCCTTTGGTATAGTTTAGTAGCAGGGTACTGTAATTGTCATTTATGGTACGACGTTCTACCCCATAACCAATGGTTTTTTTACCAGGTGTATAAATCAAAAGGGCATTAAAATCAAATTGCCTTATGGTCTTGGCTATACCGTCCGGTTCTTCAGGATCTATGTAATCAAGACTAAAATCTTGTGGCAAGGCAGAACTTAAGGTTCTAAAGGTTCCCCCTACCCCAATTCGCAAATTGGTAACCGGTTCCATTTCAAAACCTAGCTTGCTCAAGTTAATGTTGGTCAATCGATTATTGGCACCAACGGTCACTAGCGATGAAGAAGCAATACTACGGCCCAAAACATCATTGGTCGCAGTTAGGCTAACACCTAATTGTTCAATATCCCGCCTATTTCCACCGGATACGATCAATCTCGTTTTTCGGTCTAAAAGGAACTTTCCAGATGTTCCATATTTTACTTTCTGATCTGTAAAACCATAAGCCATGTAGCCTTCCAAACGCCAAAGGTCATTCTCCCCAAAATAGGTTCTGGCCCCCAAACGTACGCGAGGACCTTCGGCCTGGTTATAACCAAAAACATCATAAACGGAACCGATATCCATGTTCCATTTATCAATTTCCACATAGCCGGAGCCCAGAATACTTACCAAATTGTAATAACTCTTGAATTTGGGAACGGTTTTAAGCGTATCCAACAACTGGTAGATACCCTTCTCATCCTTATTTAAATCTTCCAAGCGATTGGTAGACCAGAAAGCGCTATCCCTTGTCTGCACTATAGGGTCATAAGGGTTGCTCTCCGTACGGTAAAACTCCTTTGGTTTTGTCTGGTTGAATTTATAATGGTCATAAACCGTGGTTCGTTTACCGTAAACCCCTCTAGATTTCTCCTTTTTACTAAAGGAAAAATCACTCATCATATAATCCCTTTTAAGTAAGAAAACAGAATCGTTTACCACTTCAAAATCCTGCTCAATGTAAATTTCCTTTACCCAATTGATGTTAGCGCTTTTGGTAACTTCCAGGTTGATATTCTTAATGGCGTAGGTGGTATCATTCACCCAAAAATCACCCTTAAATGTCAACTCGTTTTTCCTTCTTGGATAGTATACAATATTATAACACCATTTATTATCTACAAAAGCACTGTCCCGCAAGGCATAATTATAGGTATCCACCCCTGTACGGGAAAGAGGGCTGGTAAAACTTTTATCAAAAAATTTCAGGTAATTATCATAAATATCATAATCCTGATACAAATCCGCTATAAAACCGATGATGGCCTGGTTATTATCAAATCCGGAATTCTTATTACCCAGTACATCTTCCTTTTCCTCATTGAGGATATTATCTCCATATACCTTTGAAAAGGTTTCGTTCAGGAAAATGGGCAGGTACGTTTTTCCGGTAATACGGGAAGTATCCAAATCTTGAAATACAAATTCGAGCCCCTTGAAAATTTTCCTTTTCATGAGGGCGCTGTCAATGGTATTGAGGTCAAATTCTACCTTTTCGTATTTATCAAAAGCATATTGCTTAAATTGACGTACGCCATTTTGTCTCTTTTTTGCCCAAATCTTCTTGAGTATCTCTACCGCTGGATTGTTCTTTTTGGATTGTTTTCCCGCAAAGACCACCACCTCCTTTAGGGCTTCGCTAGATTCCTTTAACTGTACCTTCATATTGTACATTACCTTGGATGTAAGCGGAATTTCCAAATTTTCGTAACCGATAAATGAAATTACCAAGGTGTCATGGGTAACATCAGACTCCATATAAAAATTACCATTATCATCCGTAATGGTACCCTCATAGGAATTTTTAAAAAGGATATTAGCAAATGCTACTGGATTATCGTACTCATCCAGCACAATACCACCCACTTTGCTCTGTGCAGTGGCAAAAAAAGCAAATAAAAATAAAAGGGGTAAAAGGAGTCTCTTCATTAAAAATGGTTCTCACCGCGGTACAATCAAATAGTATACCATAAAAAAAGCTTCGCCGGTCTATGACCAGCGAAGCAAAAGTACTTTACAATTTGGTATACCTTATTTATATAACACTTTCTTAACAGCGTCTACTACATCTTGTGCATCTGGCAACCATTCTTTTAGCAAGACCGGCGAGTAAGGCGCAGGAGTATCTGCCGTATTTATCCTTTCAATTGGCGCATCCAAATAATCAAAAGCGTGCTTTTGAACATGGAACGTAATTTCTGTTGATACGTTTCCGAATGGCCATGCTTCCTCTAAAATGACCAATCTATTGGTTTTCTTAACCGAATTTACGATAGCATCATAGTCCATAGGCTTCACCGTACGCAAATCTATTATCTCCAGGCTAATTCCTTCTTCTGCCAACTGCTCTGCAGCTTTATCGGCCTCCTTGATAATCTTTCCAAAGGAAACTACGGTCACATCCGTACCTTCTCTTCGAAGGTCTGCCACTCCTAATGGAATAGTGTATTCTCCTTCTGGAACCTCTCCTTTATCTCCGTACATCTGCTCAGACTCCATAAAAATAACGGGGTCGTCATCCCTAATAGCGGATTTTAATAAGCCCTTCGCATCTTTAGGATTGGAAGGCACCACCACCTTAAGACCAGGACAGTTAGCATACCAACTTTCAAAAGCTTGGGAATGCGTAGCCGCTAATTGACCGGCAGAAGCCGTAGGGCCACGAAAAACGATAGGGCAAGGAAATTGACCGCCGGACATTTGACGAATTTTTGCGGCATTATTGATTATTTGGTCAATACCTACCAAAGCAAAGTTGAACGTCATGAACTCAATTATAGGGCGGTTACCGGTCATGGTAGACCCCACTCCAATACCTGCAAAACCAAGCTCTGCGATGGGCGTATCCAATACACGCTCCGGACCAAACTCGTCCAACATACCTTTAGAGGCCTTGTATGCACCATTGTATTCGGCCACTTCTTCACCCATAAGGTAAACGGATTCGTCTCTTCTCATTTCTTCGGACATGGCCTCCGCAATGGCTTCCCTAAATTGTAACGTCTTCATATATTATGCTATGTCTATTTATTAATCACCTAAAACGGCAAGCAAAAATAGGAAATTATATGGCAATTCATTTACCCTTTTTGGCAAAAAAGAAACAAAAAAATACTATGCATGCATAGTATTTTTACGAAAGAATACCTATCTTCGTAAGGTCATATCAAAAGAATTATATAGATGAAAATACTAGTTTGTATAAGTAATGTCCCAGATACAACGTCTAAAATTAACTTTACGGACGGGGACACCAAGTTCGACACCAACGGTGTGCAATTTGTCATCAACCCAAATGACGAGTTTGGCCTTACAAGAGCCATGTGGTTCAAAGAAAAGCAAGGTGCCACCGTGCACATTGCCACGGTTGGTGATGCCTCTGTGGAGCCTACTATGCGTAAAGCCCTTGCCATTGGAGCAGACGAAGGCATTCGTATCAATGCGGTACCCACTGATGGTTTTTTTGTTGCCGAACAATTGGCCAATGTCATAAAAGACGGTGACTATGATTTAGTTATTGCGGGAAGGGAGTCTATCGATTACAATGGAGGTATGGTTCCTGGCATAGTTGCGTCACTCTTGGGATACAACTTTATCAATACCTGTATTGGGCTTGAAGTAGATGGCGACACGGCTACTGCCACCCGTGAAATCGATGGTGGAAAGGAAAAAGTTGAAGCAACACTGCCTGCAGTAATTGGTGGCCAAAAAGGACTTGTAGAAGAAAGCGACCTTAAAATTCCAAATATGAGAGGAATTATGATGGCCCGTAAAAAAGCCCTTAACGTAGTGGAACCTGTGGACGCCACAAAAGCCACAGTGGACAGTAAATTTGAAAAACCAGCTCCCAAAGGTGCAGTTAAACTAACGGATTCCGTAGATGAACTCGTATCCTTACTGCACAATGAGGCCAAGGTTATCTAAATCGTTTTTCAAACTCAATTTCAATTAAAACATTACAACATGTCCATTCTAGTATATACAGAATCAGAAAACGGAAAATATAAAAAGAGCGCCTTTGAGGTAGCTTCTTATGCCAAAACGGTGGCAGACCAAATGGGAACTACCGCAACCGCTATTTCCTTTAACGCCTCGGAAGGCGAATCGCTAGGTAACTACGGTGTTTCAAAAGTATTGAACGTCTCTGGCGACCAGTTTAATACCTTTAATGCGGAAGCTTATGCCAAGACCATAGCCCAAGCTGTAGAAAAGGAAGGTGCTACAACCGTCATTGTGAGTTCAAGCGCCAATGCCAAATACTTGGCACCTCTTTTAGCGGCCAAATTAAAAGCAGGTTATGCCCCTAACGTAGTAGAGGCTCCTAGTAGCACTACTCCCTTAACAGTAAAAAGAACAGCTTTTAGTAATAAGGGTTTTGCCCATACCGAAATTACTACCGATAAGAAGATTATTGGGGTAAGTAATAATGCGTTTGGCATCAATGAAATTGGAGGTTCCGCCTCCGTTGAGGAATTTTCGGCACAAATCGAAGATGCGGATTTCGCCGTTAAATCCTTGGAGGTTGATAAAGTAGCCGGAAAGGTATCCATTGCCGATGCCGATATCGTAGTTTCTGGCGGAAGAGGACTTAAAGGACCCGAGAACTGGGGCATGATCGAAGAACTTGCCGAAGTTTTAGGGGCGGCTACCGCCTGTTCCAAACCGGTGAGCGACATGGGCTGGAGGCCGCACGGAGAACACGTTGGGCAAACCGGGAAACCGGTAGCGTCCAACCTATACATTGCCATTGGTATTTCTGGAGCTATACAACATTTGGCAGGAGTAAGTGCCAGTAAGACCAAAGTGGTCATCAATAATGATGCCGAGGCTCCTTTCTTTAAGGCTGCCGACTATGGTATTGTCGGGGACGCTTTTGAGGTGGTACCGCAACTCGTCGAAAAATTAAAGGAATTTAAAGCTCAAAACGCTTAAATTTTGTTAATTTGCGCCCCGGAAAGGGCTGTTTAAATAAAGGTTACGCCCATATTTAAACAGCCTTTTTGTATTTTTAAGATACTATGAGTTTAGTCAGGTTAAAAATAAAAGGTATTAGCTATAGTCAAACCCAAAATGGGGCATACGCCCTTATTTTGAATGAAGTGGAAGGTGACAGAAAGCTGCCTATCGTTATTGGTGCTTTTGAGGCCCAGTCCATTGCCATTGCCTTGGAAAAGGAAATTAAACCTCCCAGACCCCTGACCCATGATCTGTTCAAGAATTTTGCCGACCGCTTTGATATTGTTATCAAGCAAGTTATCATCCATAAGCTGGTAGACGGCGTTTTTTACTCGAGTATTATTTGCGAACGCGATAAAATCGAAGAAATTATCGATGCCCGCACCAGCGATGCCATTGCCTTGGCCTTGCGTTTTAATGCCCCTATCTTCACCTACAAGACCATTTTGGATAAGGCCGGGATTTACCTAAAGTTTTCTTCCAAAGAATCTGAAAAAGATGATTCCGACGACAGCATCGTAGTAGACGAAATTCTACAGGAAGGAGAAACCGTAGAAATCGATTCTGGTGCTACCGATGGCTTTACTGAACTCACCGTAGAAGAACTCAACACAGAATTGGATAAGGCCGTTGCCAACGAAGACTATGAGAAGGCGGCTAAATTGCGTGACGAAATTTCAAAGCGCAACTAAACATAACGTCAAACCCTTAATCCGCAAGCAACTATATGAACACCAAACTCTGGATACTTCTGCTTGCCCTAAGTGCCTCTTTTCCAACTTTTGCCCAAGATACTGTAGCTCCCGCAATCGAGTCCGCTACCATCAATGATATTACTAAGGCCACTACCGAAATTGTTCCCAATCAAGGTTTTGGCATCGATAGTCTATGGCGAGGCGTTTTGGGGATGGTCGTTTTATTGGTTATCGCCTTTGTTTTTAGTGCCAACCGAAAAGCTATTAATTGGAAAACAGTAGGTATAGGGTTGGGATTGCAACTGCTCATTGCCGTAGGAGTATTGAAAGTGCCGTGGGTACAAAAGGCTTTTGAGGCTATTGGGGAAATATTTATTAGCATTCTAGGGTTTACCCGTGCGGGAAGCAAATTTTTGTTTGAAGGATTGGTAGTGGATACCAATACTTTCGGTTACATTTTTGCTTTTCAAGTATTGCCGACCATTATTTTCTTTTCTGCGCTTACTTCCCTCCTTTTTTACCTGGGAGTCATTCAAAAAGTAGTCCGTATCATGGCCTTGCTACTCTCCAAAAGTTTGGGTATTTCCGGACCGGAAAGTCTTTCGGTTGCAGGAAACATATTTTTAGGGCAAACGGAAGCCCCTTTATTGATAAAAGCCTACTTGGAGAAAATGAATCGTTCGGAAATTCTCTTAGTGATGATTGGCGGAATGGCCACTGTGGCAGGAGCCGTTTTAGCGGCTTATATCGGCTTTTTAGGCGGGGAAGACGAAGCATTGCAACTGGTATTTGCGAAACATCTTTTGGCAGCCTCGGTAATGGCAGCACCCGGAGCCATCGTAATTTCTAAAATGCTTTACCCCCAGACTGAAGAAGTGAATACAGAGGTGGAAGTTTCTTCCGAGAAAATAGGAAGCAATATGCTCGACGCCATCGCCAATGGTACTACCGAAGGCCTCAAATTGGCCGTCAACGTGGGGGCCATGCTATTGGTATTTGTGGCTCTCATTGCGATGATCAATGGCATTCTGGATTGGACGGGCGATTTGACCACCCTAAACGAATGGGTGGCCAACCACACCGCTTATGACAAACTTTCTTTGGAAGCCATTTTAGGTACCATTTTCGCGCCCCTGATGTGGTTGATTGGGGTCAACAATGAAGATGTAATGCTTATGGGGCAACTCTTGGGTATTAAACTTGCCGCAAGTGAGTTTGTAGGCTATATTCAATTGGCGGAACTTAAAGATTTGACCACGGGTGCCAACCTTACCTACAACAAATCGGTTATCATGGCCACGTATATGCTTTGTGGCTTTGCCAACTTTGCTTCTATCGGTATACAGATTGGGGGAATCGGCTCTTTAGCTCCCGGTCAACGCAAAACTCTTTCAGAATTTGGTATGCGTGCCGTTTTAGGTGGTTCTATCGCCTCCCTTCTTTCCGCTACCATTGCAGGGATGATTTTAGGATAATTATTGGTTGATGGTTGATGGTTGATGGTTGATGGTTGATGGTTGATGGTTGATGGTTGATGGTAAAATAAAAACCTTTCAATTTTATTGGCATAATGAAAACCTTTAAATCCAAATTTGGATATACACTGCTTTGGTTCGTAATCGCTCTTTTTTTAGGAATTCTAGGATTTATGATTCACCAAGAAGAACCTATTGAAGCTATTTTAACTACTGGCGTCATTAACTTTCTAATTATATTATTCATACTCTATTTGAACTTGGCCACTACCTATACATTCACAAGTAAACATATTTTAAATGTCAAATGTGGCCTTTTGCTTAATAAAAATTACGACATTAAAAAATTTAAGTCTATCAGGAAAAGTAATAATCTAATGTCTTCGCCAGCACCATCTTTAAAAAGATTAGAACTGCGCTATGGTGAATTCGGGATACTGATAATATCCCCTGAAAATCAGATTGCCTTTACTAAGGAACTAATTACAAGAAACCCTAAAATTGTGAACGAGGTTTATCTTTCAGAATCTTGATCATATTTCATACAACCAAGTAACAATCCTCCCCTTTCCGTCTCTTGGAATCACTTCTAAAAGTTTTTTGGCAGAAGTCACGGGCAAACTAAATGGAGGTTGTAAAACATCTACCCCACTCCCTTTCTTTAGCCGGATTCCCTGACCCGAGATGATATCGATATTGGGTACAAATTCACCTTCCGGTAGGTGTTCGGTGATAACCACATACTTGTACTGAACAAGTTTTTGGGTAATCGCCGAAATTTCTTCATTGGACACATGTTGCAAGACTTGGCGTAAAATGGCACAATCAGCCACCGGAAGTGCATCCTTGGCAATATCAAGACATTGAAAATGCAAATTCGGCCCGATATATTCTTGCCGGTGATGGGCAATCAAATCGGGTACAATATCCACAGCGGTATAAGTACTGCAATACGGTAGAAGTTGCTTACCGACATTAAAATCGCCGCAGCCCAAATCACAAATGGAAATAGGCCTTTCAAAACTGCTTAAAAAATCTTGAACCACTTGTAACCAAGGGGCAACCAAATGCTCCTCATGTGATCCATCACCAGAATAAAATAAATGCTCCGGTCCGCCCCACAGGTGGTTTTCATAAATCTGGACCATTGCATCTTTGGTGGGCCAAGGTGTTTTCGGTTTTCTTTTTTGATTGTTCAAAATTGTAATTCGCTTCCGTTTTAAACATCCCAAGGTACATATTTAAGTCTAATGGCTTTCTTGAACCCATCCTCTCAAAATATTAACTTCTTGAATCAGCCCCTAACTTATCCTAAATAAAATTTACTATTGCAACTCATTCGCGTTAATAAATAATTTACTAGCTTTGAACTAGCTAAAATCAAAAAACGATGGAACAGTCAAATGCATTTGATGTTATTATAATTGGCGGAAGTTATTCCGGACTTTCAGCGGCTATGGCCTTGGGGAGGTCTTTAAGAAAGGTATTGATTATTGATAGTGGCCAACCCTGCAACCGACAAACCCCACATTCCCACAATTTCATCACTCAAGATGGTCAACCTCCAGCAGCAATAGCCTCCGTTGCCAAAGATCAGGTGCTACAATATAAAACGGTATCGTTTATAAAAGACAAGGCGATTCGTGGTCAAAAGATAGACGGCCAATTTCTTATCGGCACTGAATCACAAAAGGAGTACACCGCTAAAAAACTGATTTTTGCCACCGGTGTAAAAGACCTAATGCCCAATATGAAAGGTTTTTCGGATTGTTGGGGAATTTCCGTGATCCACTGCCCCTACTGCCACGGTTACGAAGTCCGCCAACAAAAAACGGGAATTATGACGAGCCTTAAAGTGGTTTTGCATATGACCCCTTTAATAAAAAATTTGACATCCGACTTAACCGTATTTACCAATGGGGAATATCAATTTGACGAACAACAACTTCAAATGCTGGCAGCCAATAATATTTCAGTGGTAGATGCGCCCGTTAAAGAAATCATACATCAAAACGGTTACATGAACAAGCTCGTTTTCGAAGATGGTAGTGATTTTGAACTGACCGCTCTTTACGCTCCCGTACCCTTTGAACAGCATAGTAATATTCCCGAGCAACTCGGCTGCGAACTAACCGATATGGGGCACCTTTCCCTAGACCCATTTCAAAAAACAAACGTAGATGGCATTTTCGCCTGTGGCGACAGTACGGTTCGCCTTCGCTCTGTTGCCTATGCCGTAAGTAGCGGAAATATTGCCGGAGCCGTCGCCAATATGGAACTTTCCCATGAAGCCTTTTTACAACCTGCCCTATGATCGAGATATTCACCTCATCTTCTTCTAATACCTTACCAACGATTAAATTTCACTTAAAATAAATAGTTAATAAATGCTGAATAACTAGCAGCCTGTTGATATCAAAAATACTGGCCTGATCTTATATTTTTGACCTTACCATGAAACAGTATCACGATTTACTCAAGCACGTATTGGAAACCGGAAACCAGAAAGGTGACCGTACCGGTACGGGAACAACAAGTGTTTTTGGCTATCAAATGCGGTTCGACCTCAGCGAGGGTTTCCCGATGGTAACCACCAAAAAATTGCATCTAAAGTCCATCATTTATGAGCTACTCTGGTTTTTAAAGGGCGATACCAATATTGCTTACCTTCAAGAAAACGGAGTGCGCATCTGGAACGAATGGGCCGATGAAAATGGAGATTTAGGACCCGTCTACGGACATCAATGGCGCAATTGGAACAATGATGAAATTGACCAAATCAAGGAAGTCATTTCCTCTTTAAAAAATAACCCCAACAGCAGAAGAATGTTAGTATCTGCTTGGAACCCTAGTGTGCTTCCGGATACCTCTAAGTCGTTTAGTGAAAACGTAGCGAACGGAAAAGCCGCATTGCCGCCTTGCCACGCCTTTTTTCAGTTTTATGTAGCCGATGGAAAGCTGTCTTGCCAGCTATACCAACGTAGTGCCGATATTTTCTTAGGCGTACCTTTTAATATTGCTTCCTATGCTTTGTTCACCATGATGATGGCGCAGGTTTGCGGATACGAAGCCGGAGATTTCATTCACACTTTTGGGGATGCCCATATTTATAATAACCATATGGAACAGGTAGAGCTGCAGTTAAGCCGTGAACCTAGACAACTGCCAACCATGATACTTAATCCGGAGGTAAAAGACATTTTCAACTTCAAATTTGAAGACTTCACCCTTTTGAATTACGACCCGCACCCACACATTAAAGGTGTAGTGGCAGTTTAGTTTTGCTAGTATAGAAAAATAAAAATCCGGATAGTTCGCACCATCCGGATTTTTTATGGTAATAAGTTTCTTCTACTTCACAAAATCATCATGCATGGTATTTATTTCTTCGGAAGAAACATCGCCGTTGGCGATTACAATACGGTGCTTAAAAGTGGTACTCTCTCCCTTTTTAAGCTCAAAATTGAGCGTCTCTTTGCCCTTGCTAAAGACATTCTGACCCAGCGGATTGGCGGCAAACAGTCCATAGCCACGAGAGTGCCAATAAGTAGGGTAGCCTACGTTGTCTTTATGGTCCATTACCACCAGGGCAATTTTTTCATCGCCGATAGTTGAATGCAGATTCACCCACTTCGATCGTTTGGCCCAAGTATCCAAGCCTTCAATACCATCTGAATTGATATAATTCCCGTTCACACCCTCATTATTAAGAACTGCCACAGGCGTTGGATTGCCACTGGCATCGGTAAAGACTACAGGCTCATCAGAAGGCAACTCCAAAGCTCTTGTTACCCTAATTCCCAACATTCCTTCTTTGTTATCCTTAAAGAGAACGTCTTCCTTGTTTGCCGTTAGCTTGGTAATTCGGTCAATGGTGTACACATTATCCTTTCCCCTAAAAACAAAAGTGGTGTTTTCATTTAAAAGTATATCGCCATTGGGCGCCTGCCATTCCATGGAAACTTTAAGTTGGGCCTCATCATCCCCATCCTCTGTTGCCTCAATAGATTTGTGTATAATGGTACCATAGTCTTCTCGCTTTTCAACAGCTATAGAGTCACTATTATTCCAAAAATCGAGTCCGTTTACATCTCCATAATTGAACCATACTCCTACGTGGTGTGGATGGTCAACGCGTTCGCCTTCGGAAGGTTCCAAAGGAAACTTTCTTGTAATTTTAGTACCCTTAGGGGTAACCAAGGGATATAGTACCGGTTTTTTAATGTTTTGTGGATATTGATATGAGGTAAACAGGTTGCCATCAATCATTACGTCTACCTTTTTACCTGCCTCATCTGCCACTAATTGAATTCTTTTTTTAGTTTCTTCCGGCATCGTGGTTTCTTCTTTTTTAGGTTCGCCTTTACACGCTATCATGCTTAAGGCCAAAGAAAATGTAATCGTTTGCACAATGGTGCGAAAATTTAAAATTCTAGATTTCATTTTATAAGAATTAAGTTGGTAGTTAAGTTTCATCAATTATTTTATTTCTCCGATTTTTATGTTTCTAAAACTGGCGGTCATATCTCTTCCGGGGTGCAACTGTAATCCGATCGGTCCCTCTTCCGGAACATTTTCAGAAGTATAGGTCACTACTTCCTTACCATTAAGCCATACGGTGTACACATTGTCAATTGCCTTTATTTTGATGGTGTTCCAGTCATTGGGCTTTAGAATTTCAGCGACACCTTCGGCTTCTACCGGATACCCCTTTCCAACGATATAAGGAGAGCCAGTCATATCTCTTTTTAGAGAACCTGAGATACCCATCTGAATTTGCTGTGCTTCCTCGCGCAAGAATATACCGGTATCTACGGTGCCTTCACCGTACAAAAACTCTGTTTCCACCACGAAATCGTTATAGTCTTTATCTGTCCAAAGAATAGATCCTGTTTGTTCAGGGTCGCTTTTTGTCTTTAGAACACCGTCATTGATGGTCCACCAAACGTTATTTTCAGGTTCTACCCACCCCTTAAAATTCTTGCCATTAAAGGCCTTCTTTAACTTTACATCTTGGGCCATGCCCCATTGAGATACTCCGAAAACCAAGAGCATCCCAAAGCAAACTTTTCTTAACATTTTAGTAGTTTTAGTTGTGATTAAGGCATGAAAATAGGGAATAATTACCAATTCCTTAATGCTATGATGTTGTTTATTTGGACTAACCTTAAACTTTTATGGGGTAATTTTAAAAAGTCCATTATCCGTACCTTTAGTTGAAATCCTATTTTGATGATACTTACCGATTCTCTACTTGACTTTTTTATAGAAACACGACAGTACACCGAAACAATTTGTAAACCATTGGAAACGGAGGATTACGTGGTACAACCTATTGTAGATGTATCTCCTCCTAAATGGCATTTGGGTCATACCACTTGGTTTTTTGAAGAGTTTATTCTTAAACCACATGGCAAGGAATATCAATTATATAATGAGGATTTTGCCTATGTATTTAATAGCTATTACGAATCGGTAGGAAAGAGAGTAGTTCGTTCCAATAGGGGTAATTTATCCCGTCCTTCCGTAAAGAAAGTCTATGAATACCGAGCGTATGTTACAAGGGCTATCAATGAAATGTTCCAAGAACCTCAGGAAAAATTCTTGAACGATTTATTGGAAATTGGTATCCACCATGAAAAACAGCATCAAGAGTTATTGGTTACGGACATCAAATACATTTTGGGAAACAACCCACTACTCCCTGTATATTCCAAGCATTTTTTGGAACATGAACCGGAAAACCACTTGCAGGAATGGATAACTATGGAGGAGGGAATCTATCCTATAGGTCACATTTCGGACTCCTTTTGTTATGATAATGAGTTGGGGAGGCACCAAGTATTTTTGCAATCCTATCTAATTTCCAACAAATTGGTGACCAATGGGGAATTCATAGAATTTATATACCATGGAGGCTATGAAAATTTTGAAAATTGGCATTCAGAAGGTCTCGATTGGATCAAAACTAATAACATCAGTTCGCCCTTGTACTGGCATTTAGTAGATGGAAATTGGTATCATTATACCTTAAAAGGCCTTATTGCAATTGATATGGCGGCCCCTGTTACCCATATTTCCTATTATGAAGCATATGCCTATGCCCAATGGAAAGGATGCAGGCTACCTACTGAATTTGAATGGGAAACAGCACAAAGTTTTTTTTCGTGGGGAAAAAGATGGGAGTGGACGGAAAGTGCCTACCTACCTTACCCTAATTATCAAAAAGCACCTGGTGCCTTAGGTGAGTATAACGGCAAGTTTATGGTCAACCAGAAAGTGCTGAGGGGAGCTTCCGTGGCAACACCCAAAAAACATTCAAGATCTACCTATAGAAATTTCTTTCAACCGCCCTTACGTTGGCAGTTTACTGGATTTAGATTAGCAAAATAATATATTTTCAACATCGCCTATTATGCAAGAAACCATATTTGAAATAAAAGAGACCCAATTTGAAAAGGACGTAAGAAAAGGACTGACCGATTTTCCCAAACACCTTTCTTCCAAATATTTTTACGACCAAAAGGGAGATGCTATTTTTCAGCAAATCATGCATATGCCCGAATACTATCTCACTGGATGTGAGTATCAAATTTTCAAGGAGAAAAAATACGAGATAGCCCAAATGTTTGCTGTAGGCGGACAACCCTTTAAGTTGATCGAACTGGGTGCAGGTGATGGCAAGAAAACCAAAGTTTTACTTCAAGAGTTTGTTCACCAAAATCTATCTTTCAAATACCAACCTATTGACATTAGCCACCATGTGCTGGAGGGACTAGAGAAATCACTTTTGGAAGAAATTCCCCAAGTCAACGTGGTCCCAAAGCAAGGAACTTATTTTGAAGCCCTTAAAGAGCTAAGCGACGAAAACCGCATGCGTAAAATAATTATGTTCTTAGGAAGCAATATTGGCAATCTCTTAGACCATCAGGCCATTCTTTTTCTTAAGGATGTTCAAAAGTTGATGAATACGAATGATTTGCTTTTTATAGGCTGTGACCTTAAAAAGAACCCTCAGACCATTTTGGACGCCTACAATGATGCTTCTGGAATTACGGAAGCGTTCAACAAAAATTTGTTATCAAGAATAAATACTGAAATGGATGCTGATTTTGACTTGGACGAGTTTAAACATTGGGAAGTCTACAATCCTGAAACCGGTACAGCAAAAAGTTACTTAGTTTCTAAAAAAGCTCAAAAAGTTCGTATAGGCCTGCTGGACTTAACCGTAAATTTTGAACCTTGGGAAACCATTCATACGGAAATATCGCAGAAATATGATGACACTTCCATGAAACGTCTGGCCCAAGAATCCGGTTTGGAAATCTGTGATGAGTTCACAGATGAACAACGCTATTTTAAAAATTATGTATTAAAAACAGTTAGGTAAGTTTTAAAATCTGAAGGCCACTACCGATTAAAATTGAATCTTATGAAAGCAATATGGAACGATGTAGTATTAGCGGAAAGTGAGGACACCAAAGTGGTTGAGAACAATCACTATTTCCCTGCGGATAGTATAAAGAGCCAATATTTTAAAAAAAGTAATACCCACACTACGTGCCCCTGGAAGGGCGTAGCGTCCTATTACTCCATAGTGGTAAATGGCAGGACCAATGAGGATGCCGCCTGGTATTACCCTGAGGTTAGCGACCTTGCAAGGGATATTAAAGGAAGAATAGCCTTTTGGAAAGGTGTAAAAATAGAGCCCTAATCATAAAAAGCCGGAACGAGTTTTCGTTACCGGCTTTTTAATTAGTTCTTTCTTGAAAAACTATACTTCAAGAACGGCGTTTTCCCCACCGGCATAGTCGTTCCATTTGTAACCGTCAGCTTCCGCTTCGTTTACATAATCTCCATCAATTATATATTTAAACTCGTAAGATGATTCTTTAGGAAATTCCAAAGTGCCCTTGAAGTTTCCATTCTTCAACTTTTTTAACGAACTGTCCTTACTTGCTTTCCAATTGTTGAAATCCCCAACAACCGCTACTTTTTTTGCATCCTCTGCAGGTACTGTAAAGGTTACTTTACAAACCGGTCTAGACTTTAAATACTGTTTAGTAATTGCCATGGTAAAAATTTTTTATTTGCTAATTGTTCTTCTGTTAAGTTTGAGCAAAACTAACATATTAATATCCTCACATACAAGGCTTAAGATATTTTTGTCATTTTCGCAATTATTAGATAACATTTAATTATTACGTTTAAAAAACACGCTAAGTATTTTCCTATAATTTAAGAACTAACTTGTTGATTGTAAAATTTTTAACGTTTCTTCAACATCTTCCTCCGTATTATAAAAATGAAAACTTAATCTAACACCATTTCCACGGTGGGAACAAACTAAATCTTTACTTTCCAATTTCTTTAAATAGGACGCATTCCCTGGAATATTAAAAATGGTGCTTAGCTCATTTCTAGATTTTATTTCTGCTGATAACAGGTTCATTTCCTTTAATCCTTCTATAGTTTTTGAACACAATTTGTTTAGATGGCTTTCAATAGTTTTCATACCTATTTTTTCCAAGTACTCTAACGAAAACTTTAGACTTCCAAAATTTAGAGTGTCCAAATGACCAGGTTCAAAGTGTTTGGAAAATGGAATATTATTTTTTCCTCCCAAATCTGCATTGGAGGCATAAAAACCCAAAGTTTTTAATTGAAATCTTTCCTCTATGCCATCTTTAAACAACATAAACCCATTGCCATAACCGGAAATAAGCCATTTATAGGCGCTGGCCCCCAATACGTCAATTGGAGACGCCTGAAAATTAAAATCAGCCGTACCACAAAACTGTGTTCCATCAACTATTATCAGTAAACTTGGATATGCCATTTTTACCTCTCTAAGAAAGGGCAGGCCTATCTTTATCCCGCTGGCCCATTGCACTAAACTTAAAGCCAAAACACTAAAGCTACCAGACTTCAGTTTCTTTAGAATATGGTCTTCTACATTAACATCCAAAAGCGCATAATCAACGTTAAAATCCCTACTTTCAAAAGGCCAGTTGACAGAAGGGTAATCATCCTTTACCAACAGAACCTTTTCATTTTTCGCAAGACCTTCCAATAAAATATTAAGAGCCAAAGAAAAGTTTTGAACCAAGGCCGTGTTCTCCAATTTACTACCAAAGAAAGAAGCAACGGTTTCTTTTACTTGCGGTAATAATTCTTGTGTTGCCCTCGTCTTAAAATTGCTTCCACCAATGAGAAAATCCAAATCATGTTCCTGCCTCCAGGTCATTAGGGGTTCGCTTAACAATCCTGCAGAAGCAGTATTCGCATATATAAATCTTTGTAAAACCGGAAAATCTTTGCGTACTTGTTTCATCTCTCTATTTTGGAACTAACTTATTGCCGTATATTTGAAATACGCACTATTGTAAAGATAACCATATACATGTTTTCAAAAAGCAATAAAAAAACCGAAGTGGAATTGGAACAGCATGAATTGCTGGAAAATGCGCAGACCCGAATCAAACAGAAAAAGCGGCTTTATGTTCACTTTGTTATCTTTCTTATTGGAAGTGTTTTTCTTGTTTTTATCAACAAAATATTGAACTATTGGGAAACGTATGATTGGTTTATTTGGGCCATTACTTTTTGGGGATTTCTATTCGCCATTCACGTATTTAATGTCTTTGTGACCCAAAAATTTATGGGAAAGGAGTGGGAACGGCAGCAACGTGAAAAATTAGTAGCTAAACAAAAGAAGCGTATAGCAGAGCTTCAAAAAGAAATTGAAACCGACTTTCCAGTGTCTAAAGTCAATAAGAAACCTTTGGAACCCTAGACTTACTAAATCTAAATTTTTTTCGGTTAAACTATTTAATCCATTTTTGTGAGAACCATTTGTATGATAGCGGCAGCGGCCGAAGATAACTCCCTAGGTAAGGACAATGATTTGCTTTGGCATCTTCCTGACGATTTCAAGCGCTTTAAAAAGTTAACATCGGGCAATCCTATCATCATGGGCAGAAAGACTTTTGAGAGCTTTCCAAAACCCCTTCCCAATAGAAAACATATTATCATAACCCGAGACACCAATTATTCAATACAACATACCAGCTGTGTTGTGGTTCATTCACTGGAAGAAGCCTTGGAACTTGAGAAGGAAACTGAACTTGTTTTTATCATTGGGGGTGGCGAAATATATAAACTAGCTGAACCCTATAGTGCTAAAATTGAGCTTACTAGGGTACATGCTACATTTAACAACGCCGATACTTTTTTTCCCGAAATCAAGGAAGACACTTGGCGATTGATAGCCGATGAGTTTCACCCAGAAGATGAAAAGCACAAATATGCTTTCACCTATCTTACGTATGAACGTAAACCGAATTAAAAATCACTCTTTTCAGCTTTATAATTCACTGAGGCTCCTTTTATGAAACCTTCTAAAACCGAAAGGTTTCCGTTTGTGTAGAGTTGATGAAATCCATTTGTAAGGGAATCTTTTAGAAGTTGGTTCTTTTCAAGAATTGATTTGGTCTGTCTGGCAACAGCCTCACCAGAATCTATAATTTGTACCGTCTCCGGAAGCAATTCCTTCAAAACAGGTATTAAATATGGATAATGCGTACAACCTAATACCAAATAGTCAATTCCCTTTTCGATCATTGGTTCTAAATAGGAACGCAAAAGTTCCCTTATTTCATGAGAATTAACCTTACCCTGCTCTATCAATGGCACCAAACCCTTTCCCTCGCGTTCCAATATCGTTATTCCACGCGCATGATTTTCAGAAGTACTATGGAAAAGGCTACTGGCCAAGGTTCCCTTGGTTGCCAAAACCCCAACGGTTTTGGATCTGGATTGCAAGGCTGCAGGTTTAATGGCAGGCTCTATACCAATAAAGGGAACATCAAAATTTTCCCGTAAGTAACCAATGGCGTTAGTAGTGGCCGTATTGCAAGCAACTACGATTATTTTTGATCCCTTATCAAGTAGTACTTTAGTGTTTTTAATACTTAGCTGAAGTATTTCTTCGGATGATTTTTCGCCGTAAGGAGCATTTTTGCTATCGGCCAAATAAACCGTATCCTCTTGGGGTAACAACTTTTGAATTTCGTTCCAAATGGATGTTCCCCCTACCCCTGAATCAAATATGCCTATGGGACCATTTTTCATCGTGCCTATTCCAATGCTTGATGAACTGGGCTTCCAGTTGCTCCATTAGGGAATGCAATGCCCAATAACGCCGATATGGTAGGTGCTATATCATCAATTTCAGTCCTTTCAACGGTACTACCTCTTTTCACACCCTTTCCAAAGAACAGTAGGGGTACATGGGTATCGTAAATTTGGGGAGACCCGTGGGTAGAACCGGTTTTTCCGTAACTAATAGTCCCGGGTTTTAGTACTACCAACACATCACCAGAACGTTTTTGATTATAGCCGTTTTGAATAATATAAGGTATTCCGTGGGTATAATTGTTCTGCCACATTTGGTAGGCGGTATAAGTTCTATCCACACCTTCATAGTTCAATAATTCTTTGGCTATCACCTCCTGTACTTCCCTAACATTTAAATCCAAATTTTTTATTACATCGTGGTCCAGAAAATATTGGTAGTTAGAAAAGTTTTTGATGATATCCGTGGTACCAAAGGTAAAATCCAAAAACTGTTCAAAGTTTTCTTTAAAGCTGTCCCATTCTATATAATTCGCTGGTATCTTTTGGTCCTTTAAATATGATGGAACCTCTATTGCTGCGTGATCCGCACTTAAAAAAACGGTATACGCTCCTTTACCCACTTCTTTATCAAGAGCCTTGAACAAACGTGCTAAATCCGCATCTAACCTTAAATAGGTATCCTGAATTTCTTTGGAATTTACACCAAACATATGCCCCACATAATCCGTACTGGAATAGCTTACGGCCAAGAAATCCGTATCGGCATCTTTTCCAAGGTTTTCAGCTTCCAAAGCCTGCAAGGCAAAATCTGTGGTGACACTGTTTCCAAATGGGGTAGCTTTCAACAGGTTGTATTCTCCGTTGGCAGCCCAAAGCTTTGGCAAATCATGAGGGAAAACTGGAGCCGTCTCTCCATCAAAAAGTCCTTCGTACTTATTATTGTCACTACCGCTTTCTATGTAGCTAGAAATTTTCTTTAAGGTTTCCCACGGCTTTTTATAATCATTAAGGTAATTACTGCTATTGAAATCATCAACCCACTTAGGAAGTGTATTCATATAATAGGAACTGGTAATCCATTTACCGTCCGCAAACCAGTAGGCCGCATTGGCGGTATGCCCACCAGGAAGTACGGCTCCCCTATCCTTCAATGCAATGGCAATAGTCTTACCTCGCATTTGCGTACTTAAGCGCACCTCATCTGTAATGGTAGTCACATTCATTCTATGCGGAGACATTTTACCATCATCCGTGGTGGTCCCAACAGAACTATAAGTATCATCAGAAGCACAATAAACAGATTCGCCGCTTTCCTTATCATACCAGTTGTTACCAATAATACCGTGCGTTGCAGGGGTTGTCCCCGTATAAACGGAGGTATGACCGGGCCCGGTACTTGTTGGCGCATAATTGTAATGATTGTTTTTACAGTTAAACCCCTCCTCAATCATTCTTTTAAAACCGTCGTCTCCATAGTGGTCCCAAAAACGGGTCAGGTAATCATATCTCATTTGATCAACGATGATCCCTACTACCAATTTGGGTTTCTCATTAAGCTTTAAAGGTTCATCTTTTCCTTTTTTCTGAGCATTGGTCGAAAGGGTAAAAATGCTAAAAAAAGCGAGTAAAAAGAGGATGGAAAATGTCTTGGGCATGTGTTCGATTTAATTGTGGCAAAAGTAAATAAATTCCCCCTTTAAAGTTTAAATGCAAGTTAAATCAATTCCTAATTGCTATTTTTACCAATAGAAACCAAATTTTGCATGAACTACGTAGCATCTATTGGCAGCTACGCCATTATGATAAAAGAGGTCTTTAAAAAACCTACCAAGTGGCGTATAATGAAGTCGTTGATTTTGAAGGAAATAGACGAGCTTATTTTTGGTTCCTTAGGTATTTTAATTTTTATTTCCTTCTTTATTGGAGCCGTGGTTGCCATACAAACTGCCCTCAATATAACCAGTGAACTTATCCCAAAGAATCTTGTTGGTTTTGCCACTAGACAATCTATTATTCTTGAATTTGCCCCAACTTTTTGTTCCATCATCATGGCGGGGAAAGTTGGTTCCTACATTACCTCGAGTATAGGAACTATGAGGGTTACAGAACAAATAGATGCTCTGGAGGTTATGGGTGTTAATGCACTTAACTATCTAGTATTTCCTAAAATAGTCGCTCTTTTAATGTATCCCTTTATCATAGCGGTCTCCATGTTCGTTGGTATTTTAGGCGGCTGGGTAGCGGCTACTTTTGGAGGCCACAGCACCAGTGCCGATTTTACCGAGGGACTAACCTTGGATTTCATTCCATTTCACGTGACCTATGCCTTCATTAAAACATTGGTCTTTGCTTTTATTTTGGCAACCATTCCTTCATTTCACGGGTTTTATTTAAAAGGAGGCGCACTGGATGTGGGCAAGGCCAGTACTACGTCTTTTATTTGGACGAGTATTGTCATTGTCATTTTAAACGGAATATTAACCCAACTCCTGTTAGGCTAATGATCGAGGTAGACAACATTCACAAATCTTTTGGAGACGCACATATTTTAAAGGGAGTTTCCACTACGTTTCACAAGGGACAGACCAATCTCATTATTGGCCAAAGTGGATCGGGAAAAACCGTTTTTCTTAAATGCCTGTTAGGTCTTCATAGCCCTGAGGAGGGTACCATAAGCTATGATGGAAAGGCCTATAGCAAATTAAACACAGACGAAAGAAGAAACCTTAGACAGGAAATGGGAATGGTATTTCAGGGAAGTGCCCTTTTTGATAGTATGACGGTTGAAGGAAATGTTAGGTTTCCCCTTGAAATGTTTACCAAACAAGCAAAATCCGAAATGCAAGACCGTATCGATTTTGTTTTAAAGAGGGTCAACTTGGTAGACGCCCACCATAAGTATCCCTCAGAAATCTCTGGAGGAATGCAAAAAAGGGTAGCCATTGCACGGGCCATAGTCATGAACCCAAAATATCTTTTTTGTGATGAACCAAATTCAGGACTAGACCCTAAAACGGCCATTGTCATAGACAATTTAATTCAGGAAATTACCGAAGAATATGAAATCACTACCGTCATCAACACGCACGATATGAACTCGGTAATGGAAATTGGCAAGAAAATTATTTTTCTTAAAGATGGATTAAAAGCTTGGGAAGGCACCAATAAAGACATCTTTAGAACGGATAATGAGGCTGTTACCAATTTTGTATACTCCTCTGACCTTTTTAAAAAAGTAAGACAAATGTATTTGGAAGAACGCAATTAATTTATTGCGCATTACGAACCTGTACCGTTGTATCCTTTAATCTAACTTTTAACCACTGAAGCATTTTTTTGTTCTCGGCAGCTCTTTTTGCCGGCGACAGACCTTCTTTCCAAACAGGTTCGAAAATAGAAAGGGTATCCACCTTTTTAAAATCGCTTCTGATGGCTTTCCCATATTGGAGTGAAACCAAGTTATCATAATTGGCCTTTGCCTCCTTTGTGATATCCATAAAAGGGATTTGCTTGGATTGTGTTCTTCTCAAACGCCCCACTTCAGCCTCCAATAAAGCTATTTTTTCATCCTTATTGGAAATTTGATTTTTTTGGGATTCATAAAGTTCATTAACATATCTCAACTGGTCCACTTGTTCATTTTGTCCACCTTGGATGACATGTAATTCGGTATTTCTAAGACGGGGAAAATCATCATCTTCCTTTAGCATTGTATTCCAGGAAGCGATAATGTTAGGCGGAATATTTTCATTCCCCATACAGACCACCTCAATAAGTGGATTTTCACCTTCATTGTATTCTATAGTGGTAAAATTGTTCAAAAACCTGCCTCCACCCGTGAATTGGTACTTGGCAATGGTGGCATCTACAAACTCAGCTGCCTGCTTTTTAAAAATAGACTCTTGAAATACCTTGTAAAAAGTATATCCTGCTGGCACCATGACCAAAACAGCTACCGCGGAAGCAATTCTAGCTATACTCCTACGTCTGGCAGAATTGGCGTACCTCACCATGGGGAATTTCAACAACTTAATGGTCAAGAAAGTTGCTAAAGCAATAAATATGGTATTGATTATGAAAAGGTACATAGCACCAAACGCATAACCCAAATTTCCAATAGCCAGTCCAAAACCAACCGTGCAAAGGGGCGGCATCAACGCCGTTGCAATGGCCACACCAAAAATAACACTGGCAATGGTGCCCTTTTTCGCCCGTGCAATCACCAAGGCCAGACCACCAAAAAAAGCGATAAGAACATCCCGAATATCAGGAGCAGTACGCGCTAAAAGCTCAGAAGATTCATCTTGTAGCGGAAAAAACTCAAAGAACAGATAAGCGGTAAGCACACTTAACCCTACCATTACCCCAAAATTCTTAAGAGACCTCCTTAGTGTATCTATATCATTGATCGCCAAAGACATTCCCAATCCCAAGATAGGGCCCATAAGAGGAGAAATTAACATGGCCCCTATAACCACTGCAGTAGAATTGGCATTTAATCCAATAGATGCAATGAAGATAGAGCAGATAAGAATCCATGAAGTATGACCCTTAAAGGGTATATCTGCAATAATCGCCTGTTTGGTCGCATCTTGGTCCGTATTGGTCCTAATGTCCAATAACTCCCTAAAAAATTTACGCAAATTCTCCCAAAGACCCTTGGCGTCTTTCTTTATAGCCTCTGCACTTTCTTTTGGCTCCTCTGTAGGGGTAATATTATCCTGATTTAATTTTTCGCTCATATTATGCGTAAGAATCGCCAAAAGTATCCTTCACCTTGGCCAGTACTTTTTTAATATCCTGTTCCTTTTCCTTTGGATAAATTAGTAAAACTTCCTCTTTATCCACTATAATATAATCCTTTAATCCATCTACGACCACCACCTTATCCTTGGGAGATCGAATCATATTGCCAGACGCATCCTGCGCCAACACTTGGCTATTTACCACCGCATTATTGGAGGTATCTTTATCCAATTTATCGTATAGAGAGCCCCAAGTTCCTAAATCATTCCAATCAAAAGTAGCAGGTAGTACATAAATGGACTTAGAATTCTCTAAAATGGCATAATCAATGGAAATATTTTCTGCCTTTGGATAATTCTCCTTTATATATTCCCTTTCCTCAGGAGTATTATAACAACTCATTCCAGAATCGAACAACTCAAACTGTTGTGGCTGGTACTTTTCAAAGGCATTGACAATTGTCTCTACACTCCACATAAATATACCTGCATTCCATAAAAAATTACCCTGTGCGAGAAATTCCTTTGCGGTTTCATAATCTGGTTTTTCCCTAAATTGATGCACCTTTTTAAGACCCTCTCCACTATTTTTATCAAACTCGATATATCCAAAACCCGTATTGGGAAAAGATGGTTTTATACCCAAGGTGCAGAGCACTTCTTCCTTTTCACATTTTTCAAAGCAGGTGGTTACATCTTTAGCGAAGGCTTCTTCGTCTTCTATCCAATGGTCACTAGGAGCTACGATCATAACCCCATCCGGGTTCATTTTCTGTATTTTAAGCGCGGCATACAGGATACAGGGTGCCGTATTACGCATGGCTGGCTCCAATACTACTTGAGATTGCTCTACCATTGGTAATTGCTCCAACACTAAATCATTGTAACGCTCATTGGTGAGTATAAGAATGTTCTCCGTTGGTACGAATCTATTTAGGCGCTTAAAAGTTTTTTGAATAAGCGTATCTCCCGTACCAAGCATATCATGAAATTGTTTGGGATAAGAGGAGGTACTAATAGGCCAAAATCTAGATCCCACACCACCGGCCATTAGGACTGCATAATAATTCTTATTCATAGTTGTTTGGATTTAGGGCATGTTTGTTGAGTGATACCTTTTAATTGCCCCTAGGTTCATATTTATTAATAGTACGTTCAAATATAACTTTATGTTACATTCAACAATTTATTTCAAAGATTCCTTTACGAATCTACTAACTCTACTTCAGCATTGGGCTGAAAAAGATACATTCTTCCTGTAGAAATCTCCACACATTCGTATCTCTTGACCCTTCTGTTCCCTTTTTTATATAGTTTACCGTTGTATAGTCTAAAAATACTTCCGGTAGGCAGTTCAAAAACGTAGGATTTATCTGATTGTTGTGTATCAAACTGTTTCAACGCAATAGACAGTTTTGCATCTGTACTACTACTTGCCTTTGGATTTTTAAAATGATTGGCCAACAATGGCAAAAGTTGCGTAGGAAATACTTCTGGCCGTATGAAAGGAAGCATTAAATATTGAAAAGTTCGTTTCCATTCCATACCATGGGGCTTTATTCCTCTCCCATATTTCTCAAATGCCACTAGATGAGCAATCTCATGAACGAGGGTAATCAAAAACCGATATTTGTTTAAGGTAGCATTGACGGTAATCTGATGCTTTCCATTAGACATTCTTCGGTAATCACCGTGTCTGGTAACCCGTTCGTTCACAATCTTTAAATGCACTCCGGTTTTCTGAATCAGCTCAAAACAGGAAGGCACGGCCCTTTCGGGCAAATATTTATTTAAAACGTGATGCACTGCTCACAAAAATAACGGAAGAACTTTAAATAATGGTTATATCAATGCAAGGCTTCAATAAAAATCTTTAACTTGTGGAGACTCAGCTTATCACAACCCCATAAATCTATATTCCTATGGATCATATAAGCCGTAAAGATTTTTTAAACAAGATGGGGCTATTGGGAGCAGGAACCTTCCTTTGGCCACAAACTCAAGATTCCCCAAAGAACTTTTCACCATTACCTACGTCCGGTGTTACTATCGATACTATCAAACCCAAGGAAACTATTTTTGAATACATAAAGAGAAAACACGGAAGCTTTAACCTTACCGCATACCAAAAAATAATTGGGGCTGCCAATGAATTCAAGGAAGGGGACGCTAGTTTGGGAGTTGCAGCTAAAGATATAATATCTAGAGAACGAGCGAGACAACTACTTGGTAACACTTCCATTTCTGAACTGGACCATCAAAGTGTTTATACGGATGATTTATATCGATTAATCAAAGAAACCACTAAAGAATCAACATCTATAGGCAATTGGACGCTAACCGAACTCAAAGAATTTACTTTAATTAAGGATGAAGGGGAAATAAAAGCAATCATGCCCGAACTTACGAGTGATTGTATCGGATGTCTCGTAAAGCTCATGACCAATGAAGAACTTATTGGTGTTGGGCAAAAAGTATTTAATCCGCTAGAGAACAGCAAAATTGGAAGTAAGGGATATTTGAGCGCCAGGGTACAACCCAACTCCCCTACAGATAACCCCGAAGATATAATTTGGCAGGTATTTAATGCTTGGTCATATGCCGTGGGCGATTTGGTTTTAGGAACTAATCCCGTTAGTAGTGAGGTTGAATCGGTAGCCAAAATTGAACAAACCTTATTTGACGTATTAAAGGTATTTGGCCTGGAAAAAACCATGTCTAATTGTGTTCTTTCACACATTGATGTTCAGGCGGAGGTTGAAAAAATACAACCCGGAACTACCGGAATTTGGTTTCAAAGTTTAGCAGGAACCGTTAATGCCAACCGCACCTTTGACCTCAGCATTGAAAAAATGCATAATCACGTTAAAAATCGTACCGGGCTTTATGGGCTATATGCGGAAACCGGGCAAGGCGCCGATTTTACTAACGGTCATGGGGCCGGTTTTGACATGGTGTTGCATGAGTCAAGAAAATACGGATTTTTGCGAGCCCTTGATTTACAGTTCAAGGAACAAAACGTGGACACTCAGAAACCTTGGGTGCACGTAAACGATGTTGCCGGATTTATTGGCCCAGAGGTTTTTAAAAGTAAGGAACAACTGGTGAGATGTTGTTTGGAAGATATTGTCATGGGAAAACTACATGGTCTAACTATTGGGCTTGATGTTTGTTCCACCTTGCACATGGATGTCAGTCTAGATGACCTAGACTGGTGTATAGACCAAATAATGCCAGCAAACCCGGCTTACTTAATGGCCTTGCCTACCAAAAACGACCCCATGCTCAGCTATTTGACCACCTCTTTTAGTGACCATGTTAGGGTAAGGGCAAAATTTGGTTATAAGATTAATGACGCCATGTGGCAGTTTTTTAAAGACATAGAAATTATTGATCACAAAGGTCAACCAACAGCTAACTTTGGAAATCCTACATGGGTTTATTTTAAATATTGCCAAGCAAAAGGAGACCAAAGAGATTATTATGAAATAAAAAAGGAAGGGGAAAATAGTATTGAAAGAATTAGACAACGTGGTGTACCCATTTCTGAAGGTTTTGGAGAACATATTTGGAACCTAGAACCAGAACTGGAAAAGCAAGTTAGGTGGCTTTATGAAGACGCCAAGAAAAGTTTATGGAGCAATATGACAGACACTTTTATTAAAACGATTCCTGCAGCCATACCCATTATCACTAGTTCCAAGGATAGACAGGATTATGTGTACCATCCAGAATCCGGGGAGAAACTTACTTCCGAAGCCATATCTGTTTTAACAGATTTAAAAGCAAAATGGAAAAATAATGTTCCGGATATTCAATTTATAATTTCAGACGGACTCAATCCTTTGGCCTTAATGGATGATGGTCATTTATTGCCCTACCTGTCCAAGCTGAAAAAACAACTTACAAACAAGGACTATTCGGTAAACAAAGAGAATATTATCATAAAACATGGTCGCGTACGCGCAGGTTATGCCTGTGGCGAAATATTGTATGGAGAAGACCAAAAATCTTCTATTAATAAGGCCATTGTACACATTATTGGAGAAAGGCCAGGCTCTGGCCACCATAACTTTTCTGCCTACCTTACTGCAGCTCCAAGAAGCTCTTGGTCGCAACCCGGAATGATCGACCATAATATCACCAAGGTAGTTTCCGGAATTTCGGATACCTCGCTTACCCCGGATAGAGCCACGGAACAAACCTTGACTATATTGGACCGTTTATTTACCGTAATTTAAGGTGTGCTATTACTTACTTGAAGCATTTTGCCGTTGTAAAGTTCATTTCCGGTGAGGGCAAAAGTTTTGATATATGAAGCCATTTGTACAGCGGTAACAGGAGCTTTGTAGCCCGGAAAAGCCTCTTCCAACATTTCTGTTTGTACCGCTCCCAGTGCCAAAACATTGAATGAAGGACCGGATTCCTTAAACTCCTCTGCCCATAACTCAGTTAAGGTAATAACGGCACCTTTACTGGAACTATAGGCAGAAAGCCCAGGAAATTTCATACTCCCTTGCACTCCGCCCATAGAACTAATGGTCACCACATGCCCATTTTTTGGCATTTTTGAAAGAACCGCCTGGGTCACGGAGGCAACCCCAAAGACATTTACCCTATACACTTGTTCAAATTCTTCAGAGGAGGTTTGTAAGAAAGGTTTATTAAGCAAACTACCGGCATTGTTAATAAGAATATCTACCTGTTCCCATTCATCACTTATAAACGTTGCAAGCTTATCTAAATCTGAGGTTTTTGCCAAATCAAAAGAAAAAGAGGTAACATTTGCAAGTTTCAATTCAGTTACCGGCCGATCGTTTCTTGACAAAGCCAATACCTGATGTCCTTCTGCAGCAAATAGCTTTACCAACTCAAATCCTATTCCCCTGCTTGTGCCGGTTATAATTACATTCGCCATTAGTAGTACTTTATTTCTTTCTGTGGAGAATTGGCAACCCCTTCAATAACGGGTATGCTCTGGTTAATCAATTTTGCCATATGATCAAAATCCATTTCGGATACTTCATCACCTACTTTGTGATAATAATTGTAATTAGTGAAATCAAAAGTGCAAAATGTTTGGGAAGGCACCCCAAATACTTCATGAAAAGGATAATTATCTGATCTCTTAAAAAGTCCGAATTCCTTGGCTTTTGGTAGAAATCCGGTATAGGTGGCAACGGAATAACTATTGACTACATCCGCAAGGTTAGATTGTTCGTAGCCGGTAAGATAGGTGAGATATTCTTTACCCACCAAGGGAACGCCTACCATTTCATAATTCAAAAGAACATATAAGTTTAATGAACTATCCTTTAGTTTCTGAGCCAAATGTTTAGACCCAAGAAGTCCTTTCTCCTCCGCACTAAACAGGACAAATAGCAAACTCCTTTTATTGGTTCTGTTCTTTCCAAAGTAACGGGCCAATTCCATTACCGTGGTGGTACCTGAGGCATTATCATTGGCCCCATTGGCAATTTTATCTCCATTTTCCGGCTCAATCAAACCTATGTGATCATAATGTGCCCCTATAATAATGTATTCGTTTTTAAGCTGCTGGTCATTTCCCTCTACCCAACCAACAACATTAAATGCCGGCTTTTCAAAATTGGATAAGGTATCTCTATAGCTTGTAAAAAAGGGCTTTACCCCATTATTTTTAAAATTGGTCTCAATGTATTCTGCCGCTTTGGTAATTCCTTCGGTTCCCGAATCTCTTCCTTCAAGTTCATCTGAAGCCAAAAAATTCATAATGGAAGAAACCTCCGTAGCACTTGTAAAATTAACTTGGGAAATTGAAGCTTTGGCAATTCCCTCCAAATCACTGGCCTTTTTAGGCACGTCCATGAGGGCACGATTAAATTTTACGGCATCCCCGCTTTGCAAAGTGACGGATTCCTCCACTTTGGTAGAACCACATGCTATGGCCAAAAGACCTGCCATCAAAAGAATTCCATTTTTCATAGTAAAGATTTTGCTACAATTTAGAAATTAAAAAAGGCATCTCGAAAAAAACGAGATGCCCAATTTTAAAAAATTTATAGTTCGTCTAAGCCAGCATTGTTACCGGATTCTCTAGATACGAACGCAATGTTGCCAAAAATTGCGCACCTGTGGCACCATCAACCGTTCTATGGTCGCATGCCAAAGTTACTTTCATAGTATTACCTACTACAATCTGCCCGTCTTTCACAACTGGTTTTTGTACGATTGCACCAACCGAAAGAATGGCGGAATTAGGTTGATTGATAATAGAAGTAAATTCCGAAATACCGAACATACCTAAATTAGATACTGTAAAAGTACTGCCTTCCATTTCTGCAGGGGTAAGCTTTTTAGTTCTTGCCCTACCTGCTAAATCTTTTACGGAAGCACCAATTTGGGAAAGGGACATTTGATCGGTAAACTTCAATACCGGAACCACCAATCCATCTTCTACGGCAACCGCCACACCAACATGAACATGATGGTTATATTTAGTAGTATCACCGTTCCAAGTAGTGTTTACTTGAGGATGCTTTTTAAGTGCCATGGCACAAGCCTTTACTACCATATCATTAAAGGACACTTTAGTTTCTGGCAACTCGTTTATTTGCTTTCTGGAAGCCATGGCATTGTCCATACTTACTTCTATAGTAAGATAATAATGGGGGGCACTGAATTTGGATTCCGAAAGGCGTTTAGCGATAACCTTACGCATTTGAGAATTTTTCACCTCTTCTATGCTCTCCTCACCCACTGGTAAGTTCACAGGAGCTACGGATTTACTGGTAGCTGCCCCAGAATCGCTAGCAGCTTTTGGCTCGGCCTTAGCCTCGGGCTTATAATTTTCTATATCCTTTTTAATGATTCTACCATTGTCACCAGAACCGGAAACGCTTGCCAAATCTATACCTTTATCAGCAGCGATTTTCTTGGCCAACGGAGAAGCGAAAATTCTTTTACCATCTCCTACAGGTTTGGAACCTTCTTCTTTGGAAGACTTTGAATCTTCTTCTTTTTTAGGAGTATCTGCTTTGGTTTTTTTCTTACCCGAGGAAGGCTTACTGTTAAGCACCGCATCCACATCAGTACCCTCAGGGCCAATAACGGCCAACACAGCATCCACTGGAGAGGACTCTCCTTCTTGGATTCCTATATGCAATAAGGTACCGGAATAAAATGATTCAAATTCCATAGTAGCCTTGTCGGTCTCAATCTCCGCCAAGATATCCCCTTCTTCAACAGTATCACCCACTTTTTTCAACCAGGAAGCCACAGTACCTTCTTCCATAGTATCGCTTAAACGGGGCATTTTTATAATTTCGACCCCTTCAGGAATTTCAGAACCACCTTCTTCTTGAGTTTCGTCCTCATCTGCCGAAGATTCCTCTGAAGCGTTTTCAACTTCTGCTTCCTCAGAAGTACTTCCACCTTCGCCATTCAGCAAACCGGAAATATCCTCACCCTCATCACCTATAATTGCCAAAAGCGAATCTACCGGTGCTCCATCTCCTTCTTCAATACCAATATGTAGCAATGTACCTTCATAAAAGGACTCAAATTCCATAGTGGCCTTGTCCGTTTCAATTTCAGCCAGTATATCGCCCTCTTCAACTTTATCGCCAACGCTTTTTAACCACTTGGCCACGGTACCTTCTTCCATGGTATCGCTCAATCGGGGCATGCTTATAATTTCTGCCATTTAACTACTTATTATTTATGTTGAACAAATGGAGTATCTTCCTCTTCGTAGACCATATCATACAACTGCTGTACTGGTGGAAAATCTGACTCTTCGGCAAATTTCTCACACTCCGCTACGCGTTTTTTAACATCGTTATCAATCTTCTTGATTTCCTCGTCCGTTGCGTATTTATTCTCCTTGATTATATCCAATACTTGGGTAATTGGGTCGATCTTTTGATATTCCTGCACTTCTTCCTTGGTACGGTAGTGCTGGGCATCAGACATTGAGTGACCTCTGTAACGGTACGTTTTCATTTCCAAGAAAGTAGGTCCGCCACCTGTACGTGCACGGTCAATTGCCTTACTCACTTCTTGGGCAACTGTTACCGGATTCATTCCATCAACCGGGCCACAGGGCATTTCATAACCAAGACCCAATTTCCAAATTTCTGTTGAATGAGAGGTTCTGGCGACCGAGGTACCCATGGCATATCCGTTGTTCTCACAAATAAATACTACAGGTAACTGCCAAAGCATTGCCAGGTTCATAGCTTCGTGAAATGAACCTTGTCTTACGGCACCATCGCCCATATAACAAAGGGTCACATTATCCCTCTTAAAATATTTATCTCCAAAAGCCATTCCCGCGCCCAAAGGAATTTGACCACCTACAATACCATGGCCACCGTGAAAACGATGTTCCTTTGAGAATATATGCATGGAACCGCCCATACCTTTTGATGTACCAGTAACTTTACCATATAACTCCGCCATAACGGCTTTTGGGTCCACACCCATACCTATTGGCTGAACGTGGTTACGGTAAGCAGTGATCATACGATCCTTAGTGAGGTCCATTGCATGCAACGAACCGGCCAACACGGCCTCTTGTCCATTGTACAAATGCAAAAACCCTCTCACTTTTTGCTGAATGTAAACTTGCGCCAGTTTGTCCTCAAACTTACGCCAAAACAACATATCCTCGTACCACTTTAGATATACTTCCTTGGTAATTTTTTTCATTGATGCTTTTTAAATTGGATTCCGATACATCTTGAAGTTCCTAAGCTTCCCGGAACGCACAAGAAAAGCAAAAATACATATTAAATTATTAGATGAAAAAAATTGCGATAAAAGGTTACCTAGAATTTACAATGATTCAAATACTTGGAAAAAAGTTCAGGCTAAAAACTCAGAAAACACTTTCAAAAAAAGCAGTTAAACGGGTTTATCCCAAATAGGAACTATCAAAACCCAGGGGAAGTATATCCGCTACGGAACTGCATTTATAGACCTCCCCGCTCTCACCCATTAACAACAAGCTTATGGGAGCCTCTTGTTTTACCTCATACTCTTTTAGAGATTGCCTACAATTGCCACAGGGAGCTACAGGACTTTCTACTTTTATATTTTTTGAGGCAGCAGTAATTGCAACAGCCTTGATCTTTACATTGGGAAAATTTGCACCAGCATGGAATATGGCCACTCTTTCAGCGCACAAACCAGACGGATATGAGGCATTTTCTTGATTATTTCCACATACTACTTCCCCATTTTCCAATAGAACGGCTGCCCCTACAAAAAAATTTGAATATGGAGCATACGCATTGTTCCTTGCAAAAAGGGCTTGTTTCATCAAGGATGCATCCTCCTCATTCAATTCTTGCTGAGAATCATACACTTCCAGTTCAAAAGCTATCTTATGTTTACGCATAATAGTTTAAATATCTTCTAAAACTACGAAAACCTGCAAGATGCAGGCTTTCATTATAACATTGAAAAAAGTATCGTCTTTTTAATCATTATAAAATTCTTCACCTAAATTAAATGTCAGGGAAAACCTTAATGTATTTTCCACTGGGTTGGTAATTTGGGAAGTAGAGAAAAGATAGGACAAATCAATCTGGGCAGACTTAAATCTAAATCCGGCACCCAAGGTAAAATATTTTCTAAATCCTTTGACATCGCTTTCATTAAAGTACCCGGTACGGAACATAAACGCATCTTGATACGTGTACTCAGCTCCCAAAGCCCAAGTCATCTCTTTTAACTCCTCACTAAAGCCGTCCGGAGCATCGCCAAATGATTTAAACACACCGTTTAAAAATCCAATATCCTGGTATTCATCATTATCGGCAGCATCCAAATCCCCGTCACCGTCAAAATCTTGAGGTGTAGGCACCAACAATTTATTAAATTCAGTTGTTAACCCAATGGTATTATCTTGATCAAGAATAAAGTCAAACCCAAGACCTAACCTCATATTAGCTGGGATGAAGTTCTTCTGACCATTTTCGTCATATGAAATTTTACCCCCTAAATTTGAAATATTGAATCCACCTCTCCAACGACCGTCAAAACTGTTGTAAGCAATTTCCCTTGAGCGATAAAACCCTGCCACATCAACCGCAAACGTGCTACCAGGTTTTGAATCTATGTTGGCATCTGCTTGAAATTTCAGGTTAGAGCGAATGTAACGCCCCCCTACAGCCATGGAAAACGTAGGACTTAACTTTAGGGAATAAGAACCGTCCAAAGCCAATTCATTTGGCTTAACAATACTTCCCTGATCATCAAAAGTTTGTCTTAATTCGATATCACCCAAGGTAAAATAACGCAAACCAACGGCAAACGCACTTTGTTCGTTTATCTTATTAAAATAGCTTGCGTTCAATAAGCCAATACCCGAAACTGTGTTGCTTAAGTATGGCGTATATCCAAGTCCTATTCCCATTTTTCTTTCGGCGAAAGCGAACTTTGCGGGATTCCATTGCTGGGCAAAAGCATCTGAAGAAGTAGCCACTCCCATATCCCCCATTCCAGCAGCCCTGGCATCAGCAGCAATATTCAAAAAAGGTACCGCCGTTGTGATTACACGATCACTTGCCTCCTGTGCGGATAATTTGCAAGCTAAAAACAGCAAAATAAGTACTGAAAATCTTTTCATTTTTCTTAGGCTAAATTAAAGTCGGTCATTTTTAGAGTAAGTCAACATCCAAATATTGCCATTAAACGCAAAAGTATAGATGTCGTACATGTAAACGGGCAAATAAGACATATCTTATATGACACCCATAAAATATTTTAAATTATAGGTAAGACGCAAATAAATTAGATGAACCACTAACTTTGCACCCCTCACATTAATAAAAATCAATTTTCGCAACAAAGTAAAGTATGTAAGAGATAAAGAAATGATTACACCTATACTATATCTTAAAATGCTCCGTTATGCTTTTTAGAGAAGCCTGACTAACAATGCGAATAAGCTTCCAAACAGTTTGAAAATATTTTATTTGGCTATAAAATATTATGGTTAAAACCCCGTTTTATATGCCGAAAGTTAAGACTAATAATTAATCAAAATACAAATTTCGCCTGATATCATTACGTAAGCGAACCATTTGAACTCAAGTCCTAATTATGAAGAAACAGTTTATCAAAGTTGTACTTTCTTGTGCAGTGGTTGCAGGAGGTTTTACGGTCACCAGCTGTAAAAATTCCGGATCTTCCAAAAACGTGTCGAGAGCCACAGGATGGAAAATAAACGCCAACGAAGGTGGTTTCCAATACAATACGGATTTTAAGGAGCAAGAAACAGCTCCAGGTCTTGTATTTATTGAAGGCGGAACTTTTACAAAAGGTAAAGTACAGGATGATGTTATGCACGATTGGAACAATACCCCAACCGCACAGCATGTTCAATCCTTTTACATGGACGAGACGGAAGTCACCAACGTAATGTATTTGGAATACTTGGACTACCTTAAAAGCGTCTACCCTCCTGAAAATCCTCAATATGCCAATATTTACAAAGGTGCCTTGCCTGATACCTTAGTTTGGCGTAATCGTTTAGGATTTAATGAAACCATGACCAACAACTATTTAAGACATCCTGCTTATGCAGAATATCCTGTTGTAGGTGTCAACTGGATCCAGGCAACACAATTTGCCGAGTGGAGAACAGACCGTGTGAACGAAATTTATTTGGAGCGTGAGGGTTATTTGGCAAAAGATGCCAAATATAAAGCCGCTACCGGTGAAGTTGCCGGAACATTTAGCACAGAAGCTTACCTAAATAGACCAGAATCCGTTTATAATGGGCAGATAGATTCCTTACAAGGTAAAATGAAAAAGGATAGTGTTAGCAGTTTTGCGAAAAGAAGTAGCGGTGTGATTATGCCAGAATACCGTTTACCAACTGAAACAGAATGGGAATATGCTGCACAGGCCAACCAAGGCAACAGGGAATACAATAACTACAGAGGTAGAAAAAAATACCCGTGGGATGGTGATTACACCAGAAATGGACAACGTGTAGGACGTGGTGACCAATTGGCCAACTTTAAGCAAGGAAAAGGAGATTACGGCGGTATTGCCGGGTGGTCTGATGACGGTGCCGATATCACTGCAGAAGTAATGTCATACAAACCAAACGACCTTGGTCTTTATGACATGGCCGGTAACGTTGCAGAATGGGTTGCAGATGTATATAGACCTATTGTTGATGACGAAATAAGCGATTTCAACTACTATAGAGGAAACATTTATATGAAGACCGCTATTGGAGAGGATGGAAAAGTAAATGTACTTAGAGATTCTATTGTATATGACACATTACCTAACGGAAAAGTAGTTGCGGTAAACCTTCCTGGTGAGATTGCAATGGTGCCTGTAGGAGAAGAAGAAACTTATTTGAGAACCAACTTCTCAACAAGTGACAACAGAGGGTACAGAGATGGTGACCCGGGCTCTTCAAGGTTCTTTGACAGATTTAGTGACGAAGAAGAGGAAGATCAAACTAAAATGTACAACTCCCCCACACATAAAGTGGAAAGGGATGAAGAAGGTAACTTAATTCGCCAGTACGACAAATCCAACAACAGAACTACCTTGATCAATGACGAGGTAAGGGTTTATAAAGGTGGATCCTGGAGAGATAGAGCTTATTGGCTAGACCCTGCGCAAAGAAGATATTTGCCACAATATATGGCAACGGATTATATCGGATTTAGATGTGCCATGTCAAGAGTTGGTTCCAAATCAAAAACCAAGAACAAAACTCCTAGAGGAAAAAAGGTGAGATAAGCCTGATATACAAGAAAAATGAAAGTCCCGGAACAATTTGCTCCGGGACTTTTTTTATACATTTACTTCCATGGAAATACAGCAAATTCACGAACAATTTTTAGCAAACCCTATAGTTTGCACAGACACGAGAAAAATTACCAAGGGATGTATTTTTTTCGCCCTTAAAGGAATCAATTTCAATGGCAACAAATATGCATCACAAGCATTGGAAAAAGGTGCCTGTCTGGCTATTGTCGATGAACAGGAATTTGCCATATCCAACCAATACATACTTGTGGCCGATGTTTTAAAAACATTACAGGAGCTTGCCCAATACCATAGAAAACAATCCAAGGCGCAAATTATTGGTCTCACGGGAAGCAATGGAAAAACCACCACCAAGGAATTGATACATTCCGTCATTTCTAAAAAATACAAGACTATTGCCACTAAAGGCAATCTTAACAACCACATTGGTGTTCCATTAACGCTATTATCCATTAAGGAAGATACTGAAATGGCCATAATAGAAATGGGAGCCAATCATCAAAAAGAAATTGAATTTCTCTGTTCCATAGCCCAACCAGATTTTGGTTATATCACCAATTTTGGCAAGGCGCACTTAGAGGGTTTTGGCGGTGTAGAGGGTATTATTAAGGGAAAGAGCGAACTATACCAATATTTAACAGAAAACAAGAAATCGGTTTTTTTAAATGCTGATGACCCCATCCAACTTAATAAGCTCGAGTCTTACATCAAAAAATATGGGTTTAGCACCCAAAATAAAGATTACTACATTATCGATTTCTTAGGTGCCTCGCCCTTTGTTCGACTGCAACTTGAAAATCTTAAAATTCAAACCAATTTAATAGGTAGTTACAATTTTACTAATTGTGCGGCCGCCGCCCTTATTGGGAAATATTTCAATGTTCTCCCGGAGAAAATCAAAGAAGCGCTGGAGGAATATATCCCAAATAACAACCGCTCACAAATTCTAGAAAAAGGTGACCGCCAAATTATACTTGATGCCTACAATGCGAACCCCACTAGTATGAAAGCCGCTTTGGAAAACTTTCAACAAATGGCAGGGGACACCAAAATTGTTTTTTTAGGTGATATGTTCGAGTTAGGTGAATCAGCTAAAAAAGAACACCAAGAAATTGCGGATTTGGTCAAAGAAATGAATTTTCAACAGTCGTTTCTGGTAGGCGAAAACTTTGCGACCACAAATACCAATATTCATCAATTTAGAACTTTCGATTCACTTTCAGAAAACTGGCCTACATTAAAACTAGCTGAGAATTGCCTAATACTCATTAAAGGATCTCGCGGAATGGCCCTTGAAAGAATTTTGGACCTATTATAGTTGAAGGAAATAAAAATGTGGGTTATACTGGATTCGAACCAGTGACCTTTGCCCTGTCAAGGCAGCGCTCTAAACCAACTGAGCTAATAACCCAAAAAGCTGGGCAAAGGTAAAATTAATTTCCGATTCTAAAAATGAAAAATAAAGGGGACCTCTTTCATTGAAACCCTTTGTCCAAGATGTATCCATATCTTTAATTCTATAACAAATGGTCTTATCTGTTGTAGACTCGAAAAATTTGAGCAAAAAAAGGTATTTTTAGAAATCCATTACACCAAACCATGCTCAAACGTTTTACCATACTTATCTGCTCGTTGTTGGCACTAACTTCCTGTACCTTAAAAATGCCCGAAGATGTTGAAGTTGCTTACAACGATTTACCACAGGATATAGATTTCAATTTTCATATAAAACCTATTCTCTCCGATCGGTGTTATTCTTGCCATGGACCAGATCCTGGTACAAGACATGCCGATTTAAGACTAGACCTAGAAGAAAATGCTTTTGAATCCTTAAGCAGCGGCAATCACGCGTTTGTAGCCGGAAGACCAGCCCAAAGCGAAACTGTTGTTAGAATTCTAAGTGACGACCCCGAAACGTTGATGCCCCCACCCGAGTCCAATCTCTCCCTTTCGGCAAGGGAAAAGGCCATGATTGTCAAATGGATAGAACAAGGGGCCGAATGGAAACCTCATTGGGCCTTTGCTAAACCCGAAAAACCTACTCCACCGAAATTGAACAATGTTGATTTAGCTAAAAACGAGATTGATTATTTTGTCCAGGACCAATTACTTCAAAAAGGGTTTGCCCCCTCACCAGAAACCAATAAAGAACGATTACTTAGACGGGTAACCATGGATTTAACGGGGCTGCCCCCTACCATAGAGGAACTTGATGCATTCTTGAACGATTCAAGTTCTAACGCCTTCGAAAAAGTAGTGGATGAGTTGCTCAGCAGAGACTCCAATGCCGAAAAACTCGCATTAGACTGGATGGATGTTTCAAGATACGCTGATTCCCATGGTTTGCATGCAGATGGTTGGCGCTCTATGTGGCCTTGGAGAGACTGGGTTATAAATGCTTTTATAAAAAACATGCCGTACGACCAATTTGTAACTTGGCAGCTGGCCGGAGATTTAATGCCCAATCCAACCACGGAGCAAAAATTGGCCACCGCATTCAATAGAAATCACCCAATGACAGCTGAAGGTGGAGCAATAGAAGAAGAATTTAGACTCAATTACGTTTGGGACCGCTCTGAAACGGTAGGTACCGCACTGATGGGTCTTACGGTTGCCTGTGCCCGTTGTCATGATCATAAGTTCGATCCTATCTCCCAAAAAGACTATTTTCAAATGGCCGCCTTCTTCAATAACGTGAAGGAATTGGGGATGACCGGGGATGACGGAAACTACGGACCAATTTTAGCGCTTCCCAATGAAGAGGAATCAAAAGAATTGACACAGCTGGAAAAATCTATCGAACAAAAGGTAAAGGAACTAGAACTTACTAAAAAAGAGCTAAGTGATTTAGATAAATACATCAAACAACTCCCCAGTTCCGCAAAGCAAAATAGCTTGATAGGTCATTATCCATTAGACCGCCTGAACAAAACTGGAAAGGGTGTAATTGCCGATGGAAATAAAACTGCAACGGCTGCCAAAGCCCCTGAATTAATCGATGGTAAAAAGGGAAAGGCTTTTGTTTTCACTGGCGAGTACGATGAACTTAACCTTGATGAAGTTCCCAATTTCGAGTGGACGGATAAATTCTCCGCAGCCCTTTGGGTGAACACTACCAAACGGGAAAAAGACAAAACACAACAGTTATTGGGTACTTCAGGACAGAAAAATAATTTCTGGAGCGGTTGGGATTTTTATTTAGATAGCCTCAATCGTATAAATGTTCGCTTGATTCATTCGCTACCGCACAATTACGTTCATTTACGTTCTAAGGATTCCATAAGAAAAAATGAATGGAGGCACGCTGCCTTCACTTATGACGGCTCAGGAAAAGCATCCGGTTTGAAGATTTATCTAGATGGAAAAAAAGCCAACAGTGAAATTGCCTACGACCGACTGACCAAATCCATAAAAACCCTTCAGTCCGCTATTCATGGCATTGAAAGAAGACCGGTAAAAGTCGCCAAAAGTTACCGCGCATTTACGGGCGAATATGGAATTTTTAAAGGGGCTTTGGATGATATCTGGCTGTATGCAAGAACCCTATCCCCAGAAGAAATTCAAAACTTTGCCAAAAATTCAGAAGAAACAGGTATCCAACCCGATGCTTCCAGTGACTATTGGGTTACTCTTGACCCAAACGTACAAGGTCTCGAAAAAGAGCTGAAGGAACTCCGTAATCAGTGGATAGAACAGATGAAGCCAGTTCTGGAAGTAATGGTCATGGAAGATATGCCTGAACGCAGAAAAGCCTATGCCTACTCCCGCGGAGAATATGACCAACCCATGTATGAAGTGGAGGCCGGTACACCCGAAGTGCTACCCGATTTTCCCGAAGACTTTCCCAAAAACAGATTAGGATTGGCGCAATGGTTATTTTCCGAAGACAATCCCTTAACTGCCAGGGTTGCTGTCAACCGGTATTGGCAAATGCTTTTCGGAAAAGGATTGGTGACCACTCCCCATGACTTTGGGGTTCAGGGCTCGCTTCCTACGCACCCAAAATTACTCGATTGGCTCGCGGTAGACTTCGTTGAAAACGGATGGGATGTAAAAAAACTATTGAAAAAAATAGTCATGTCGCACACCTATAGACAAAGCTCGATTACCAGCCAAGAAATGCGTGAAAAAGACCCTACCAATATTTATCTTGCAAGAACCAACAGTTACCGGCTACCGGCCGAATTGATTCGTGACAACGCACTTGCAGCAAGCGGTTTGCTTTCCAAAACGGTAGGCGGCAAAAGTGTACAGCCTTATCAGCCCAAGGGTTTGTGGATAGAAAAAAACAGTTTCTCGCACAAACTATTGCATTATAAGGAATCAGGAGGCGACAGTATTTACCGAAGAGGCTTATATACCTTCGTAAGGCGAACTTCACCCCATCCCGCAATGACCGCTTTTGACGCTCCATCAAGGGAAGTATGTACCGTAAAACGTGAAAATACCAACACCCCTTTACAGGCTTTGGTACTCATGAACGACCCACAATTTGTGGAAGCCTCCAAAGTTTTGGCTACTCGCATGATTTCGGAAGGAGGAAAGAATATTGAAGATCAAATCGCTTATGGCTTTAGGCTGGCGGTAAGCAGAAAACCAAAAACCGAGGAAAGTAAAATTTTCAAAGAGCTTTTTGAAAGTCAAGCAGAAAGGTTTACTGAAAATCCGCAAGAAGCAAAAGAACTACTATCAGTAGGCCAAAAAGTAATTGCCAAATCCTATGACCCGATGCAGGTTGCGGCTCTTACCATGGTGGCCAATACCATGCTAAATCATGACGAAGCGTATATGAAGCGATGATTACCAAACCCGATTAAAAACTAATCCAAACATGTGTACACACCACGAAAATAAAAATTACTCAAGACGAGACTTTCTTACCAAAACAAGTTTGGGTATGGGAGCGCTTTCATTGGCGTCGATGCTCGACCCAATGAATTTGTTCGGTAACCAAACATCGTTGACCTCCCCGTCGCTGAACGGCGGTGCCTTGGGCACTCCGCATTTTCCGCCTAAAGTGAAACGGGTGATTTATCTATTTCAAAGTGGGGCGCCTTCTCAGCTAGACCTTTTTGACTATAAACCCCTTCTGAATAAAATGCAGGGGCAAGATTTACCTAAAAGTATACAAGGGGAACAACGGCTTACAGGGATGTCATCAGGCCAAGCTACTTTACCATTGGCTGGCACCATTTTCAACTTTAAACAACACGGCGATAGTGGTGCTTGGATGAGTGATTTAATGCCCCATACCTCCAAAATCGTAGATGAACTCTGTTTTATAAAATCCATGTACACGGAGGCTATTAACCATGATCCGGCCATTACCTTTTTACAAACCGGATCACAGCTTCCGGGAAGGCCTTCTATTGGATCTTGGGTGAGTTACGGTCTCGGCACCGATAATAAAAACCTTCCGGAGTTTGTGGTGTTGGTCACAAAGGATAAATACGGTCAACCTCTTTATTCCCGGTTATGGGGCAACGGTTTTTTGCCTTCCCAACACCAAGGAGTCCAGTTTAGGGCCGGAAAAGCCCCAGTGCTATATTTGAACAATCCACCTGGTATCACCGAAAAAAGTAGACGCGAACAACTGGACCAACTTCAAAAATTGGAACAAATGAATCATCAAGATATTGGTGACCCTGAAATTTTGGCCAGAATGTCCCAATATGAAATGGCCTTTAGAATGCAGACGTCTGTGCCGGAAATAATGGATACAAAAGACGAACCCGATTATATTTATGACATGTACGGTGAAGACAGCAGAAAGCCCGGCACTTTTGCCGCCAACTGTATTTTAGCTCGCCGATTGGCCGAAAGGGACGTAAAATTTATTCAGCTTTATCATCAAGGTTGGGACCAACATGGTAATCTTCCAAATGCCATCAAAGTGCAGTGTAAAGATACCGACCAGGCCACCGCCGCCTTGATCAAAGATTTAAAACAACGGGGAATGTTAGAGGACACTCTCGTTATTTGGGGAGGAGAGTTTGGAAGAACCAACTACTCGCAAGGAAAGCTTACCCCAGATAATTTCGGGCGTGACCATCACCCCAAGTGTTTTACTATTTTTATGGCCGGGGCCGGAATCAAAAAAGGCTTTACTCTAGGCGCTACGGATGATTTTGGCTACAACGTAACCGAACGCCCTGTGCATGTTCATGATTTTCAGGCCACCCTTATGCATTTATTGGGTATCGACCATGAAAAATTAACCTTTAAATTTCAAGGTCGTAGATTTAGACTCACAGATGTACACGGCCATGTCGTAAAAGAAATATTAGCTTAATCCAAACTATCATAAAAATGAAATCCGCTCAAAACTCAAGAAGAAATTTTATAAAAGCTACTGGTATTGTTTCCGGTGCTAGTCTAATGGCTCCCTCCTATACATTTGGTATCATCCATAAAAAGAAAAAAGGTGCTCTGGTCGGTCATGGAGATTTTCAATATAGGGTAGACCAAGAATGGGGTATTCAAGACCCGACCAAAATTCCTGTGAACGATTGCCATGAAATGGTTATGGACAGTAAAGGTAGAATTTTAATGACTACTACAGGAGCCAATAACAACAACGTTCTTGTTTATGACAAATCAGGTAAAGTTTTGGAATCATGGGGAACTACTTTTCCAGGTGCTCACGGCTTATCTATTATGGGAGAAAACAGTGACCAATTTTTGTTCATTACGGACCCCGATTCACACAGAGTCACCAAAACCAGTATCGACGGTAAGACCATCATGACTTTGGACCGCCCTAAAGAAGTAGAAGGCTACACTTCTGACGACCAATTCAAACCTACTGAAACCACTATTTTGCCGAATGGAGAATTTTATATTGCCGACGGGTATGGCGAAAATTATATTATTCACTACGATGCCGATGGAAATTATTTGAACCATTTTGGTGGCAAAGGAAGCGGGGAAGACAAATTTAACTGCTGTCACGGTATCACCTTAGACACGCGTGATGCCTCGAACCCAACCCTGTTGATTACGTCACGCGCCAGTCAAGAATTCAAAAGATTTACACTTGATGGCGAACATTTGGAGACCATCAAACTACCAGGATGCTCAATATGCAGGCCGGTGATTCACGGCGAAAACATCTATTTCGCGGTAATCGTCACTAAAACATGGGATACCTATGACGGTATGATTGCCGTTCTGGATTCGAACAACAAAATTGTTTCGCTACCCGGAGGGAGCGCCCCCGATTATAGTTCAGGAATTCTTGCAGAGCCTACCTACGATGGAAAAACCTTTAAAAACCCTCATGATGTGCTGGTAGGTAACGATGGCAACCTATATGTACCTCAATGGAACTCTGGTAAAACCTACCCTATTAAACTAAATAGGGTTTAATCCGGAAACAGCTATTTTATGATTGCGTTAGAATTCACAACGTTTCTGGGCCGGTTCCACCCTCTATTTGTACATCTACCCATCGGGTTTTTGATATTGGCCATAGCACTTGAGTGGTATAGGCGCTTTACAAAGCAGGACTTGGAGAGTAGTTTAATTCCGTTTGCTTGGCTATTGGGCGCACTGAGTGCTCTGGGTGCTGCCGTAACGGGGTGGTATTTGGGGGAAACCGGGCTTTATGAAGAAGAGTTATTATTTTCTCACCGGTGGTTGGGTATCGCTCTTATTTTTATCGCCTTAGCAGGATGGTGGATCAAAAGAAAACCAAAAACTATTCCTACTTGGGTGCATCACACCTTTAATGTAGTACTGTTGGTGCTTCTGTCCGTTGAAGGCCATAAAGGAGGCAATCTTACCCATGGAGAGACCTATCTGGCGGAATACGCTCCAGATCCTTTAAAAAGAATTTTACAAAAAGAGGCTGCTGATAACACAAAGCTACTAAGCTTAAATACAGATTCGATAAGGGTATATGCCGATTTGATAGAACCCATTTTTAAGGAAAAATGCTTTGCCTGTCATAATGACGATATCAAACGCGGAGGGCTCAATATGAGCCATCCTGATTCTATGATGCAAATTGGCAATAACGAAGTGGTCATTAAAGGTGGTAATGTTGGGCAAAGCGAATTGTTTAAGCGAATTACCTTGCCACAAAGCAGTGTAAAATTCATGCCCCCAACGAACAAAGTGTTATCCTACGATGAGATTAAAACGGTGGAATGGTGGATTGACCAAGGTGCAGATTTTGACGGAAGACTGAGTCAATTGAACATTTCCGAAGATATGTCAGCAATTTTTTTACGTACCTACGGAATTGACACCAGCCCAAAACCCTATTATGAAAAGGTAAGTGTTCAACCAGCAGACAGCCTTGCCATAGTTGATATTTCGAAAAAAGGATTTACCATCAAATCTTTGGGTGGTGATAACAATCTTTTGGATGTTAAGTACTCAGGAAACGAACTAAGTTCGGAGTTAATAAACTCGTTAGAACCCATTAAAGACCATATCACTTGGCTATCGTTGGGCAACACCAATATCTCTAACGAAATGCTCTCAGAAGTGGGAAAATTTAAAAATTTGACCCGTCTTCAGTTAGAAAAAACAGCGGTAGGGGATGCCGGAGTAACGCAATTAAAAAACCTTAATCACTTAGAAGCTCTAAACCTCTATAATAATGAGGGTGTTACCGATAGCAGTATTGAGACATTAAAACAAATGGCTGGCTTAAAAAGGGTGTATCTCTGGGGAACTCAGGTGTCCAAAGAAAAAGCCGCAGAACTATCGAAAACCAATGAAAATATAGACGTTATTTTGGGAGAAAACTAAAAAACAGAAGCCCAGAAAATAAAAAAACCGGACTTTAAAAAGTCCGGTTTTTCTGGTGGGCAATGAGGGATTCGAACCCCCGACCCCCTCGGTGTAAACGAGGTGCTCTGAACCAACTGAGCTAATTGCCCTAAAAAGGTGTGCAAATATAAAATGCTTTTATTGATTCCCAAAGAAAAAAAAGAATAAAATTTAAAGAATTTCAGCTACCGTAAAAGTACTTCCTCCAACGTACACAAAATCAATGTTTTTCGCAGAACTTACCGCATCATTAAAAGCATCTTCTACAGATAAAAATTTCTTCCCATTTAAATTGTAGTTCAAAGATTGAGTAAATAATTCGTCCACGGGAAGTCCCCTTTCCAAATTAGGGCGACACCAATAATAGGTGGCATTTTTGGGTAGTAAAGGAAGAATGCCGTTTAAATCCTTTCCCTTCACAAAACCCATTACCATGTGTAAATGACTATAAGAGTATTTTGCAATCTGCTTCATGATGATACTTAGTCCCTCCTTATTATGTGCCGTATCGCATACGACCATAGGCTCTTGCGAAAGAACCTGCCAGCGCCCCATTAACCCGGTATTCTCTGTAACTCTTGCGAGTCCGTTTTTAATATGCGCTTCGGATATTTTGAGAGTGTCCTTTAAAATTTTAACTACGGCCAACACCCCCTTAATATTTTTGGTTTGATAATCCCCAAGAAGGGAGGTGCGGTAATCGGGTAACTTTAACTCTTCGGCAAAAACAATAGGAGACTTTCGGTCTTTGGCCACCTTTTCAAAAACAGGTCGGGTTTCTTCTTGAAACTCACTGATTACCACCGGAACTCCTTCTTTAATAATACCTGCCTTTTCATAGGCTATCTTTTCCAATGTATCGCCCAACATATCTGTATGATCATAGCCAATATTGGTAATAAGGGACACTAAAGGAGTAATGATATTTGTGGAATCGAGCCTACCTCCCAACCCTACTTCAATTACTGCCACATCTACCTTTTCCTTAGCAAAATAATCAAATGCCATACCCACGGTCATTTCAAAAAAGGATAAATGCTTATTTTCAAAAAACGGCTGGTTACGACCAATAAAATCAATCACAAATTGTTTTGTAACGGGGTTCCCATTAATTCGAATACGTTCTCTGAAATCCTTTAAATGAGGCGATGTGTACAACCCAACTTTATAACCTGCCTCCTGAAGTATGGAGGCTATCATGTGACTGCTAGAGCCCTTACCATTGGTACCGGCCACATGGATGCTTTTAAAAGCTGTGTGGGGATTACCAAGGTAATCAGAAAAGGATAAGACTCCCTCTAGTTTTGCATTAAAAGCTTTTGTTCCCTGATTTTGATACATTGGAAGTTGCGCAAACATCCAATCTAGGGTCTCCTGATAGGTCACTCTCCCAATTTAAAGTTCACCACTACAAAACCTACTTGTTGACTGGGTGCATTGGAATCGAGATTCCATTTATGCTTGAAGGCCGTTTTTTTGGCGGGATCCAAAAGACAAGGGCTGTTATTGGTGGTACCTTTGACACCCGGAGTGGCGCTAACCACATTCCCATTACGGTCTACCACTATTTTAACCACTACCCTACCCTCTTCATTACACTCTTGTTTTACTTGGCCTTTGCTAACTAAAGAGCGTCCGTTCAACCCGTAACCACCTGTTCCACTACCGGAACCTGGTGCACCATAATAGCTGGTCGCATATGGGTCACCACCCGGCTGACCTTTATCTCCGGCCCTACTATCATCCCCTTCACTTCCCGAAGCGGTTCCCTCAGATTTACTGATACCGCCTATAAGAGCATCCAATTTTTTCTTTTTCGCTTCTTGTTCTTGTCTGGCTTTTTCTTCAGCTTCCCTTTTCTCACGAGCTTTTCTTTCCGCTTCGGCCTTTTTACGTGCCTCCGCCTCGGCTGCCTTGTTTTTAGCTTGCTTTTCAGCCTCTTCAGCCTTTCTTTTAGCCTCCTCCGCTTTCTTCATACGAATCGCTTCCTCGTTATCTTGCGTCAAGACTTTTTCGGCAGGGGCTTCCTCTGCTATGGCTTCTTCCGGTACTTCTTCGGCTACCTCTTCAATTACCTCTTCTTCCACAACCTGTTCTTGTTCTGTTGGTTCAACGGGAGGCGTATCCAAAGGTTCGGAGCGAATAGGTTCTTTTGGCTGAACGTTTCCACTGCCAAATTCCATCGTTCCAAAATTTACGGTAATACCATTCTCCTCAGGAGGATCCATATAGGTAAGACCAATATAAAACATAACAAGTAGGAGCACGCTTAGCAGAAAAGTGGTAAGCGTAAAGGATTTCTTCTTGTGTCTCGTGTCTAGAAAGAACATTAATTGGGTCGCACGGCCAAGATAACCTTGTAATTGTTCCTATTGGCAATATCCATAACGTTTACGGCCTCTTTAATGGCCACGCTTTCTTCTGCCCTTAGGATAATTGTAGGTTTATCTTGCCCTTCCAGTGCTTTTTTTAGTTCAATTTCAATGTATTCTCCGTTGATCCGTTCATTATTGACAAAGTATTGTAAGTTCTTATCAATACTCACGGAAACATTCTGTGTGTTGGTAGATTTCCCTTTTGCCTTTGGCAGTAATAAATCCAGGGCATTGGGAGAATTTGCGGTTAGCATAAAGAATATCAACAACAGAAATACAATATCTGTCATTGAAGACATGCTAAAATCAGGACTTACCTTATTTCTACCCCTTAACTTCATACCGCCGAATTATAATGGTTCGTTCAACAAATCCAAGAATTCTACCGCATTGGCCTCCATTTTATGAACTACTTTATCAGTACGGTTCACCAAGTGATTATATCCAATATAAGCTATAATACCAACAATAAGACCTGCAACTGTAGTAGTCATGGCCGTATAAATACCTGAAGCCAAAGAACCCATTTCTGCCTGTCCGCCACTTGTAGCCATTTCATGAAAAGCCAAAATCATACCGATTACCGTTCCCAAGAAACCGATCATAGGAGCGGCACCGGCAACAGTTGCAAGTATACTTACATTTTTTTCCAACTTATAAACCTCCAAGGTACCGGCATTTTCAATGGCGGTATTGATATCGTCCAAGGGTTTTCCAATTCTGGAAACCCCTTTTTCGGTTAATCTTGCTACCGGTGAATCTGTCTGGGCACATAGCAGTTTAGCCGCTTCCAACTTACCATTGGTAACATGGTCCCTGATTTGATTCATGAAATTCTTATCGATTTTGGAAGCCGCCTTAATTGCAAACAATCTTTCAAAATAAATATACAATGCCACAAAGAGAAGAATAAACAGCACAGTGATTATCAATACACTACCCGTACCTCCATTAAAGATCAAATCTATTACAGACAAGGTCTTCTCCTCAGACATAGCATCACCAATTGCGGGGTCTTGTGCCGCATCTTGAAATAGCATCATAGAATTCTTAGTTATTACAGTTGCCTCTATAACGATGTTTTGTCGATTAAATTATGCGTGTAGGATAAAATTTCTTATCAGCACAAAAACAATCGCTCCTGAGATAAATCCAACAAATGCCAACCAAGCAATCTTCTTCAAATACCAAAAGAAATCAATTTTCTCCATTCCCATGGCAACAACTCCAGCAGCAGATCCAATAATCAACATACTACCACCTGTACCGGCAGAATAAGCGATAAAGTGCCAAACCGGGTCATCTACAGGAACTGAGAACATTCCCATACTCGCTGCCACTAAAGGAACATTATCAATCACGGCCGATCCTATACCTAATATCAGTACTACCAAATCCGAGACCAACTCACCTTTAGATTCGGTTCCCATCATTGGCAAGTTAGCTTCTAAACTTTCCGCAAAATGGAATAGCATACCTAGTGACTCCAAGGCTGCAACAGCCATTAAAATCCCTAAGAAAAAGAGAATACTTGGCATCTCGATTTTAGATAAGGATGCATGAACGGGACTGTGATGCCCTTGGGTATCATGCCCCTCACCATCTACTGTGGAAAGACTGAATTTAGAATTACTATAAATCTCGGCAAAGGTTGCTACAACGGCCAAGGAAAGCATCATACCCACATACGGAGGCAAATGGGTAATGGTCTTAAAGAAGGGTACAAATACAATGGCGCCCAACCCTAAATACAACATAATTGAACCATATTTGGATTTTGGCTCTTCCTCAGCCTCTACATCGGTCACAATTTCTCCGCTAAAAGCTGAAAACCTACTAGCAAGTAAAACAGGTACCACCATACAAACAATAGAAGGAAGAAGCACATGTTCCACCAATAAAGGTGCAGTTACCTTATTACCGATCCATAGCATCGTAGTGGTAACGTCTCCAATGGGCGACCACGCCCCACCAGCATTTGCGGCGATGATTACCAAACCGGCAAACCACAATCTGGTATCGCGTTCCTTAATGACCTTTTGAAGGATAGTAACCAATACAATGGTAGCCGTAAGGTTATCGATAATAGCGGACAACACAAATGCCAAAATAGCAAACAGCCACAACAGCTTTCGCTTACTCTTAGTTCTGATATAGCCTTTGATGGTGGCGAAACCATCAAAATAATCTATGATTTCTACAATAGTCATGGCACCTAAAAGGAATACCAGAATTTCGGCGGTTTTACCTAAATGATGCAGCAATATTTCATCAATATGAGTAGGCTCCAATTCCTTTAGCGCCGTGTTCACCTCAAACACATCCATGTGTGTCAAGGCGATTATCGCCCATAACAGGGCCATCATTGCCAATGCGGGTATGAGTTTATCAATTTTTAGGTTATGTTCCATGGTTATCGCCAGATAACCCACAATAAATACAATGATGAGAATTGTTTCCATTTTCTATTTGGTTTATATTAGTTGTTTTAGTGCAATTTCAAATGCTGTTCTACTTATATTTTTTGGCGAAGGATTTTGGCTAAAGATATTTAAAATTGCCTTCCTAATGGTATTGGAGGTATCATTAAATATCATTTCATCATCCATTGCCACACGTTTTTCCATAAAGTATGCAAAAACTCGAGCCATACCACAATTAGAGATAAAATCCGGGATAAGACTTACTTTGCCGTCTGCATATTCCATAATAGGACCAAAGAATATTTCCTTGTCCGCAAATGGGACGTTGGCTCCGCAGGAGACTACTTCCAAACCACTTTGAATCATAGATTCTATCTGCTGCTTGGTTATGAGGCGTGAGGCTGCACATGGTGCAAAAATCTCTGTGGGCAAATTCCATATTCGTTCGTTTATCTCTTCAAAAGGCAATAGTTCTCCCGCTACCGGGTTTAAGGTATTGCCTTTCTTATTCAAATAAAGAGCCCTAATTTCCTCAAAAGAAAAACCGTCTTCCTTTATCAAGCCGCCTGCGCGGTCAATAATTCCAACCACTTTTGCTCCCATTTGGGCCAAATAATAGGCTGCCGCAGCACCAACGTTTCCAAAACCTTGCACAACAGCACGTTTCCCTTCTACCGTGCCCCCGTAGATATCATAATAATGACGTACCGCTTCTGCAACGCCGAATCCAGTAACCATATCGGCCACCGTATATTTTCTTGATGTATCTGGCGAATACGTATTGTTTTCTATAGGTTTTATAACCCCAAGCCGCAATTGGCCTATACGGTTAATTTTATCTGCTTCGGTAGGTCTAAAGTGCCCATTAAAAACACCTTCTTGAGGATGCCAAACCCCCGCATCTTCGGTAATAGGTATTACTTCGTGAATTTCATCCACATTCAAATCCCCTCCGGTTCCGTAATAACTTTTTAAAAGCGGGGAAACGGCATGGTACCATCTTTCCAAAACTCCTTTCTTTCGAGGGTCATTGGGATCAAAGTTTATGCCTGACTTGGCCCCACCAATGGGTGGACCCGATACAGTAAATTTTACTTCCATAGTCTTGGCCAAGGACAGCACCTCGTTCATATCCAAGCCTTCCCGCATCCTTGTGCCCCCTCCTGCAGCTCCGCCACGAAGGGAATTAATAACCGTCCACCCCTCAGCTTCGGTTAAGGAGTCCTTCCAGTTAAAGACAATTTCAGGCGATTTATTTTCGTAGGTTTGAAGTAATTCTTTCATTTAATTGATTTAAAATTATAAGACAATGTATATTGATTATCAACGTGCGAAACCAAAATTTAAATCCCCCCTTGCGGGGCTAATGCTGTCTCATAATTTTTCTTTTAATCAATTTCTTATTGATGCCCGACAAATATAAAAATTTGCCAGCGTATTCCGTATATTTAACAAATACTGTTAAAAAAGCAGTATATTTCAAAGCAGGGTAAAAAATACCCGCAATACCAGTGTCTCAACACAAGTTTTACAACCCCCTAAAACTCAACAACAACTATGGATTTTTCACTTTCCGAAGAGCATGAAATGATTCGCCAAGCAGCAAGGGATTTTGCTCAAAATGAACTTTTGCCCGGCGTAATCGAACGAGACGAAAATCAAATTTTTCCCAAAGAACAAATCAAAAAATTAGGCGAGCTTGGATTTATGGGAATGATGACAGACCCAGAATACAACGGCAGCGGAATGGACACCCTTTCTTATGTAATTGCCATGGAAGAACTTTCAAAGGTCGATGCCTCTACCTCTGTGGTGGTTTCCGTAAACAATTCCTTGGTTTGTTGGGGATTGGAAACCTTTGGCTCCAAAGAGCACAAAGAAAAGTATTTAAGCAGGCTAGCGTCCGGTGAAATTATAGGGGCATTTTGCCTATCTGAACCTGAAGCGGGCAGTGACGCTACTTCACAAAAGACCACGGCCATTGACCATGGCGACCATTATATTCTAAACGGAACCAAAAACTGGATTACCAATGGAGGTACTGCCGAGGTATATTTGGTAATTGCTCAAACAGATCGCGAAAAAGGTCACAAGGGAATCAACGCGCTCATTGTTGAAAAGGGCATGCCCGGGTTTGAGATTGGCCCAAAAGAAAATAAGCTGGGTATAAGAGGAAGCGACACGCATTCCTTAAACTTTAATGATGTTAAGGTCCCTAAAGAAAACAGAATAGGCGATGACGGCTTTGGTTTTAAATTTGCAATGAAAACCCTCTCCGGTGGGCGTATTGGGATTGCTGCCCAAGCACTTGGTATAGCTGCAGGGGCTTACGAACTTGCTCTAAAATACTCCAAAGAAAGGAAGGCTTTTGGAACGGAAATAGCCAATCATCAAGCCATTGCCTTTAAACTAGCAGATATGCATACCCAAATAGAAGCAGCGAGACACCTGGTATACAAAGCCGCTTGGGACAAAGATCAAGGAAAAAACTATGATTTATCAGGTGCAATGGCCAAACTTTACGCATCTCAAGTAGCCATGGAAACTTCGGTTGAGGCCGTGCAGATTCATGGAGGAAACGGATTTGTAAAGGAATACCATGTTGAAAGACTCATGCGAGACGCAAAAATCACACAGATCTACGAAGGTACTTCAGAGATACAGAAAATTGTAATTTCAAGGTCAATTCTCAGAAATTAGCGACAAAACAAAGTGATTCTTAATTACCCACCCTCACAACAGGAGGGTGTTTTACTCATTAACCTACATCTCAAAAATTATAACCCTAATAATTTTAGGGCAATATGTTACAAAAGAACAATTCTAGACAAGCACACCCCTCAAAAACTTTAAAAGCCAACTCTTTTGAGCTAAATTTACCATTCTGATAATTTTAGGGGGTGGATAATCCATATTTAAACATTATTTAACGTTTAATTCAAAACGTTGGATTTTTATTCGATTACCCCAAAATCACTATTAATAATGCATCAAAAAAGTTATTTTTGAGGAAATACGATAATATATGACGATGAAGAGACAAGGTATGTACCTACCGGAATTTGAGCACGAAAACTGCGGTGCCGGATTCATTTGTAATTTAAAGGGAGAAAAGTCTAACCAGATTATTCACGATGCCCTTGAAATTCTTGTGAAATTGGAACACCGTGGAGGGGTAAGTGCAGATGGAAGAACGGGTGATGGTGCAGGATTGTTAATTGATATACCGCATGATTATTTTAAAAGAGTCTGTGATTTTCAATTACCTGAGCAACGCCAATATGCCGTAGGTATGGTTTTCTTTCCAAAAAACGGAAACCAATTTATTTACTGTAAGGAAACTTTTGAAAAAGAAATAAAAAATCAAGGCCTGAAAATTCTGGGCTGGAGAACAGTTCCTGTGGATTCTTCACAATTAGGGGAAATTGCGGCCGCTTCCGAACCTCTCATCCAACAAGTTTTTATTGCTCAAGAAGATCTTGAGGAAAACGTATTTAAGGCTAAGCTCTATGCTGCCAGAAAAATAGCCGAACACAATATTAGAAAATCTAAAATCTCTTTGGCAGATTATTTCTATGTATGTAGTCTCTCCAACACAACCTTAATATATAAGGGTATCATCATGCCCGAAGATATTGGGCCTTATTTTACGGATTTGCAACAACCGGACCTTGTAACAAGACTGGCGTTGGTACACCAGAGGTTCTCAACCAACACCATGCCTTCATGGGAGCTGGCACAACCTTTTAGGTTTTTATGTCAAAATGGGGAAATCAATACCTTAAGAGGAAACGTTTCCAGAATGCGGGTTCGTGAAGAAATTATGAAGTCTGAAATTTTTGGAGAGGATATGGAAAAACTATTTCCTATTATCCTACCTGGAAAATCAGATTCGGCCTCCATGGACATGTCCGTGGAATTATTGACCCTAACAGGGCGTTCGCTACCAGAGGTAATGATGATGACCATTCCGGAAGCTTGGGAGAAACATGCTACTATGTCTGATGAAAGAAAGGCTTTCTATGAATACAATTCCTGTATTATGGAACCTTGGGACGGACCAGCCTCCGTACCCTTTACAGATGGGGATTATATTGGGGCACTACTAGACCGTAATGGACTTAGACCTTCAAGATATACGGTTACCAAAAGCGGAAAGTTGATTATGTCTTCTGAAGTTGGTGTAGTGGACCTGGACCCTTCAGATATTGCGTATCACGGTAGATTGGAACCAGGAAAAATGTTCCTGGTGGACATGAATGAAGGTCGCATCATAGACGATGAAGAAATAAAAGCAAAAATAGTTTCGGAAAGACCTTACCGTAAATGGTTGAAGGAAAAAAGTTTGCAACTTAAAGATGTAGATTACACCAATGATACCTGCCCTATTGAAACCATTGATGTAAACACAAGGCAAAGACTTTACAACTATACTATTGAAGACATTCAAGAAGTAATTGTGCCAATGGCCCAAAACGGAAAAGAAGCTTTGGGATCCATGGGTATCGATACTCCTATTGCGGTACTTTCAGATTTACCACAATTACTTCCCAATTACTTTAAGCAATTGTTTGCCCAAGTTACCAACCCTCCGTTAGATGGTATTAGGGAAGAAGTGGTTACGGATATCAGTCTAGCACTTGGTCACGATAAGAATATTTTTGACATTACTCCAGAGCAATGTTCCAAACTTAGAATCCAAAATCCGGTTATTTCCAATGACGATTTGGAAAAAATCAGAAGTATAGGAATTAGCGGGTTTAAGGCGGAAACTATTGGTATGCTCTATGAAGTAGAGCGCGGAATGAACGGTTTGGAAGAAGGTCTGGACCAAATTATTGAGCAAGTTACCGATGCTGTTGAAAAAGGTGTGAATATTATCATTCTTTCTGATAGGGGAGCCAAAAAAGGTTTAGCCCCCATCCCTTGTCTGTTGGCATGCTCCTTTGTTCATCACCAAATGAACAGGTTAAGAAAGCGTTCCTACTTTGATATTATTATAGAATCCGCGGAACCTCGGGAACCACATCATTTTGCCACTTTGTTCGGTTATGGAGCTTCGGCCATTAATCCGTACATGGTTAATGAAATTATTAGACAACAGGTGAAGGATGGCTTTATAGAGCTTGAAGAGCAGGTTGCCGTAAACAATTTCAACAAAGCCATAGGAAAGGGTCTTCTTAAGATCATGAATAAAATTGGTATTTCTACCTTACATTCCTATAGAGGTTCTCAAATTTTTGAAATCGTAGGATTCAACTCAGATTTCGTGGAGAAATATTTCCCTTATACTACCTCAAGAATTGAAGGTGTGGGATTGTACGAAATTGAAAAAGAAATTAACCATAGGTACAAAAATGCCTATCCGGAGACTAAAATTGACAAAAATCTCGCCTTAAATATTGGTGGGGAATATAGATGGAGACGTCATGGTGAAAGGCATATGTTTAACCCGACCACTATTGCAAAACTACAGCAATCCGTTAGGTTAAGTGACCAAAAATCATATGATATCTATGCACAGGCCATTAATGACCAGTCTAAGCGAATGCTTACCATTAGGGGCTTGTTCGAGTTTAGTAACCTAGACCCTATTCCTCTGGAGGAAGTAGAGCCATGGACGGAGATTGTAAAGCGTTTTAAAACAGGCGCAATGTCTTACGGTTCCATTTCCAGGGAAGCACACGAAAATCTGGCCATTGCCATGAACCGTTTGGGCGGTAAGTCCAACTCCGGTGAAGGTGGTGAAGACAGAAGACGTTTTCAACCAGATGCCAACGGAGATAATAAGAACTCCGCCATCAAACAGGTTGCTTCTGGTAGGTTTGGGGTAACATCGCATTATTTATCTTCTGCGAAGGAAATTCAGATAAAAATGGCACAAGGCGCCAAGCCTGGTGAAGGAGGGCAACTTCCTGGTCATAAGGTATTACCTTGGATAGCCTCGGCAAGAAACTCCACTCCTTTTGTAGGTTTGGTTTCACCTCCACCTCATCATGATATTTATTCTATTGAGGATTTGGCCCAATTGATCTATGACCTTAAAAATGCCAACAGAGAAGCGCGGGTCAATGTAAAACTGGTTTCCGAGGTTGGTGTTGGTACTATTGCAGCCGGTGTTGCAAAAGCCAAGGCAGATGTAGTTCTTATCTCCGGATACGATGGAGGAACGGGAGCTTCTCCCCTCACCTCATTAAAGCACGCGGGCTTACCATGGGAGCTTGGTCTTGCCGAAGCACAGCAAACTCTCGTTCTCAATAATCTTAGGTCTAGAATCGTGGTAGAATGCGATGGCCAAATGAAAACTGGTAGGGATGTGGCAATTGCTGCCCTACTGGGTGCGGAAGAATTTGGTTTTGCAACGGCTCCTCTTGTAGCTTCTGGTTGTATTATGATGCGTAAATGTCATTTAAATACGTGTCCCGTAGGTATTGCTACTCAGGATAAAGAGCTAAGAAAGAACTTTAAGGGTACGCCGGAACACGTAATCAACTTCTTCTATTTTGTTGCAAATGAGCTTAGGTCCATTATGGCGCAACTTGGTTTTAGAACCATGGACGAAATGATTGGTCAGGCCAACAAATTAAATGCAAGAAAGGTATTGGACCATTACAAGGCGAAAGGACTTGACCTTTCCGGAATTTTATACCAACCGGAAGGTTACGAAAACCTTGTTCTAAGAAATACAGAAAAACAGGATCATAATCTGGATGAAGTAATTGATTTTCAAATTTTGAAAGATGCTCACATGGCCATCTTCAGAAAGGTGGTAACTTCTTTGGACTACAAAATAAATAATACGGACCGTTCCGTAGGAGCAATCGTTTCGAACGAAATATCCAAAATTTACGGACATTTGGGTCTACCGGACGACACCCTTAATTTAACTTTCACCGGTTCTGCCGGCCAGAGTTTTGGGGTTTTTGGTGCTAACGGTATCACATACACCATCCATGGAAATTCTAATGACTACCTTGGTAAAGGGCTTTCTGGAGCAAAGATTATTGTAAAAAAACCAGAAGCCGCGGATTTCAAGGCGGAGGAAAATATAATTGTGGGTAATGTTTGCCTTTTTGGGGCGGTTAAAGGCCAGGCTTACATCAACGGTATTGCCGGAGAACGATTTGCCGTTAGAAACTCAGGGGCCACTGCCGTAGTAGAAGGAGTTGGAGACCATGGCTGTGAGTACATGACCGGAGGTAAAGTCGTTATTCTAGGTAAAACAGGAAGAAACTTTGCAGCTGGTATGAGCGGCGGTTACGCCTACGTCTTTGATGAAAAAGGCTTGTTCAAAAACGGACTTTGCAACGAAGAAACAGTCGACTTTGATCCACTTACAGAAGAAGACAAAGAAGAATTGAAGGGCTTGATTGAAAATCATGTTCTTTATACAAGTAGTAACAGAGGAAAAGAGGTTCTTGAAAATTGGGAAGAAAATTTGAAAAAGTTTGTGAAAGTAATGCCAAGGGAATATAAGGCTGCACTTGAGCGTATTGCCAACGAAGAACCAATGGTTGAAGAATTACAGATAGCATAATTATGGGAAAGATTACCGGATTTAAAGAATACGAAAGACAGGATGAGGCTTATACACCTGTAAAAGAAAGAGTTGGCCACTACAAGGAGTTCACTATACCTATGAATGAAAAAGAAATAGGTTTACAAGGCTCCAGATGTATGGATTGCGGTATTCCCTTTTGCCATAGTGGATGCCCGCTTGGGAATCTGATTCCTGACTTTAACCATATGGTTCACCAAGGAGAATGGCATAAGGCGTCCCTTATTCTTCATTCTACCAATAATTTTCCTGAATTTACGGGTAGGTTATGCCCTGCACCTTGCGAACAGTCTTGTGTATTGGGAATTATTGAAGACCCCGTATCCATTGAAAATATAGAGAAAAACATTGTTGAAAAGGCCTTTTCCGAAGGTTGGATCAAAGCTGTTCCTCCCAAAAAACGTACGGGAAAAACAGTTGCCATTGTAGGCTCAGGACCTGCCGGTTTGGCGGCTGCACAGCAGTTGAACAGAGCTGGGCATCTGGTAACGGTATACGAAAGGGACGATGAAATCGGTGGGCTTTTGCGTTATGGAATTCCAAACTTTAAAATGGAAAAAAGCATTATTGACCGTAGGGTGGATATCCTAAAAGAAGAAGGAATTCAGTTTAAAGTCAACTCCCATGTAGGTGAAAATGTTCCTGTGGAGGAAATTAAGGGTTATGATGCGGTTGTTTTAGCCGGAGGCGCTACAAAAAGAAGATCATTACCTATTCCCGGTATTGATGCGGATGGTGTGGTTCAGGCAATGGATTTTCTAACCCAGCAGACCAAAGTGGTTCTAGGAAAAAAGGTAGAAAACCAAGTAATGGCAACCGATAAGAATGTAATTGTTATTGGTGGGGGTGATACTGGTTCAGATTGTATTGGAACCTCAAATAGACATGGTGCCAAATCCGTGGTGAATTTTGAAATTATGCCCAAACCCCCGGGAGACAGGTCACCAAGCACACCTTGGCCCTATTGGCCCTTACAGCTAAAAACATCCAGCTCCCACAAAGAAGGGGTAGAACGTAATTGGTTGATCAACACCAAGGAGTTTATAACCGATGAAAATGGAAAACTTACCGCACTTAAAACCGTTCGTGTGGAATGGAAAACAGTTCCCGGCCAAAGACCACAATTAATTGAGGTTGAAGGCACAGAAAAAGAGTGGAAATGTGAATTAGCCTTATTGGCCCTCGGATTTACCGGTTCGGAAACTACTATTTCTGATCAATTGGGCATCAAGCATGACGCTAGAACCAACATTGAGGCATCTGAAAATGATTACAAGACAAATGTACCCGGTGTATTTGCCGCTGGAGACCAAAGAAGAGGGCAGTCCCTTATTGTTTGGGCTATTTCCGAAGGAAGGCAAGCAGCTCACCACGTGGATAAATATCTAATGGGCAGCTCTTCACTTCCTTTAAAAGGAGAGGGAGACCTACCAGGGGTTTAATCTTTTTAATATTCATTAGTAATATTTGATATCCAACCCGTACCTCGGGTTGGATATTTTATTTTAAACAGGATATAGAACACAAATTCATGATATTAAAAAAAGTTTTGCTGTATATGACCCTTGGTACACTTGCTTTTACCATAATGAACACTATGGTAAAACACTTGCTGAAGTATGATGTATACCAAGTTGTTTTCTTTAGGGGATTGGGCTCCTTGATTATCACAATGGCATTAATTTATAAAATGAAGCTGCCAATTTTAGGGAACAAGAAAAAACTATTGATATTCAGGGCACTTACCGGTACCCTATCCATGACCCTATTCTTTGCTTCAATGAAATATCTTTCAGCTGCAACTGCGGTTTCACTTAGATATCTAGCCCCTATTTTCTCCGCCATTTTCGCCATTTATTTCCTAAGGGAAAAAATAAAGCTACCTCAATGGTTCTTTTTTCTAATATCCTTTACCGGTGTTGTTATACTCAAGGGCCTAGACACTAACGTCAACAATATAGGATTGACGCTGATTCTAGCGGCGGCGGTAATTACCGGACTGGTATATATAAGCATAAGTAAAATAGGCACTCAAGACCATTCTCTAATCATTATCAACTATTTTATGTTGACAGCCACGGTATTTGGAGGATTAATGGCCATACCCTATTGGAAAAACCCCGTTGGTCTCGATTGGGCCCTTTTTATGGTTTTAGGTGTATTTGGGTTTATTGGTCAATATTTTATGACCAAGGCGTTTCAAATTGGAGCCAACAATTTAGTGGCCCCATTAAAATACCTAGAGGTTTTGTTTACCGGTATATTAGGCTTTCTGTGGTTGGGAGAAGTATACACTATGTACAGCCTCATAGGAATTCTCTTGATTGTTTCAGGCTTGGTGGCCAATGTTGTTTATAAGTCAAAATATAGGGCTTAACTTTTTGTTCGAGTTGAACTATAACTTCCAGAAATCGCTTTTTGCGGTAATATTAACATCCCAATCTTGACCGGGATTAGGATTGTATTTAGGGTCATTGTCCTTATCCGGAAAAGATTCGGCAACGCTTTTCAACATATTAAAATTGGTAATTCTAGCTTTAGTATTTAACTCTTCAATTATATTATTCTCTTCAAATGGGTCTGCTTCTAAATCATAGAACTTCATTACTTCACCCTTAGAATCAAGGTATAACTTGTATTCTCTGTTCCTTAAAACTCTATCTCTAAATTTGTATTGGTTTTCCACTCCGTTTTCGGTAAGGCGAGCAAAGTTGCCCCCGCCCATACCTAAAATCCATTCTCGAGAAGTATCCCTACCTTCTAACAAAACGCTCTTAAAAGACTTTCCATCAATTACATGCTTACCATCTACATCCGGCGCACCACCTGCTACGTCAATAAAAGTTGGTAGTAAATCAGTAAAATCTACCAGGGCGTTGGATTCTTGCCCACCTTTAATATTTTTAGGCCAGCTTACTATAAAAGGCTGACAAATTCCTGCTTCAGCAGTGGTAGCTTTGCCCCCTCTTACCTTTCGCCCCTTGTAACCGCCGGTAATAGTCTTAGTGGTTCCGTTATCGGTTGTAAAAACAATCAGGGTATTCTGGAAAATATTATTTTCTTTTAGGGATTGAATTAACTGGCCCAAAATCTTATCGGTGTACCGCACCATGGCCTTGTGTTTACCGATCTTATCATCGGCCGTTTCATCAGGGGTGTTTACAAAGGGAGTATGGGTCAAGACCATTGGGTAGTATACAAAACTTGGCTTTACTGTATCTTCCTTTAAGAAATCAATTATAAAATCACGAAAAACATCAGGGCCAAAAGCATCTTTATAGGTCTTACTCCCATCTTTTGTAAAAACATAGGGGTTCCAATATCGTTCAGCACTCGCTTTGATTCCCGCTTCGTAACCGGTCCACATACAAAAATCATCAAATCCTACTTTAACGAGCGCATCAGGTTCTACTCGAAAGTCGTCAATTTGCCATTTACCGGCGACACAAGTTCTATAGCCCTGATCTCTAAGTTTTTTGACTAGGGAGGGATTCAATTTTTCATCAAAATGCGCTCCTCCTCCCCAGCGTGGTACGTCCCAGTGATTCACCCAACCATGTCTAAACGGATACTGTCCGGTCAATAGGGTTACTCTCGAAGGGGTGCATTGTGGCATTGAATAAGCATTATGAAATTTAATTCCCTTTTTTGCTAGTGCATCTATATTCGGGGTTTCAATATCTTCGGCACCATAAGCACTTATCCATTCCTTACCTAAGTCATCTACCAGTATAAACAGTATATTAGGTTTTAGAGTTTCTGTTTTATTTGGTTTATCAACTTCAATACAGCCAAACAGGCTAAGCATAATAAAAAAGACGATACACCTCATAACTTTAAGATTCTATTTTTACTTTATCCAATATGGATTTAAGGGATAAAGGGTCATTGTACTTCTTTTGAAGTTCTATCAAATCAGATAACAAACTTTCAACTTTTTTAGAATATTCTTTGCTCGATGACAAATCATTCATTTCATTGGGGTCGTTTTTCATATCGAATAGAAGCACCTTTTCCATCGTGGGAAATACCAATAACTTATAACCATCCTTCCTGATCATACGCTGAACCTGAGTGTAAGCGCCATAGACCCCATCTGAATAATGACCTTTTGTATTATCGCCCTGGAGCACATCCATAAAACTATGGAACTGAACATAGTCCGGTTTTTTAACCTCTGCCAACTCTAAAGTAGTGGCCATGATATCCTGAAGGTAAACATCTTGATCAAATACCTTTCCTTTGGGCACATTGGGACCCATGACCATCATGGGAATACGTACGCTATGGTCAAACAGACTTTGTTTACCTATCAATCCATGATGCCCTACGGATAGTCCATGATCGGCTCCAAAAAAGATATAAGTATTGTCCATTTTTCCGCTTGCTTCCAAGGCATCCAAAATTTTTCCGATTTGCTCATCCATATGGCTTATAAGCGCATAGTATTCTTGACGATGCACCTTTACTGCATATTCCGTTCTTGGGAAAGGGGCCAGCGCCTCGTCCCTTAGCCCGGGCTCGTTTCCTATCTCTTCTTTCCAAGGATATTCCGGCAGGAAATTCTCGGGAACCCTAATATTTTCCAATGGGTACATGTCCATAAAACGTTGTGGAGCCTGCCTTGGATCATGGGTTGCATTAAAAGCCAGGTACATGAAAAACGGATTGTCCTTGTCCTTGGCAATGTCCAAAAAGGAAAGCGCATCGTTCTTTACGACCTCACTCCAATGGGTACCACCTTCCCAAAAACCACCTTGAAGGGTATCCGTAGGAGACCAATCCTTATCTTCCGGACCAGTTGGTCTGCCATAACCAATGGGCATATAATCATTCCAATCCTTCATATCCCCGGATTCTTCTTTCCATTTCTTAATTGCGGCTCCCAGTTCACCTCTTCTATCCCCTGGCATTCCGGGCCTAATATGCCTTGCATCGTTGAATATGGTTTTTGCCGGAGCCTCAACATGCCATTTCCCGGTCATATAAGTATCATATCCTTCCTTTTCCAATAAACGACTCCATGTCTGGTTCATTGCAAGGGAATCACCTTGTCCCCATTTTTGGCTTTTCTCTTGGGCGTTCCAAATATAGGAACCGGAAATAATCATTGCTCTAGAAGCTACGCATATAGCCCCGTTCCAACCGCCCATATTATAGGCATGGCTAAAGGAAGAGCCATTGTTCACCAATCGATCCAGATTAGGCGTATACACTTCATCAAACCCCAAGGCATTGATACTCTCAAAAGTTTGGTCATCCGCAAAAAGGAATACAAAATTGGGTTTGGACACCTCTTTTGAATCAGTTGATAGTTTAGATTCCTCTTTACAACTTAGAAATAGTAGAGGTAAAACTGTGATTAAGTAAAAAAACGATTTCAAAGTTTTAGGAATTTTAATGGTTGTTAAATTAATCTTCTGTAATCATGCTTCCCCACCAATCCGCATTTGGTTGAAAATCTTCGGATAAGAAATCCATTCGTTGTTTCTCCAACGCTGGCATTTTTTCTTTCACCATATTTTGATGGCGCTTGGCCGCCAAATTTGCATTATACTCTTTGTCTTTCTCAGGTAGTCGGGCACCTACCTCTTTCAACCAGTTTAAAAGTTGACTACTTAACTTTTGTGCCACTTTCTTATGCTGCCCTATGACATTATTTTGTTCGCTAGGATCTTCCCTCAAATTATAAAGTTCTTCAAAATCGTTTTCCCAGTAATGAATCAACTTCCAATCTCCCAACCGTATGATGGAGGATGGGTTTCCTCCTTGATTGCCATAATGGGGATAATGCCAATATAGGGGACGTTCTAGGTTGAGTGTTTTTCCTTCTAAAATAGGTTTAAGGCTCACCCCGTCTTTGTGCTGATCAGGCAACTGTTCCAATTGAGCTAAATCCAAAAGGGTTGGGAAAAAATCGGCTCCGGTAACAGGGAAATCACTTTTCTTGCTTTTGATTGCCAACCACGGTACCTTTATGAAAAAAGGTTCTCTAATCCCTCCTTCCCACTGGTACCCCTTACCCCCTCTTAGCGGTAAATTTGAAGTGGAGAAGGCATCTCCTGAAGCCACCCCTCCATTGTCTGAAGTGAAAACCACAATAGTATTATCAGCTACACCGTTAGTTTTGAGTGATTCCAAAACCACTCCCACGGCGTCATCCATACTTTCAACCAAGCCTGCATAAATGGGGTTATCTTGAACTGTTCTAATGGGCAATACCCTTTCCATTTCGTACCCCTCCTTAGCTATCCCTTGCTTATGGGCCTTATCCCTATATTTTTTCCATTTTGGTTGCGTAGTTTGAATGGGCCCGTGGACCGCATAGAAGGATAGAAATGCAAAAAATGGGACGTCTTTATTTTGCCCTATGAAATCCGCTGTCTCCCGTGCAAGTCTCATCGAAAGATTTTCGCCATCCTTTTTAATGGGGAGCTTAGGGTTGTTCCAAGGTGAGAAATAACCTCCCATTGGGCTTCCTTTGTCCCAACCTGCAACATTAATATCAAAACCGTGGTCTTCAGGATAGTTTCCTTTATCGCCCAAGTGCCATTTTCCTGAAAAAAAGGTTCTATAGCCATTGACCTTGAAGGCTTCAGCAATGGAAATATCTTCTTTTGGCAGCGCATGAACATATTCAGCCGGCAATAATTGATCATGTCGCCCGTGCTCCCGCCAAGCTGTACCGGTTTTGGCACCTATCCAATCTGTAATGCCATGTCTTGCAGTAAATTTACCCGTCATGATACTGGCTCGCGATGGGCTGCAAACCCTACTTGCGGCATACCCTTGTGTGAATTCCATGCCGTCTTTTGCAATGGAATCGACATTTGGGGTTTCATAAAAAGAACTTCCCGTAACACTTAGGTCCTTCAAACCCAAATCGTCAACCAAAATGAACAATACATTTGGTTTTACTTCTTTTACTTCCCTCTCTATTTTTTCGCTACAGGAAAAAGCAAAAACAAGGCAATTTAGTATTAGCAAACGATTTACAATACGTAGCTTGACACCCATTTACCATTTTATTTTAGGTCTTCTACCCTTAAGTTGGTTTGTGGCCAATATTCATCCTTTCTAAACTCAAACTGTGTTGGCTTATAACTGCCCACTATATCCACTTTAGCATTATTTGGAACCGGTAGGTCAAGAGCCCAAAAGGCAGCGTTTACTACCAGTCTTCGTGTGCCCTCAATGGTCAAATCAACTGCAGAAAAAGCTGTTGAAGTAAAGGATTTACCTTTCTTGCCTCCCGGAAGTTGATAACTTTTAGTCCAAGCAACGGGCATTAGAGGAGCACTCACATCGTCTCCGTTATTATTTGTTTTGGCTACCTCATCATCCGAAGGTTTCATCCCAAAAAACATATCATTTTCATCAAATTCTCCCTTGCGGTCCATTACCTTTCCCAAGACCACAGGTTGGGAATCTCCCGGTAAGGGCAATCGAACACCATATACGTCTGCAGAGGCCCAAACGTCCCCGTCAGAAATTCCGTTGAGAAGACCTGTGGATTTAGCCTCATCCACAACAACACCCAATGTACTTTGATGTTTATGATGTCCATGGTGAAACCTCCAGTTTTCACCTAACACCAACCTACCAAAACCGCCTTCCCATTCGGTTTTCTCTCCCTCATAATAGTTGCCATAGTGCTTATAGGAAGACACGTCCTCCTCCTTAAAATTAAAGGCGTGGGTGGCCGTTCTTAGACCTATAACCGGCTTACCAGCCATTAGGTAATTATCAATATGTTTCATTTGCTCATCTGGAAGAGCTCTAAAACGGGTCGAAATTATCATTAAATCGGCGTCATCAAGAGCTTCCAGCCCCGGGATATGATTCACATAATTGGCATTGACCAACCCTGGCTGTTCAGGGTCTTGAGCAAAAAGGACCGTACAATTAAAACCATGATGTTCAGCCAAAATTTTTGCCAATTGTGGCATAGACTCCTCTGACCTATATTCTTCATCCCCTGAAATGAGAACTACATTTTTTCCATTAGTTTCCCCATTAAATGTGAGCCATTGAATAGGACCATCATTTACCTCTTCCTGTTCATCTACTTGGGCCTGTTCTTTTTTTTCCTCCTTACAGGCGAACATAAGAATGCATATAAAAAGGGGTAATAACTTCTTCATGGTATATTTTGGTTTTGGTTTGTATTATTTTTTCATTCCTTCCTTAATCAGTTGGAAGCCCTTGGTGTAAATTTCCTCTGAAGGGGAATAATCCCTCCAAACATTGATAGCATTGGCAAATTCTGGAATAACGGTACTAAACGCTTCTATGGTAAGCCAACCGTCATAATTAATATCCCGTAATCCTTTGAATGCCGAATTAAAATCAACTTGACCACTGCCAGGAGTACCTCTATCATTTTCACTTATGTGAACATGTTTAAGGTAGGGTGCAATGGTCTTTATAGCCTGTTCTTGATTTTTTTCTTCAATATTGGAGTGATGTGTATCATACATAGCTCCCAAATTGGGATGATCCACCAATTCTACCATGGTCTTTAAATCTTGCATGGTATTATACAGGTAACACTCAAATCTATTGACGGCCTCCGGCGCCAAAATTATGTTTGACCCAGATGCATATTCGGCTGCTTTGCGAAGCATCTCTGCACTCCACTTCTTTTCGTCCATGGTAGGCGGCTTTCTTGTAAAGAATGCAAAAGTGGAATGAAATGGACCGCAAATGACCTCCACGTTGGCAGCCGCCGCAACATCTATGGTCCATTTTAACCTTTCCAGACCCGCCTCACGATAGCTTTTGTTGTCACTTGCAATATTCTGCTCAGGGGATAAGGAACCTACAGCTGTCACTCCCATGTCAATATCCGTAAAATGGTTGCCCAGCTTGGTGTAGTGGGGCTCCTCACCCTCCCCTAAAAATAGCTCTATGCCATTAAAACCTGTTTCCTTTAAAGTATCTATTATTCCAAAATGCTCTTCAGTAACATGGTTGGTCCAAAGAAGCATGTTCATTCCTATTTTCATAAAAAATTACGTTTGAAAAGTCTCAGTTTCTTCAATCTCCCTTGGACTGAAATCACGAACCTTGACCTAACAAGTTTAATGGTTATTCTAAACTAAGGGAATTTTACAAATCTAAAGTTTAACAATTTTATAGAGTTCCTATATTTTATCAAAGACCACCCTTATTTTTCATCTCAATCGTTTTCGTTGTTTTGCATATTTAAGAACATATTCCTGTATTCATGGGGGCTCAAACCTGTAATTGCCTTGAATTGTCTATTAAAATTGGACAGGGCATTAAAACCACATTCGTAGCTGATTTGTGAAATATTAAAATTGTCTTCCAAGAGTAACTTTCGGGCATGTCCAATTCGTATTTCGTTTACAAACCTTGTAAAGGTTTTGTTGGCTCTTGGCTTGAAATATCTACAGAAGGAAGAAGTGGTCATATTCAACATGTCCGCTACTTCGTCCAAAGCGATCTTTTCCCTAAAATTACTCATGACATAATCGTATACCATACTCATTTTTTCAGAATCACCTCCTTTAAAGGAGTTTACGTAACTAGGGCTGGACAATAATGAGTAATCGGCACAATGGGCCAAAATGTCCAATATTTCAAGTAGTTTTAGAATTCTCTTAAACCCCTTCTCTTGGGAAATCTCCATCAGTAGTTTATAAATTTTGCCGGGGGTTGCCCCATAAAACTCTATACCCCTAAAAGAATTTTCAACAAGTTTGTTAATTGTATAAAATTCCTCCCTCCCTAAGAGCGATTTGCTCAATAAATCATGATCAAAATAAATCACCAGCCCCCTTGTGGACAGGTTACTGTCCGGTTCAAAATAAGGGTCATAACTCCTCCATAAATGAGGTAGGTTAGGACCTGTCATCACCAAATCTCCTTCCACAAAGTTATGCACATGATCACCTACAAACCGGGTTCCTTGTCCTTTGGCTATGTAAGAAATTTGAAACTCGGGATGAAAATGCCAAATAGGATTAAAATGAGGGCCTATCAAATCTTTAAAAATAAAAGTCTCTTTTGCCGTAAGTGTTTTTTCAATGCTTGGAGTACTCATAAATTTCTCTTAAAATTGAAATTCGGATAAATATATGACAAAAAAATACCACCTTTTAGCAAAAAAAGGCAAAACTTTTTTGAAAAAGTGTTTTAAATTTACAACTTGAATCAATAATATGGTGATTTTTGAAGCTATTGATTGCGAATTTTACAACTATAACGTTTGAAAATTTATCGATTTTAAGAATACTTCAATTCAAGTCCAGCACAGCACCTAGTTTAATCGAAAACCGCATTATTGAACGAAACCAAACTAACCAAAAATCTAATTCTAACCTCTTTACCGTTACCGAACAATAATGAAAATTTTAAGTAGATTCCTTACCGCGAGATTACTCCCAATTTTAGTGTTGACCCTTGTTTTTTTGCAAAGTTGCGAAACAGACAAAGGTCCTAGGCTTGAAATTGAACCCAACTCTCACATTGTCTTAATAGGAAACAACCTTGCATCAAGAATGATCCATTTTGGTCATTTTGAAACAGAAATGCAATTGCGTTACCCACATGACTCCCTATTCATTAGAAATATGGGAGATGGGGGTAATACCCCAGGTTTTAGACCGCATTCTTCCAGAAAATCGCCTTGGGCATTCCCAGGTGCGGAAAAATTCCACCAAAACGAACTTTCGAACAATTCCAATAGTGTGGGACATTTTCCAACCGAAGATGAATGGCTAACGGAGCTGGAAGCTGATGTTATCATTGCATTTTTTGGATACAGTGAATCTTTTAACGGCCCAGATGGGTTGGAGAATTACAAGAAGGAATTACAAGCTTTTATTGAGCATACCAAAAATCAAAAATACAATGGCAGAAGCGCACCTCAACTAGCCCTGGTATCCCCCATTGCTTTTGAAGATTTATCGGATGAAATGGACCTCCCTAATGGCGTAGATGAAAACAAAAACCTAAAGCTGTACACGGATGCCATGAGAGAGGTCGCCGCCCAAGATAGTGTATTGTTTGTAGACGCTTTTGAGCCAAGTAAAAATTGGATAGCTACGGCAGAACAACATATTACAAATGACGGATTTCAATTAAATGATTTTGGTTATAAAAAATTGGCTAATTTATTGGTCGATGAAATTTTTGGAGCGGACAAAGCTTCCAATAGCAATAAAAAATTAGTACAGGATGCTGTCAACGAAAAAAACTGGTTCTGGCATAATGATTTTAAGATTCCAAACGGGGTTCATGCCTATGGTAGACGTTATGACCCCTTTGGTCCCGATAATTATCCCTATGAAATTGAGAAAATAAAGCAAATGACCGCTATTAGGGACACTGCTATTTGGCAGGCACTTAATGGCAAAAAAATGGATTTGGCAGCAGCCGATTCCAAGACCAGGGAACTTCCTCCAGTGGAAACCAATTACAAGGTAAGCGATAAAAATGGGACCCCTGAATATCTATATGGGGATGATGCCCTCGCCAAAATTAATGTAGCTCCCGGTTATAAGGTAGAAATGTTTGCCTCTGAGCAAGATTTTCCAGATTTGGCCAATCCTGTCCAAATTTCCTTTGACAACAAAGGAAGGCTTTGGGTAGGAGTCATGCCCAGCTACCCCCATTATAAACCAGGAGATTCCAAACCGGATGATAAACTTTTGATCCTTGAAGATACGAATGGTGACAATAAAGCGGACAAACAAACGGTTTTTGCAGATGGACTACACTTGACCATCGGTTTTGAATTTGCCCCGGAGGGGGTTTATGTATCCCAAGGCACCAATTTGGTACTTCTAAAAGATACGGACGGTGATGACAAAGCAGATGAAACCGAAGTTATCCTTAGCGGTTTTGATGATCATGACACCCATCACGCTATCAGCGCGTTTACAACGGATCCGTCCGGGGCCATTTACATGGGAGAAGGAGTTTTTCTACACACAAATGTAGAAACCGCATACGGCCCGGTCAGGGCTACTAACGGTGGTTTTTATCGCTATAGTCCCCAACAACATCGTCTGGAAAGAACGGCACAATTGTCCATCCCCAACCCTTGGGGTATAGCATTTGATGACTGGGGTCAATACTTTTTTGCACACACCAGTGGTCCAGATATGACTTGGATGATGCCCGGGGCGATCTTACCTAGATATGGCCAAGCCTCACCTAACCCTCAAAACCTGATTGAGGACAAGCATAGGGTACGGCCAACTTCCGGTTTAGAGTTTGTTTCCAGCAGTCATTTTCCAGAGAATATTCAAGGAGACCTTTTGATCAACAACACCATAGGTTTCTTGGGAACCAAACAACACACCATGGTTGATGACCCTAATTCGGCTGGTTATTTAAGCAAGCACAGACAGGACTTGGTTTTCTCCGACGATAAGAATTTTAGACCGGTGGATATGGAGTTTGCCCCAGATGGCTCACTGTACTTTATTGACTGGAGCAATGTACTCATTGGGCACATGCAACACAATGCCCGTGATCCACTTAGAGATCATGCTCACGGTAGGGTATACCGTGTGACCTATCCGTCCAAACCTTTGGTTACTCCTGCCAAGGTTGATGGCGCCACTATAGAAGAACTTTTGGAAAATCTTAAACTTCCAGAATACAGGACAAGATATAGAACCCGAAGGGAATTGAGGGCTAGGGATAAAAACGAAGTGCTTACCAAATTAGGAGAATGGGTGAGCAAGCTTGATAAAGAAAATGAAAAATATGAGCATCATCTTTTAGAGGCCCTTTGGGTTACTTGGGGCTTGAACGATATTGACCAAAATCTGTTGGAGACTCTATTAGAGGCCGACGATTTTAAAGCAAGGGCAGCAGCTGTTGGCGTTTTAAGATTTAGTGGAAACCAAGTACCCAACAAAGCCAAATTATTAATGCAATCTGCAAAAGATGACCATCCTAGGGTACGTTTGGCTACTCTTGTTGCTGCCTCATGGATGGATAAGGAAGATGGAATTCCTATTGTGACCGAGGCCGGTAAAAAAGGATTGGACCAGTGGATGAAAAGACCCTATGAGGCGGCATTAGCCCACTTAAACGATCATAACTTAGGCGAAGAACCAAAGGAAACCATTGAAACCAGTTTAAAAGGTAAGGAGTTGGAACTGTTGCTAGCAGGTCAAGAGATTTACGAACGTGAAGGATTTTGTGCCACTTGCCATCAACCAGATGGTAAAGGCTTGGAAAGTTCAGGTTTCCCTCCTTTAGCGGCATCAGAATGGGTAACCGGCAACCAGGACAGGTTGATAAAACTGACACTTAAAGGAATGATAGGACCTATTGAGGTAAACGGAAAAAAATTTCCGGGACAGGTTCCTATGACGCCATTCGGAGGTATGCTCAATGATGAAGAAGTGGCTTCTGTACTAACATTTGTTAGAAACTCATTTGGTAATGAAGCATCCGTAATCACTCCCGATATGGTTAAAAAAGTTCGGGAAAAGATAAAGGATAAACAAGGATTCTATACATCTGACGAATTGTTAAAAGAACATCCATTTAAATAATGCCTTAATTTTTAGTTTAAATTTTTACGAACAACACTTTTTTGTCATTCATATTTTAACATTCCTACAATTCAATGATAAAAAAATAGAACTATTTGCAATGTAAGAGGTAGACTCAGGTAGTGTACGAATATAACTTTGGGATTGTCATTATTATTTGACAAAGTCATTTAACTCAATCCTAAACATTATGAAGAGACTACTATTAAAAAAGCATTACCTGAGCCTATATACATTGGCCCTGTGTACTGCCTCTTATGGAAACTCCCCGTCTTTGAACGTGGCCTCCATGAGCAAGAAAAAGAGTTCGGAGACCTCCGTTCTTTATCAAGAAAGTACCATTACGGGTACCGTTCTTGACAATAACGGTCAGCCACTCCCCGGCGCAAGCGTTATCGAAAAGGGAACCTCCAACGGAACCCAAACAGATTTTGACGGAAATTTTGAGCTGGAAATCAGCACGGCCAACGCCACCTTAGTGATATCCTATATTGGTTTTGCCAGTCAAGAAATAGCCTTGGACGGACAACCATCCATAAATGTATCATTACAAGAAGATGCCGCACACTTAGATGAAGTAGTGGTCATTGGTTATGGAACCCAAAAGAAAAGTGATTTGACAGGAGCTGTTGGTTCTGTCAAGTCAGAAGAACTGGCAGAAAGACCTGCGGCTTCCTTAAACCAGGCAATGGCCGGTAAAGTAGCCGGTGTCAACATTACCTCGGGATCTGGTAGACCAGGTGGTAGAACGGTGGTTCGTATTCGTGGTAATACTTCCGTAAGTATCGCAAATACGCCCCTTTATGTAATCGATGGCGTTATCTTAAATGCTGTAGATCTCCCTAACGGCAGTACCCCCATCGACTATATGAACCCTAATGACATTGAAAGTATTGAAGTATTGAAAGATGCTTCAGCTACGGCAATTTATGGCGCTAGAGGGGCCAACGGTGTTATCTTGGTCACTACTAAAAGAGGTACTTCAACTGGGTCTACCCGTTTAAATTACGATGTAGATTTTAGCATTGGTACACTTCCTAAAAAGTTAGACTTATTGAATTCTGAAGAATTCTTAAGAGTGGAAGAGATTGCCTACGCCAATGCCGAAAAATACGATCCAGCGGGTTGGGCTGGTGGTGCTTATACAGACCCAACCACCAAAAGAACGGACCCAAGGTTATTCGATTCGGAAGGAAATCCTCTTTACGATACTGATTGGCAGGACGAAGCCATAAGAACTTCCTTTACCCAAAACCACCAGCTTTCCTTTACCGGAGGAACCCAAAAAGGCAATTATGGTCTGTTCATGGGTTTTAGAGATGAAGAAGGTCTTATCGTAGAATCTTGGTTGAAGAGATATTCAGGCAGATTTACCTTGGATACCGAAGTTACCGACTGGCTAAAAGTTGGTGGTAGTTTGAGCTACAACGACCAGAATGAAAAACAAATTGACCAACTAGGAGGTGGTGGCATTACCACCATGCGCCAAGTATTCGAGGCTTTGCCTATCATTCCAGTACGCTACGAAGACGGTTCATGGGGCTCAAATATTGACTACCCAGGTATGGAAGGTGGGGGTAGCCCCGTGGCGGTTGCTAACGATCGTAGGTATTTTTTAAAGACACAGACCGTATTGGGAAATTTTTACAGTAATATTTCCCTTCACAAAAACTTACAGTTAAGAACCACTGTTGGCACCAATATTATCAATCAAAGAAATGATTACTATGGGGGAAGGGAGCTGCGCTACATTGCAAGACCCGATGGTGCCGCCCATGTTGAAAATAGCAGATATAACTCTTGGCAGTTTGAAAATTACCTAACCTATAATAAGGACTTTAATGCCGATAATTCCCTAACGGCAATGCTAGGGCTTTCTTGGCAGCATATTGACGAATTTACTGCACTTGCCTCAACCAGAGGTTTTGCAGATGATTTTTACGGATTCAATAATCTGGGAGCAGGATCTAACCCGCAGACACCTACCTCCGAAAAGATAGCCTACGGCCTTAATTCCTACTTTGGAAGGGTAAACTATAATTATAAAAACAAATATTTATTGACCCTTACCGGAAGGGCAGACGGTTCCTCAAAGTTTGGTCCGGAGAACCAATTTGCTTTCTTTCCATCGGCAGCGTTGGCATGGAGGGTTTCAGGTGAAGATTTCCTATCTCAAAATGAGACCATATCCAATCTTAAGGTCAGGGCAAGTTATGGGGCCACCGGAAACTCGGAGATTCCAGCCTACCGAGCATTGGCCGGTTTAACCAATGGCACCGTAATTTTTAGCGGCGATCGGGCTTCCTATACCATTCCAGAACGTATGGCCAATCCAGACCTAAAATGGGAACGTACGGAGCAAGTTGATGCCGGACTTGAATTGGGACTATTTCAAAATAGGATAGCTCTTGAACTTGATTTGTACAGAAAACTGACTACGGACATGCTTTTAAACGCACCTGTACCATCAACCAGCGGGTTTAGTAACGTCTTTAGAAACGTTGGAAGTATGGAAAACAAGGGTATTGAAATCAACTTGAATACCATAAATGTGGACAACGAACTATTTGGATGGAATACTAATTTTAATATTTCAATCAACAAAAATGAAGTGATTGCCCTTTCCGGTGGTTCCGATATTTTCTTAGGGTCTACTCTAATACGTGAGGGTGAATCATTAAGTACATTCTTTGGGTATATTGATGAGGGAACTTGGAATACCGATGAAGCAGACCAAGCGGCTATTTATGACCGTTTACCTGGTGATATCAAATATCGTGACCTGAATAACGACGGCGCAATCAATAGTGAAGATCGGGCCATTATTGGCAAAGGTATTCCGGATGGCTTTGGTACGTTCTCCAATACTTTTAGATATGGTAACTTGGAATTATTGGTAGACCTTCAATTCCAATATGGTAACAGTATTATGTATAGGGATGAGCACTCTGCGGAAGATCGCCAGACCATAGCCAATAGCTTCGCTACCGTTCTGAATGCGTGGACGCCGGACAATCAAGACACGGACATTGCACAAATAAGACCAATTGCCGCTGGGTACGATACCAATAATGACTCTGGCAAACTAAAGGATGCTTCTTTCTTAAGAGGTAGAAACCTAATGTTGTCGTACGTTTTTGAACCCGAGTTAGTGAAGCGCCTGCACCTTAACCGTCTAAGACTTTACACATCTGTTCAGAACTTTTTTGTATCTACCAAATTTCCTGGTTACGACCCAGAAAGTTCCAATGGAGGTGGTGCCTTTGACCAAGGATTTTCTCTATATGATTATCCAAGACCAAGAACATTTATGGTAGGACTAAATGTTGGACTATAATTTATTAAAAGAAAAAACAATGAAAATTTATAGCAATCTCATAAAAACTATGGCCGTACTTACCGCTGTTTCCAGCTTTGTGGCCTGTAGTGACTTTTTAGATGAAGAAGACGAGTCTAACTTCACCAGTGACACCTATTTTACCAAGGCTGAACATGCCGAAAGTGCTGTAAACGGTATTTATGAACCATTGGTTCCTATTACCAGCAGTGGCTTTGGAGGAGGCACATGGATGATGTTAGAATTTGCCACTGGTTTGGCCAATACCGCTTTAGGACAAGCCACTAATATCTATTTGGTCAAAGATTTGATCAATACTTCTGATAATGGCTACGGAAATAGCTTTTGGAACGAATACTATACAGGAATCTCCAGAGCTAATTTGGCCATTGAGAAAATTCCGGAAATTAATATGGATGAGGCGGAAAAACAGAACTATCTGGCAGAAGCTAAATTCTTTAGGGCTTATTATTACTTTGGTCTGGTAAGAATGTTCGGCAATATTCCTATTATAACAAGCTCAGTTGATTTAACATCGGAAAATCTGTATCCAGAACAAGCAACTGCTGAAGCTGTTTACGATTTAATCGTGGCCGACCTTACCGAGGCGGAAAACTCTACCTTACCTTGGAGGGATGAATCTGGAAGGGTATCCATGGGAGCGGTCAAAACACTATTAGCCGATGTCTATCTAACAATGGCTGGCTATCCATTGCAACAGACTGAGAACTATCAGCTCGCTGCAAATAAGGCGAAAGAAGTAATCGATTCCGGTGTATTTTCGCTTTTCGATTCCTACGATGACCTTCATAATCCAGCAACAAAGAATACTGGAGAATACATATTTATGACTCAATTCGCTGCCAACATCCAGTCCGGTAACTGGCAACCGGGTATTTTGCCTTATAACCTGGGTATTTCTGCATACTCTGCTCAAACCGGTGGAATTTTCTCTACCAACGAATTTGCGGATTCCTATGAGGATGGTGACAAAAGAGCGGACGAAAAGGAATTCTATTTCAGGAGTTATTCTTTAGAGGCGGATAGAAATGACAGTATCAATCTGGGAGCTCCCTATTTATTCAAACACTTTGATATTGCAGCCAATGAAGAATCGGCGCAATCTGATTTAAATTGGTGTATCTACCGCTATGCCGATGTGCTTTTGATGTATGCCGAAGCTTCCAATGAAGCCGGTTCAGGCCCAAGTGCCGATGCTTACGAGGCTGTAAACTTAGTTAGACAACGTGCGGAAGTTCCGGACTTGGCCGGTTTAACTCAAGACACCTTTAGAGAAGCCGTTCGTATTGAAAGGATTCATGAACTAAGCTTTGAGAACAAGACCTGGTTTGACATGGCCCGATGGAGAAAAGCATATAACCCTGTTACCAATATGCTGGAAGATTTTGTAGGTCATACTTATACGTATTTACCCAATAAAGCATTATCAGAACGCGAATTGTTATTCCCGATTCCAACATCGGAGATGCAGAACAATCCTAATCTAGTTCAAAATTCTGGATATTAAATTCCAAAGGAATTTAGAAAAACACTCATCTACACATGAGTAGTTAGTTAATAGTGAGGACAACCTTCGGTTTCGACCGAGGGTTGTTTTTTATTTAGGGGCGAACTTTTTACCAAATACCAAATTTTCAAGAACTACCGCCAAAACCAAAATACCAAATAGAACAAGTTCGATTTGAAGACCTAAAACTGAACTGGGCAACCATCCCAACTTGGAAAAAACAAAGAATAACAATGCCGCAAAGGTGGATATTGGCATCAGAAGAGACAGCTTTTTGGAACTGAGGATACCCGTTAGAATCATGGGCGCCATCATCGCAGTACCCGTAAAGCTGGTACGGGCCAACAAAACTAAATGTTCTGTACTTACAATACTAAAAATCAACGCCAAGACGCCAAATACCACGATAAAAACCCTAGTAATCGATATGGCCTTTTTGTCTTCTATGTGTATAAGTGACCTTAGTTCACTACCCAATGCAAAAATTTGGGAATCCGAGGTAGATATAGCGGCTGCCACCAATCCAATAAGCCCTAAAGCTGCGATTCCGGCCGCTTGGTCGTAAAGCAAAACATGACCTATAAAATCTTGCGTTGAAGCCTCAGGATATAGTACTGCTCCGTACATACCCATAAATAAGGTAGGAAGAATTACCAATATAGCCACCACACCTAATCCAATAGCCATTTTACGTAAGGAAGAGCTGCTTTTCATTATGACAACACGTGTTGAAATCTGGGGTTGTGTAAATGGAAGGCAAATAATTGCCAAAGCCGAAATAATAAAAAACTGGGGTGAAAACAATCCTTTAGGTCCGGGAACGGACAAAAGTTCTTGGTTCACACTCGCTACTTTTTCGAACATCGCTTCGATACTTCCAAAATGCTCAATACAATTATAACCTACAATCCAGATAGTAAAAAAAAGCATGATTCCCTGTAGCGTATCGTTATACATTATAGCCCGCAAACCACCGGTTTCACTATATATTATCATCACAGCGACAATGGAAAGACTCCATACCCAAACAGGCACCACATCAGGAAATGCTGCATTCAAAAAAATGGATATGCCACTTATTTGAACCGCTATATAAGGAATCAAAAAGACGACTGCACCCCCAAAAGCCACATAACCCGCAAATTTCGAACCGTAAGTAGAGACCATTAACCCTGACATCCCCTTAAAATCAAGATGTCTTGCTTTTTTCCTCAAAATCTCTCCCACGCGTATCAGTCCGTAAACCATCATGGTATCAGATACCGCTAAAAATATCCATGCTCCAACGCCATGAGTCCTAAAGAAGTCTGGCATACCAACTACTGTAAAAGCACTGAACAGGGTAGCGGCCGTAGTAAAAAGCCCCATAACAAAACCAATATTTCCTCCTCCCAATAAATAGTTGGAAGTAGTTTTATCCTTGATCCGGGTTCTTCTTACCAAGAAAATCAAGACCACCAAATAGATGGCACTGGCAATTAAAAAATTAGTCAGCATGGTCGTTTCTTTTTTGAATTCTAGAAACACCATAGGCCAATAGCACGAAAAGTACACTCACCAAAAAACCCATCCACATCGTATAGGGCATGCCCAAAAAGTTTGGCTCCGTTTTACCCATGGGAATGACCAACGGCGTAAAGGAGCCTACAAAGAGCAAGCCCGCCAGAATATCCAAGATCAAAAGTGGTCGTTTACGTTTAGTAACCATATTTATAGCGTTCGTATAGACATTCCTCCATCAATTTTTATCGTTTCCCCAGTAGCGTATGGAATAGTACCTTCTACTAAAGCCTTTACAGCTATAGCCACATCCTCTGGTCTACCCAATCTAGGAATCAATGTGAATCCTTCTTGTACCATTCGTTGGTATTTCTCCAAAACAGCAGCGGTCATATCCGTCTCTATTACCCCGGGTTGCACTTCATAAACTGGAATACCTTCCCTTCCTAATCGCACTGCAAACAATTTGGTCATCATGCTCATGCCTGCCTTGGACATGCAATATTCTCCACGAAATATGGAAGCAGTATGGGCGCTTACAGAAGACACATTAACGATACAGCTCTTAAAACCCGACCTCTCTTTTTTACTCTGCAGCATTTGATTTGCTACTTCTTGAGTAAGAAAAAAAGGGCCCTTAAGGTTGATGTCCATCACACGATCATAACTATCAACAGACATTTCTAAAATATCTTTTCGCTCCCTCGGGGCAACACCTGCATTATTTATTAGCACATGCAATACACCCAAATCTTTCTTTATTTGTTGCAGAATTTTTATTCGATCTTCATTTGATGAAATATCGCCCTGGCAGTAAATAATTTTGCTTCCAAATTGCCGTAAATCTTCCAATACTTCAATTACGGAATGTTCTTCCCTAACCCCATTGATTGCCAAATGATATCCATTTTTGGCAAGTTCTTTGGCTATACCCAAGCCAATTCCACGAGAACCTCCTGTAATCAGGACATTTCTGCTCATAACCTTACTTCTTTTTTAATTTCCTTTAAAGTTTGAGCTTCGGGCATTTTCTTATAATAGGCATCCAACGGATAACATCCGGATATCATTGCATTTCTTGGAGCAGTTGTGCAATCAGAAAATGTTCTACAAATTTTGCCTCTAACCAAAGTTTTTCCCTGTAGAATATCCTCGGGCATATTAGGGTAGCTAAGAACCATTCTCCCCAGGCCTATAAAATCTGCCATGCCATTATCAATAACCGCCTCGGCTACATTAGGCAACCATTCCTGTAAATAAGAATAGGCAGAGCCGATGATTACCATATTGGGGAATTTCTTCTTTAGTTCTGCGGTGACTTTAATTTGTCTGGCCACACCAACCAAAGGATCTTCCGGCGGTAAATAGCCATCGGAAGGCGGAAATATAGCCGGCCGAGTGATGTGTGGGGTATAATAAGGGCTTCCGGCGGTAATACAGACCATTTCAATACCCATTTTTTCAAACTCTTCCAGTAACTCGAATACCTCGGTAAGGTCAATGTAGGTACCGTCCCCATTAACTCCAAAGCCTTCTTCATAGGTACCTTCAACCGTTTTAGGAATTCCAATATTTTCTTTATCCTTCTCAAAGGGAATGAAATCAAAAGCGCTTAACCGCACACCAACTGGAATATTAGAGGTTTCTTTAATGCCTTCTACTATACTCCTTAAAAATCGAAGTCGATTTTGCAAAGATCCACCGTATTTACCCTTCCTTGTTTTAGCACTTAAAAACTCGTGTCCCAAATATCCATGACAATGTTTAATATCTACAAATTGGAAACCGGCTTCCTTGGCTAATTGTGCCGCCTTTATAAAATCTTGAATCAGGTTTTCAATTTCATCATCCGTCATAGGAAGATGGTTTTTGGACAAATTGAATTTGTCATTCAAAATGGAGTGATCATACAAAGTCCAGGGCTGTCTGGTCCTATCTTCATTAGGAACTGAAAACCTACCCGAGTGGGTTAGTTGCAATCCGATAACCAAATCCGAATCATCACCAAATTTTTCCCGATGGTCATTGCGAAGATTTTTGTAGAGTTCTTTAAATGCCGGAAGATTTTGAGAGTTTATTATTAACTGATGAGGGTTTGCCCTTCCGTCTGGCCTAACCGCGACTGCTTCACATCCCCATAACAATTTGGCTCCACTAATGGCAAAGTTGTGCCATCTTCTTCTAGTATGATCGGTAGGTAGTCCATCTTTGGTTCCGTCCCAACCTTCCATAGGAAGGATACAGAATCTATTGCCTATGTTGAATCCTGTAGCTGTCTTTATTGATGCTCCCAAGGAAGACGTTCCGCTTGAGGCTAATGTCTCTTTAAATGGAAGTTCTGCCTTTATTCTTTCTGCATGTTCAAGGAAGTCTTTTGTAGTCTTGAGCTGGGCTATTCTTGTTATTTTTTGTGCCATTTAAATAATATCCTTGTAAAAAGTGTAATAATATGATTCAGTGGCCATTCCTTGAATATAATAAGCCAACTCTCTAGCATGATAATCTCCCCACATACACGCCTCTCCATTAGGAATTTTACTACCTTCGGGAATGTGATCCCAGCCATTGGGCCTATGATAAATGGTATGCAGCAATAAACCTTGATGACCCGTATCAGAGCTCAAAAAAGGCTTGTCAAACAAGGTGTTGGCAACTGTTAAGCCTGCGGAAATATATCTTTTTGAATTCTCTTTATCTATATCCTTCAAATAGTTGCCCAACCGCAGGAGACCCTGAGCTCCAATAGCTGCCGCAGAACTATCAACAGGTTCATATTTATTAAAAGGCTGGGAATTCTCATTTTGCCAATCATTCAAATTAGAAAGACCCGGAGCACCTGTATCCCAATACGGAATTCCATCCTTAGCCGTATTTTTAATATAAAAATCACAAGTGGCCTTGGCCGCCTTGAGATACGTTTCCATAATTAGGTCCTTACCCCCAATATCTTCGAGCTCTGCCAATTGACCAACACTCTGCAAAAACTCCAATTGCTCTGCAAAACCGAGCATTGCCCAACTCAGACCCCTTGTCCAAGTAGAGTAACCGCTATATCCCTGTTGCGTGGAAGGGGACCTAAAATTCCCATCATTGGTATTAAATATAGCCTCATGCGCCGTTCTACCCCACTCATCATACTCATCTCTACCTTCACCATAAAATATGGAATATTTTGCAGTTGCCAGACCATGCAGACAAGCACGCTCCAACAAGTTGATATGAACATCGTTTTCCGAAGAGGATTCGTGTCCCAACATTCTCCCCACCACTAATATTCGAATGGTCCTTATCGTATCAACAAACAAGGAATGCGGTCCGTTAAAGGAATAAATAAACCCCCCATCCGGAAGGTGGGTCCATCTTTGGGCCTGTACTGATGCAGATAATTTTAATGCTAACTGACAATAATTTTTAAGCCAATCATTCTTATCTACCTTTCCTTCATTTAGTAGTCGTAATAAATTACCATAAGTACTAAGATTATTGAACCCATGGTCATGAACTCCAAAATGGCTTACATGTGAAGTCATTTGGTTCTTAATATTATCTATAGCAATATTGAGAAAGAAACTATCGCCAGTGGCATCAAACTGAAACAGTTCGGACCCATACTGAAACCCTTGTGTCCAATCTGTCCAACTTCTAGGCTCATAAACACCATTTACAGTAACTACAGGGGAACCTTTCTTTCCCTGTAATCCTGCATGCATGCTTTTAATCTTGTGGGAGGAGTATGTCCAAAGGTTATTGCACTTACCCAGTAAGTCCTTTGGGGTTAATTCAAAATTTATATTCATTGGTTGTCTGTTCTTCTTTAAAACTAAGTATAAATTGAATTGTATTCAATACACTTTAGTTAAAAATAAGAAAAAAGCACTTTGTGCGACCCAATAATATATAAAGAAGAAAGAAGTTTTATGGTGAGGGGGCAATTAAGATCAACCTATTACCACTTTCCTACTAAGTATACCCCATAAAAAAAGCCCCTTCACAACATGTGAAGGGGCTTTCGTAAGAAAGGCGGCGACCTACTCTCCCACTTGGTGTAGCAGTACCATCGGC
>NZ_JACSOH010000007.1 GCF_014349235.1 Cytophaga sp. FL35 | reverse complement strand
GTCCAGGAGTTTGGCTTCAATGCCAACTACGCCACCGCCGTAAAATTGGGAGAAAAGAACCAGCTGGCCTTTGGTACCAACGTAACCTATTATAATGAGGGCTTGGACCGTAACAGGATTGTAGCCGTAGAGAATGATAATAAGATTTTAGAGTCGCAAAAAGAAAGCAAAGTGGCCGTTCAACCAGGGATGACACTTTCTTTAGGAAACTTTGATTTTGGACTGTATGCCACGGATTTATTGAAATACAACCAAACCACAAACGAATTTGTAACCAACTTAAGTACAAAAAGTGTTAGGGCTTCCCTACAGTATAGCCATCATTTCATGGCAAGCAGGGGGTTCTTTGAAGATGCCAGGTTAATGCCATTGGTTCAAATAGGGCAGAACGTAGACGGAAGCTTGGATTATGTAGGATCCGTTTTATTGGATATGCCCACATTTGGATGGTTTCAGGCAAATTATGATGACACCTATGGGGTAAGTGCAGGATTGGGCTTTAACCTAAGTAAAAGAATGTCTTTGGGATACCTTCTTGAAAAGGATTTAAATCAGGACGATGCAGATTTAGGATGGAACCACGAAGTGTCCTTGGCCTATAACTTTGAGGACAGGGGAGATAACATCAACAGTTTGGTAGATGCCTCCAATGATGCCCAAATAGACCGAATTGTGAGAAATTACGAGGAACAGATCATGAGGCTTACCGCCGAAAATGAAAAGAATAAGAACAACTATAGAAAATCTTTTGACGAGCAGGCTCAGGATGCCTTAACAAAAATGGACGATCCCAATTCCTTGGCGTATGAAAATAGATTGATATTGGATGAAATGATTTTAAGACAGGATTCTATTGAAGCAGCACGGGACGCCGCCTTTCAGGCCCGCTTGGAGAGTATAGTAGATGTGTTGAAGCAAGAAATCCGTCAATCAAGGGATACCAGCCCCGGCCTAGAGGAAGAAAAGAAGAAAATGGCCAAATACAACACGGCCTTTGCTTCCAATACAGTGAAAGAACCGGTAATTCAACAGAATGGAGGGGACAAGCAAGTTGTAACAACGCAACAAGCAAAAGAAACCAATGTAGTGGTAGCCTCCAATGATATGATGGAGAGTGCCGTAGTAGAGAACGAAATACACAAATCCGTGGACGCTTACTTTGATCAAAGGCAGGAGGCAATGGAAAGGCAGAGACAACAACGCGTAGCTTCGGCACAAGCTAAGCCCGTGACCGCTACCGAGGCTCAAAAAGTAGCTGTACAAGAAGCGGATTTACCTATAAGAGTGTTGAACCAGGCAGATATTGTAGGTGTTAATTCCGGTTACTATGTGATAGCCAATGTATACAGCAATAAAAAATATATGAACGCCTTTATGGCAGATTTGGAGAAAAAAGGACTAAAGGCCGGCCAATTCTATAACAAGGAAAACGGATTGTACTACGTGTACTTGGCAGACTACAATTTTAAAGAAGACGCAAAAACAGCTTACATATCTAATATGAACGGTAAATACCAAGATGAAAAATGGATCATGCAGGTAGATGACCAGTCGGCAATCGTTCTTAACAGTTATGTAGACTAAACAATATTAACTTATGGTTAGTGGGACCTGATTTTTTTGGTAGAAAATTAGGCAAAAACAGCGGGGGAGGCTCCGCTGTTTTTTTGTTTATTTAGTTTTTCAAGAAGCTATTTTCTAGGTGAACGGGCATTTTTAACAGGTAAACGGCCTTCGATAAGTGGTTAATTTATTCCGATGAATGACAATTTTTAGGAGGTCTCTGGTGTAATTGAACGAAAACGACGCCTCTAAATCTGCCTCGGTTTTAAAAATTACTATGTTTGATAAACCAAATCGAATTAACCTATTTATGAACCCCCAAATCCCATTTACCATGAAGTACTACCAAAAGCATTACCTAGCAAAAAGTACAAGTAAAAATCCAAAGCTTGATACAGAACCTCTCCTTTCTTGAGAGATGAAAATTTGCAGTTGAAGCCAAAGTGTTAACCTGACATTTTTGGTGTAGACACATCACAAGCCTTTATTTCAGTTGCCATTTTAAGGAAAGGACGTTAGGTTACCTACCGTACATCCGATCTTTGGAACAGTGTCGCTAATTGTCACTTCTAGAAATAACCATCTACGGAGAAAGACCTACATACGCCTAATTTTTAATTAGCGTACACTGGGCAAGGGGGCTTGTTGACTTTAATTTAATAAGTTAAACCATAGTAAGTATTTGTAAATCAGAAATATATGCTTGCTTAAAACCCCGCTACCATGTTTACCAATTTATCAAGAATCATTGTCATAGATGACGATGTAAATTACCACGAGGCCTACCAAAATTATTTCGAATCGTTTTTAGAGTATTCCCTTATGGGTATCTACCGTACCGTAAAGGAAGCTTTGGACAATTACGATGAGGCAAGGCCAGACATTATTTTTTCTGAAGTTGAATTGCCCGATGTTTCCGGCATCGAAGGCATTCAGCTTTTGAGAAAGAAAGATCAAGAGGTGAAGATTATCATGTTGAGCACCATCAAGGATTTTGATATGGTAAAGAAAGCCTTTAAAAAATCTGCAAATGGCTATTTATCAAAACCAGTAAATGAACGTACCCTTTACAATGCATTGGATTCCATTAAAAGCAACGGCTCAACTATGAGCAATGATATTGTGAGTCAGATCATTTCAAAGTTCCAAGGTAAATCCTACAGCCTTTTCTCCGAAAGGGAAAACCAGGTGGTAGAGTACTTGAGCCAAGGGGCTACCTACAAGACCATTGCAGAAAAACTGTTCGTAACGGCCAGTGCGGTTAATTTTCACATACAGAATATCTATCTCAAGCTAAATGTGAATTCAAAATCCGAAGCACTCAGAAAACTTCAGGAAATGGAATTCTCCCGGGCCTTGATTTAGTGTACAATATGATTTGGTGTACTCTTTTTTGCGAGTGCCATTACTCCTGCAAAGGGATCGTTACAACAACGGTCCCTTTTCATTTTTGGGCCTTTCCTGAAATAACTGCCAAGAGAGAAAGCTATAAGGGAAGGTGTTACCGATTAATATGGCTATTTTTGAATTAATTTAAAAGTTTTTCATCAGTTGCCTATACTGAGTTAGTAGAAATGAACATGACAGATAGTATAAAGGACTTGGAGTGGCGTTATGCGGTTAAAAAGTTTGATGTCCATAGATTGTTGCCAGAAGAGAAAGTACTGAGATTAAAAAAGGCATTTAATTTAACGGCTACTTCGTACGGACTGCAGCCAATAACATTATTGGTAATCAAGAATAAAAAAATTCAAGAGCAATTGGTGGCCCATTCCTATGGGCAAAAACAGGTGGCCCAGGCCTCGCATCTTTTGGTTATCTGTATCCATAATGAAATAGATGAAAAATATATTCAGAAGTATTTTGACCAAGTGAAAAAGGTGAGGGGTACGGAAGATAAAATATTAAACCCCTTCCGGGACGCTTTGGTAAACGATTTTTCAAAAAAGGAAGTGGTAGAAATTATGCAATGGGCCAAAAATCAAGCGTATTTGGCCTTAGGAAATCTTTTGGCGGTTTGTGCTATGGAAAAAATCGATAGCTGCCCCATGGAAGGTTTTCGTCCCGAAGCATATGAACAAACCCTTCAATTAACGGATAAAGGGCTTCAACCGGTTTTGGTACTTCCGGTGGGCTATCGATCTAAGGACGATATTTTTTCCAACTTCAAAAAAGTGCGTAAGGAACTCAAAGAGAGTGTGATAGATATTGACTAATCAATTTAAACTTTATTATAATACATGCCGGGATTTGAACTTTTTGGGCAGGCAGAACGGGCCCAGGTAGAAGACGTTTTGCAATCTGGAGTGCTTATGCGCTACGGTTTTGACGCCATGAGAAATGGTCATTATAAAGCGTTGGAGCTTGAAGCGGCCTTGGCCAAAAAAATGGGCAGCAAGCACGCCCAGTTGGTAAGTAGCGGTACCGCAGCTTTGACTGTTGCCTTGGCCAGTGCAGGTATAGGCGCGGGAGATGAGGTTATTATGCCCACGTTTACTTTTGTGGCCAGCTTTGAATCTATTTTGGCGTTGGGGGCCATCCCAATTTTAGTAGATGTGGATGATACCCTAACCTTGCATCCCGCATCGGTAGAAAAGGCAATTACTAGGAGGACCAAGGTGGTAATGCCGGTTCATATGTGTGGGTCAATGGCCAATTTAAGGGCTCTTAAGGAAATTTGTGATAAACATTCCCTTCTTTTGTTGGAAGATGCCTGCCAAGCCATTGGTGGAAGTTACGAAGGAAAACCTTTGGGTAGTTATGGAGATTTGGGCTGTTTTTCTTTTGATTATGTAAAGACCATTACCTGTGGGGAAGGTGGTGCCCTAATTACCGATAATGAAGAGTTTAAAAAGCATGCGGACCATTATTCCGATCATGGTCACGATCATATAGGAAGCGATAGGGGAGCGGAAGCACACCCGTTTATGGGCTATAACTATAGGATATCGGAAATGCACGCTGCCGTAGGGCTGGCTCAATTGGACCGATTGGATGAATTTTTGGCTATTCAGAAAAAGAACTACGGCATTCTAAGAAATGCACTATCACAAATACCGGAAATAGTGTTTAGAAAGGTGCCAACAGGGGGAGAGGAAAGCTATGCTTTTTTAAGTTTTTTCATGCCGGATCAATTAAAGGCCGAAATGGCTCATAAAGCATTGGGTGCCGCTGGTGTGGACGCCTGTTTTTACTGGTATCACAACAATTGGCACTATTATCGTAAATGGGAACATTTGACCCATAAAAAGTCCTTGTCCAAATTGCCTTTTGACGTGCTTGAACTACTCCCGGATTATACCAAAGCTGATTTTTCTCTTTCGGACCAATGGGTGGGAAGGAATATTTCTTGCTTGATTAAATTGGGTTGGACCAATGACGAAGTTGAAAAGCGCGCGAAAACCATGGTAGAAGTACTTTCGGCCTTGGTATAATATGTATTTAAAGGAAAGCACTTAATTTAATTAAGTATATTTAGAGACTAAATAAGTATCCATATAAACACGATGAAAAAAATGAAATCTATAAAATCTCCTATTTTATTGATGGCCTTAGGGTTAGGATTACAAATGCAGGCGCAGGATTATTCCAGTGTTCCACCAAAAGAATCACCAATGCCAATGAAACCGGAAATGACCGAAATTTGGGAACCGGAGGTTAAAGTGGTAACGCCGGGCAAACAGTTGGGAGATGCACCTTCTGATGCCATTATCCTTTTTGATGGTAGCAATCTAGACCACTGGGTGAGCCAAAAGGACCCTAGCAAACCCGCTCCATGGAAAATTGTCAATAATGACCATATGGAGGTTGTACCTGGTTCGGGCGGAATTAGCACCAAGATGAAATTTGGAGACTGCCAGCTACATGTGGAGTTCAGCGCGCCGGACAAGGTGGAGTCTGAAAGTCAAGGAAGAGGAAATAGCGGTGTTTTTCTACAAAATAGATATGAGTTGCAAGTTTTGGATTCCTACAACAACCGTACCTATAGAAACGGACAGGCAGGGAGTATTTATAAGGACCATGCACCATTGGTAAATGCCATGAGAAGTCCGCTAGAATGGAACACCTATGACGTAATTTATAGGGCTCCCCGTTTTAAGGAGGATGGGACCATTGATACCAAGGCAACCATTACCGTATTGCACAATGGCGTACTAGTGCAAAACAATGTGGATATTAATGGAACTACCTTTTATATAGGTTTGCACAACTACCCGGAAGCACATGGAGATGATGTTATTTCCCTTCAGGATCACGGGAATAAAACACAATTCAGAAATATTTGGTTGCGAAAACTATAGTTATTTCAACACAAAAAATAAAAAACGGCAAGCTCTCGCTTGCCGTTTTTTTATGATTACAAGTTACCCTAATCAGTAGGAAACATATTCTACAATTTCAAGACCGTAACCCACGATACCTACACGCTTGGTTTCCGGCGAATTGGAAAGCACTTTTAATTTCACAATCCCCAGGTCATGAAGAATTTGGGCCCCAATTCCAAAATCCTTGGCATCCATTTCTACTTTGGGAGCTTTGAAAATTCCTTTTTTCTGTAATTCTTTAAGTTCTGCCAAACGCCCCAATAAATTAAGGGATTCCGGGTTCTGATTGATGAAGACAATAGCCCCTTTACCTTCTTTTTCTATGGCCTTGAACATATCCTCAAGTTTGGCATCTATATTATTGGTCAAGGTTCCCAAGATATCATTGTTCACCATAGTGGAATTAATGCGGGTAAGCACCTTGTCTTCCTTGGACCAAGTACCTTTGGTCAAGGCTAAATGCACATGATTGTTGGTGGTCTGTTGGTAAGCACGTAACCTAAACTCTCCAAAACGGGTGGTAAGATTAAAATCCTCCTTCTTAGAAATAAGACTGTCATGCTCCATTCGGTAGGCAATCAAATCCTCTATGGAGACAATTTTTAGATCGAACTTTTTGGCTACCTCAAATAATTGGGGCAGTCTGGCCATAGAGCCATCCTCGTTCATTATTTCAACGATGATACCGGCAGGTTGCAATCCGGCGAGGCGCGCAAAATCAATAGCAGCTTCAGTATGTCCGGTTCGCCTTAGCACACCGCCTTCTTTTGCAATCAGCGGAAATATATGCCCAGGTCTGGCCAAATCATGTGGTTTGGTTTCGGGGTCTACCAATGAACAGACCGTTTTGGAACGATCGGATGCAGATATACCCGTAGTGACTCCCTTACCACGTAAATCCACGGAAACGGTAAAAGCGGTTTCCATGGGGTCCGTATTATTAGTGACCATCATATGAAGGCCTAATTCCTTGCAACGGCCTTCGGTCAAGGGGGCACATATAAGACCCTTACCGTGGGTTGCCATAAAATTTACGGTTTCTGGGGTGGCCAATTCGGCAGCCGCCAAAAAATCGCCTTCATTCTCACGGTTTTCGTCATCTACAACAATAATGACCTTACCGTTTCTAATATCCTCAATGGCCTCCTCAATGGTATGCAACTTTAGCTTGTTGTCCGTATCGGTCATCATTGTTCTTCGTCTTTATTCTTTTTCTTAAATAATTTTTTGATTCGGTCAAAACCGTTTCCAAAACTCATCATGCCTCTATCTGTCGTGGCACGTTGGGTTAGATAGATGCCCAAAGGTAACATTATCATAGAAGAAAGCCATGCTCCTAAAATGGGGTGGATGTTTCCTTTGTAAGAGTAATTCTCTGCAAATACCCCCAAGAAATAATACACCAAAAACAAAAGGATGGCTACTACCATGGGCAGACCAATTCCACCCTTTCTTATGATGGCGCCCAAGGGAGCTCCAACAAAAAACAGGATGATACAGGATAGTGCCAAGGCGTACTTATCATGCAAGGAAAAAATATGCCTTCTATGAATTTCATAACGTTTATCCATCTCAATTTTCTTACCGTCTATGGAGGTCATGATATTGGAAACCGAATTTTTGGCCGCATTGATAATTTGCCCCTGCTGGTATTCCTTAAATAGGTCCATAATATCTCCCGTGAACTCCTCGGGTACAGTGTCGTTGGTGACGGAAGAGTTTGTTAATTCTTGTGTTTTGGTAGTGTCCCTGGTACGCTGCTGCACTTTTTTAACTACCGCAGAATCAATTTTTGGTATTTTACTAAAAGCGCCCATTCTATTGACTATATTCTTGGAAAATGCCGTAACGATCCGTTTGTTATCCTGCTCGAGGGAGTCCATGTCCTTTAAAAGCCGGGAAACATTTTTCATTTTCTCCCTATTGGAAACGTTTTCTTCTTCCAAGTCTTGTTCCATTTCAGGAACCTCAATGTTCATTCGGTAAATATCAAATTTTGATTTGGCAAAAGGATATTTACGTTTAGAATCACTGTCTTTATCAATAATATCCCGGTAGTAATGGCCGTCTTTCAAAACCAATTGTATAAGTTCCGAATCCTCACTACTGATCAATTCCCCTGTTTTTGCTTTGATGACCGTACTATTGACGTTGGTAGCCGTTTTTTGATGGATAATGACGTTCTTTAGAAAGCGGTCTTTTTCACCGTATTTATCATCTACCTTGATGCTCATTCCCTCAAAATCACTAAAAACCCCTTTTTCAATGGCAGCCGCAGGTTTTACCTTGGCAATATTGCGCCGCATATTGTAGATTTTCTGTTCCGATGCCGGAATCACATTATTGGCAAAATAAAACGTGACGCCGCCTAAAAAGACCATGAAAATAATAAGGCTGAGCATGGCCCTTTGTAAGGATATGCCCGAAGCTTTCATAGCGGCGAATTCATAATTCTCCGCAAAGGTCCCAAAGGTGAGAATAGAGGCTAATAATACGGTCAATGGCAGTACTTTTTCTGTAAGACTGGGCATCATATAGAAAAAGAACTTGCCAATTATCATGATATCCAGACCCTTCCCTGCAAAATCATCAATAAAAAGCCAAATCGTTTGAAAGATGAATATGAACATCAAAATCACAAACGAGCTCAAGAAATTATAAAGAAATCGCGATAGAATATATCGGTCTAGAAGTTTCAATGCAGCGGGCTTAGTTTCTTATAATGTAGTAGCCGTCGTTTTCGTACTTGGCTTCGTCAAAAGTAAACAAGGTTTTTGACAAAGGCTGATTTGTTTTGAAAGTATTAACTGTAATTGTAGTGGTCGTGCCGTTTTTACCATTCTCAATAACCTTGTAGATATGTTTAGTTTCGGCATCTACACCCAATAAAATATCTTTTATCTCAGAATTGGAATCAATGGGAGTTAACTTGATAAACTGAATTTTTCTACCGTTTACATTTTGTAGAATGTCCATTTCGTAATTATGACCATCCCTATAAAATGTGAGCATTTTGGCAGGGGTAAGGGCATTGGCATCTTCTGATTTGTCTTCAATGGTCACCTCTTCATTCTCGGGAACAATGGTATAAACTTTAGACCCGTCATAAAGTTGGGTGGCTCCAAAAAAGTTACCAATGTATTTTTCTCCTTCCAAGGTTACATTGCCCCTGGTTTCTTGGTTGATTCCTGCTTCGGAGTTATTGAGAACATACTTAAAGTCGACTTCAATATTATCATAGCCCTTTACTTTAGTGTATACATCTTCTAATAAGGCCTTCGCTTTTTGCGAATTCTGTGCGTGTACAGATACGGTATTGATGCCTATAATAAGTGTAAGTGCGAGTAAAAATCTTTTCATTTTAAAATGCTTATTCTTTTTGTTATGATCCTTCATTACTTAATAAATGGTCCAGGGCCACCAAATCCGTAACCAAGACTTGACGAGCTTTGCTGCCTTCAAAGGGGCCTACAATACCTGCTGCCTCCAATTGGTCAATAATTCTTCCTGCCCTGTTATAACCTAACTTTAATTTTCTTTGGATGAGAGAGGCGGAACCTTGCTGTGCCGTAACAATGACTTCTGCAGCCTCACGGAACATGGCATCCCTATCCGCTATTTCATAATCAATACTTGTGCCAGACTCTTCTCCGGAATACTCCGGAAGTTCATGTGCTTCCGGGTATGCTCGCTGGGAGCCTATATATTCGGTAATCTTGTCAACTTCAGGCGTGTCTACAAAGGCACATTGTATACGTGTCACATCATTTCCTTGTGTGTAAAGCATGTCACCACGTCCAATTAATTGATCCGCACCTTGAGTATCCAAAATGGTTCTGGAATCGATTTTAGAGGTTACCCTAAAAGCAATCCGCGCAGGGAAATTAGCTTTGATAATACCCGTAATTACGTTTACTGAAGGTCTTTGAGTGGCTATTATCAAGTGAATGCCAATGGCACGGGCCAATTGCGCTAAACGGGCAATAGGCGTTTCAACCTCTTTACCTGCAGTCATGATCAAATCTGCAAACTCGTCAATGACCAGAACAATATAAGGAAGATATTTATGACCGTCATTAGGATTCAATTTACGGGCCTTAAATTTGGCATTGTATTCCTTAAGGTTACGAACCATGGCCGTTTTTAATAATTCATAGCGGTTATCCATTTCAATACACAGACTGTTGAGCGTATTGATTACTTTGGCATTGTCCGTTATAATGGCCTCTTCACTATCCGGAAGCTTGGCCAAAAAGTGTCGCTCTATTTTATTGTAAATGGACAGTTCTACCTTTTTGGGGTCAACTAAGATAAACTTAACTTCTGCCGGATGTTTTTTGTAAAGCAAGGAAGTTAATACGGCATTTAGTCCAACGGATTTACCTTGACCTGTAGCACCCGCCATCAAAAGGTGTGGCATTTTTGCCAAATCAACCACAAAAGTCTCGTTACTAATGGTTTTTCCAAAAGCAATAGGTAACTGCATCTCGGCTTTTTGGAACTTACTGGAAGCAATGACGGAACGCATAGAAACAATGCTCGCATTTTTATTGGGCACTTCTATACCAATGGTTCCTTTTCCAGGTATGGGAGCGATAATCCTAATACCAAGGGCGGCCAAGGACAATGCGATATCATCTTCCAAATTTTTGATTTTGGAAATTCTGATACCTGCCTCTGGAACAATTTCATAAAGCGTGACCGTTGGTCCAATAGTAGCCTTTATCTGTGAGATCCCAATTTTGTAGTTTTTAAGGGTCTCTACAATTTTATTTTTATTTTCCTCAAGTTCCTCTTGGTTGATGGTAATCCCTCCTGTAGCACCATGCTGGTCCAACAATTCTATGGTTGGAAATTTATAGTTGCCTAATTCTAGGGTAGGATCAAATTCTCCAAAATCCTCCACGAGTTTATCGGCAATATTGTCCTTTTCTTCTTTTTCCTCTACTATTTTCTCTACCTCCATGCTCAACTGTTCCTCTTCTTCCTCTACGGGAACGGTCACTTCAAAATCATCCTTGGCGGTTTCTTCCTTTTTAAGTGAGGGAATGTCTTTTTTATGGGTATACGTATCAATTACCACAGGAGTTTCGTCCTCAGGTTCCAAGTAGGTTTCTTCCTCTACATTTTCATCTACTACAGTAGTGGATGCGGTACTTTTCTGTGCCGATTTTTCTTTTTTGGCAAATACTTTTGCAATACCTTCCGGGGTAAGTTTAAAGAAACGAACCAAAATAAAAACCAGTCCAAAAAGCAGTATCAGCACCGTTCCAATAGTACCGGTATAATCTTGAAGAAAATCGTTCATTTCGTAACCTATCAGACCACCCAGTAGCGGCTGGGTTTCAGCAATGAACCCTAAAGCCAACGAAATCCAAATCATAAAAATTAGCCCCCATATCCACTTTTTGAGCAGTCCCTTTTTTTCCATGTTCAAAAAGAGATAAAGGCCTGTTATGCAAAGCAGCACCGTAAAAATAAGGGATGCCAATCCAAATCCTTTATACACAAAAAAGTGACTAACGGCGGCGCCAAATTTATTCAATAGGTTCTTGGCCTGTTCATTGCGGTCCCCAAATTCCGATAAAAGACTTTGGTCATCTTGCCATGTAAAATAATAGGATACAAAGGAAAAGAACAATGCCATACTGAACAGTATCAAGAGACTGCCCAGAATTATGGTATTCTGTTTAGATGGCTTTAAGCTCATCTTTTTAGAAGCCGGTTTTTTCTTGGTGGTTGTTTTCTTCTTCGCCATTAGTGTATTACGCTGGGTGCAAAAATACGTATTACGAACATTCTTAAAAGAAGAATCCTTAAAGTCTTTTCAACGAATGTTAAATGGAATATAATCAAGACTATAGCTGTGATTCCGCTAGAAAAATAAAAATACATACAGTGTTCAATTTAAAAAAGGCATCTTTAAATTAGAAACTGCAACGAAAAAGAAATATTGTTTTTAGTGAGGGGATCTTATTAAAAGATTTTTGGAATATAAATGATAAGTCCAACAACAATGGCCCCAATGGACACTAACATTACGGCACCGGCCGAAACATCCTTAATAAAGCCAATTCGCTTATCAAATTCCGGATGAACAAAATCACATATTTTTTCAATGGCCGTATTGGCGCCTTCTACGCCAACTACCATACTAATGGCGAGTACTTGAAGAATCCATTCCGTAGGGGATATTTGAAAATAGAAACCAGCAATGGTAACCAATACGGCAAGGGCCACCTGTATTTTTATGCTTGCTTCCGTTCGAATTAAAAGTAGGGCTCCACGCAAAGCGAAGCCCACACTTTTTACTCTGTTTTCTATAAAAGATTCTTCTTTATGCATCTGCCAATGCCTCTAAAGCGGCTTTGTAATTGGGCTCATCAACGGTTTCCGGAACTTGTTCAGAATAGATGACCTTCCCATTTTCATCCAAAACCACTACCGATCTAGAAAGTAATGCCTGCAAGGGCCCGTCCGTAAAGGATAGTTTATAGGCCTCACCAAAACTTCCGTCTCTAAAATCGCTTAACATTTCTACATTATCGATTCCTTCGGCACCACAAAATCTAGCTTGGGCAAACGGAAGGTCTTTTGAAATGCAAAGAACGACGGTATTCTCCAATTCGGCAGCCTCTTCATTAAACTGCCTTACAGATTGTGCGCAAGTACCAGTATCAACACTTGGGAAAATATTCAGGACGACTCTTTTTCCAGCATAATCAGATAAAGAAGCGGTAGAAAGATCATTTTTTACCAAACTAAAAGCCGGAGCAGTGCTGCCGTTTTCGGGTAAATTACCCAAAGTATGTATTTCGTTTCCTTTTAAGGTTACTGTAGCCATTTGTTTTAAAATTTAGATTGATGGTGAAATTATAAAAATTAAAGATGAATAGATATAAGATAATGTTATAAAATAGCAATGGCCGGTAATTTATAAACTACCGGCCATCTTATCTTTTACAGAAAACATTTTGGCTTCCTTACGAATCTATAGAACCCATGACTCTTTGCATAAATTCATTTAAGGCTTCTTTTTGGGGCTTTCCTTGTTTTATGGAATTGTTGACCTCAATGGCCCCGTACATATTGGAAATAAGTTCTCCTATAGTATCTAGCTCCTCGTCCTTTAAAGAAGATACTTCCGTAAGAGCTTCCAAGGTTTCTATCGTTTCAATAACGTAGTCCTCGTCATTTTCTTGAATGAAATTTGTCAAATGCTTAATTACTGGCAACTTCATTGATCAAGTCTTTTAAAACATCATATTTATTGGTCTGAACCTGATTCTTAAATTCACCATTGGAGAAGGTGGCAAATGTAGGCAAGTTATCAACCGTAGCTAACTTTCTACTTTCTGGAAATTTTTCAGCATCAGCAATAATAAAAGTAAAATCTTCATGAGCCGCTGCTTCCTTCTTGAATTTTGGTTTCATGATTCTACAGTTACCACACCAGCCGGCAGAGTATTGAACCACTACATTTTTTTTCTCGGCTATGATTTCCTGAAGATTGTCTTTTTCTAATTCAACTACCATTGTATAGGGTTTAGGATTTGTAAAATGCGCCTTGGCCTAAAGACCAAGGCGTTTTCAATAAATCTGTACTAATTAGTTTGCGTGAGTAGCAAGGTATTCTGCAACCCCTTTTCTATCAGCGGTCATTGCTTCTTTACCTTCTTCCCAGTTTGCCGGACAAACCTCGCCTTTTTCCTGAACGTGCGTATACGCATCGATCAATCGTAAGTACTCATTTACGTTTCTTCCTAAAGGCATGTGGTTGATACCTTCGTGGAAAACGGTACCTTCCTCGTCAATAAGGTAGGTGGCGCGATAGGTCACGTTGTCTCCTTCAACGGTTACAACACCTGTTTCTTCATCGTACTCTTCATTGGTGATGTCCAAAATACCCAAAGTTGAGGCCAAGTTTCTATTGCTATCTGCAATAAGTGGATATGTTACTCCTTCAATTCCTCCATTGTCCTTATCGGTGTTCAGCCAAGCAAAGTGAACTTCGGCAGTGTCACAAGAAGCACCAATTACCAAAGTATTTCTTTTCTCAAACTCTCCTAAAGCCGCTTGAAAAGCGTGAAGTTCTGTTGGGCAAACAAATGTGAAATCTTTTGGGTACCAGAACAATACCACTTTTTTATTGTTTTTTTGGGCTTCCTCCAAAACATTGATTTTGAAAGTGTCTCCCAAATCGTTCATTGCATTTACACTAAGGTTTGGAAATTTTTTTCCTACTACTGCCATATCAGTTAAATTTTTGTGATTTCTATTTGAGCCAAAATTACATTGATATTGCCGATAAGCAATAATTGAAAACATTAATAAAACCTATATGTTGATAGTATTTATGAATGCTCTGAGCCTATTGTGGAGAATGTTAAAAAGGACGTATTAATTGGTGTTCTAATTTGTTAAATTGACAAATTTATAAGGCATAAAAAATCAATTTGCTAAATCGGGTTTTGAAAAAAAAATCAGAAATATTTTAGGTAGGAATTTTGGCGACCAATTGTTTGATTTTTATTCCCAGTGCTGCAAATAGGAGAGTAGTTATGGGACTTAGCCAATTAAAAATAGCGTAGAGGGCGTACTCTGCTGTTCCAACCCCTAAAACTCCACTATGATAGGCTCCACAGGTATTCCAAGGAATTAAAACGGAGGTGACCGTACCCGAGTCTTCCAAGGTTCTACTCAAATTTTCAGGAGCCAAACCTTTGTCCTCATAGGCCTTTGAGAACATTTTACCTGGTACAACAATGGCTAGATATTGATCGGACGCCGTTACGTTTAGTGCAAGACAACTACCAACGGTACTGGCAAATAACCCAAAAGTAGACTTCGCCAAGCTTAATAATGATTTGGTAATGCGGTCCAAAGCACCAATTCCGTCCATTACGCCACCAAAGACCATAGCGCAGACAATTAACCAAATAGTTCCTAACATACCTGCCATTCCACTAGCCGAAAATAGGTCGTTAAGGGCATCATTGTCGGTTGGTATTGCAATATCTACGGTTATTGCTTTCATTATTCCTTTATAGCCAGATTCCAGGGTCAATGCGTCAGCATTGGTTATTCCTGCAACAATGTCCGGTTGAAAAATCAAAGCGAACAAACCACCCAACAGCGTGCCAATCATTAAAGCACCAAGGGGTGGGGTTTTTTTTACAATCAGGAAAATAACAATAATAGGAACTATAAATAACCAGCCATTGATGGTAAATGTGGCATCAATGGAATTTAGGAGCGAATCTACTTCTGCTGCTCCGCTGGTTTCTATGTTCAGTCCTATAATAATAAAAACCAAAAGTGTAACCAATATGGTAGGTACGGTGGTGTAGAGCATGTATTTAATATGTTCGAACAGTTCACCACCGGCCATGGCTGGTGCCAAATTCGTCGTATCGCTCAAGGGTGAAAGTTTATCACCAAAATAAGCCCCTGAAAGTACGGCCCCTGCGGTCGTTCCCAAAGAAACACCTAAAGCCTCACCAATGCCAATTAGGGCAATACCTACGGTGGCGGAAGTTGTCCAGCTACTACCCGTTGCCACTGAAATAATTGCGCATATAATAACACAGGCGGCCAAGAAAATCGTCGGATTCAAGATTTGTAGGCCGTAGTAGATCATTGCGGGGATAATACCACTTACCAGCCAAGTACCTGCCAGTGCTCCTACCATTAAAAGTATAAGAAGGGCACCCGTGGTGGAACGGATATTTTCTGCCACCTCGGCTATCATCTGTTGGTAGGTAATCTTGTTTAAAAAACCTACAATGGCCGCGACCGTACCCCCCAGTAATAAAATGAACTGATTGGATCCACTCAGCGCATCGTCCCCAAAAACATACACATTATATGCCAGCATGGCCACCAGTGCGATTACGGGAATGAGGGCCTCTAGAATACTTAACTCCTTGTTTGCTACTATATTCTCGTTCTCTCTGTGGTCTTCTCCGGTACTTTGCTGCATGTATATTGACTTTTGCTACAGCGTAATATTACAATTTTAGCCAGCTTTGTGCAACTAGATTGTATTATTGGGCTTATGGTTCGCCAAAAAAGAAATAAGTCTTAATTTTGTTATCTTAAAACAAAGAAAAACTTATGAGTCAATATGATGTGGCCATTATCGGTTCAGGACCTGGAGGATATGTAGCGGCCATTAGATGTGCCCAATTGGGTATGAAAACCGCAATAATAGAAAAATATAGCACCTTGGGAGGTACATGTCTAAATGTTGGCTGTATTCCATCAAAAGCCCTTTTGGATTCTTCTCACCATTTTGAAGATGCCGTAAATCATTTTGATGCCCATGGAATTGAAATCTCGGGTGAGGTAAAGGTAGATTTGGAGAAAATGATCGCCCGTAAACAGGGGGTAGTGGACCAAACTACCAAAGGTATCGAGTTTTTGATGGACAAAAATAAGATTGAAGTCTTTGAAGGTGTGGGAAGTTTTAAGGATTCCACACATATCAATATTAAAAAAGCCGACGGATCTACAGATACGATTGAAGCCAAAAATACCATTATTGCCACTGGTAGTAAGCCATCTACGCTTCCGTTCATAAAGTTGGACAAGGAAAGAATCATCACTTCTACTGAAGCCTTAAAGCTAAAAGAAGTTCCTAAACATCTCATTATAATTGGAGGAGGAGTAATTGGTCTGGAACTTGGTCAAGTTTATAAAAGATTGGGTGCAGATGTTACCGTGGTTGAGTATATGGACCGCATTATTCCTACAATGGACGGAGCGTTGAGCAAAGAATTGACCAAAGTCCTTAAAAAGCAAAAAGTAAAATTCGCCCTGTCACATAAGGTGAAATCGGTTGAAAGAAGTGGTGATGCCGTAATTGTAAAGGCCGATGATAAAAAAGGTCAGGAGGTTGAGTTTAAGGGTGATTATTGTTTGGTTGCCGTTGGCCGAAGACCTTTTACAGAAGGTTTAAATGCCGAAGCTGCGGGCGTTAAAATTGATGAAAGAGGTAAAATTGAGGTTAATGACCATTTGCAGACTTCCACCTCCAATATATATGCCATTGGGGATGTCATACGGGGAGCTATGCTAGCCCATAAGGCAGAGGAAGAAGGTACTTTGGTGGCCGAGCAATTGGCAGGTCAAAAACCTCATATAGATTACAATTTAATTCCTGGAGTGGTCTATACTTGGCCAGAGGTGGCTGCTGTTGGTAAAACCGAAGAGGAACTTAAGGAAGCCGGTATTGCTTATAAATCAGGCCAATTTCCAATGAGGGCTTTAGGTAGGTCTAGGGCTAGTATGGATTTGGACGGATTTGTTAAAATTCTTGCCGATAAGGAAACGGACGAAGTCTTGGGGGTGCATATGATTGGTGCCCGTTGTGCGGATTTGATAGCGGAGGCTGTTACGGCCATGGAATTTAGGGCTTCTGCCGAAGATATTTCTAGAATGAGCCATGCGCATCCAACCTTTGCCGAAGCTGTTAAAGAGGCTGCCCTGGCGGCAACGGAAGATCGTGCTTTACATGTGTAAATCTAACATATACAGTTAATCTAAAACTAAAAACCCTGGCATTGCCGGGGTTTTGTTTATTATACGCTTTTTGTTATCTGGATTTGGCCAAGCCAAATCTTCTCAGAAATCGCTTAAAACGCGGTTTGGCAAATTCGTAAAGGCTTTTTGAACCTATTTCAATTTGGTCAATGACAAATTGGGACCCTTTTGCAATCTGAAGTTGGATCTCAGCCTTGTTCCTTTCGTATTGAAGTGCACTATATGTACAGATGAACATAAAAGCTACCGCTCCGGGTATGACCATGAAAGGATTTAGTTGGTGGTGAAAAAACCGATAAAGCCCAAGGCCCGTAAAACTACCATAAAGGATAATAAAATGCACCACATAAATGGATAAGGTGCTTTGGCCTATCTTCAAAACAGTGCTGTTTTGCAACCATCTTCTCAATAACATAAAAAGGGCCAAAACCAAAAAAACATCCCCAAGTCTAATAAATAGATAGTTGTTGTAATAAACATCGGCAAATAAGCGGATACCCGTAGCTTCGGAAATATTTAAAAATAAAGGGGAGGAGTACGTAATGAGCGTCCATCCAACTACAACAAAACAAGGAATAGCCATATGGTAGAAGTATGTAGCCGATTTAAATCTGGTAAAAACCAAGGACAGGGCTGCTCCAATTGAGGCATAACCAAACCAAGGTATTATTGTGAAAACCGAGCCATTGGCTTTCGTGAGATAATTGGCAATGGCATCTGGCAATAAGCTAAAAGCAAATTGTTTATATAAGGGCTCAAACAGGAATAAAAAGAGTGTAATCACTGTCAAAACCGTACCAAAAACATAATTTTTTCTTTTGATAGTGAGCAGATAGATACCAATAATCCCAAGTAAGGAAAGGCCAATGCAATGCAAGACGTCTACTAAATAAAAGGAACTATAAATTTGACCCTGCAACAAGCCCATGAAATTGGTACGTAACAAGTACCCAATAAAGAGGAGTTCCAAACCTCGTTTAATTCCCTTTTTTACCCTGTGATTTTGAAAACCTTTTTGGTCACTTTTAATGAGCAGGTACGTAAAGATAAACCCTGATACCGTGAAAAATACTGGGGCCGTAATCCCCCTAAAATATTTCCATATGGAATAAAGAGCATTGGAATCGTCTCTATAATCAACAGAAAGTAATCCATCCACAAAATGGCCTTGAAGCATCATAAGTATGGCCCAAGCCCTTATAGCATCGATAAAATAGAGTCTGTTAGTATTGTTCTGCACTTAGCGTTGTATAATTTGATAGCACCCTATATACTTGTAAAACAGTAGTTTCGGATGTTTCCTTGAGCAAAATTAGATAAAATACTCGCAAATCAATTGTATTTGCTATATTTTCGCTAAATCACATATTTATCTTCGTTATGGCTAAGATTTTAGCATTTGCGGGAAGCAATTCTTCCCAATCCATTAATTATAAATTAGTAAAGCATACGGTTGAGGATATTGAAGGCCATGATGTACAGTTATTAAATTTGGCAAATTTTCCTTTTCCCATGTACAGTGAGGATTTTGAAAAGGAGAATGGATATTCCAACTCCATGATCGAGCTTAAAGATGATATTAGTGCCGCTGATGGACTTATTATCTCCGTAAATGAGCATAACGGTAATCCTTCCGCTTATTTTAAGAACCTTTTGGATTGGCTTTCAAGGTTGGAGCGTAATTTTATGCAGGACAAACCGGTATTTTTGATGTCTACAGCCTCTGGCAAGCGTGGAGGTATGGGTGCAATTGCTGTTATTCAAAGTCTATTGCCTCGTTTTGGTGCCGAGGTGGTATCCACTTTTACGCTTCCCCTGTTCAAGGAAAATTTAGGCGATGGGAAGAAAATTTTGGATTCGGATTTGGCAGCGAAACATCAAGAGGCCCTAGAATCCTTTCTTGGTAAATTATAAAAATTTTCTTTTTGCGTATTACCAGGTCATTCTCGCTAAAGAAAACGCAAGAATTCAAGGATAAACTACTTCATTGGTCAAGAGATTATGAAGAGGTACTTTGGTTAGATAGCAATAACCATGTAACTGATTATGGTTCATTTGAGGTCCTTTTAGCCGTGGACGCATTAACCTCTATACAAACCGATTATTTAGACGCATTCCAGAAGCTGGAAGAGTATAGAAGGGAGACCAATGATTGGGTTTTTGGATATCTTTCCTACGATTTAAAAAACGACCAAGAAAATCTTTGTTCTAAAAACCATGATGGCGCAGGCTTTCCTGAGATGTACTTTTTTCAGCCCAAAAAGCTTATTTGGGTCAAAGCGGGCCACATCCATTTTAGTTACCTAAAGGTAGTGGAAGATGAGCTTCTTTCCGATTTTGAAGCAATTAATGGAATTCGGCTTAAGAAGGAAAAAGTCTTTGAGGTCAAAAATGATGTTCATATAAAACTTAGAATGTTCAAAGACGAATATTTTAAGCAAGTCAATTCGCTTCTTAGTCACATTCACCGAGGAGATATATACGAAGCCAATTTTTGTCAGGAGTTCTTTGCTGAAAATACCCATTTAGATACTCTAGAAACTTACAAGCGTCTTAATAGCATATCTCATGCACCCTTTGCCTGTTATTTAAGAATTTTGGACAACTATTTACTTTGTGCCTCTCCGGAAAGATATTTGAGAAAAAGAGGCGATGAGGTAATATCTCAGCCAATAAAGGGTACTGCCAAACGCTCCAAGGATTTTTTGGAAGATGATAAGCTTAAAAAGAAATTGCAAGAAGATGAAAAAGAGCGTGCCGAAAACATAATGATAGTTGATCTAGTGCGTAATGACTTGGCCAAACATGCGGTAAGGGGAGGGGTAGCGGTTGAGGAACTTTGCGAGATCTATACCTACGAACAAGTACATCAGATGGTCTCTACGGTATCAGCCCAAGTGAAAGAAGGTGTAAGCCCCGTAGCTATTCTTAGGGATTCATTTCCTATGGGAAGCATGACGGGAGCTCCAAAAATATCCGCAATGAAACTTATTGAGTCCCATGAAAACTTCAAAAGGGGATTGTACAGCGGTGCAGTAGGATACTTTGATCCGGATGGGAATTTTGATTTTAATGTAGTGATACGCAGTATTATTTATCAAGAGTCCAAAAAATACGTGTCTTTTTCAGTAGGTAGTGCCATAACGGCAAAGGCCATTCCTGAAAAAGAGTATGAAGAATGTTTGTTGAAGGCGAAGGCAATGAGACAAGTATTGGAAAATGGTTGATGGTGCCACCTTTAAAAGCTAAATAAAAATTAGGCTTTGCTATCTTTTGTATCTTTGCCGCCATGTTCGAGGCCTTCAAAAATCATATTGAAATTAACTTTCCGCATCTTAAAAAAAAGCCATCTCTATTGGCATGTAGTGGGGGCGTTGATAGCATGGTATTGGCCTATTTATTCTGCAAGTTAAAACTGCCGGTTGTATTGGCCCACTGTAATTTTAAGCTCAGGGGAGAAGCTAGTGATGGAGATGAAAAATTGGTGAAGGATTTTGCTACTTCAAGTAATATAAAATTTGTGTCAACTTATTTTGATACAATTGGTTATATAAACCAAAATAAAGTGTCGCTTCAAGTAGGTGCAAGGGAGTTGAGGTACAATTGGTTTACGAAGGTGCTGAAAGAAGAGCATTTGGAAACCTTGGTTACTGCCCATCATGCAGACGATAACCTTGAGACCTTTTTAATCAATCTTTCTCGGGGTACAGGTTTGGACGGCCTTACTGGAATTCCTGAAAAAACGGAGTCGATTTCCAGACCATTGCTTCCTTTTTCTAGAATTGAAATTTTGGAATTTGCCAAACAACACGCTCTCTCTTGGAGAGAAGATGCTAGTAATAAAGAGACCAAGTACCTGCGGAACCAAATTAGGCATGATTTGGTCCCTTTGCTAAAAGACCTTAGTCCTTCCTTCTTGGAGAATTTTAGAAAGACTCAGTTTTTTTTAAACCAATCTGCTGATATATTGAATGATAGATTGTATTATCTAAAGAAAAAGTTGTTTGTGGTGGAGGAGGAAAGTACCAAGGTGAAGGTGGAGAATTTGCTGGACTTACATCCCTTGGAAGGGTATTTGTATCACCTGTTTAATGAATATGGCTTTACTACAACCAGGGATTTAGTTCAACTTACAAAATCTGACTCCGGTAAAGAATTGCAATCCAAAACCCATCGTTTGCTAAGGAATCGAGAGCATCTTATTTTAAAGAAAATAGATGATGCAGTGAATAATAGTTACTTGATAGCTGAGGATGCACGATTGATTTCTGAGCCCATCTCTATGAAGATGGAATTAGTGAGGGAAATGAAACAAAAAGGGCGTAATGTACTTTATGTGGATAAAAATTCGTTAAAGTACCCCCTAGAAGTAAGACAATGGGAAAATGGCGACTATTTTTACCCGTTCGGGATGAAGGGAAAGAAAAAAGTATCCAAATTTTTTAAGGACGAAAAGTTGAGTCGGTTTAAAAAGGAAAAGCAGTGGCTTCTTTGCTCCGATAATAAGATAGTTTGGATAGTGGGTTTAAGAGGGGATGACCGCTTTAAAGTCACGGATTCAACCAAGGAAATTTTAAAATTTAGCTTAGATTAATGCATAAGATACTTTTATTTATTTCATTGTTTTTTAGTTTATTGCCTGTTTTTTCTCAAACGGATGAGAATCCAGTTGTTTTTGAAACGGAGGTAAACAAGATGTCAGAAAGTGAATATGAGCTTGTCATAGAAGCGACCATTTATGAAGGTTGGCATGTGTATTCCCAAAAGACAGCTGAGGGCGGTTCTCTTCCTAGTGAGTTTGTTTTCAAAGAGGCCGGTACGGACTATGTATTAGTAGGGCCAACTACTGAAAGTGAAACCATCACTGAGTATAGCGACATATTTGAGGTAGATGAGACGTTTTTCAAGGAAAAGGCCATTTTTACACAAAAAATAAAATTACTTGACAATAGTGTTAATCAAATTGACGTCAATCTATTTTATCAGGTCTGTAAGGAGGTTTGTATTCCAGTGGATCATGATTTTACCTTCGTTTTGGATGGCGGGGTAGCCGTTAAGGATGAACAGGAAATAGATGATAGAAGCAAAGAGTTGGCTTCTTCACTTCGTCTTGATTTAAAAAACAAAGATCTCTTAAAGGGAGCCGGAGAGGTTTCAGAATCAGGTTCAGGTTTATGGGTGGTTTTTGGATTGGGTTTTCTTGGCGGTCTCATCGCCCTGTTGACTCCTTGCGTGTTTCCTATGATTCCGTTGACCGTATCTTTCTTTACCAAACACTCGGAAAAACGTTCAAAAGGTATTGCAAATGCTCTATTGTACGGTTTTTTTATCGTGCTTATCTATTTTTTGTTAAGCCTACCTTTTCATTTGTTTGATTCGGTTGATTCACAAATACTTAACACCATAGCAACAAACATTTGGTTGAACCTAATTTTCTTTCTGGTTTTTATCTTTTTTGCATTTTCTTTCTTTGGGTATTATGAGTTGACCTTGCCAAGTTCTTGGGCTAATAAAATGGATGCTGCATCCACAAAGATAGGTGGGGGAATAGGAATTTTTTTTATGGCCGTTACCTTGGCAATTGTATCCTTTTCTTGCACCGGACCTATTTTGGGCGGTTTGCTGGGGAGTACAGTTTTGGAAGAAGGAGATGTGGCTTTTAACCTAAGTGCGGGTATGACGGGATTTGGTCTCGCCTTGGCGCTGCCTTTTGCATTGTTCGCCCTTTTTCCGGCTTGGCTCAATTCCTTGCCCAAGTCAGGTGGCTGGATGAATACCGTAAAGGTGGTTCTTGGATTTTTAGAATTGGCCTTGGCCCTAAAATTTTTAAGCAATGCCGATATGGTAGGCAATTGGGAGATTTTAAAAAGGGAAATATTCTTAGGAATTTGGATAGTGTTGTTTGTATTGATGACCTTGTACCTATTAGGGTTTTTTCGTTTTCCACATGACGGACCAAAACAAAAACTTTCTGTACCAAGAATAACGCTTGCTATGGTAAGTGCTGGAATTTCAGTGTATCTTATTCTTGGCTTGCTTGGCATTTCAAATTTAAAGATGTTGAGCGGTTTTCCGCCACCTTCTTTTTATAGTGTATTTGAAACGGAAAGCGACTGCCCCCTTGGATTGGACTGCTATAAAGACTTTAATGCTGGATGGGAAGTCGCTAGGAAAGAAAACAAACCTATTTTATTGGATTTTACGGGTTGGGCCTGTGTCAACTGCCGCAAGATGGAAGAAAACGTTTGGAGCGAACCTGATATTTTTTCAATCATCAATGAAGATTACATTTTAATTTCACTTTATGTAGATGATCGGAAAGAACTTCCGGAAAATCAGCAATTCAACTTTAAATTTGATTCGGGAAGGGTAAAAAGTATAGAGACCATAGGGCAGAAGTGGGGAACGTTCCAGACCATCAATTTTAATGCGGCATCGCAACCCTATTATGTTTTGCTTTCCCCAGATCTGGAAGTTTTAAATGAGGCTGTGCAATATACTGATGCCGAAACCTATGAAAAATGGTTGAAACAAGGGCTTACCAAAATACCTTGATTACTGGCTTTATCAAGACAAATAGTTGAACTGTATACGCTGAACAAATTAGTTTGTCCCGCATTCTTTTTTTGAATGGGTAGAAAACAAAAGTTGTAAGGTATTTTTATTATTTCTACTTAAAGAGTAACTTCAACCAAGTAAGTTTAAACTCTTTCCCTTGAAAAAATTTATTTGGATTTTCTTAGGCCTAATAGTTTTCTTGTTGTTTGCTTTTTTGATTTTCGGCTATAGCCTAAAGCCTAAATATAGTGGTACCCAAAACCTTTCTGGACTATCAAAGGAGGTTACGGTACATTATGACCTCTACGGTATTCCGCATATATATGGAGCTAATGAAAAAGATGCTTTTAAGGCCCTAGGCTATGTACATGCTCAAGACCGACTTTGGCAAATGGAATTGTTGCGTAGAATTGGTAGTGGTGGACTATCAGAACTATTTGGCAAAGATTTGATAGGAACGGATAAATTTTTTCTCGCATTGGGAATTGATGACGCCTCCAAAGAAGTAGTTTCCCAATTAAACTCTCAAGATATTGGGGTGCAACTAACCCAGGCCTATTTGGATGGCATCAACCAGTTTTTGGATAAAGGACCTACACCTATTGAGTTTTACCTTACTGGAATTGAGAAACGCCCTTTTGAAATTAAGGATGTATATAATATCATGGGGTATATGGCCTTTAGTTTTGCCATGGCTCACAAGACGGATCCTTTATTGTCAGAAATCAATAATCGCTTAGGGCCTGAATATTTAAAGGATTTAGCTGTCCATAGCGATACTTCCACGGTTTGGTTACAAAATAACCCACATCAATCTTACGATATTGCTACGGATAACTTGACAGCCAATGTTTTTGAATCCTTGGAACAGCTAAATATTCCACTTTTTGAAGGAAGTAATAGCTGGGTTCTGGGGCCTAAAAAAACTAAAAAAGGTAAAGTTATTTTTGCGAATGATCCGCATATTGGATTTTCCCAACCCTCAGTTTGGTATGAAGCTCATGTAGTTTCTCGGGAGTATGAAAAATATGGATACCATATCGCCGGGCTACCCTTTCCTCTTTTGGGTCACGATAGAAATTTGGCCTATGGTATGACCATGTTTGAAAATGATGATGTCGATTTTTATAAAGAGGAAATCCATCGAACGGACAGTACCAAGTACCGATACAAGGGCACTTGGCAGTCATTTAAAACAGTAAAAAAAAGAATAAAGGTTAAGGACTCGGCTACCATCAATTTTTCATATAACGTAACTAAACGTGGCCCCGTTTTAAATGGTATTGCCGATCAAATCAAAGGAAACGAGCCAATTTCTATGTGGTGGGTATATACCCAAGGGGAGAACAAGATTATGGACGCTCTGTATAGTTTGTCCCATTCAAACAACATAAATGATTTTAGGGAAGGGCTTAAGAATATTCACGCACCCGGATTGAATATTATGTATGGAGATGCACAAGATAATGTGGCTTGGTGGGCCAGTGCTCAATTGTATCACATACCGGATTCTGTAAATACCAAAATGGTTTATGCGGGCAATAACTATTTGGATGATGAGAAGCAATATTTGGATTTTAACCAAAATCCGCAATCGGAAAATCCACCGGCCGGTTACGTCTATTCGGCCAACAATCAACCGGACAGTATTGCCGGCATGTTATATCCCGGGTATTATCTGCCAGAAGACAGGGCACGAAGGATAACAGAGTTGTTGGATGCCAAGAATGACTGGAGTGCAGAAAATGTTCAGACCATGATCAATGATGTAACCTCTCCGGTTGATAAAGGGATTTTAGAGACTTTGCTAGGTAATTTAGAGATTTCTAGTTTGTCAGAAAAACAACAAAAGGCGATTAATCAGCTTAAGGAGTGGGATGGAACCTATGATTTAAAAAATACCAATGCTATATTATACCATCGGTGGACATATAATCTACTGAAGGCAATTTTTTTAGACGAATTGGGTCAAGAGTCATTTGATGGATTGATGTCCACTCATTTAATTAAAAGAAGTATAGCGCCGCTTTTTTCAAATCCTAAATCGGTTTGGTGGAATAATATTGAGACAGAAGAAAAAGAAACTGCCAGCCAATTAATTAATGCCGCTTTTAAACAGTCGTACCAAGATTTAGTAGAAACGCATGGTGAAAATAAGGATGAATGGACTTGGAGTAAATTTCATCTGCTTGAGCACGGTCACCCAATTGGTCAGGTAGAGACTTTACGAAGTTATTTCAACGTGGGGCCATTTTCTGTAAAAGGTTCTAGGGAGGTTATTAATAACCTATTCTTCCCGTATACTGATGAGGAAAATTATAAGGTCAGCTCCGGACCATCCACAAGACGGGTTATTGATTTTTCCGATATTGAAAATAGTAAAAGTATACTGCCAACTGGACAATCCGGAAATCCGTTAAGCGAACACTATAAGGATCAGGCTGAAATGTATATCAACGGAGAATTTAGAAAAATGATGATGAACAAAGAGGAAATTGAAACAACATCCAAGTCCGTCTTAATTCTAAAACCTGAGTAAAATTTCGGAATCCAACCGTTTAAATAAATTAATATGCTTATAAAAGTTTATGGGAGCGCTGTATTTGGAGTGGAAGCCACAACTATTACCTGTGAAGTAAATGTAGATACGGGCGTTGGCTACCATTTGGTGGGGCTGCCCGATAATGCAATCAAGGAAAGTAACTACCGTATTGCTGCCGCTTTGCTAAATAATGGATATAGAATACCGGGAAAGAAAATAACGCTTAATCTAGCTCCCGCAGATTTGCGAAAAGAGGGGTCTTCCTATGACCTTACATTGGCTATGGGAATTTTGGCAGCTTCCGGACAGATCAAATGTGAGCATATAGAAAAATATATTATCATGGGGGAGCTTTCCTTAGACGGAAGTCTTCATCCCATAAAAGGGGCTTTGCCAATCGCTATAAAAGCTAGGGAAGAGGGCTTTGAGGGTTTTATTTTGCCAAAGGAGAACGCTAAGGAGGCCGCTATTGTTTCAGATGTGAAGGTATACGGGGTGGAGAATATTTCTGAAGTCATCAAATTTTTTGACAAAGGAGAGCCTTTGGAACAGACTATTGTGGATACTAGGGAGGAATTTTATAAAAATCTGGACTTCCCGGAGTTTGATTTTGCGGATGTGAAGGGTCAGGAAAGTATAAAACGGTGCATGGAAATTGCCGCTGCAGGTGGGCATAACATCATTTTAATAGGACCTCCGGGGGCGGGAAAGACCATGCTGGCCAAACGGTTGCCTTCAATCTTACCACCTATGACCTTGCATGAGGCATTGGAGACTACAAAAATCCATAGTGTGGTAGGTAAGCTGAAAAATTTGGGATTGATGAGTCAAAGACCTTTTAGAAGTCCCCATCACACCATCAGTTCTGCTGCATTAGTAGGTGGCGGTAGTTATCCACAACCGGGAGAAATTTCATTATCGCATAATGGAGTTTTGTTCTTGGATGAACTTCCGGAATTTGAACGTAGGGTTTTGGAGGTGATGCGCCAACCTATGGAAGATAGGGAAGTAACAATATCAAGGGCTAGGTTTACGGTTACCTACCCCAGTAGTTTTATGCTGGTGGCAAGTATGAATCCCAGTCCGGGAGGGTATTTTAATGATCCTGATGCTCCGGTTACTTCTTCACCGGCTGAAATGCAACGGTATTTAAGCAAAATTTCCGGGCCTTTACTAGATCGTATCGATATACATATAGAAGTAACCCCTGTGCCCTTTGAAAAATTATCGGATGATAGAAAAGGGGAGAGCAGTGTGGATATTAGAAAAAGGGTGACAGTGGCACGGGAATTACAGACACTTAGATTTCAAGAGCTTGAAAATGTTCATTACAATGCCCAAATGAACACCAAGCAAATTAGGGAATACTGCAAATTGGATGAGCCATCCAAGGAGCTGCTGAAAAATGCTATGGAGCGACTAAATCTTTCCGCAAGGGCGTATGACAGAATATTGAAGGTGGCTAGAACAATAGCGGACTTGGATAATTCCGAGGTTGTTATTGGCAGTCATATAGCAGAAGCAATTCAGTATAGGAGCTTGGATAGGGAAGGCTGGTTGGGGTAAGGTCAAATAAAAACCCACTTTTTTAGAAAAGTGGGTTACAATTTTTTAAACGCTAAAATTAACGTTCAATATCTTTCATGATTCTAATGAACAACTGGCGTTCTTCTTCTAATCTTCGCAGTGCCTGTAGGATAACTTTCATCTTAGTTCGGGTTTTAGATGTGCGCCAAATATAAGGTGTAAGATTAAATATCTAGATAAAATACATTTTTTTTCGATGAAATGCACTATAAAATTTCGATAACAAAAAAACCGCAGCCCTTAAGGCTGCGGCATGATAAAAAGACTAAGTGTAAAACAGTGGTATTTCCTAATTACGGTATCACCCTACACCAGGTGCAATTGTATTTACCGAAATACGACTGTCATAACTACTTTAAAAAGGATAACTGTAAATTAGAAAAACAGTCATCGCAATAATAAACACAATATTAAACGCCACGTAGATGTAGGTAAGTTTGTCTTTAAATTTCATGTCTAATGTGTCTCATTTTCAGTAACGAATTTACCTACTAACTTTCATTGAAACACATAGAAAAACCCCAATATTTTGAGGGAATAATCCTAAATAAATTGGGGTTTTGTGAAAAATTAGATATAAAAAACTGAAATACAGATATTTACGACTATAGTTTTATCAATTCATTATTTTTGGCAGACTTATAAACTGCTTCTACAACCCGAATATCCCTTAAACCTTCTTCACCCGGTACCAATAGATCGGTACCGTTGATAAGGGAAAGCGCATCATCATCCATTTGCTTTGCTTGTTGGTTATCTATGGGGAAATCAATAATCGTTCCGTTGGACATCTCTCCATTGTTGCCATTGTAAGAAGAGTGAGGCTTCATTCTAATCCACCCTTTTTCATAATTAATATTTAGGTAATTCATGTTGATCCCAAAGCTTGTATGGCAAGAAGCTCTTGCTCCACTTGGGAACTCTAACTGAAACATAGCCGTTTCTTCCACTTCGTGATAGATTTCTGGTCGGGTAGTGAATGTTTGTGCCAATACTGATATAGGCTCTTCACCGGTAGCCAATCGAGCCCCTTGTAAGGCATAAACGCCCATATCTCCCATAACTCCTCCACCTAACGCTTTGTTTTGTTTCCAATGATCGGTCCTTCCATCAAAATAGCCCGCTGCAGAGGTAATCATCTTAACTTTCCCAAAAGTTTTTTCCTTGGCAGCTTTCATATAGGCTTGGATATTGGGGTCATGCTGACATCTATATCCAATAGCCAGTTTAACATTGTTGTCTTTACAGGCCTTTATCATAGATTCACATTCAGCAACCGTTGGGGCCATGGGTTTTTCACACCATACATGTTTACCCGCTTTGGCGGCCCTTATGGTATATTCCGCGTGCATGGAGGGAGGTAGAACTACGTAGACAACATCTATGTCCTTGTTATTTGCAATTTGATCAAAATTGTCATAGTTGTATATATTTTTGTCCTTTATGCCATATTTGTCTTGCCAAACAGGAATTTTTTCAGGACTTCCCGTGACTATTCCCCTTAATTCACAATGTTGGGTCATTTGAAGTGCAGGTGCAAGTAAATCTGTACTATAGTAACCCAGACCTACAAGGGCAACACCTAATTTCTTGTTTTGTGGATGGGTGGCGGACCATAGTGTGCTGGGTGCAAATGCCGTAGAGGCAGCAACAAGTCCTGTTGCTTTTAAAAAAGAGCGTCTATTTTTCATTTGTATAGTTTAAAGTTCTGTTGAATGAAGGGAAGAAATTACAACAAGAAATTTAATAAACCAACAAAGTAATAAGAGGCTTATCACTTTTAATCCATTAATTGAGAAGCCTTTGTAGATGATGCTTAGGGGACTGTCTTAAAAAAAATGATGTAAATGGACCAAACAAAACAGGCGGCACAAAGAATATAAACTATGTAATCATTAGGGGTTGTATTTTCCTTCATAACGGCTTCTTTTTAGTATAACGTTTTTGAGAGGAGGGGCTTTGTAAAAAATCGTGCAAAGGTCTTTTATTTCGTTGAAGGTGTATAATTGATATGCTGTTTCAGTGATTTGCAATCTTAGACCTTATTTAATCATATGATTCTGAAGGTTAACCACTTACTTATGTTTGTGAGCTAGAATTTTTTAAGCTTGATGAAGTGTTAAATAGCACTGCTTACCGTAGTTTATACATAAATTCCTACTTACCGTACAATTTTTATTTTACTAATTGCATCTAATAGTAATTTCATATACCAGAATTGTAAAGATATAGATCAAATGAATGAACAATTAAACAATAGGTATTGCAATCTTCCAAAGATGCCCGAAAGAGAATTTGCAGTGCCCGTGGGGCCTATGAGAATGGAAGCTATTTTAATCATGGCAAAGAAATGGGTGAATGGCACTGTCTTGAAGTACGCCTTTTTTGAAGGAGATAATTTTTTTACCACGCTGACTGACAATACAGGCAATCAGACCAAGGTATTTTGGAGAGGCACGGATGAAGAAAAACAAGCAGTTAGAAATGCTTTTGCAAAATGGAAATCACACCAAATAGGTCTTGAGTTTGAAGAGACCGAGGATATTTTAGATTCCATCATTCGTATAGGATTTGCAAAAGGTGAAGGTTCATGGTCTTATGTAGGTAGGGATTGTTGGGATATTCCAAAAGAACAAAGAACCATGAATTTTGGATGGGATATTGTTTCGGACGAAGATACCATTCTTCATGAAATAGGTCATGCCATGGGGTTTCCGCACGAGCACCAAAACCCAAAGGCAGGAATAGTATGGGATGAAGAGGCGGTTTATAATTCATTGGCTGGACCTCCTAATTTTTGGTCACGAGACAAAACTTTTCATAACATCATTAGAAAAATTGCTCCGGATGAGGTACAAGGTTCAAGTTGGGACCCCAACTCCATCATGCATTATCCGTTCGGCCCAAATATGATTTTGTCTCCAGAGGAATTTCAGGTAGGACTATCACCGGAAGACGGCCTATCGGATAGGGATATAGCCTGGGTCAAACAGTTTTATCCTAAGTTGGACCGTAGGACTTTCTTAGAATTAAAAGCTTTTCATTCTGAGATTATTTCACTAGCTGCCGGAGGGCAGATCAATTTAGAGTTTTCTCCGGATGAAACACGAAATTTTACCATCCGTACTTTTGGTGTTATGGATACAGTAATGGTGCTTTCGGAGGTTATGGACAATGAAAGTCTTTATATAGCGGGAGATGATGATAGTGGGGAAGACAGAAATTCTGTAATCACCCAAAAAATGATAAAAGGAAAAAAATACCTAATCAATATTCGCTTATACTATAAAACCAGTGCGGGAGATACCTGTGTGATGGTGTATTAGAGTTTACTACAATTGAAACTCTTCGTTACTGCCGTCCTTGTTTTGGATTTTTTCCTTCATAAATAGGTCTTTTAGTATGTATCCGGCAATCAATGCTATTCCCAATACCAACAGAGGAATCGCATAAGGCCAATTCAATACATTCAATAAGCTTCCGGCAATAATGGCCAATGCCCCAATGACAATGGCAAAATTCCAAATAACTTGAAGTTTCTGGTTTTTTGCTTTTTTGTCCTCATCTAAAAAATAGGCCGTTCCTTCCATTACAAACCAGGTCATAAATGCAATGCCCACAATAATTTGAAGGAATAAGGTATTTTGAAAATCAAGCACCCTTACAATTCCGTTGATTGTCCAACTTATAACGAGTATTAGTTTTACGGTGTCTATAAACTTTCTTTGGAGCTTGTTAAAATGTCGGAACACATATAAAATGCCCGTATTGGCAAAACCAAACAATACAATCTCCTTGGCATAAGGCCATAGTAGAACCTTAAGGAGCATACCCAACAAAATGATCGTTAATGAAATTCTAAGGGGAATTTTAAGTATTTTATCTTTTTTAGGCATGACAGAGGATTTTTAGTTGATAGCTTTGATGTGCACACGTAGCCCTTCCATAATCCCAAGGATATTGTTAACGGTTTCTTTTAAGTAATATTTGATAAGTACATGTGGTATTCTAATGGTAGTAAAGCCATTTCTAAAGGAGTGCATTGCTTCCTCTAGATCATTAATAGCTTGTTCATGGGTAAGCATATGGTACTCGGTGTCAATTTCAATATTGAGCTTTACTCGGGAAATGGCTATATCAATAGATTTGGTGCCATCCCACCATTCTAACATGGCCGTAACACCGGCTTCTTTTAAACCATAATAGAGTTGAACCGCTTCTTTAGGAGTGCCATGACTTTCCATTAGTCTCACCATTCTCCTTTTGTGCGCAGAGCAGAGTTGTACGCCTAATTCTTCAATTGAAGATGCACGTTCAGCGGGTTCAAGTTGTTTATTACATTCTAAACAAGTCATAAATAGGTTAAATTATTTTGGGGGAATAAACCCACTTAGTTTGATTTGGGATAATAATAACCGTAGATTTTTTCTAATAGTATGCAGCATCGATGTACCGCACCCTGTTTTTAGACGAACTGCATTTTTTTAGATAAACGGCATCAAAAAATGTTAAAACTGTTGTGAAAATCATCTTGTAATCCTGTATTTTGTTGGTAATTCAAAATTTCGAGACATTTACTTCCGTCTTCTATTAATTTCGTAGTTTTCATGGTCAAATTGTTTATTAGGTAAAATTTATGGATGTCATTCAGGTTGATATTAACTGTGACGCAGGAGAAGGAATCGCTGACGAAAAAAGGATATTTCCATTTATAAATTCCTGTAGTATTGCCTGCGGAGGTCATGCAGGCAATTTGTCAACTATGACAAATTCTGTGGAGCTGGCCTTGGAGAACAACTTGAAAATTGGAGCTCACCCTTCGTATCCCGATAAAGATAATTTTGGAAGGGTAAGCATGAAATTATCCTCCAAAAACTTACAAATTTCCATATTACATCAGCTAAAGAATTTGGAAACGGTACTAGGGGCAAAGGGTGTTAAATTGCACCACATTAAGGCCCATGGGGCTCTATATAATGATATGGCGAAGGATACCGCGATTGCTGCCGTTTATCTCACCGCCATTACAGAATATAAGAACTCTGCTTTTCTGTATGTTCCTTACAAGTCGGTAGTAGCCAATATGGCTTTAGAGCAAGGTTTTAAGATAAAATATGAAGCTTTTGCAGATAGGAATTACAATGATGATTTGTCTTTAGTTAGTAGGAAAAACAAAAATTCATTGATACTGGAGCCAGAAAATGTTTTGAGTCATGTTTTGCAAATAGCTAAAAATAAAACAGTGGTTACAGTAGAAGGAAATAAACAAAAGCTGATAGCGAATACGTTCTGTGTGCATGGTGATACCATAAACGCATTGAAAATTGTATCGTATATTAGGCAAATGATACCGAACCATAATACCCCCAATTAAGTGAATCTGTATTCTATTTCTATAAGGTCCTATGGGCCACATGCCATTTTAATTGAATGGCCTAACCGAGTAGAGGAAGCCATACTAGAAAATATTCTTCACTTTACAAATTATCTAAAAGAGGTAAAGCTTAAAGATGGGAATTGGGAAATGATTCCTGCCTATAATTCCGTCACACTTGTTTACAGGGATGAACCCATAGATTTTGCAAAATTTAAGGGTATGCTGGCCGAATGGTATGAAGACATTTGGGAGGTACAATCACTTAAAAGAATACTATGGAAACTTCCTGTTTGCTATCACAAGGCATTTGGGGTAGATTTGGATTTGGTGAGCGAAAAATTAAATTTGTCTCCAAAGGATATCATACAACATCATACTTCTCAGCAATATACCTTGTACGGCATCGGATTTTTACCGGGTTTTATGTATTTGGGAGGTCTTCCTTCCCAACTTGAAATACCTAGAAGGTCCCAGCCTAGGGCCAAAGTGGAAAAGGGTTCAGTGGGTTTGGCCGGTAAGCAGACAGGTATATATCCTCAAACATCTCCAGGAGGATGGAACATCATAGGTAATTGCCCCATTAATATGTTCAATGTAAAAAAAGAAGAACCCTGTTTTATTAAAGTAGGGGACAAGGTGCAATTTTTTGAAATTGAGAAGGCGGAGCATGATTTGTACAAAATAGAGGAGGAAGTAGGCATCTATAAGCTGGAAAAGGAGGTTTGGGATGCTTAAAGTGTTAAAAGAGGGACTTTTTACCACTGTTCAGGATAAAGGTCGGTACGGTTATTTAAATAAAGGAGTGCCGGTTGCCGGTTACATGGATCAATTTTCAGCTGCTAAGGTCAACAACCTATTGGGTAACCCTAAAAATGCGGCTGTAATTGAAATAACGATGACAGGACCAAAAATGAAATTTGAGGCACCTACTTTCATTTGTTTGGGAGGAGCTGAAATTTCTGCTAAACTAAATGAACAGCCTATTTCCAATTATTCTTTGGTGAAAGTGGCCAAAGGCGATATACTTACCTATGGAAAATTACAAAATGGTTTTAGGGCCTATTTGGGTGTTAGAAACGGATTTGAAACTCCAGTGGTTTTGGGAAGCCGATCCTATTTTACGGGTATAACAAAACAGAATCATGTATCGGACGGTGACATCATTCCCTATTCGGAGGACAACGGATTCCAGCCAAAGATTATGGAAATGAAGGTGAATTCCACTTTTGACCAAACAGTTTTGGGCGTCACGCCCGGTCCAGAATATGAAATGCTTTCGGATAAACAATTAGAATACCTGTTCGCAAAGGGTTTTACCATTTCCAATGAGAACAATAGAATGGCATACCAATTAGAAGAGATGATACCTGGGCATGAAATTTCAATGTTAACTTCAGCTACGCTGCCTGGTACGGTTCAATTTACGCCCTCTGGAAAGTTAATTGTCCTGATGAAAGACGGTCAAACCACAGGAGGGTACCCTAGAATTTTACAATTGTCTGATGACGCCATAAATATTCTTTCGCAAAAAAAGTTTGGGGATAAGGTAAAGTTCAAACTCTTGAAAGAGTAAAATGGATTTTTGTTAGTTAATAATTAAATGATGCAACTTGATTCATCTAATTTATGTAATATTGTTCGTATGAAACATAATACAATTGAAGTCGTGGTCATTTTGGTCGTTCCCATAAGGGAGTGATACAGATTGCTGTGGATTTCAAAAAGCCTGTATCAAAATTAAAATTGATACAGGCTTTTTTATTTGGCCAATTCGATAAAAACAGGACAAAAAATCGCATTGAAGAACAATTATCTAACTATTGAATATGATAAAAATATTAACTTAAAAAACTGATAATCATTTAATTATAAAAATTATACCTCTATTGACTTTAGAGAGCGATTTCTTAGGAAAAACATAGGAATATAGAATTAAATACTTTTGAAATAGTAGTACAAAAACCAATTTAAACCTAGCAACATTATTTTCATAAATGGATTTGAAAAAATACAGTCATAGCGTAACCCAAGACCCTTCTTTACCAGCCGCACAAGCCATGCTTCATGCCATAGGCTTAACGGATGAAGATTTGAAAAAACCTTTAATCGGTATTGCCAGTACAGGTTATGAGGGAAACCCTTGTAATATGCATTTGAACGATTTGGCAACCCATGTTAAAAAAGGTACTGAAAATGCCGATTTGGTCGGTCTTATTTTTAATACAATTGGGGTAAGTGACGGTATTTCTAACGGTACGCCGGGAATGCGTTTTTCACTTCCCTCCAGGGATTTGATCGCAGACTCCATGGAAACCGTAATGGAAGCTATGGGATATGATGGGCTTGTAACGGTTGTGGGTTGTGATAAGAACATGCCGGGAGCACTCATGGCTCAATTGAGATTGAACAGACCTTCTATTTTGGTGTATGGTGGTACCATTGCCTCAGGCTGCCATAATGGAAAAAAATTGGATATTATCTCTGCATTTGAAGCTTTTGGTCAAAAAGTGGCCGGAACTATTAATGAGGATGAATACAAAGAAGTGATTCATAAGGCTTGTCCCGGGGCAGGTGCTTGTGGTGGTATGTACACGGCCAACACCATGGCTTCGGCTATAGAGGCGTTGGGAATGTCCCTCCCATTCAATTCTTCCAATCCAGCGGTAAGCGGTGGCAATTTAAAAGAGAAAGAATGTGTAAAGGCGGGAGAAGCTTTAAGGAATTTATTGGAAAAGGATATTAAGCCTTCGGACATTGTGACCAAAAAATCTTTGGAAAATGCCATTCGCTTAGTGACCATATTAGGAGGTTCTACCAACGCGGTATTGCACTTTTTGGCAATTGCCAAGGCGGCAAAGGTTGAATTTACCTTGGAAGATTTTAGAAGAATAAGTGATTCTACACCTCTATTGGCAGATTTAAAACCAAGTGGAAGGTATTCTATGGAGGATCTTCACGGGGTGGGTGGTGTGCCCGGCGTTTTAAAGTACATGTTGAAGTTGGGCATGCTTCATGGTGATTGTCTAACAGTTACCGGAAAGACGTTGGCCGAAAATTTAGCCGATGCCCCAGAATTGGATGAAGGTCAGGATATCATCAGAACAGTAGAGAAACCTATCAAAGAATCGGGACATATAAGAATATTGTTTGGAAACTTGGCTACGGAAGGAGCCGTTGCAAAGATTACCGGAAAAGAAGGATTGTCCTTTCAGGGCCCGGCAAACGTTTTTGACAGCGAAGCTGAGGTGAACGTGGGTATCAAGAGTGGAAAGGTAAAAAAGGGCGATGTTGTTATCATTCGCTATGAAGGGCCAAAGGGAGGTCCCGGTATGCCAGAAATGCTAAAACCAACTTCTTCCATTATGGGCGCAGGTCTTGGAAAAGATGTAGCCTTGATTACGGACGGAAGGTTTTCAGGTGGTTCCCATGGTTTTGTTGTGGGGCACGTAGCACCGGAAGCGCAGGTGGGAGGTAATATAGCCTTGGTAGAGAACGGGGATATCATTACTATTGACGCTGTAAACAATACCATTGATATTGATATTACCGATGAGGAATTAGAAAAAAGAAGAGCCAAATGGCAAGAGCCCAAGCTTAAATTTGAGCGTGGGGTACTATACAAATATGCAAAAACGGTTGCATCGGCCTCCCAAGGTTGTGTTACCGATGAATTTTAGTAATTAGAGCGGAAATTTAGATTTCTTATTGTTTAAAATAGTCCTAATCGCAAAATTACTTGCGAATGACTGGAACTTAAACGCACAGATGGAAGCAGTTAAAATGAAAACAGAGGAAACCAAAAACAAGGCCAAGTTGAAAATTACAGGAGCGGAAGCTATTATACATTGTTTGTTGGCAGAGGGTGTGGACACTCTTTATGGTTATCCAGGCGGTGCAATTATGCCCGTATATGATGAACTTTATAAATTTCAAGACAAATTGCACCACGTGCTAACACGTCATGAACAAGGAGCAACTCATGCAGCTCAAGGTTATGCAAGAGTTTCCGGTAGGGTAGGTGTGGCCATGGCTACTTCTGGTCCAGGAGCTACCAACTTGGTTACGGGATTGGCAGATGCCATGATCGATTCTACCCCAATGGTATGTATTACAGGTCAAGTAACCCGTTCGCTTTTGGGTTCGGATGCTTTTCAGGAGACCGATATTATTGGTATTTCTACCCCAGTAACCAAATGGAATTACCAGATTACCAGAGCGGAAGAAATTCCGGAAATAATGGCCAAGGCGTTTTATATTGCTAAATCAGGTCGCCCAGGTCCGGTATTGGTAGATATTACCAAGAATGCCCAATTTGACGAGTTTGAGTTCAGTTATGAGAAATGTACTGCAGTACGTAGTTATACCCCAGTACCTAAGCCGGATATCAAGGCAATTGAAGCTGCGGCGGATTTAATCAATCAGGCTAAAAAGCCTATGATTGTTTGGGGTCAGGGTGTAATCCTTGGTCAAGCGGAGGAAGAGTTGAAAGCATTGGTCGAAAAAGCGGGAATACCTGCGGCATGGACCATTATGGGGGCTTCGGCCATCGACACCGATCATCCGTTAAATGTTGGTATGGTGGGAATGCACGGAAATTATGGTCCAAACATTCTTACCAATGAATGCGATTTGTTGATTGCTATAGGTATGCGTTTTGATGACCGTGTTACCGGAAACTTGGAAACCTATGCGAAACAGGCTAAAGTTATCCATTTTGAAATCGATAAGGCTGAGGTAAATAAGAATGTATACGCCGATGTTGCCGTATTGGGGAATTCCAAAGAAACATTGGGCCTAATGTTGCCTCTTATTAAAGAAAATAGTCACGAAGAGTGGCATAACGAGTTCAAAAAGCGCTATGCTATCGAGTATGGTGAGGTAATTGAAAAAGATATTTATCCCACCAAGGAGGGTTTGACCATGGGCGAGGTCATCAAGGAAATAAATAATGCGGCCAACAATGAAGCCGTCTTGGTAACTGATGTGGGTCAGCACCAGATGATCGGTTGTCGCTATGCCAAGTTTAAAAAATCAAAAAGTAACATTACCTCCGGAGGTTTGGGAACTATGGGCTTCGCACTTCCAGCAGCTATTGGTGCCAAAATGGGTGCTATGGATAGGGAAGTGGTGGCTGTTATTGGAGATGGAGGTTACCAAATGACCATTCAAGAGTTGGGTGTTATTTACCAATTGAATTTACCCGTAAAAATTGTTGTTCTGAACAATGATCACTTGGGGATGGTTAGGCAATGGCAAGAATTGTTTTTTGATAGAAGATATGCCTCTACGGTGATGACAAATCCAGATTTTGTAAAAATTGCGGAAGGCTATCACATTGAAGCCAAAAGAGTTAGCAAACGGGAGGATTTAGAAGCAGCTGTTCAAGAAATGATTGCTTCTGACAAACCCTATTTCTTGGAGGTTAAAGTTGAAAAAGAGGATAACGTATTCCCGATGATTCCTACCGGAGCCTCGGTTTCAGATATCCGTTTAAAATAAAAGCAAATAGATTTTCCTCCATACCACAATGGTCGATTCCATTATCCATAACGAACCGGAAACCTATCAACAGCTATTGCAGAAGTCCGAAGCAATTGGATTTTCAATGCCTTCCGATATTCTGATAGGCACCTTGCTAAAAACCTTGGTGGCGTCAAAGCCTGGAGGACGGTTTTTGGAATTAGGTACGGGTATGGGTTTAAGTCTTTCTTGGATGTTGGATGGTATGGATGCCAACTCAAGTCTCATTAGCGTAGATAATGACCAAGATTTAGTAAATATCGTAAAGCCCTTTTTTAAGGATGATAAACGGGTTGTTTTGCAGTGTACGGATGGTGCGGAATGGATTAGAAGTTATAGGGGGAAAGAATTTGATTTAATTTTTGCCGATGCGTGGCCAGGAAAGTATGACCTTCTGGATGAGACTTTGGCTTTGTTAAAAGTAGGCGGCTTCTATATTATCGATGATATGGATGAGCAGCCCAATTGGCCCGAAGGTCATAATGAAAAGGCTAAAGCCTTGGTTGCGGAGCTTGAAAAACGTGAAGATTTGGTTTTGACGAAAATGAATTGGTCAACCGGATTGATTATTGCCTCCAAAAAATGAGAAGGATATGACGCAACAGTTAAATCATACATGGAACGCTGGTCTTTATAATGATAAGCATGCTTTCGTATACGATTACGGGAAAGGGCTTATAGAGTTGTTGAGACCACAGGCCAATGAGCGTATATTGGATTTAGGTTGTGGAGCAGGTCAATTAACAAACGAAATTGCTGGATTTGGGTGTGATGTACTGGGAGTGGACAATTCCCCGGAAATGATTGAAAAGGCAGAAAGCTCATATCCCAATTTAAATTTTCAGGTGGGTGATGCGGCCACTTTTAAAACCGAGGAAAAATTCGATGCCATTTTCAGTAATGCTGCCCTTCATTGGGTAACGGATTATGAAAATGCCGTAGGTTGTATGTTCCATAATTTAAAACGAGGAGGTAGATTGATTGCCGAGTTTGGTGGTCAAGGAAATATTGAAACGATTATTTCTGCCCTAAAGGAAAGTCTATTGATGAATGGTTTTATAGAACAGGCCCAAAGACAATTATGGTATTTTCCTTCGGTGAGTGAATATTCTAGGGTATTGGAAAAAGCGGGCTTTCAAGTGACCTATGCGCAATGGTATGAAAGACCTACGGAATTGGTTGATGTAGAAACGGGTTTACAAGACTGGATTCATATGTTCGCCCTACTATTTTTTGAAGGTGTGGAAGCGAAAAAGATAAAAACAATAATTGCAGAAATAGAACAAAAAGTGAAACCGGCTCTTTTTAGAAAGGGAAAATGGTTTGCAGATTATAAAAGAATTAGGGTAGTGGCCCAAAAGAATTGATAACGGACTCTTCCGCCATAAATGGAAGTATGTGAATTTTAGATAAGGATGAAGAAACAATGGTTTACCATTTCGGTTTATTCCGAAAACAACGTGGGACTTTTAAATAGAATATCAGGTATATTCTTAAAGCGTCATATCAATATAGAGAGTTTAAATGTCTCTAAATCAGAGATTGATGGTGTTTCAAAATTTACAATTGTAGTACACACCACAGAAAAATGGGTACGTAATATTGTAGGTCAGGTAGAAAAGCAAATTGAGGTAATCAAAGCGTTCTATCACACGGATGATGAGACCATTTACCAAGAATCGGCCCTATTTAAAATTGCCTCCAATCTTTTGTTTGATGAACGTCAGATTCAAAATATCATCAAAGAGAACAACTCACAGATAGTTACGGTTGCACGTGAATTTTTTGTGATTGCAAAATCAGGAAGAAGAAATGAAATTGATGAAATGCATGAACAGTTAAAGCCTTTTGGCATTATGCAGTTTGTTCGTTCGGGGCGTATTTCTGTAACCAAGTCAGAAATGCAGATTTCCGCACTTCTTGAAGAATTTTATGAAGAGGCTTAATAAAAAGAGTAAGTAATCTATTAATATCTATATTTTCGCTCGTCGAAAGATTAAAACCAATAATTGAACATTTTCCTGCGGGGCAGGATGAAAAGAAAAAGTAACTATGGCAAATTATTTTAATACACTATCGCTTAGAGATCAACTTACCCAATTGGGTAAATGTAGATTCATGGAGTCTTCTGAATTTTCCGATGGTGTATCGGCATTGAAAGGTAAAAAAATAGTCATCGTAGGATGTGGTGCCCAAGGTTTGAACCAAGGATTGAACATGAGAGATTCCGGATTGGATATTTCGTATACCCTTCGTGAAGGTGCTATTAAAGAAAAGCGTCAATCATTTATCAACGCATCTGAAAACGGTTTCAATGTGGGTACTTATGAAGAATTGGTGCCTAGCGCAGATTTGGTAATCAATCTTACACCAGACAAGCAACATACGAGCGTTATCAATGCAGTAATGCCTTTAATGAAAGAAGGTGCTACCCTTTCTTATTCGCACGGTTTTAATATAGTGGAAGAAGGCATGCAGATTCGTGAAGACCTTACGGTTATCATGGTGGCTCCTAAATGTCCTGGTTCCGAGGTTCGGGAAGAATATAAGAGAGGTTTTGGTGTTCCAACTTTGATTGCAGTTCACCCTGATAACGATCCTCAGGGTAAAGGTTTGGAGCAGGCTAAAGCGTATGCCGTGGCCACTGGCGGACATAGAGCGGGCGTTTTGGAATCTTCTTTTGTTGCCGAAGTAAAGTCTGACCTTATGGGAGAACAGACCATTCTTTGTGGTCTTCTTCAAACAGGAAGCATCCTTTGTTTTGATAAAATGATCGAAAAAGGGGTAGATGCCGGTTACGCCTCCAAATTGATTCAATACGGTTGGGAAACCATCACCGAGGGAATGAAGTACGGTGGTATCACCAATATGATGGACCGTCTATCCAATCCTGCAAAAATTAAGGCTTTTGAACTTTCGGAAGAGTTAAAAGATATCATGCGTCCTTTGTTCCAAAAACATATGGACGACATCATGACCGGTCATTTTTCCAAAACAATGATGGAAGATTGGGCCAATGATGATAAAAACCTTTTAACCTGGAGGGCCGAAACCGGCGAGACCGCTTTTGAAAAAACTCCAGCGGGGGACGTAGAAATTTCGGAACAGGAATTTTATGACAATGGTGTTCTTATGGTAGCTATGGTTCGTGCAGGGGTTGAATTGGCCTACGAGAGTATGACCGAATCAGGGATTATCGGTGAGTCCGCTTATTATGAGTCACTTCATGAAACTCCGTTAATTGCCAATACCATTGCCAGAAAGAAGTTGTTCGAAATGAACCGAGTAATTTCAGATACGGCAGAGTACGGTTGTTATTTGTTCGATCACGCATGTAAGCCCCTTTTGGCCGATTTTATGAAGAAAATTGATGTTGACGTAGTTGGTAAAAAGTTTGGTGAAGGCGAAGGTAATGGTGTTGATAATGCCAAGTTGATTGCAGTGAACAAAGCTTTACGCGAGCATCCTGTTGAAGTTGTAGGAGCTAGATTACGTGCTTCTATGACGGACATGAAGCCTATTGTATAATATATTCTCAGACCCTGTTCCTTATTTATTCTACCTTTGGTAGTTCGTAATGAACAGGGTTTTTTGTATGAGTTATTTTCCTTCCATAGCAGCCATAAGAAGTGCTTCCGAAACCATTAGTCAGGTAGCTTCGGTAACTCCATTGACCAAAAGTAATCGGCTATCCGATAGTTACGAAGCCAATATTTTATTGAAAAGGGAAGACTTGCATCAGGTACGCTCGTATAAAATTAGGGGCGCCTTTAACAAGATTAGCTCATTAACGGTAGAGGAAAGGGAAAACGGAATTGTTTGTGCCAGCGCCGGCAACCATGCGCAAGGGGTGGCCTTTGCCTGTAACCGTTTAGGCATCAAGGGTACAGTTTATATGCCTTCCGTAACTCCCAAACAGAAAATTGAACAAACCCAAATGTTCGGTGGGGAGTGGGTAGATGTGGTCTTGGAGGGAGATACCTTTGACGATTCCTTTAAAAGTGCCATGCAGTTCTGCAACCAGCATAATAAGACCTTTATTCACCCTTTTGATGACCCTAAAGTCATTGAAGGGCAGGGGACCGTGGGATTAGAATTACTACAACAATTTCAAAAACCTATTGATTATATTTTTGTGGCCATTGGCGGAGGTGGTTTGGCATCAGGACTCTTGGGAGTTTTTAAAACACTGTCTCCTAGAACGAAGATTATTGGTGTAGAGCCAGAAGGTGCACCTTCAATGAAAACATCCATCGACAATAATAAGAATACCGAGCTGGAGAAGATTGATAAATTCATTGATGGGGCCGCAGTACAAAAGGTGGGTGACCTCACCTTTGAAATATGTAAAGAAAACCTTTATAACATGTCATTGGTGGCCGAGGGCAAAGTATGCCAAACAATTTTGGACTTATACAATCGTGATGCCATTGTAGTGGAACCAGCAGGAGCTTTAACAATAACGGTTTTAGATGCTTACGCCCAAGAGATTAAGGGTAAAAATGTGGTCTGCATACTTAGCGGCAGCAACAACGATATTACCCGGACTGCGGAAATCAAGGAGCGTGCTCTGTTATATGCCCGTTTAAAGCATTATTTCATCGTTCGTTTTCCACAAAGACCGGGAGCATTAAAGCAATTTGTGGCAGAAATTTTAGGCCCTACGGATGATATTACCCATTTTGAATATTCCAAAAAGTCCAGTAGGGAAAATGCTCCGGCCATTGTGGGTATAGAATTGAAGAGTCCCGAAGACCTTAAGCCGTTGATTGAAAGGATGAAGGATAACAATTTCTTCGGAGATTATTTGAATGATAAGCCCGACCTTTTTCAGTATCTTATATAAAATTATGATGCCGGATTGTGATTTAATGAAAACCACAACCATTTCGTAATATTTCTGAGATTTTTATTCCGTATTTTCGTTAGATAACGAATTTGACAATTCAATTTATTGAACGAAAATGAAAAGTATACCTGAAGAGTTTCAGATTTCGGAACTCATTGAGCAGAAAAAATATTTAGTTAACGGAGAATTAAAAACTTGGAACGGAAATACCACAGAGGTTTTTTCCAGCATTTCATCCACTGAAGCGTATAAACCCACATTATTGGGAAGTATCCCGGATATGGGCGAACCGGAAGCTATGGCCGCCTTGGATGGGGCTTTGGCCGCTTACGGAAAAGGACAGGGAGTTTGGCCTACAATGCACGTAAAGGATAGAATAGAGTGCATGGAGAATTTTGTGCGCAAAATGGAAACCAAGCGAAATGAAGTTGTCAAATTGTTGATGTGGGAGATTGGAAAATCGCTTCCAGATTCGCAAAAAGAGTTCGACCGTACGGTAGAATATATTTATGATACTATTGAGGAGTACAAAGAACTGGACCGAAATTCTGCCAAGTTTCAAAAGCACGATGGCGTATATGCCCATATCAAAAGAGGTCCGCTAGGGGTTGTTCTATGTTTGGGACCTTATAACTATCCGTTAAATGAAACTTTTGCCTTGCTTATCCCTGCTATTATAATGGGGAATACCACCATTTTTAAACCTGCAAAACACGGGGTTCTTTTAATTACCCCACTTCTGGAAGCCTTTCAAAGCTGTTTTCCAAAAGGTGTAGTCAATATCTTATTCGGTAGGGGTAGGGCCGTAGCGGCACCTATTATGCAAACAGGTAAGGTGGATGTGTTGGCCTTGATCGGTAACAGTAAATCCGCCAATGCATTGCAAGAGCAACACCCAAAAAGTAACCGCTTGCGACTGGTTTTGGGCCTTGAAGCTAAAAATCCCGCGATTATACTACCTGATGCCGATTTAGATTTAACGATTGACGAATGTATTGCGGGAACCTTATCCTTTAACGGGCAGCGTTGTACGGCGTTAAAGGTCATCTATGTACACGAGCAGGTGCGAGAAGAGTTTATGAAGCGTTTTACCAAACGGGTGGATTCCTTAAAGTTCGGTAATCCATGGGATGATGGAGTGAAATTGACTCCGCTTCCAGAACCAGGTAAGCCGGCCTATATACAAGAACTGATCGATGACGCTTTGGAAAAAGGCGCTAAGGTCAAGAATAAAAAAGGCGGACAGCATTTTGATAACTACATATGGCCAGCAGTGCTGTATCCCGTAAACAAAGAAATGAGGGTATACCAAGAAGAACAATTTGGTCCTATTATTCCTGTGGTGTCCTTTTCCGATATTGAAGAGCCATTGAACGATATGGCAGAAAGCAACTACGGGCAGCAAGTAAGTTTGTTCGGGAAGGATGTGTATACGCTATCACCACTAATTGATACCTTGGTAAATTTGGTTTGTAGAGTAAACCTGAACAGTTCTTGTCAGCGAGGGCCGGACGTGTATCCGTTTACGGGAAGAAAAGATTCTGCACAAGCAACCTTAAGTGTTCACGATGCCTTGCGTTCTTTTTCAATAAGAACCTTTGTGGCGTTTAAGGACAACGAGTTGAACAATGAGACTATTCAGCAGTTGTTGGAAGCCAAGCTATCAAATTTTGTAAGTACGGATTATATTCTTTAAGTACATTGCTAGAAAACGGAAAAGCCTTTGTTGATGAACAAAGGCTTTTTTTATGCTTTGGTCCGTAATAATCAGATAGATATGAAATGTGTTCAAAGAGGAGGTTGATGTTAGGTTTGTGTTAAATATTAACGTTGTGTTTTAATTTTTGAAGAATAGTGGGATAATATAGCATATATATTGGACAAATGCGTAAACCCGTATTCAAATCAAGCACTGTAATTTTGTACCAACAAATTAGACAAAGATGCCGTTGATTCAATTGATGGATGAGATGGAATTAAAGTTGAACCTACAATTTGGAATAATATGGATACAAAAATAAATAACAGTAAAGCCTTATTTGCATTAGCAGTGGGCGGCTTTGGAATTGGACTTACTGAGTTTGTAATCATGGGGATTCTCCCGGATGTTGCCAAAGGATTGAATATTACCATTCCGGAGGCTGGTCATTTTATAGCGGCGTACGCATTGGGTGTGGTAGTTGGCGCTCCGCTTTTGACTCGTTTTAGCACAAAATTAAATTCTCGAACTATACTTTTATTATTGATGGGATGGTTTACCCTTTTCAATACCTTTTCAGGATTTGCGACTAACTACACTACATTGCTGGTGATGCGATTTTTATCCGGATTACCCCATGGGGCTTTCTTTGGTATTGGTGCGGTTGTAGCCGGAAAATTGGCTCGTGAAGGAAAGGCGGCAAGGGCCATAGCTGTTATGTTTAGCGGACTTACAATTGCTAATGTTATAGGCGTGCCTGCTGGGACCTATATAGGCCATCATTATGATTGGAGTATTTCTTTTTATATGGTAGGTGTCGTTGGATTGATGGCGGTGAGCAGTATTTTGCTTTGGATGCCAAAATTTGAACCTCAAACACCAAAACCTTATTCAAAAGACAACAAAGGGCTAAAAAATGGCGAGTTATGGGCTTTAATTGCTCTTACGACCATTGGTACGGGCGGTTTCTTTGCCTGGTACAGTTACATTGCTCCTTTGGTAACGGATGTTGCCGGATGGGGAGAGAATATGGTTGGCTATGCAATGATTTTAGCCGGACTGGGAATGGTTTTCGGAAATTTCATTGGGGCAAAGATGGCCGAAATTTTTTCGCCGCTAAGGGCGGTTGCTCTAAGCCTATCTTTAATGGTAGTACTTCTGTTGATCAATGCAGTTCTTTCATTTAATCCCTACATTGTTTTGGTGATGACGTTCTTAGTAGGAATGGCTGCTTTTACAGTTTCCACGCCTATTCAGATGGCCATTATTAATACCTCAAAAGGAAACGAAATGTTGGGCTCCTCAATGAACCAGAGTGCCTTTAACATGGGGAATGCCTCTGGGGCCTATTTGGCAGGATTACCAATGACCTTTGGCTTAAGCGTAGTTTATGCAGGGGTCGTAGGTTCTGTTTTAGCTGGATTAGGGGTAGTGATAGCTGTTGGAATCATCCTCTACAGGAGGCACAAAGCAGGCTATAGCCTTAAAAAAATGGCCTTTGGGAATTAGAAAATAGAGATTATTAACACAAACTAAAAAGACCGGCTTTTGCCGGTCTTTTTTATTAATGATTATCCAATGCATTAAATATTTTCTGCCAGCCAATTGCCAACCTCACTTGTTTTATAAGATTTTCCACCTTCGGACAAGTCTTCGGTTACCACCCCTTCAGAAAGGGATTTGTTCACCACTCTTCTAATATCATCTGCTTCTTGTTGAAGGCCTAAGTCTTCAAACATCATTGCTGCCGAAAGTACAGTCGCTAAAGGATTTGCAATGTCTTTACCGGCCGCTTGCGGATAAGACCCGTGAATGGGCTCGTATAGGGAAACTTCACTTCCTACTGAGGCCGAAGGCATGAGTCCCATAGATCCAGAAATAACGGAAGCTTCATCCGTCAAAATATCACCAAAAAGATTTTCGGTAATAATTACATCATACGCTTTGGGCCATTGTACCAAACGCATGGCAACGGCGTCTACAAACTCATAAGAAACTTCTACTTCAGGGTAGTCTTTTTCCATGGCTTGTACTGTTTCTCTCCACAAACGGGAAGATTCCAACACGTTCGCTTTATCTACGCAACAAAGTTTTTTGCCTCTAGCCATGGCCATTTCAAACCCTTTTTTGGCCAAACGCTGAATTTCGGCACGGGTATAGGTCATGGTATCATAAGCGGTGTTACCATCATCTTCCCTGCCGCGTTTTCCAAAATAGACACCGCCTGTTAATTCGCGAAGAATGATTAAATCGGTTCCTTCTATTCTTTCCCTTTTCAAAGGAGACTTGTCGATCAAGGATGGAAAAGTAAATGTGGGTCTTACGTTAGCGAAAAGACCTAACTTTTGGCGCATTTTCAATAAACCTTGCTCAGGCCGAACTTTAGCCGATGGGTCGTTATCGAAACGAGGGTGCCCAATAGCCCCAAAAAGAACAGCATCGGAAGTAGCACAGATTTCGTGGGTATTATCAGGGTAGGGCTCACCTACTTCATCGATGGCCGCAGCTCCGGTCAAGGCAGGTCTCCAGCTAATTTCATGGTTGTATTTTTTTGCGATGGCATCACTTACCTTAACGGCTTGATCAATAACTTCTGGGCCTATTCCGTCTCCGGCCAAAAGAGCAATATTTAGCTTCATTTATTTTTAGCTTTATGCTGCGCGCCATTTGCTTCATGCTAGTGGAGCGAAGGGTTTAATTAATTTTTTAAATAATATTCAACATTTTTTCAGTGGCCTTAATGGCGGATACCGTTTGATCGGAATCCAGACCGCGAGATGTAAACTCCTTTCCTTTGGCATTCCACGTAATGATAGTTTCACAAAGGGCATCGGAGTTGCTTCCGGGAGGAATTCTTACCGAGTAATCTACCAATTTGGGCAGTTCCATTTTTTGGGCGCTGTAAATTTTTCGCAAGGCATTCATAAAGGCGTCATACTGTCCGTCTCCAGATGCGTTTTCCTCAAAAGTCTTCCCGCTGATTTCTACTGATAGGGTAGTGGAAGGCCGTAAACCTTTGGAATGGGTAAGCACGTACGATTTTACAAAGACCTTTTGCTGGTAATCGGTATCAAGTACATCGGAAATGATATAGGGCAAATCTTCCTTGGTAACCTTTTCTTTTTTATCACCTAATTCAATGATTCTGGCCGTTACTTTTTTAAGTTCCTCATCGTTCAAAGTGAGGCCCAGTTCTTGCAAATTCTTTTGAATATTTGCCTTTCCGGACATTTTACCCAGCGCATATTTGCGTTTTCTACCAAAACGCTCTGGCATTAAATCACTAAAGTAAAGATTTTTTTTGCTGTCTCCATCTGCATGAATTCCAGCAGTTTGTGTAAAAACATTTTCACCAACAATAGGTTTGTTCGCGGGAATCCCCACTCCGGTAAAAGCAGAAACCAACTTACTTACCCTATATAAGGCTTTCTCGTTTACTTGTATGCTAACTTCAGGAAGAAAGTCGTTTATAACGGCAATGGCGCTCGCCATGGGCGCATTTCCAGCTCGTTCTCCCATTCCGTTTACGGTTAGGTGCAAACCATGGCAACCTGCCTTTACGGCTTCCATAATATTGGCAACGCCTAAATCGTAGTCGTTATGACCGTGAAAATCAATATGCAATTGCGGGAACCTTTCAATAATCTCCGATAGGAATTCATTGGTTTCCGTGTGGGTCAATATGCCCAAAGTATCCGGCAACAAAACTCTTTTCACGGGCTGAGTGGTAAGGAATTCAAGAAATTCCATTACATATTCCTTGGAGTTGCGCATACCGTTGCTCCAATCCTCCAAATAGATATTGGTTATGATGCCACGTTCCGTTGCTTGCGTAAAAATATCCGCTATATCCTTAAAGTGCTCTTTAGGTGTTTTTTTAAGCTGATATTTTAAGTGGTTCATAGAACCTTTGGTGAGCAGATTTTGGGTTATTGCACCTGCTTTTTCCATCCAATCCAAGGAAACACCACTGTCAACAAAGGTGAGCACTTCAACTTTTTCCAAAAACTGCTGCTCCTTGGCCCATTTGGTAATTTGCTGCACAGCTTCCAATTCACCTTCAGATACTCTAGCCGAAGCCACCTCAATACGGTCTACTTTTAACTCTTCGAGTAAAAGTTTGGCAAGCGTTAACTTTTCAGAAGAAGTAAATGAGACACCACTTGTTTGTTCCCCATCACGTAGGGTAGTGTCCATTATTTCCAAGTGTCTTTTCATTTTCACCTAGCGGTTTTCAGGTCTCCCTGTTTCTTAGTATCCGTAAAGATCTAAGTTTTTAAAACGGTCTTTGTTCAGCAAATTTTTCAATATCCCCTTTGATGTTCAATAGATAATCAATATCATCGAAACCATTGGTCATATTGCCTTTTTTGTATTTGTTGATGTCAAAAGACTCGCTTTCGCCCGTGGCCAAAATGGTCACTTTTTGTTCAGGAAGGTTTACTTCAAACTGGGCATTGGGGTCTTTTTCAATTTCCCCGAAGATTTTCTGTAGGAAAGCGGCACTTACCTGCACGGGTAAAACACCAATGTTCAAGCAGTTGTTTCTAAAAATATCCGCAAAAAAGCTGGAAATTACACAACGGAAACCATAGTCATAAACTGCCCAAGCCGCGTGTTCACGGGAAGAACCAGAACCGAAGTTCTTACCACCCACCAAAATTTGTCCGCTATAAATAGGGTTGTTGAGAATGAAGTCCACTTTAGGAGTATTGTCTTGATTGTATCTCCAATCTCTAAATAAGTTATCTCCAAAACCTTTTCTTTCCGTCGCCTTTAAAAAGCGTGCAGGAATTATCTGGTCCGTATCCACATTTTCAATGGGTAGCGGTACCGCTGAGGAGGTTAAAACATTAAATTTATCGTAAGCCATTTTTCTTTTTGTTTGAGTCGATGGTCTGTAAAATTACCACCAACATTTGGTTATTAACCAGCTATTGCTTCTTCTTGTAATAATTCTCTTGGATCCGTAACTTTTCCGGTAACTGCTGCTGCTGCGGCTACTAACGGACTGGCTAAAAGCGTTCTGGAACCGGGACCTTGTCTTCCTTCAAAATTTCTGTTGGAAGTACTTACGGCCAATTTGCCGGCCGGAATCTTATCATCGTTCATTGCCAAGCAGGCCGAACAACCGGGCTCTCTGAGCTCAAAACCGGATTCGGTAAAAATATCCAAAAGACCTTCTTCTTTTATAGCGGCTTCCACTTTGTGACTTCCGGGAACCAACCATGCCGTAACATTGTCCGCTTTTTTTCTACCTTTAACAATCGAGGCAAAAGCACGGAAATCTTCAATTCTACCGTTGGTACAACTTCCTATGAAGACATAATCGATAGGTTTCCCGATCATGGCATCGCCCTCACCGAATTTCATGTAATCCAAAGACTTTTTGTAGGTTGCGGCACCTCCTTGGGTTTCATCAAACGTAGGAATCGATTTGCTAATACCCATACCCATGCCCGGATTTGTACCGTAGGTAATCATTGGCTCTATGAGGCTTCCGTCAAAAGTCAGTTCCTTATCAAAAATGGCATCGGCATCGGTATAAAGGGTTTCCCAATATTCCATTGCGGTATCCCAGGCAGCACCTTCTGGAGTAAACTCCCTTCCCTTGATATAATCAAAAGTAGTCTGGTCAGGAGCAATCATCCCTCCACGGGCACCCATTTCTATACTCAGGTTACAGACCGTCATACGGCCTTCCATGCTCATGTTTTTGAACACATCACCCGCATATTCTACAAAATATCCGGTTGCACCGGAAGTAGTCAATTGTGAAATGATGAACAAAGCAACATCCTTAGGTGTAACTCCGTACTGAAGTTCTCCCGTGATATTGATGCGCATTCTTTTTGGTTTTGGCTGCATGATACATTGGGTGGCCAATACCATTTCTACTTCTGAAGTTCCTATACCAAATGCAATGGCACCAAAAGCACCGTGGGTAGAGGTGTGTGAATCTCCACAAACGATGGTAGCCCCAGGAACGGTAATACCGTATTCAGGACCAACTACGTGAACAATACCATTTTTTTGGTGTCCCAGTCCCCAATATGAAATACCATGCTCATTGGCATTTTCTTCCAACATTTTAAGCTGGTTGGCAGAAAGTGGATCCGCCACCGGAAGGTGTTGGTTAAGGGTAGGCGTGTTATGATCTGCGGTGGCAAATGTTTTTTCAGGGTGCATAACCCCGATACTTCTATTTTTTAAACCAAGAAAGGCAACGGGGCTGGTAACCTCGTGTACCATATGGCGGTCTATGAACAGCACATCTGGGCCGTCTTCTATTTGGTGGACCACATGGGAATCCCACACTTTATCAAACAATGTTTTTTTAGCACTCATAGTCTTTCAATTCTAAGCTAACAAATCTAATGAAACACCTCGTTTTTTAGAAATTATAACCTCTTAAAATTACGATGTTCAAACTCAAATCAAGCTATTCTCGTATTTATATTTTACTTTCTTTTTATCTGAAGATGTGGTAGTTGCGTGGAAATGTGCGAGGTTCTTTATTTGAAAGCTTAACTCTATTTAATGAATTCTAACTAATATAATTCCAAATATTTTTGTGTTTCACAATTTGTGAATAGGCGTGACGAATCGGTAAATTTTCCGGTTTTTCCAATCTAGGGTCGGTTTTAAGTAGTTGAATGGCGTAATGCCTGGCGGTTTTTAAGATATCGTTGTCCTTTACAATATCGGCAATTTTAAGATTAAGGACACCGCTTTGTTGGGTTCCCATTATATCTCCTGGCCCCCTTAGTTTTAAATCAACCTCTGCAATTTCAAATCCATCATTGGTCTGTGTCATGGTCTGCAATCGGGTTTTGCTTTCTTCGGAAAGTTTATGTCCGGTCATTAAAATACAATAACTCTGGTCTGCGCCACGCCCCACGCGTCCCCTCAATTGATGTAATTGAGATAGTCCGAATCTTTCGGCACTTTCAATGACCATGACGGAGGCATTGGGCACGTTTACCCCAACTTCAATAACAGTAGTGGCCACCATGATTTGGGTTTCTCCACGTACAAAACGGTCCATCTCATAATCTTTATCTGCAGGTTTCATCTGTCCATGTACAATGGATATTTGATATTCGGGCATGGGAAAATCGCGAGCAATGCTTTCATAACCGTCCATTAAATCTTTATAATCCAAAGCTTCGGATTCCTGTATGAGCGGATAAACAACATATACCTGACGCCCTTTTTTTATTTCGTCCCTAACGAAACCAAAAACTTTTAAGCGATTGGAATCAAACCGATGTACTGTTTTTACCGGTTTTCTACCGGGCGGAAGCTCATCGATAACCGAAATATCCAAATCCCCGTACAAGCTCATGGCCAATGTTCGTGGAATAGGGGTAGCGGTCATCACCAAAATATGTGGGGGCAAGGACCCTGCTGAAGTTTCATTATCCGCGTTTTGAGGAGTGCCGCCTTTGTGCCATAGTTTGGCTCTTTGTGCTACCCCAAAACGATGTTGCTCGTCAATAATAGCCAGGCCTAGATTTTGAAATTGGACCTTATCCTCCAATAGGGCATGGGTGCCTACCAAAATATGTAGGCTTCCGTTTTCTAAATTGGCATGTATTACGGTCCGTTCCGATTTTTTCGTGGAGCCTGTCAGTAACGCACAATTGAGCCCTACTTTATCCAATAGTTTTTTGATGCCCGTATAGTGTTGGTTGGCCAAAATTTCGGTTGGGGCCATCAAACAAGCTTGGTAACCGTTGTCGATGGCCAATAACATGGTCATTACCCCAACAATCGTCTTTCCTGATCCAACATCGCCTTGAAGCAGTCGGTTCATTTGGGCATTGCTGCCCAAGTCTTGCCTTATTTCCTTAATAACTCGTTTTTGGGCACCTGTTAACTCAAAAGGCAAGTGATGGTCATAAAACTCTTTAAAATACTCCCCTACTTGATCAAAAGGCAGTCCTTTAATTTTTTGCTGCCTCAAAGCTTTTTTGGTGAGTAACTGGAGTTGAATAAAGAAAAGCTCTTCAAATTTTAAACGGAACTGAGCTTTTGCCAGTAACTCTTGGTTTTTAGGGAAATGAATATTTAAAAGCGATTCTGCCTTCGGTAACAGATGTATTTCTTTTAGAATGTTATCTGATAGGGTTTCGGAAAACCTGGCTTTGGTCTCCAAAAACAATTGCTGCATCATTTTACTGATTACCCTATTCGTAATGCCCTTATTGCTAAGTTTTTCGGTAGAAGGATAAATAGGTTGCATACCCACCTTCAATCCTTTTTGGTGTTCCGTAAGAAGTTCCATGTCTGGGTGGGGCATCGAAAATTTCCCATTGAACCAATTACAGCGACCAAATATGACATACGCAGTGTTCAATTTCAGGTTTTCGCGAATCCATTTTTGTCCGCGGAACCAGACCAGTTCCATATCACCGGTATCATCTACAAATGTGGCAACCAACCTTTTGCCTCTTTTTTGTTCTACCGTTTTAATGTTGACAATTTTACCCACTATTTGAACATCGGCATTGCTACGTTGCAGTTGGCCAATTTTGTAGTATTGGGTTTTATCGAGATACCGGTTGGGGAAGAGATTAAGTAGATCTTGATAGGTGTGAATACCCAATTCTGACTGCAGGGTTTCCGCCCGGTTGGGTCCAACCCCTTTTAGGTAAACAATGGGAGTTTGCAGGTTTGGTGTATTCATGCGACTAAAATAGGAGTTCAGCAAAAGATTAGCAACACTATGTGGACAACCGTTTCTACATTACCTTTTAAAAATGCTAAATTTGGTTCGCCTTTTGTGTTAAACCCAATATGACCCGAATTTTTTGCCATTTTTTTTTATTTCTAGTGGGCTCTCTCTATGCTCAGCACCAAGATAAAGTAGATTTTACCGAGGCTCAAGTTCTTGTGGAGCCTCTTCCCAGTACAAAATCCGTAAAAGGTACGGTGACCTATCAGTTTACGGTATTGGTAAGCGTGGATTCTGTCTTTTTAGATGCGCATCAAATGCAATTCCATCAGGTACTCCTGAATGATAAGAAAATAAAGTTTCGGGCTACTGAAGAAAAATTGGTCGTTCCGCATAAATTCAAAAAGGGTCGAACTTATCAATTGACCACAACCTATTCGGCACAGCCCAAGCAGACACTCTATTTTATGGGATGGGACGATGATATTAAAGATAACGAGCAAATCTGGACCCAAGGTCAGGGAAAGTACACCCGGCATTGGTTACCTAGTTTTGATGAAATGCAGGAAAAAGTAATTTTTGACCTGAGCATTTTGGCTCCCAAAGGTTATGAGGTGATTGCAAATGGCAAACTTCTTTCTCAAAAGGATAGCCTTCACAAGTCCCTATGGAAGTTTGATATGCAAAACCCCATGAGTAGTTATCTCTTGGCCTTTGCCGTTGGAAAATATAAAAAGCAAAAATTGACCTCCAACAAGGGCGTGGCTATCGAAAATTTTTACCTACCAAAAGATAGCGCGAGGGTAGAACCTACTTACCGTTACACCCGAGAAATTTTTAATTTTTTGGAAGAAGAAATAGGCGTCGATTATCCATGGCAAAACTATAAGCAAATACCGGTACGTGATTTTTTATATGCGGGAATGGAAAATACGGGAACGACTATTTTTTCCGATGGTTACGTGATCGATTCTACTGCCTTTGTCGATAAAAACTATGTAAATGTAAATGCCCATGAGTTGGCCCACCAGTGGTTTGGGAATCTCGTAACCGAAAAAGACGGTAACCACCATTGGCTACATGAGGGATTTGCCACTTTTTATGCTTATTTAGCGGAAAGGGAGATTTTTGGAGACGATTATTTTTATTGGAAATTGTGGGAAACCGCACAAGAACTTCAACGAATATCGGATAACGACCAAGGCGAAGCATTGACCGACCCAAGAGCGAGTAGCCTTACATTTTATGAAAAAGGAGCTTGGGCATTGGTGATTTTAAGAGAAAGATTAGGGAAAGAGTTCTTCAAGAAAGGAGTAGCCAACTATTTAGAAAAATATGCCTTTAAGAACGTGACGGTTGATGATTTTCTAAAAGAATTGGAAAATGCCGGGCAAACGGTCTTATCCGACTTTAAGAATACTTGGTTAAACAACACTGCCTTCTTAGGGGAAGAAGCACGGACTTTACTTATTGCTAAGTGTCCTTCACTAAAGTTGTTTTATTCCGAAGAAATAAAAAGGGCATATCTGGATAGCATTTTCGAGGGAGAACATCCCCATCAATTGAAAATAGCCCTTTTGGAGAAGTTTAAATCGCAACTTTCAAGCGAAGAACTTCTGGAGCTCACCAAAACAACGGATGTGCTTACCCGTCAAAAAGGCATTCAACTTTTAGAAGAAGTTCCTCCAAATATGGAATCTGCTTTTGCAAGCTATATAGAGGACGATAGTTACATTACCAAGGAACTGGCACTTTATAAGTTATGGTCCCAATTTCCTGAAAACCGAAAAAAGTACCTGGAGGCCACGAAAGATATAGTGGGCCTTCCCAATAAAAATGTACGTTTGCTTTGGTTGACTTTAGCGATTGTAACACCCGATTTTGAACCTGAAAACACCCCAAAATTTATTGTTGAATTGGAAGATTTCACTTCTCAGGCCCATACTTGGGAAACACGTCTTGGAGCGTTTCAATATTTTTCAGAAATAGGTTTTACCGAAAAATCTTTGGAGCATCTAATAATGGCCACCGAACACCATAGTTGGCAGTTTAAAAAATATGCCCGAAATTTAATAGAACAGCTTCTTAAAGAAGATACTTTGGAGAAGAGAATATCTGGGATTTTTGAGAAACTAAATAGCGGGGAATTACGTTATATGAAAAGCAAATTGGATACAAAATGAGAGCTTTGGTCATTTCGGGAGGAGGAAGCAAAGGCGCTTTTGCGGGCGGTGTCGCCCAATATCTTATGCAAGAAAAAAAGCACGATTATGACCTTTTTTTAGGAACTTCTACAGGAAGCTTACTTATAAGCCATTTGGCGCTTCAGAAAATAGAAAAAATAAGGGAGATTTATACGTCTGTCAATCAGGACAGTATTTTTAGTAATTGTCCTTTTACCATACAAAAGAAGCACGGAGTCCATAATATCGGTATTAATCACTGGAATGTTTTAAAAAACTTTTACCGGGGCCGAAAAACTTTTGGAGAGAGTAAGAACCTGCATACACTTATCAGGAATACGCTTACTCGGGAGGAGTTTCAAGCTTTAAAAAACGGTCCTAAAAATATAATTGTTACCGTTTCCAATTTATCCCTGAACCAAGTGGAATATAAGTCTATCAATGATTTTTCATATGAAGATTTTGTGGAATGGGTGTGGATTTCCTGTAATTACACGCCCTTTATGAGCTTGGTTCGAAAAAACGGTTGTGAATATGCCGATGGCGGCTTGGGGAACATGGTACCTATTGAGGAAGCGGTGAGAAGGGGCGCCAAAGAAATTGATGTGATCGTATTGCAAACCGAAGTGACCCATTTAAATAGGTTGCCCTCTAAAAACGCATTTTCCCTTTTAACAACTATGTTCGAGTTTATGTTGGACCGGATTGAATTTCAGAATATTAAAATAGGAAAGTACGCAGCCGGCCATAATGAGGCTATTATCAATTTTTACTATACCCCCACGGTTCTTACGACCAATTCTTTGGTCTTTGACAAGGAAAAAATGACCGCATGGTGGGAGAGAGGCTATAACTTTGCTAAATTCAAGAATACGGAACTCAATCAGATAGAACCAGAAAAAGGCGAAGTACTCTAAAATACTCCGCCTTTTATAATTTTATTTTGATGGTTTTACCAGAGCTCCCCAATTTCCTTTTTCACAAAGGAAAGTGCAGTAGCGGAAGGGGACTCTTTATCCATAGTTTCTGTAAGGATATCTTCCCGTAGTTTGTCCGCGGCATCCGTTTCGCTCATAGCAGCTTTTCTGATCATTTGCACCGTAGCGCTTTTGGCCGCTTTGATAACGTTCCAACATTCATCTGTCATGTAGATTTGTTGCGATAGGTTATGGTCAAATTCCGTTTCAATGGTTCTGATCAAAAGTTGCTCATAGTCGTTTTTATTGCCTGATTTGGGTGCCACACGCACTACCAAGCTTGGAATAGCAATACGTTCTAAAAACAAGGCCATTCGTTCATAGGCTTGTAGACGAATAGGTAAGGTGTTTTTTTGGGTATCCTTATGTAAAAGAAAACGTCTTCTCCCTTCTTCATTACGTGTATGAAGCCTAAAAAAGTAGAAGGCCACCAGACCGGTGACTACAGCGGGTAATAGAAAACCGAAAAATTGTAAAATAGTTTCTCCAGACATGATTTTTGGGTGGTTTTAGGCCGAAAAAGATAATGGCCGATTACTATGTTTAGAGAACGATTGATTTTTAAAAAAAGTATGATGAAAAATATAGAAAAAAGAAAGGCCGCATTAAAAATACGGCCTTATACATTATATAATTCAATCTAATTTACTTCTTCATCTCCTCACGAACCATATCATAAAAAGTACCATAGGCTGGATGGATGATTACCTGAATCCCTTCTTTTAAGTTTCCATCACGTCCTAAACTGGCAACACGTTCCGCTTCTACACCGGCTTCCTTTAGTTTTCGGGCTACCGATAAGGCTTGCTGAGCGGGAATATGGATATCTCCCGTCATACTTAAACCTTCAACCGTCACATTCGCTTTTGGATTGGCTGCTAAAATTTGTGCAATTTTCTCCGCCCAAGAAGCTCCTTCAGCAGTAAGTTGGTCACCCGTATCGCTTCCAAAAAGTCCGTTTAACGTATTGGAAACAACTACGCCTCCATTGGCCACGGAAATTTTGGCATTTTCTCCCATGGTTTGCTTTACATTGGTCAAAATGACAATCGCCGTTGAATCATTACTGCTAATGGCATCTTTAATGGCTTTTAGCTGATTTTCCTTGGCCTCTAAACTGGCCATGGCGCTGGTAACTATATTACTGTTCTTGTTAGATACCTCGGCAAAACTTTTCATATTCTGCATTAGTGTATTATTGGCATCTTGAAGTTCCGTTACCTGACTTTCATAAGAATTGGCTTTGTCCGTTGCAATACGCTCCGTTTTTTTGGACTCCAGCAATTCACTGTTTACGCTATCCAATTGTGATTTTAATTCGTCAATTTCAGCAATCAGATCACTCTTGCGTTGAGCATGAAGGCTAGTAAGGGAAAAAGCAAGTAAAAATATCGCTAGAAAATAATTTTTCATTGATGGGGATTAATTATGAACCTTCTAAGGTTCGTTACAATTTATTGGGCACAAAAATATATTTTATTCCTTTCCTGTGAAAATACCTTAAATAAAATCGGTGATCGGCATTTATGATTAGTTCTCCAAATAATCCAAACTCATTTCGGTCAAAGCTTTCACTCCCAATAGGAGTCCGCTATCATCAATCATAAAATCCGGTGTGTGGTGCGGAAAAGATTCCGTATTTCCTGGAGTCATCCCCCCTAAAAAGAAAAAAAATCCGGGAATCTCATTTTGGTAGTATGAAAAATCCTCACCGCCGGTTACCGCCTTTTGAAGCTGTACATTTCCATCTCCGGCTACTTTTTTTAACGAAGGAATTACCCGTTCCGTTAAGGCAAGGTCATTATAGGTAATATCCGTATTGTCCTTAATGATGATGGAGGCGTTTCCGCCATATGCCTTCGCTATATCAGGCACCATTTCTTGCATGCGTCTGGTAATTTGTTCTTTCATATCATAGTCCAGCGTACGAACAGTTCCTATCATTTCCGCTGTTTCGGGAATGATGTTAAAGCGCACGCCACTAGTTATTTTACCCACTGTAATAACGGCTGCCTCGTTGGTAAGCTCTGCTTCACGGCTAATAATGGTCTGCAGACCATCAATTATTTTTGCGCTGATAAGAATGGGGTCGATGCCTGACCATGGTTGCGAACCGTGGCTTTGTTTGCCTTTAACGTTTATTGTAAAGTGCTGAACGGCAGCCATGGTACCGCCAGGCTTGTACCTAATAACGCCAACCGGAGTTTGAGAATTAATATGCAGCCCAAAAATAGCTTCCACATCCGGATTTTTTAATACCCCTTCTTTGATCATAAGGGAAGCACCGCCTTCTTCTCCTGGAGGTGGACCTTCTTCCGCCGGTTGAAAAATAAATTTAACAGTACCTTCAATTTGGTCTTTGTGCTTGGATAAAATTTCGGCTACGCCCATTAATATAGCCACATGTGAATCATGTCCACAGGCATGCATTACAGGAACCATCTCCCCCTTGAACTCGGCTTTTACCGTAGATTTAAAAGGCAAGTTGTTGCGCTCCGGAACCGGCAAAGCATCCATGTCTGCCCTTAAGGCGATGATTTTTCCATTTTTTTTGCCCTTTAGAATCCCTACCACACCTGTATGTGCAATACCTGTTTGTACATCCATTCCCAAGGACTCCAAGTGTTTGGTTATCTTTTCAGCTGTTTTAAATTCCCTGTTGGACAGTTCTGGGTTTTGATGGATTTCCCTTCGCCATTCAATTACCTTGGACTCAATCTTTTTATAGTCCTTTTCAAATCTTAGATGTTGTGCAAATGAAATATTCACACAGATCAATAATAGGGTAACTAAAAGTATTCTCATAATTATAAAGTTACTTAAATATACATACTGAGGGGGGATTGACCTACTTGGAAAAGCAATTTTAGGTGTTGATAAGAATATCCTTAGAAATAAGCCATAGATTTTACCATAAGCCCAATAATGGCTAAATTCACAGCGCTAAAAAGAAGGTTTAGGTTTGAAGAATTTTGTTGATGAATTAAATGATGCCCAAAAGGCACCGGTACTTCATAAAGATGGTCCGTTAATGGTAATTGCCGGTGCCGGATCAGGTAAAACTCGTGTATTAACCTATCGTATTGCCCATCTCATGGCGCAAGGGGTAGATTCCTTCAATATATTGGCCCTAACCTTTACCAATAAGGCGGCTCGTGAGATGAAAGCCCGTATTGCCCAGATAGTGGGTAATTCCGAAGCAAAGAATCTCTGGATGGGTACTTTTCACTCCGTATTTGCCAAATTATTACGATTTGATGGTAGCCATTTGGGCTTTCCTAGCAATTTCACCATCTACGATACCCAAGATTCCCAAAGACTGATTGCTTCCATAATCAAGGAAATGGGATTGGACAAGGATGTGTATAAGTACAAACAAGTTCAAAATAGGATATCGTCCTATAAAAACAGCCTTATTACGGTTAAGGCATATTTTCAGAATCCCGAATTAATGGAGGCCGATGCGATGGCTAAAAGACCCAGATTGGGGGAAATATATCAGAATTATGTAGACCGTTGCTTTAAGGCCGGTGCCATGGATTTTGATGATTTACTTTTAAGAACCAACGAGCTTTTAAATCGTTTTCCAGAAGTACTGATGAAGTACCAAGAGCGGTTTAAATATATTTTGGTAGATGAGTACCAAGATACCAATCACTCCCAATACTTAATAGTAAAAGCCTTGGCCGATCGCTACCAAAATATTTGTGTGGTGGGGGATGATGCACAGAGTATTTATTCCTTTAGGGGTGCCAATATTAGTAATATCCTGAATTTTCAAAGAGATTACGATAATGTGGCCATGTACCGTTTGGAACAAAATTATCGTTCTACCCGGAACATTGTAAATGCCGCTAATTCCATTATCGCAAAGAATAAGAACCAATTGGAAAAATCGGTTTGGACAGATAATGATGACGGTCCTTTAATAAAGGTCCATAGAAGTTCTACAGATGCGGAAGAAGGTCGGTACGTAGCAAGTGGCATTTGGGATACCCGTATGAACCAACATGTGCCCAATGGAGACTTTGCCGTTCTTTATCGCACCAATTCCCAATCACGGGCCATTGAAGATGCCTTAAGGAAGCGCGATATTCCTTATAGAATTTATGGTGGCCTTTCCTTTTATCAACGTAAGGAAATAAAGGATGTTCTTAGTTACTTGAGGTTGATCGTGAACCCAAAGGATGAGGAAGCCTTGAAACGGGTCATTAATTTTCCTGCTAGGGGAATAGGTCAGACTACGGTAGATAAATTGACCGTAGCGGCCAATCATTATAACCGTTCCATTTTTGAGGTAATGGAACATTTGGGGAAACTCAATTTGAACATTAATGCCGGTACCAGACGCAAATTGGAAGATTTTGTGACCATGATCAAAAGCTTTCAGATCATGAACGAGGGGTCCGATGCTTTTGCGTTGGCAGAGCATGTGTCAAAAAAAACCGGACTTCTTCTGGAGTTTAAGAAAGATGGAACCCCTGAGGGTATTGCCCGAATGGAAAACATAGAAGAACTTTTAAATGGTATCAAGGATTTTGTGGAAGGCCAGAAGGAAATTGCCGATGCAACCGGAGATCTTTCAGAATTCTTGGAAGATGTAGCGCTTGCGACCGATTTGGATAACGATACAGGAGATGATGACCGCGTAGCCCTAATGACCATTCACTTGGCAAAAGGACTGGAATTTCCCTATGTCTATATCGTTGGGATGGAAGAAGATCTTTTTCCTTCTGCCATGAGTATGAATACCCGAAGTGAACTGGAAGAGGAAAGAAGACTTTTTTACGTGGCGCTTACCCGTGCCGAAAAGCAGGCATACCTCACTTATACACAGAACCGATATCGTTGGGGGAAATTGATCGATGCCGAGCCGAGTAGGTTTTTGGAGGAGATTGATGAAAAGTATGTGGAAAATCTTACGCCTATCGATACCGGTTATCGTTACAAGCCTTTAGTGGATTCCGATATTTTTGGAGAGGTAGATAAAAGTAGATTACGCCAAACAAAACCAGTAGCTGGTACACCTCCAGCTACTAAAAAACCTAATGAATCTCAATTGAGAAAATTGAGAAAATTAAAGCCGGAATTGTCGAATCCTGTGGGTAACACCAATAAAATAGACCCCAATCTGGAGGAAGGTTCATTGGTAAACCATACCAGATTTGGTAGGGGTAAGGTGCTAAAGATTGAAGGTGTAGGCAATGACAAGAAAGCCGAAATTCAATTTGATCAAGGAGATATAAAAAAGCTTTTGCTTCGCTTTGCCAAATTGGAGGTTGTTGGATAGGGACTGCTATGGAAGAAAAGGTTCGGTTTTTAAGCAATATCTATCAACATCCGGACTTGGGTATTCAAGATATCCAAAAACTGGCTGCAGTTCATGAAAAGGTGACTTTTAAAAGAGGTGATTTTATACTCCAAAAAGGCGAAATTCTCAATGAATATTACATTTTAGAAAAGGGACTTTTCCGTTCTTTTGTCCATGATTATCAAGGGAACGATATAACGATCGATTTTTTTACGGAAAATGATATTCTTATTGAGGTTTCTTCCTTGTTTCAACGAATACCTACACAAGAAAATATTGAGGCACTTACCGATAGTATCGCCTATATAATTGATTTTACAGACTTTCAAGAGCTTTTTCATGAGTTGGGAGGATTTAGTGAATGGGGCCGTTCCTGGATGTCCAGTAGCCTCTTTTCCTTTAAAAATCGTTCAACCCTAATGAGGGTAGAAAGCGCTAGGGAAAGGTATGAACGTCTTCTAAAGGAAAAACCCACCGTGGGTAAAATTGCGCCCCTTAAACATATAGCTTCTTACTTAGGGATTACAGATAGTACGCTTAGTAGAATTAGAAAAGTAAGGTAATTACATTTCTTGCCCTAGGTCAAGTATTTCAATGTTAGAACAGTCTACCTTGTTTCCATAATTTAAAACCTAAAAAAATGGAAATTAAAAATCCCGTAGGCTGGTTTGAAATCTATGTTGATGATATGGACCGAGCACAAAAATTTTATGAAAACATCCTTCAGGTTCAACTAGAAATCCTAACGGACCCAACTGAAGACTCTGAGGAGAAAATTATGATGCGTTCTTTTCCTTCCGATATGCAACAATACGGTGCATCAGGTGCTTTGGTATATATGGATGGATTTAAGGCAGGAGGAAATAGTACATTGGTCTATTTCTCGTGTGAAGATTGCTCGGTGGAAGAAGCACGGATTGAGGCTGCCGGAGGAAAAGTTTTTAAAACTAAAATGAGCATTGGTGAATATGGTTTTATTAGTCTTGGTAGGGATACCGAAGGTAATATGTTCGGGCTACATTCTCTAAAATAGGGCAAAATCAAAGATGTTCTTATTGAATTGGGCTAATAGTAAATCTTTTAGCGATTTATATAATTGTAAAAAGCTTTATTTTGGTATAAAATTCAATTAGCACTCCGATGGCGGAACTCATCAGAATATACGAAGAAAATCCACATCCTAGGGAAGTGTCCAAAGTTGTAGAGGTATTGCGAAAGGGTGGACTTATCATATACCCAACGGATACGGTTTATGGTCTTGGTTGCGATATTACCAATTCTAGGGCCTTAGAGAAAATAGCAAGAATTAAAGGAATTAAATTGGCAAAGGCCAATTGGTCCTTTATATGTGCCGATTTAAGTAATCTTTCAGATTATGTAAGACAAATAGATACTGGAACATTTAAAATATTAAAAAGGGCCCTCCCGGGCCCTTATACCTTTATCTTACCCGGAAACAACAATCTACCGAAAGACTTTAAAAAGAAAAAGACCGTGGGTATCAGGGTTCCTAACAACAACATAGCCAAGGCATTGGTTGAAGGGCTTGGAAACCCTATTGTTTCCACCTCCATTAGGGATGAGGACGAAGTTTTGGAGTATACCACCGATCCAGAACTCATTTTTGAAAAATGGCAAAACTTGGTGGATATGGTTATTGATGGAGGTTATGGGGACAATGTTGCCTCCACGGTAATTGATTTATCTGAAAGTGAGCCTTTAGTGGTTAGGGAAGGAAAGGGTAGCCTTGACATTTTTTAAATTTTAGAGTTTGGACAATAAAAAAGCCGCAACTATCAAGTTGCGGCTTTCCTTATTTTGTTAAAAGCTATTCTAGTTATTGATAGCTGGGTCTTTCATTCCCTCTTCGATCATGCTATAGAACTGATCGATTTTAGGTAGAACAACGATTCTTGTTCTTCTGTTTTTAGATTTCTCGGTTGGAGAAACTGGAATGTACTCCGATCTACCTGCAGCTGTCATACGCTTAGGATCAACGTTGAAGTCGTTCTGAAGTATTCTTACAACAGAAGTAGCACGCTTAACACTCAAATCCCAGTTATCCAAAAGGTTTCCGTGTCTTCCGTAAGGTACGTCATCTGTGTGACCTTCTACCATAAACTCGAAATCTGGCTTGTTGTTAACTACTTGCGCAACTTTACCTAATACCTCTCTAGCTTTTCTAGTTACGTTGTAGCTTCCGCTGCTAAATAATAATTTGTCTGAAATAGAAACGAAAACAACACCTTTTTCAACGCTAATTTCAATGTCTTCATCATCCAAATTACCCAAAACTCCTTTCAAGCTTTGTACCAATGCCAAGTTTACAGAATCTCTTCTTGTAATGGCATCTTGTAACTTACGAATAGTAAGATCCTTCTCTTTTAAGCTTTCCAAAGATTTTTCCAAGTTCTCGGCACCTTTGGTAGTTAGGGTAGTTAGGTTACCCATGTTGTTGATCAACTCTTGGTTGTTTGCTTTCAAGAAAGCATTTTGATCAGCCAACGTTTTATTTCTGGAATCAGCAGTTGCTTTCTCTTCCAAACAGTCGTTCAACTTTACAGTTGCGGAATTTAATAAATCTTGAGCTTCTTTGTGTTTTGCCTCCAGATCATTGTATTTTTTAGAAGATACGCATGAGCCTAAAAGCAGGGTTGCACCTAAACAACCTAAAATCATTTTTTTCATAATGTGTGATGTGGGTTACTAAGTATTAATTTTTGTTATTTGATTTTGCATTGACAATAAGCGACAAAATTATATAAACGCCAAATTTAGCATTTGCTATTTACGTTAATCTTTTACTAAATTGTTAAAATCCTTTATATCATTTACGAAATGGGACCAAACAATGGATTTTGTTTGGTAGTAATTCTTTGTAAATTTTACTTTTTCCCTTTTCCTATACATTTTTCTAAAGTGGACATAAAAGCTAAGGTGGGCCTGCAAAATAGCAAGGACGTGCCTAAATTTAAATTGCGTAATAAACCTAAATGCCGCTACGGCATCCAGTATTAATCGTGTGAAAATTAGGATAAGCGCCCTTCTGCGAGGTAAGTTTTTTGTAATGGAAAATAGGGAGTTCCTAAAATTTAAAAAGGTCTTTTTAGGGTTCATGTTACTAAGTGTAGATCCTCCTAAATGATACACCTTGGATTTACCGGTATAAAAAATTTTGTAGCCCTTGTTCTTGGCCCTCCAACAAAGGTCTATCTCTTCTTGATGTGCAAAATAGGTCTCATCAAAGCCTTTCAATTCCCAAAAAACCTCTTTTTTTATAAACATGCATGCCCCAGTGGCCCAAAAAATTTCAACGGTATCATCATATTGGCCGGTATCTTTTTCCAATGCTTGAAATATCCTGCCACGGCAAAAAGGATAACCAAGTCGGTCAATAAATCCGCCTGCAGCACCAGCATACTCAAAATGGTCCTTTTTGAGCATGTCCAGTATTTTAGGTTGTACAATTGCTACTTCTTTATTGGTATTAAAAAGTTCAGCAATAGGTTCAAGCCAATTAGGGGTAACTTCAATGTCCGAATTGAGAAGACAATAAATATCTGCGTCAATATGCTTTAAGCCCTGGTTGTAGCCAGTGGTAAAACCACCATTATCTGGGTTTACGATCACTGTAACCTGAGGATAGTTTTTTTTGATATATGCTACGGATCCATCAGTAGAAGCGTTGTCCACTACATAAATTTGGGCGTCGGCAGAATAGTCTACTACAGATTTAAGGTATCTTTCTAAAAGAACCTCTCCGTTCCAATTAAGTATGACAACAGCTATACGCAAAACGAAGGCAAATTAACGGCTAAAATCAGGAATATCCCTTAAAAAGCTATACTTTTCTGCCTCGAAATCCATTTTGCAGTAAAAATGGTCCAATCCGTTGGTTACCATCAAATAGTCTGCTTGCAACTGTAAATTGTATCGGGCAATTTGGTCAAAGGTGGTTTGGTCAATAACTATTTTTGGGGCTTTACATTCAATAAGTACGTTTATGTTACCATTAGGATGAAAAATGACAATATCATACCTCTTGGTCAAGCCATTGACGGTTAATTGCTTTTCAACGTTTATAAGGGTTTTGGGGTACTTTTTCTCATGTATCAAGAATTTGACAACGTGTTGTCTTACCCATTCTTCAGGTTGTAGAACCACGAACTTTTTGCGAATGTCATCAAAAATAAGGTAGTTATTTTCGCTATTTTTGAACCGAAAGTTATATTCTGGAAAGTTTAGTGGGTGCATGAAAAGAATCTACGTTTTCTAGGGTAAAAATATAATTTCTAATTCTAAAGTAAAGCGAAATTTTAAGTAGGGTAAGTACTTATGGATGAAGTAAGGGAGATTGTAAAAAATATTAAGAATGGAACGCTTAAACCTGTTTATTTTTTATTTGGGGAAGAACCCTATTATATAGATGCCATTTCTTCCTACATAGAAAAAAATGTCCTTGCGGAAGAGGAGAAGGGATTTAATCAAATGGTGTTGTACGGGAAGGACGTTACTGTTGATGACATTGTAGGTAATGCCAAACGGTATCCAATGATGGCCGAAAGGCAAGTGGTCATTGTAAAGGAAGCCCAACACCTTTCCCGAACCATTGAACAATTAACGGATTATGTAAACAATCCGCAACCTACAACCGTATTGGTCATTTGCTATAAGTACAAGAAACTGGACAAACGTAAAAAACTATATAAGGCCGTTAAGGCAAATGGAGTACTTTTTGAAAGTAAAAAACTATATGAAAATCAAGTTTCTGAGTGGATCAGGAAAAATCTACAAAGCAAAGGGTACGGTATTTCTCATAAGGCGGCCATATTATTGACGGAATTCTTAGGTACGGACTTAAGCCGAATCAACAATGAACTGGAAAAGTTGCAATTTGTACTTCCCCCAAAATCTGAAATTACCCCAGCAGATATTGAAACTCATATAGGAATCAGTAAGGATTACAACAATTTTGAGCTAAAAAAGGCTATTGGAGAGCGTAATGTTGTAAAGGCCACGAGAATAATCAATTACTTTTCCCAAAACCCGAAAGACAATCCCTTAGTTTTAACTGTTTCCTTATTGCATACCTTTTTCGCCCAACTTTTGCAATATCATGGACTACGGGATCATTCACCCAAAAGTGTTGCCAGTACGTTAAAGATCAGTCCTTTTTTCGTGAACGAATATCAAACTGCCGCAAAAAACTATCCCATGAAAAAAGTAAGTGCAATAGTAGCACATTTAAGGGAGATAGATGTGAAGGGTAAGGGGGTTGGGGCCAACTCTATTACCCAAGCAGATCTACTGAAAGAACTTTTGGTAAAGATTTTCTAAGCTATCTTCTATCTACGCTAAACTTTCCTGGACCTGCCAAGGCAATGGCTACAAAGGCTACAAGGTAAAGAAGTGCCATTTCCTTTCTTTGAAAAGGGTCTGCGCCATGAACAATAAAAGCGGCTACGGCCATAGTAATGATGACAGGTATTGCCGCCCAACGTGTTTTAAAACCAAAGATGATTAAAATAGGACAAATGAATTCTCCAATCATTGCCAAAAATAGGGAAGGGGTGGATCCAATGCCTAAAGGATTGCCAAATTCCGCACCATTAATGAGCATTTGAAGTTTACCGTACCCGTGTGTAAGCATAAAAGCTGAGGCACCTATTCTAAGGACGGCCAAACCTATGTCCTTTAAGAGGGAGTTGTTCATCTTTGTAGTTGTTTAGAATGGTATAAATGTATTGAAATTTTGTATGATAATAGGAGTGTTACCTACACATTGACCCCTAAATTAAAGCAATCGGTATATTTAATGCAAGAAGTACGATAAAATAATCAGCGCTTTTTAACCATGTTTTGAGCTGAAAAGACTTATTTTATTGAAAATCAAAATATTGATAAAATAAAATCTAGCGAAGTTTTGGAAAGCTATCCGGGTCACTTTCGTGCATTATTGCATAAACCTTTTCAAAAACATCTTCTGTGTTCGGTTTTGAAAAATAATCTCCATCACTGCCATAGGCAGGTCTATGGGCTTTTGCACTAATAGTATGCGGTGCACTATCCAAGAATTGATAGGCTCCCTGTTTTTCTAAAATTTCGGTAAGAATATAGGCAGAGCATCCACCTGGGACATCTTCATCAATTACTACTAGACGACTAGTTTTTTCAACGCTTTTTACTGTATCATGATAAATATCGAAAGGGAGCAAGGTTTGAGCGTCTATAACTTCGGCATCGATACCAACTTCCAATAACTCTTTGGCCGCTTGTTCCACAATTCTGAGGGTAGATCCGTAAGACACTAGAGTAATATCCGTTCCTGATTTAACTGTTTCCACTTTTCCAATTGGGGTACAAAAATCGCCAAGGTTCTGTGGTTTTTTTTCTTTAAGTCGGTAACCGTTCAAGCTTTCAATAACCAGAGCAGGTTCATCGGTTTTCATCAGAGTATTATAGAAACCGGCGGCTTGGGTCATATTTCTTGGGGAAAGAATGTACATGCCCCTGAGGGAATGAATCAAAGCACCCATGGGAGAGCCCGAATGCCAAATCCCCTCCAGCCTATGACCTCTAGTACGAACAATAAGAGGTACTTTCTGTTTTCCAAAGGTACGGTAGCGTAGACAGGCAACGTCATCTGTTAAGGTTGCCAATGCATAAAAGATGTAATCCAGATATTGTATCTCGGCAATGGGTCTTAGCCCTCTTAATGCCATGCCTGTACCCTGGCCAATAATGGTAGTTTCCCTTATTCCGGTATCTGCAATTCTATCCTTGCCAAATTTATTCTGTAGGCCTTCAAGACCTTGGTTCACGTCACCAATATTCCCGGTGTCCTCTCCAAATACAAGGGCATTTGGATTGTTCTCAAACAACTTTTCAAAGTTATCCCTTAAAATGATACGCCCGTCCACTTCCTCTGTACCATCCTCATAAATAGGCTTGATTTCCGGAATGTTGGTAGCTCTATTTGGTCCCTCATTGTAAAGGTCAGCACTATATTTTGGCTGCGTATCTTGTAAAAAGTTATTGGTCCAATTTACAAGTTCTTCCTTTTGTGGATGGGTTTCACCAATCAAATACCGGATTGCCCTTCTGGCAGCTTGTGCCATTTCCTTCTTTAAAGGCTCCTCATTGGCAATAAGGTCATTTTTGATTTTACTAATAAAATTTTTGTTAGGACTCTTATGTGCGGCAGCTTCTAAAAGGGCTATCAACTTTTTTCTATGTGGCCCGTGGGTAGAAAGATATTCTGCCCAAGCTTCTTTTTTGGCCAACCTTACCTGTTTGGTAATATTTTTTTCCAATGCGCTAAGCTCTTCCTCAGAAGTAATTCCAGTTTCAAGAATCCATTCCCTAAAACGCTTATTGCAATCATTTTCCCGCTCCCAATTTAGACGTTCCTTGCTTTTGTACCGTTCATGCGAACCGGATGATGAATGTCCTTGCGGTTGGGTGAGTTCCGTAACGTGAATCACGACGGGTACATGTTCTTCCCGAGCAATATCCGATGCATTTTCATAGGCGTGCATCAACGCGGTGTAATCCCAGCCTTTTACCTTGAGCATTTCAAACCCAGGTTTTTCGGAAGTTCTTTCAAAACCGGAAAGCATTTCTGAAATGTCCTCCTTTGTAGCATGATATTCAGCCGGAACCGAGATACCATAATCATCGTCCCAAATACTAATGACCATGGGAACCTGTAATACACCTGCGGCATTTATGGTTTCCAAGAACATTCCTTCACTGGTACTTGCGTTACCAATCGTTCCCCAAGCAACCTCATTTCCATTATCCGAAAATTTGGAAGCATCCACATTCTTAAGTTTTCTGTACATTTTAGAAGCTTGGGCGAGGCCTAACAGACGGGGCATTTGCCCAGCTGTACAAGAGATATCGGCACTACTGTTCTTTTGTTGGGTGAGATTTTTCCAACTTCCATCTTCATTGAGACTATAAGTCACATAGTGGCCACCCATTTGCCTACCGGCGCTCATGGGTTCCATTTCAATATCCGTTGTGGCGTAAAGGGAATGAAAAAGGTCTTTGGGAGTGAGCAATCCAAGTGCCATCATAAAAGTTTGATCTCTATAATAACCACTACGCCAGTCCCCATTTTTAAATGCTTTGGCCATAGCCAACTGAGGAAGCTCTTTTCCGTCACCAAAAATGCCGAATTTAGCCTTCCCTGTAAGTACTTCTTTCCTTCCTAATAAACTGCAAGTTCTACTTAATACCGCAATTTTGTAATCGCTGAGAATTTGAGTCTTAAAATCATCGAAAGAAATATCATTACTGGTTTTTGGTGAAATATCCATTGAAGTCTTTTCGGTTTTCACAAAAATAGCAAATACTATACATTTTTACAATCACAAAAATTCTTAAAAAATTTACCGATTTTCAAAATAAATTTCAGAATATCTATCGATTATAGAATTATAAATAAAAAAACACCGTTTAACTGAGGATTTTTTAATAAATTAGAACCACTTTCTTGTAAATAAACCGGTTAAGGTTTTGGGGCTCACTGTGATGATAAATCTAATCTTTTCACCGTAGTTAGGTTGGGAAATTTCCCAGCCGTTATTGGAATAAAGAGGAAAATAAAGTTCAAAATAATCGGTGAGCAGATTGAGCCGCACGCCGGAGTCGTAAACAAATTTGGCGGGGATACCTTTGTTTTTAACGTAGCCCAAATCCCCATAAACCTCAATCCACCTCCAAAGATTAACACTGCTGTTAATGGTTGCCATCCAATCATTGGCAAAGCGAAACCGCTCTGGCATAAAGGATTTAAAACCACCTTCTGCGATTATAATTTGCTGACTATATAGTCCAGAATCTTCTGAACGCCCTAAATAGCCATAGTCAAAAAGGTAATCCGTAGGTCTGTCCAAAGCAAAGCTGAAAAAGTTAGGGTCTCTGTAGTCTGTTGTATTGTTCCTCAAAAATTTTCCAGCAAAAAAACGAAGGTTTAATTGCCTGTTACTTTCAAAAAGTTGCCGGTATTCCATTTCAAAGGATAGCTTGGAGAAATCCTTTGCGTGCTGACCATCTGCAAACCAAGATAAATAGTTAATGATCCCTGGGTTGTGATTAGTATATCTTACATTAAAAACACTATAATCCGGAGGGGTTTCAAAATCGATTAAATTTTCATCCTTATTTCTTAAAACATTGATGAACCTAAAGGAAAGAAATTCCCTTTTGTTGGAAATCAGGTGATCGGGCCGCCAGCCTAAGGAAAAAGAAGGGGTTATTTTAGTATATCTGGAATTTTCCTGAAAATGGTAGGTAGATGCCCCCAAAGCATAATTAGCTACGTAAAGTCCACTTTTGCTAAGATATTTGCGGTAACTAATGCTTCCGGAACCAACAAAAGATTGTTCGCGAAAAGAATAACTGGGAGCAACATCATAAACAAATGGCCTTTCCAAGAACGTTTTATTGTACAATCTTAAACCAGGCGTCCATCCATCATAAATATTAAAATTTAGTACCGGTACATAAAAAACCTGGTTGTAATAAGGGTTTTCCGAATCTTTAAAAAAGGTAAATTTCAGTTTTTTATTACTAGAGAAGAAACCACCCAAGGATTTCCAGTTGTCTCTCTGATTAAATTCTGGAATTTTCTGATCGTAGTTTAGTACCAACCTTTTTTCATCATTTCTAGGGATACTAACTACCTTTTGATCATCAATATTGGAAAACCAATATTTGGATACCACACTATCGTTTTTTAAGCCAAAGAGTGAAATGGGAACATTGGTGCCTTTTTTATTCTTTATGGTTATATGAAGGGAATCTTTGGTCTTTTCAACATTTTTAATTTTGAAATCGATTTTACGATCTGTTGAAACATAGTCTTGAAAAAACCAATCAATATTTTTATCCGTCATACGCTTCATGATGGATTCAAAATCCAAGGTTTTTACCTTGCTCAGTTGATAGTGCTTATAAAAGGTCTTTATTCCCTCGTCAATTTTTTCTTTTCCTACATAACTTGCCAAATAAGAGAGGCCTAGGCCTGCTTTATATTTATTGGCTATTTTTTGGTTGAACCTAATAAGGCTATCATTTGAGGTAAGTAGGGGTTGGTCCAGATTTTTTCTCGAGGTGAGCATGTAAAGAAACGGATACTGCTCATTAAAATGCATCTTTGCCAAATTAAAACTTCTTACGCCCCATATCCTTGAAAGTTTACCAAGTAATTTTTGATCGGGGTAATATTGATTAACGTATTCGATCATTAAATAATTGGCAATTGCATCCGTTAACCATTGATCCTTTCTGGCATCTAGAAAAAGAGTTTCTTCCAAAATATTGATCAAAGCCGTTTTTAGGAACTTCATTTCATATTGAAATTGTTCTTCATAGGGTCTTATAAATGATGGTAATTGATTAATGCCATATAATGGATTCTTTTTATAATCCAACTCACTTACCAACAAATGGGCATGGGGGTATTTACCTAGGTTTTGACTGATAAACTCAGTCACCCTATTGATGGACAAACCTTTACCCACCACATTGTATTTAGGAGCCTCAATATCCGTTACTACTGTCATTTGAGGGGTTACGTGGGTAAGGAAGCGTCTTTCTTGAGTGAGTATGATTTCACAGTTCTTTTGCTGCAAAGCCCTTAACTGTGCAATTTGTCCATTTGAGAATTGACTACTTCCCAAAACTTCAAAATTTGAAACTAAATGTAAATCTCTTGGGAATGTGAAATTTACATTGGTATGCGTTACATCCGTATGGATATCCTCAAGGTTTTTGTTGCTATAGAGGTGCCAAGACCCATCAAAATAGGATGGGGTAAGGTACCAGTCCTTTAAGTAATAATTATTTCGTTTATCGTAGCCGTAGGACGTAAATTTATTTTCCGGCAATTGAACCGTATAGGTAAGAAAAAGTTTTGCCGTCTCGCCAGGTCGTAAAGGCGAATTTAGTTCTATTCTTATGATGTCCTTTTCAGTGGTTCGTTTCCAACGCAATCCTCGATAATTGTCATCAACGGCACTTAAAATAGTGGTAAAACCCCTTTCTTCATCTTTTGCCAAATGAAGACTCTTTTTAAACTCTTCATCAAATCTTTTGGCTAGCCCTGTATTTTTATCGGAATAGGCATGGGCCCAATCGTTAAAATACAGAATGTTTAAAATAACATCGGAGTCATTTTTATAAATGAATTCCTGCTGTACGTTTATTTGCTTGGTTTCCCCATCTAAACTGGCCGTTAAAGTATTGATATGCTGAGCCATGGTTACGCCAGTAGCCGTAAAAAATAGGGCTAGGAATAGCGCAGCCGTTATGGGGAATTTATGTACCAAAAAATAGAATTAGAAGTTAGGACTTAGGGTGTGCCCTTTGTAGAATGCGTCAATAATTTCTACCACTTCATCTGCCGTGTCTACCATTTTAATCAGGTCCAGATCATGCGGACTAATATTCTTTACCTCCAGCATGGTATTCTTTACCCAATCCATTAATCCGGACCAAAATTCCGTACCCACGAGAATAATAGGGAATTTTTCAATTTTATTGGTTTGAATCAAAGTGATGGCCTCAAAAAGTTCGTCCAAGGTACCAAAACCACCGGGCATTACTACAAAACCTTGTGAGTACTTCACGAACATTACTTTACGAACAAAGAAATAATCAAAGTCAAGACTTTTGTCCGGGTCAATGAACGGATTGTCATGTTGTTCAAAAGGTAAATCTATGTTTAGCCCCACTGAAGTTCCACCGGCTTGATGTGCACCTTTGTTTCCTGCCTCCATAATTCCAGGTCCGCCTCCCGTAATTATTCCGTAACCAGCTTCCGCAATTTTTTCGGCGATAGATACCGATAATTCATAATACTTGGCTCCGGGCTTGGTTCTTGCCGACCCAAATATAGAGACGCAGGGGCCTATAGTACCCATTTTTTCAAATCCGTTCACAAACTCTCCCATTATCTTGAAAATGGCCCAAGAATCGTTTGTTTTTATTTCATTCCACCCTTTATGATGTTGTTCCTTACGCATATATGTGCAGTTTCAATATTCAGCGATGCCGAATTTAAGCTTTATTTTATACTTCTAGCAAGTCCTGGTGAGGCGTACTCTAGGAATGGGGCAATTCCTTTTTAAGAAACTTTGCCGTGTAACTCTTGTTGTCCTTGGCCACCTCTTCCGGTGTTCCTTTAGCAACTACCATGCCACCCCCACGTCCACCTTCATAACCAATATCGATGATATAATCTGCCATTTTGATAACATCCATATTGTGCTCAATGACCAAAATGGTGTTTCCTTTGTCTACCAATTTGTTCAAAACTTCCATAAGAACACGAATATCTTCAAAATGAAGCCCCGTTGTAGGTTCGTCTAAGATATAAAAGGTGTTGCCCGTGTCCCTTTTTGATAGTTCAGTGGCTAATTTTATTCGTTGTGCTTCCCCACCTGATAGGGTGGTGGATTGTTGTCCCAAGGAGATGTAACCAAGGCCCACATCTTTAATGGTTTTTAGTTTTCTGTGGATTTTAGGAATGTTTTCAAAGAAATCTACCGCTTCATTAATGGTCATTTCCAATACATCTGCGATGGATTTGCCTTTGTAGCGTATTTCTAGGGTTTCTCTATTGAACTGTTTACCATTACAGGTTTCGCAATCAACATATACGTCCGGCAAAAAGTTCATTTCTATTACCCGAAGTCCGCCACCTTGACATGTTTCACACCTACCGCCTTTCACATTAAAACTGAACCTGCCCGGTTTGTAACCTCTAATGGCCGCTTCTGGAGTTTTGGCGAAAAGTGAACGAATCTCACTAAAAACACCGGTGTAAGTGGCAGGATTGGATCGCGGTGTTCTTCCAATAGGAGATTGGTTAATGTCAATCACTTTATCTATATGCTCCAACCCTTTAATTTTTTTATAGGGCATGGGTTTTTTGACACCATTAAAATAGTGGGCATTCATGATAGGGTAAAGGGTCTCATTGATCAGCGTAGATTTACCACTACCTGAAACACCGGTTACTCCGATCATTTTACCTAATGGAAATTCTACGGTGACGTTTTTTAGATTATTGCCGGTACAGCCAGATAGGACAATTTTTTTTCCGTTTCCTTCACGACGTTTTTCCGGAACAGCAATTTCCTTGGCTCCCGTCATATAGCCTGCTGTGAGCGTATCGTAATTTTTTAATTCTGCTGGAGTACCTTCTGAAATGATCTGTCCGCCGTGTTTTCCTGCCTTAGGACCAATATCGATTACATGGTCTGCTCGTTCTATCATATCACGATCATGCTCCACGACGATTACAGAGTTGCCAATATCTCGCAGGGATTCCAATGATTGTATCAAGCGGGTATTGTCCCTTTGATGCAAACCTATACTGGGCTCGTCCAAAATATAGAGCACTCCCACCAATTGGGAACCAATCTGTGTTGCCAACCGAATTCGCTGTGCTTCACCACCCGATAAAGATTTAGAACTACGGTTTAGGGAAAGGTAATCAAGGCCTACATCCAATAAAAAGTTAATTCTAGCCTTGATTTCCTTAATGATTTCTTCGGCTATTTTCTTTTGGTTTCCAGAAAGACTACTTTCCAAATTTTGAAAAAAATCAGAGAGGTCCGTTATATCCATGTGGGCCAACTCAGCAATATTTTTCTCACCAATCTTGAAATTAAGTGATTCTTTGCGCAATCGAGAACCTTCACAAACGGGACACGTAATCTTGTCCATAAAATCTTTGGCCCAGCGCTTTAGGGAAGTAGTGCCTGCCTCTTCATATTGATTTTTTATAAAATTAGCGATGCCTTCATAATCAATTTTGTAGGTTCGTTTTACACCTAGGGTTTTGGAATTGACTTCAAAACTTTCATTGCCCCCGTGCAACAAAACTTGCATTGCTTCCGCAGGTATTTTTTCAATGGGGTCGGTCAATTCAAATTCATATCGCTGCGCAATGGTTTCTACCTGCTTAAAGGCCCATGATTTTTTATAATCACCCAGAGGAGCTATGCCCCCAGATTTAATACTAAGCTTTTTATTGGGAAAAATTTTATTTTCGTTCACCTCATGAACATGGCCCAAACCATTACAATTAGGGCACATTCCTTTTGGGGAATTGAACGAAAATGTATTTGGTTCAGGAACAGGGTAGGAGATACCGGTAGTAGGACACATGAGGTCCCTGCTAAAATACCGCGCTTCCGTTTGGCCTTCTTCCAAAATCATGAGCACATTATCCCCACTGTACATGGCCGTATTGATGGTTTCGCTAAGACGCTTATCCATTTCCTCGGTATCGCTCACTTTTAGGCGATCGATTACAATTTCAATATCATGGGTCTTGTAACGGTCTACTTTCATGCCCTTTACAATATCCTTAATTTCGCCGTCTACTCTAACCTTTACAAAACCTTGCTTGCCTATCTGTTCAAAAAGCTCCCGATAGTGGCCTTTTCTGGATTTAATGGCGGGAGCCAGCACATTTATCTTTTTTCCATTATAATTTTCCTTAATGAGCTCTTTAATCTGCTCATCGCTATAGCTCACCATTTTTTCCCCGGTATTATAACTATAGGCATCCGCAGCACGCGCAAAAAGCAAGCGCAAGAAGTCATAAATTTCGGTTATGGTTCCTACAGTGGATCGAGGCGATTTGGAAGTGGTCTTCTGCTCAATGGCGATTACAGGGGAAAGGCCATCGATTTTATCAACATCGGGCCGTTCCAGTCCGCCAAGAAATTGCCTTGCATAAGCCGAGAAAGTTTCTATGTAACGACGTTGGCCCTCCGCATAAATAGTATCAAAAGCCAAGGAGGATTTTCCACTACCGGAAAGTCCAGTTATTACTACCAGTTTTTCTCGGGGAATGGTAACATCTATATTCTTGAGGTTGTGAACGCGGGCGCCCTTTACCTCTATATTTTCTTCGTAATTTATCATTTTCGATAGCAAAGCTGCAAAGGTACGGTTTTAAGCAGTAATCAAGAAGCTGACCTTATCTATTTCTAGCGCTCTAAAGCCTTAGATTTTAGGACAATCAACTCTTTCTACCCCTATACAACTTCCCTCTTTTCACTGAGGTATTTCCAATATCTTTTGGGTACATGCTGTTGATGAAGTTTTAGGTTGATCCTACTTTTAATATTGGTGCTTTTAAAGTAGTTGTTCCAAAGGTCTTGAAAGTCATATTCGGCAGGGGTGAGCGAATCACTTTTATGGATCCTATTGGTGAGTAATTCTTTTAGATCCATAGTTACAACCTCCACCTTTTTTAAATCGTAATAGAGTCCGTATTTACGTTTCACATCATAAATCAACCAATATTGGTCCGCATATCTACTTCTAAAATGTTTTGAAATCAAGGGAAGTACATTAAAATCAGGTTCTATATTCGCAAAATAAATTCCATCCTTGGTGAGCTGAAAACGCACAAAAGCTTCCATACGATGTTTTTCACGACCTACGGATTTTGCCAGTTGGGAAATTTTTAGGACTATTCCATCAGAATAATCGGAAGGGGAAGTATCCAATTTTGAGAACAATTTTCTAATGTAACGGTACAAAAGCATCTCTATACCCTTGCTTTCACTTAAAAAGGCAAAATAGATTTGCTTGATGGCCGTATGACTTTTTTTGTCAATGCCATACCATACCCGTTTAGCTTTTACATTGTCCGTAATGACCGTTTCCGATTCTGAAAACAATCCACTTTGGTATTCATCCTCCCTTTGAATATCGCTAACGGATACTTTTTCGTCAAAGGCGGTAAAAACCGCAGTTAAAAAGCCGTTGAAGCTACCATCATAAACTAAAATTTTTGAATTGATCATTTTCTAAGTGCATTAGGGTTCTTTTAAACTATCATGAAAAGAGTTGTAATTGGTTAGAGTATTCTTTTCGAAATTTGCCGGAAGAATTTTGAAGAATTAGGCCTTTGATTCTACTAGGTTCCAAATCTCTTTTTTCCCATTTGCTGGAATCACATATCATAAAATATTTTGCCCTGTTCAAGGCAATTCCAATATTTTTAAGGTGCTCCCAATTGAGTTTTCGAAACTTTCGGGCGTTTATAATCTTGTGAACGGATTGCATTCCTATTCCCGGAATTCTTGCTAGCATAGCCTTATCCGCCCGGTTAACATCTACTGGAAAGTGCTGCATGTTTCTAAGGGCCCACCCCAGTTTAGGGTCCACATCCATATCCAAGTTTGGGAAATCTGCATTCAAAATCTCCTTGACATGAAAACCGTAAAATCGTAATAGCCAATCGGTTTGGTAAAGTCTGTTTTCTCGCAATAAAGGTACTTGAGACCCTATGGCTGGCAATCTTTTGTCTTCCGCAACAGGTACGTAACCCGAGTAATACACCCGTTTCATGTGGTAGTTCTTGTAGTAATGGGTGGCAGAATACATGATGTCCTTATCCGATTCCCCTGTGGCGCCAATTATCATTTGCGTACTTTGGCCTGCTGGGGCGTATTTGGGAGTACTCTTTATGATTTTTTTCTCCGCTTTATATTGAAGAATTTCATTTTTTACCTTGAGCATAGGCTTGGTGAAATCTTCATAATTTTTATCGGGAGCCAATAATTTTAATCCTGATACTGTTGGAACTTCAATATTTACCGAAAGACGATCTGCATATAACCCCGCTTCTCGCATCAGCTCATCACTTGCACCGGGAATCGATTTTAGATGAATATAACCATTGAAATTCTCCTCCTCCCGAAGCTTTTTGGCTACCGCCACCAAACGTTCCATGGTATAATCGGCACTTTTGAAGATTCCTGAACTCAAGAACAGACCTTCAATATAATTTCTGCGATAGAAGTTGATGGTAAGGTCAACTACTTCCTGAATTTTAAAAGCGGCCCTTTTAATATCGTTGCTTTTACGGGTTACGCAATAAGCACAATCATAAATGCAATAGTTGGTCATTAATATTTTTAATAAGGATACGCAGCGCCCATCTTCCGTATAGCTATGACAGATGCCCATGCCCGTACTATTTCCAAGCCCTTTATTTTTATTTGTCCTGTTACTACCGCTACTGGCGCAGCTCACATCATACTTGGCAGCATCTGCCAGAATATTCAATTTTTCTTTAATTCTCTCGAATGACATAGCATTTATTGTAATTATTCCAAAATTATGGATTAAATCCTAAATATGGAAATAATCCAAAAAAATTAATGGAATATGTCCAAAAAATGTATATTTGAGTGCTACTTAGAAAAGTTTTTCGGCTTTTATAAGAGGTATGGATTTGAAAATCAATAAGTTTTTGAAGTATGGAGAACGAGCTAACCTTAAAACGATTTACAGATTTACGAAGGGAGTTAGGGTACACCCAGGCCGAATTTGCCAATCTAATCGGTGTTAAAAACACGACTGCAGATATTGAAAGGGGGCGCACCAAACTCTCCGGAAAGGTTGTAGCCGAGCTTTTAAAGCAATTTAAAATAAATCCGCTATGGTTGTTTGGTGAAAGTGAGAACAAACATCTGGAAACCTCGCATACCAGTGTTATTCCTAAAGTGGTTACCGTAGATGCCGAAGACCGTGAGAATATGGTGCTGGTAAATGCGAAAGCTGCTGCCGGCTATCCTCAGAACATACAGGATACCAGTTGGTACCAGCAGCTACCGGCTTTTGATTTGCCCATCCCGGAATTTAGAAATGCCACCTACCGGGGTTTTCAGGTTGAGGGAGACAGTATGCTGCCCAATTTAAGACCGGGGGAGTGGGTTTTGGCGAAAGCCGTTGAGCATATAGATGATGTAAGTCCCAATAAGATGTACGTGGTGGTGCTTCAAGATGCAGTTCTGGTCAAAAAAATAGAGCGGAGGCCCAATTCCAATAATATAACCTTGGTATCCCTCAATGAATCCTATCCTCCGTATGAAATAAAGCCCTTTCAGATTCAGGAATTATGGCAGGTGAGCAGCCGCATCACCTTTGGAGAAGACGCAAGCACCGAAAAAGGCCTTCTTAAACAATTACAGGAATCCATGGAAGAGCTTAAAGGGCAACTTAAACATGTAAAGAAAGTCTGATTCTTATTTTCTAAAGCTCAAATTGTAAACGCCACTTTCCCTGATTTTAAATCCGAGGCTTTTGTAAAGGTTGATGGCAGGTGTTCTATGATGACCCGTGAACAGCATAACTTCATCTATGCTTTTTCTTCTTGCTTCCTCGAGCAGACTTTCCATAAGCATTCGGCCAATTCCTTTTCCTCGGTAGGCCTCATCAACAACAACATCTTCTACCAAGCCCCTAAACCCGGAAACTACTTTATAGGTGGCCATTAGTGCGATGCCTACAATTTCTTCCTTCTCATCCTTACAGACCATGAATATAACATGGTTGTCTTCTTGTAGTACCTGATGTAAGGGTCGGGGGATTATGGTATCGTTCAGCTGTTTGTACAGGGTTCGTATTCGTTCCTGATTTTTATTATTAAGTTCAAATTTGTGTAAAACTTCAATAGTCATAATAACTTTTTCATTTTCTAATTAAAAACCTACGGCGGTATCGTCCCCCCGTTTATCGGCACCACCTTCCAATCGACCATCTTCCAACACTCGAATAGCATCTACTTTTCCAATGATTGGAGTGCGCTCTTCATTGATATTATAGCCCTTGGATTTTAAATTGTCTTTCAGTTCTTGCGAAAAACCTTCCGGTTCAAAGATAACAACATCTGGCAACCATTGGTGATGAAATCTGGGGGCATTTACCGCCTCTTGCATGCTCATATTAAATTCGTATCCATTTAAAATGGTCTGTGCTACGGCGGTTATAATGGTAGAGCCTCCGGGTGTACCTACCACCATCCAAAGTTTGCCTTCCTTTTCTACAATGGTGGGAGTCATGCTACTCAGCATTCTTTTTTCTGGTGAAATGCTATTGGCCTCGGCACCTATGAGTCCAAACATATTGGGTACACCAGCTTTTGCGCTAAAATCATCCATTTCGTTATTTAGAAAGAAACCCAGTTCATCACTATAAAGCTTTGATCCATAGGCACCGTTGAGAGTGGTGGTGACAGATACGGCATTTCCTGCGGCGTCAACAATTGAATAGTGGGTGGTTTCCATACTTTCGGCCATTTGGATGTTTCCTTCTTTTACCTCTTCGGATTTCGTGGCTTTTTCAAAAGAAAAATCGGCCATACGCTCCTTTAAATATGATTTGCTCAAGAGCACATCCAAAGGAATATCGGTAAAATCTGGATCGCCTAAATAATAATTCCTATCCGCATAGGCGCGGCGTGCAGCTTCCGTAAATAATTGAATCGCTTTTTCCGAATTCGGCCCATATTGGCCAATATCATGGGGCTCTATCATTTTAAATATCTGATGGATGGTTACCCCGCCACTACTTGGGGGACTCATAGAGATAATCCTTAAACCTTTATAATTAAAAATAATGGGCTGTCGCCATACGGCTTCGTATTTGGCTAGATCTTCTTCCGTTACGAAACCTCCTTTATCTTGAATAAAGGCGGCCAAGGTTTGGGCTACTTCCCCCTTGTAAAACCCATCGTGTCCTTTTTGGGCTATGATACGCATGGTTTTGGCCAATGCCGGATAGGTAACCATATCGTTCACCTTGCTATCAATGGGAAAGGTGGTTGAACTATCGTTCACTTCTAATATTTGCTCTTTGGCCCACTCAAATCGCTTGGCTTGGTTTTCGGTAACGACAATACCTTTTTCGGCCAATTCGATAACCGGGGCAAAAATTTCTTCTAGGGGCAGGGAGCCGAATTTTTTATGAACCGCCATCATCCCGGCCACTGTTCCTGGCACTCCAACTGCGGTAGCTCCCTTAGTGCTCATATTGGGAATAACATTTCCAAGGGAATCCAAATACATGTCCTTATGAGCGGAAAGAGGCGCTTTTTCGCGGTAATCCAATGCGCCTACATCACCGTCTGCTTTGCGGTAGACCATAAATCCCCCGCCACCTAAATTCCCCGCAAAGGGGTATGCTATTACCAAGGCCATTTCTGTAGCTACCATAGCGTCAAAGGCGTTACCTCCTTTTTTTAATATTTCAACACCAATTTTAGATGCTTCTTCCCTTGCGGATACCACCATCGCTTTTTCGGCTACTACACCCGTGGGGGCCGCTGGTTTGGTACGGCAGTTAACAAATGCTAATAGAGCAAGAAAAAATAAGATTTTTGCTAAAGGACTTTTTTTCATGATCGGTCAGGTGTTTAGTTAGTCAATTAGGGATATATATTTGTGCTTTGAAAAGACAATCAGTTCTTCAAAGAAATCTGTGAATTCCTTTTCAAAATCGTCGTAATGTTTTTCAAGGTCTACAATGGCAAAATTCATTTTTGAACGATTTTGGGTGCGCCGGTTCATACCGTTCAGTACCTTCCCTATACCTTCCATTTTAGAATAATTATAGATCCAATTATCCGCAATCATATAGGGCATCATTCTTTTGGTACCCTGCGGCAAAATAGGGTAGTGGTTTTCTAAAAGGTCGTAGAAACTCTCAACATAGGAATCCAGCGGAATTTCACTGTAATTTTCCCAGTTTTTTGCCAAAAAGTGGTCGTAAAAAATATCTACGATGACACGGCTATAATGGCTGTAATTTTTGTGCAGGCGTTTGCTGCTTATTTTCGGAATTTGATGTGAATCGGTAAACGTATCGATTTCACGGTGTAGTAAAATTCCTTTTTGAACTTTTTCGGGCAGGTGGTCAAATCTGTTTCCCCTAATGCTATCGGCAATGAAATTGCCAATGGTGATTTCTTCATCGTCAAAAGAAAGGTAGATGTGTGCAAGAAAATTCATTGCCTCGAATTTACAAATTGCTTACGTAGGTTTTGATGTAGACCATTATATTTGCTAAAACTTTTACTAGATTTTTAAAATATGACACTGATAAAATCAATTTCTGGAATTAGAGGAACCATTGGAGGCAATCCTGGCGATAATTTAACACCTATAGATGCGGTAAAATTTACGGCGGCCTACGGTACTTGGTTAAAAGATTATTCCAAAAAAGAGAAATTGACAGTGGTTATTGGTCGCGATGCCCGTCTCTCCGGTGAAATGATACAAAATTTGGTGGTTTCCACTTTGGTAGGATTGGGAATAGATGTGGTGGATTTGGACCTATCTACAACCCCTACAGTAGAAATTGCGGTGCCCTTGGAAAAAGCGGATGGCGGAATTATTCTAACGGCCAGCCACAATCCTAAACAATGGAATGCATTGAAGTTGCTTAATGAAAAAGGAGAGTTTTTAGATGCGGAGCAAGGTGCTAAAATTTTAAAAATAGCCGAAGATGAAGATTTCGCTTTTTCGGAAGTGGATGATTTGGGAAGCATCCTTAAAAACGATTCTTACATAGATATACATATTGACGAAGTGCTCAATTTAAGTTTGGTGGATGCCGATGTCATCAGAAAATCAAAATTCAAAGTGGTTGTTGACGGTGTGAATTCTACCGGAGGTATTGCTATTCCTAAATTATTGCAAGAAATTGGGGTAGAGGTTGTTAAGCTTTATTGTCAGCCTACGGGGCATTTTCCTCATAATCCAGAACCCTTAAAGGAGCACTTAGAGGATATTTGTAAGTTGGTGGTAGAGGAGGAAGCCGATTTTGGAATTGTAGTGGATCCCGATGTGGACCGGTTGGCGTTTATAGATAATACGGGTGAAATGTTCGGTGAGGAATATACTTTAGTGGCCTGTGCCGATTATGTGTTGGGTAAAACCAAAGGAAATACCGTTTCTAATCTGTCTTCTTCAAGAGCTTTGCGAGATGTAACTCAAAAGCACGGTGGTACCTATGAGGCCGCGGCCGTCGGAGAAGTAAACGTTGTGACCAAAATGAAGGCCAACGAGGCCATTATTGGAGGAGAAGGTAATGGCGGAATTATTTACCCAGAAAGTCATTATGGCCGAGACGCCTTGGTGGGTACAGCCTTGTTTTTAATGTTGATGTCCGAAAGAGGTGGGACGGTAGCCGAATTAAGGGCCAGTTATCCGGCATATTTTATGAGCAAGAAAAAAATACAATTGACTCCTGAATTGGATGTGGACGGTATTTTAAAGGCCATGGCCGAAAAATACAAGGACGAGGAAATTTCCACCATAGACGGGGTAAAAATTGACTTCCCGGACAATTGGGTTCATTTGAGAAAATCCAATACGGAACCTATCATCCGTATTTATACCGAAGCAGGGAGTCAGCAAGCAGCGGATGAACTCGCCGATCGTATTATTGGTGAAATCAAGACCGTAGCCGGAATTTAAACTTTACGAATTATGAACAACTTTAGGGGTGCACTGTTTATATTGTTTTTTGTTCTATCAGGATATAAGAACTATGCTCAGGACACCCTTAGGGTAATGAGTTTTAATATACTACATGGGGCCACTTTAGAAAACGATTTTAATTTGGATTCCCTTGCAGGCATTATAAAATCGTATAATCCGCATCTAGTAGCATTGCAGGAAGTAGATTTTAAAACCAAGCGTGCCAAAAATCATGACCTGCCTACGGAGTTGGGCTATCGTACTAAAATGGCACCTTTATTTGCTCGTGCCATGTATTACGATGGAGGTGAATATGGAGAAGGAATTCTTTCTAAATTGAGTTTTGTTTCTTCAGAGAATTTGGCCTTGCCACATTTGCCCGATTCCGAACCAAGGGCTGCCGCTATCGTGCGAGTAGAGACCGCCAATAAGAATATCGTCCAGTTTGTGGGTACGCATTTAGATCATCAACAGGATAGTAAAGACAGGGAAATGCAGGCAAGGGCTTTGGTAGAGCGATTTCATAAGGATTCCATTCCCACGCTTTTATTGGGCGATTTGAACGCCGAACCCAACAGTGAAACCATTTCAATTCTCAAAAATGTTTTTGAACAAGGTGCTTCGGAGGAAGTTAAACAGCCTACTTACCCATCTAAAGCCCCAACTAAAAAAATAGATTACATTCTTTTTGATCAGTCAGGGCGTTGGAAATTATTGGATTATAAGGTCTTATGTGAAAACTATGCTAGCGACCATTGTATTGTAATGGCTACGCTGCTGCTTTATCCTTAGTTTTTTGGGCATTAAAGTATTCACTTCGCACTACTTTTGAGGTCATATGGGCTCCCGTGTGGTTCCATCCCGGAGGCATTATGACATACATCAATTTATTTTTGATGCCAGGGGCTTTCCAAATGTCTTTTCCGAGCGCAACAAATTCTCCAAAATAGACATCCATAAAATTGCCCGAATCCATTTCACGGGTTATTCCGTAACGTATTTTTTCATATTCCTTTTCCTCTTGATAGGTGCCAAAGGCGCGGTCCCAAATATTCAATAGATTGCAAAAGTTGGTATCCATATATAAAGGGTTTTTCGCATGGTGTACCCTGTGATGGGAAGGTGTTAAGATGTACTTGCCTAAAAAACCAAAATCAGCTTTTTTCATCACATTCTCTCCAACATGAATAAATGCTCCGTAGGTACCGTCAATGAACATGATAACAAAAAGCATTTCAGGCTGCACCCCTGCGAGAATACAAATAATGGTTCTGATAGTATCTGCATAAGGCGCTTCCAAAAAGAAATGAGCGTAGGTTACCGATAGGTTCATATCCTCGGGCGCATGGTGCGTAGAATGCAGGCACCAGAACAAACGGACCTTATGGCCAAGGTAATGGTAAATAAAATGCCCAAATTCCCAAATAATATAGGCGTAAATGAACCAGTACCAAGTTGGGCTGGTTTGAAATATGGCCAAAGGCTGAAACCAACCAATGCAGAGGGTAACCATGGCAATGGCTATAAACCTTCCTACAAAACGGTTAAAAACATAAATTAAAAAATTAACCTTGTAAACCCGTGTTTGAGGCTTTTTATAGGCCAATCCTAAAATTAGTTCTAAAAAAACCAATAAAGGAATTATGGGAATAATAAAAGTAGTAATGCCTTCATACGTTCGAAGGACCTCATAATTGCCAGACTTTAAAATTTCCCAAGCTTGGGTGATTCCGAAAAAGCCGACCAGCTCCTCATAGAGGGTTTCAAGAATTTCCATGGACACTAGAATTTTTGGTTGTAAAAATGGTTTGGTCCTGAAATATAAAAAGAACTTCTTAGAATTCTATAAAAACTCTTGAGGAACACTATTTCTGTGTTTCCATCGTCTATGGGTCCATAAGTAATGTTCCGGTCTCTCCTTAATTTGTTGTTCTGCCAATCTTAAGAAGGTATCTGTAATTTCATTCTTTTCTGTTTGTTTCCCAGAAGAGGTAATAGGTATAAATTCAGCGTTATAATAGCCTCTTTTTACTTTGGATACTTTTAGAAAAACCACGGCAAGGTCCATCTTACGTGCCATAATTTCTGCGCCGTTAACTACAGGAACTTTTATACCCATAAATTCTGCCCAGTAATGGGCCAAGTGCTTTTGGGGAGATTGGTCGCTCACCATTCCAAAAATTCCCCTGACATTGTCACGATGATTTTTAACTACCGTAGGAACCACCTGTTTTTGGGTGATTAAGGTAGTGTTCCACTTAGAGCGTACTTTCTTGACCCAACTGTCAAAGTACTTGTTACTTATTTTTTGATAAACTGCATAGCCTTTAGAACTGTAATAGTTATTGATGCTCACGTTCCATTCCCAATTGGCATAATGGGAGCAAACCACTAAAATTGTTTTTGATTTTTCCAGCTCGCGTACCACATTGGGATTAACAACATTGTAACGTCTCTTAACCTCTTCTTTAGAGAGCCCCATTGTTTTCACCATTTCTAGGAAAGTATCGCAAAGATGTCTGTAGAACTTTTTTTCAATGGTTTTTAGTTCTTCATCGGATTTATCCGGTAGCGCCATTTTAAGATTGTCCCTAACTACTTTGGTCCTATACCCAGCAATTCTATATACTATAAAATTAATAAAGTCTGAAAAGGCGTAAAAAAGTCTATAAGGTAATCTGGAAACAAGCCAAAGTAGGGGGTAGGCCAGAACAAAAACAAGCAATTGCATGGTTCGGTTTTAATTGGCAAATATAGCTATATTTGAACCGATTATAAGTTGTGTTGCATGTACAATATGGATTTGGCCACAATAGCGGTCATCGCTGCCAATATACTGGTTTCCTTAAAAGGCTTTAACGATACTTCATTTTTTGAAAGGTATAAGTTCAATATTTCGGCTATAAATGCGGGCCAAAAGGATAGAATGCTTACTTCTGGGTTTTTGCATGTAGATTGGGCACATCTTTTTTTTAATATGTTCACCCTTTATTTCTTTGCACCTGTAGTGATTGGGTGGCTTGGAACGGGGAAATTTTTGGTTGTCTATTTCGTTAGCTTGTTGGCCGGAAGTCTTTTGGCCATGTTCTTCCATAAAAATGAACCTTATTATAGTGCTGTAGGTGCTAGTGGTGCCGTAACAGGTGTTTTATATGCCGCTATTTTATTACAACCTGATATGCGCTTGGGCTTCATGTTTATTCCTATACCGTTACCTGCTTACGTTTTTGGAATTGGATATCTTCTATATTCCATTTATGGGATGCGAAGTAGAATAGGTAATATTGGTCATACGGCCCACTTTGGTGGTGCAGTGGGAGGCTATGTTTCCACCTTGCTATTTCTTCCGCAGTTATTGGTGCAAGAAACCTTTATGGTCTTATTATTGGCCGTGCCCATCATTGTATTGTTCGTAATGGAAAAGATGGGTAAAATATAATTTCACTTCTTTTTAAGAAGCTATTTATTTACCATTCATCGAAACTTTGGGGCATCTCACGGCTCCATTTCTGGCCGTTCATCGAAAAAACTTGTACGAAAATATACACTTGCCCTAATTTTGACGTTTAATTAGAACCCAAATCTAATTGATTTAAACCTGCTTATAATGAAAAGAGTTTCCCTAACCGCTATTGCGGCGCTCTTATTCGCCGTATCGTGTAGCGATGAAACTACGGTGTATAACGATCCATCTGAGGATGTTGCCGTGGAAAAAAGCGAATCCGTTTTAAAAAACAGTATTTTATTTGATGATGCCGGTGTGCTGGAAATTGCCAGTGAAGCTTCGCTTTCAGGCAAATTTGCCAAAGGGGCCGAAGAGGAAGCTGGAGATTATCCGCTTACCTTGGTAGCCCGAGTGGATCCACCTTCCTATGCTGGAGCTGAGAACTTAACAGCTTCTCACGTGCATGTGGACAATGATTATGCCTATGTGTCCTATAATACGGTAGAGGATGGTTATGCCGGTGCAATTGATATCGTTAATGTGAGCAACCCTAACGATCCTCAAGTAACTTCAAGGCTCTACTATACCAATGCAGATATCAATTCAATAGAATATAATGATGGGTATGTCTATGCGGTTGGTGGTGTAGATTCAGAAAAATCCGTAAGGGCAACTTCTAATTCATTTGTAGTTAAAATTCCGGTTTCTGGAGGAAGAATGGATACAGGCGCGGGACTTACTTATGGTTTTCAAGAAGGATTCAATGCTACTGACGTAGAGGTATCCGGTACTAAGGTTTTTGTAACGAGTGGAAAAGATGGACTGATTACAGCTTATAATAAATCTGACCTAAGCATTGTAACCGACGCTTCTTTTGCAGATTTACGCTCAGTTGCCTTGCATAATGAAACTATTGCCGTGTTGGATGCCAGCACAGGAATTGTACTCCTTGACCAAGGATTGAACGTAAATAAGGAAATCGCTATTGATTCAGATTTTGGTAATTTCAGTAAGCGTACGTTGGATATAGACGATAACAGAATTGTAGTCTCTGAAGGCGCTAAAGGTGCTGGAATTTACGACCGCTCAAGTGGAACCTTAAAGGAGTATGTGCCTATTATGCTTAATCCGGAAGGAACAGAACAGGTAAACATTGTTACCAACGCAGTTGCTACCAACGAAGAAGTATTGTTAATGGCCAACGGTGGTGCAGGATTGTGTTTATCTGAAACTCAAGAGGACAATACCAATTTAGTAGGTATTATTGACCTTGATGGTTCCATTAATTACGTGGAGTCTAAAGGAGATTATATTTTTGCGGCGTCTGGAAAATCCGGTCTTCAAATTGTAAAACTGAACAGACCTGATACGAGTCTAGCTGCGCGTTGTGAGGATTTACCAATTTATTGGGGTAGCAGTAGTTTATCTGTCAACTCCGGAGAGACAAAAGCGTATCGCGGTGCAAAAAGGTTTAATAGGATTACCGTTAACGGTTCTTTATTGCTTTGCGGATCTTGGACGGTAACAAATAATTCCTATATCAATAGCGATGGACTTTTTGAAATGAACGGTACCTTTGTCATTGGTAGAAACAACAGACGTAGGGATATTACGGTAAACCAAGGGGCAACCTTTAGAGTTGAGGGCAACCTTACTATTTATGGGGACTTGGTTTTAAATGAAGGTTCAACCATTGAATTTATAGGCAGTGACTCTGAGGTTAACATTTTTGGGGAGGTTAAAAAACTTGGAAATGTAACTGTTAAAGGCGAATTCAATGATGTAAGAAATAAATTCTAACTCGAAATAGTTCAAACTAAAAACCCCGAACAGCTATGTTCGGGGTTTTTTATTTCCGTGTATTTTGTTTTTTCTAATTAAGTAGCTCAGCAACCTTTTCTTCCAAAGCTGGGCCACGAAGGTTTTTAGCAATGATAACGCCGTTTTCGTCCAAAAGAAATGCAGCTGGAATAGCATTAACATTGTATAGCTTGGCGATTGGGTCATTAAAATAAGCTACATGCGAAACATGGTTCCATGTGAGTCCATCGTCTTCAATCGCCTTTTTCCAAGCATCGGCCGTTCTGTCCAAAGAAACTCCAATAATATTTAATCCCTTATCGTGGTACTTGTTATAAACTGATACTACATTAGGGTTTTCGGCTCTGCAGGGTTTGCACCAGGCAGCCCAAAAATCGATTAAAGTAACTTTGCCTAAAACATCGGCCAGAGCCACATCCTTACCGTCTGGATTAGGAGCGGTAAATTCAGGTGCCTTTGCGCCAATGGAAGTATTCTTCTCATTTTCCTCGGCCTTTTTCTGGGCATCCAATTTTTCCATGATACTTTTGGCGATCTTGGTATTTTTGATTTCAGGGGAAAGGGCATCATACATTGTTTGGGCTTCCTCCGCAGTTACGGTTCTGGTACCAACGGCTCGATCTATCAATAGAGCGGTAATCAAGGCGTCTGGATGTTGTTTGATGTAATCCAGTTCAAAATTCTTGTAAGTTTCCTGAAGCTCCTGCATTTCGTCCCGTAAGGAAATTGCTGTTGCCGTATCCCTACTTACATTGGCCTGTTGCATATCTTGTTGAATGGACTGGGCTCTTAAGGTAAGTTCCTTGGATTGCTCCATATAATCCGTGAAGGTTTCATTTTGTGGTGTACCTTTTACTTCTGCCATACCAAGACTGTCCTTTTGTGCGGATAATTGGATGGTGCCGTTTTCAAGAATCACGGGAGCATATCCCATTAAGTTTTCCACAAAAAGGTAATGCATTTCAGGCGCATCCATTTTACCGGTAAAAGTGAATTTTCCGTTCTCCAACTTCGTGGTATCAACATCTACAGGTTGTCCATTCTCACCTACAGCTCTCAAATAAACGTTGGTGCCGTTTTCAACTTCTCCTCGAATGTTCCCATCAACGGTATATCCTTCCGGTTTTTGATTACAAGCACTAAGGCCAATTAAAATGGATAAGGTAGCTACTATTCTTTTCATTATATGATTTTAGTTGCGGTAAAAATAGTCATATAGTTAAAATAAAAAAAGCCCTTAACATTTGCTGTTAAGGGCTTTTTTTTAAGTGGTTTTGGTTTAGAATTGATACCGTACCCCAAGGGCAACATCAAAATTAAAGGTATTGTCAAACTCGCTATATCCTATAAGTCCTAATTCCGGTCTAAAATCCAAGGAAACCAATAATGGAAAATCAAAATTATATTCCACACCCACATCGCCGGCCACAAAGACAAATAGTCCTCCATCGGGGTCGTAAGGTATGCCGTTATTGTTAAGTTTAGGGGCAAAATCTACACTTCCGGCACCGCCCCCAACACCATAGAACCAGTTAAAACCACGGTCAATATTATAGACCCATTGGTAAATACCGGTAAGTTTAAGGGCGTCAAATTCCCTGCTGTCCCTCCAGCCTAGATCAATTTCTGCCCGGGTATATCTACCTATGAGCTTTTGATAGGAGATTTCAGCGCCAAAGCCATCACTATCACCTAATCTTAAACCTAGGGCATGATCGGATATTTCTTGTGAATATAGGCTGTTAAGGGCTGCAAAAAAGGCCAAAAAGGCAAGTAACTTCATTTTTTTCATAATCATATTCAATTTTGTCTAAAAACAGTTTTAAGCTGTTCCGTTCAAGCATAAAAACTTAATTTAGCGAGCAAAATTGTCTACCATTGAATAAAAATTTACTCGAGGGATTGGGAGCATCCCTTCAAGGCCAGTTATTATCTGATGAATTAACCAAGGCATTATATGCTACAGATGCCTCTGTATACCGTAAAATACCTTTAGCGGTTACCTTTCCGGAAACAACGGACGATATTAAGAAAATCATCCATTTTGCCAGTAAGAATGGAGTGGGTATCATTCCTAGGACGGCAGGTACATCCTTGGCAGGGCAATGTGTGGGCGATGGTATTGTGGTAGACGTTTCTAAAAACTTCACAAAAATCGTTTCTTTGGATGTGGACAAAAAGCAGGTTACGGTACAACCTGGGGTTATTAGGGACGAACTTAACCAGTATCTGGCACCACACGGACTATTTTTTGGACCCAATACATCTACCGCCAATAGATGTATGATCGGGGGCATGGTAGGTAATAATTCTTCAGGAACTACCTCCATACAATATGGGGTAACCAGGGATAAGATTATTTCAATGAAGACTATCTTATCTGATGGAAGCGATGCCGAATTTACATCCCTGTCCGTAGATGAATTTCAAAAAAAATTGAAAGGGTACGATTTTGAAGCTTCTATTTACAACAGCATATATAAAGAGCTATCTAATAAAGAAATAAGGGAAGAGATAGAAGCTCAGTTCCCTAAGCCTGAAATACATAGAAGAAATACAGGTTATGCTGTAGATGAATTATTACACAATGCCGTTTTTAGTGAGAATGGGGCAGATTTCAACATGTGCCAATTGCTGAGCGGTAGTGAAGGTACATTGGCCTTTACAACAGAAATCACTCTGCAGTTGGATGATTTACCTCCTGCATACGCCGCAATGGTAGTTACCCATTATCACACGCTAGAAGATTGTTTGTTGGATGTGGCACCAGTGATGGAACACTCGCTTCACTTGTGTGAGATGATGGACAAGGTAATTTTGGACTGTACCAAAAATAACCGAGAGCAATTAAAAAATAGATTCTTTGTTGAGGGAGACCCTGCGGCGTTGCTTATGCTGGAGCTAAAGGCCAACACCCAAGAAGACTTGGATGTTCAAATAAATTCCTTACAAGCTACTGTTGCTAAATCTGGGCTGTCCTATGCCAACCCCGTATTGTATGGGGCGGATATTAACAAGGCCATCGAATTAAGAAAGGCCGGATTGGGGCTTTTGGGTAATATGGTAGGGGACAAGAAAGCGGTGGCCTGTATTGAGGATACAGCTGTGGCTGTGGAAGACCTCAGTGCTTTTATAGCGGAGTTTACCGCAATTATGAAAGGATATAACCAAAGCGCCGTGTATTATGCGCACGCCGGTGCGGGGGAATTGCATTTGCGACCCATCCTTGATCTTAAGAAAAAAACCGATGTTGGTCTTTTTAGGGATATTACTACGGATGTAGCAAAGCTTACCAAAAAATATAAGGGTTCTTTTAGTGGGGAACATGGTGACGGTATCGTTCGGGCGGAATTCATACCGCTAATGATCGGGGAAAAGAATTATGAGCTCTTGAAAAGAGTGAAGTCGTATTTTGACCCTAAAAATATATTCAACCCCGGTAAAATAGTGGATGCCTTTCCTATGGACGAATCCCTTCGCTATGAAATTGATAGGGAAGAACCGGAAGTGGAGACTTTGTTGGATTTCTCGGATAGTCAGGGTATTTTAAGAGCTGCGGAGAAGTGCAACGGTAGTGGTGACTGCAGAAAGACGGAAAGTATGAAGGGCGCAATGTGCCCAAGTTATCATGCCACCCGAAATGAGAAGCATACCACAAGAGGGAGAGCGAACGCATTACGTGAGTTTTTGACCAATTCCGATAAGGCAAATAAATTTGATCAAAAGGAACTAAAAGAGGTTTTTGATTATTGTCTTAGCTGTAAAGCTTGCTCCAGCGAGTGCCCTAGCAATGTGGACATCGCCACATTAAAAGCGGAATTTCTATATCAATACCAAGAGGAAAATGGGTATTCCCTGCGCAGTAAATTGTTTGCCCATAATACCAAATTCAACAAATTGGGAAGTAAGGTATCTGGGTTGACCAATGCTATGTACGACTCTTCGTTAATTGGTGGGTTGCTAAAGAAAACGGCCAATGTAGCACCTCAAAGAAGTCTTCCAAAAGTTTCAAGTTTCAATTTTGATAAACATTTGCAACTATATAAAAAACAACAACCTGCCAAAAAAAGAAAGGTGGTTTTGTATATTGACGAGTTCAGTCATTATTTGGATATTGAACTGGGCAAGGATGCCATAGAACTTTTAGTTAAACTGGGTTATGATGTGCAGCTATTTTATGCTGAAAGCGGACGTACCTATCTTTCAAAAGGTTTTTTAAAACAGGCCAAAAAATTGGCATTGGAAAATATTCCAAAGCTTAAAAAATTCGCAGATGAACAGTTGCCGGTCATTGGATTGGAACCTTCCGCAGTCTTGACTTTTAGGGATGAGTACAAAAGGTTTGTCAAGGATACGGAAACCACCAACGCCATTGCATTAAACTCCTACTTGTTAGAGGAGTTCTTGGCGCAGGAAATACAAAAAGGGGAACTTACCTCAAACCTGTTTACCAAAGAGGCCAAAACGGTTAAAATTCACAGTCATTGCCATCAAAAATCATTGAGCAACCAAAAAGTAACGTTTGATGTGCTCAACCTACCGGAAAATTATTCGGTTTCCATTATTAGCTCTGGTTGTTGCGGCATGGCGGGGTCCTTTGGATATGAGAAAGAACACTATGAAGTAAGCATGCAAATAGGGGAGCTTAAATTGTTTCCAGCGGTAAGGAAGAGCCCTGAGGACACCATAATTTCAGCAAATGGAACGAGTTGCAGGCATCAAATTTATGACGGAACCAAAAGAAAGGCTTTGCATCCGGTTACAATATTAAAAAATGCTTTAATAAATTAGAGGTTAATCGCGCTGGTCTTTCTTCTTTTTTAACCTTCTTGTTGTTGTGTGGGTAGCTAACTGTTCAAAAAGTTCTTGCATATCCATTTCCCGCAGTTCCATGTCCATAAAAAAGGGGATAATTTATCATGCTGATACCGGTAAATTTTCCATCGTTTAAAGTTATACTCCAATGAGGTTAGGTTTTTTACCCAATCTCCGGAGTTCAGATAGGTACAATGACTGTCCCTTATTTTATACCGTTCTTTTTTGGGGTGGTGCAGGTGTCCGCATACCACATAGTCGTAATGCTTTCTAACCGCCATTTTTACTGAAAATTCCTCAAAATCATTGATATAGGTAGTAATGGCGTTTTCTTTGCTTGTTAAGGACAAGGTAGGGCGCTTTTTGCCGCTCTTATAATAAATGTAGTTGGTGAACTTATTGAAGGAAAAGAGAAGTTGATACCCCAAAGAACCCAACTTGGCCAGCCAGTTGATATTCAGAAAAGGATTGTCAAATACGTCGCCATGAAAGAACCAAGCTTTTTTTCCATCCAGTTGAAGTACCAGTTTGTCCACAATGTGAATATTACCCATTGAGGTCCCGGACAACTTTCTTAGGACTTCATCCCTATTGCCGGTAATGAAAAAGACTTGTGTACCTTTGGTTGACAGGGCCATAATCTTACGAATGACCTTCATATGCGATTTTGGGAAATACCGTTTGTTAAATTGCCCTACATCCAGGATATCACCGTTCAAAATGAGTTTTTTTGGCTCAATACTGTGCAGATAGGTATTCAGTTCATCTGCATGGCAGTTCAACGAACCTAAGTGAACATCTGAAATGACAACGACTTCTAGTTTACGCTTTTTCAATTTGATGGAATTTTCCTCCAAAAAAGAACTTTCATATAAATTAATGGTAAACTAGCCAATAACAATGTATTATGTTCTGCTTCAACCCCATGTCTTTTACTTTGCAAGACTGTTAATTAAAATTTAACTTTGAGGTCTTTAAATAGACGCAAAGTCGATGAACGGCCGATGTTGGATATCGGCTTTATTAATGTTATAACCTTTTTAGGTTATCTAATTTTAGGGGAATTATATGGCGGGAAATACTTTTGGAAATATATTTAAACTTAGCACCTTTGGTGAATCGCACGGTGCAGCCATAGGCGGGGTTCTAGATGGATGCCCTTCAGGTATCGAAATCGACCTTGAGGCCATACAAAATGAACTCGACCGTCGTAAACCAGGGCAGTCGGCCATTGTAACCCAAAGGAAAGAACCGGATACCGTTGAGTTTTATTCAGGTATTTTTGAGGGAAAGACCACAGGTACGCCCATCGGTTTTGCCATTCATAACACCAATCAAAAATCCAAGGATTATTCCCATATTAAAGACTCCTATCGTCCTTCGCACGCCGATTATGTGTATGATCAGAAATACGGATTTCGGGATTATCGAGGAGGCGGACGTAGTTCGGCCCGTGAAACGGCCAGTAGGGTAGTGGCAGGGGCCATTGCCAAGCAATTTTTGTCGGGAATTGAAATCAATGCCTTTGTATCCCAAGTGGGGACCATGAAGTTGGAAACCCCATATCAAGAGCTGGATTTTTCCAATATTGAAAAAAATCCCGTTCGCTGCGCTGATATGGAAATGGCTTCCCGCATGGAAGATTATATCAAAGAGATTCGAAAAGAAGGTGATACCATTGGCGGTGTTATCACCTGTGTGGCCAAAAACGTACCTATCGGACTTGGGGAACCTGTTTTTGATAAACTTCATGCCGAATTGGGCAAAGCCATGCTATCCATCAATGCCGTAAAAGGTTTTGAATACGGCAGTGGTTTTGAGGGCGTACAAATGAAAGGTAGCCAGCACAACGATCAATTTAACCAAGACGGCAGTACCAAAACCAACTACAGTGGTGGAATTCAAGGTGGTATCAGCAATGGCATGGATATTTACTTTAACGTGGCCTTCAAACCGGTTGCCACGCTAATTCAGCCTTATGAGACTATTGATAGGGATGGAAATACCGTGCAGACCCAAGGAAAAGGTAGGCATGACCCCTGTGTCGTTCCCAGGGCCGTACCCATTGTTGAGGCTATGACCGCTTTGGTATTGGCAGATTACACCTTGCTAAATCGTACCATCAAGGGAAAAGAATAAGAATTTTTAGGAAATTGATATTTTCTATGTTCATTGGAATGTTGTTTTTCGGCTTTCTGAGCAAAAACTGTATATTACTTGCTTAAACTTTAAATGCATGCGAAAACTGGAATTACACTGGAAGATTCTCATAGGAATGCTATTGGGAATTCTTTTTGGCTTTTTAATGACCAATTTTGAATGGGGACCTCAATTTGTACAAGATTGGATCAATCCCTTTGGAAGTATCTTTGTTAAGCTGCTCAAATTAATTGCCATTCCGTTAATTCTTGCTTCGCTAGTAAAAGGGATATCCGATTTAAAGGATATTTCAAAATTCCGAAATATAGGTCTAAGGACTATTGCTATTTACATAGGTACTACAGTGGTGGCCATTACCATTGGGCTTCTTTTGGTAAATGCCATAAAGCCTGGAATCGGCATTTCAGAGGAAACCATCGCCCAACTTACGGAAACCTATTCCAATGATAGTGGGGTTACCTCTAAACTAGAGGAAGCTTCCCGTCAAAAGGAAAGTGGGCCTTTGCAATTTTTGGAGGATATGGTGCCCGACAATGCTTTTAAGGCTTTGGGGGACAACAGTTCCATGCTCCAAGTGATATTTTTCACCATCTTTTTGGGTATTTCCATGCTTTTAATTGGCGAAAAGAACGCCAAGCCGCTAAAAAAGTTTTTCGACTCCCTGAACGAAGTGGTGCTTAAAATGGTGGATTTGATCATGCTAACTGCACCCATTGCCGTTTTTGCACTCTTAGCAAATGTGGTGGTGTCTTCGGGTGACCCTGATATTCTCTTGGCACTTTTAAAGTATGCCGGAGTAGTGGTTTTAGGTTTGGTGCTAATGATTGTTTTCTATAGTTTGGTCGTTGGTACGTTTACGAAGTATAACCCATGGACCTTCCTTCAAAAAATAAGTCCGGCGCAATTATTGGCTTTCAGTACGAGTTCCAGCGCTGCTACGCTTCCGGTAACTATGGAAAGGGTAGAGGAGCACATTGGGGTAGATAAGGAAATTTCCAGTTTTGTGCTTCCGGTAGGTGCTACAATCAATATGGACGGCACGAGTCTCTACCAAGGGGTGGCGGCGGTATTTATTGCCCAGGCCTTAAGTTTTGATTTAAGTTTTAGCGGACAGTTAACTATTGTTCTTACCGCCCTATTGGCATCTATTGGCTCTGCTGCCGTTCCCGGTGCGGGTATGGTAATGTTGGTTATTGTATTGGAGGCTATCGGTTTTCCTGCTGACAAATTGGCCATAGGCCTGGCGTTGATTTTTGCGGTTGATAGACCGTTGGACATGTTACGTACCGTGGTCAACATTACTGGGGATGCCTGCGTGTCCATGATGGTGGCAAAATCCGTTGGAAAGAGTATGAAACCCAAAGTGAAGAATTGGGACGATAATTTTGATGAGGTAAAATAACTAGCCGTTAAACTTGCGATAGCGGGCTTGGGCGAACATGTAAAGTCCGTAGCACACCAATCCAGCAGCAACGATTCCCATCAACCAAGGTCCGGAGGAGGTTTCCTGAAGAAAGGAAAACGCTTCTTTAGTACCTTTCATGGAATCATCGCCGGAAAACGAAAATCCTGCTTTTAGGAAAAAATAGGAAATAATGCAGGTGAGAATACCTCGTGAAATGAGTCCGCCGTAACCAAAAGTCTTAATGGCCTTTCTTTTTTTACTATCGGAAATACTGCCAATCTCAAATTTCTGAAGAAAATCGCCTTTGTAAGCTTTAATAAATTGATAAATACCCTTCCCAGCCAATGCAAGTCCTATGGCGATAAATAGGTAGGTCTTTAGTTGCGGACCTAGGAATGAACCGTTTCCACTGCCACCGCCAGAGGAAGGTTCGTAAAAGATATCCACTATCGAAAAAATACCCAGCCCCAAATAAATGAGTCCACTAATGAAAAAGGAAACCCGCTTAACAAGCCCCTTTTTATCCGTACCAATGTTTTCGGGGTCTTGAATACTCTGGATAAAGCGCCATAGCGCGTAACAAATAAGACCGATACCTAATAGCGCCAAAAGTACCTTACCAAAGGGCTGTTTTTCCAAGAATTCTATCACCTGAAATTTTCCGGCCTTGGAACCTCCCAGATTAAAAGCTGCCAAAAAAGCCAATATACCTGTTATACCATAAACAGCACCCTTGGCTATAAAGCCGGTATAGGCCACTTTCTTTATCTTATCGTCCATTGCAAATGTTTTCTACAATGGTAGTAAATTGAAGGAGTGAGCGTTAACCCTATCAAACGGACTTTAAACCCGATGAAGAATTGTTAAAGAAACTTTGCCTTTAATTCTGGGGTGGGTACCATACAATGGTCTTTTTTACCGTACCAGTTGTAGCGATTTTTGGCAATAAAATCGTATACGATATCACGGATAGGTGTCGGTATCCAAAGTAGAATGGAGGATAGGCCCCGATATCCTTTTAGCTGCTTGCCTATTTCCAGGGCTGCGGTCGATTTGGTGTAGTAGGCCGTGCCGGGATCAATAAGAATTATGGAATCTACCTTTGAGGTATCAATACCTCGCTCTTTGGACAATTGCTGGCCCACCTCACTTTGCAGGGCGGCATATCGAAACACATCTTTTTTATCCCTTTTGATGACAAACTGTACGGCATTGTTGCAAAGATTGCATACCCCGTCAAAAAGAATGATTTGTTTGTTTTTTTCCATGCTGCTATCAAGCGACCCTTTCTAAATTAAGGTTGCGATGCAAAGATATAGTGATTAAAGGTAACTGCTTAAAAGGGAAAGTGAATTTTAATAACTGATAAGTGATTGAATAAGTTTTTGGAAATATTAAAGAAATGGGCCGAGGGGATTATTCGGCCCATTTCTTAATTTCATCCTAAGCCTCAATAGGTTCAGAAACTCCCAAGTGTTCTTTGAAGAAAGGTGCTAATTGAGCGACGGCTTCGTCCAAATATTCTGGAATGTCATATAGTTTCATATGATTCGCTCCCTCAACAATATACATTTCTTTATTATCCGATCCGGCACGCTCCATCAGGTCATCACTCATCCACTTAGATTCAGCCACACTTCCCGCAACTACAAATAACGGTTGTGTTAGATAGATTTCGGCCATATTAAAGGCATCGTAAGTGACCAATTGGGTCAAGCTTCGGGCTGTGCCATAGCCAGGAGCAGTTGAACATTGCGCTCTGTCAGTATGATAATATTCCCAAGCTTCCTTTAAATCAGTATATGGCGTATCTTCTTTCTTCATTGGAGCCATTGGCATTTGAACTACATCATCACCTTTTGCCTCTTGTGAGCGCGCTGTAGCTCCAAATTCAAGCCACTTGATAGCATCTTTCATGTCTTGGTCACCCAACCATCCTTTGCTGAACATATGACCGATATTTACAGCACTGACCGTACCAACCGCTTTAATTCTTTTATCGTTGATAGCAGCATTTACCGTATAGCCACCGCCAGCACAAATTCCCCAAGCACCAATACGATCACTATCTACATAATCTAAAGTGTTCAAGTAATCAATTGCTGAACTGACATCTTCAGTTCTTACATAAGGATTCTCTAATTGACGAGGTTCTCCGCCACTTTCACCTTGATAAGAAGCATCTGTCACTATAGTTATAAAACCGTGCTCTGAAAACTTCCTTCCATAAATACCCGCAGTTTGTTCTTTTACACCACCTCCAGGATGCGTTATTACCAATGCAGGATGTTTTTTATTTTCATCGAAATCATTAGGAAAATTTAGATAAGCGGACATCATCAGCCCGTTATTTGTGTTCTTGTAAGAAATTTTTTGTTGTGACATCATATAGAGTTTTAATATTAATAATGATACGTTTATCAATATTACCCAACAATATGAACTTCTTACTGGACGATTTACTGAAAAAAAAGAAACATTTTACAGATAAGCGGTATTCTAGCCGTTGTTAAGAGCTCTTTGTTTTATTCTATACTGTTTTGGGGTAAGCTGGGTTTGTTTTTTGAATAGTTTGGCAAAATAGTTGGGATAGTCAAAACCTAATTCAAATGCTATTTCCGAATTAGTAAGTTTGCTTTCGAGAAGTAGTTTTTTTGCTTCATGCGTAATGTGTTCATGAATAGTTTCAATTGCTGATTTATGGGTGAAAGTTTTTAAAACATCACCCAAATAATTAGGTGTCAGTTTCATCTTCTCAGCAAAATAGTGTACCGAGGGCACGCCTTTGGTTCTACCGTCATAGTAGTCTCTCAGAAGCTGTTGAAACTCGCTTACTATATAGTTGTACTTTTTTGCTTCTGTAGAAAACTGTCTTTTATAGAAAGATTCTACCAAATTCAGAATTAGATTCACATAGGCCAAAAGTACATCTTGACCTGTACTTTTATTATTTGCCTTTTGCATCAAATTCTCATAAAGAAGAACAATCTCCTTCTCTTCCTCCTCATTCAAAAACAAGGCCTCATGGTAGCCGTATTCGAGAAAGTTTTGAAAAAGGTAACGGTTATCTTCAATTATCTTCTTTGATAATTGTAGATAAAAACCCTCAAATAAATCATCTAACCCCCATTCATAAAGTTTTCCAGGACTATTAAAAAATACCGCCGTAATAGGTTTTGGGTCACTATGATCAAAGTTTGGTGAGTCGGGATTTATATAATTCGTTTTAAAGGAAATTCGATAAAAATCAATATAAATCCCATCAGACTTCAAAAGGATGTTTTCTGGATAGCACCCAACATCAATATCTTCATCGATTGGCTCATCAACACCAATGAAATTATTAAATGTTTTGAAGTCGGTAAATTTTTTCATTTGCATATGGGAAATTTTTGGGAGCCCTTGCCTTGTGTGAAGTTAATGCTTTTAAAAACTTCTATTAGCAACTTATTCTTAGTGCTATCTTTATTAAGATATGCATTTGATCCAGTTCTTTAAGTTTAGAATTGACTGATATTAAGCTTTCCCTTAACACTCTCTTGTCCAAAATACTATCCGCTATATTTTTCGTAATTCATAAATTATTGAGGAAAATCATTAAATCCTGCTCTTTGCCCAGTCCCAATTTCTTTTTTAATCGGTATTTAGACTTTAAAATACTATCGGGCAAGACATTGAGGGTAGCGGCAATTTCTTTGGTGGTGAGGTTCATGCGTAAAAAGGCTGCCAATCGAATTTCTTTTTCGCTGATGTCCGCATAAATGGTCTTGAGCTTTTGATCAAAATCATTGTGAACTTCAGAGAAGTAGGTTTTAAAGACTTCCCAATCCTTATCCGAGGCATTCTCCTTTTTTAGCAGCATGACCATTCGCCTGAATTCGGTTTTAAACCTGTCCGGGGAGTTTTTTACGTTCTCCAAATTCTCCATTAGCTCTTGAATAAACGTATTCTTTTGTACCAAATGGAGGGTCTGGCTCGCCAATTCCTTTTGTTTGTGCTCAATTTCCTGCTGGTAAATGGCTTCCTGTTTTTCACGGGCAATCCTATTTTTCTTAATACGCTGCCGGAAGCCGAAATACAACAATCCCGACACCAGAATAAAGGCCGCCATTCCTCCGGCGTACAAACCTTTGGTGAGCTTGTCCACTTTCGCCTTTTCATTGAGGACGGCTATTTCTTCTTCCTGTAAGGCCAGGGCCGCTTCCTTTTTTTCGGTCTCATAAATAGTTTTCAGTTCTGCTATTTGTTGCGCTTTTCGGTTGGAGTAGAGGCTGTCGTTGATGATGGCATATCTACTAAAGTTGGTATAGGCGTCATTGGTGTTGCCCATTAGTTTTTGAAGTTCAGCTTTCGTTTTTAGGGCGTCCCTTAAAGTGGGTAAAACTTCTATTTCTTCTGAAATGGCAATCACTTCATTAATATCGGTTAAAGCACTTTGATACTCTTCCTCAAACATTTTTAAATTGGCCATCTCATGTAGGGCGGCGGTAAGGTTCAATTTAATGTCTTCTTTTTGGGCGATTTCGATAGATTCTACCAAAAGGGACCGGGCACTTTCATAATTACCTTCTTTGTAAACTAACCTGCCCAAATCTTTTAGGGAAGTTGCCATCATGGTCTGCACGTTCATTTCTTTGGCAAGCTCTAAAGATTCTTCTAGTAAATTTTTTGATTTTTTTGTATTTCCCAGTTTTTCAGAGGCTAACCCTGCGGTGTTTAAAGCATAACTAGCGTATATCTTATCATCGTTTTCCTTATAGATGGCAATGGCCTTCATAGCATAGTTGAGGCTAGAAGCGTAATTTTCTTGCTGAAATTCAATATCAGCCAATTGCTTTAGGGCATCGGCCTTTCGTACTTCATCCCCCTTATCCTCAAAAAATCTGAGTGCTTTTAAGGTCTCTTGCAAGGCAATCAAATAATTGCCCTTCTCAAAATAGATTCCGCCCAACACCTCGTATTCCGAACCTCTCAAATCAAAATTTCCCAAATCGGAATTACTCCTATTTTCTTCGGTATACATCTGTAGAATGGATTGGGTGGTTTCAATGGCTTTATCAAAATCTCCAGCCTCCCGTTGAATGGTTGCAAGGGAGTGGAGTGCGAAAATCTGCCCCTTGACCGATTTCATATCCTTAAAGGCGTTCAAGGCCTTATGATGAAAAAAGGATGCGGAGTCGTTTTTGGATTGATTGTAATAGTAATTACCGAACTGTAAATATCCATTGGCAACGCCCTTTTCATAATTTATTCGGTTGGCGAGGTCAAATGCTTCACGGGCAAATAACAAAGCACGCTCGTTATCCATGAACATCATGCGTTCGTGAATTCGTGATAGTACCTGTGCCTTTTCAATATTATCCGGTAAATGATCGGCACGTTGGATGAGACTATCCAATTCTTGTTGTCTGCTTTGCGAAAAACAGGTGAGACAAAAAAGGAAAAACAGAAGGAAGGGTTTGATATTCAGTTGCATAATGGTTGGATTAGTATAGGAAAGATAAAAAGAAAAGTGCTTGCCAAATAGCAGTTGTCCATCTCCAAAATCTGTTTGTCCATGTCCAGTCTATATATTTTTTGAGCGAATTACAGAAAAGAAATATTGTAAATAACTGTATATCAATATTTTAATATATTTTTTCTAGCTATCGATATATGTAGGCTTTGAAATTTTTTGGGACATTTTTTAATGCTTGTCCATGCTTTGTCCATGCCATTTTAAATGGTTCGCACTGATAATGAGGTAGTTTAGACCTGTTGAATCCTAAAAAACCTTATACAATGAAAACAAGACCATTCCATTTTAGACAGTTATTCGTAATCCTTTTTGTTCTCTTTATTGTTGGATGTAGTAAAGACGAAGGTTCGGACACCGATGAGCCTTCAGTAGAAAAGCCCGTAGCAAAGGACACTTTAAGTGAAGAAGAAACCGCGAAAATCAATGACTTTATTAAGGGTCTAAATTACGACCCTAACGAACTTTTAAATGTGCAGTCCTCCACAGGAAGTACTTCCAATGAGGGAAATCCGCAACGGAATACCGACAAGGGCTATATAACGGAGTGCAAAACGGTTTATCATGACATCCGCTCCAACTTTGAAAATGTGGTGATGTTCGACCCTACGTTAGGGGTCATTTACCCGGGGGCTTTGGTGCTAGGTAATAAAGTGCTGATAGAAGGGGCGCCACAACCCTTGCAGGTAGATAAGGCTCCGGTAAAAATTAGGGTGGAATTGCCGGGAATAGGAGAAGGTGGAAATCTGACCATAGAGGAGCCCAACTACCAAAATACCCAAGCGGAAATTGACAAGGCTTTGGAATATTGGAATTCCGATATCGCCACTCAAGGCTATGCCATTGATGCCGACACCTATTTTGAAAAAACATCGGTCTATACCAGTGAGCAAATGAGCTTGTCCTTAAAAGTAAGTGCCGATTGGGCCACGGGTTCTTCCTTTGAATCCCAGTTTGATTATTCCAAGAGTACCGAGAAAAGAGTAGCTGCGGCACTTTACAGGCAGGTGTACTATGATGTGGTGGCAGAAACACCGGACAGCCCAGCGGCCGTATTTGGTAGTGAGGCGAGCGCGAGTGGACTCCAATCCTTAATTTCGGAAGAGAATCCGCCAGCCTATGTAAGTTCCGTACAATATGGTCGAATTGTTATGATTCGGATGGAAACCACTGATACCACTACCGATGTTAATTTGGAGGCAGTGTTGGACTATGCCACCAAAGCCAAATCTATAAAAGGAGAAATTGATGCGAGCTACGAAAAAGTTATTCGTGAATCGACCTTTAACGTGGTGACCATAGGCGGAAATGCCAAAGTGGCTACCAAGGTCATCACCGGAAACAGTTTGGAAGAAGGGGAGGGCGGCCTGTACTACGTGATTGAGGAAAGTGCCGATTATAATAGGGAAAACCCAGGGGCGCCCGTGGGTTATACCGTAAAATACCTAAAGGATAATACCATTGCCAAAATTGGTTATCAGACAGATTACAATATTGAGACTTGCGGTACCTTTCTATACGACCATGAGAACATTATTGTGGTAAACGATTCCAACTACGATACCCGTTTCCGGTTTATTTATAAAAAGCAAGGAACCAATAATGTGACCCAAACCGGATACTATACCGTAAACAATGATAAAAGGGTTGTTAAAAGTCCGCCAAACGGAGCCCATGATGTGTACGTGCAATTTGATTTACAAAATGCGCTCTTGCAATGGGACCGAATGGGAGAATTTCACCTTAAATACTTGAGTAGTGAAAGGGACTTTAAAGTTTACTGCTCCGAAAAGGATTTTCTAGGATTTTGTAAGACCATTAGCGTAAAGGAAGATTAAATTCTGAAATTTTAGGAGTACTATTTTTTAGAACGGACAGTCCGGCACCTTAAGTTGCGATTCAACAACTTGGTGTCGGCTGTTTTTTGTTTTAATCTTTACGATTTATGGCGTAGATGACTTTAAAGAAGGAGGTTTTGATATAATCGTATACGATTTATGAACTATTGATAACCGGCTCTATTTGGCCTTTTGTACCAATTCTAACTGGTCAACGCTCACATTGGTGGTGAACATTCCATAGTTGACAATGGCCTTTCCTTTTTCCAGGGAATCGATACTTCCTACGGCTTTACCATCTTGCATTCGTACCCGGTCGCCCACCTTGAAAACAGGTCTGGGTTTGTTCTTTTCCTTGACAATGGCCTTTTGCTTTTCAACCTTTTTCTTTTCGCGGATAACCTTGACCTCTTTTTGTACTTCTTGGGCTACTTGGGCCTTTTTTTCACGTTCTGCTTTGGCTTGTTTGGCCGATTGTTTTTTGCGTTTGCTATTTTCGGTTTCTACAATGCGCAACAGTTCGGAAACCAATGGTCTTTTCTTTTTGTCCCTAAAATATTTGTCGGCCGCTTTGTTCACCTTATTGCCCAGTTGAATCATGCGCTGGTCATGGTCGTAGAGCTCCTGATAATTTTCCAATTTGCTTTTGATCTTGGCGTTCAGTTTTTCCAAACGTGCCGCTTCCTCCTTGGCCTTGGTTTCTTCTTCCTGCAATCTATTGCCCGTACGGGCCATTTTACTGCGTTCCTTCTGCAATTTGGCAATAGTGGCATCAAAACGGACCTTGCCCCGCTCTATCTTTTTCTTCGCCTTGTTGATCAAAGAATAGGGAATACCGTTCTTTTGGGCTACTTCAAACGTGAAAGAACTTCCCGCTTCGCCCAAAACCAGTTGGAAGGTAGGTTCAAGGGTGCGGCCATCAAAAAGCATGTTGGCATTGGTTGCGTGTGGTAGTTCGTTTGCCAAGGCTTTTAGATTGGCATAGTGGGTGGTGATGACGCCATAGGAATTTCGTTCGTAGAAAACCTCTAAAAAAGCTTCCGCCAGTGCGCCTCCCAATTCCGGGTCACTACCGGTACCAAACTCATCGATCAAGAACAGGGTGTTGTCATTGCACAGGCGCAAAAAGTTGTTCATGTTCTTGAGGCGATAGCTGTACGTACTCAAGTGGTTTTCTATGGACTGATTGTCGCCAATATCGGTTAGTATAGTTTTGAAAAAAGAAACGGAACTCCTTTCATGAACGGGAATTAGAAGTCCTGATTGAAGCATTACTTGAAGTAATCCGATTGTTTTTAGGGTGATACTTTTTCCACCTGCGTTAGGTCCGGAAATGACGATTATCCTATTTTCAGGATGTAGTTCTATGGTTTGCGGATAGGTCTTTTCGTTTTTAAGTTTGTTGCTTAAATACAGCAAGGGATGGTAGGCCTCCCGAAGAAAAAGTCGTTCTTCCGTATTGATTTCCGGCAATAGGGAATTGGTATCCTCCGCATATTTGGCTTTGGCGCCCACGATATCCAAATGTGCCAAATACTGCTGATAAGTGGATAGGAGGTAGGCAAACGGACGAATTTGATTGGTAAGTTCCTTCAGGATCCGTTGTACTTCTTCTTGCTCATCAAACTCCAGATTGTTCAGCTCACGGCTATATTTGAGGGTGGCTTCTGGTTCAATATAAACAATGCTGCCGGTTTTTGAAGTACCCATGACGGTACCCTTTACCTTTCTTCTGTACATAGCTTTTACTGCTAACACCCGCCTGTTTTCTACAACGGATTCCCGAATATCATCCAAATAATCCGACCCGTTATATAGATTAAGGGCCGATGAAAAGCTTTGTCCAATTTTACCCTTTACCTGTTGAATTTCCCTTCTAAGTGTGAAAAGTTTGTCCGAAGCTTTGTCCCGTACTTCCCCAAAACGGTCGATAACGGCATCCACCAAGGCCGGAATCTCTTTATTTTCCTCAATTTCCTCAATGGCAGCATGTAAGAGGGGGTAGTATTCCTTGAATTTTTTAAGGAACTTTTTTAGGGTGGAAATATTGGTGCAAATACTGGAAATCTTTTTGAATCCCTGTACCTCCAAAACCGTATTTTCAATCTCCAGCAATTGCAATTCCTTGTCTATCCCCTCAAAAGAGTGGGGCGGAATGCGGTTTTCACTAACAAAGGAGGATAGGTACTCAGCCGTTTGCCCCAATTGCTCCCGTATGTGCTCATCATCGGTAAAGGGGGCAATCTCTAAGGCCAAGGCCTTGCCATGCTCGGTACGACAACGGGCGGAAACCTGCTGGAGAACCGTGGGAAACTCTAAATCTTGTAATGTTTTTGGGTGAATACCTGCCATTTGCGATAAAAATAGGGCGCAAAGGTAGGGATTGATGGGGAAATGTAAGACCTCATTCAGTAATTGGCGATTGCAATAAAGTTAAGCAGACAAAAGTTCAAGGCTGCATAAAATAGGTCTGAACGCTTCGTACTGTAACTCTCGGAAGAGGCATTCTTACTTTTCAGGGTAAAATGAAATTTGAGAACTACAATGGATTTATGTCCAATGTCTTACATTTTATAATGTTTTTTATATTTTCCTAACTCCTAACTCCTAACTCCTAACTCAATAAAACTTCGTTTCAATTCCTCACAAACGGATAATTTGAACGCTCCCGTACTTTGCGTTCTTGACGACCTATTTAATGAGGTCGGTTGTCCCCTTAAGGGGACTTTAGGGGTGTTTGGTTATTGTTTTACACTATTATAATTATCCTTTACCTTTTGCTACTGTTGCGGGCACGAGCGAGGCGGGGGATGCCCAATTTCAGAACTTTATTATGCTGTTTTACTTTGAGATATATCCAGTTTTATAGATTTTCTTAAATAGAAAATAATTACACGTGAATAAATCTTCCGCTGGTAGTGAGATGCATTTTCGCATTTCCTATCGATGTTTGTCAATCAGAAATATCCCCTTTGACCTAAAAATTTGCCCAAAGGACTAAGTTTTAAATATTTTAGTAGTTGTGATATTTCTAAACGGTAACTTTACTTTTAAGTCTTTATTAATTTTAATCTATGAACAAATTTTGCCTAAAATACTTCACCATTCTTATTGGTTTATTATTAATTACATGTGATAAGGACCCAAATACTGATATGGAATCTGATTCGGAAGAACCAAAAATAGAATTTGAAATAGAGACGGGTGCAATTGTAGGAGATGTTACCCTCTTCGACATGTCCAACAACAAATCAACAGAATATGATGGGACAATTATTAAACTATTCAAAGAGGATAATTTAGTGCAGGAAACTTCATTGTCGGTAAAGGGAACATTTTCGCTTGAAAATTTAGAGGTAGGAAGCTACAAGATGGTCACTGAAAAAGAGGGGTATGGTACTTATGATACAATTCAATTTAACAACACTACGAAAATTGATACTTTATCGACCATAAAACTACTGGAATACCCAACTGTTGAACCAACTATTGTTTTCTTTGAATATGGAAATTACTCTTTTGGAGAAACGATACATTTACATTTTAAAAATGATGAGTGGTTGTTAGCCGGGAAGGAGTATTATTTTAGTAGAACCCCCGATGTTTCCTTTCAAAAATTCGACTATCGATTAGGGTCGGGTTCTTATCGTGGGGGAAACAAAGTATCTTCGTCACCCTACAACGGTTATGTCGTAGATTCCCCGTCTTCAATATGGTCCGGCACAGGTAAAAGTTTGGAAAATGGAGGATTCACACCTGGCGAAAAAATATATGTAAGGGTTTATGTAGTCCATGAAAAATTTTACGAGAGCATTGGAGCTATCGATAAGAATTTTGAAGTCATAAGCCACATAAGGAAAAATGGCTCCAACGTTTACGAGTTTCAGTTTTAATAAAAAACCATTTCTTATTATGGATAAATACTTTCATCCTCGAAAGCGGGTAGAATATTAAAGTTGCGATTCCCCGCTAGCGCGAGCATCCTTGCTCGTGCTCTTAAACCCTATAGCAATCATCATTCCAATACTTCCAGAATTATAAAATCATCTATACACAAACACAACATTTTACAGATTGAGGGTCTACCGCGGCATTAACTGTTATATATAACAGCAAATTTTCTTTTCTATTTTCTCAATGACCTGAATCTGTCCTCGTTATCAAATAGGCTTTTTTAAGTAATTTTAGCCCCAGATTGTACCATTGAAAACGAAAAACAGCCCATGGCCGTCACCATAGAAGAAAGTTGGAAACAACAATTAAAAACCGAGTTTGAGCAACCGTATTTTAAGCAGCTCTCCCAATTTATTAAAGCGGAATATGCCTTGCATACCTGCTATCCCAAGGGAAAGGATGTATTTGCGGCTTTTGACCATAGTCCGTTTGACGAGACCAAAGTAGTGATTATTGGGCAGGACCCCTATCATGGCCCCGGGCAGGCGAACGGACTCTGTTTTTCGGTGAAGGAGGGTATAGCGCATCCGCCGTCCCTCATTAATATTTTTAAGGAAATTGAAACGGATTTAGGCAAGCCCTATCCGCAAAGTGGAAATTTAGAACGTTGGGCGGCCCAAGGGGTACTCTTATTAAACGCCACTTTGACCGTGAGGGCGCACGAAGCGGGCAGCCACCAAAAAAGGGGCTGGGAAACCTTTACGGATGCCGTAATCAAAAGACTGTCCGACAAACGGGAAGGCCTTATTTTTATGCTCTGGGGCGGATTTGCCAAGAAAAAGGCATCCCTTATCGACAAAAAGAAGCATCACATACTCACTTCGGGGCACCCTTCGCCTTTAAGTGCCAATCGGGGTTATTGGTTCGGTAATCGGCATTTTAGCCAAGCCAACGAAATTTTGAAGCAAGCTGGACAAGAGCCCATTAATTGGTAGCATCTATATCCGCAATCGCATCATATGCTTTTTTGGATGGGGGTTTCGGTAAGGGTTGAATACTAGGCTTTATGCGCATGTATTCGCGCCACCGGTAATTTTCCAGCACTTGGCCCATTTCTGCAGTTTCTCGATTGGAGAGTTTTTTGAGCAAACTATATTTGGCCCCGTAGGAAAGGGTAGGGTCTTCCTCCACCGATTTTTTCTTTACTAAAAACCGGGCAAGAGTCTGTTGAAAATCCAATGCTTGGTCGGTACCCATAACCAGATAAGGTTGGTATTCCGCGGTAAGGTCAATCGCCTGAAAGCGAATATTCCTATCAATTTGTAAAGCGTAGTACGTCTGTGCTTTGATGGTGGCCGTAGTTCCAAAAAATAGCATTCCCACTAAAAGCACGAAAATACCAAAGTTTCTGTTTTTCATTTTGTTAAGCTATTTGTTCTGAATGGTTGCATCAATAAAAACAGCCTAAAATTAAAAAACGAAAAAGGTGTTTGTCAAGTCTTGTATTCTTAAAAATTCTTAAGAATTCGGTCTTCTGGAAGGATGTTCTTTACTAGGTCCAAACTATGTAACGTTTCCTGTACCTTTTTTAGGGAAGCCTGAGATAATTGGTTTTGGCTCCATTGGGTGATTGAAAGCCATTCCTTGATATCTTCCAATTGTTGTCCGTACTCGTTGGCCAAGGTGCGGTCGATACTGGGAATTTGTTTGAATTCGAGTGTGTAATCATTGATTACCTCCAAGATATGCTGGGCAGTGCTGGGTTCTTCCGATAGAAAACGGTCCGTAGCCGCAATTACGAAACAAGGCCAAGGGGTAGGGCAGTCGCCCAAACGGCGAAAGGTACCATCATCTACCAAAGGTTTGGTGGTAAAATGTTCCCACATAAAATAATCGGCCGTGCCGGAAGTAAGGGCATCTACGGCGCCATCTAGGTTATTGATCACCTCAAACTGTAATTGATCGGTGCTCCAGCCTTCGTTTTGGGCATTTACATACGCCATAAGGTGACTTCCGCTTCCAAACCGACTAATAGCGGCTTTCGCCGATTGAAGCTCGGAAATCGCTTTAAAATCGCTTTTTGAGCCCACATGAATACCCCATTGCAAGGGAGTAGCAATAAATTCTTGGATGATTTTGGCGGGATTGCCTTCGGAAATGCTTTTTATCAGTCCTTCGGTCAGGATAATGGCCAGGTCGGTTTCCCCATCTTTCAGCATTTGGCACATTCTACCGGTACCTTCGGGTACATCGGTCCAATGTAGGTCTATTCCTCGATCCTCGAACATACGGTCTTCCATGGCCATATGCCAAGGTAAATTGAAATGTTCCGGTACGCCTACAATTCTTACTTCTTTCATGCAAGTGGGTTTAAACTTTTTACAAATTTAAGCTAATATGGCTCCCGATAAAATGAAATATCACATCTAAAAAATCGTATACGAAACTAAGCCTAATGCTTTTTAATCAGCAGATACGATTACCTTTTCCTTTAGAACCTTATAAATTTCATATTGCGAACGGCACTGCTTTTCGTCATTGGCGAAATATTCGTTGCTTTCTACTTCATCTATGATCCTGGCTTTAACATTGTCACTTAATTGCAGTTCCAAAATATGTGATAGTTCCTTGAAAATTTCCCTATCGTAAATTGGGGTAAGAACTTCAATTCTTCGGTCTAGATTTCGGGTCATCCAATCGGCAGAGCCCGTAAACATTTTCGGCGCGCCGTTATTTTCAAACCAGTAAATCCTGCCGTGTTCCAGAAATCGGTCCACAATACTTGTCACTTGAATATTTTTAGCAGCTTTCTCGTTGCCCATGTGGAGTGCGCAAAAACCCCGAACCAATAATCGAACTGATACGCCGGCTTCGGCCGCTTCATAAATCTTAGCGATCATATCCTTATCCTGAAGGCTGTTCATTTTAATTTTAATGCCTGCCGGTAGTCCCTCCTTGGCATTTTTTACCTCTTGGTCTATCAATTGATAAAACTTGGTGCGTGTTGAAAAGGGTGACACCATTAAGTGCTTTGTGATTGGGGCGAGCCGTTTTCGTTCCAGTACCTCAAAGACCTGTGCCAACTCCCCTGAAATTCTGGGATCGGCGGTAAAAAGCCCATGGTCGGCATAAATCTTAGAGGTTTTACGATTGAAGTTACCGGTGCTAATATATGCGTAACGCTGCAAAGTCTCCTCTTCCTTTCGCTCCACCATCATAATTTTGCTATGCACCTTAATTTCAAGGTCGCTGTGATACACTTCGGCCCCATGTTCTTTGAGTTTTTTGCTCCATTCCAGATTATTGGCTTCATCAAAGCGGGCTTTGGGTTCTACAAATACCATGACCTTTTTTCCATTTTCAAGAGCCTTCAGTAACGCTAGTGCCAATTTGGAGTCCTTTGCAATGCGGTACAGTGAAATCTTGATGCTCTCGGTCTGCGGATCTATAGTAGCTTTTTCCAAGAATTCCAATACAGGGTCAAATGAGTGATACGGAAAATGCAACATCTGATCGGCTTGGCGAATGGAAGCAAATATGTCCGGACTATGGCTTAAAACAGGATGGGGAAGGGGAGGCAGAGGTTTAAAATGAAGTTCCGGATTATTAGAGGGGTCCGGAAAGGACATAAAGTCACTGTAATTATGATATTTCCCTCCCGGGAACATATCCACCTTGCCAAGGCCCAAAATATGTCGAAGCGCTTTGCGGTCTGTTTCCGGCATACTAAAATCATAGAGTAGTCGGGTAGGCTGCCCTACTTTTCTCTGCGAAAGCGATTCCCCTATCTGATGGGCGATGTCCCCATCAAAATTGTCTTCCCAATACAGTTCGGCATCACGTGAAAGTTTTACTTCAAATAAACTTTGTATTTTCTTATTTTTAAATAGATTATGAGACTCTAGTGAAATGATGTCATCTAGAAATGTGATAAAGTGTTTTTGGTCAGTTGCAGGGAGGGTGACAAACCTAGGGACCTTGTCCGAAGGAATGGAAACGAAACTAGAACTGCTGTCCGTAAACCGAATGTAAAAGTACAGGGCATTATTGGCCAAAAAAGGAATCTCCCCTTCAGAAACAGGTACAATTTCTATATGTTCTTTTACATTGGAATTAAAAAATGCCTTTGCTTCTTGTTGTTGGTCCTTTGTGAATTCGTCTTTGGAGATTAAATGTATTCCATTACGCTGTAATTCTGGAATAATACCCTCCTTGAAAATACTTCCGAAGATTTCCTGTTGGGTTTCCACCCTGTTTATGATTTCCTTTAGGGTCTTAGTGGGGCGTAATTTCAATTTCTTGCGAATCTGCTTATCCACATTTTTAATCTGCCGCAATTTGGACACCCTTACGCGAAAGAATTCGTCCAAGTTAGATGAAAATATGGCCAAGAACTTAATGCGTTCATAAAGCGGATTACGCTTATCTTGGGCTTCTTGAAGTACACGCCCGTTAAAACTAAGCCAGCTCAGGTCTCGGTGTTGGTATAGTCTCTCTTCCATAGAAAGTCAAAAATAGGAAAAGAGAAAGCTTTTTGTTTAAAGGAATAGTTAAGGTCTTAGCTTCGGGTGAGTTTTTCTAGCGTATAAACAATCAACTCCTCTACGCTTTTACCCGGTTTTTGACTGAATTGGCCGGTAGCCCTATTTGCAAGAATGCAGTTCATGGATACGGCCTTATGACCTAAAAGTTTGGAGAGCCCGTAAATACCGGAAGTTTCCATTTCCAAGTTGGTAATTTGTCTGCCCTCGTGGGTAAAGCTCTTTAATTTATCGTTTAGGGACGGGTCGCTCGTTTTTAAGCGTAACTTTCTTCCCTGTGGACCATAAAACCCTATATTGGTTACCGTAACACCTAATCGTATACGATTTGAAAATAGCTTTTTCCCCAGATTTTCGTCATATGTAACCACATATGGGCTGGACTTTTTAGAAGACCACTGGGCATGCTCCATAAAGGCATTGGAAAATGCTTGGTCCAAAAGATTTTCACCATCATAAAAATGCATGAGGCCATCAAAACCCATCGCCATTTCACTCATTAGAAAACTGTCCACCTCAATATCGGGCTGAATGGCACCGGAAGTACCAATTCTAACTATTTCCAAGCTTGTTTTGTTCTCCTTTAATATGCGCTTTTCAAAATCAATGTTCACCAACGCGTCTAGCTCATTCAAAACAATGTCAATATTGTCCGTACCAATTCCTGTGGAAATGACGGTCATGCGTTTTCCTTTAAAGCTTCCGGTATGGGTGTGGAATTCCCTTTTGCCTTTTTTTACTTCAATGGTATTAAAATGTTTGGAAACGTCGGCAACACGGTCCGGATCGCCTACAGTGATAACGGTGTGGGCAATGTCTTGGGGGAGGAGATTAAGATGGTAAATGCTTTTATCGGCATTTAAAATAAGCTCCGAAGGGCTTAATTGCATACTAAAGTTTTAAAATCCTTCTAGAATCGGTATTGTAGAGGTAATTGTATTTGAGCGCACCGCCCAGATATACATCCGTATCTTGTATGCGGGCATAATAACTTGTTTGATTGTCCAGTACCTCCTTGCCCTTTTTACTCAGTCTAACGGGGTTAAGAGCTGTAAATAGGGGTTTCATTCGAGTTAGGGCACGGTCATATTGCGAATCTCCAAAGCCTAAGAAGCCTTGGTTCTGCAAAATTTCCGAAATAAATTCTTTTTTAGATTTCGGCTTTTTGTTCGCTCCAATTTGAAGAATGTTGTTCTCCATGGCGTTCAAACCGTTCTTGATACTCGGAAAGCGTTGTAAATGCGTCTGAAGGGCATCGGGCAGGTACTCAAACTGAAATTGGGAGAAATCGGATAGGTTTTCCAAGCGAATGGGATTATCACTGCAATACAATTGCCAAACATAATCCGCATACTCAATATCGTCCTGTGTAAGTTCAATTTTGTTGTTGTAGAGTTCCAATAGCTTTTCATCGCCAAGCTCCCCCAAACCATAATATTTACCGGAATTGTCCTCTTTGCCGCTACAGACCAAATATACCTGGGCATATTTTCGATTGGCCTTTAACCAACTTAATACCGCAATCATGTTAATTTGACAAAAAAGATCGTACTCAAACCAGAGTACGATCTCATCTTGTTGCTTGTGGTTGCAAAGAGAACGGTATTCTTTTAATGTTTTTTCAATGAACCAAGATTTTGAGACTTTGTAATTTTTATTTAGGAATTCAAAGCGGGTTTTCCAGAAGGTTTCACTTCCAACGTTGGTCAATGTCTTGCCTTCACACAGCATTTCACGCCATGTAATAATATCTCCTTTTAACTTTAAGGATTTTAGTTTTTCCGTAAAGCTATCTCCATTGGTGATGTGTAAAAGAGAACTCATGAATTTTTGGTGGATTAGGGTTTGACGATTAAAAGTACTATTTAATCGAAAAAAACAAAAAATAATTAACAGAAATCACTAATCGCTGTCATTTGTGACGTCAAATATGAGGTAACGTAATTAACCTCCTACGCGTTTAACGGAAAAACCTTTTTCTTTAAGGATTTCCATGATCTTATCGCGGTAATCTCCTTGAATGATGATTTGCTCATTCTTAAAACTACCGCCCACACTTAATCTGGTCTTAATTTCCTTGGCCAATTTTTTAAAGTCGCTATCGGCACCATTGTACCCTTCCAAGATGGTAATTGGTTTTCCTTTACGTTTTTCGTACTTGCAGATGATGGGATCATCTTGCAACCATACATCGCTTTTTTCTTGAGCCGTTGGTTCTTCTTCCGGGGGTTGGTGATCTGGAAAAAGATTTTTTAATTGGTCTTTTAAATCGGACATTAGAGTAATTTGTATCCAAAAATAATAGAAAATCCTTTGAATTCACTTTTACGGTAATGATAGTTTTTCAATCCGTCTCTTGCAGATTGATATCTAAACTCAGAGCTCAAATTACCATATTTAAATCCTAACCCAAAAAATGGATTATTGGCAGACTCTAGTTTTAAATCACCATAAAGGTCACTATTGTTGCTAATTTTATCATTCATAATCACATCGTAAGACATACCGCCATTTACAAAAAAGCTTGTCTTCTTATTAATGTAGGAGTGATATCTAATTCCTAGCGGTAGTTCTATGGAGCTGTAATCTGCTGTAACCTCGTAAGTATTAACGGAGAAAGAAAAAGACTGTTCAGTAGTACTTGAAAAGGATTGGTAAGTTGGTTCAAAAATCAAGCCCCATTTGTTTTGGTTAAAAGGAAGAACTATCTCTAGTTCTATACCTGCTCCTATTCCAGACTCACTTCCAAATTCCGTTTGTTTCGCATTATAGAAAGTTGTTAGGGAATACTGCCTAAAGCTGCCCTTCAAAGTTAAGTTGAAGTCAAACTCTGTTTCAGATTTATTATCTTTTAAATTTATATTGAAGTCAGGATTTTTACACTTGTTATAATCCTTAAAAATTTTAACTAGTGGTTCCTTCTTATAAGGAAGTTTCGCCAAACTCTTTTTATTAAAACCTTCACAATTAAGACTGTTAAGTAATTGCTGTCTAAACTCGTTGTTTTCACCAATGGATGAACTGCGAGAACCCTGCGAAGAGGTTCTGTACTTTTTATAACGTAGTTGCTGAATATCATTGCCTACAGAGCTGAAGAAAAATCTTCTTAAATTACCTTCCTCAAAGTAATACAAGCTAGCATGACCATAAACCAAAATTTTTAAGTAAAGCGTTTCTTGGTTAAATAGCAACCTTCTGTCTCCATCAAGTTCACGAACATTTTCAGAAGACCTATTAATAGCAACTTTCTTTCTAATATATTTTGGTCCATTTTCAAACCCAAATTCTTGAAAATCATAGATATATCCAGTCTTAATGTCGCTGTCTGGCGTATTTTTAAACTCAAATTTAGAGGGGTTGTTTTTCCAATCAACGTTTTTGATAAGACAATCTAATCGCTCTCCTTGATTATTTATTACATAGCCATTTTCAAATGTAATCTGACCAAATGATAGAGCTGGAATTAAGAATAATATAATGTTAAAAAGGTGAGTCTTCATAAATCAAAAATTGGGTTAGACTCCTAAACGCCTAATTCAATTTTTAATTGCCGAATAAGCATTTATCCTTTAATCAATCCCAACTCAATCAATCGCTCGTGCAGAAATTCTCCAGCAGTAATATCCTCAAATTGTTTTGGATTTTGTTCATCAATACAGTTGTCCAAGCAGTTCAACGGCATTTCACTAATGGGATGCATAAAAAACGGAATGGAATATCGGGAAGTGCCCCAAAGCTCTTTGGGTGGATTGACCACTTGGTGAATGGTGGATTTCAACTTGTTATTGGAAAGTCGGGATAACATATCGCCCACATTGATCATCAACTGGTCCGGCCTGGCAATGGCATCTACCCATTCGCCTTCATGATTTTGCACCTGTAGACCTCTACCATGTGCCCCCATTAATAAGGTAATAAGGTTAATGTCGCCATGTGCGGCCGCTCTTACCGCATTTTTCGGTTCTGAGGTAATAGGTGGGTAATGTATGGGACGAAGAATGGAGTTACCGTTTTTGATATACGCATCAAAATAGGTTTCCTCTAAATCCAAATGAAGTGCCAGTGCCCTTAACACATATTGGGCCGTTTTTTCCAACATTTGGTAGGTTTCCTTCCCCACTTTATTGAATTCCGGTAATTCGGAGACCATTACATTGTCTGGATATTCTTCTTCTAGTTGCGGATTGTCCTCCACATACTGACCAAAATGCCAGAATTCCTTTAAATCCCCTTCTTTTCTGCCTTTGGCGTGTTCCTTTCCAAAAGAGGTGTAGCCCCTTTGTCCGCCAATACCCTCAATTTCATATTTATCCTTGGTTTCTTGGGGGAGGTCAAAAAACTTCTTTATTTCCGAATACAGGTTTTCAACCAGCTCATCGGATAAAAAATGTCCACTAAGGGCAACAAAACCTATATTTTCAAAAGCTGACCCTATTTCCTTGATAAACTTCTCTTTTCTCTCCGGATTTCCTGAAACAAAATCCTGCAGATCTACACTGGGTATGGCACTCATAGCGATTAAATTTTTAGTGGAGCAAAGGTACTAAATATTGTATACAAACAGTGACAGGTAATTTTAGCCGTGAGATTCCTTTTTTCTACATTTATATAAAATTTGAAGACGTAATTGCCATATGGAATTTAGCAAGGAGGGTATTAGTAATCAAATGTTGGGCCTTTTGTACGAGCGCATGCTCAAACCGCGAATGATCGAGGAGCGCATGTTGGTTCTATTGCGGCAAGGGAAAGTGAGCAAGTGGTTCAGTGGAATTGGGCAAGAAGCTATCTCTGTGGGTGTTGCCAGTGCGCTGACTAATGAGGAGTATATTCTTCCTATGCATCGTAACTTGGGAGTGTTCACCACTAAGGATATCCCCTTGTACCGACTGTTTGCCCAATGGCAAGGAAAGGCAAGTGGTTTTACAAAGGGTAGGGACCGAAGTTTTCATTTTGGAACCCAAGAATATAAGATCATTGGGATGATTTCCCATTTGGGTCCGCAAATGGGCGTAGCCAACGGAATTGCCTTGGGAGATTTGCTTAAAGGAGAAAAAAAAGTAACGGCTGTTTTTACAGGTGACGGTGGCACCAGCGAGGGGGATTTTCACGAGGCCCTTAATGTAGCTTCCGTATGGAATTTACCGGTTTTATTTTGTATTGAAAATAACGGGTACGGATTATCTACTCCAGTTAATGAGCAATATGCTTGCAAACGATTATCCGATAGGGGTATTGGCTACGGGATAGAATCGTATACGATTAAAGGGAACAATATTCTGGAAATTTATCGAAGAATGAAGGACTTGGTGAAGTCCGTTCGGGCTAATCCAAGGCCCATTCTATTGGAGTTTGAGACTTTTAGAATGCGGGGGCATGAAGAAGCGAGCGGTACTAAATATGTACCCGAAGATTTACTTGAATCCTGGGCGGAGAAAGACCCCATAGAAAATTATGAACGCTTTTTAATTGAGGAAAAACTCTTGACCGAAGTTGCCATTCAAAAAATACGGACCGGAATCGAGAAAGAAATTAGTCAACATTTGAATTTGGCTTTCGAGGAGGGATTGATAGAAGTGAATACTGATAAAGAGTTGGCAGACGTGTATCATCCGTTTCAGCATGAAGTAATGGAGCCTTCTATAAAAACCGAGAACATACGTTTTGTAGATGCTGTTTCTGGCGGACTTAAGGAGTCGATGAAAAGGCACGGCAATTTGGTGGTTATGGGTCAGGATATTGCCGAGTATGGCGGGGTTTTCAAAGTTACGGAGGGTTTCCTAACCGAATTTGGAAAGGAAAGGGTGCGTAACACTCCTATATGCGAATCAGGAATTATTGAAGCTGCTATGGGCCTGTCCATCAATGGTATGAAAGCGGTGGTAGAAATGCAGTTTGCAGATTTTGTCTCTTCTGGGTTCAACCCTGTCGTGAATTATTTGGCAAAAAGCCACTACCGATGGGGAGAACCGGCCGATGTGGTCATACGTATGCCCTGTGGAGGGGATGTGGGTGCGGGTCCTTTTCATTCCCAGACAAACGAAGCATGGTTTACAAAAACTGCCGGTTTAAAAGTAGCGTACCCCGCATTTCCAGCAGATGCAAAAGGCCTGTTGACTACGGGGATTAACGACCCCAACCCTGTACTGTTCTTTGAGCATAAAGCTTTATACCGTAGTGTATATCAAGAGGTGCCAGAAGGTTATTACACGTTGCCTTTTGGCAAGGCGGCCCTATTGAAGGAGGGGTCCGATGTAACCATAGTGTCCTACGGGGCAGGAGTGCATTGGGCTTTAAAAACTTTGGAAGAGAATATGGACATAGATGCAGACCTACTCGATTTACGTACTTTGATGCCTATGGATATGGAATCCATCTACACCTCCGTAGAAAAGACTGGGAAACTCATCATTCTGCAAGAAGATACAATTTTCGGGGGAATTGCCAGTGATATTTCGGCCATGGTTTCGGAAAACCGATTCGAATTTCTGGACGCTCCCATTCAAAGAGTGGCCAGTTTGCAAACTCCCATTCCATTTGCAAAAGTACTGGAAGACAATTACTTGCCTAAAAATCGATTTCTTGATCAACTTCTTAAATTAATAGCCTACTAGCAATTGAGCAAATATCTTCTTTTTTAACATTCAGATTTCCAGATTTATAGCTGCATCTTGCCATCATGTTAACGAGAGATTAACGAATGCCGTACAACAAATGGCATACTACTCGCGTATATACGATAACTAAAAACTAAATTTATGATGAAGAACAGCATTGTGCTGGGCGCACTATTTTTAATGTTGGCCTCCTGCTCCCTAAGCAAAGAAATTAGGGAACAAAGAGATACCATAAACGGTACTTGGATTTTGCAGGATGTTTCCTTTGAACAAGAAGGTGACTTTAAGGCAAAATTGTTCAATGATGCGGATGCCTTCTGTTTTGAGGGTAGTTCGTGGTACTTTTTTGAAAACAACAGTACGGGAAGCTATACTATTAACGGGAATTCTGGAGCCTGCCCAACGGGTACCCGAAATATTCGTTGGTCCGTACAGGAAGACCCTTCCGGGGCCAATAGGTTACAGTTCAAATACATTGACGAAAAGAAAAATGACCTTTATGGGCGTACCGGTTATGGTATGGATATTGTCTCTTTATCAAGTGGCAGTATGACGCTAAAATCCAATGTGAACGCCAATGGCGAAATGGTTTCGGTCATATATTCTTTCAACAAACAATAAAATCAGATAATAGATGAAAAAGATTGCAATAAAATCAATTTATATTTTCATGGCCATGTCTATGGTCGTAGGTTGTAAAACTGTTCAAAACGCCAATAATAAGCAGAAAGGGGCTGTTATTGGTGCCGGAAGTGGGGCTGCCATTGGCGGTGTCATTGGTAACAATGTGGGTAGCGGTAACAATACCGTTTTAGGAGCTATCCTAGGAGCAGCCATTGGAGGTGTTGCTGGTGGTTACATTGGTGACCGTATGGACAGGCAAGCCGAGCGCATTGAAGAAGAAATACCCGGAGCGGAAGTTACCCGTGTGGGAGAAGGAATAAACGTGACCTTTAATGAGGATGCAGGTGTTTATTTTGACACGAACAAATCTGAAGTAAAGGGAACATCTGTAACTACCTTGAACAGTTTGGCCGAAATTTTAAAGGAATATCCTAAATCCAACGTGTTGGTGGAAGGGCATACAGATAGTGCCGGACCGGAAGATTATAATATGACACTTTCAAAATCGAGGGCAACTTCGGTAAGCAATTATTTAAAATCCCAAGGAATTGATGCAAGTAGGTTGACTACCAAGTGGTATGGAGAAAATCAGCCTGTTGCCGATAACGAGACCAAGGAAGGCAAAGCTAAAAACAGACGGGTAGAATTGGCCATTGTGGCTAGTGAGGCCCTAAAGCAAGAAGCTAAGCAGCAAGTGAAAGGATAAAGTAATTTTGAAAAAGAGAAATTCAGCCTTGAATCCCGTTCAATTTTTTGATCGGGATTCTTTTTTTTAATGTGTATATTCCAAAAGTGAAACTCGATTATGATGTGGTAGTGGTGGGTGGTGGTCTTGCGGGACTCACGGCCGCCATTCATTTAGGTTTAGAAGGTGTTTCGGTTTTGGTATTGGAGAAAAATACCTATCCGCATCACAAAGTATGCGGGGAATATGTTTCCAATGAGGTGCTTCCCTATCTTCAAAAATTGGGAGTTTCACTGCAAGCTGCCGGAGCGCCAACTATTTCAAAATTTCAATTGAGCCAAGGGAATGGTAAGGTATTGGAGGCCGATTTGCCCTTAGGCGGATTCGGGATTAGTCGCTATGCTTTTGATGAACTTTTGTATAAGAGGGCTTTGGAGGTTGGTGTAGAAGTTCAATTCGAGAAAGTCACAGGTATTTTATTCAAAAAATCTAGTTTTGAGGTAGTTATATCGAATGGTAAAAAATTTACTTCAAGGGTGGTCTTAGGGGCTTACGGAAAGCGTAGTACTTTGGATAAAAAACTAAATCGCGATTTTATTACTGAAAAATCGGCCTGGGTAGCGGTCAAAAATCATTATAAATGGAATGTCTTTCCCGATGACGTAGTGGCGTTACATAATTTTCATGGAGGATATGGCGGACTTTCCAAAACGGAGTCGGGAGAGGTCAATTTTTGCTATATGGCGCATTATGATAGTTTTCAGAAATTTAAGAAGGTGGAAGATTTCAATGGACAAATCATCGCCCAGAACAAATTTTTAAAAGATTTTTTGCAAGAAGCAGAACCCGTTTTTGAGCAACCGTTGACCATTGCACAAATTTCATTCAGGCCAAAGAAAGCCGTTGAAAACCATGTATTGATGATCGGCGACACTGCAGGACTTATACATCCTCTTTGTGGCAACGGAATGGCAATGGCCATACACAGTGCTAAAATTGCTTCTGAGCTGGTAGTGTCCTATGTAAAATCGGGTCAAGAAAATAGAAGTCTATTGGAAAAAAGTTACCAGCAGGAATGGAAAAAGACCTTTAACGCGCGTTTGTATTGGGGTAGGCAATTGCAGCGCATACTTCTAAGGCCAACATTGTCCAATATTATAATATCGCTTGTTGGTAAGAGCTCTAAGCTTTTGAAAGCTACAATTGCTGCTACCCATGGTAAACCTCTTGTGTAATGTTTGAGTATCCTACTAGATATCAAGGATTGGAATTGATGGATGCTCCCGATGTGCCCAAAAAAGAGTTGGAGGCTACTTTTTCTGATATCAACTTGGTAAATCGTCTACTCGGGGGATTTAAGTCAACGTTACAGGTGTTAGATACTATCTTTAAAAGAAATAAGAAAGAATCATATACGATTTTAGATGTGGGTTGTGGTGATGGGGAAATGCTACGACATGTGGTAAAATGGGCTAGGGACAGTGGTATTCAACTTAAATGCTATGGGGTTGATTTAAATCCAATTAGCTTGGATATAGCCCGTGAGAAATCCCGTTCTTATCCGGAGATAACCTATTTAAACCTGAACGTTAACGATTGGGATATTAAAAATATGCCGGTGGATATAGTTTTGTGCACCCTAACGCTTCATCATATAGAAGATGAGCTTCACAAACATTTCTTGAACAAGCTCCAAGAATTGTCGCGTATAGCGATAATCATCAATGATTTGGAAAGAAGTAGGTTTGCATATGTGCTTTTTGGCTGGTTTAGTACTATTTTTATGAAGACGAAGATGGCCAAGCATGATGGTAAGGTATCCATTAGAAGAGGTTTTGTAAAAAAGGATTTATTAAAACTTGCGGAATCGCTGCCCGAGGCAAATCATACCATTAGCTGGCAATGGGCCTTTAGATATATTTGGGTCATAAGGCCAAAAAGAAACGTATACGATTTATGAACGAAGTAAGGGTTTCCGGGGTTTCAAAGGAGCTTCCGGAGTATAGCCGAAATACAAAAGATATTATTCCCCTAGTCGAATCCTGGCTTCAAGGTCAAGAAGAACGGTTTAGGCGAAAAGTGATTAAAATTTTTGAGGGTGCAGCGGTAGATACCCGTTATAGTATCATGAGTCCCGACGAAGTGTTTACTGCCACTTCTTTTGAAGAAAAGAATGCAATTTACGTGCGGGAAAGCAAAAAGCTGGGTGAAAAGGTACTTAGAAAAGCCTTGCTTCAACAAGAATGGGAGGCTTCTTCCTTGGATTATATCATTACCGTTAGCTGTACGGGGATTATGATTCCTTCTTTGGATGCCTTTCTAATTGAAGCGTTGGGGCTTCGCCAAGATGTGGTGCGCCTTCCGGTCACGGAAATGGGTTGCGCGGCAGGGGTGTCGGGTATGATATATGCCTATAACTTTCTTAAATCAAACCCTGGAAAACGTGTTGCAGTGGTAGCGGTAGAAAGTCCGACGGCAACTTTTCAGCTGAATGATTTTTCTATGGCCAATATGGTAAGTGCCGCTATTTTTGGGGATGGGGCGGCATGTGTTTTGTTGTCCTCGGAAGAAAAAGCCTCCGGGCCCAAAATTCTGGGGGCTGAAATGTACCATTTTGAAAACGCCACTCAAATGATGGGCTTTGATCTCACCAATGGCGGATTAAAAATGGTATTGGATATTGAAGTGCCCAATGTTATCCAAGAACACTTTCCAAAAATCATCCATCCGTTTTTGGAGAAATTCGGGTCTGATATCAAAAAAGTAAATCACTTTATTTTTCATCCGGGAGGAAAGAAAATAGTGCAGACCGTAGAACAACTATTTGGTGAAATGGACAAAAATGTGGACGATACGAAAGAGGTTTTACGGCAATTTGGTAATATGAGTAGTGCCACGGTGCTTTACGTATTGGAGCGTTTTATGCAGCGCAATTTGAAACAAGGGGAGCAAGGGTTCATGCTGAGTTTTGGTCCGGGATTCTCGGGGCAAAGAATATTGTTGGAATGGTAAATGCCACATAAATCATGGAGAACCTAACAAAAAAACAATGGGCACTTATTCTAGGTGGTAGTAGTGGATTGGGCTTGGCTACGGCAAAAAAACTGGCCGCGAACGGATATTCCATTTTTATTATTCATAGAGATAGGAGAGTTGATTTAGAAGAGGTTAAATCTAATTTCCAAGAAATTACTTCAAGTGGCGTGGATTTGGTTTCGTACAATATGGATCTGGTAAAAACGAATAAACGTCAACAGGTTTTGAAGGAAATCAAAACAAAATTAGGGGCCCAAGAAAAATTAAAAGTATTGGTTCATAGCATTGCCAAAGGAAATTTAAAACCGATGAACTCCCAAACTGAAAAAGAACTGGAGAATGTAGATTTCCATATAACCCTTAATGCCATGGCGCTTAGTTTGTATGATTGGACAAAGGATTTGATTAAGGAAGATTTATTTTCAAGCGATGCGCGAATCATCTCCTTTACCAGCGAAGGAAATACAAGGGCGTGGAAAGGCTATGCGGCCGTTTCGGCGGCAAAGGCCACCTTGGAGTCTTTAACAAGAAATATGGCGTTGGAGTTTGCTGCTTTAGGATTAAAGGTGAACTGTATTCAGGCAGGTGCTACCGAAACCAAATCCTTTAAAATGATACCTGGCCATGAACGTATTAAGGAAAATGCGCTGCAAAGAAATCCCCATGGTCGGCTAACTTCCCCTGAGGATGTGGCCAATGTGGTATATCTTTTAACTACCCCGGAGGCCCAATGGATAACGGGCACTGTAATCAAGGTGGACGGGGGCGAAAGTCTACGATAAATTCTCCTCTATGAACTGGCAGCATCTAATTAAGCAACTTCCATATTCCAAGCCCTTCTTATTCGTGGATAAACTGATACATGTGAGTGAGGAAGGAGTGGAAGGTGAATATACATTTCCAGAGGATTCTTTTTTTTACCAAGGGCATTTTAAAAACTATCCAGTGACCCCGGGGGTCATTCTTACGGAATGTTGCGCACAGATTGGTGTAGTTTCCTTGGGGTTATTTTTGCTGGGCAAAGAACAGGAGTTAGAGAGTAAATCCTCCTTTAAAATTGGTATGAGCAGTAGTGAAATGGAGTTTTTAACACCTGTTTTACCTGGAGAGAAAGTAAAAGTGGTATCGCGAAAACGCTATTTTCGATTTCATAAATTGAAGTGCGAAGTTAAAATGTATAATTCTGATAATCAAATAGTTTGTCGTGGACAAATTGCAGGAATGCTTAAAGTAGATTCTAATGGGTAGTAGAGTGGTGGTTACGGGTCTGGGAGTATGCGCTCCTAATGGAGTGGGACTAAAATCTTTTTACCGATCCATGCAAATGGGTGTAAGTGGGATTAGGCATTTTGCTGAACTGGAAGAACTAAATTTTGGATGTCAGGTAGCGGGGGCTCCGCAAATTTCTCAAGAACAACTTCGTTCTCATTTTACATCCTTGGAACAACGAGGTCTCAAGGCCACAGGAATCATATATGGTGTAATGGCCGGTTTGGATGCTTGGAAGGACGCCGCGTTACCGCTAGCAGCAGAAGATGATCCGGATTGGCATAGCGGTATTGTTTTCGGTTCCGGCACCCTAGGGGTCGACAAGTTCAATGAAGCCATGAACCTAGTGGATGAAGGTAACGTTCGTCGTTTGGGAAGCACCACGGTTATTCAGACCATGGCCAGCGGTGTGAGTGCCTACTTGGGGGGTAAAATTGGGTGCGGTAATCAAGTAACTACCAATTCTTCGGCATGTACTACGGGTACGGAGTCTTTATTGATGGGTTTTGATCGGATTAAAAACGGACAAGCGGAACGAATGTTAGTTGGGAGCTGCAGTGATAGCGGACCTTACGTCTGGGGCGGCTTTGATGCCATGCGTATTCTTCCGAGAAACTTTAATGACCGGCCGGAAAGTGCCAGCAGGCCTATGAGTGCTTCGGCGCAAGGGTTTGTTCCTGGAAGCGGGGCAGGTGCCTTGGTTTTGGAATCCTTGGATAGTGCCAAGGCAAGGGGAGCAAACATTTATGCGGAAGTTTTAGGCGGTAATATCAATAGTGGAGGTCAAAGAGGTGGAGGTACCATGACCGCTCCTAATAGTGAATCGGTACAGCGGTGCATTCTGTCGGCATTGGAAAATAGTAAGGTACAGGCCTCAGAGGTAGATATCGTCAATGGACATTTAACGGCGACCTCCAAGGATGCTTTGGAAATTGAAAATTGGAGTAGGGCCCTCAAGCGAAAAGGGGGTGATTTTCCTCGGATCAATTCGTTTAAAGGGCATTTTGGCCATTGCCTTTCCGCAGCCGGAAGTATTGAGCTGGTAGCTTGTATTTTGCAATTAAAGGAGCAAATGGTTTTCGGAAATCTCAATTGTGAAGATTTGCATCCGGAAATAGTTAAAATCATTTCTAGTGACTGTGTACCACATAAATCAATGAACACGGATTTTCAAGTTTTAGCAAAAGCAAGCTTCGGCTTTGGCGATGTAAATGCTTGTGCTATTTTTAGAACGTGTTAAAATTACTGGTAAATGGATGAACATACTAAATACGATAAATTAATAAAAATCATAAAAACCTATCTACCTGAAGACGTTTCGGTTAACGATATTGAATTGAACAGTCACTTTATAAACGACCTGAATATTAATTCCGCCAACTTAGTAGATATAGTTCTCGATGTTGAGGACGAATTTGATATTATGCTAGAAAACGAAGACATGGAAAAAATGCAGACCGTAGAAGATGCTATTCAGATAATCAATACCAAATTGGCCTGATCCATGAAGGAATTTTTACACTGGGCAAAAGCCAAATTGCAAGTAGATCCTCGACTTCTTATAATTTATTGTGTGCTATATTTTTTGTGGGGACTCACCATGAACTGGTTTGGTGCCACGGTAGAGATTGCCCAATTCACCTATTGGTGGCAAGTCATAACCTGTTATCTTTTATATATGGTGCCAATTTCGCTCTTATTGAGAGGTTTACCCTTCCATATGCAGTATGCGTACGGACTTATAGCTATGGGACTTTTGGAGTTTGCAGGTTATGGCTTGCAAACCTCGTATGCCTATCCCAATAACTTATTGGACCAGTTTTTTGGTATCCGAAATTTTTCCTTGGGAATGGCGCTTTTCTTCGCTTTGTATTTTCCTGCAGGAAATTGGGCAGTTGCTAAAATTTATCAGGCTCTATTTAAAAAGGTTGCTTAAAAGCTTACTCTTCTGTTGAAATTACTTCCTCATCCTCTTTTTGAGGAATGACCAAGGAAGCGATTATTCCCGCTAACAAAGAAACGGTGATAACGGTAAGGGAAACCCATTCCGGTAACTCAATGTTGTGGGAGAATAACATCTTAAGCCCTACAAAGGCAAGTATAACTACCAAACTATAGTTGATGTACCTGAATTTCTCCAGCATTCTCGAGATAAGGAAATACATGGAACGCAGACCTAAAATTGCCAAGATATTGGAACTGAAAACGATAAATGGGTCGGCCGTAATGGCCAAAATTGCCGGAATACTATCCAAGGCAAAAAGAACATCGGTCAGCTCAATTACAATAAGAGCCATAAAAAGTGGGGTTGCCGCCCGCACGCCCATTCTTTTTACAAAAAAATCGTGTCCTTGAATTTGATGCGTAACAGGAAATACCTTTTTAACCTGCCTAAAAATCCATGATTTTTTTGGGTCAAATTCGCTATCATCGGATTTGAGCATCTTATAGGCGGTATAAAGTAAAAAGACCCCAAATACATAGATAATCCATTCGAATTTTGATATCAAGGCCACTCCAAAGACAATCATTAGTCCCCTAAAAATAATGGCTCCTAGAATACCCCAAAACAATACTCTGTGTTGATATAAAGGCGGTATGTTAAAAGAGGTAAAAATGACAGCAATGACAAAAACGTTGTCAATACTAAGGGATAATTCTATGAGGTAACCCGTTACATACTTTAAAACAGCATTATTGGGGGTAAGGTTTGTAGGGTTTTCTACCATTCCGCTTGAAAAGAGCCAATAAATGACCCCGCTAAAACCAAGAGCGACCGAAACCCACACGGCCGTCCATATTCCGGCTTCCTTACTCTTGATTACATGGTCGTTCTTATTAAAGACACCAAGGTCCAATGCCAAAAAGACCATGACCAATGCAATAAACAAAATCCATACCCACATACACTTGAATTTTAAGCCGCGAAGTTAATTAAAATCCATATTTAAGTTGATGCAAATAGATTCTAGATAGACGCAAAAAGTAGGAATGCTTTAACATCAAAAAATGAATGTGTAGCGTTAAGCGACCTGTTCATTCAGAGCTATATTGAACATAATTATTTAAAACAAATTTAGCTATGACAGAATATGAACAGATAGCATTGGATAAAATTGCCAATCATGAGCATGAAATCTATGCGCTATTAAAGCAACGATATAGTCCTAGGGTATTTTCTGAAGAACCCATAGGAAAACAGGATATGAAACAATTGTTTGAAGCCGCTAGGTGGGCAGCAAGTTGCAACAATTGGCAACCATGGAGGTTTATTTATGGCTTTAAGGGCGAAGAGGGCTACGATAAGATTTACGATTGCCTAGATGAATTCAATCAGAGTTGGGCAGACAATGCACCCGTACTCATGTTGACTGCCTACAAGGAGAAGACGCCGGACGGTAAAGACAACTTTCATGCCCTCCACGATTTGGGTCTCGCCATGGGAAATATGACCGTACAGGCACAGTATAAAGGAATAGCGATGCACCATATGGCTGGCTTTGACTGGAAAAAAGCGCAAGAAGTATTTGACGTACCTGAAGGCTATCATTTTTCTACGGCCGTCGCCATTGGATATTTTGGGGGAGAGCAGGAAAAACTTCCGGAAGACCTTCAAGAACAGGAACAGAGTGAGCGGGAACGGATTCCACAGAATGATTTTGCCTTTGAGAATAATTGGAACGCAAAAGAATAAAAGATGAAAAGGAATTCAACATTTTGGGCATTGATGATATCCGGTTTCGGACTGGTTACTAGTTTACGTGGTCAGGACACCTATTTTCAGGAGGGGAACAAAAGCAGCGAAACATGGGCAAAGACGCTCACGCAAGCGTACCAACCTGAATTGGTTATGGACGGTAAGCAAATTTTGCAATTTCAGCAAAAGCTAGAGGAGTTTCTCATAAGGGAGAACAAAATTCAAAAAGCGAATATGACCATGGAGGATAAAATGGCATTATTATCAGAACTGGCCCGTCAACAACGTGCAGAAATGTCGAACATCCTTACAAAACCGCAATTAAGAAGATATAGAAAGGTACGAAATGAAATTCAACCCATAGCGGTGGTTGTAGATACCTTAAATCACTAAAATAAAAATTAAAACATATGTTATTACCAAGAAAAGAAGTACCTCAAATAGAACTGAATTTGATCAATGGAACACGTTGGAGCTTACAGGCCCAAGAAAGCGAAAGCTTTACGATGATGGTCTTTTACAGGGGAATTCATTGCCCTGTTTGTAAGAAGCAGCTTGAAGAATTGGCCGGCAGGTTGGACGAGTTCAGCGAACGCGGCGTTAATGTGGTGGCTATTAGTAGCAATACCGAAGAGCTAGCGAAAAAAACAGCCGAAAAGTGGGATATTCCAGAGTTGCCATTGGCCTACGGACTTACAATCAGTCAGGCAAGGGAGTGGGGACTGTACGTTTCCAACGGAATTAGTGACAAAGAACCGGATCAATTTACCGAGCCGGGGCTTTTCTTTGTAAAACCGGATAACACCCTTTATGCCGCGTCTATACAAACCATGCCTTTTGCGAGACCGGGTTTTGATGATATTCTTAACATGATTGACTACGTCACCAAAAATGATTACCCGGCAAGGGGCGAGGCTGAAGTAGCTTTGAAAACTGAAATGGCGTAAGACAGAAATTAATTAATCTTAAAAGAGAGAACAAAATGAAAATTGGAATTATAGGAAGTGGAAAAATTGGAGGAACCTTGGGCAAACATTGGTCCAAGGCAGGTCATAAAGTCCTGTTTAGTTCCAGACATCCCAATGAATTGAATGATATGGTACGCGAAAGCGGAAAGAATGCTAAGGCGGTAAGTGTGGCGGAAGCCTTTGAGGCCAATGCGGATGTTTACCTTTTGGCGACACCATTTAAGGCCATAAACGAAACCGCAGAAGTTTTTGCTGGGGAGTATGGCAATAAAGTGATCATTGATGCTACCAATCCCTATCCTGAAAGGGATGGAGAGGTTGCCCAAGAAGTTAGGGACAACAACCGTAATGCATCTGAGTATACAGCTTTAAAATTCAATACGGCCGTTACCGCAAAGGCTTTCAATACCATTCACCACAAAGATTTAAAGAACAGGGCCTTTGATGAAGCCAATCCAATGGCGGTACCTTTTGCCGCCCAGGATGCCAAAAGTAGGAAGGTAACGGAACAATTAATTTCCGATATTGGATTCGTTCCTCTATATGTAGGGGATTTGGGAGCCACCAATGCGATGGAAGTGGACGAAAAACTGTATGGAGTTAGTACGGATGAGCAAGAAATGCGTTCACTTTTGCAGATGTCCTAGAAATTGAGAACAATGGTTACATCCACTTCATTTTCTTCCCGTTCATCCTTTATATGAATGCCGAAGTCTGAAGTAAACAAGGATGTTAAACCTATAAGCCGATTATCTTTACGGGAAAACGTGAAGGTAATCGGTTTTGTTGTTCCTTTGAGGGTTAGATTACCGGTCACTTGAAAGGTACCATCTGTAGTTCCAGAAATTTTGGTACTTTTAAAAAGAATGGAAGGATAGGCATCGGCATCAAAATATTTTCCGCCTTTAAGCGACCAATCCCTCAAGAAATTACCTGTTTTTAGGGTTTCGACCTGCACGGAGCCTGAAAATTTACTTTCGGTAAGATTTCCCAAATCGATCATTGAACTGGAGTTGAAACCTCCAATACTTCCCTCTACATCCTTTGAGGTGAAGTGAAATGTAATTTCGGCAGATTGCACACTTATTTGTTGGCACCAAAGGGATGGCTGACAGCCGAATAGAAAGAAAAGGAAAACGAGAGAACGTATCATTGAATCGATGATTTATCCAAAGATAGAAGAATAATTGGTCGGTTTATCGATTTGTTTTGCAGTTCACCCAGCAAAAATACGATGGAAAAGAGCTATTGATAAATTAGCTCTAGAGACTATATGAAAACCCCTATGAGAAAATTATTTTTTAAGGGTATGTGCCTAGTTTTGGCATGTACTGCCAGTACTGCTGCCTTGCAGGCACAGGAAAGTGATAAGAAAAAGCATGAGGTAACCAAGTATACGGTCATGGAACGCTTTGAGCCGGAAATGATCTTAACCCCTCAAGAGCGCATTCAACTGAAAGAGAATAGAGTGGCCGAAATGGAACAAACCCGTACCATTGTGGATACCTTGGATATATCCGAAAGAAAAAGGGAACGCTTGCTTCAAGATATTATAGACCAACCTTATTCCAGCCGTTTGTCCAAAACCATGGCCAAACTGGAGTTTGAGGATGAGGAATAACCAACACACGAAAAAGCCACCTCTAGAGGTGGCTTTTTTATTTAGGTGGTGTTTGTTTTTATACTAGATAAAGGATTCTCCCTTAGTGGTAGATGACGTTGTAGGATCTTCTCCCATATTTTTCTTTTCCAACCCTGCAGAATCTACGTCAAAGAACTGTAAAACCTCTGAGCGGCTAGTGACTTGTTTAAAAGTCTTGCCTTTAATTGCTATGGGGTTTTGTAACAATTCAGGATTGTTGTCTATCAATTTTAACCAATCATCCGTTTCAAAAGAATCACTATCCTCAATATCCGGTGTTTCTGTGTTGTCCAAACTGAAAAGTTCACCAAGATTCTTCCCGACACCATCTGCCAAGGTTACCCACATGGCATGACCAAGCTTTGTTTCCGCAATATCAATGCTCCTCAGGTCATCACCTGCGCCCTGAACGTAGCCCAACACCTGCTTTCCCAAGTGCGACTTTGAGCTGTATACCAAGGTGAGTAAATTTTCATCTGTGCTAATTACACTCATATCATCCATAATTTAGTGGCTTTTCAATTTTACTTTCCGTTTTTTTAATTGTCTTTCCAAATCGGATACGGATTCCCGTATGGAGGCTTCAAAATTTTCGTTACTGGCTTCCGCAAAAAGTCGGGGCCCCGGCGCGCTTAAGCGTATGTTGCAAATTAACCCTGTTTCCGGACTTGAGGTATTCTCCTGTTTAAAGAATACATCGGCGCGTATAAGAAAGTCATACCGTTCAAAAAGTTTATTGATTTTATCGGTGGCCAATTCTTCCAATCGGTCACTAGCAGTTACATTGTCGTATTCAAAATTTATTTCCATACTGCAAATTAGGTACAGTATAATGGCTAGGAGTGTTCAAACAAGAAATTTATTGCCACAGCTAAAATGTAGGAATGTTATAATATGTTAAACTCTGAATTTAAGGTATCTAACTACAACGTTGTAGTCGTATTTTTTGTAACTTTAAGAAGTTCCCTTGTTAAAATCCTACAAATTTCAACTCTAAATCTTGAACGCTATGGAAAAATTTAAACAAAATCGCTACCTCAACTGGGAATCGGAAAGCAAGGACGCTTTATTACTTCGTTTGGAACGAGATCAGCGCAATCTCCTACAATTACGGGTACAGCTTAATTCGTACCGCTCAGAACCCAATACCTATACGCTATTTGAACGTCTCAACCAGCTCCGTAAGGCTATGGATCTTTGTAATAGAAACAATAAAGAGGTAATTACGGCTCTCAAGGGCGAAAAAATACCGCACAGCGCCTATGTGGCCCAGGCAAAGAAACAGTTGAGTACTTTTAGACAATTGCAATCTCATGTGGAGGAATATCTTATGAAATGCTCAGCCACCAAGGTTCCAACTATGTAATATAACCTCCTCTTTTTTAAGTTGTTATTAATATATACCGACTGTATTGAGCACATTGGTAAAATTGATGTGAAATTTGGGTTAAATCCTTCAGCTTTGTAAGAAATATGATATTTTGAAGTGTAATTTTGCAGTATCAATCAAGTAACGGGGGTAACTTATGACTACTAATAATGAATTCACTTTAGAATCTTCTTGCATTAAGGATAGACATGTTCAATTAAGGCGTTTGGACCGCAACCAGCGCGATATCAAACAATGTAACGATAAATTGGTCTCTTATCTTAGTGAACCAAAAACACCCTTACAATTTCAACAATTTCTGGAACTTAAAAGTGACGCTAGAGAACTTGAAAATGACAATGAAGCGATATTGGCAGACTTACGGAACCAAGTAGATGTAAGTTCACAAAGTGCTCTTCTACTTTCTAAACATCTACGGCGCTTTCGAGAATTTGCCCAAAGGGTAGTGGCTTATCTTTCGGATGTAAAAACGCAACGGAGTATTGGGGTTTCTTAAATCCATCTTTTTTATAAATAAAGCCTTATTGGTATTGCTTCATTTTTAAATATTTAACGGGTTATTATTAAATCCTTAAATGTTAAAAAAATGTTGCATTTGCATGTTTATTGTGTTAAGTTTAACAGAATAATAAAGGACTGAAATTCTTTTTTCGGTCTCTAACTCTTAACACAGTAACATTATATGAAAAACTCATTTCTTAAATCAAGTCGGTTTTTGGCTTGCACTTGCTTTATTGGTGCAGCCGTTCTTAGTTCCTGTACGCAGGAAAGTGTATCACTAGAAACTGACAGTCCAGAGGTCTCAAGTGTGGAGACTAAGGAAGACCTTGTTTTCGCCCTAAAATCGGCACCTGCAGACCCCATTATCATTGATGATCTTGGAACGGATGCCCTAAAAACTACGGAGGCACCTGGCGTGGATAGGGGTCGCTTTAACATTACACTTAAATATTTATTGCCTCCAACAGAAAGGCAGGTAGAAGTTTTTGAAGCTGCAGCAGCCCGCTGGGAGCGTATCATTATTAAGGACGAACCTTCTTTTACAGGTACGTTGCCCTCCGCTTTTGCAGGTTTTCCACCGCTTGTAGACGAGGGAGTGGTTGACGATATTATTATTGAAGTAGCATTAGCTCCTATTGATGGTCCTGGTCAGGTTTTGGGACAGGCTGGCCCACAATTTGTTCGTACGGATGATTTTCTTACCCTTTCAGGGGTGATGTTCTTTGATGTGGACGATTTGGATTTCTTGGAAGAATTGGATTTGTTCGAGGAAGTTATCGTTCATGAGATGGGACACGTTTTAGGTATTGGAACCCTTTGGAACGTAGCTCCCTTTGGTTTTGATAGAACTTTGCGTGGCGGTCCTGATAGCAACCCTTACTTCTTAGGTAAGAAAGCCAATGTCTTCTGGAATGCGGAAGGAGGAACTTTAGAATTGCCTGTTGAAGGTGATTTTGGACCGGGTACCGCTTTAGGACATTGGGATGAAGCAGCTTTGAACAATGAGCTGATGACCGGTTTCCTTAATTTGGGAGAAAATCCTTTAAGTCGTATTACTGCCGGGTCCATGAAAGACCTTGGATATGGATCGGCCTCTGTTGGTGAATCCTATGATTTGCCCAAAGGGACCCCAGGGGTAGCCGCCAAGGGAACTGCACCTGGAGACGGTATACATATTGGTAGCATGGAGACGTTATTATCTCCGGTTGGTTTTGTCAATATGAAAAAATAAGAAAGTTCATTTTTCCTGCTTTTAGGGAATTGTAATAAGTAAAAAAGCCTGTATTTCTCCAAAATGAGAACTACAGGCTTTTTTAATGGAGAATTAGTGGTAAATTGAATTGGTTAAAAATCTTTACGTAGCTATATGAAGAATTCAACCTTATCTCAGCTAGAAAAAGACCAGATCATAGAACGCCAAGTGCGTTTTCAGGAATTATTGATCAGTATTTCTACCACTTATATCAATTCGGATTTAACGGATATAGACGAGCTCATTAATCGTTCCCTTAAACAGATTGGGGAGTTTGTGGAATCTGATAGGAGTTATATTTTTTCATATGATCTAGAAAACAATACTACCTCCAATACATACGAGTGGTGTTCAGAAGGGATTACCCCGGAAATTGAAAATCTACAGAACGTACCTGTAGATTTTATACCCCAGTGGTTGGAAGCCCACCGAGCTGGAAAGGCCTTTTTTGTTGAAGATGTAAGCGAACTTCCGGAGGATGGCGAACATGGGTTACGGGCCATTCTAGAACCTCAAGGAATAAAAAGCCTCATTACCATTCCAAAAATCAAGAACAATGAACTTATTGGGTTTATAGGTTTTGATTCTGTTCGAAAGATCAATAAGTACAATGACAACGAGAAAGAGATTCTCTTTGTTTATGCCAATATGCTCGTAAATGTCATTCAACGTAAGGAGCAGGAGGAAAAAATAAAGGAACAAGAAGCAAAAAAGGAAGAACTGCTTCAGCATCTATCCAAGCAAAATGAAGCTTTGAACGACTATGCCCATATGGTCTCCCATGATTTAAAGGCTCCTTTGATCGGTATCCATACCTTGATCGGATGGTTTTTGGAAGATTATAAAGAACGATTAGATGCAGACCAGAAACAAACCATGGACCAAGTGCTGTACCATGTGGAAAAAATGGATAGTCTCATCAAGGGCATTCTGGATTATTCCACCGTGGGCCTTATGGAGTCCGAAAACAGTTGGGTAGATACCAATCAGCTTATGACAGAAATTCTTCAAACCACCATGGTTCCGGATGGGGTGGATATCCACATTCATAAAGACCTTCCCAAACTGTACGGAAACACATGGCGTTTTAAACAGTTGTTTCAAAATCTGGTACAGAATGCCCTTAAATATTGTGATAAAGAAGAGAGTAGGGTAGCGGTAGGGTATACCGAGAAGTCAGATGCCTATGAATTTTTTGTGGAGGACAACGGTAGGGGCATCAACCCCATCTACTTTAACCGCATTTTCAAGATATTTACAAAACTGGACAATACGGCAAGCTCTTCTGGGATTGGTCTATCCATCGTAAAAAAAATAGTCAATTATTACCAAGGTACAATCTGGTTGGAAAGTGAGGAGGGTAAGGGAACCACCTTCTATTTTAGCCTACCAAAAGAAGTGGTGGCCAAAGAAGCTTAGTGGATCAACTGTAAAGAATTAAAAATACGCCTGCTAAAATCCCGAAAAGGGGAACCAATTTCTTGCGCTTGTTCTGTTCCTTAAAAAGAATCCCACCCAAAAGAACGGCTATTAAAATCTGACTTCTTTTAATGGCCGAAAGTAACATTATCAAAGCTTCCGGGTCCTGTAGGGCCCTAAAATAGAAATAGTCCGCCAATTGCAATAGAATACCCACCAAGGGAATGGACCATCGCCAAGTAAAGCCTTGGCGTACCGCTTCGCTTTTCCTTCTTTTATAGAGGACAATGACCAGAATAATCAACATGGTATAGGTACAGAACCAAAATTGCAGGGTAGAAGGGGTGAGGGCCAGGTTTTGTATCAAAAACTTGTCGTATAACCCGCTGCTTGCACCCAAAAAAGTAGCCGCTACAATCGCATAGATCCATTTATTGCTTTTAAAATGGATACCCTCTTTCTTTCCGATTCGGGAATAAAGAAAAACCGAAATTATTATCAGAAAGAAGCCGGTCCATTGAGCAACGTTGGGTCGCTCCTGATAAATAAGTAAGGCACCTATAAAGGTAAAGAACGGACCTGCGGACCGTATGGGCGTTACAATGGTTATGGGCAAATGTTTTAAGGCTTGGTAGGCAAGTACCCAAGAGGCAGCCATAATGGCGGACTTGATCAAGATAAAGCCGTGAGCGGAAGGAGTGAGTGGCTGTACGAACAAATGCCACTCCTTCATGGTTTCAGGCAGGTACCAAGATCCTAAAAATACCGGTAACAATATTAAAAATCCGGCTACCAAGGTTCCTAGAAGTACCGTATAGGTTTCGTTGTTTTGAACCGCATGTTTTTTACACAGATTGTGTATTCCCAAAAATAAGGCTGCCAGAAGCCCAAGATACATCCACATAATGGGCGCGAAGATAAACAGATGAATTTAGTTGATGGGCCTAAAAAACGCTTTATAAACCTCTAGCAGAAAGTTTACCTTCGTAACAGGTGATTTTACATCAATTTAATGTGTACTTTAGGAAGAGATTTCAATCCGAAATATCTTACAGGAATTTCATTTCAACAAAAAACCAAAAACTATCGGCCGGCCCTCCACCATACAGCAAGTACTTGAGCAATTGGACGGTATCATTGACCGTTCCATTGCTACGAATGATCGTACAGGTTATTTTGCCTATTTATACCGAAGGGTGACTGCCGAAATATTGAAAGAAGTGCAGTTGGGAAATTTTGAAGATAATGAGCGGATGGAAATCTTTGACGTAGCCTTTGCCAACTACTATCTTGATGCTTACAATGCGCATACGAACCATACCGAAATTGGCTTGGCGTGGGATTACGTTTTCAATAGTAAAACGGAATCGCTGACCATCTTACAACATTTGTTACTGGGAGTCAATGTACACATCAATCTTGATTTAGCTTTGACGGCAACTACAGTGATGAAGGATACCCAAATAAGCCTGATCGAAAGCGATTTTATGAAGGTGAACGCCATTTTGGGGGCTATGGTGAACGAAATGCAGGACCGATTGAGCAAGGTTTCGCCATTGTTGTTCGTATTGGATGTTCTTGGAAAGAATACCGATGAAAAAATCATCAATTTTAGTCTGGAGAAAGCTAGGGAATTTTCGTGGGCCCATGCCAATTTGCTTTGGGGCATGGGTAGCAACCATCAAATAAGTGCCATTAAGGAAATGGATAGGGCGGTGCTGCAATTGGGTATGTTTATCAAGGACCCAAAATCAAAATTCATCGGATATGCCCTTAACTTTATAGCCATGTTTGAAGAAAATCAAGTGGGCAAGGTTATTTCAAAGCTACGCAAGGATTCCTAGTGGGTAAACTTACTTCTTAAAGATTTTTTTCACTCCCAAAACGATGAACAGTACTATGAAACCTATAACAAGGCCCAATAGAAATTCTACTAACATGGCCGGTAACGAAGGAAACAGGTGGTGTAGAAACGGTACATTATGGGAAAAGATTCCGCCGGAAACCAATAAGAGGGCAATGGTACCAATGATTCCCAAGCCTTTGATTACCACGGGAAGTGCATTTACAAAAAAACGTCCCACCTTATCGGAGAAGCTGTTATCTTCCTCGTTGAGGTTGATGAGCCGTACCCCAAACTCGTCCATGCGTACAATGAGGGCTACAATACCATAGACCCCGACCGTTGCCAGTAAGGCCACCACGGATACCACCATAATCTGATTGACCAACGGTTCCTGAATAACGGTACCCAAAGCAATGATGACGATTTCTACCGAAAGGATAAAATCCGTAAGAATGGCCGATTTAATTTTCTCTTTTTCTAGTTCCAGAACATCTTCCTTGGAGGGAGCTTCAGCCTGCACGTGCACTTCCTTGGGGCCGTGAGGAACAAAGTATTCATAAATTTTTTCGGCACCTTCATACGCAAGATAGAGTCCGCCAAGCACCAGAATAATAGTGACCGCTACCGGTAAAAAGGCACTGAGTAAAAAAGCTACGGGCAGAATGATAATTTTATTGAGCAAGGAACCCTTGGTAATGGCCCAAAGTACCGGTATTTCCCGTTTGGACACAAACCCGGAAGCCTTTTCCGCATTTACCGCCAAGTCATCTCCCAAGATGCCTGCGGTTTTCTTGGTGGCTATTTTACTCATGGAGGCAACGTCATCCAACAGCGTTGCTACATCATCTAAAATTGCGAAAAAACCGGAGGCCATATTTTTTATTTTGGTCAAAAATAGAGTATGCCGTTTAGATTTAGGTATTCATTTGGCTAAAAAGTGAACCTGATTTGATAAAAATAGGGTCCTTCTAAAATCTAGTGTGTAAACTGTCCGTTTTTAAAAACTTAATATCTTTAGGGAATTTTTGGTCTTATTCCCGTTTATGGACCTCTAAACCAAACCACCAAAACAAATTATATGTTACGAAATTTCTCCTTTATCCTTTTATTTTGCTTATTGATAACCATTTCCTGTAAGGAGGAGGAAAAAAAGAAGTTTGAATTAAAGCGTTCCAAGGAACTGGCCCTTAAAAACAAGGTGCACAACCAATTATTGGATATTGAAAAGGAGCAGGGTTGGAAGTTGCTTTTTGATGGGGAAACCCTTAACGGCTGGCATCTTTTCAATCAACCGGATTCTACCCAGTATTCTGCTTGGGAAGTACGGGACGGGTATATTTTCTGCGATGCTACGGATGAAAGTAAAGTTTTTGGGGACTTGGTCACCGATTCGGAATTTGAAAACTACGAACTGGTTTTTGAATGGCAAATGGCCCTGAGGGGCAATGGTGGGGTTTTTGTGAATGTACAGGAGACGCCCCAATTTAAGGCCACCTATGAAACCGGACCGGAATACCAATTGTTGGAGCCTGCCCATATGGATACCAAAACACCTCTTAAAAGACCCGGATGCCTTTGGGGGCTTGCACCGCAACTAACGGAAGTGGAAGCCAAACCGGTGGGGCAGTGGAACCAGACCAAAATTGTACAGCAAGACGGCAAGATTGCGTTTTATTTAAATGGAAAGAAGACCGCCGAGGCGGACTTCAATTCTCCAGAATGGTCACAATTGGTTGCCAATTCCAATTTTAAGGACCGCCCCCATTTTGGAAAAACTACCAAAGGGAAGATTGCCCTACAGAACTGGTATTTTGAATCCAAGTTCCGGAATATAAAGTTGAGGGAATTGTAAAGACTTTGAATTTGTAACTAACTTCAAATCCATTTGTTAGGGTAGATGATTTTTAGCGTTTTACTATTGGATAAACATTTTTAGATTAAACACACCCCATCATCGGCATAGTTATTTTTGGGTAATGAACGATGGCCTGGCAGGCGAGCGAGAGGCCTAATTGCCCTTTGAACAGACTGTATGTTGGATGCGCTTCCGAATCAAGATCTTGTCCGTTAGTAATGGCAATTTTCGCGACCATTCGAGCACGGTCTCGCCAAACTTGGTCCGATAGCACTTCGGCCGCCTTTAGGAGAGCGAAAATTTTACCTGCCGCTCCACAACAGAGGTCGATACCTTTACTAAGATCGTCCCAAATTTCCCAAGCTAGGTCTTCAACGGTCTGTTGATAGACATGCAAGCCGAAATGTTCATAAAGAAGGGCGAAGAGAAATAGGGTGCCGGTAGGACCGTTGCACCATCCAGCCATCGACCCCATGGAAGTTCCATCGGAAGATATCCAGGGGTAAGATTTGCCACGACCCTTATATTCCATTTTCGATACTAGTTCATCACATCGGTCCAGAAAATGCTCTGGAAGCTTGTAACCTGTAAGCATATGCAATTGCAAGGAGGTATAAAGTACGCCAGACCAGCCGTGGGCGAAGCCATAATTGAAAACTGAGAAATCGTCTCCTACCGATTGTAAACAGGCTCCGTTTTTCCATACTTCGGAGAGAATCGCATTACCACTTTCCTTTATTTTTGTTTGTATTTTAGCATCGGAATGATGCCAAAGTTCCGATAAGGCCAGTACAACGCTTAGTTTACCGAGTGTGGTGTCTAATGCTTCACTTTCTTCCAAGATAGCGGATAGGAACGACTCACATTGATGATGTGCCGGTTCCCGCTGGTTTTTTACGAATCCTAAAAGACAGGAAAGCCATTGGAGTCCTACTTCGGTATGATGTATAGAAGTGGGCCCCACCATCTGCCGCTGTTCTTCATGTTTGGGATTCCCAAAGGCATCATGACTTTTTTGATGTGAGATGGCTTTTTGTAGCCACAGTTCGGACTGTGCCAGCAAATCCGGATGATCGTTTACGTAGGACAACCGGAGCAGGGCATAGGCAATGCCGCCCGCACCGCCATTGATGGAGCAGGTGGGCCCGGAATGCAGCCCGTTACCGAAAATTTCATTTTCAGGACTCAAATCCGATATCACTTGTTTGGCATATACTTCTATATCATCAAATTTTTCTTCATTGTCCACAACGACGGGTAAGGCAGCTAGCATGGCCTCTACATTGAAAAATCTGTCTTTGGGATCTTTCGAAAGTGCCTTTTCAAGCAACCTTTCCAATTCCGGCCATGATGGGCAACCATAGTGGCTGAAAGGTTGGGGTTGCGGATTTGCAATGGCAGTAAACATAGCTTCCCGTTCCAAATCAAAATCATCATAGTAATGGCCCGTCGCCAAAACATAGATCAAACTGGCGATGGCAAATTGTTCCGATTTTCTAGTGGCGGGGGGCGGTGTCTTTCCTGCTAACGCCTTTTCGGCGTATTCCGGTTCGAAAAAATAGGCGACTCCCCCACGTTTTTCACGATGTGGTTCGCCAGTATCTTTGATATGTCGTGCATGACCAAAATCGATAATTCGAACCTCATCGTTACGCAGTACCAATACATTGCCCGGGTGTACGTCGCCATGTACAATATTCTGCTGATGGATTTTGGCATAGGCCTGAATCAAGTTCCGGATGAGACGTAGTAATTTATGGCGTGCGCCCGATGCTCGGTAAGTATAGGCCACCTTCGTAATATCACTGCCATGGGCCCATTCAGATACCATCCACAAACAATCCTTATGATAAGCTGAAAAAGTGGTTTTCTCAGCGCTCCTCTGCGGATGTAGATGATTCAGTACATCTCGTTCATTCTCGAGTAAAGCACTATAAGATGCTTGGTTCGACCGGGCAATTTTTAACGCAAAGGGCTCATTTTGTTCATTAACAACCTTATAGACTTCACTTTCTTGAAAAACCTGTAGTTGTTTTATGATACGGTATCCACCAATACAATCCCCTGGTTGATATAGAAATTCCGGTTTAGTTTCGCTGGCATCCTCAGAGGTGAGAATGGAGCTGGATATCATTTCCATGAGTACCGGTAGGGCAGCTTCCAGTAATTGCTTGGGCTCATCCTTTGATTTCTGACAATACCGGGCAATGGCATAGGGAATAGTGCTTCCGTTTGTAAATTCCGAGAGCAATGCTGCCAGTTCTGAATCTACAATTTTCGTACTGCCGCGTGTGAACGTTCTGGTAATGGCAATATCTTCACGATTGTCGGCATTTAGGGTTTTTCTCACTTGTTCGGGTAGTTTTGAGACGGGCGTCAACAAAACATCCTCGGGCAAATAATAGGTGCCCCTGATGGCTATTGGGGTTGCTGGGCTTGTATCCATGTGGCATTAGGTTTAAAGGTTAATGGGTCTATTCCGGAACGCTCGAAGGCGTTACAGGTCTTTGTATAAGCGGTAGCGGGTGAACGCACATTTTCGTCTCCCAAGGTTTCTACTACTTTGTTGACCATCCATTGGCGCCAACTTTGCTGTTCCCCTTGCTCGGGGTACACATCTCTGCCCCAAGATAATAGTCCGTCACTATCATAGGCAACGGTAAAAGGGACCCCTTGAGCCTCTACGCCTTGAAGGTTATTGAATAGCTTTTCCGCCGTTTGGAGCAAGGTATCTTCGCAAGTAAAATAGGCGACACATTTATCGGGTCTCAATCGGCCGTTTAAGTCCTTTCCGACTTTGAACGAGCTACCTTTTATGGCTTGAAGGGCGTTGGCCGTCTCTCGTAGAATGAGGGGTACATATTTTGGTTTGGGACTGATATACAATTTGTGGGTCTTTCGCTCCACCACGTTTTTTTGGTCTGGATGGGCAAAATAATACCATGCCGGGGAGTCCGTATGGGAGTTCCATTTTTCAAGCGATTTCCCCCCTTCGGTCAAATAGTTCCATTCTTCTTCTGGAGCTATTTTTTCATAAGGATTCGCAGGACAGGTATTGTAGGCATAGAGATAATTAAAATAGGCTTCGGGCGTAGCTAATTTCATTAAGGCCGCCCTTTTGATGGCAAGCTCTGACAGTTCTTGAACTTGGGAATGGAGGGGACCGTACAATTCTTGAATCCGTTTCGTGGCCGGCGGACCGGTCACGAAATCGGAATCCAAAAATACTGACAAATAAGAGCCTGAAATCAAATCCATTAGTATCGGCCAAAACAGAAGGTCATAATCGTTTCTTATAAAAGAGGGCAGGGGGCCTGGTTCCATCATTGAAAAGAGCAGCAGGGCACAGTTTTTATCGATTTCCAACGCTGGGCTCTCTTGGTTTTGATGAAACACATAGCCATAGCCGTCTAGCAACCTCCGCTTTTCATTTTCAGAAACGGTGGAAGCGATTTCATGTTCGTATGTCACGACCTTTGCTGTTGAGGCCGTTTTGTAAATCAGGTCTCGCAAAACAAGAATTATTTCAGTTTCTCGATTCGCGCGTTCACCTCTTTGAGAGCCCCTTCAATCTGGCTCTTCACCTCTTTGGCCTCGGCAAGCGTATTGGGCATTGCCACTTCGGTCAGCTCTGCCTTTGACTCATCCAATTGTTTGATGGCCACGTTTAAGTCTGCCTGTAGAACCTCGATGAGTTCAAGCTTTTCTGTAATGTCTTCCCGAACCTTGATCAGGTTGGTGAATTCGGTAGGCGGCAAGGTGGAATAGTTAAGTCCGCACCCCCCTCGACTAATGATACAATCTCTGGAAATACCGCAGTGCAATGTTAATTTAGGTCCGCAATTGACAGATCCTGTAAGGCAATGTACGGTAATGCCGTCGCAAAAGGTAACTCCGCAACCTGCCGTGAACACACAAATGGGATTACTAAAGAACTTTCCACATTTTTGTAAATCAGCACTGTCAATAGCGACCGTGAGATTTTTGACACGAAATTTTTTCATGATTCAAATAATTTAGAGAACCGAATCAAGCTGTGTATCCCGTAGGGCTTGGGGGCGGTGTCCTATAAAGAGAAGTATCGGGCCAAATAAGTGTTGGTATTTTGCCCGAATCACGAACGATGAAATCGGTTCGGATTAATTAAAAATTTAAAACTAAGGTCGACGCTTGATATAAAAATAGGTATGGAGCCTTTTTGTACCAGAAACTTATGTTTGCACGGTCAATAATTGTGTATAAATGGCAATTTTTGTAGAAAATTACTTTTAGCATCCAACTACCGTGGTCGCGGATAAGGCTATTTACAAGTGGCATATAATACCACGTAATAAGGGTGGCTTTTATAACTTTTACTAAGTGCAAAACACTCGCCATCAATCTAAAAAGGCCCACCGGGCTTTTTCACAGTGCCGCATAAATTATGATATTTCGCGTAATAAGCAGTTCCGAAACCAAAGGTAGACTGTACAAATTATTTGAAAATCCTTTTTGATTACGGTTTTCCATAAAATACGACAGGCAACTTCCATTACTTTTAGTGAAGTATAGGTAATTAATAAACACGATTATAATGGAAATTAAAGCTATTAAACCCGGGCCCAAACCAAAAAAGAAAGATGGCACGCTTGACAAAAGAAGAAGAGACAACAAAAGTACACCCAGCAACAAACCTTCTTTAAAACCTAGTAAATCCACTAGAAAAAAGTAAATAGAGATGGAATATTTTACACGACACGTTCAGATAGCTATCGGGAGGAGGGAAGCATAATGTGTATGGAATGGTATTTTACTACAAGTTTTAAGTATCTATCGAACTTCCGTAATTGATTACTTGTTAAAGTTTGATATATTTATAGTCCCTCTACCTTTTTTTCTAAAGTCCCTATACTAGTTATCCATAATGAATAAATAAATCCATAAAGAAATTAATATGGCCATAGAACATAAACATGACCCACTTAGGGAGTTATCCGAGATCAGAAATCAACTTTCGTATTCAAAAAGACTTGGGTTTTTATTTGGTGCTGGGACTTCTAAGGCTATTGGAATCTCAGATATTGCTGAGCTTACGACTAAAATTGAAAAGCAATTAAAGACTCCTGAAAAAGAAAAATTTCTAATTATCAAAAAGGGCTTGGATGCTGACAGTCAACATATAGAGGCAATCTTAAATCAAATAAGGTTGATTAGGCAAATTACAGCTGATTCTAAATCCAAATCCTTCGAAAAAGTTAGTGGTGAAGACGCCAAAAAGCTGGATAAAAAAATATGTAATATTATTTATGACATTATTTCAGATGAAGAATCAAAAGCTGATATAAATGTTGTCAAGAGATTCGTGGGATGGTTAAACTGGTTATCCCGTGATTACCCAAAAGAACTTTTTACAACCAATTACGATTTAGTACTGGAAAAGTCTGCCGAAAGTTTATTGATTCCATTTTATGATGGTTTTATTGGTGCTAACGAACCTTTTTTTGCTTCTGAAAGTTTGGAAAGTAGTTCTAAATATGACAGCCCACCTATATCCTGGATTAGACTTTGGAAACTTCACGGGTCACTTGGTTGGTTTTGGAAAGAAAATAAAGATGGAAAATCTCACAGAGTCGTACGTTTGACTTCTGGGGCGAAGGAAAAATTTCCGAATGCTGAATTAGTTATTTATCCTTCAAAAGATAAATATGAATCTTCAAGAAAACAACCGTTTATAAGCTACTTTGATAGATTAAAATCCTTCCTAATTGAGGGAGAGGGCATTTTCATAATTAGTGGGTATTCTTTTTCAGATGAACATCTTAATGAAGTTATTTTCAACGCATTAAATCAAAACAATAGAATTCAAATAATTGCTTTTTTCTATACAGACGACCCATTAGATAAAATAGTTAAGGAAGGTAAAAATTTCCCAAATCTTACTCTACTAGGGCCCAGTGCCGCATCTATTTCTGGAACATATGGAAAATGGAAAATAGGTAAAATGGAAGAACTATTGGAACCATTCTGGGAAAAAACTAAAGGTAACATCACTCTTGGTGATTTTAATCAATTAGTGGAGTTCCTAATTTTTTGTTCTGGTATGAAAGATAAAACTACCGATTCATGATGAGTAAGGATATAACTTATTTAGGAAAAGTAATCAACGTGAACAGCGGGAATGTAGAAGTTGAAATTGCCAAGGAAATTCCTTCGGCGGCGCCGATTATAGAGGGTAGATTATATAGGATTGGTCAGATTGGGACATTTGTGAAATTTCCAATAGGAAGCTTGACATTATATGGGCTTGTTTCTTCAGTTAGCAATACTCCCTCGAACATAGAGGTATTGCCAAATGAGCCAAATTATGGTTCTAGGTTTTTACAAGTACAACTTATTGGAGAGAAACTAGGTAATGAAAAATTTGAAAAAGGGGTTGGAACTTTTCCAACAATAAATGACCAAGTTCATCTAGTTACGGAAGAGGATTTAAAACTAATTTATGGTGGTAAATCTGAGGGATTTATTGAAATTGGAAAACATTCATCTTCTGATAATTTATCGGTTTATGTCGACACTCATAATCTAATTTTAAGGCATTCAGCGGTTCTCGGCTCAACAGGGAGTGGAAAATCTAATACTGTTGCTTATATAATTAAAAGAGTACTGAATGACTACAAAGGCTCTAGATTAGTTCTTATTGATACTCATGGTGAATATTCATCCGCATTCAAAGGTGCTGCGCAGGTATTTAGAATCAATGACAAAAAAAGCCCTTTGAATATCCCGTTTTGGACAATGACTTTTGATGAACTTTCATTCTTTCTTGTAGGAAGAAAAGAGGGACAAGAAAAACCGGAAGACAAACAATTAAGAGCTAAAATTATTGAACTAAAGAGGTTGAATGCGAGTAAGTTGAAATCTGGCAAAGTTGACCTTGATTATATCACGGCTGACTCGCCAATACCCTTTGACATTAAGAAGTTATGGTTTGATTTTGACAGGGAGTTAAATGCTACTTATAATCATGCCAGTGATCATACTAAAGCTAATGAAATGCTTTTAGATAAAGGTGATGCAAGTCAATTGAAACCTGCGAAATTTGAACCGCATTCGCCAAATAATACTGCTCCATATAAATCGAAAAAGCAAACTATGTATCCCTATATTGGTAAGATATATTCACGACTAAAGGACAGTAGGTATGGCTTTATGTTCAACCCTACAGATTATTATGATTCTTCAAGCCCAAATGATATTGATCACCTATTGAGAAGTTGGGTTGAAAATGAAAATAGATTAACTATTTTAGATTTAAAAGGAATACCATTTGAGTTAATCGACATTTCAGTAGGTTTAATAAGTCGATTTTTATATGATTCCATGTACTGGGGTAGATTTGAAGAATACACAGGAAGGAATCGCCCACTACTCATGGTTTATGAAGAAGCACATTCATATTTGCCAAGAACTGAAAGAAGCGCCCATGTTTATGGATATGCGAGAAAGGCGGTAGAAAAAATATTTAAGGAGGGAAGAAAATTTGGAATTGGTGCGATGGTAATTACACAGAGACCATCTGAGATTTCTGAAACAATTCTGGCGCAAGTTGGTACGTTCGTTGCCTTGAGACTTACAAATAGTGGTGATAAGGGAACTGTACAATCTTCTGCTCCAAACAACATGAATAGTCTTATAGAATTATTACCTTCCTTAAGAATAGGGGAGGCTATTGTAGTGGGCGAGGCAATAAACATACCATCAAGAGTCAGAGTTAAACTTGTTGAACCAAGACCTTCGAGCAATGACCCTGAAGTAGTTAAATCTTGGAAGAAAGAGTTTAAACCTTCTAAAGAGAATTACAAGCAAGTTGTTACTGCCATAAGAGAACAAAAACCAATAAATAAAAAATAAGATATGGAAATGATACCAGTAAGCTCATCAAATATTAAAGCGATTGGGTATGATGAGGAAAATGCAGTATTAAGAATTGAATTTAATAAAGGTGGAATTTATGAGTACTATGATGTCCCCCAATATGAATTTGATGGCCTCTATGCAGCAGATTCTAAGGGTAGTTATGCTAATCAAAATATTTATAAAAACTACAGACAACAAAAAATAGGATAAAATTAATGCCAAAGATTAATATAAATCAAAAACTCAAAAGAGTTGAAGTCAAAGATTTTGAAATAGACAATCAAGTTGTCTTCAATTTTTTTGATAAACTACCAGTAACTGATCGAGAAGATAAGCTATTCAGAGCCTTATACATAGGAGTTTTAGCGCTAATGGAGGATAGGATTTCGGCGTTTCTTTCAAAAACAAGTAATGAGTTAGGAACAGAATTAGAAAGCTTGAAAATAATTTTTGATATGAAAAAAGAGCTTTTCTACAAAACGACAATCAAAGGATCCCTTGCCGAAGAAGATATAGCAGAATTTTTGAAAAATTACTTTAAAGAAAAAAAACTAAAGGACTTAGCTTTCTTAACTGGAAGTGAATCAGGCGCTCTGCCTAGAAATAAAACTGGTGATATCATTTGTAAAATAAATGGAGAATCTGATTTACGTATTACTATTGAGTGCAAATTCGACAAGAGCATAAAACTTGGTGAAATTGAAAATAAAGATATTTTCACTAGAAAATATGATACTGCATGGAGTCAACTTATAGAATCAGATGCAAATAGAAATTCTAAGGTCAGCATCATCGTATTTGACATCTCACTAATTGATAATAGCATTTTAAAAGTGTTTGATAATGTCGGGTTTATTCAATCAATTGGATTCGTTGCAATCGTAGATTCTCAAAGAGGAGATTATTCTAATCTCGCAATAGCTTATATGCTGGCACGTGATATAGCAATGAATGCTAAAGATGTGGATTTGGACAAAAATCTGTTGGCTTTGATTATAAACAGAATTATCAAGGATATTAATGAAATAACTAGTATTAAGCGTTTAGTAGAAGGCAATATTGAAAACAACAAAGCCATTTTAAAACAATTAGAAAAGAGTATCCTCCTTATGAATTTTAACCAAGAGTACTTAACTAAATTTTTAAAAGAAGGTGTCCTTGACAAGAAGGATTTATTGGATTTTTATATGGGAGAAGGTGTTAAGGATAGGTATAGGTTAATAGAAAAAGAAATAAATGATTTATAATGTATGTCAAACAAGGGTTTATCAAACAAGGGTCAAAGAATAAGGGACTTTTTTAATAATGAGTGTAGATCTTTATTGTCGACATATAGAAATATTGAAAGCTTAATTCCTTCAGAAAATAATAGTGGTGCGGCTCATACAGGTGAGGAAGGAAGACATATTGAAAGTTTGATAAGGGCTTTTTTAAATAAGCATTTACCCAAGGAACTTGAGGCCTTATCAGGTTTTATTATTCGTCCAGCTGTAAAAGTTGGAGATCATGATAGAGAAAGAAGGCAAGTAGAGGAAGACCAACATTCAACTCAAATAGACATAATTGTATATGATTCAACGAATTACCCTATATACGAACGTTTTGAAGAATTTGTAATCGTTCCGCCTGAGGGAGTTATTAGTATTATTTCTGTAAAGAAAAATCTTTATGAGAATCAGTTAAATAAGGAATTACAAAATTTAGTTGATGCAGCGCAGCTATGTGTTTTTAAAAACAGAGATAAGAAAATTGTAAGAGGCCCATCGACTAGTATCGTCTCTTTTTCAAATAAAATAAAAATTAAGAAGAGCTTTGAAGAACGTTGCAAATGGGTTTATCAAAGAATAGTTGACACACATAAAGCACTAACTTTTGATCAATGCATTGGGCAAATAATCTGTCTTGACGAGTTTACAATATTTAAACGAAGGCCTAATGACGATGACGAAAAGGAATTTGATAAAAGCGCAAAATACGTGGGTTTCAATCATGCTTCAGAAGAAGAATGCCATATGGGTTTACAATTTTTGATAACAGGAATTTTGTCTGCCTATCATCATCCATCAAGAAAAATGGAAGCAAGACCTGGGTTTACAAGTTTTCAATCTGGACGAAAAGAAGATATAAAACTTGGGATATTAAAAGTTGAGAAATTAAGAATGTTACCTAAGAATTTTGTTAAATAGGTTCTGGGCCTAAGAGAATTTTAGCAAAACAATAGGCGAGGGAGCGGCCATATTCTAGAGGGTTCGCAATACAGCTTGTTGACCAAATAATCCTTCAAGTAGTTCAAAGCGGTCTTAAGAGTTGGAATGCTTTCTAGAATATAGCGACTGAGCCGTACATTGTTTCTAAAATTATCTGTAAGCCTTGATTTTTTTGTTTCTTTTTTTATCAAGAAAAAAAGATAAATGAAAACTTTGCTCGTTACAATGTGGAAATTCTATTTGACATAATGTTATGGGTTTCAAAAAGAGAATTCAAATCAGGGGAGTGTGTGAGCAAGTGCTTAGAAATTTACTCGTAGAGAAATTTTAAGCTTTTGCGACAAGCTGACGAAAAGCCCTTGAAATTTTTCTTCTCTATATTTCCAATTAAACCAAAGGTTTCTATAAATACGAAAAGCTGAGCTTTTAATGGCGCTGGCCAAGCGTTGGCAAATTGTGTTTAAAATACGAGTGAATAAAATTGATTGAGAATCAATTTTATGAAGCTGCGAGATGATGCGGCTGGAAAAGCATTTACTTTTTAAAAAGCAATCGAGTCCCGATAGGTATCGGGAGCGAGCGGCTATTTTATCCCGATGGTTATCGGGAGCAAATTATTGTTACCCATAAATTGTACCTCGCAACACCAATTAATAAAGTAAGTATAGTTTAGGACTGGAAAAACCTAGTTTGAGAATGACGAGTTGGTTTCCTTTTACATAATTGTTGACAATATGAGCCTAAAGGCAATCATATCTACAATTATACAAAATAGCACAGCTATACGGAAACTGCACACCATATATTTGAACTATAATTTATATTATGTCAAATAGAATATTTGACAACCTGTTCCACATTATTCAAAAATACCTTTCAATTCCTTAGATAACGGTACAGCCATCGATTTTGATGGATTGCTCAAGTTCAACGGGCACGTTAGCATTTCTTCCTCTGATGAAGATCTTGACGTGATTGTTGCCTATGCCAACATTGGCTCCAACGCCGATTAATCATTACAACTTCTACCAATAAGAAACAAAAACGGGCGATGTAACATCGCCCGTTTTTTTATGGGTTGTCCAGAGAATAGTATTGGATGTCTTCAACTACGGTTATATCAACGGTTAGTTGTAAAACAAATAATTGATTCTACTTCTATTAATGAAGTCCCGTATTATTGTGGTCGCTCTTGCAGCCATAGGTTTATATCCCAATTCTTTCACAGTTGGTCTAAAGTGTTTTGTAAGGACATCTAAAGATTCTTCTTTTGCTTTACTAAAAATTCCTACAGTACCCCTTTTACTAAAACGTTTGAAATATGAAGTTTTCTGTCTCCTTTGTTCTTTCGCTATTTTCGGCAACTTTTCTTTTTGGTCAGGTATCCATTACCAAAGAACCGTCATGGGTGGTTCAAGAAAATTATAAATTGGACAACAACTTACCGGAAAATGGCGTAGACGGGGGCGTTCAGCTGTTATTGTACACAGAACAAGTACATGTAGATTTGGAGGAAAGCTTCGTAAAAGGAGTTTCTAAAGTAGTGGAATACAGTGGAATTCAAAATGTTTCTACCATTTCCGCCAATTATGACCCTACGTACCAGAAATTAAGCTTCCACTCGATTAAGGTAATCCGCAACGGGAAAGAAATCAACAAATTGTCCCAAAGGGACATACAGACCGCCCGGATGGAGACCAATGCCGAAAATTTTATTTATGACGGTACTATTTCGGCCTTTGTGAACATTCCAGATGTGCGCCTCAATGATTTGGTGGAATACAGCTATAGTATCAAAGGGTTCAATCCTATTCAAAAAGGAAAGTTTTCCAGTAGTTTTGTTCTTAATTCCACCTCATTTATAGATGCTATTTCGGTACATATCTTTTCAAAAAAACCGCTTCATCACCAAACTATTAATACCAGCTTAGAAGTATCGCATTCACAATCTAATGGTATACACCGTTATACCTGGGCGCAAGAAGATGTTCCGGCCTTAATGATGGAAGAGCAGATGCCAAGTTGGTTCATACAAAATGAAATGGTCATCGTTAGTGAATACAATACCTGGTCTGAGGTAATCGATTGGGGCGTTAATGTGTTTCAAATTCAGGAAACGGCTAGCGGGGAACTATTAGAGATTATTGAAAATATTAAAAATACCCATACTTCGGAAGGCAAGCGTATAAAAGCAGCCCTTTCCTTTGTGCAAAATGAAGTACGGTATTTGGGCCTTCATTCCGGTATTGGCGGATACAAACCCAATGCGCCCAACAAAGTATTAGAGCAACGTTTTGGTGATTGTAAGGATAAGAGTGTTTTATTGGTAACCATGTTGAACGCTATGGGTATAGAAGCCTATCCCGTACTGGTCAACTCTGCCCTTGGAAAGGAATTGATCAACCTCCCTCCCTCTTCCAAGGTCTTTGACCATTGTATCGTTAAAGTGATAGATGGCAAGGAGAATATACTTTGGTATGATGCTACTTTAACTGATCAGGGTGGTACCTATGACAAAATTTACATGCCCAATTACCGCTATGGATTGGTATTGGATAAGCAACTTCAAAGTTTGGATACCATTACCTCCTTTGCCAATAACTTGGTAGAGGTTTTCAATACATTTACTTTGGAGGAGACTAACAAAGGGGCTGAACTGGAAATCCGTTCTATTTATTTGGAAGGCGAGGCCGATTTTATGCGATCCATTCTAAAGAACAACAATAAGGAATTAATTGAAAAGGAGTTTCTAAGATATTACACGGAAAAATATGGACAAGTAACGGCTCTTGATGCCCCTGTTTTTGTAGATGATTCCGTCAAAAACGAAATACACCTTTTGGAACGTTACCAAATAGATTCTATTTGGAGGCCATCCGTAGAAAATGAAGGTCAGCTCAACTTGGCCATTTTCCCAACTTTGTTAACCGATGCCTTGGTCTTACCAACACAATTGGAAAGGCAATCGCCCTATGCCCTACTTCATCCTATGTCCAGAAAGCAACATGTGGAGGTACATATTCCCCAGTTGTTGGATGTTCAACCGGAATCGGCCACCATAAATTCGGATTATTTCTACTATGATTTTTCTTCGCAGTATGATAGAAGTGCCCGTAAAATAACATTGGATTACTATTATAAAAATCAGGATGATCATGTACCGGCATCCGATTTTAAAAGTTATTATCAGGACATGTTAAAGCTTGACCAAAAATTGGGCTATTTAATTTTTATCAATGAAAATATGTGGTCTACTGCCGGAAATATTGGTTTTGGTGTAGGGAAAGTAATGGGAATTGGAGCCTTTGCCCTTATGGTAATTCTGGGTGTCATAGCGATTATTGTCCTAATCCAAAAAGTAAATCGCAAGAGTACCTAAAAATAAAAGGGCATTCTAGGAGAATGCCCTTATCAAACATTAGCTGTTTTGCGAAATGATTTTTGTAGATTTCAGTCCCTGTTTTCGGTCTAATTTAAGCCCAAATAGCGGTCTTAAAAACCATATTCTTTTTATCAAAAATTCATAGATAGCGTAGCACCCCCCAAAAGTAATGACGACCAATAGGACAAACTGTAGGTATACCGGAACTGGTAAGGGCAAAATCCAAAGGCAACCTAGGTACAACACCACCATATGAATAATATAAACGGGATAGGCGGCTTCGCTTGCATATGACAATAGTTTACTTGGCTTGTTTAAAAATTGGTGGCACAATCCAAATACCCCAAAAATCCAGTTGATAGACTCTAATGCCATCAAATAGCCCGGGGCTTCAAGCTGATAATATACATACCGAAGGGTAAACAATACAAGGCCCAACAAAAGATACATCCACTTCCATTTCCCTACCGTTTTCCAGAAGGTAGGTCCACAATACATTAAAAGATATCCAAAGAAAAAAGCCAATGCCCCTAAAAAGAATCCGTGCCAGGTTTGGGCGTAAAGTGAATAGATCTGAGGTTTTACAAGTAATGCTTCCAACATAAATAATAGGGCAATGACCAAGGGTCCTACCGGTTGTGACATCAATTGAACCACCCTCCTTTTAAAAGTGCCTCCTTCCCTCCTCTTAAGAACATAGAAAATAGGCAGAAAGCACGCGACATAGACAAAAATGTTTCCTAAGAACCATAAGTGCCCCATATGGGCATAATAAGTAAGGGATTGCTCATAAAATTTCTGAAACACAAAGATATGTAAGGGAGCAATGGCAAAAATCCCGAACAGAAAGGGAATCAAGATCCGTTGCACGCGCTCCCCTATCAGGGTTTTCCAAGAGCGTTTGCGCATGGCGAAATACACCCCCATACCGGAGACAAAAAATAGAATGGGAATTCGCCAAACATTCAATAAACTCATGGGTACCCAAAGACTTTCCCAAGAAACGTCACTTTTAATGAAGCCCACGAACAAGGCCCATGGTTGAAACACAATGGCAATATGGTAAATCAATAGCAAGGCTATGGTTAGGACCCTAAGGGCGTCTATATCGTAATGTCTGGCAGCTTTCATAATTCGTTGTTTTTTAAGTGCGTGATTATTGTAACATGATGGCGATGACAGGACGTGTTTTTTCCAGTTCGGTCATATCCAATTGAAGTCCTAGAGAACCCAACTGCAGTTGCATCATTTCGTAAATGGGTTTCATATCCTCAAATGGTACCAATACACTTTCCCTTGCCGTGGCGCCGTAATTATTTTTAACGGTCTTATCGGCCTTGGCATCCAATAGCAGTTGTACGGCCTCTACCCTACCAAAAAATGCGGCTACGTGCAGGGCGGTAGACCCATCATTGTTGGTTATTTCTAAATCGGCTCCGGCGTCTACCAAGGCGGATGAAATTTCGAGATGGTCAAACGTAATGGAAGACATTAAAGGGGTCGCTCCGCTTAAGGCATCCTTCTCGTTAAGATCCGTACCTGCTTCTATATGTTGGCGAACAACTTCCAAATTACCGGTAACTACCGCTTGAATAAGAGGCATGTCCGGGGTCTGAAGCACTTTCTGAGCTGTTTCTTGGTTTTTGGTCTTTACATTGGACTCTCCACAAGCAGCCATAAAAACAGCAATGATCAAGAGTACATAACTAAATTGTTTTGCGGGTTTGTTTACGGGATTTCTCATAATTAAATTTTTAAAATGTTTTACGATTAATTTTACAGAACAAAGGTGCCGCAAACGGTGATGCAGCACCAATTAGCTATGATGCCAAGTATATAAGCCCTGCGGAGCCTTTATAAATTATGGCGCAGGCATATAAATTATGCGGCAAGACCCGCATTTTTATGAAGAAAAGGAATGGTTTATATTTGCTGTAATGATGCCCCCAACTAGCAAATAACCAGCATGCAAGACCAACCGACAGGGCTAAAATTTACCGAACAGGCAAAGGCAATAATCCTAGAGCATTTGTCCAATGAGAACTTTGGGGTTTCTGAATTGGCCGAAGCCATGCACATGAGCCGGTCCAATCTTCTTAGAAAATGTAAAAAGCATACCGCACTTTCGGCTAGCCAGTTTATACGAAAAACAAGGTTGGAGGAAGCTATGGAGCTGCTTAAGGAATCGGAACTTACCGTCTCCGAGGTATCCTACCAAGTGGGATTTGGCAGTAGTTCCTATTTTATTAAGTGCTTTAGGGAATTATATGGCTATCCTCCCGGTGAGGTTGGAAAAGGAACAACCGAACTACTATCAACATCCAAAGAAATAGTTCATCAACCTTCTTCATTAAAGAAAAATAAATGGCTTTTAATGGCCGGTATTCCCATATTCTTCGGTGTCATCTATTTCTTTTATTCAAGAGGAAATACGGAGGATTCTCAGATACCTTTAATCTCTGAAGTTGAAAAATCCATTGCGGTACTGCCTTTCAAAAATGAAAGTAACGACGCTAGCAACCTCTATTTTGTTAACGGATTAATGGAGGCATCGTTAGGCAACCTCCAAAAAATTGAGGATTTACGGGTTATCAGTAGAACATCCGTAGAAAAATATCGAAATACACAGCAGAACATTGGTGAAATTGCCAAAGAATTGAACGTGAGCTATGTGGTGGAAGGTAGTGGTCAAAAAATGGGTAACCAAGTGCTATTGAATATTCAACTGATAGATGCCACTACGGATTCCAGAATTTGGGGAGAACAGTATACGCACGAGCTCGAGGATATTTTTGCCTTACAGAATGAAGTTGCCAAAAAAATAGCGGATGCCATTAAGGCGAAGGTCACCCCCTTGGAAATAGCCCGAATTGATAAAAAACCTACCGAAAACCTAGTTGCCTATGATTACTTTTTACAGGCCCAAGAGCAAGTAAGTAAAAGTAGCAAAGCGGGTTTGGAGGCGGCTATTCCTCTTTATAAAAAGGCCTTGGAAGAAGATTCGCAATTTGCTTTGGCCTATGCAAATTTGGCCATTGCCTATTTTTATTTGGATCAACATAAAAGGGAAAAACAGTATACGGAGCAAATTAATAACAATGCGGACAAAGCACTGCTGTATGATTCCAAGCTTACAGAAAGCCTCATCGCCAAAGCCTTGTATTATCAGCATACGGGAGATTATCGATTGGCCGTGCCCCATTTGCAGAAAGCCTTGGAATATAATCCCAATTCTTCTTCTGTAGTACAGTTGCTATCGGCTCTTTATTCCGGTTATATACCCAATACAGGAAAATATTTGGAAAACGCACTTAAAGGAATTCAATTGGATATTGCCGCCAATGATTCCATTGCCAAAAGTTATATTTATCTCAATCTTAGTAATGCCTTGGCACAATCAGGTTTTATTGAGGAAGCTCTTGAGTTTGCCAATTTATCCTTGCAGCAGAATCCAGCAAATGAATATACACCTTATTTAAAAGCATATATCCAATATGCCCAACATAAAGACCTTGAAAAGACCCTAACTTCCATAAAAAGGGAATTGATGAAGGATACCATGCGATTAGACCTTCTTCAGGAAACTGCAAAACTGTATTATTTCCAAAGAAAATATGATAGTGCGTATCACTACTACAAGCGTTTTCATGAATTTAGAGTTACAAACGGACTTAAAATTTATCCTCACGAGGATATAAAGATCAGTTGGGTCTACAAGGAAATGGGGCAGGAAGCAGAGGCGAAAAAATTATTTGAATCCTATGCCGCCTATTGTGAAAGGGACGAATCTATTTATCAACCAGCAAGCATGGCCGTAAAATTGGTGTATGAAGGACAGTTGGATAAGGCCATTGAGCAATACAAAAAGTTTGCCACTAAGGACCATTTTCAATATTGGATCATACTTTTTATGAGACTAGACCCGGTAATGGATTCCCTTACTTCGCATCCGGAATATGAACAGGTATTGCAGGAAATTGAAAACTGTTTTTGGGATAATCATGACGATTTAAAAGAAACACTTGAGGAACAGGAACTACTTTAAAAGGTAATGATCTCAAAATCAGGCGTGAGTAATTTTAGGATGGAAATTGTGAATATCTATTTCTAATTTTTGTCTGTTGAGCCCTATGCTTCCTCCTATCTTTGGCAGCCCAAAAACAAAGATTATGAGTGCAACTTGGTACGAATGCAAAGTAAAATATAGAAAACTGGACGAGGCTTCCGGAACGCTTAAGGTAAAAACAGAACCCTTTTTGGTAGACGCCATTTCCTATACGGAAGCAGAAAGTAGGATTACCGAAGAAATGCAGGCCTACTTGGCAGAAACTGAAGAAATTAAAATTACCAATATTAAGGTGGCCAATTATGCGGAGATTCATCCTTTTGAGAATACAGACCGGTGGTTCAAATCAAAAATTTCCCTGATTGCCTTTGATGAAGAGAGTGGCAAGGAACGAAAGACCAATCAGTATTTATTGGTACAGGCCAATGATGTAAAGGAAGCTTATGACCATACCGTGGAAGTGATGAAGGATACCATGGGCGATTATACCATACCGGCCATTACCGAAAGTCCCATTATGGACGTGTTCCCTTATTTTACAGGTGAAGAGGAAGAATTAGAAAAATTGGAAAAGTTCAATGCATTGAAAGATTCCGTTCCGGAATCCTTAGAATTGAATGAAAAATTGGAAATGGCCGATGTTTTGGCCACTGCAGAAGAAGAGGAATAACATCAGCTCCCGAATAAACAAAATTAAAGCCGACAAGAGGATTTATTTTCTGTCGGCTTTTTTCGTTTTAAAGTTTTAATTGCAAGGTGGTATAAAAAGTTCTGGGATCGGCCGGAATGATACCAGGCCCCGGATATCCAGTTGCCCTACGTGTAAAGTAACTGTTGTCAAGTACGTTATTGATACCGGCTTCCAACTTCCATTTTTTATAGGTGTAAGAAAGGGAAAAGTCCATTATATCATAGGTCGGGATGACCCCTTCTATACCTCTTTGATTATCGGTAACATCCTGAGGGGCATTGGTAGCGTCCGTAAATTGGTCGTCTATATAGGTGTATTGAAGACTTCCCAAAAGGTTTCCGTACCCAAAATTGATTCCGGTCTTTAAATTGATATCTGGAATAAATTCTACCTGATTCCCCTCTACGTTTATTTCTTCTGAGGCAAGATATTTAGATTTTGTAATAGCCATATTAACAAAGTAATTAAGACGCGATTTGGTCAAGGAAGGGAATACGGTTTCTTGTACATTCCAATCAGCAAAACTTTCAAGTCCGTACATAAGAGCCGTTCCAATATTGCCCCTAAACCTTACGATACTTCCCGTTTCAATCTCATTGCCATTTGCATCGGTTCTTGTAGCTGATTGCAGGATTTCTCCCAATCTATTGTCATATCGCAAGGCAAAACCGCTCACATCAAATGTTAGATGATTCTGGTAGCGCCCCCTAATTCCCAAATCTGCCGTAAAACCGCTTTCATCCGAACTATTGGGGTCTAATTGATAGGATGGATTCAAAACTCGTATATCACTGAAGGTTACCGATCGATAATTTTCTGAAATGTTACCGTATAATTCAATGGATTTTCCCAAATCATAGGTAACTCCTAATCCCAAAAGAAGAAAGGAACGTTCCAAAATTCTGTTTTCCGGTATTTCTTGGTTCAGTAATGGATTTCCGGCCAAGTCCAAGACAATATTCCTATAAGTACCCTCGCTTCCTGTTTTTATATGTTCAAACCTAAATCCTGGAGTTAAACTCAACCGTTCGGTAAGGTTAAAAATATTTTCTCCAAAAAAGGCAATGTTTTTATTGGGGAACCTAAATTCAGATTGTCTTTCATAATTTGGGTAACTGTCATCGGCATAGGTAAAATCGGCATCTGAAGCGTTGGTCCCCGGTCCTTGACGCTGGTCATTGTTAGAATCGTAATACTTGCTTCCCAAAAGAAGTGCTCCTTCCCTATCCCAAAGTTGATAACGTGTTACCATTCGCACCTCTGCTCCCCAATTGCTAAAATTATCCGTCAAAAGTTCCCGGGGTTCCTCTAGATTATCTGCTTGTGAAACCCTATTGGTCCTAAACCCTAGCGCCTTTCTGGAGGCATCCAGGCCAAAAATATTGAAGCTCAATTCCGTTTTCTTCCCCAACTGATGGTCGAATCTCAGGGAATATAGTTTCCAGTCAACTTTGAACCAGTTGCGTTCCCTATTGCTAAAGGTAGGGTCGTCATAGAATTGGGCATCGGTGAGTCCGCCAGGTTGTTGTGCCAAATAACCCAAATAGGTAGTTTCCAAGCTTACCTTGGTTTTTTCCGTAAGCTGATATCCAATATGGGCAAAGAAATTTTCACTTTCAAATTCGGAATTCGGTCTAAACCCGTCCCCCTTTTTGTAGTTGAAATAGGTATAGTAACTTAATTTACCCACAGTACCGCCCAAGCTGTTAAAACTGGTAAAAAGATTATTGGAGCCCAATGTCTGTCTAGTTACCAATTCTATTTTTTTGGTGGGATGTGGCTCTTTGAACTTGAAATTGATAAGCCCCCCAAATTGGGTTCCGTACTGCAGGGACGCTGCTCCCCTAACTACTTGAATTTCCTGAAGAGCCTCGGCGGGTGGCGTATAATAGCTTTCGGGATATCCTAAAACATCGGCACTAATGTCATATCCGTTCTGGCGTGTATTAAAGTTTGCCGTTCGGTTGGGGTCCAATCCCCTACCCCCAATATTTAACTGTAGACCGGCATCGCCATTATCATAGATATTAAGGCCCACGACCTGGCTATACACTTGTCTGGCATTGTTAGCTGCCAAGTTTCCTGTAATATTTTCCAATAGTACGACCTCACTTTTTTTGCCAGCATAAATAGCCGTTCCTTCTACCTTTCTCAATTGTTTCAAGGCAAAAATACGTTCCCTTCGTTGGGTGAGGACTACTTCGGAAAGTTGTTCAGCCTGCAATTGCTCTAAAGTGATATCAACGGTTGCGGACCGTTCCACATTTACAACTTTCTCAAAAACTTCGTACTCCAAGGAAAAAACAATGAGCGTATAGCTACCTTGCGTCAAATTTTGAAATTGATAGGAACCGCCTCCATCCGTTTGCTCTAAAAGTTGAAGTTCTTTAAGATATACCTCTGCATTGACAATGGGTTCGCCAGTAGCATCCAATACTTTACCGGAAATGGATAGCTGTCCCCATCCGGGAATACAACTAATTAAGAATAAAAGTGTGCTATAAACCTGAAATTTCATCGTTTAGGGGAAGTATCCAATTTTTATGATTAAATGATTCTTTTTCTTTTGTCAAGTCTACCTTGGGATCTATAAATGGTCTGCTCAACCTACCGTTCAGGCTTACCTGACTATCTACAAAGACCGACACATTTTGATGTCCGTCTGCTTCAAAATGCCTTTTTAGAAAATGGGCATATTCCAAAATAAAATCGGGTTGAAAAGACATTTGTTTTTCCTGAAAGGGCGTTAGAAAATCGGAATTGTCAACATAAAACCATCTTCCAGAAGTATTGTCCATTATTTTGAATTGGCAATAACCGGACTTTTCCATTAGCATTACCCGCCAAGAAAAGCGATACCCTTCTTCTGTCCAAAATAATTCACCCGGATAGGCCAGATATCTAAAAGGGAACAGTAGCTGCAGCATAAAAAATAGACAGAGACCCACCATAATTGTTTTTTGTTGTAGTCCCGAAGCGGAAATTTTCGTTAAACCGTTATCAAAAGACGCTTTTCCAAGTCTTAAAATCCGATTTAAAAAATGAAGTATTCTATGGTGTAGGCTAGCGTCAAAGAAAATAAGGGTAGAAACAATCATGATATAAGGGAACATTCCAATAGGAAAAAGCACCCCCGTAAGTACATGAAAGATAACAACTGCGGCAAAAGCGTAAGGCCTCGTTCTTTTATACAGCAATAAGAAGGGAACGGATAGGTCATAAATGGCCCCAAACCAACTGAAAAGATAGGCAACCCACTCCAGATGCATAAAATTTCCCAGAAATGGGACATCAAATTTTGAGGGCAACCAAATCTTTAAGGGCATGGCGTTTAGAAGCCAATCGGAATTTAATTTGGCGAGTCCGGCATATACATACACTATTCCCAATAGAAGCTTAATACTATTTACGGTCCATGAAGGTATTTTTTGAAATGCTATTTGTGGATTTCTTTTGGCATCCATGGCAAAATATGCGTTGGCAGGCAAGAATATCATGAGAAAGGCCAATACACTTGTAAAGTAATAATGGTTAAGATACGTGGTCTTATCCATCAATTCGATATAGGTAAAACTGATAAAAAAGAGAACGGTAGCCCACCTATAGTAATACCCTAGAGCGATAAGAATGGAGGAAATGGCACAAACCGCAAAAATTACGTAGGTATATACCCCCAAAGGTTGTACCCACTCGAAGCCATAATAGGAAAAGAAAAATTTAGGTTCTATATAGAGTTTTTCTACCCAACCGTAGCTAACAAAGCGAATGATGCTCCACAACATCATCAGCCCAAAGAAAATGCGAAAGACCGCCAAAGGGGCGGCCTCTATAGCATTAAAAATATATTTCTTTTTAAAGGAGTCCATTGGTTAATCGCCATCGGCATCCACAAAATCGATGCTAATGCTCATGGCAGAAACCATATCAACCTTTAACAACGGAACTACACGTTGCACTTCATCATAGGCACTGAACATAGCGGTTGGCGGATTGTTGTTCTCTATTTCGGCCCTAAATGGTGTTAACGCTCTTACCTTTTCCCTTGCAGTGTTTATCTGATTGTTGATAAGGACAGAAAGGTCTTCCCCGTCCTTCAGTTCATTGAGATTATCCAAATAGGAAGCCAAACTTTCACCTTCGCTATTTTTACCAAAATGTTTGCCGTTAAAAAAATCCTGAAAGGCGTTGAGCCCGGCTAAAAACAGCTCATTGGAAACATCGGCCTTAAAATAGGCCTCTACATTTTCAGGTAATACATTGCCCGTAAATACGCCCAAGGGAAACCCCATTTTACCTGCTCTAAGGAATTTTTCGTAGTAGAAAATATAATCGTTTACAAAACGGTCTACGGAGGCTGTTGCGCTAGCACCATCATTATTTACAAAAGTATCCTTATAACCACTTTTCCATTCGGTTAGCACTTGTTCCGTTAAATCACCCATGTTAAGTAGAACATCACCCATATAGGCAAGTATGGCATCTTTATCCGTAGCACTGAATTTGGATACAATGGCTTCGTCATTTTCACCCAATCCGTTAATCAAATAGTCCAACGCAGGAAAGCCTTTGGCATCTCTGTTGGAAGAAAGGGAAAGGTCGTAAGTCCCACCTGCAATAAAGCTTTCAATTTTTTCTGCGTCCGTGGGGTAGATATTCATTTGAAGCCTAAGGCCTACAGATTCGGCAGGTCCAATTTCAAACATGGAAACTTGTTGCCAAGATTTATAGGAAGATAACCATGCGGCACGCAAGTTAATGAGATTGGACTCCGTTGGTTCTTGCTGAAAGACCTCAAAATTAGTCTGCAATTCCGATAAACTAGAACTGAAAGATTCATAGGATGGGATGATGATGTTATCTGCCCAGTTGATCAACATGGATTTCCTTTCAAAACTGACCGGGGCCGGTTGTTCTTCCTCGCCCTTTTGTATAGGATCTTCACTACTATCTGAGCTACAAGCCCAAATAAGGACTGCCAACAGTGCCGAAATCCATACCTTCTTCATAAATTATTTTTATTTATTCCAATTAAGCGCAAAAATAGAAAAAGTGACCCTAAATTTTATCAATTAGGTCACTTTTTTTAGTCTAAAATATTGGTTGTCAGAAAATACTACTCGGAAGCTTCTTCCATGCTAAAATCAAATCTTTCCGATATAGCAATAGCAATTGTTTCCAAAGTGGCTGGTGCTACGTCCCAAAGTCCATTGTCGCCATCATCCAAAATATCCATTAAAAACGCATCCACTTCGGCTTTAGAGAAATAAGGTTCCGTAGTTCCTGGCTTTCTGGTAAACTGTAAGCTGTAAATAAATCCATAACCTTCAGAAAGGTCGTGAAAGGCAGTTCCATAATTAGGAGTTTCCTGGGCCAAGGCATTTTTACCCTGTTGTAAGTAGTAAACGGCTCGTATACCAATTACTTCTGATATTTTTTGTCTTATAATTTCTGCCTGGGCGTCACGAACCTCATAATCCTGTGCAACTATGGCAGCCCTACCCAGTTTAAAAGCCTGAAAAATTTCATCGGCAATACCAGCAAAATTATCATCTCCCTCTACTCTACCAATATACTTGTTCAAAAAATTGTCAGCACCTAAATCGGCATTTGGATCGGTAGCATCGGCATTTTGCCCATAGACATATCCATAGGCCTCATCCCATTTATGCTCCATGGTGGTATAGCTTTTACCTTCCTCAACGGTACCGGCATCATTGTTCGCCCTGTTTTGCCCTTCGTCCAATACTTCAGGACTTAAATAATTGTTGATTGCTTGGTCAACTGTTAAGGCGCCAATAAGACCTTTATTAAAGACTTGGTTGTATTCCAATCCTTGGGCGTTAACGTATCTGGTAGATTCCCCATCTGCAATTTGTCCTGCAGTGCCAGGCGCAGCGGCCGTATTCCAATTAGGGAACACCTCTGATACCTGCGCAGAAATCCAGTCCGTAAAATCCTTTCTGATCAAGGATTGGTCTGCCGTATTATCTGAAAAATAGTCTTTGGAGGCGGCCGTTTTGGACAGAATGTTCTTATCCGAAGCGTTTAAATCAGCATCCTCAAAATCCATTTCCCCCTCTGCATGGGCAAACATGGCCTGTATTTTAGTATCTGTGGAAGTCTCGTCCGACAAGGCAGCAAGAATCTCATTGCCCATTAATAATCTTGTTGTCTGACCAGAAAAGTTGACCGTAGAAGCACCATCCCTTTCAAAACTATAGGATTCCGGAGCTTCAACTGCTGTTTCACAAGGCGTACAATTGGCCCCACCGCAATCTACACCGGTCTCGTCCCCGTTCATAATTCCGTCATCGCAGGTAGCTGCAATTGGGTCTATATTATTTCCTTCGTCATCAGAGCTACAAGAGGTTAAGAGAAGTGTGCTAAAAGCCAGAATTGACAGAAAAACCTTTTTCATATTATCAGGTATATTTATTTAGACTTTTTTTAAATAACTGCGCAAATCTAATTCAGGATTTTAGAAATCCAAAATAAACCTTTATTAAATTTTATGAATTAGGGGATTGTGGTAAGAAGAATGGAAAAGTGAAGATACTATTCCAAGTTTTCGGAACAATATGTAGAATAACACTCCAGGATGTATTTCCAACCGGCACTGGAATTCATAGCATCCCTATATGATTTTGCTTTGCTTCCATATTTTTCAAAACGTTCATGCCTAAGTTCCAAAGCGGTCCTGTGGTTTCCTTTCTTGAAAAATTCGACGGTAACAAGGCTCGCTTTGGTCTTTTGCGGAATAGGTTCGCGGTCCGGTCCAATTTGCCAATAAAAACTCAATAGTTCCCCGGGTTTATATTGTTTTATGCAACCCCAATCGCACCTAAATCCATCGGCCCCTATTTCTGTACAAAGTCCTCCCCTGCGAGGCTCCATATAGATTTTTTCGAGGGCTTCCTGAGACCATGAATATTCTTTTGGCCACCAATCATTTAGATGCTCCACAAAGAATTCGAAAGCTTTTAATGAATGAAGACCAATATTAGCTTGTCTCAGAACCCCTTCCATAATTGTTTTTGTGTACTTTGAATACATCACAAGTTATGGAATATCCAGGGCCGAGCAAGACTAAAATTAATTGAAGCTCTAATTTAAATTTTGTTTAAATTAAGATAATATTATACTGAAACTACCTTTTTACTCCAAGCTAATTTCCGTTGTAGGATCGGATCCTCAGCCATAAAATGTTCCATTTCTGCAAAGCACAACTCCATAAGTTTTTCTATGGGTACCAAGCTAAAAAAGAGGATACCGCCTTTAGCTGATTTCATTCCTGAAAATTCCTGTATGTTTTTTCGATGTATAAAGAGTTGCGTGAGATAATCAATGGACATCAATGCAGTTCCCGGGTCGTTAACAGCGGGAGAACTGGCCTTTACGCCTACCTCTACCAAGTGCTTGTAACCAACTTCAATAACTTCAATGGCTTCCGCCCTGTCAATACTAATACAACGCATCAGTTCTTTTCTGATAGTATCCTTCACCTCCTTAGAAACGGCTAATACCGGTTCTCCCTCTAGAACAAAGTTGCCCATAGTTTTTAGCAACTTTAGTTCTATTCCGTGTTTTTCGGAAAGGGATATTAATTTTTTGGTACGGATACTGTTCAAATAGCCACATTGCGGAAAGCAAATATGTTCCTTCCAAAAACTTTCAGGGCGGGATTCGCTAATTTTTTCAAAAGGAAGATCTATTAAGTGCTGTATTCTATTTTTTGTATTAAGAAAGGATTTGCGTAAAACATAATTCACGTGAATGGTTTGGGAAACGCTGTGAATGAAATAGATAAATAAAAGTATACTAATGATTCCCATTAAAATGGCCAATGGAGCCGCAACGGAAGGAAATTTGTCGTGATTATCACTGGAGATAAAGGCCGCCATCACCAAGCAATACACAATAGTTCCACTAGTGACGCCCAATATTATTTGATGGTGTTTTTCACGAAGGATCAACGGAATCAATCGGGGCGAATAGTTGCTAATACTTCTATTGAGGACGTCCATCACCATGGTATAGCTAAAAATGGTCAAGGTGAAAATACCACCAATAGTGAAGGATAAAATGAATTTGATGCTCTCCACATCCGAGATTGCCAAGGAGGGGTAATCATCCAAGAAATCTGGATTAAAAGCGACCAAAAGCACGGCCAGTAGACCAAAGGCGAAGGCAATGCAAAAGGTAAGAAAGGAAATACTGTTGATAACCCTTCTGATGATGGACAAAATGCGGACCATATTCTTAACTTAGAGAACAAGATTACGCCATCATCCGCAGTCAAGATACCTCAAAGCGATTATTGATTAACGGAATCACTTACTTCTGAAATGCCTCCCAATCCTTAAAAACGGGTTCATAGCCTTGCTTCCTTATGACATCGGCTATGGTTTGGGTGGGCCGTTCATCGGAAATTTCAAATTGTTCCAATGATTGTGGCGCTACACTATACCCCCCGGGATTGGTCTTACTTTCCGCGGAAATGCTCGTAATGCCCAGTTTGATGATGTTGTTTCGGAAATTTTCACTTTCACGCGTGCTCATCGAAAGTTCTACATCTTCATCTAGAAGTCGGTATGCACAAATAAGCTGCACCAAATCGGCATCGGTCATTTCCAATTTGGGTTGTACCTCTCCTTGATGGGGGCGCAACCTGGGGAAGGAAATGCTGTATTTGGTTTTCCAATAGGTTTTTTGCAAGTATTTAAGATGGAGTGCGGTGTAGAAACTATCCACTCTCCAATCTTCCAATCCGTAGAGCGCCCCAATCCCAATCTTATGTATCCCGGCCTTTCCCAATCGGTCAGGCGTATCCAACCGATAATTGAAATTCGATTTTTTTCCCTTGGGGTGGTGCATTTTATAGGTGGCCTCATGATACGTTTCTTGATACACCAGTACGGCATACAATCCGGCATTGGCCAATAATTCGTATTCTTCTTGGTCCAACGGCTGCACTTCCATGGAAATATTGGAAAAATAAGGTTTCAATAGCTCAATCGCATTTTTAATATAGGAAACCCCAACCTTTTTACTCGCCTCTCCGGTCACCAACAGCACATGGTCGTAGCCTAGCTTTTTAATATGTTCCGCTTCTTGAATAATTTCTTGATCAGTAAGGGTTTTTCTGGGGATTTTATTGGTCATGCTAAATCCACAGTAAGTACAGATATTCTGGCACTCATTGGACAGATAGAGTGGGAGATACATCTGGATGGTATTGCCAAAACGCTTTTTAGTGAGCTCGTGACTTCGTTGGGCCATTTCCTCCAAAAAAAGGGCAGCCGCGGGAGAAATCAACGCTTTAAAATCCTGTAGGTCGATTTTCTCTTTCCTTAAAACGGCCGTCACCTCTTGCTCTGTAATTTCATAGATACTCTTTTGAAGGCTGTCCCAAGAATATGTGTCGAAAGTATTTCTAAAAGACATTTATTAGGAGTTTAAAAAGGAGGTTAATGGACTGCTGGCCTCGGCATGCTTTCTTTGGGGAGCCAATTTTGCCTGGTAGGCCATTCTACCGGATTCCACAGCCATTTTAAAGGCTTTTGCCATTTCTACTGGATTTTGTGTAACCGCGATGGCGGTGTTCACCAAAACGGCGTCGGCCCCCAATTCCATGGCATGTGCCGCATGTGATGGAGCGCCAATACCGGCATCAACGACGACCGGTACGTTGCTCTGTTCAATGATGATTTCAAGAAAATCTGAAGTTTTAAGTCCCTTGTTACTACCAATGGGCGCACCCAATGGCATGACGCATTGAACGCCTACTTCTTCCAAGCGTTTGCAAAGCACGGGATCCGCATGGATATAAGGCATGACCACAAATCCTAGTTTTACCAACTCTTCTGCTGCCGCCAAGGTTTCTATGGGATCCGGTAATAAATACTTGGGGTCGGGATGTATTTCAAGCTTTACCCAATTGGTTTGAAGGGCTTCACGGGCCAATTGAGCTGCAAATATTGCCTCTTTTGCCGTACGAACGCCTGAGGTGTTGGGCAGTAGATGCAGGTTTGGGGCGCTTAGGTGTACCAGCATATCATCTGCTTGGTTGCTTACTTCTACCCTTTTGAGGGCAACTGTCACCAATTCACTTTCTGATGCAAGTACCGCTTCTTTCATGGTCTGTACACTCGAAAATTTTCCGGTGCCGGTGAATAATCGGGAGTGAAAGGTTTTGTCGGCTATGTGTAAAAAATCGTTCATCTAATTTAATTTTTTGGGGCATTCCAGACCTGTTCCTGAACTTTGGAACCTTTTAATAATCGATGGAAATGCTGAATTTTTGAAAAGTCTTTGGTAATCTCTCCGGAAACGGCCAAACCATATACTCCGGTTTTCAGGATTTCCGGGGCATCCTCTAGGGTAATTCCGCCTATGGCAATTATCGGTACTTTTCCGTTTATTTCCTTAACTATTCCTTGGTATCCCTTGAGCGGAATAATGGGACTCAAGTTCTTTTTTGTTGTCGTGAAGCTAAAAGGCCCCAATCCAATATAATCCACTTGTTTTTTTTGTAATAGTTGACAGTCTTCCAGGGTATTGGCCGTGCCGCCAATGGTAAATGCGTTTCCTAGGAATTCTCGGACCATTGCCGGGTCTGCATCGGTTTGACCCAGATGTACACCATCTGCTTTCACTTCTTTGGCAATTTTATAATAATCGTTGATGATCAACCGGGTCTGAAAATAGGCCGTAATTGCTCTTGCTTCATGTGCTGTCTTTAAAACGGATTCTTCGGATGCATTTTTGATACGAAGCTGAACCAATTCCGCACCATAGGTACATGCTTTTTGAATGTTCTGCAAATGCTTTTCGGGGGTGTTTCCTTGGGAAATATAATGGAGTTTGGGTAAAGGCATTTATTATAATTAAAAGTGTTGTTGCATTTCCTTGAAATCGGCTATGGGAGATGAACTTTTCCAAATTCCTCCCATTAAGGCCGCTCCGGAATAACCTAATTTTTGTAGCTGACCAATGTTCGATTTATCGATACCACCAAGACCGATGACCTTCTTGGGGATAGAGTTTACGTCGAACTGCTTTCCGGTGTAATTTTCCTTTGAGATGGAAGTAAATACCGGACTCAAAAATTGATAATCGAAAGTCATTGGGCACTTTTTTATTTCCAATATTCCATGAAATGAAGTACTCATTGTTCTGATTTTATCTATTTGACAATCAATTTTTTCTGATGATTTAGTTAACTTCAAGTTTAAGTCTAGTTTTGAATTTTTGATTAGTTGATTCCGCGTACGCTCCGGAAAATGGATTCCTCTTAAATCATACTTTTCAAGTAGTTCATAATGTTCATGAACCACTATCCTATTCCTAAATTTTTCATCTAGTTGCGAAAGGTATTTTTCATAGTCTCCCCTACTTCTTTTCGGTTTCCGAAGGTGGAAGAACTGCAAACCTTCCTCGAAAAGTTGGTGAAGTATCTGCAGCTCATTCGGTAGATCGTTTTCAGGAGAAATAAGTACAATCATACCTACGTAATTAAAGGTACACTTCTGAACCTTTGTCCCTAAATTCCTTTGATTTCTCTTCCATCCCCTTTTCAACAACCGTTTCTTCATTCACCTTGTTTTTAGCTGCGAAATCCCTCACCTCCTGCGATATTTTCATGGAACAGAATTTGGGTCCGCACATGGAACAGAAATGGGCAATTTTAGCTCCGTCCGCTGGTAAAGTTTCATCATGGTATTCCCTCGCCAATTCTGGATCCAGTCCCAAATTAAATTGGTCCTCCCATCGAAACTCGAAACGGGCCTTGCTCAAAGCATTGTCCCGATGTTGCGCACCAGGGTGACCCTTGGCCAAATCCGCGGCATGGGCTGCCAATTTATAGGTAACCACTCCTGTTCGCACGTCTTCTTTATTGGGCAAGCCCAAATGTTCCTTGGGTGTTACATAACATAACATGGCACAGCCATACCAGCCGATCATGGCGGCACCTATTCCCGAAGTAATATGATCATAACCGGGAGCAATGTCCGTAGTCAAAGGTCCCAGTGTGTAAAAAGGCGCTTCATCGCATACTTCTATTTGCTTGTCCATATTTTCTTTGATCATGTGCATGGGTACGTGACCGGGCCCTTCAATAAAGCATTGCACCTCGTGCCTTCTTGCAATTTGGGTAAGCTCTCCCAAGGTTTCCAGTTCGGCAAATTGAGCTTCGTCATTGGCATCGGCTACCGAACCGGGCCGTAGGCCATCCCCAAGCGAAAAGGAAACATCATATTGTTTCATAATTTCGCATATTTCCTCAAAATGGGTGTAAATGAAATTTTCTTTATGGTGTGCCAAACACCATTTCGCCATAATGGAACCACCTCGGGACACAATACCCGTTACCCGTTTGGCCGTCATAGGCACATAGCGTAAAAGTACTCCTGCGTGAAGCGTAAAATAATCAACGCCCTGCTCTGCTTGTTCGATCAGGGTATCTTTAAAAAGTTCCCAAGTAAGGTCTTCGGCCACTCCGTTTACCTTCTCCAAAGCTTGATAAATTGGCACGGTACCTACGGGAACGGGGGAATTTCTTATAATCCATTCCCTGGTTTCATGTATATTTTTTCCCGTGGATAGGTCCATAATATTATCCGCCCCCCACCTACAGGCCCAAACCGCTTTTTCCACCTCTTCTTCAATAGAGGATGTGGTGGCGGAGTTTCCAATATTCGCATTGATTTTCACCAAGAAATTCCGACCCAAAATCATTGGTTCTGCCTCTGGGTGGTTAATGTTGGAAGGAATTACAGCACGACCACGTGCGACTTCCTCTCGAACAAATTCCGGGGTGATTTTTGATGGAATGGCAGCTCCAAAACTTTCGCCTTTGTGTTGTTGGGCTATTTCGGTCATTTCATCAATGCGCTGGTTTTCACGAATGGCGATGTACTCCATTTCCGGGGTGATAATTCCCTTTTTGGCGTAATGAAGCTGGGTCACGTTTTTGCCTTTTTTGGCTCGTAATGGCTTTTTTAAGTGGGCAAAACGCATATGATCTAACTCGGAATCGTTCAAGCGCTGATTACAGAATTCTGAGGTAAAACTGTCCAATTGTTCCACATCGTCCCGTTCCAATATCCATGGAAGTTTGAGGTGTTCCAATCCTTTATGAACATCTATTTCTTGGTTGGGGTCCGTATAAGGCCCCGAAGTATCATATACGGTTACCGGTTCATTGGGTACCAGCTTACCGGTAAGGGAATCTTTGGTGTCGCTCAAGCTTATTTCGCGCATGGCCACTTTGACCTGTGGATGCAGTTTGCCTTGAACATATATTTTTTTGGAGTTAGGGAATGGTTTTCTAGAGATGACATCTTTTTTAGGTGCTGTATCTTTACTTTTCATTTTTATAGTATTGGGATTGGAAAACGTGTTCAATTAATTAGTGTTCAGAGTATCACCCACCCTGAACCGCTTGAATGACCAATAGGTGGTCATTGTTTTTAAGTAATTGGGAAGACCATTCGGATTTCGGAATTATTTGCTCGTTGATGGCAACGGCCACGCCGGAAGAAGGCGTTTGTGAATTTTCCAAAACTTGTTGAAGGCTCGTATTTTCAGCCACCACCAACTTCTGTTGGTTCATTGTTATCGTTATCATACAGTATAAATTTTGCTGTAACGATAAGGGCTTGAAAATATCTTTGAACTAAAAGCGATCGTTGGAAAGTAAGATCACTTAAATGAAAAGGTCGTAAACACCCATTACAGAATGTTTTTCAACTTTTCCCTTCGGCGGTACTAACCGCATCAGGTTCAAAGGGTATGTCTCAGTTCCAAACAGGAACACCCCTAAAGTTTACGTTACAAATGTAGCAACTTTGTTTAAAATAGTAAGAAGAATTTAGTTTTCTTCTCTTATAAGGCTCTATTTAGTGTGAAATTACTCCGCCCGGTTGACCCGGACAGCGTTCATGCCTCGTTGTCCTTTTTCCAATTCAAAAGTAACTTTTTCGTTTTCGTTCATTTCAGCGGATTGCACTTGGCTGATATGACAGAAATATTTCTCGTTATTCTCAGAATCGATTATAAACCCAAATCCTTTGGAATGGTCAAAGAAAGATACTTTCCCATTTCTAATGGGGTCAAATTTATCTTCGTCCGTTTCCTCTTTTTTAGGAATTCCCAACACTATTTCCGAAGCATCAATTTCCTCTTCTTCCGTTTTCTCGGGAGGGGTATCCGTAAGATTGCCAAATTTATCAACATAGGCAAAAGGAATGCCTCCGTCTCCTTCTTTGGCTTCGGCTTTTCTGGCCTCTTTCTTTTTTAGCTTTTCTTCACGCTTCTTAAGCCGTTTTTTTTCTTTCTCTCTTTTATTATAAGTCTGTTGCGATTTTGCCATATATATAATTAAGTCTATAATGTAGGATAAATTATTGCAAACTCCGAATTTGTTGCAATAAAAAAGCCTATCCAATACGGATAGGCTTAAAGATATTATAGAAAATACTGATTATACGACTTTTACGTTTACAGCATTCAAACCTTTTTTACCTTTCTCTAAATTAAATTCAACTTGGTCACCTTCGCGAACCTCGTCAATCAATCCAGAAACGTGTACAAAATGATCTTCATTTACTCCTTCTTCAGTTATGAATCCATAACCTTTAGAATCATTGAAGAATTTTACAGTTCCTTTACTCATTTTACTTTTAAATTAATTATTAAGTGGCAAAGGTGATGTTAATAATTGAATAAACAACCTTTTATTTAATATATTTTTGGTTATTATTATTTAGTAGGAACTAGTGTCGATTTTATCTAAAATCTTCCAAGATGTCGGAGGTTTCCAAATCGTTCTGTATTGTGCTTTTTTGCTCGCGCAAAATCTCTCTTACCCTTGCTGGAACCATAGCTTCGGCCAACACTTTGTCATATTCTTTCAGGGCACTCTTATCACCTCTTACCGCTTCTTCCAACATGGCTTCATCTTTGTCCCCAGAAAAAAAGGCTTTTACATCCATCCATGATCTGTGGGCAGCTCCAGAAGTAGTCCCTTCAATTTTTTCATTTCCCAATTTTAATTCGGGTACGGCATTTTTTAGTTGCTTTAAAAATTGCTTTCTATTTTCAATTCGGCCTAAGAAATAACTCTTGGTACTAGTTTCTTTAGAGTTTTCAGCGGCTTTCTCAAATCCTTTGATAGCATCCTCATTTTTATCTACTACTTCCTGTAAGCTTTGTTCAATACTTTTTACATCTGCATTCATTCTATTCTCTGGTATTAAATTTATAATTCGTTTGCAGCAAATTACTTTATGGAATAGAAAGCGATGAATGCAATAGCAGAAATGATTGACGAGAATTAAAGGCTTGGGAATTTTAGGGAAATCATTTGTGTTTGAGCGCAACTTTTGTGTTAGCAACATAAGCTGTGGAAATTTAGTTAGTTTGATATTTCCATTGGTTACTATCACGACAACATTTTAGGTTTACCTCACTTCAAAATTCCCGTTAGAACGGACGTAAATTACCGTTTCAACATCGGTACTTATATAAGGTGATGCGTTTTCTTCTGCACCAAAATAAGAACCGGCTTCCAATTCATTTTTAGCATCCTTTTTAGAAAATTGATGGGTTATTTTACCTGAAATCACCACCGCTCTAAAGTTTGGACTTAAATTTTTAATACTACCTTTAAAGTCAGCTGGTAATTTTAATAGTGTTGCTCGTAACTGATTGGCATCATGACTTCCCCATAAAAAAGCGGTTTCTACATTACTCCTTTCTGAAACCCACTCCATATCCTTGGCATGTAACCAAACTAAGTTGGATTCATCTATATTAATTGGACGCTCTCCAATATCAAAAGCCTCTTCGGTAGGTTGTACCAAATACGGACCTTCTTGAATATCTAAAAAAGCCATATTTTCTTCCCCGTCGGCAGCGGTTACGTGTCCTTCACCAGCAGGCTGCTGCCAATAGCTCCCTGCGGGCAACCACATTTCTTCAGCTTTTGGGTCATCATTATGCAATAATCCCTTAATTACCACTGCCCGATAGGTAATATTGTGAATATGGGGTGGTGAGGAAAAACCTTTATTAAATTTTACCAAAAAACCAGAAGGTTCATTCTTGGTACGGTCTCCCCATAATTGCCCTGCAGCCGGACTTTTATCGCCTCTGGCAGGATTTAACCATCCCCAATCTATTTGGTCTTGGGTTACTACTTCGTTTTTACTTTTTGCGTTGTCTGTTGTGGATGTTTGTGCAGTATTTGTTATTGTTGCTGCTAATGCAAAAACACCTAAAATTATTTTTTTCATTTTTTCTATTTCCATGTTATTATATCTACCTTCTCCCTTCTAACTTTCGGGTGTTCAGGGTCTGCCTTTCTGTATCCAAAGGCGGCCATAAAGGCTAAACCATACTTATCGGTATCAATACCAAATTTTTCTTTCAGTAAGGGTTCAATTTCCGTTTGGTGAAACCCTTCTATTGGACAACTGTCTATACCTACTAAAGCAGCAGATGTCATCATATTAGCCAAGGCGATGTAGGTTTGTTTGGTAGACCAGTCAAATAATTTTTTATCGGTATCCAAGTTAAAATCGCGCTCCTGAAATTCTCTATAGAACTTGGAATACATGGCTACTATATCTTCCGGAAATTGCTTCACTTTACGCATCATATCATCTATATACTCCGCATCGTGTTTTACCATGGGGGCTTTCATGGCCAATCCTAATACAAAATGGCTTGCCGTATCTAATTTTAAAGGGGCTCCCCACGCAAAAAGTTTCAAAGATTCGCGTAAATCTTTGTCTTGCACTACTACAAAATGCCAAGGTTCAAAACCAAATGAACTGGGAGATAAATGTGCGGTTTCCAAAATAAACTCAAAATCTGCATCCGGTATTTTTTTAGTTGCATCAAACTCTTTGGTGGCATGACGAAAATTAAATGCCTGGACAATATCTTCTTTTGCTATTTGTGTTGTTTCCATTAGATAGATAATTTTTAATTTGGAACAAAGGTACATGTACCTAAGTGGGTTTGGTAGGTATGAAAAATGGTATTTTATGTACTTTTAAAGGTTTTAGTCTTCTATAATATGCTGCTATAACAATAATTGATTTATTTTTGAGGTAAATTTCAAGTAAAATGAATGTTATTCATGCTTATAAACCATTTGAAATACAAGAATTGACATTGTCCGAATGGAAACAAAGACCAGTGAAGAATAATTTTTTTGAGCTGGTGTGGGTCCGGAATGGAACAGGAACACAATGCATTAATTATAATGAACAAGCCTATTCTAAGGGGGATATTTTTCTACACCCACCCTTAAAATGTCATTCTTTTACCGTGGAAGAGCCTACAACCTTTGTCTTTCTCAAGTTTTCCGATTCCTTTTTTAAGCAAGTTGGTGGGAGCTCTATAGATAGAAATGCTTGGTTTGATGAGGCTTCTTACATTCTTTCCAATTACAATCAATTGCCCGGGAGTGTTATTCAGTCTGAAATTGATAGGCAACACATGGAACGTCTAATAGATATAATCCTCCAGGAGGCCAGGAATCAGACAGAAACCATTAATGGACTTATCACCAGCTTAATGACCGGCATTTTGGAACTATTGATGCGCAATATTAAAAAGACTATCTATTTTGAATCCATCAAAGACCAAACGGATGACCGGATTGTAAGGATGCTTCAATATTTGAACGAACATATTGGAGAGCCCGATCAATTAAAGGTAGAGATTTTGGCGGACCTCTTTTCTATGTCGCCCACCTACGTGAGCGAATACTTTAGAAAACAGGTGAATATGTCCCTTAGGGAATATATTATTAAGGCAAAATTAAAATTGGTAGAAATTAGGCTATTACATAGCGATAAAACACTTACGGAAATTGCAGATGAATTAGGTTTTACAGATGTTAGTCACCTATCCAAGACCTTTAAAAAATATGTTGGAATTTCTATTAGGGATTTCAAAAAAGAGGGGGAATACCGCATGCTAACGCGAAATGTTTGCACCGCTGCGGCCACCGCATAAATAGGTTTGCTATTTTACTTATCGTTGATTTCAACAAGTTTATCCTCGCTCCATTCCCCACCGGCAACTAAATCCCCATCGGCATCAAAGAATTGACCGTTTCCACTGCGTTTGTCCTCTTTCCATTGACCGGTGTATTTTTCTCCATTTGGCCAATAATAAGTACCGAAACCGCTACGCTTATCGTTTTGATAGGTACCTACATAATATTCGCCATCAGGCCAATAAAAAGTACCCTCTCCCTGTCTTTCATTGTCTTTCCACTCTCCTTCGTACCTACTTCCACTGTCCAAAACGGCAATTCCAAAACCGTTGGCCTTTCCGTTTTTTACTTGGCCTACATAATGCATGAAATTTCCTTTTTTACTTTTGAATTTTAGGTATTCACCATACGCCTTGTTCTGGAACTGACTCTTTAATCTAGCTAATTGAACACGGGTCTTTTCCAAAGTAAAGTTGATGGAATCATATCTACGGAGTTCTTCGGATGAAGTCAATTGCTGATTGGGCAGACTGTCCAATGCAGCTTTAAGGGAATCTTCTTTTCTTGAAGGGCTTCTTTGTACCTTGGCAAGTTTTTCAGCTAATGCAATTCGTAAAGGGATTCTCATTTTGTTCTCCTTTTCGGCATTCAGGTTTTCGGAATAGGACTTTATAGCGGTATCATAATCGCCTTCAAGAAGAATTGAATCCAATTGAGCTAATTTCTCATATTCCATAAGTTTGGAAACGGCAACTTCCTGTTGTTCCTTCGAGTCTTGCAATAGCTTGTTAAGACTGTTGGATTTTGTGAAAAAGTAAACGGAACAAGCAGTTGTTACGGCCAATGCCAAGAAAAAAATTGGGTATTTTAGTTTCATAGGTATGGTAATGTTTCGTTCTTAGATACGTGTTAATCATCTAAATGGACGTCGGGAAGCTTGTTTTTAACCCTTCTAAAGTCCGGCGAATAGTACATATGAAAACGCATGGTCCACGATTGTTTGTAATATCCCCCGTTCGCCAAATCCTGACCTTGGGAGTACATTAAACCTGCAGCAAAAGTTAGTCTTGGCGTAGCAATATATCCCAAAGTGGTAGTTAAACGTAAGTCTTCCATGGGGCTATCTACCACCGCTTTACCACTTTGCATAATCAGTTCTGCCTCCGGGGAAACATAAATGGTATGTGGCTTAAGTTTGTGGCTGTTCAATGGTACTTTGGCGCGGAACATATAACGCCACCTGTTTCTAAAGATATATTTACTGTTTTCCTCAAAACCCTGTGTCCACCGGTGTTCAATACGGATTCTGTGGTAAATCATGGCTGTGTATAGCGGTTGTGCAAATTGGTATTGGTGCCAAATACGCCATTCCGGTACTACATTCCTATCTTCAGAATCCTCATCCGTATTAAAATTAATACGTACAACCCCACCGAGACTAAAATTGGTCTTCTTTGAGTAAATGTACCCTATGGCGTGACGGTTATATATTTGCCCTACTTGGCCAATAAAGGGCGTGTTTTCCGTTTCCTGAAATCTAAAATGTGTTTGCGCATCCCAGAAAAAGCGCTTTCCAATCCTAATGTTTCCATAGGTATTGAACCAAACTTTGGTAGTTGGGTCCTTGTATTTGGAATATGGAGGTAATTCTACTTTTTCTTCGTCTTCCTGCGCCCATAAGTTACCAACGGCAAGGCAAATAAGACATACGGACCAAATGCTACTGCGTATCTTACTATTCATGCGTTGAATCTTTGGAGGTTACTTCCTGTTGTAATAATTGAATGATTTTTAGCGGGTCCTTTTCGCGCTTTAATTTTCTTTCTAGTTTTTTAGTGTTTCCTGCCCTTAAAATTTCCATTCTATGGTTAACAACTTCAATTTGGTACACCAATTCTTCCGCATTCGTACATTGGATTTTTTCAGCACTTTTTATAAAAAAGGGAATAAGTTCATTTTTATAGGCCGAAGTAATTCTTTTTTTCACATCTTCCTCCATCACCGTAGCCATAAAGGGATTCCAAACTGCATCTTGATATAATCTTTCTATATCTTCCCTGGTTGATGGTAGGGCGATCAACTTGTCCGAAAACATGTGAAGTGTACCCATACAAGCCTTTAGGTCATTACCAAAAGCCAATTTTTCTTCTGCGTTGCCAAGTGCAGCATATTCGGCTAGAGAATCATCGGCCAATTTCTTTATATGTTTGAGCGATGGAAGGTATTTTTTTGGAAGACTGTCCCTACTTGCGTCAATTTTACTAACGAGGCTATCATTTAGTTGAATGAGGTCTTCCTCCAGCCCGTTCAACGCTTGTAACCTTGCCTCATTGGTAAGTTTATCTGAAAGGGAACTTTTAATTTCCGTTAAGCTTTGTTTTGAAAACGCTGCTAATTGCTGAAGCGTTTCGGTAGTAGGCTCATTAAAATTAAATGAGCAAGCATTGGTGGGTTCAAATGTTCTTGTAGTATTGAGACTATCTACGCTTACCGTTATTTCTTTTGTAGGTATTCCCTCTTTCCATAAGGAGGCGAGCAGTTGTTCCGTAGGTATATTGCCTACAATTCCCTGCTTGTACATTTTGTTCACTTTCCCCAGCGGCTTTAAATACTGGGAGTTGATTCTTTCTGTCACCTTAAACTTGTAAAGGGCATCCGCATCAGAACGTTTAATGATATTAAGATGACTGTTTTTAAGAAGTTCATCAGCAATTTCTTTGGCAACCTCATAATCTTTCTGCATTTGGGCCAGATGCCCTTGTTGAACGGAATCCAAAGGGTAGTGAGGTACTTTTGCAAGAATTCCCGGGGCTAGATTGGCTTCACCCAATTCATTGAGAAGATGGTTCATTTTTTTGTAATACCCCGCATTTTCCCTAATCAGGGCTCCTATTCCCGTTTGCAATCTTTTAACATGTTCTTCTGGAATGGTGACCTTAAGCACCTCTATAAATGATGCATCTAAGGGAATGGTTTTAAGTACCCCCTTATTTTCAAATACCGGAATTTCATTAGTATTTCCTTCAGATGAAAAAATAATTGTTTTTAGTACGCCTTCCTCAAAAATCCAACGTTCTGTATTCTCAATTTCCTGAGATTCATACGACTCCCATTCATCGTGCGCCAGACCGTTTCTTAAGGTTCTACCTACCAAGGCGGTTGCCTTGTTTTCCATCTGAAAACTTTGTTGGGGAGTGCCCTTTTTAAAGTTGATGTTGCTTTTGAACAAGGTCTGTTCTATTTCTGAATCCTTTATAACATCAATTCGGTATTCCCAAGGGCCATCTGGCACTCCACTTAGCAAGGTGCCACTACCCTGCTCTTGGGTACCACTGATCAGCACCCGGTATTCATAGCCAACCAAGGTACTTTCACTATTGGATTTAAACTTACCGAACTGAAACTGCCAAGGTCCGTTGGCCTTGTTCTGTTCAAAGGCTCCCGAAAAATTAAAGGAAGTATCAGCTTCGTTCAAAAGTGCTCCTAGATTGGTGCTGGTAAGTTCAAAAGGGCCATGGTAAATGGTATCCTGTTCGTTAGTAATGTATTCAAAGGTGGCTTGGCCTTCGTACTCACCTAAGGTAAAGGGACCTAGAAATTGTTCCTTTTCCTGAGCATATAAAATACAACCTAAGAAGAGCAACAAAAAAATGGGTGAAAGCCGTTTTGGAAAATAATTCATCCGGCAAGGGGTATATGATGTTTTGTCTTTGCTTTAAAATACGCAAATCAGTCCCTTATGGATTTCTAAATCACTGTTTTTATGATATCAGGAAGGCTTTTGAATGAAATTTGAGGATTTGTTAGGGGATGTAATATTTTGATACTAAGTTAGAAATCTAGCAGATGACTTTTGTGAGAAAAGTTGAATTGTTGACGTACTTAATCCTTAAATCGTTGCTGGTATTGACTGGGGCTGGTTCCCTTGATCCGTTTGAACATTCTATTAAAATAGGAACGATTTTTAAATCCGCAGGATAGAAATACGTCCGTTAGGTTCATTTCATCATTGCTTAAGAGTTCGCTTGCCTTGGCAATACGTTCTTGATTGATAAAATCTACAGGTGATTGTCCCATTTCCTGTTTGAACTTTTTATAAAAGTTACTTTGGCTCATATACACCTTGTCACTAAGCTCTTTAACTGTTAAGGATTGAACTAGATTTTGTTTGATATATTCAACAATGTAAGCAAAGCGATTATGGCCTGACAATTCCTTGGAATTGTTTGCATAGGTCTTTCTTGTATTTGCCTGTAAGATTCTAATGATCAACTCCTGTAACATATTGGAAACAAAAAAGTCCTTGGAAGGGTGTTTTTCTGCATACAGATAGACAATTCTTTGAATTATTTTATGAAGACCGGGGTCGTTGGTGAAATGAAAATTATAGTCCAGCAAATCCCATTCGTCCCCTTCTATCTTGCCCATTTGTTCATTCATCAATTGCGCTACCCTTTGAATGCGGTCCTCCCCTATCTCCAAAGCCAAGCACCGGGTAGGGGATTTTTTAGTAGAATCGGGAAAATCTATGGACATAAGTTCATCTGCCGGTAAAATAAGGGATTCACCCGGGAGAAAATCAAAGGACTGCATATCCTTTAAATGCATGATTTTCTTTCCCTCCAACATACTTGCCAAAACCGGAGACCCAAATTTTAACTGTACCAGTTCTGCTTTTTCATGTGTTTCAAAGATATGAATCGCAGAGTCCTTTAACTCATAGGTGGTTTTATTTTCTACCACATCAACAAGTTTCCTGGTGGCATAAAATGACTTAGGTAATTCCATAGGTTAAATATTTCTAAATCAACATAATCGAGTGATATTTTTTGTAATTTAATGAAATTGGTTGCTTCAATTTACGAAATTCATAAATTTTGATAGGATAGTTCATTTGATTGATAGAATTGTACTATCAAAACCTACTTGAATCCTAGTAACTTGGAGCTCAGTTATTTATTAATTCATCAACTTAAATTTACAGAATATGAGCGACGTAAGCACTATTAAGAAAGAAGAACTGGTAAAACCTAGTTTTAAGAGCAAGTATGACAATTTTATAGGTGGCAAATGGGTAGCCCCTGTAAAAGGGCAGTATTTTGATAATGTTTCTCCGGTGGACGGAAACAGTTTTACCAAGGTGGCCCGTTCTACGGAAGAGGATATAAACCTTGCTGTAGATGCCGCATGGAAAGCGGCTCCTGCCTGGAACAACAGTTCTGCAACGGAACGAAGCAATGCATTATTAAAAATAGCCGATGTCATTGAAAAGAATTTAGAAAACTTGGCCCGAGCAGAAACATGGGATAACGGAAAAGCCCTTAGGGAAACACTTGCGGCGGATTTACCCTTGGCAGTGGACCACTTTAGATATTTTGCAGGGGTCATTCGCGCAGAGGAAGGCAGTGTTAGCGAATTGGATTCCACCACCATTTCAATGAACGTAAAAGAGCCCTTGGGCGTGGTAGGGCAGATAATTCCTTGGAATTTTCCACTTCTAATGGCTACTTGGAAAATTGCTCCTGCTCTTGCGGCCGGTAATTGCGTGGTTTTAAAGCCCGCAGAGCAAACTCCGGTGGGGATTATGTTATTGATGGAACTTATTGATGGTATCCTACCGGATGGGGTATTGAACGTAGTCAATGGTTTTGGTGTAGAAGCAGGGAAGCCATTGGCCTCCAATCCTAGAATAAACAAGGTGGCATTTACGGGAGAAACTACTACCGGGCAGCTAATTATGCAATATGCTTCTAAGAATATTGTTCCGGTAACTTTGGAGTTAGGCGGTAAGAGCCCTAATATTTTCTTTGAAAGTATTATGGATGCCGATGATGATTTCTTTGATAAATGTCTGGAAGGTGCGGTCATGTTCGCTTTAAATCAAGGGGAAGTTTGCACATGTCCCTCAAGAATCTTAATTCAAGAGAGCATTTATGATCAATTTATAGAAAGAGTGATTGAGAGGGTGAAAGCCATTAAAATGGGACATCCCTTGGACACAACCACTATGATGGGTGCACAAGCCTCCAACGACCAGTACGAAAAAATCCTTAACTACATTTCTATAGGTAAGGAAGAAGGTTGTGAGGTATTGGCAGGTGGTGAAGCTGCGTACAATGAAGGACTCGAAGGTGGTTTTTATATTCAGCCTACCCTTTTAAAAGGAAATAATAAGATGCGAGTATTTCAAGAAGAAATTTTTGGGCCTGTAGCTTGTGTAACTACTTTTAAAGATGAAGCCGAGGCATTGGAAATTGCCAATGACACACTTTACGGACTAGGTGCTGGTGTCTGGACGAGGGATACCCACCAAGCCTATCAAATTTCAAGACAGGTAAAAGCCGGACGTGTTTGGGTCAATTGCTACCACTTATATCCTGCCCACGCACCGTTTGGAGGATATAAAAAATCTGGAATTGGTCGTGAAAACCACAAAATGATGTTGGACCACTACAGACAGACTAAGAACATGCTTATCTCACATGATAAGAATGCATTAGGATTCTTTTAATATGGTAGAAAGGGTACTAATAACAGAGGCCGCGAAAAAGGTGGTTGATCAGTTAAAGGAACAACATGGGGAACTCATGTTTCACCAAAGTGGTGGATGTTGTGATGGGTCCTCCCCCATGTGTTACCCAAAAGGAGAGCTTATGCTTGATTCGAGCGATGTGCTTCTAGGGGAAATCCATGGCTGCGATTTTCATATGAGCAGAGATCAATTTGAGTATTGGAAACATACCCAATTGACCGTAGATGTGGTTACAGGTAGAGGTTCCAGTTTTTCCCTTGAAATTCCTTTAGGTTTACGATTTGTCATCAAATCTAGGATTTTTAAGGAAGAAGAACTGACTCAACTTGAAGCGGTGTCTTGATCACCATTAGAATACTGTTAGTTGATTGTTTGTAAAAACAGTTGCAAAAAAGGTCCGGGATTTTTTCCGGACCTTTCGCTTTTTAATAAATTCTTTAAATGGATATGGACTCGCCCACATCTAGTAATATCAATTCCTTCTGGGCCTTGGAGAAGGTGTCCTTAGCTGAAGCTTTATCGACCTTGGTGAAAGGAAAAACATCGTAATGTACTCCTAGAACTCTATCACATTCTACAAAATTGCTGGCGTGTATTGCGTCATCAATTCCCATAGTTACCACATCTCCAATAGGTAGAATCGCCAAGTCTATTTTTTTATAAAGGGGAATAAGTTTCATATCCACAGTTAGAGCGGTATCCCCTGAAATATAAATGCTCTTGCCATTTGCCGTTATAACAAAACCTCCAGGGTTGCCACCATAGCTTCCATCAGGAAAACTGCTCGTATGAATAGCATTTACGTATTTGACTTCACCAAAATCAAATGTTCTAATGCCGCCGTGGTTCATAGGCATGGCATTTAAGTCCTTTGAGGCATAATGGCTATAAATTTCAAAGTTACTTACTATAGTGGCACCTGTGTTTTTTGCAATGGCTTCGGCATCTAAGGTGTGGTCAAAATGGGCATGGGTCAAGAATATAAAATCGGCCTTAAGACTATTGATGTCTATTTTGTCTTTAGAAAGTTCGTTTTCAGTGATAAAAGGATCCACTATGATATGGGTTTCCCCTATTTCAATTGCTAATGTATTTTGACCGTAATGTGTTATTTTCATTTTACTTAATTTAATGTTTTAAGGAATTTAATACCGCTTTTAAATTACAAAGGTTCTGAGAAAAAGAAATCTTCTTCCCAAAACCTTTTTTAAAAACTTGTTATAGTAATTACATCTTTACTTTCATCACGGATTTTGCATTTACAAATTCTCGAATCCCGAATCCGCCGTGTTCCCTACCGTAACCGGATTCTTTTACGCCACCAAATGGCATGTTGGGCTGTGCCAATCCAAAGGAATTGATAAAGACCATTCCCGTGTCGAAATACTTTTTAGCCATTTCAAAGGCTTTTTCCTCATTCTTGGAAAAGATGCCTCCGCCCAAGCCGTATTTGCTGTCATTGGCAATTTTTAGGGCATCGTGATTATTTTTCGCTTTAATCAAGGATGCCACCGGACCAAAAAGTTCATCGTCATAAGCTGGCTGACCAGGTTCAATATTTTCCAAAATGGTTGCAGGATAAAAGAATCCTTTTTTTTCTGGAATAGTACCTCCCAACAAAACAGTCGCTCCTTTCTCAACACTTTCAATTACTTGATCGTGTAGTTTATCCCGTAAATCCTTTCTTGCCATGGGCCCAAAATCTGTAGACTCATCGGTCGGGTCTCCCATTTTTACATCCCTCATTGCTTTTATGAAGGCCTTTTTAAAATCATCGTAACGTTCTTCGACCACTATAAATCGTTTGGCCGCTACACAGGTTTCCCCATTGTTATAAATCCTGCCGGTTACACATGCTTGTACCGCCAACTCTAAATCTGCATCGTCAAAAACAATATAAGCATCATTACTTCCAAGCTCCAACACCGTTTTTTTAAGAACTGCGGCAGCCTTTTCTGCAACGATTTTACCTGCTTTAGGGCTACCTGTAAGCGTTACGCCCCTTACCAAATCATTTTTGATAATTTCATCGGATTGTTCATGGTCAATGATCAATACGCTAAAAAGATTTTTAGGCAAGCCAGCTTCCTCATAAATTTTTTGAAGCAGTAGGGCAGAACCTGTAACATTTTCTGCATGTTTTAGCAAAACCCCATTTCCGGCCATTAGGTTAGCAATTGAATAACGCACAGCTTGATATGCAGGAAAGTTCCATGGCTGTATACCATAAATAACCCCAGTAGGTGAATAACTGATGACTCCCTTGCCCCCTTCCGGCAAATCTCTTTCTTCATCCTTTAAAATTTCCTGACCTTTTTGAGCCGTATATTCGCAAGTAGCAATACACAAGTCTATTTCCTGTGCTCCCTGTTTGCGTGTTTTTCCCATTTCATCGGTCATTAAGCGAACAAATTCATCTTTGTGTTCTCCTAACTTGGTACCAATATTTTTGATGATATTCGCTCGATGTTCCAAGGATTGCAATCTCCAATCCCTGAATGCCGCGTGGCAATTCTCCACGACCTTTTCAGCTTCCAACATCGTCATATATTCGTACTCTTTTATTTCATCTTCTGTAGATGGGTTTATCAAAGTAAAACCGTTCACTAGTGTATCTGTGCTCATATTTTGTGTATTATTTATTTGGAATTAGCTCCCTGGTTTTTGCTTCATAATCTAAATAGCCTTCCTTTCCGGGAGTATAAAAGGTATCTTCGTTCCATGGACTTGTCTCTACATTTTCTCTAAATCTACCAACCAAGTCCGGATTGGAAATATATAGTTTACCGAAAGCAACTAAATCGGCATCACCGGACTCCACTACCCTATTGGCCTTTTCTTGGTCGAATCCTGCATTGATCATAAGTGTGCCATTATACATTGGTCTATAGCGTTTAGCAATCTCAGTTTCGGCGTATTCAATATCTGATACGTCATTAAAAGGTTCCGACAAGTGTATATAAGCCAATTGATAGTCAGAACTAAGCTTTTGAATTATATAGTCGAAAGTAGGTATGGTCTCCTCATCCATGGTCATTCCAAAAATATTATGGAGTGACGGATTGAACCTTGCCCCAACTTTACTCTGGGGTATTTCATTGATTATTGCATCCAACACTTCAAAGAAAAAACGGGCCCTATTTTCAATGGAACCCCCATATTCATCCGTTCTTATATTACAGGTTTTATTAAAAAATTGATGAAAAAGGTATCCGTTGGAAGAGTGTATTTCCACTCCATCAAAACCTGCTTCTATCGCATTAATTGCCGCTTGTACAAATTCATTTTGCGTCTCTTTGATTTCTTCAATGGACATTTCTTTTGGAGTCACGGTCTGTTTGTTGCCCTCAGGGGTAAAAACTTCTGCTTCCGGATTAATAGCAGATGGTGCCAAGGGTAAATCCCCGTTGTGAAAATCTGGATGGGATATTCTACCTACGTGCCATAATTGTGCAAAAATTCTACCTCCGGCACGATGAACAGATTTTGTTACCTTTTTCCAACCATTTACTTGTTCTCGACTATGTATTCCCGGCGTATTGATGTATCCTATACCTCTTTTAGATACCTGAAGACCTTCTGTAATGATCAAGCCTGCAGTAGCCCTTTGGGTATAATATGGTGCATGTAAATCTTCGGTTGGGGCGTTGTGCTCGTTGTTTGCCCGGCTACGGGTCATTGGGGCCATCACTACTCTATTTGGTAGTTTTAATTCGCCCATTAAATAATCATTCAATATAACTTGCTCTTTCATAGTATTTTATTTTAAGAACAAGTTAGCCGAAGTATGTAAGAAGAAAAGCCTCTAAAAGGAAGGTTTTTGACGTTATTGTAATTGTATACAAGCGCTATTTTTCCAATGCAGCTACATTGCCTTGGTAATCAATGTTAAATCGTTGATTGCTCATAACCTGAACCGTTGTTCTTAAATTGGGAAATAAACGAACGGTTACTTGATACGTCTCTGATTTGTTTCGGATGTCAAAATTATAGGTGTGAACTCCTTTTGAGTCATCCTTTTCATATTCCCAATCTTTAGCCACGTCCTTAAATTCAATGCCTCCATCATTATTGTTATAGCCTCCACCCATTTGGCGCTCCCCAAAATAGGATAAGTTGGCAATGGCACTATCCCCTTTAATTTCTAGTTGATTATTTCCACCGGATAAATAAATTTGGCTAGGGGAACTGCCCGGAGGGAATAATCCCGCATTTGCAAGGCTTTGCATACTATTTGTCATCATGGGCATTGCTCTATCAAGAGTTATCACAAAACGTTTTTCTGCAATCAAACTATCCAAAAGCTGTGCACTTCTAGATTCTTGGGCAATAGTCGATTTTGAGGGAGTACAACTGAAACAAAGAAATGATAGTAAAACTCCTAAAAAGCTTAAAAAATATGGTATCCGAAGCATACTATTAAGATACAAATAAAAAATCCACCAGTTTAAAAGCTGGTGGATTATAACTATTGAAATTTATTATAGTTGATCCAAGGCTTCCCCAATGAGTACTCCGCCTGATATAATTTCAAATACGGCATCATTGGCAGTGTCATCATGAAGTGCACGTACCAAAGTCTGTGCAACATCTTCTCTTGGGATTTCACCTCTACTTTCAAGAATCTCGGCTAATTTTATCTTACCGTTACCTGTATCATTATTTAAGGTTCCCGGCCTAACGATGGCATATTTCAAGCCACTATCCTTTAAGTATTCATCTGCATTATGCTTGGCTTTAAGGTAATCAACCAGTTGATCCGACTTTTCGGGATGTTCTGCTCCAATGGAACTCAACATCACAAATTTTTTCACTTCATTTGTTTTTGAGGCGTCAATTAATCTTTTGGCACCTTCTTGGTCAACCGCCTTTAAATTTTTACCCTTGGATCCTGCTGCAAAAATTACCTTGTCCATACCCTTTGTTGCGTGAGTAAGGTCATTTTCAAGGTCTGCCACTACCGATGTGACCCCCTTACTCTTAAATCTTTCTGCTTGTTCCTGATTTCTCACCATGGCTATTGGTGTAAAATATTGGGATTCTTTTAATAAACTTATTATTTTTTGTCCTGTGGTACCGTGAGCACCAGCTACTAGTACTTTTTCCATTATCTTTTAATATTTATTATTTACAAAGCTAAGCCGAGATAAATGGCTTCAATGCCACAGAAAAAATAAATCTTAACGGATGCGAAAGATTTTTTGCCAGATGATGATTTTATTTGATAATTTATACCAATAGCTTATCTTCCTATAAAAAATTCAAACCAATGCTGACCAGTGAAGAGATTGATTTCCTAGAAAAAAACGGTTATTTGAATTTGGGACCATTGTTAACCCCAGAGGAAGTAATAGCCGTCAATAATAGAATTACTGAATTATTGACCGACGAAGGTGAAAATGCAGGAAGTGAATTAGCCGATTCCAAATACATTCGACACCCGAAGGAAGAAGGAGCCGATAGACTGGCCGATTTGGTAAACAAAGGAGAAGTATTTGATGTATTTTATACGCACCCTAAAGTTTTAGCCGCTATGGAGGCCGTTCTGGGACATAAATACAAACTTTCTTCGTTAAATTACCGAGCCGCTAAACCTGGAAAGGGGCTTCAAAAATTGCATGTTGATTTTAAAAATGCCGTAGCTGATGGCGGATATAAGGTTTGTAATTCCATTTGGCTTTTGGATGACTTCACAAATTTTAACGGTGCTACAAGAATTGTTCCCGGAACCCATAAACACAGCCAATTACCAGATGAGGTTATGGAAAACCCATTTGATACTCATCCTGAAGAATTGATTATCAATGCCCCTGCGGGTTCTGTGGTAATTTTTAACTCTCATGTATGGCATGGGGGAACTACCAATACAACTGACAAGGATAGGAGGAGCATTCATAGTTACTTCTGTGCCTCCGATCAACCGCAACAGGTAGACCAGAGTAGGTATTTGACTCAAGAAACAAAAACTAGAATTACTAAAAGGGCGTTAGAGATATTGAATGTTTAAAACTGTTCTTTTCTTAGTCTCACCTTAATATTCAGCTGATTTCCATCGGCCATATATGCCGGAATTCTGAGCTCTAATCTTTTAAGACCCTCAATTTTTCTGTCCACAGTTAGCGGTGGAGGATCAAGATTAATAACAGAAAATTTTATTTCAGGGTGATTCAAGTTTTCAACTTTTAAGCTTTTGCCATGTTGATGAAGGATAAGACCGGAATCTGTAAAGATAACATCAGCAGTGGTCATCATTTGCCAAGTTACTAATTCGGTTCTAGCATTAGTTATAATTATGTCTTCAATTAGCAATGACGTATCCGTTTCTTTGGTAAACTTTCTATGTGCTTCATAAACCAAGTTTCCAAAAGCAGGTGTTAAATCAATGGTTACCTTAGGGTTATTACCTGACTGAAAATCAATTATTACTGATTTTCCATCAACTTGATGCAATTGATTGTTGATAGTCAGGGTACTATGCCCGAAATTGTTCTTGGTAAGTAGCGTCCATCGTTCACATTCTTGACATTTATCCCATAATTTAAACCCGATTTTTTCCAGTTCATGGTAGTTTTGGTTTCCTGGGTCAATGGACCAACGAACACCGTCAAGTTCAAAAATAAAGGAGCCGGCGTCCATATTTCCGTGACTGGTACTTCCTTTTCCAGCTTTGGCTCCTAAATAAAACTGATTGGGATCGGAATTCTGTGTTTTGACTATAAAAATGGGGTTTTCGCCATCACCCTTGAAAGTAAGGGGAGGCTCTTGGTTATTTTTATTTTTGAATTGTGATATCCAAACTAGAGCCACTCCTGCCAATCTATCAAGTTTACCCATTTCTTTTGCTGGAAGCAAAAAGCGTTCTTTTTCAAAAAAAGACACATTTTCCATCTTTTGGGCAAACCAGGCCAACGTAATATCTCCCTTTTTACTTCTTTCATCCCCGCAATCTGCAAAATTATAATACATTCCTGAGGGTGCGTTGCACATGGTTCTATAGATGGCACTCTTCATTAGAGGTTTGTATTGGGAGATACCAAAATCGGTATGAAAGGCACTTTCCAGCATAGCTGCCGTAGTAACCGTAAACGAGGTGCCGTAAGACCAATAGGTGGATCCTTCCGGGTAAACCCCATCAGGTCCATAAGAGTGAAGAGCCTCTGGAATACTATCCAAAGCCCTTTTTAAGGTCTTCGTCGCTAACTCTGGATTATCTTTTGCAGTTGCAATGGCAGCGGCCACCATACCCCCGTGGCAAACTTGATTCCAGTTATTTTCCCCACCAATCCACCAATGTTTACCTGCAAAACTAGGTTCCAATCCTTTTTCTATCAAAGCTTTCTTTGCCAGTTCTAACGTAGTTTTTGGCAAGGCTTCTCCGGCCCAATCCACTGCAAGTGCTACTGCTAAAGACATTTCCGCGACATCTAGAAAGTGAGAAGGGTTCCAATCAGAAAATCCGCAAACGGCCAACAATTCTTCATTTATCCTTAACAAAGCTCTTTCATCGTTTTCCATACGGTAGACCATTGCCAACATATTTATTCGGTAGAGCATTTCCCTTGAAACATGAAGCAAGCGCCTTCCTTCCATTTCCCTAACCAGAGTGGGGGTTTCATATATGGATAAAGCATTTAGTTTTATAGCCTCATAGAGATTAGCCACCACAGGGTCATTTTGTAATTTCCTTTTGAGACGTTTTTCAATTTCCGGGTTTAAAACAAGTCGGGGACCTTTTGTTGCCAGCTTTTTTTGTAAATAGGCATTAGAGATGGGGTTTTTAAGTTTAGACTCCTTTATCTCTTGTGGTTGAGCTAAGCTATTAAAAGTCAGGAGGCATAATAGTAAGGATAAAAATTTGGTCATGCTAGCAGGAATTAATTCTGAATCATTTTGGCTGTTTGCTCGGCAGAAGTAACACCGGAAGGCAATTCAATTATTTTAAAATTTCTAAAGTGAATTTCCGCTCCTTCAGATTCTAGGCATAAATACCCTTTTTTGATAGTACTTTTGCTGATACCATTGACCACCTTTCCATTTACGGCAAGTTTTATGGTTCCGTCAACGCAGATAACGTGATAGGTATTCCATATACCTTTGCCTTTAGCTCTGTTTTCTATGGATTTACTTCTTTCACCTCGAGGGTTATCTGGATCTGTTTTCACCCCACCAACGCCAAAAAGTTCACCGTGTACATAGGCAATGGGAGGTTTTTTACCATCTCTGAGGTTGAGATTGACCCAATCTAATTCCAACATTTGTACCTCTACCCCGCCGGGAAGTCTAGATTTGGGGTCAGGTTTGGCATCGCTCCAAACAAAAACCCCTGAATTTCCGCCGGCTTCCATATGCTTCCATTCTACATACATTATAAAATTTTCATATTGTTTTTCAGAGCGCATGACCCCGATGGGTTGACCTGAACAAACCAGCATATCGCCCTCTAATCGCCAAGTATCCGCTTTGGTATTAACATTTATCCATTTGATATTTTGAGCATCGGTCTTTTCTGAAGAAATAAGTCCGTCAAAAGTGGTTTCATTACCAAATTCGATTTGGTTTTCTTGTGCATGAACGCAAAGGATTCCACTGTATAAAACAATGGTGATTAGGTGTAGTTTCAATTTGGTAGTGGTTATTGGGTTAAAGAACTTTAGTTTTTCCCGGAACGGCAATGGAAGGGCTGGGCCATTTCAAATTCCAGTCATAGGCATCGTTATCAGGTCCCAAGCTAATATTTGAACTAAGGGCTTCATCCCAACTTATATCTTTCCCGGAATAGGCCGCCATTCGTGCCCAAATTGCCAACATGCTACTATGGGCCATTTGTTCTCCATGATTGATGGTTTCTCCTTTGTGGATGGCATGAAAGAGTTCGTCATGTTGGGTTTGGTACATATTATTCTCTTCTTCATTGTATGCCCAATTTTCCTCTCCCCTTATTTCATATTTCCTTCCTGGATGAATTTCTGCGATGCCTCGGGTACCAAATACATCTACACTGTTTCTGGTATCGGTATCTGCTTGTTGTCTGGTGAAATGATAACCTTTTGCTCCGTTCGGATAGGTAAATTCAACTGAAAAATGGTCATATATGTTACCATATTTGGGGTCGGTTCTTTTTTGTCTGCCTCCAGTTCCCACAGCAGAAACAGGTATAACATCACCCATGGCCCATGACATTAAATCTAAGCTATGCACGGCCTGTTCTACAATAAAATCACCCGACAACCAATTGTAGTAGTACCAATTTCTCATTTGGTAAGTCATGTCTGTCCAATTAGGTTGACGTTCCTTGTACCAGAGCTCTCCACCGTATCTAAATGTTGTAACGGACCTTATATTGCCAATAGCACCCGTATTTATTTTGTCAAAAATGGCGCGGTTACCCCAGCCAAAGCGGTAGGTAAAGCCGGCGACCACATTGAGGTTTTTTGCTTTTGCCTTTTTAGCACTTTCCAAAATACTTCGCACGCCCGGCGCATCTACCGCCATGGGTTTTTCACAAAAAACATGTTTTCCCGCTTCTATAGCTGCCTTAAATTGTGCAGGGCGAAAAGCTGGAGGCGTTGTTAAAATGATCACATCTACATCTGAAGCTAGAACTTTTTGGTAAGCATCAAAACCGATGAACTTATTCTTCTTCTCAACCTTAACCTGATTAGAAGAAATTTTGAGTAACTCTGAATAAGAGGATTCCAACCGATCTTCAAAGACATCGGCCATTGCAGTAAGCTTTATATCCTTGCCTGCACTCATTGCTTGGGCTGCGGCACCAGTACCTCTTCCGCCACATCCGATGAGCCCAACTTTTAAATGATTTGAAGATGTATTAAAAGTGTTCGTATACGCATATGAAGCAGGGTGAATTAAAGATGTTCCAGCTACCGCATAGCTTGATTTCTTGACAAATTCCCTCCTATTATAGGAAGTTTTTTTAATTTTCATATGATGGTCGTTTGATTAAATTTTTGTTAATCGATTAAAGCCACCAAAAAACATACCCCTAGTTGAATATTTTGTTTCAACAAAGGAATTGCGATCAAAAAAAAAGTATTTCCAGTGGATGTAAAATCAATCACATTCACTAAAAA
>NZ_JACSOH010000006.1 GCF_014349235.1 Cytophaga sp. FL35 | reverse complement strand
CGTTAATATAGCTACTTTTTATTAGTTTCACCTCAGCTTTGAATATAGAAAATAATGCCCTAAAATTTGAACACGCAACGGTTTTTTTAAGAAAATTACAGAGTTAAACCTTGGTAGAAAACAAGTAAAACATAGGATGATTGCTGCTCAATTTAGCTATCCCAAAATGGATAGTCTTATTTATTTTTCTATCCAAATTTATCACAATAATACACCGCATCGCTCCTACCCCATATGTAGTTTTAAGTACACTTTTTAGACCAAAAAAATCACTTTGAATTAGAGTGCAATTCAGCCTATTTTGTATCAAAAACAAACCACGTTTACACTTAAAAATGAATTAGTTTTAGACGGCAATATACACAAAAAAACGCCCCGAAATTTGAACATGAAATCAGGGCGTTTTCCAACTAACCAACTAAACTTAAAAACTCCTTACATTAACCGGTAAGGACGGCTCAAAAACTCTTAATTATTTTAACTCAATTAACCTTTTTGGCTTAGGTAAAGACTCCTCTTTTTTAGGAAGCACGAACTTTAATATACCGTCTTCATACTCCGCATTTATTTTATCGGAATCTATTGTTTCCGGCAAGGTAAAAGACCTTTTAAATGAAGAGAATGTAAACTCCCTTCGGGTATAATTACTCTCTTTTACCTCATCTTCATGCTGCCTATCAGAAGAAATGGTCAATACGTCATTATCAACTTCTATATTAAAATCTTCCTTCTTTCTTCCCGGAACAGCCAACTGAAGCTCAAATTCCTTTTCATTGTCTTTAATGTTTACAGCAGGAACATCAAAACTTGTATGGTCCACACCTCCAAACCAATCGGGTTTGAAAATTTCATTCATTAAGGAAGGGAATACCAAATTGTTTCTTTTTACTATGCTCATAATATGTTGTTTTATTTTGTTAGACTTTAAATTCAACCAACAAAAGGCAAATCATATACCAACCAACAAAAACTGACGTTATGGCATTTTTAGAAAGTTAAAAAATGTCATTATGACGCCTTTTAACCTTTTTTGCATGTCAAGCCTTCACATCCTAAAAAGAAGCCCTAATTATAATGAACTTTAAATATGTCAATGAGCACTTTAGGAGGTACCACGCCCCCCGGATAATCATCCATTACAGCCAAAACCCTATGTATAGCCATAGGAGGCAACCCCATTCCCAGTCCTATATTATGGATTTTAGTTACTTCTAAGTCCTTTTTTTCTTGGTCCACATTCATTAGGAGCACCAATCTATGAAACTGAAGAATACGCTCTGCTTGTGACTTTGGAACTACATGTTCCGCATCAGAAATAAATAAAGAATTGAACTTTTCCCTATCCACACCTAATTGTTGGGCCACTCCCAGTAAAAAATTGAACTCTAACTCTTTGATTTGCCCATCAACCTTTGCAAACTCGATCATTTCGGACAATATGCTCAACTTTTCCTTTTCGGTAGCCATAAAGTAACAGATTTTAGATGTAGTAAAATTCCTGTTATATAAAATTACTAAATTGAACAATACCCTCTATGTTAAAACTCTGAAATGACATGGTATTCTCCAAATAGTGATAACTTGCCCAAAAATTTAGAAAATGACCAACAACGACGTATTTAAGAAGTTAAGGGTGGCCCTAATGCTACGCGATGATGATATCATCGAAATTCTGAAGTTAGTGGATTTTAATTTGAGCAAAAGTGAATTAGGAGCTTTTTTTAGGAAGGAAGACCACCCTAATTACAGGGAGTGTGGAGATCAGGTGCTTCGTAATTTCCTTAATGGCTTAGTCATACATTTAAGAGGCTCCAAAGATGCTCCAAAATTTCCGGGCGATGTTCTTTCCAAGAAATCGGACACACCCAAAAATAAACCTAAATCAACCAAGAAGCCTTTTCAAAAGCATCAACCGGATATTTCTTCGGTAAAATATAAAAACAAGCCAAACCAGAGAAAAGGGCAAAAAAAATCCTGAAACCAATTAAAGTTTCAGGATTTTTCTCAGCTAATTCAAATAATTATTATCTAGCAATCCTTACGGATACTGTATACAGTTTACCTTCTGTAAAATCTTCCATTTGAACTTTTTTATAGTTCAATTTCGCTTTTACAAAACCTTCCAAATCAGCATCTTCAGAATCTACGGACAATACCACTATTTCACGCTCCTTATTTAAGGTAAAACGCACTTGGGCACTCATGTCTATTGCCTCTTGGGACAAAGAGTTTTCACTTAAGATGTGTGAGATTTGCTTGGATAAGGTATTGGATTTTACCTTTGGCTCAGAATCATTGGCAAGAACAGTTCCAAAACTCATTAACAATGCAGACGCAATAACTAAACTAATTTTTCTCATGACTTCGTTTTTTAAATGATTGATGATTGATGATATATCTAAAAGACGAGCACTAAGAGAAAGTGTTACTTCAAAAGAACAATTTTAACAAGATTTTAAGGTTTACCTCTAAAAGTCTAGGATATTATAGAAAAAGTTGACTACTCCTCTTCCTCAAACGATATATGCCTATTCATATTTTCTTCCAAGGATATAAAGGATTCTATCTCCCTTATCCCTTCTATGGTAAGTATAGACTCTTGATAGAGTTGTCTGTAATGAATGCTGTCGCGTGCATGGATTTTAACAAAAATGTCATACTTTCCTGTGCTATGGTGAATCTTGACTACCTCAGGGATTAGGGCCAATTGATCGATCACACTTTTATACAACGACGCCTCCCTTAAATGCACCCCTAGGAAAACCGTCATCTTCCACCCTAGAATACTATAATCCAAGGATAAGGTAGCCCCTTTAATAACACCCAAATTTTTCATTTTTCTAGTACGCATATGAACCGTACCAGGAGAAATACCGGCACGCTTGGCAACCTCTGTATAATTCATTTGGGCATCTTCTGATAGAATTGATAATATCTTGTGGTCTACAGCGTCTAACCTGTCTTTCATAACTCCTATAAATTATTGATCTAGTGGCAGTAATTCATTATTTTAACTTTTAACTTTAATAGAATTCTGCACATAATCATTGAATTAAAACTGTTAAAAATGCGTTTTCCGTAAATTTAATTTAAGCTTTTGAAAAAAAGCGTAATAATATGACAATAAAGACCTATAACTAATGAATAATGCATTTTTTTTATTTGGTCAAATTTTGGATGTCATAAAAATGAATTTTTGATATAATATCTCATATTAACAGATTTTTAACCCTGTAATCATTGAAACCTACCGTTTCGTTAGATTTTTATTGAATAATTGGTTATTCGTTCAATTTAATTGTTATAACTCTTTAAAATACAGTGTTTTAGAGCGTTTTCATATTTTTTTTTGTGAAAAACTACCCCTAATATTGTCTTGTTGTTATGTCAGTAACAAGACAGCAACAAAGTGAAGTATCCGGAACTTTTCTTTCATTGATTTTGACCCCCATTCCATTCAAGTTTGGAAAAGGCGTGGTTGGCCAAATGACAACGTTTAGTATCAACCAAAACCTTGTATTTTATGAAGAAAGCTCTCATACTATCATTATTATTTATGTTATCTCTCACCTTAGGGTTGGCCCAAGAGATAATGATTACCGGTAAGGTAATTGATGATCAGGGAGTAGTTCTCCCAGGTGTAGACATAGTTATTAAGGGAACTACAAAGGGAACCACTACAAATTTTGACGGAGAGTACACTATCGATGCTCCATCTGATGCAATCCTAGTTTTCTCCTCATTAGGATTTTCTAAAAAAGAAATTTCCGTAAACGGCCAAAAGGAATTGGACATGATTTTAATTCCGGCAGCAGAGCAATTACTTGAAACCATCGTAATTGGTTCAAGAAGACAAGGGCGATCAAAATTGGATACGCCCGTTCCGGTAGATGTGATAGATATAGCATCCGAAGCTATTAATATGCCACAACAGGACATTTCACAAATGCTTACAGCAGCAGCGCCATCCTTCACAGCTTTTACAAGTGGAGGAGGCGACCTTTCATCTTTTGTAAGTCAGCCAAGCCTTAGGGGGTTGGCTGCCAGTCAAATGCTTGTGCTCGTTAACGGTAAAAGAAGACACACTTCTGCAATTCTAGCGGGAAACCAAACAGGTACTCCCGGTCCCGGGGTGGATATGAGGTTTATTCCATCCATTGGAGTAGAGCGAATTGAGATTTTAAGAGATGGTGCATCTGCTCAATATGGTTCAGATGCTATTGCAGGTGTAATAAATATGGTTATGAAAAAAGGCACCGGGGAATTTAAAGGAACATTGACCGCCGGTGCTTACACAAATAAACTGGGGTATGATGAATCTGCCCTAACCCCCGAAGAAAGAGAACTCACACGTTCATTGGATGGCTGGGACGGTCAAAATTTTCAATTTGACGGTAATTACGGCATAGGGTTCGAAAATGGCGGCTATTTTAATGCCTCCATCATGTTGGCACAATCTGAAAGGACTGTGCGTCCTACCGTACTTTCGCTTGACAGAGCTCCACTATATGACAATTTATATTTGACCAATGGTCGCACCACGGTTAACGGAAACCCCATTATCACCAACCCAGAACTTATAGCCGCCCAAGCCAGCGGTGATGCCAATTTAATAAGCTCCCTACAAACCGTAGAAGGTTTGATGGCTGCAAGGGGTATTGAACAGATTGATGTTTCTACCTATTCAGGACTTCCCGCAAAAACAAATATGAGTTTGGCTTTCAACTTGGAAAACCCCCTTACCGAAACTTCGGATTTTTATGCCTTTGGAGACATTGGTTATCAGTACTCCGATGCTTACAGCTGTTTTTTCAGACGTGCCGCCCAAGCGGACAGGTCCAGTTACGAGCTCTTCCCCAATGGCTTCCGCCCACAAATCTATAATGACCAATATAACATTTCTTTGGCCACTGGGATAACCGGTATGATCGGGGATTATGATTTTGACTTGAGCAATACCTTCGGTACCAACTCCGCACAATATGGCATGTTCAACACATGGAATGCCAGTATAGGTACCGGTTCTCCAACAGATATGAACCTTGGAACCCATAGATTCTTACAAAATACCATCAATATGGACGCCTCCCATTTTTATGAGGACATTCTTTCTGGTCTTAACATAGCCTTTGGTGGTGAACTTAGATTTGAAAACTATGCAATTGAAGCCGGCCAAGCAGAAAGTTGGACCGCCGGAGATGCAGGAGTGGTAACAGCAACAGAGGACAATCAAGAATTGATTGGACCCGACGGCTTTCCTCTGGAAGATTTGAACGGAAACCCTTATGTAGACGAACTTGGACTTCCTGTAACCTTGGAGCATGCAGGTGTAAGCCAATTATTGGTAAAAAACTACGCATTGAATTGCCAATGTTTTAGGGGATTTGCACCTGAAAACGAAGGCAATAGCTGGAGGTCCGTTATGGCCGCCTATGTTGACATGGAATTGGATTTTACAGAAAATTTCTTGATGTCCGGTGCCCTTAGGGTCGAAAATTATTCCGATTTCGGGAACGTTTTAACTGGTAAATTGGCAGGACGCTACTCCATAGGGGATAATTTCTCCTTTAGAGGTTCTTTCAGTAGTGGATTTAGAGCTCCTTCTTTACAGGAGTTGAACTACTCGCACAGTTACACCTTCTTTGTTGATTTAGTTCCCTTTGACGGCACCTTGTACCCTAACAACAGCTCTGCAGCCAGTGCTCTGGGAATTGGAGCATTACAAGAGGAAAGGTCTAGGAACTATAGCTTAGGCTTTACCACCAAAATTGGGAAATTCGATATTACGGTGGATGCGTACAAAATCGACATCTATGATCGAATTTTTGAAACTGGTGAATTCGATTCTTCGGATGCCCCTGTACTAGACCCAATTATTGGAAGTGGTTTGGCAAGTTTCAGAATTAACGGTGGTGATATCAGCACAAAAGGTATAGAGGCCGTTGTTAACTACAATACTAGATTGGGTGATAGCAAATTAGGATTTGTATTAGCAGGTACTTTTAGGGAAAATAAGTTTGAAGGAGTAAACCTTCCGGACTTGAACACCAACCTTACGGATGAAGAATTAACGGATAACTACGTAAGCCGTTCTTTGATAGGTCAATTTGAAACTGGTACCCCAAGCAGCAAGATTATTGGAACTGTCAACTATTCTATAGGTAAGTTTTCTGCCATGCTAAGAGGTACCCGCTATGGATCAGTACAGTCAAGGGATAATAACTTGAGAACTTTGGTCCCAGAAGGCACCCAAGGCTATGCTGATCAGTACTTTACTCCAGAATTCACAACTGATATAGGTTTGACTTACGAGTTTACAGATGCTTTAAGCTTAACGATAGGTGGTAACAATATTTTCAACGAGTATCCTGAAATATTAAGATACGAGCTGCGTGGATTTAATCTTTACTCTCAATACCAACAAGGTTCTGCAGGTGCCTACTACTTTGGAAGACTAACCATTAACTTGTAATTGAAGGTAACAGTAATTTAAACAGAAGATTATGAAAACATATAAAGCAATCATCTTAATTTTTATACTAGCCCTAGGTATCACCTCCTGCGAACAAGAAAGGCTGGAACCAGTCTTGACAACTGCAGAAGGAGGAGGTATATTAAATACCTATACCGCTTACACTATAGAATCAACGGACCCCACGGGTTCCAATGTATATGGTAGGATAGTTTTTTATAAAAGCACCTTGGACCAAACCTTGGTACAAGTATCCTTATACAACACTATTGATGAAATTATGCACCCAGCTATAATTCTTGGGGGAGCCATTGGAGATGAAACCATGGCACTTACAGAATTGGACGCTATAGATGGGTCCACCGGTGAATTCTCCTCCAACAAATTTTTTGTCATAACAGATGAGTCGTATTACGATGCTATTAGCAGCTTGGACGCACATATAAATATCTACTTGAGTTCTGCGGACGACACCATTGTCGCAACTGGTAATATAGGAGCCAATGCAGAACCCGTAGACATGAATTAGAACTTTTAACTTAAATATATAGCACTATGGAAAACTTAAACAGAAGAGCTTGGTTAAAGCGAGGAGCTTTAACAGCCGCAGGAGCAATGGTTATGCCCCACCTTACATTTGGTGAGACACCCATGACCCAATTGAAATATGATTCTGAGGGAAGAAGCCTTTACAGTCCTTTTTTCAAAGAATACAATGCCAACATATTTCCGGATAGCGCCAAACTTTTGGCAAAACTGAATGCTAACGAAAACCCTTATGGACCTTCGCCTAAAGCAGTTGAAGCCTTTAAAAGTGCAACCCCTTTGGGCAATCGCTATGCTTGGAGAGAACTTTTTGACCTCATGGGCAAAATTGCCACGAAAGAAGGAGTTAAGATGGAAAATGTTATGATGGGTCCTGGCTCATCTGACCTGCTAGAAAAAACGGCTATGGTCCTTTTCGCAAATGGTGGCAATGTTGTGAGCGCTGATCCTTCTTACATGTCACTTATTCGTGTGGCGGAAGCTACAGGTGCAAGCTGGAAACCAGTACCCCTGAAAAAGGACTGGTCCCATGACCTAAAGGCTATGGAAGAAGCCATTGATGAAGATACCAAGCTGGTCTACATATGCAACCCAAACAACCCAACCGGTAGCATGACAGACCATGCAGAATTGGTTGATTTCTGCTCAAGGGTTTCAGAAAAGGTTCCCGTTTTTGTTGATGAGGCTTATATGGGCTTTTTAGAGGACGGAGACAAGAAAAGTATGGTATCCTTGGTAGCCCAAGGAAAAGATGTCATCATTGCACGTACTTTTTCTAAAATTCACGGTATGGCAGGATTGAGGGTAGGATATATTGTAGCCTTGGAATCTACCCTTGATAAAATTCAGGAAATAACCAGGGGAGGTATGGGTATAACCTATCCATCTGTTTACGCAGCATCCGCAAGTATGGATGATGTGGAATTCCAAAATAAATCGAGAAAATTAAATGCCGAATGCCGAGAGTTCGTTTATGAAACATTGAATAAAATGGGATATGAATATGTACCCTCTTCCACCAGTTTCATCTTGTTTCCTATTGAAATGGAGGGCGAAAAATTCTTGGAAAAAATGACTGCCGAAGGTGTGGGGGTCAGAGCTTTTGACATCATGGACAGAAACTGGTGCCGAGTTAGTATGGGCACCATGGATGAGATGAAAGTCTTTGCTACGGCTTTACAAAAAGTGCTAGTTTAAAGTTGAGTCAACCCAATGAGCCGGATTTTAGTCAGATTGCCTTGATACCATAATTCGGCTCTTTTGGGTAATTCCGTTCTAAAAGAACACACAAACCTTAGTTTAAAAATTAAATTCAACATATGAACTTTGCGCTTCAAAATACATTAGAACTTCTATTGATTATAGGCTTAGGGCTACTGTTGCAAAAAAAGGTAGCTAAGCAAGATTTGAAAGGAGTAAAAACTATCATTTTAAGTATAGCGCTACCCGCCGTTATTTTCGTTGCCCTATTAAAAATTAAACTTGAAAGTTCCTTAATCGTTTTTCCATTGCTGGCGTTGACATTCAACCTGGTCATGCTAGCCAGCTCTAAATATTTGCTCAACGCAACTTTATCAAAAAAACAAGAGTCCAAAAGACGTACGGTAATGATGTTAATTCCATCATTGGCACCTGGTCTTTCCTGTTTTCCTTTTATCGTCCTGTATTTGGGAGATGATTCATTGGCATTGGCAGCTTTGGCAGATGTAGGAAACAAAATATTTGTCCTCATTCTCCTCTATATGCTAGCTATGAATTGGTATCGTAAAAGGTCTTTGCAAGATGCTAAGGCCTCCACCTCCAGCAAATTAAAAAGCTTGGCCCTTTCTTTATTAAAGGAGCCTATTAACATGGTCATCATTGTTGGCCTACTGTTATTGTCTTTTGGCCTTAATATGGCATCTCTACCAGAGTTTTTACAAAATACGATCGGTAGTCTTAAAACGCTCATGACCCCATTGATCTTATTATTTATTGGAATGGCCGTACGTTTGAAGGGGGGCGAATTTGGTACCATTGTATCCTTACTTGCAAGGCGTGCAGGCATCACTTTTATTTTGTCCGCTATTTTTGTCTTTGCTTTTCCGGCTCTTTCGCCAGCATTAATTTTGCTACTAGTGGTCTTTCCACAAAGTTCCTGTAGTTTCTGGCCCTTTGCCCATATGAGTGCAGTATCATCGTTGGAGGATAATGATGGACAAAAAGAACCCACTTTTGATATTAACTTTGCCGTAAATATCCTGGCGTGCTCCCTACCCTTTTCCACTATTCTGATCATTGGAATATTCTCCTTTAGCGAATATTTTATTAACCCGACCATTATTTTATCTGCTGGGGTTCTGCTAACCACTTTATCATTCATCCCTAGCTTAGTAGGTAAGATCAAGAAAGCAAGGGAAGAAAAGTTGGAGTCTGCCAGTTACCGAAGTTATGCTAGTTTTAATGCAACACCACAAACTAGCGACGAGAGTTGATCTATAGTGCAAAATGATTCCATAAAAAAACCTCCAGATATGCTCTGGAGGTTTTTTTAGCTATATCAAATAATTATTTTTTAACTTCCACTGGGACCCTATAGACCACTCCTTGTTCAAAAGTGCCGGGGGATAATCTTTGGAAATCTACATTGGTTTTGATGAAAGCTTTTAACGCCTCACTTTCAGTTTCAATAGATAGGATTCTAAGATAATTTCCTCTATCAACTGCCAATCTAACTTCTGCCCTTTCACCCCTAATGGTTTCTGGGATTACAGGTACGTCCAACATCTTATAAACTTGGGCCGCTACCGCTTTGGATGGCACAACATTATCTTCATAATCGGCACTTGAAGCATAACTTGCATTCAATGCCAAAACTGCTATAATCGTATAAAAAATCTTTTTCATTTGTGGTAAACTTTTATTTGGTTTCAACTAATTCTATGTAAAGATAATATAATTTAAAGGACGTAAATTGCTGATTTACCAAATTTTAACACACCAAAATAAGAATAATTGAATTTTACTTAAAAATCTAATGATTCGTCAGTTTTTTTTACAAAATCCTACCTTAACGTTTTCGTTGAAATTTTAAAATTCAAAAAATAAAGGGACCAAACAAAAAAAGGGAGGCAAATGCCTCCCTTTTTCAAGTCTATTTTAAAATAGTTAAGCTAGCACTTCTTTTACTTTATCCGCTGCTTCTTGAAACTGAACTGCGGAGTGAACTGCCAAACCGGAATTATCAATAATTTCCTTGGCCAATTCTGCATTCGTTCCTTGCAAACGAACAATAATTGGAACCTTTATCGCATCGCCCATATTTTTATAGGCATCTACCACTCCCTGGGCAACTCTATCACAGCGCACAATACCACCAAATATATTAATGAGTATAGCTTTGACCTCAGGATCTTTTAATATAATTCTAAAGGCTTCTTCAACTCGTTTGGCATCTGCAGTACCACCAACATCCAAAAAGTTTGCAGGTTCCCCTCCAGCCATTTTAATTAAATCCATAGTGGCCATGGCCAATCCGGCTCCATTAACCATACAACCCACGTTTCCGTCAAGGTCCACATAGTTGAGACCAACTTCCCTTGCTTCCACCTCTATTGGGTTCTCCTCGCGTAAATCACGCATTTCAGCATAGGGCTTTCTTCTAAATAGAGCATTGTCATCTATGGATACCTTGGCATCAACAGCCATAATCTTATCATCCGAAGTCTTTAAAACCGGGTTGATTTCAAACATGCTGGAATCACTTTCCACATAGGCCTTGTAAAGAGCGGAAACAAATTTGGTCATTTCTTTAAAAGCAGTTCCTGAAAGGCCTAAATTGAACGCAATCTTTCTAGCCTGAAACGGCATTAAGCCCGTTGCGGGGTCAATTTCCTCGGTGAAGATCAAATGAGGCGTTTTTTCCGCCACTTCTTCAATATCCATACCGCCTTCTGTAGAATACATAATCATATTTCTACCAGTTCCCCTGTTCAATAGAACGGACATATAGAATTCACTTGTTTCGCTATCGCCAGGATAATAAACATCTTCGGCAACCAAAACTTTATGAACTTTTTTACCTTCGGCAGAAGTTTGTGGCGTTATAAGGTTCATTCCTATGATATCACCTGCCAGTTCTTCTACCTCTTTAAGGTTTTTGGCTAATTTAACACCTCCACCTTTTCCTCTACCACCAGCATGAACCTGGGCTTTAATTACGTGCCAGCCTGTTCCGGTTTCAGCAGTCAATTGTTTTGCGGCCTCTACAGCTTCTTTTGCGTTGTGGGCCACTATGCCACGCTGAATGCGTACTCCAAAACTGGCCAAAATTTCTTTTCCTTGGTACTCGTGAAGATTCATATGTTAAGGGTCTAATTTTTACGTTTAGCAACAAAAATAGGTAACTGTACGGTCTTTTTACAATTTAGAGGCAGCAAATTCCAAAAAAATGCTTCAGAAAGGAACGCTTTGGTTTATTATCACATTATAAATTATAAGATAGGCATTTTAATTACAGCTTACATAGTAAAGTCCTTGAAGTCCAAGGGGTCAAAGTTTCTAAAATCCCCATTCATCTTTATGGTCTTTTTTGTACGGTCTACCTCGGTCAACACTGCAATAGTAGAAAGCAAATGTTCATAGATATAATCCAAACGTTTTGATTCACTGGACATTTGCAAAAGCTCATATTCTTGATCGAAAGACAGGCCCATTTTGTGGATCAGCACATAACTATGAAACTTCTCTACGGGCATACGGTCGTAGGGCACTTCCATAATATCGTACAGCTCATATATCTTATTCAAAACCTTATTTCTTTGCTCTAGATTGGTATCATTGATATTTTCAATAAAATCAACTTCACCACCAGCATAGAGCTTTCCATCCATTTTATTGTCAAAACTTAGGATTTTAAAGGCTTGGCGCGCTATACAGGTAACATCCATCTCGCCCCCGTCATAAGTATTTACAATTTCAACCAGTTGTACCTCTGTACCGTAGACCATTTTATTGTCTATAAAAACTGGAATACCAAAGGTAATGGCCTCACCCCTACAATCCTTTATCAACTGCTTGTAACGATCTTCAAAGATGTGAAGCGGAACCGTTTCACCTGGAAAAAAAATAGATTGTAAAGGAAAAAATGGAAGTCTCATTTTAGGTGTATTTAAGGTAAAAATACAACTGAATTTAAGGTTAGGCAAAAAAGAACATCTTTAGAATTGTTTTATTTGTAACATTATGTTTTATTTTTAAAACCTGTCTTTGTTTTCTTGCCCATATCATTTGAACACGTTAGTTTTGCGCAAAACTTAAAGGACTATGAATAATGCCGATTTGCTTAAAATAGCCAAGACTTATGGCGATCCTGTTTACGTTTATGATTCAGAAAAAATCATTTCGCAATTTAACAGACTTACCAATGCTTTTAGCACTGTTAAAAAGTTAAAACTAAACTACGCAGCCAAGGCCCTTTCAAATATCGCTATTCTTAAACTGATGAACAGTTTAGGAAGCGGATTGGATACGGTTTCGATTCAAGAGGTGCAATTAGGCTTAATGGCCGGCTTTAAACCGGAGTCCATTATATTTACACCAAACGGGGTTTCCTTGGAAGAAATTGAGGAAGCCGCCAAGTTGGGTGTACGTATCAATATAGACAACCTATCCATTTTGGAGCAGTTTGGTAGCAAGCATCCAGATATTCCTGTATGTATTCGCATCAACCCGCACGTAATGGCAGGTGGAAACTCCAAAATTTCCGTAGGTCACATAGACAGTAAATTCGGCATCAGCATACATCAAATACCGCACTTATTGCGAATTGTCGAAATCACTAAAATGAATATTAACGGTATTCATATGCATACCGGAAGTGATATTTTGGATATTGATGTATTTCTTTATGCTTCTGAAATCCTTTTTGAAACCGCCAAAAACTTTAAAAATCTTGAGTTTATAGATTTTGGTAGTGGTTTTAAGGTTCCGTATAAAGAGGGCGATATAGAAACAAATGTGGAGGAGTTGGGCAAAAAACTTGGGTCACGCTTTAATGAGTTTTGTAAAGAATATGGCAAAGAGTTGACTTTGGCATTTGAACCCGGTAAGTTCTTGGTAAGTGAAGCAGGTAACTTTCTGGCCAAAGTAAATGTTGTTAAACAAACTACTTCTACGGTTTTTGCCAGTATAGATACAGGTTTTAACCACCTTATTAGACCAATGTTGTACGGTGCATCCCATAGAATTATAAATATTTCAAATCCTGAAGGGCGTGAACGCTATTATTCTGTAGTAGGATACATTTGTGAAACGGATACCTTTGCAAGTAACCGACGTATCAACGAAATTTCTGAAGGCGATATTCTATGCTTTAAAAACGCCGGTGCGTACTGCTTTACCATGGCGAGTAATTATAACTCACGCTTTAGACCACCAGAAGTGCTTTGGCATGAAGGAAAGGCCATCTTAATTCGAGAAAGGGAATCTTTTGACGACCTTATTAAACTACAGGTAGATGTAAAGGATTTATTTGCACCAAAAAAGGCCAAGGCAGAAGCAAAATAAAAAGGCCCAATTTTTCGTTAGCTTTGGTATAATTGTTGGACTAACCAACTATGTAAATTCCATAAGAATGAAAATTGCTTTTACCAGAAGTTTGCTCTTAGGTTTCTTAACCTTGTTTTCAGCTTCCTTTACCACTTACGCGCAGGAAGTGGAATGGCTCTCTTGGGACCAAGCCGCCGAATTGGCCAGTACCGATGAAAATCCTAAAAAGATTTTTGTAGATGTCTATACCGATTGGTGCGGATGGTGCAAGAAAATGGATAAGGATACCTTCCAGGACCCGGAAGTAGCTGAATACATGGCCAAAAACTTCTATATGGTAAAATTAGATGGCGAAGGCAAAGACCCCATTGAATTTAAAGGAAAGACTTATAAGTTTGTTCCGCAAGGAAGAAAAGGCTATCATGAATTTGCTGCGGCCCTTTTACAAGGAAGGTTAAGCTATCCTACTACCATCTTTTTGGATGAGGAAATGAACATGCTTAGCCCAGTACCGGGATACCAGAAACCAGAACCCTTTTTGGCCATCGCCAAATATTTTGGGGACAATATTTATAAAGAAAAAGATTGGTCCTCCTACTCGGGCCAAGGTAAATAAAAAGAAACCCCAACTTAAAAGTCGGGGTTTTTTTATGCTATTTTTTTAAGTATTTCTGTCCACATCCTTCAATACAAGGATACGAAAGAACAAGCGAACCTTCCTCTAGATGGTAGTAGATTTTAAAATCTTCTGTATTACAACCATCCGGTATTAAATAATTTTCAGAAGAGAATTGGGAGATAATGGTGTCGTTCATCACATACGTTCCAGCAGTGTTGTCACCGGCTTCTGAATTTAAATCACAAAGCTCACCATTGGATTTAAAGATTCCTTCTTCCAAAAATTCAATCGCCTTTTCGCTATCAACTTTTTGGTATTCTCCACTTCCGTCCCCTGGATCGGCATATTGCTCCACCAATAACCAAGTTCCGATCAACCTTGGATTCTCTGGATTTATTTCATCGTCATTATCCGAACAGGATAAACCTATTAACGTCAATAGAAACAAAAAACTCCATTTTTTCATATTGTATTTTTTAATCTAAACAGATATAACATGAAAAAATTGTTCTTTTTCCCGAAAAGATAAGTGTCTACCTACTATAATTTGGAGACTCTTTGGTGATGGTAACGTCATGTGGATGACTTTCATTGATACCACTTGAAGTTATTTTTACAAAGCGACCGTTCTCCTTAAGGGAATTAATATCCTTAGCTCCACAGTAGCCCATACCCGCACGTAGACCACCTACAAACTGATGGATACTTTCATACAGTTCTCCTTTATAGGGAACACGACCTACAATACCTTCCGGTACCAATTTTTTAATATCATCTTCCACATCCTGGAAATAACGATCTTTACTACCTTCTTTCATGGCCTCAACGGAGCCCATTCCTCTATAGGATTTGAACTTACGACCTTCATAAATGATGGTCTCCCCCGGAGATTCTTTGGTTCCCGCTAAAAGACTACCTAACATTACCGTATCTGCCCCTGCAGCGATTGCCTTAGGGATATCTCCCGTATAACGGATACCTCCATCTGCAATGACCGGTACTCCCGAACCTTTGATGGCGGCAGCAACTTCCAAAACCGCCGAAAACTGAGGAAAACCAACCCCGGCAACTACTCGAGTGGTACAAATGGAGCCGGGTCCAATACCAACTTTAACCGCATCTGCGCCTGCTTCCACCAAATATTTGGCCGCTTCGGCAGTGGCAATATTTCCAACTATTACTTCCAAATTTGGAAATTTGGCCTTTACCTCTTTTAAAACGGAAACAACACCTCTTGTATGTCCATGAGCGGTATCAATTACCACAGCATCTACCCCGGCTTCTACCAAAGCTTCTGCCCTATCTATGGCATCTGGTGTTACACCGATGGCAGCTGCCACACGTAAACGACCAAATTCATCTTTATTGGCAATTGGTTTAAGGGTAAGTTTTGTAATATCCCTAAAAGTAATAAGCCCGATCAACTTATAATTTTCATCAACCACAGGAAGTTTTTCAATCTTGTTTTCCTGTAAAATATCTTCAGCTTGCTCCAAGGAGGTCTCCCTACCTACTGTAACAAGGCTTTCAGAGGTCATTACCTCCGAGATGGGCCTGTCATTATTTTTTTCAAATCTTAAGTCCCTATTGGTTACGATACCCAAAAGCTTATTTTCCTCATCCACAATTGGAATACCACCAATACTAAACTCTTTCATGCTCGCTTTGGCATCCCTAACCTTGGAGTTTAGGGGCAAGGTTACAGGGTCTAGAATCATCCCACTTTCCGCACGTTTTACCTTACGTACTTTAACCGCTTGTTGGTCTATGGTCATATTCTTATGAAGCACACCTATACCACCTTCCTGCGCCATGGCAATTGCCATTCTAGATTCCGTAACGGTATCCATAGCAGCGGAAACTACCGGTACGTTAATAGTAATATTACGAGTGAATTTAGTTTGAATATTTACTTCTCTGGGAAGTACTTCAGAATAAGCTGGAACGAGGAGTACGTCATCATACGTTAGACCTTCTCCTAGTATTTTGTTAAGGTGGGCTTCCATAGCAATTAAAGATTTAATTGCGTGCAAATGTAATGAATTTTATTGGTTTTGTGGCCCGAATACCGTCCCGGTTGTTATATGCTAAAACCGTTGTGAAATTTAACTGGAAACCTTTCTATTTAATTGTCATATTTTCCATCAAAAATATTCGAAAAGGTACTTATAAAAACACCTATTTAGTACTAGGAAACCCTTGAAGAAAGGCGTGAACTCACTGGGTTTTTCCTTTTATATTTTCTACCATACCACAGTAAAATGCCCGTAACCGGTAAAGAGGCTACCACCAAGCTACTTAAAAAAGCTATTATTTTTCCAAATATCCCACCAATAGCACCTACGTGAATGTCGTAATTCATACGGATAAGCTTATCTGCTAATTTGGCATCCCCGTATTTGCCATAAATACCTTCAGTTTCAATTTCCTCTAATGTGGTCTGATCAAAATAGCGATAGTCGTTTTCGTAGTATAATCCGTCCGTTTTTGCTACCTCAACATAAATACTAACGCTGTCTGCATAGGGATAATGAATTTCATAATTGAGTGCCGCAGGATCTTCTCTTCGCAATCGGGATATTAAACGGTCTATTGGTGGAGCATTTGTTTCGGCTAGGTCTTTTTCAGTTTTATTATTAGGAATATAGAACATGGCTGTTTTCTCTCCCCCAATTCCCTTATAAACGGAGGAGTACATCCAATTAAAAGCCATTATTGAACCCGTAAAGGCCAATATAAATCCTAGAATATAGACATAGAAGCCCAAAACAGAGTGTAAATCGAAGTTTTTGCGTTTCCATTTTGTGGTTGCTTTCCAATCGAATTTCAATCGTTGTTTTAGATTCTTCCGTTTCTTGGGCCACCATAAAATTAGACCGGACACCAGAATAAACATAAAGAGGAAAACAGAAATAGAAACCACTTGTTCCCCAATTTCTGCAGGCAACCAGAGCCTAACATGGCCTTTAAGTACAAAGGCAAAAAAGCCACTAAAATGGTCTTGGATGCCCAAAATCTCGCCAGTATAAGGGTTTAGAAAAACGCTTTGATAAAACTCAGGATCCAATTCATAAAAAATAACTTCCAGAGCCTCATTTGGTTGGCCAAAAATAGTTCCATGAACATGTTTATTGGGAAAAACTTCCTTTGCCAAATTTTGTGCTTGTGTAGCGGTAATCATTTCACCATCCTTTTCCACTACGATAAAAGGCTCTACATATAAAGATTCAATTTCATCCTTAAAAACCCATAAGCAACCGGTGATACTCACGATAAAAACTACTATTCCCGTAACCAAACCTAAAATTTGATGAAGCTTAAGAATTGATTTTTTAAAAGAAAATTTTGCCATTAAAATGAAAGAAAACTTATGAATAATACGAGATTGGGGTTTTTACAACAACTGTATTTTAATTCTTGATGCGATATTGTTTTAAGGTCTCATCCATGTTTAAAATGAATTGTGTTCCCTTGACCAAATCTTCCATTTCTTCCAAAATGGGCTCTGAAACTTTTAGGCATATATCTACCAAGGGGTTACTACACCAAATCTTATTACATTTTCCGCCTTTGCAGGTAGCGCATTGGCATGGTGCATCTGAATCCTGAATGACACTTAGAAAATGGCCCAAATCAGACGCTGACATAAATATGCCCACCGTATCTACCACAAGTTGCAATTTGCATTCTTTGTTAGGTGCCTCAAAAATTTTGTAAAAGGCTCCATAATTGTTTCCATATATAAGTTCCATGAAATTTTGTTGGATTTAAAAAAAGCCGGCAACCCAACCTAGAAAAGGTTGCCGGCCAAACTAACTCAAACATTTAGTTCTACGAAAAACCGTAGGGTTATCAGAAATTGACTTCGGATAACAAAACGAAGATACATACTTATTTTTAATCAATCTAAATAAAATTATTAAATTTGGATAAGCCTTTAATCTCAAAAATCCGCAATGGACGATATACTCCTTATATATAGCAACAATCTAGGTCTAGCATTTCAATGGAAATATGTTAATTCTGAAAAGCAGAAAAAGGTACAGCTTGTTTTTAGGGATACCGGCTTGTTTCTTAGTATTCCCCAACTAGTTATTTTTTCGAATAATATCAAAACAAGTAAGCTTTCTTCCCAATGTACACCATGCCCAAGCAACAGTAATTGCAGAAGTATTTTGATAGAATCACCTTATAAAAGTGTTTCTTTTGCCATGAACCAGAAGGAGGTGGAGGAAATTGAGGACCTTGTGGAAGGAACTCTTTTTCAATTGAATTTAATTGAGTACCTAAGTGACCTTATCAACAAGTAATTATTAATGGTAAACACTAAAAAGCTCCGTAGCTTTATTGAAAGCCGCTTCAAAGACCATCCAATTGACCCCAGAATCAGCCTTTACCGCTGTAAGATAAGAGAGCATTTTTTCTGTGGGCATATTACCGGTAAGCTCATCCTTTGCCATTGGGCAGCCACCAAAGCCTTGAACCGCCCCATCAAAACGTCTGCACCCAGCCTTGTAAGCCGCGTCTACCTTTTCATGCCATTTTGTTGGGGTAGTATGCAAATGCGCACCAAACTCTATTTGAGGGTATTGAGGTATGAGATTGGAAAAAAGATAATCGATATTTTCCGGAGTGGAAGACCCTACAGTATCTGACAAAGACAATATGGACACGCCCATTTGGGCTAACGTTTGCGTCCACTCCCCCACAATATCCACATCCCAAGGGTCTCCGTACGGGTTTCCAAAACCCATGGAAATATACACCACCACTTCTTTTTCGCTAGCGTTGGCATTGTCCAATATTTCCTTTAGTATATCGATGGATTGGGAAATGGTCTTATGGGTATTTCTCATTTGAAAGTTTTCCGAAATGGAAAATGGATATCCTAAATAATCTATCTCCGGATGTTGGCAAGCGTCTACAGCTCCTCTCACATTGGCCACTATGGACAAAAGTTTACTTTTAGATTTCGAAAGATCCAATTGAGAAAGTACATCTGCGGTATCCGCCATTTGCGGAATAGCTTTTGGAGAGACAAAACTTCCAAAATCAATGGTATCGAATCCGCAGTTCAATAAAGATTGAATATACTTTACCTTTTCCTTTGTAGGAATAAAGGTCTTGATGCCTTGCATGGCATCCCTTGGACATTCAATAATCTTTACTTTCTCTTGCATACCTATCCAAAATTACCACTATTTATCTGATAATAATAAGTACACTGCAATACCCACAAACACAATTATTTGCAACCATTTTAGGTACCGACCTATACCGGGATTTTCCTTGATTCGAGAGGAAATAACGTCGGATAACAAAGCTATACTTCCGAAAATAAGGGAAGAAACCAACACAAATAAAGCTCCTAAAATATAGAACTGTACTACGGTACTAAGCGAATCACTAAATAAAAATCCAGGAAAAAAAGCCAAGAAGAAGATAGTAACCTTTGGATTGAGCACATTCATAATGAACCCTTGTTTAAATAAAGCTCCTAAGCTTTTTCGACTTACACCTTCTTTGGAGATGACCAAACTGGCATCGTTTCTGTATACTTTATAAGCCAAAAAGAACAGATAAATGGCCCCTAGCAACTTAATACCAAAAAAAAGTACATCGCTTTGCTTGATGATAGCAGATACCCCAAAAGCCAGTAGGGTCGTATGAATTATACAACCTGACATTAGCCCCGCCATGGTTGCCAATCCATACTTTCTGCCATTGACCAAACTTTGCATAAGCACATAAATGTTATCCGGGCCGGGTGAGATAGCAAGGGCTGCGGTGGCAGCCATAAAAGCATAGAGCGTTTCGTAATTCATGGGTTAAACTTAACCATTAAATCGAAATTCCAAATTGAGGTCTTTTTCATATCTTACCCCAAAATTACATACCATGAAATCAATTCAACTAACTTTCTTATTTGTTTTAATCAGCTCCGGCCTTTTTGCAACGGAGTATTCAAAAACCAACAATCCAAATTTTCATATGGAAAAAGACAGCCTTTTACGCCATGTAGTTATGTTCAAATTTAAAGAGGGAACTTCGCAGGCAGATATCGATAAAGTTCAAGAAGCATTTAGCGCATTACCGAGTAAAATACCTCAAATTGCCTCTTACGAATGGGGAACCAACAACAGTCCAGAAGGGCACGATAAGGGATTTACCCACTGTTTCTTTCTTACTTTTAAAAGCGAGGCAGACCGCGCTATTTATTTACCACACCCGGACCATAAAGCATTTGGCGGTATTTTAGGTCCATATTTAGAAGACGTTATGGTCCTTGATTATTGGACTAAGGAATAAATATACCTTACAAAAAATATTCTCTGGCCCGCTTCTATTCACTTAGTTTCGGGCCAGAATTGCTTTATTGATACTCTTTATTAGACCGGGACCTTCATAAATAAAGCCGGTATAGAGTTGAACCAAGTCTGCCCCAGCCTCCAACTTTTCTAGAGCATCTTGGGCACTATGAATACCTCCTACCCCAATTATGGGAAATGCTTTATTGCTTTTTTCTGCCAAAAAGCGAATCACTTCCGTACTTCTGGAAGTTAAGGGTTTACCGCTCAATCCCCCTGTTTCTTTTACTAAGTTTTCATCGGATTTTAGATGATCGCGGCTAATCGTGGTGTTCGTAGCGATGACCCCGTCTATATGGGTGTCTTTGACAATTTGAATGATATCCAACAATTGATCATCGGTTAAATCGGGTGCTATTTTCAGCAGAATGGGTTTTTCCTTTATGGAAAGTTTTTTGGCTTTAGAACTATTTTCTTCTTTCAACCTGTTCAACAATGCCGTTAGAGGCTCTTTATCTTGCAGTTCCCTTAATCCTGGAGTATTAGGTGAACTTACATTTACCACAAAATAATCTACATAATCAAAAAGCGCATTAAAACAAATAAGGTAATCATTTACAGCCTCATTATTGGGGGTAATTTTATTTTTACCTATGTTTCCCCCAATCAATACATTACGATTCTTTTTTAAGCGTTCAACGGCATCTTCTACCCCAGAGTTATTAAAACCCATTCGGTTGATAATGGCCCGGTCTTCTTTTAACCTGAACAGTCTTTTTTTAGGATTTCCAGGTTGCCCCTTGGGTGTTAGGGTTCCTATTTCGATAAATCCAAACCCAAAATTGGACAGTTCCTTAAACAGTTTGGCATCCTTATCAAAACCTGCCGCCAAACCCACTGGATTTTTAAATTTTAGTCCGAAGACTTCCTTTTCCAATCGAGGGTCTTGAAAATCATAAAGAGATTTGAATAGAGAAGAAAATCCTAATTTACTTAAGTTGCGCACCATTGAAAAAGTGAAGTGGTGTGCCTTTTCTGCGTCCATTTTAAATAACAAAGGACGAATAAAAGATGTATACATGAAACGTGTTGTGGTTTGCGCAAAAATACAAACTAATTCACGTTCTTATTCGATTTTTGGCCGAAGATTAAAACTCAATCCAACAGATGAGAATTATATCATCATTCCGGACTTTCTACTTCTGCATCATATTCCATTGGAATGGCCTTTATAGGACGTCTAAAAGCAGCGTTGCACAACTCAAGATATCGCTCGTACTGTTTGGCATTGAACGTTTCCAAGAATTTTTGTTCCACATCAAGGGAAACCGAAATTAATTGCCCTTGTAATTGCTTATACTTATCTCCCATAACAATCAAATCCTCTTCTTTGCTTTGCGGATGCTCCTTAAACAACAAATCAATTTGATCTTGGATAATCTTTGTCTGCACTTCCAGCTCACCTTTCAAGCTCTCCATTGTTGTCAATTGGCTATCGCTCAATTGAAAGGTTTCTTCGATCATTTTAGTATCCTTACCTCCAATACCTAAAAAACAATCTTGTGCAGCACCCACTAAAGAAATTGAAAAACATATCAATAGCACGTAAAAAGATTTATTGAACATTCTAAAAATTTAAAAAAGTTAAAATATTGCAGCTTTCTAAAAACAACAAAACCATAAATGCAACACCGGTACTGAGACCGATCAAACCTTCCCAGTAAAAAGTTCGTTGCCCCCAGAGGGTGCGTCTTTTAGGACCGAACTCCTTCTTATAACGACCGATTGTGAGTTTGCGTACACTAATTAGGCTTGCCAAAAAAATACACGTCACTAGGGCTATCTTCCAATAGTTTTCCATCGCTTACGGTATTAGTAGTTAAAAATAGGGTTTTAGAACTTTATATAAAATAAAAACCCCGCTCATGTGAGCGGGGTTTAAAGAATTACTTAGTATCTGTTATTTAAGCGCCAAATTCACCCTAGCGAATAAAAAGCGGCCACCGATACCAAATTGTTGGGCCCTACGCGACCAATCAAAACGGCCACCGCTTCGGTTACCAAAGCTCTCCTCGGCCCTGTCCGGATAAATATCAAAAAGGTTGTTGGCCCCAATGGTAAGCGTAAGGGCATCTGATGCTTTATAACCAATGGAAAGGTCCGTTACTAATTTGGTACCAAAAACCTGCTGGTTGGCCACTACCGTTGTAGCTTCGGTTACCTCTCCAAAATATACGTTTCTTAAGAACATAATCCAGCGGTCTGAGGTAAGGCTATTGGAAAGGTTCACTTTAGTTCTTGGTACGGCCTCCTCTAAGTATACCCTACTATCTTCAGGAAAATAGGTATCAACCTGCCCAGCATTCCGTAGTACTTCGGACGCATTGATATCCCCTATTTGGTTGGTTCTCGAAAAAGTACCTGCCAAATCGGACTTTAACCTGAAGTTGTCGCCAATATTGGTTTTATGGGTAATCACCACGTCCAAGCCCCTAGACTCGGTATTAATAGCGTTCGCAAAGAAGGAAGCAGCAGTAGCGTTGGCCTGCCTAAGCAAATTATCCAACTCAGTTCCTGTTCCCGGGCCTTGAAATTGACCTGTGTACACCACCCGATCATTGATTTCCACATAATAACCGTCCACAGTAAAGGTAAGATTGGCATCCGGTATGTTAGCCGTAAAACCCAAACTTACGCTACTGGAGGTTTCCTCTTTAAGTTCTGGAATACCCAATAGTTTTGCCGCTCTGCTATTATTCGCAAAAGTTCCCACTTCTTGGGGGTTTCCATTTTGGTCAAAAATCGTTGACGTAGAATTAAAATTGATCTGGTGCAAGGACGGAGCTCTAAAGCCGGTATTGGCGGCTCCCCTAATATTCAGGTTATCGGATATTTTATAGCGTGTTGCCAATTTAAAATTGATGGTAGACCCAAAATCGCTATAGTTTTCAAAACGTGTAGCGAAGCTCGCCAACCATTTTTCGGAAAAATCGGCCTCCACATCAAAATACCCGGCGATACTACTTCTACCCCTTGATAGCTCATTGGAAGGACTAAAACCGGGAAATACCTGTGATCCTCCCGGGCGTGCATTTCCAAAAAAGTCTTGTGAAGGTTGTTGTGAAGCCAATGTTATACGCTGACCATCCGCAGTATATTGGGAATAGGAGGCTTCTTCACCAGCAACAATATCATAGTTTTCAACCCTATACTCTGCACCAAACGCCACGTTCAATCCGGACATGACATCTTCAAAAAACCGATTTACATCTAAATTAGAGGTGTTCTGAGCAAAGGAGAATCCACCTGCATCAAAGAATGTAGGCGAAGCATTTTGCAAAGAGGCGTTGAATGTATTACCAATAGTATAAAGAAAGGAGTTCTTACCATAGGTATTACTTAAATCTACATTCCACTCGTTTATTTTACCCTTGATACCTACGGACAAAGATCTATCCTTAATGGTAGAATTGATTTCTGGTAGAAACCCATTGATGTAAGCCGGAGTATACGTTCTACTTTGGTTCGGCAATCGATAAAAACCGGCAGAATTTCCAGTTCTAGAACTAATTCCCGCAAAGGAATATACTTCAGTTCCGTTATCGTCCAAAGGCAACGCAAAATTGGCAAAAAGACGACCACCTCTTAAGGCCGATTGCCCTACCCTCATATTATAATCGCTACGCTGCTGATTTCTTGCCGCCAGTTCCGAAGTGGTGGCATCCTGAGATAAAATGGGCTGCAATTCTTCTTTGGTAGTTGCTCCGTTCAAAGCTATTCCCGCTTGGTTGGCGTATTGGATCACATCCGTTACATCATCATCCAATAACGCAGATAAATCATAACCATCATTATTTGCAAAACGTTCCACGACATTGTATTGATTGAACACCTCACCTTCCCATTCTTTCATTCTGCTATAATCCTCACGCACATCAAAATCACCTGAAAGATTAATATATCCTCCATTTTCACCAAGAGGAAGACCGTAACTAGCGGCAACGTTGGTAGATTCTCCGTCTACGCCACCTGTTTGGTCATTGGCATTTTTAGAGAAATTGGCCCCCGTGGTAACCGTGGCATTTAATTCATTCACAGATTTATTTAGAACAATATTGATGACTCCAGCAATGGCATCAGAACCATATTGGGCCGCAGCACCGTCTCTTAAGACCTCGATTCTCTGAATGGCGGAAGCGGGTATGGCATTTAAATCCGTTCCTACGCTACCCCTACCAAAAGTACCGTTCACATTGATCAAAGAAGAAGTATGCCTTCTTTTACCGTTAATCAGAACCAAAACCTGATCCGGACCTAAGCCCCGTAAGGAGGCAGGGTCAATATGGTCTGTACCATCAGAAATCGTTTGGGTGTTTGAAGTGAACGATGGGGCCACATAATTTAAAATCTGATTTAAATTCACCTGAGGAGCCACATTGTTCAGTTCCGCCATGTCTATGACATCAACGGGAACCGTGCTTTCTGTAGCTGTCCTATTGGGGTTACGCGAACCTACTATCACTACCTCGGACAATGCTACCCCTGAGGATAATTGTATTCTCATCGCACCGCTGGTAGCTGTTACCTCTTTCGTTTCAAAACCTATGTAAGAAACCACTAAATTGTCTCCAGGCTCAGCATTAATAGAAAAATTACCATCAAAATCGGTTGTTGAACCAGTTGTAGTACCTTTGACAACAACGGAGGCTCCAGGAAGGGGAACCGAATCATCATCAATCACTGTACCCGTTATTTGGGCATTGGCCAAACCAATAACCCCAAAAACGAGAATCAAAACGTTAAAAAATTGCTGTTTCATATAGTTGTTTTTAAGTTATGTTAACAGCAAGTTAGGTAAAAAGAGCATAAAAATGTAAGAAACCACCTCTTTTGAGTTACAAATTTTAACTTTTTAATAGATTTTTAGATAAAAAATTACACTTAATACAATAATTAACAATGCAGCATATTATCAATCGATTTTTAAACTATGTGAAAATTGATACTCAAAGCGATCCTACCTCGCAAACCACTCCCAGTACTGAAAAGCAATGGTATTTAGCCGATTTACTCGTTGATGAATTGAAGGAGATTGGAATGCAAGATGTCTCTATAGACGACAATGCCTATATCATGGCCACTTTACCAAGTAATATAGAAAATGACGTGCCAACAGTAGGATTCATTTCTCATTTTGATACTTCGCCAGATTTTTCAGGTAAGGATGTAAATCCGCAAATCATAGAAAACTATGATGGAAAGGACATTGTTTTAAACGCTAGGGAAAACATAATTCTCTCTCCTGATTATTTCGAGGATTTACAACAGTACAAAGGCCAAACGTTAATCACTACCGATGGAACCACGCTATTAGGTGCGGATGACAAGGCCGGCATTGCCGAAATTGTTACGGCTATGGAATACCTTATCAACCATCCGGAAATAAAACATGGTGATATAAGAATTGGTTTTACACCAGACGAGGAAATTGGCCGAGGCGCTCACCTATTTGATGTGGACAAATTTAATGCAGACTGGGCCTATACCATGGACGGTTCTCAGGTTGGGGAACTAGAATATGAAAATTTTAATGCTGCCAGTGCCAAAATAACGATAAAGGGTAAAAGTGTACACCCCGGTTATGCCAAAAATAAAATGGTAAACGCCATAAGTATTGCCAATGAGTTCTTGAGTATTCTGCCTCCTGAAGAAACTCCGCAAAATACAAGTGACAGAGAGGGATTCTTTCATGTTCATCATATAAAAGGCGAAATTGAACATGCAGAATTTGAGATGATCATTAGGGACCATGATAAGGACCTCTTTGAAAAAAGAAAACAATTAATAAAGGATATAAGTGCTCAACTGAACAGCGATTACGGCGATTGTATACAAACCGAAATCAAGGACCAGTATTTTAATATGCGGGAAAAAATTGAGCCAGTTTCATTTATTGTTGACATTGCCAAAGCAGCTATGGAATCTGTTGGCGTACAACCTATCATTAAGCCCATAAGAGGTGGCACAGATGGATCGCAATTGAGCTATAAAGGTTTGCCCTGCCCAAATATTTTTGCTGGAGGACATAATTTTCATGGAAAGTATGAATACGTTCCTGTACAAAGTATGTTGAAAGCTGTACAGGTAATTGTTAAAATTTGTGAGATTGTGGGTACTGCCAAGCCCAAAAATGCCTAACTTATAAGGAAAACAATTAAAGATGGACCGGCAAGAAAAGGTGTTCAAATACTACGAAGAGGAACATCAATTTAGGACTGGGATTGGAGTGCTTCGTGATTTGGCCCTAAAAACTGGTTTGGAAGAGACCTATAAATGGAATTTCCCTACCTACACCATAAACGGTAAAAACGTTTTGGCCATTTGCAAGTTCAAACAGCACTTTGGCATATGGTTTTTTAACGGAGTATTTTTAAGCGATCATACCAAGGTTTTAGAAAATGCTCAAGAAGGAAAAACCCAGGCTATGCGCCATTGGAAGTTTAAATCCGAAGAGGATTTAGACCCAAAAATGATTACTTCCTATATGTTGGAAGCCATTGAAAACCAGAGAAAGGGTATTGAACTAAAACCCTCCAAAAGAAGTGTTTCAGAGAACGTTGAAATTCCTGAGCTTCTAAATAAAGCTTTGACGGAAACCGATGGCGCCCAAAAAGCTTTCGAGGGCCTGTCAAATTATAAAAAAAAGGAATACGTTGAAAATATTGTTATGGCAAAACGGGACAGTACCAAGCTGTCCCGTTTGACCAAAATTTTACCGCTAATTTTACAAGGCAAGGGTCTGCATGACGCCTACCGATAATACCGCAAAAAAAGTTATAGCATAGGCAATTTCCAACCGTTTTGGTAGTTCGCTTTTAAATATTGATTGGCCTCAGTTTGTTTAAAGCCCGCTTTGGCATCATCCCAATAAATTCTATTCCCAGATTTATAGGCCACGTTACCCATATGCGAGACCAAAGCAACGTCATATCCTACTTTTATGGGAGCGTTTAGCAGTGATGTATCCCTACTCTTCACAGCATCAATGAAATTGGCCGTATGGAGGTCCAACCCACTTTTATCGCCTTTATCCTTTTTAATGGCATCCATTTTGGGAATACCTTTTTTACCCCATCCTTGAAACTCTTCTTCAGGAATGACCTCCCAACCATTTCTATCCACTACCAAGGTTCCATTGTTCCCTATAAAGGCAATACCATGGTTTCTGCCATAATTTCCTCCATCTATTCCAGTGGCGTGCTCCCATAGAATGGAAAATCCATCATATTCAAATACGGTCTGTAGGGTATCTGGAGTTTCGGAAGCGTCGTTTGGATATGCAAATTTACCACCTAATGCCATAACGGATTTGGGTCTACCGGCCTTCATGCCATACAATGCATAATCAATTAAATGCACGCCCCAATCGGTCATGAGTCCGCCCGCATAATCCCAAAACCATCTAAAATTAAAATGGAATCGGTTCATATTGAACGGCATTTGAGGCGCAGGGCCCAACCACATTTTATAATCTACCCCTTCTGGAACGCTGGTGTTTTCCAAAACGGGAACAGGTTTCATCCAACCTTGATAGGCCCATGTCTTGGCCAAACGAATTTCTCCCAATTTTCCGGAGTGAACAAAATCTATAGCATCTACAAAATGAGGCTGACTACGTTGCCACTGACCTACTTGAACGATGCGGTCACTAGCCCCAACATAGTTCAACATAATATCTGCCTCTTCTACGGAATTGGCTATTGGTTTTTCGCAATACACATCCTTACCGGCCTTTAAAGAATCAATTAATTGGAGACAATGCCAATGATCGGGAGTTCCTATAATTACGATATCAACATCCTTATCTTCTAACAGTAGCCTGTAATCCTTATACCATTTTGGTTTTTTAACCCCAGCCTTTTCCAAATCTGCCGTTCTTTTCTTTAAAACGGACTCATCTACATCACAGAGAGCGGCAACATTGATCTCATTAAGCTTTAGCATAGATGACAGGTTGCTAAAACCCATACCGTTGCAACCTATGAGCCCTACGTTGATTTGGTCGTTTGGGCTTACCCTTTTTCTCATGCTTGCCAAAAGTTCCATAGGAAACAGAAACGCAGCGCCCGTTCCCATAAATGCCAAGGACCCTTTCCTTAAAAATTGTCTTCTAGTACCGTTCATTCTCTTAAATAGTTTAAGTTGATGTTTGAAGATACTAATTTACCGGTAAAACAGGGTCATAAAAAAACGCCCTCAATTTCTTGAGGGCGTTTTATCTTTTATAATCAAAGGGTTACTTTTTTTCTGTCGCATTTAACTTTTTGCTCATTTCCATAGAAATGGCAGAACGGTCAAATTTTAACTTCCCGGCCATGGTCTCAAGAATACAGGAAAAATCCTTGTCGTTCAATTCCATAATTTTTCCGTGAAGTCCACTTTTAGTAACTACTCTGTCTCCGCGCTTTAATTCTGCGGTAAATTTCTTTTCATCCTTCTGACGTTTAAGTTGTGGACGGATCATAAAAAAATATGCCACCACAAAAATCAAAATCATTGGAAGAAATTGGCCTAAATCGCCCATAGTCTATGCTTTAAATTGGTTATTTTGAGGTTGGTCCTACAGGAGCGGCTCCCTTAGGATTTACAAAAGCCTTTATACGTAACAATTCTGAACCCTTTTCCGTATTTGCGTTCACGGTAATGGTCTTAGTTACCTGATTTTGTCCAGAACCATTAAATTTAACTACCAATTCCCCAGTATCTCCAGGAGCAATAGGGTCTTTTGGCGGATCAGGAACTGTACACCCGCAAGAACTTGTTGCATTGGTAATAATCAATGGTGCATTACCGGTGTTGGTAAACTTGAATACGGTCTCCTGTGGAGTTCCCTGCTCTATGGTTCCGAAATCATGCTCCTCCTTTTCAAAGGACATAACAGGAAGTTGCTTGCCAGCCTCATCTCTTTGAGCAGCTTCGGCTACATTATCAGACTTTACTTTACTGGATGCATTTTCCTTACATGAAACGAATGCAAAAATGGAAAATACACTTAACGCTAAAAGTGCTTTTTTCATGGTTATGATTTTATTTTCGTGCAAAATTAGTGAATTAATTTATATACCACGGGTGGGACAGATGTTAAGAATCCCTAATAAAACAAATACGTGTGTTGTAATGATTACATCAATCCCCTGCCAATTTTATTAAGTTTTCCTGTGGATTTATATTCTTTTACCAGTTTATCCAAAATACCATTGATAAAAATACTACTCTTGGGTGTACTGTATTCCTTTGCAATTTCCAATGCTTCGTTAATGGTTACCTTTTCAGGTATGGAAGGAAAGTTCAATAACTCACAAATGGCCATTTTTAAAAGAATGGCATCAATATCGGCAATACGATCCTTGTCCCAATTGGGTGTTTTGCCTTCAATTTCCTTATTCCATTCGGCCTCCTTCAACAAAGTTTTGGTCAAAAGCTTTTTGGCGAATTTCATATCGTCCTCGTCCTTTAAAAGACGTGGCAGAAAAAAACTTTCCGGATGGCTCTCTTTCGCCTTTTTGAGAAGTTTAAGTACAAAGGTGTTGACAATAGGAAAATCATCTACCCAGGTAAGTTTGTCATCCTCAAAATAATCGTAAATCTTTTCGTTGGGAGCAATGGTGTCCTTAAAAAGAAGCACCAAAAAATCCTTATCCTCAGCAAAACTTTGAGAACCGGATTGCATGTAGGCAGCGTAAGCCTCACTTTCGATCATTTCCTTATAGATGATTCTAACGTATTCCTCATTGAGATACCAGTTGTTAAGCTTGCGCTTTTTCAGTTCCTCTTTTAAGGCTTCGTTCCTGACTATCTTAAGCAAAAGACCGTTCTTTACAAATTTTTCCTGATCTGGATATTGGTCTTCATTGGACGCCAAATACTTTTTAGAAGAAAGTTTCAATTGCTCGCTAGCACGCTGATGTAGTTCAATGAGCAGACTCAATTCCAATAAATATAAGGTGTACATGCTATCGATACTATAGCGAAGGAATTTTTCCTGCTTTTCCAGGGAATCATCTTTGGACTGGGTAAGGGCATAAATGCATTGCATAACCTTAACCCTAATGTGTCTACGTGTTAGCATGTTCAAGAACTTTTAACTGTGGTGTTGGTAGTGGTTTTCACGGGCACAAAAGTAATAATAAATGCAGTGTGGATACCTAAATAAAAGTTCAAAAAATTGAAAAGATTCTAATTCTTACACGTTCTAAAACTCAAAATAAAACACTTCTCAAGGATTACTGTTGTCAGTATTAAACTATTCTCAGTTATTTTCAAAAATTGTTATGTAGAATACCTTATATATTTTATAACATTTGCTTTTAACACAAAAAGCTATCTTTGACGAGTTCTACAATACGCTAAACAACTAGCTTACCCAATTAGATGAAGGAACTAAAACACCTCAACAAATATTTTAAAAAATACTGGAAAAAACTTCTTCTAGGTCTTTTCATAACCATCGTGGCCAGAATTCTTCAGTTGGTCATGCCTTCTTATGTGAAGGAATCCATAGAAGTTATTGAAGATTTTACCGCCTCTGAAATTACGGAAACCGTAGCGCGCGGGTTTCTATTTGAGTACATCCTAATAATTGTAGGGGCCGCTCTACTATCAGGGGTTTTCACCTTTTTAATGAGACAGACCATTATCAATGTATCCAGATATATTGAGTTCGATTTAAAAAATGAGGTTTTTGACCATTACCAGCTTTTGAGTCTTAACTTTTATAAAAAGAACCGTACTGGAGATTTAATGAACAGGATTAGTGAAGACGTTAGTCAGGTAAGAATGTATGCGGGGCCGGCATTAATGTACGGTATAAACACTGCCACCTTATTTATCTGCATCATACCCATTATGTTTATGACGGCACCAAAATTGGCCGCCTATACGCTCATTCCATTACCCATTTTATCTGTTCTGATCTATAAAATAAGTAAAGTAATACATCAAAGGAGTACGGTAGTACAAGAATACCTTTCCACCCTTTCAACCTTTACCCAAGAAGTATTTTCCGGTATTTCTGTTATAAAGGCGTATGCCCTAGAACCACAGATAAACAAAGACCTTTCCGTTTTGGCGGTAGAAGGAAAGGACAAAAGCATGGACCTGGCCAGAGTAAATGCTTGGTTTTTTCCATTAATGGTACTGCTTATTGGTGTAAGTAACATTTTGGTGATTTACATTGGCGGAAGACAAATACTTAACGGGGAAATTGATTCCGTGGGAGTTATTGCCGAGTTTATTATTTATGTGAATATGCTTACTTGGCCGGTAGCGATTATTGGTTGGCTTACTTCCATCATCCAAAGGGCCGAAGCCTCTCAAAAAAGAATCAACGAGTTTTTACAGGAACGACCCGAAATTAGGAACGATATTCTCGAAGAAACCAAAATTGAGGGTAAAATTGAATTTAGAAATGTGAGCTTCACCTATGAGGATACGGAAATTACAGCTCTAAAGAATATTTCTTTTACTATAAACGATGGTGAAACCGTAGCAATTTTAGGAAAAACAGGCTCTGGGAAATCTACCATTTTGGACCTGATTGCCAGATTATACGATGTTTCCGGCGGGGAAATTTTAATAGATAATGTACCCATCAAAAAACTGAATGTAGAAAGCCTTAGAACATCTGTTGGGGCTGTACCACAGGATGCCTTTTTGTTCTCAGATTCCATAGAGAACAATATTAAATTTGGCAAGTACAATGCTTCGGAAGCTGAAGTAGTACAAGCAGCCAAGAATGCCGCCGTTCATGATAATATTGAAGGGTTTTCAAAAGGATATAAAACTGTTCTCGGAGAGCGAGGAATCACGCTTAGCGGTGGTCAAAAACAACGTGTTTCCATTGCCCGCGCCCTTTTAAAAGATCCAGAAATTTATTTGTTCGATGACTGCCTTTCTGCCGTAGACACGGAAACCGAGGAAGAAATTCTCAACAATCTCAAAAAGGCATCCAAGAACAAAACTACCCTAATTGTGAGCCATAGGGTATCTTCTGCCAAAAATGCGGACAAGGTATTAGTTTTAGAGGACGGCAGGCTTTTACAAGAAGGCTCACATGAAGAGTTAAATTCCCAAAACGGATACTACAAAGAACTGTACGCCACACAACTCTCTGAGAAAGAAAATTAGAAAATTTTGGCGTATTCACATTTTTTTCACATTTTTGGTTGATTAACTATTAACTAGACACCATTTCGAGATGAGCGAAAAAGATGCAATGGATCAAGAGGAGATTTATTCTAAAGTTTTAAGAGCGGGTAGAAGAACCTATTTCTTTGATGTAAGAAGTACTAAGGCCGGAGATTATTATCTAACAATCACGGAGAGCAAAAAATTCACTCATGATGATGGATCTTTCCACTACAAAAAACATAAAATTTACCTTTACAAGGAAGACTTCTCCGCGTTTAGGGAAAATGTAGAGGAAATGATGGATTACATTATCTCAGAAAAAGGTTCTGAAGTTATTTCTGAACGCCATCAAAAGGACTTCAAAAAGGAAGAAGAAGAACCTAGTATGAACGGTCACGTAAAAACTTCTGATAGCTTTACGGATGTAAGCTTTGATGACATTTAAATTACTAACTCTAAACATATAAAGGCGGCCCTTATTAAGGGTCGTTTTTTATTTTATACTAATTTCACATAATCCGGATTCCTTAGGTTCAATGCTTTTTAGGTACATTTATAAGCAAATGAGACCTTTATGAAATCCCTTATCTCTCTTTTACTAGTTTTATCCTGCTATTCCATCCAATCACAACAAAATGTTGACCTTTCCTATTATTTGCCCGATAGCATTACCTACAATCCAAAAATTCCCACGCCAAAACAAATAATTGGCCATGAAGTTGGGCAATGGCATGTTACCCATGATAAGTTAGAACAGTATATGCGCGCTTTGGCGAAGTCCAGTGAGCGCATACTTTTAGAAGAACGCGGTAAAACATTTGAAGGACGGCCGTTGTTACTATTGACCGTTACTTCTCCCACAAATCATGGACAACTGGAGGGTATACGACAGGAACATTTAAAATTATCGGATAGCAACCGAAATTCCATATCTGTCGATGGAATGCCCGTGGTGGTCTATCAAGGGTTTTCCATACATGGTAACGAACCAAGCGGATCCAATGCTGCATTGGCCTATGCCTATTATTTGGCTGCCGCCGAAGGGCCAGAAATTGAGGATATCCTGCAAAACAGCGTCATTCTTTTAGACCCCTGTTTTAACCCTGATGGCCTACAACGATTTGCCCACTGGGCCAATTCCAATAAAAACCTACAACCCAACCCAGATTCCAATGACAGAGAGTTTCATGAAGCTTGGCCGGGTGGCCGAACGAACCATTACTGGTTTGATATGAACCGCGATTGGCTTCCCGTTCAATTACCGGAAAGCAGGGCCCGTATTGAAACCTACCACCGTTGGATGCCCAATATTTTAACGGATCATCATGAAATGGGCACCAATTCTACCTTTTTCTTTCAACCCGGAGAACCTACAAGGGTTCACCCTTTAACACCTAAGGAAAATCAATCCCTAACGGCTGAAATTGGAAATTTTCACGCAAGGGCTTTGGAAAAAATAGGTTCCCTCTACTATTCTGAAGAAAATTATGATGACTATTATTACGGAAAGGGATCGACCTTTCCGGACATCAATGGAGGAATCGGAATCCTTTTTGAACAAGGAAGCTCCCGCGGACATTTACAGGAATCTGAAAATGGACTTCTCACCTTTCCTTTCACCATCAGAAATCAAATGACCACCGCGATATCTACGATTGAAGCCGCTACGGAACTTCGTCCTAAAATTTTAAAGTACCAACAGCAGTTTTTTAAAGAAGTAGGTCTTGAATCGGTCATTGGGCGTTCTAGGGCCATCGTGTTTGGTGATAGCAAGGATGCAGCTAAAACCCGACACTTGGCAGAAATTCTTCATCGGCATAAAATAAAATTCCATCATCTTAGAAACGATTTTAGGTACAATGGAATGGATTTTAAAAAGGGCGCGAGTTTTATGGTTCCATACAGCCAAAAGAACCACAGGCTCATAAAAGCCATGTTTGAAAAACGAACTTCATTTACAGACAGTATTTTCTATGACATTTCTGCATGGACCTTCCCTCTGGCCTTTAATATGGATTATGCTGACATACGTTCGCTTCAAAATATGGGCGAAGAGATAACGGAGCTTCATGAACCTAAAGGTAAGATGAAGGGCAATGGAGATTACGCCTATCTTTTTGAATGGAACGAATATTACACTCCCAAAGCTCTAAATCAAATCCTTAAAAAAGGGATTAGAGCCAAGGTGGCCAAGAAAAAATTTAGTCTGGAAAATAAGAATTATGGTTACGGAACTATTATGGTCCCAATACAAAACCAAAACCTTCCCGCGGAAAGTGTAAGGCAAATTTTGTCCCAAACAGCACAAGATTGTGGGATTGAAATAACCGCTGTGTCAACCGGACTCACCCAAGGAATTGATCTTGGCAGCAATGATTTTGAACCAGTTAAAAAGCAGCGTGTAGGCATCCTAACCGGTAATGGGGTACGCTCCTATGATGCCGGAGAAATTTGGCATTTATTCGATACGCGGTACCAGATGAAATTAAGCAAACTAGATGTAGCATATTTGAGCCGTATAGATTTGAATAGATATACGGATATTATCGTTCCAAGCATAGCTAGTAATACCTTAGGAAACAGCAACATCAAAAAGCTAAAGGATTGGGTACAGGATGGCGGTACTTTAATTACCTATCGCTCTGCCGTTGAGTTCTTTGCATCAAAAAAATTTATAGACCTGCAGTTTAAAAAAGACACCCTAATTGCCAAAAATGTTTCCTTTGAACAAAAACAAAATTTCACAGGAGCACAAGTAACTGGTGGCGCCATATTTGAAGCTCAATTGGACCTTTCACATCCTATTGCCTTCGGTTATAAAAATAAAACCTTACCACTCTTTAGAAATACCAATATTTATATTGTACCGGACAAGAATAGCTACAACAATCCTATAAAATATACAGAAGACCCATTACTTAGTGGTTATATTTCTGAGGAGAATTTGGAGCTGATTAAAAACAGTGTACCCTTTCAGGTACAACATTTGGGTAGAGGTCGTGTAATTGCATTTACGGATAATACCAATTTTAGGGCTTTCTGGTACGGTACCAATAAATTGCTGATGAACGCCATATTTTTTGGCAACCTAATGTAATCTTAAGACCCCCCTTTCACATAAGCCCAATTAAAAAGTACATGTAAGGACACCAAAATAATCGCTACACCAAACCCAAAAACCGCAGTAAATAGGGATAAAAATAGTACATAACAGAAGGGATAGACTACCAAAGCGTATGCAAACCTCAGAGTTGATAGAAATTCAGGCTCCCAAACTTTGGGTTTCACCCAAAATCTCCACGGTACTAATGCGGCTATATTAAAAAGATGAAAAACCAATCGAAAAGTAACAGGTGCGGCAATCTTTCCAGATTCTTTATTTATCTTGGTTTCTGATGATCTAATGAATTTATTGCTCTCTGTGGGGTTCAAAAAGTTGACGTTGTTGCTTTCCATTTTGTCTATAATGTTCTCGTAATTAAGCTCATCCTCAACATGGGTAGTCAACTGCTTCAACTGCTCTTTTACTCGCTTCTTGGCATTTTGCACAGATGTAAAAACATCATTTGGGTCATACAATTGCGAACTCACAATGGGTTTTCCATAATACACAGCTACTTTATCCGGAAAACCAGTGCTTTTTAGGTAATTTAGACCAACAGGTATTATCAAAATTTCATTTGAAGGGCTATACTTTAAAGAATGGAAAACAATGCGTGTAAACCCTTTACTTAGGTTGCGCACCCTTCGCCTTAGATTGTGGTTAGCTTCAGGGAAAAGAACAATGGCCTCTTCATTTTCAAAAAGTTCCGTACACTTTTTAAAGACTGCCTCATTGTTCTTTAATTGGTTTCTCCCATCCCGCATTCGGTAAATTGGAATCATTTGTAGAAAAGCAAAAAATCTCCTTAATACTTGTTTATTAAAAACATCGGACCGAGTTAAAAAGTACGGTTTTCGATGGCAATCGGTAACAATCAAAAGAACGTCCATCAAGGCCTTTTGGTGATTTGGCAAAAAAAGAACCGCTCCTGTTTTAGGAACATTTTCTAATCCGTGAACTTCTATCCTACCAAAATACAAGTGCAGGGCAGCTTTCATGTAAATTTTCAAGAGCCAGTATAAGAAGTTTTTCAAACCAGTTTTTCTGTATTAATAGGCCTGTAATTCCAAAATGCAGCCAACAGCAATCCAGAAATTAAATGCCAAATACCCCAAAATGCGGCCAGAATAGCCATACCACCAAGTCCATCAAAGAATGAAAAAATAAGAAGCAAGCCCAGTCCTGAATTCTGTATCCCCGTTTCAACAGTTATGGAGCGCACGTCCTTGGAAGGCAACTTAAATAATTTAGCTATTGAAAAACCTGTAGAAAATGCCACAAGATTGTGTAATACCACCAACCAGAATACATAAAGTACGTACTCCATAAAAATCTCTTTATTATTGTAGAGAGCCATAAAAATCAGTAGTACAAAGAACAATAAGGAAACCATTTTTAACACCTTTCCAATTCTTAGTGCCATGTTTGGTCTTAAATGGTTGATCAACAACCCTAGGAATAACGGCAACCCCAACAACAAGGCTACCAACTGCACCATTTTCCATGGGGAAATGGCAACATTCTTAAGTATGGTATCAGTAGGAGCGTACATCCCCGCCCACAACTGAAGGTTCAATGGCGTCATTATCACTGCTAGCAAAGTTGCCATGGCCGTTAGACTAATGGACAGGGCCGTATTGCCGCCGGCTAAATGGGTAATAAAGTTAGATACATTACCACCGGGACATGCAGCAACCATAAACATTCCCATAGCTATGCTTGGTAATGGTTCTATAAAATATACCAACAAAAACGTAACAAAGGGTAGTACCAAAAATTGACTAACCACTCCTACAACAATCGATTTTGGATGATTGGCAACCCTTTTAAAATCTGACATTGATATTTCTAAAGCAATACCAAACATGACAAAGGCCAACGCAATGTTGAGTATCCATTGAGAACGGGCATCAAAGTTGAGAAGAACGTTATCTATTAGGTTTTCATTCAAAGAATCAAGATATTTTAAGGCCGTTGGTTACCTTCCCGGTAGGTTGAAGTAAGGTTACTTCCTTTTCATTCACTGCTCCCAAGATAAGACATTCACTCATAAAATTGGCAATCTGTTTTTTGGGGAAATTGACCACAGCTATCACCTGTAATCCTACCAAATCCTCTTTTTTATATTTTAAGGTGATTTGTGCCGATGTCTTTTTTACTCCTATCGCCTCCCCAAAATCAATATGGACCTGATAGGCAGGTTTTCTTGCTTCAGGAAAGTCATTTACCTCTATAACCGTACCTACGCGCATGTCAATTTTTGCAAAATCACTCCATGAAATGTGTTCCTCCATCATAAAATAGTAAAGAAATTAAAATAGCCGTCAATATAGCAAAGGTTGGGCAATTAAGTTTTTAACTTTGTGGATAAATACGTGAGAAAATGGCCAGAACACCAAGTAATATGCTCCCTTTGGGCACCTCAGCACCCAAATTTAGTCTATTGGATACCGTAAGTAATCAACAACTACACCTTGACGATTTAAAAGGCGAAAAAGGAACGGTTATCATGTTTATTTGTAATCACTGTCCTTTTGTAAAGCATGTTAATGAAGCAATCGCGCAATTAGGTAAGACCTATCAAAAACAAGGTATTTCTTTTGTAGCTATATCAAGCAACGATGTTGAAAACTACCCTCAAGATGCGCCGCACCTCATGAAATTAACCGCTGAGGAAGAAGGCTACACCTATCCCTATTTATACGATGAAGACCAAACAGCAGCCAAAGCATACGATGCGGCCTGTACTCCAGATTTCTACCTTTTTGATGACAATTTAAAGCTAGTCTATAGAGGTCAACTGGATGATTCCAGACCTGGAAACGGGGTGCCGGTTACAGGAAAAGATTTGGAAGATGCTATACAAGCTGTTTTAAACAATAAATTGGTTTCCGAAATGCAAAAGCCGAGTATTGGATGTAACATCAAATGGAAAAAGGATTGATCTAGACCCAACCTCTTCTTTTGAGTAAATTTTCTATCTGCGTATAATGGTGTTGGCCGTGCCAAGCATATCTTCCCACATTTTCATCCAAACTGGTTTCTACATGGCCCTCCGGATGAATGAATTTTCTTTTCAACGATTCTCGTGATAACCCTTTTAGCAAGTAGACCAACTTTGCGTGAACGGCACTTAAATGAGTAAGGGAAAGTTCTATGGGAGCCGTTTTTGCATCAAAAAGTTTGGACCATTCTTTTTCATCATAGGCCTTGATGACCGGACTGTTTTCCGTAAGCGCCCATTTAAACCTCAAATAACTGTTATGGTGGCTATCGGCAATATGGTGCACAGTCTGCCTAACTGTCCATCCTTCAGGTCTATACGGCGCTTCAAGTTGGGGTTCAGACAATCCTTCAACAAGAATTCTCAGCTTATTGGGGATTTCTTCCAAAATGCCTATCCACTCGTTTAAATTTTCATCAGTGATTACTTCCGGTACCTCAAATGTTCCTATGGGGTATTTCAGTTTATATAGTTCATGTTCTTCCATAAACTAAAAGTAACAAACTTTAATACATTTTTAACCATAAAAGCATGCCTGAAGACCTTTAATCTACTAATTTTATAGGAATTTAATTTTAACCCAGTAAATACTATATAAATGGCAACAATAAGATTGGGCGACAAGGCCCCGGACTTTACCGCAGATAGCTCTGTAGGTACGATAAATTTTTATGATTATTTAGGCGATGGTTGGGGAATTTTGTTTTCTCACCCTGCGGACTTTACCCCTGTTTGTACTACGGAATTAGGTACGGCAGCTAAATTTAAGGATGAGTTCGATAAACGAAACGTAAAGATGTTGGCCCTTAGCGTAGACGGAGCCAGCTCCCATAACGAATGGATCAAGGATATTAATGAAGTACAGAATACAACCGTTAACTTTCCCATTATTGCCGATGAGAACAAGAAAGTATCTGACCTTTATGATATGATTCACCCTAATGCCGATAATAATTTAACGGTACGTTCTGTTTTTATCATTGCTCCGGATAAAACGGTGAAACTCATCATCACTTATCCGGCCTCCACCGGCCGAAATTTCTATGAATTGCTAAGGGTTATCGATTCCTTACAATTGACAGCATACCATAAGGTAGCTACCCCTGCCAACTGGAAACAGGGAGAAAGTGTGGTAGTGAGCCCAGCAATTTCTACTGAGGACGCCAAAGAGATGTTCAAAAAAGGAGTAGAGGAAGTAAAGCCATACTTACGTATGACTCCAGACCCTACCGCTTAACCCGAATATATTTAAGCAAAAAACCTCATAACAATGTTATGAGGTTTTTTATTTGATAATTCAGAAAACGCAACAAGCTAGTCTTGCTGACCCAAAATATTTGTACACTTAAGATCTTTCTTCATAACTTGTAATTAGATAAGTCGGGAATGAAAACTCTTAAAACATTTCTTTTTACTACTTCTACCATGTCCTTACTTATGGGATGTGTAAATCTGGGCCACGTTACCAATTTTTCCAAGAATTCAATAGAGGCCCTGCAAACCTACGGAAACCTATCTCAAAGTTTCACCACTATATGCACTCAAGACTGTGAACTTAAACATATTTCCAATTTCAATGTTTATAAGACAGATTGCGAATGTGAGGGTAATGTAAAAGCCGATAGTATCACCACTGCCATTTATACGGCTACGGTAGAATACCTTCATGGTTTAATGGCCGTTAGTGACAAAACCATTACAAAATTTCAAACAGCAGAACTCACCAATGCATTGGCGACAGGTAATTACGGTCCAATTAAATTAAATGCAGAAGATGTAACGTCCTATTCAAAGCTAAGCTCATTAATTTTAAAAGCCTATAGCGGAATCCGTTCAAGAAAAAAAATTAAGGCATATGTAACAGAGGGACATGAGCCTTTTCAGCATTTGTTACACTTCTTGGAATTCAATCTATCTCAAAATCTTAACGGAAAACTGGAAGTACAAAAAAACGGTATCCAAAATTTTTATTTCGATTTGGTTCAGGACACCAACCTTTCTTCCTACGAACGCACCAAGTTTGCCGAGGATTACTTTGAAAAAAAGGCAACAATAGAAAAATATCAAAATGAATTGAGGCTATTTGGCGATTTGATAAATGAGGTAAAAGAAGGTCACAGCTTGCTTTTGAAAAATCTAGATCAGTTAACTGAAGATGAAGTTAAGGGCAGTTTGGGCAAAACGGCCCAGAAGCTGGCATTGGGAGCAAGAATTATTTCTCAGTTTAATTGAGTATCATGGCAAATTTAACATCTGAACAAGTAAAGGAATTGGCAGACAATATTTTGAAAATGACCAATGATCTTGGGGATTTTAGATACCGTAATTTTTCAAAATTAACCCCTCAAGAAAACACACGGTTAAAGGAACTACACAACAACTTATTAGAGCATACTACCGAGCTTTATACAAAATCAGCTGTTTTAGTATTGGACGATGCCGTAGAAAGCCTAGATAAGATTAAAATAATAACTGAAAAAACCCAAGAACTTTATTCTAATCTGGATAATATTCAAACAGGAATCAACTGGGCCACCAAAATACTAGGAATGGCATCTGCCATCTTAAGTTTGAATACGGAATCTATTGCAGCATCCATAAAAAGCATCATCAGTTAAGAGGTTTGGTTACCATATTTTTCAGGATATCCATTAAAATTTGACAACCTCCAAATATAACTAACGAAAAATCACTCATTTAAATTTAATAACAGTACATTTGCGCTTTAATTAATTTAATTTTTTATTATGAGTAAAGGAACAGTTAAGTTCTTCAATGATTCAAAGGGTTACGGCTTTATCACTGAAGAAGGTTCAAGCGAAGATCACTTTGTACACATTTCAGGACTTATTGACGAAATACGCGAAGGTGATGTTGTAGAATTTGAGCTACAACAAGGTAGAAAAGGACTGAACGCGGTGAATGTGAAAGTAGTTGACTAAGACGACGCATTAACTCTTTTTATACAGTATCCACCCCAACAATTTGTTGGGGTTTTTTTATTCATTATCAACACATTAGTCATATTTTTCATACATTTGTTCGCGTTTTAACGCAACCCCACTCCAATTTGTGCATCTAGTAAGCGGATAGCAAAATTTCCCCATCACCTAAATAATGAATTATGACTACTTTTTTTGGTATTCTATTTCTATTGCTTATTGTAAACGTTGTATTGTTTTTAGTAAGCTCAGATAGGGCAAAGAAATCCCAGCGATAACTTATCTAAGGGGCCCGTACATTCTTAATTAAATTTTATAATGCCTTTTTGGCACTGGAAAATCTATGTTTTCATCCAGGATTATTTTGGTAGAAATAAAAAGATTGACCGCATAAAAAAGCCCCGAAAAAATCGGGGCTTTTTATATTTCAACCAGATACTATATTAATTCACATCCATTAATTCTACATCAAAAAGCAAGGTTGCATTTGGAGGAATAACACCACCTGCACCTGCACTACCATATGCTAAATCTGAAGGGATTACAAAGCGAGCCTTGTCCCCCACTTGTAAAAGACCAATACCTTCATCCCACCCCGGAATAACTTGACCAACACCAATTTGAAAGTCTATGGGTTGTTTCCTTTTATAAGAGGAATCAAAAACTTGTCCGTTCATTAAGCTTCCTTCATAATGAACCGATACCTTACTTCCCTTTTCGGCTTTTGCACCGTCACCTTTTTGAATTATTTTATAACGCAGTCCGCTAGCAGTGCTTTCAAAACCGGCCGCTACCTTTTCAAGTTCCGCTTCCTGCTTTGCTTTTTCTTCTGCAATTCTTTGTTCCCTGGAATTCTGAAAAGATTTAAAGGCATCTACTGCATCCCAATTTTCTGCCTCGTCCCCTACCCTTACAATCTCCAAAGTCTCAATTGAATCTCCTTGGGCAATGGCATCCACAACCTCCTGACCACTTTCTACATGACCAAAAACGGTGTGTTTACCGTCTAACCATGGAGTTGGTACGTGCGTAATGAAAAACTGACTTCCATTAGTTCCTGGTCCAGCATTGGCCATAGAGAGAACTCCCGGTTCTGAATGCTTAAGCTCTGGATGAAATTCATCATCAAATTTGTAACCAGCGTCGCCAGTTCCGGTACCAAGAGGACAACCTCCCTGAATCATAAAATCTGGAATTACCCTGTGAAACGTAATTCCATCATAATAGGGCTCACCCGCTGCCTTAACTTTATTTTCTTGCTTTCCTTCCGCCAAAGCAACAAAATTGCCAACGGTACCCGGAGTTTTATCGTGGGTTAATTTTACAAGTATCTCTCCTTTTGAAGTATTGAATTTTGCGTAGATTCCTTCTTGCATTTTTATGCTTATTTAATTGAGCGGCAAAGGTAAGGATTTAAGCCGATTTCCCCGTAATAGAGAAATTGGTTTGCCCTAACCTTTAATCTTGTTATTAGGGATAATACCGTATTTATCAAAAAGATAGATCAAACTGGCCATACTGGCCGCACCAAGTTCCAATTCCCGTTTGTTAACATGTTCAAACGTATCTGTTTCTGCATGATGATGGTCAAAATACCTTTGTGAGTCTGGCCGTAGACCGGCCAATACCATATCTTGATTCTTAAGAGGACCAATATCCGCACCGCTATATCCCTTAACGAACATATGAATAAGATAGGGTTCAAATAATTTTTTCCACTCCTGAACCCGTTCTAAGTTAGCCTCAGTGCAATCAAAAGAAAAACCTCTGGGTGTAAAGCCTCCCGCATCGCTCTCCAAGGCAAAAATGTGTTTCTCTTTTTTATTTTGGGCCACTTCCGCGTATTTATTGCCTCCCCTTAATCCATTTTCTTCGTTCATAAAAAGAACCACCCTAATAGTTCTCTTTGGCTTATACCCTGTCTTTTTCAAAAGTCTCAGTACGTCCATACTTTGCACGCAGCCTGCACCATCATCATGGGATCCATCGCCTAAATCCCAAGAATCCAGATGACCACCAACTACCATAATTTCATTAGGAAATTGGCTACCGGTTATTTCTCCTATTACATTATAGGATTCCACATCATCAAACTGTTTGCAGTTTTGTCTAAGGTAAAACCTGGTCTTTGGATTTAGTTTTATGGTGGTACTCAACAGTTCAGCACCATTGGTACTAATGGCCGCGGCAGGGATTCTATCGGCCACCGGAGTATCACCATAACTCATAGATCCCGTGTGAGGATGGTCATCCAATTTAAGGCTCATTGAGCGTACAAGGACACCTACGGCACCGTATTTGGCTGCTTCGGCCGCCCCGGAATATCGCTGGTCCACACAACCTGAATAGGATTCGAAAGTACTTATTACAGTCGGGTCCATAGGCCTATTATAGAACACGATTTTTCCCTCTATTTTCTCCTTTCCCAAGCGTTTTAAATCCTCTATTCCATTTACCTCAACCAATTCTGCCTTAAGACCGCCCACTGGGGTTGCCACAGAACCGCCCAAGGCACATACAGATACATTGGTAGACTGGCCTGGTGCTGTTTCAAAATAAGCGAACTCAGGGGTTCCGCGTACCCATTTGGGTACCATAACCGGCTGAAGCCAGACCTTATCCAATCCTAACGACTCCAGTTCTGCCTTGGTATAATCAACGGCTTGTTGTGCCTGTACCGAACCTGATAATCTACCTCCAATTTGGTTGCTCAAATGATTTAACCAGTCATAGGCTTTCCCTTCGGTTAAAGCCGTTTTATAAATCTTATCCATTTGTTGGGCATCTTCTTGGGAATTCACAGTCCCTGCCAAACATAATATCATTAAAAAAAAGAGTTTTCTCATCCGTTTTCGTTTTCCAGCTGTTGTTTGTAGGCTTCTAAATTAACCTTAATTTTTTCGTCCAACTCGGGTTCCTGAATATCTTTATACTTTTTTAACTCTTGCAATAGGATACTGGCCACACTAACACGGGCTGCTTTTTTATTGTCCGACGGAATTATATACCAAGGGGCATGTGCCTTAGAAGTTCTATTAATGGCTTCTTCATAACAAGACTGATACTGGTCCCATAGCTTACGTTCTTCCAAATCACCCGGCGAAAACTTCCAATTCTTTCTTTTTAGTGCGAGTCGCCTCAACAATCGCTGTCTTTGTTCTTCTTTGGATATATGAAGAAAAAATTTGAAAACTAGGGTACCATTTTCTGCTATATGCCTTTCAAAATCATTTATTTGATCAAATCTTTTGTTCCAAAATTCTTCATCAATATCTGCTACCGAATGAATTCCGGGTAGGTGCTCTCCCAAGATGTACTCGGGATGTACACGGGTAACCAAAACATTTTCATAATGAGTTCTATTAAAAACCCCAAATTTTCCCCTTGCCGGTAAGGCAATATAGTGTCTCCATAAATAATCGTGTTTTCTTTCGAGTTCCGTAGGTACCTTAAAACTATGAACAACTACGCCCCTAGCATTAAAGTCTTTAAAGACTTCACGAATCAGGCTATCCTTACCCGCCGTATCTATCCCTTGAAGACAAACCAGAACGCTGTACTTTCCATGTGCATAAAGGGTATCTTGGAAGTCTCCTAACGCTTCCCTTACATTTTCCAACTCTCTTTTAAGTTGTTTATCCGATGAATTAAAATCTTCATAAGTAGGTATTTGAGACAATTGAATGGCCTCAGTCACTTTGTACGTGGTAATTTTTGATGTATCCATAGTTGGAATATAAAATAAAACATCGTTGAAAGGGTAAAAATGTTAAAGAAATTGGTCGTTAATCACAAAAAAAGGCAGGTTAATCCAAAAAAGTATAATCAAAAGGCGTTCCATCGAAAAAAGTAGGTCTTAAGAAACAGTTGACCTTAACTTTGCAAACGTAGAATGTCCCAAATTTTACAACCTTTTTTATTGACTATGAAGCAGTTGAGAATAGCATTAATACTTTGCTCCGTTGGTATACTATCTTCGTTTACCACAGGTCAATCCTGTAAATATGCCAACTCCAATATTGGATATGTAAAATCCGAAATTGAAGCAGCTTTAGGAATGACAGATCTTCAATTGTCGCGATTTCATACCTTCAAGGCTATCAATGCCATAGAGAAAACCAAGAACGATTTGGAAGAATGTGGCTGCGAATATGCTATTGATAATATTACGGAGGGTTCTGACCATCTTAAACTAGCAACCAAAACCACAACCATTGCCAGTACCAATATTCTTTTGAACAAGGCCCTAAAGGAAACGATAGCCACATTGGAATCATTGAACGAACACGATAGCCATGGTAGCAATTACGGTAACGACGTACTTAGCTTAAATACCGTAAAACTAAATAATGAATCCAAAAACACCTACGAACCTCCTTCCGAAATATTACTTCGAAAAAAGGTAGATTCTTCGTTAGTGAATTATAGAAAGTCGCTGGAAAACATGGTAAAAACTGTCAATTGCACGGAAGCCAGGGCATTTGCAACTAGAGTATATGAACATTGTGAGCAGCAATTATTGAAACCCAACCTTTCCGAAGGCAAAAAATACTACAACCTTAAAACCAAGGAAATAACTAAAAAGGCATTGGATCAACTAAGTGAGTGCGGCAAATAAATTAACTATTTGCTTGCAAAAAGTTTTACGTCTTCCTCGCTTACTTCTTTTCCTCCCAATATTATTAGTCGCTCTACAACGTTCCTTAACTCTCTAATATTCCCGGTCCAATCGTAACTTTTTAACAGCTTAACGGCCTTATCAGAAAATGTTTTTAGGCCCATTCCTTGCTCTTGGGAGATTTTTTTCGAAAAATGATTGATCAATAATGGTATATCTTCCCTTCTATCATTTAATGCAGGAACCTTAATCAAGATTACGGCAAGCCTATGATATAAATCTTCTCGAAAACGGTTTTCTTCAATTTCCTTTTTCAAATCTTTGTTGGTAGCGGCTACCACTCGTACATCAACCTTTATATCCTTATCCGTACCTACTCTAGAAATCTTATTCTCCTGTAGTGCCCGCAATACCTTTGCCTGTGCAGAGAGGCTCATATCCCCAATTTCATCTAAAAAAATAGTACCCTTATTGGCAGCCTCGAATTTTCCTGCACGATCTTTGACCGCAGATGTAAAAGCGCCCTTTACATGGCCAAAAAGCTCACTTTCTATCAATTCCGATGGAATGGCCGCACAGTTCACTTCGATAAAAGGCGCGGAACTCCTAGCACTTTTTTGATGCAACCAATGAGCGACCAGTTCTTTTCCGGTTCCATTGGATCCCGTTATTAAAACTCTGGCATCTGTAGGTGCCACTTTTTCGATGATGTCCTTAATAGCCGAGATCTCTTTACTTTCACCTATCATTTCATAATTCTTGCCTACTTTCTTCTTAAGAATCTTATTTTCGGTTACCAACACCTTTCTATCCAAGGCATTGCGCACCGTGGTAAGCAACCTATTTAAATCCGGCGGTTTGGAAATATAGTCAAATGCTCCCATTCGCATGGTGTTCACGGCCGTATCCAGATCACCATGACCGGAAATCATAATAAAAGGGATTTCTGGCTTAATTTTCCGGGCAGCTTCCAACACCTCTACCCCATCCATTTTGGGCATTTTTATATCACAAAGGACCAAGTCGTATTCATTGTTCTTAATGGCCTCCATACCTTTTAAACCGTCTTCTGCTTCTTCTAATTGATAAGAATCATTCTCCTCGGAAAGTATTTTGACCAATACCCTGCGAATAGCAGCTTCATCTTCAATCAGTAATATTTTTGACATAAGGAATTACTTCAATTGTTAATCTTTTGGTAAGATACAAGTACCAGTCAAGACTTGGAAAGTTTTAACTACTTTTTAATCGTTTGATCACACATTACAATGGCAACCAGTCTAGAGTCCTATCCTAAAACCAGTTCTAAGATAAAAGCTGGGATCGTCATTGAGCGTAAAAATATCATTTCTCTCTTCGTCCCTTAGCACCCCATCTTGGAAAACCGTATGCCCCACATAACCATACAAAAATGTACTTTTTGCCATTTTATACTGATAACCCAAGGTAAATAGGGCTGCAGAGGAAGATACAGAAGAGGCGGTTACGGTATTGGGCAGCACAATGTTACTTTGTAAATTCACGTAATACCCGTCAAATATAAACTCTGTCTGAAATTGATGTCTTTCGTTTAAATGGTATTTAAACCCAGACTTAGGAATGCCCACAACATAGCTCCAATTAGGTCTAAACCGCTTTTCATAGTATATAATTGGTAATGGGATTCGTAAGGCTACAGTTGAATTGTAAGCAATTCCCATGACCAATTTCATGGGTTTAGGTACATTTTTCTCCTCCTTTAAAAAACCTACCGTAGCATTTATGGAAAAATCTCCATTTTCTAACGGTTTGCTCAAAGTGGAAGCCAATCTGGGGGTGATTACCCCAATAAATCGCCATTGGGGTTTAAATTTCCAAACATAGGCCATATTCAAGTCCAGAACATGAAATTGCTTTAGCCCGGCACTACTGAAGGGAAGCTCTCTTTGCAAGTCGTATGCCAACCGGTTATACTCGCTACCAAAAACCAGGTTATTGGAATCTGCAACGGTAATAGGAAAGTTGACCAAAAATTTGAGACGTGATAAGCTGGCGTCAGATTTATTCCTTGGCATCAACATGTACTCTGCCCTTATCACATCTGGGGTCTGCGCTTGGCCAAAATATCCTATTGCCAAAAAAATAGCAATGAGCCAATTAAATAATTTATGATTCATTAGAGTTCTTGGCAGTGCCAATTGAAGTATGACGAAAAGGTAAGTCTTGAAAAATATGAATATCTCTTTGAGGGAAGGGAATGGTTATCTTATGCTCCCTAAATTTAGCATCGATTTTATATCGCATTTCACTTTTGATTCTTGGATCAGAAAAACTATCGGAAATAAAAAAATTAACCGAAAAAAGTAAGGCAGAATCACCAAAATCATCAAACAATACAAAAGGTTTAGGATTTTTCATTATCCCTTCTTGACCTTCTGCAATTTCCAATAAGATTTTGGTAACCACATCTATATCACTACCATAAGCCACCCCCACTATCACTTTTTCTCGCGTAGTTTTATGATTTTGGGTATAGTTATAAATAATTTCACTGATGAAATGATGATTTGGAATGATGATCACCTTATCATCTCTGGTAATAGCCCTAGTAGTACGCAATTTTATCTCAAAAACTTTACCCACTTTACCATTTACCTCAATGATATCGCCTACGTGCAAAGATTTGTCCAGAATAATGAAAATACCGCCGATCACATCTTGGAAAAGTTCTTGTAAGGCCAAACCTAAACCAACGAACAATGCGGCAGATGCCGTAAGCAATAGTGTAATGTCTATACCGGCCGCACTCATGGTAATTATGATAACCACAATATAAATTACATAGCGTATAAACTTAAAGACACTAATGAACTTTAACCGATCATCGTTTGCCATGCGTCTAGTGAGTAGAGACCTCAACCACCGCAATAGAAAATTGGTAACAAGCAAGGCCACGCTGAGCATAATAAGCAGACCAATGGTAATTTCTATGCGCTGGTCTCCAGAACCATAACCGATACCAATCTGCAAAAACTCCTTTATTGCCCCCCAAATATCTTCTTCAATAACCTCAACCACCTTGTTGGGTTCTTCTTGAAATGCACTAATCATATTTAAGCCACTTGAAAAGTTCTTTGTATGTTGGTTTTTTACCATACATAAGAATACCCACCCTATAAATTTTGGCGGCCAACCATACAATACCTATAAAGGTACCGAATAATAAGAGGATTGAGGTCACTAATTCCCAAACAGGCACCCCGCCTTCTCCAATACCACCAGGCAACCGCATCAACATCACAATAGGCGAAGTCAATGGAAACAGGGAAAAACCTACCGCAATAGGTCCGTGTGGATTGCTAAAAACCGAAAAGAACCCTACATATATAGCTAACATTAAAGGCAAGATAATGGGAAAAATAAATTGCTGCGTATCCGTTTCATTATCTACCGCCGCTCCAATAGCGGCATAGATGGAGCTATATATTAAATACCCCAATAGAAAATAAACCAAAAAAAAGAAAATGAGCATCACCCAAGGAATACGAAACAATTCTTGAGCATAGAGTTGCACGGTTTGATCAGCCGTAGGTATGGTAGGTGCCATATTTGCCCCCATACCCGTTTGTAGATGGGCACTGGTGTTCAATGCGGATGGATCGATATCAAAAACGGCAAATGCCACCAATAATAATACCGATGCCGAAACCAACCAAATACCAAATTGGGTAATTCCAGCCAATGAGGTTCCTATTATCTTACCCAACATTAATTGAAAAGGCTTTACCGATGAAATGATTACTTCTATTATCCTACTAGTCTTTTCCTCAATCACGCTACGCATTACAAAACCTCCATAGATAATGATGAACATCATGATTAGGTAACCAAAACCACCCCCAATAAAAGCTTTAATTTCATTGATACCCTTGACATTGGTCTGCCCGTCAAAAGTGGCGGTACGAATATCAAACTGAGTATCAACCTTTTCAAACTCAGATGCGGTAAGTCCCAACTCTAAAAGTCTTGACTGCCTCAATCTTTCCTGAAAAACAGCATCTATTTTTTCGGTGATATCCGTGCTTGGGGCATCTTCCGTATAAAAGAACGAGCGATCGCAAACCTTTTCTATATGAATTTCATCCGGAATGTAAAGTAGCCCGTAGAACCCTAAACTAGCAACTGAATCCTTTGCCGTTTCCAAAGACACATCATCAAAGTTGACATACGAAGTGGAGGTCGTTGCAACAAACTCATTTGAAAAAAAATTACTCTCGTTTAAAATGGCAATTACCTTGTGATCGTTGTCATTTACTTTTGTGAGGTAAGCGATAAGAACAACCATTCCCACCATAAGGATTGGACTTAAAAAGGTCATGATTACAAAGGACTTGTTTCTCACCTTGGCCAAATATTCCCTTTTGATAATAAGCAATAGTTTACGCATTCAATTCTTTGCTTTGTACGGTTCTAATAAAAATTTCACTGGTTGAAGGAATGGTCTCTACAAAACGGTTCACATTTGCCTTATTGGATAGATATGCCAGTACTTCTCCAGATTTTTCATCGGGGAGTTGCAGGGTAAAGTCCAACTGGTTTTCCAAAGAATCGTAGGAGGAATTGGACACCTTAAATTTTTCAGTAATTTCAGAAAGGATCAATTCTGCGTTAGCGGTTTGTAGGCCTACTCTATAAATATTATTCTTATAAGCCCTTTTAATCTCGGATAATTTACCGTCCAATACTTTCTTAGACCTATGTATCAAGGCAATATGCTCACAAAGTTCCTCAACGGATTCCATGCGATGCGTGGAAAATATGATGGAAGTACCCTGCTCTTTTAATTTTAAAATTTCATCTTTAATGATGTTGGCATTAATGGGGTCAAACCCACTAAAAGGTTCATCAAATATTAAAAGTTTAGGTTCGTGAAGCACTGTTACTATGAACTGGATTTTCTGGGCCATGCCTTTGGATAGCTCTTGAATTTTTTTGTTCCACCAATCTCCTATTTCCAAACGTTCAAACCAAAACTTCAACCGTTTTTTGGCTTCGGCCTTATCCAAGCCCTTGAGTTGGGCTAAATAAAGAGCCTGCTCTCCTACCTTCATACTCTTGTAGAGTCCCCTTTCTTCTGGAAGGTACCCAATTTGTGCCACGTGATGGTTTTGCAAAGCCTCCCCATCAAAATAAACCTCACCTTTATCCGGATAGGTAATCTGATTTATTATCCTAATAAGAGTGGTCTTACCGGCACCGTTGGGACCAAGAAGTCCATAAATACTATTCTTGGGTATATTCAATGATACCTCATCAAGCGCAGTGTGTTCGCCGTATTTTTTGGTGACTTCCTTAGCGACCAAAATATCGTTCATGCAAGCAATTTTGTCAAAGATATATAAAAGAGTTGTCAGTTAAACTTGAGGAAGAAGCTTAGTTTAAAAGACCTTTCAATCACCTAGCAATCACCCTAAAAACAAAACCCACCCTTAAATGCATTTAAGGATGGGAAAAAAATTGCTATGAAAAAGAAAATTTTATATTGGTTTCCCAATATGAATCAAATATACGTTTTTTATTTAAATCCCAAACTTTTTGGGTTAAGAGAACATATCCTTCACTTTTTCGAAGAAAGATTTATCAGATTTCTCAGGTTTTGGATCAAAATTTTCATTGCCCTGCATACGCTCAAAGAACTCCTTTTGTTCTTTGTTAAGTTCTTTAGGGGTCCATACGTTCACATGGACCAATAAATCTCCGCTACCATAACCATTGATACTGGATATTCCTTTTCCCCTCAATCTTAAAATCTTTCCGGATTGAATGCCAGGCTCTAGCTTTATGCGCACTTTGCCTCCAACGGCATCAATTTCCTTTGAGGTACCCAATACGGCCTCGGAAAAACTGATATAAAGATCATAGTGCAAATTATCCCCTTCCCGTTTAAGAGTCGAGTGCTCTTCTGTTTCAATAGCTACCAACAAATCTCCAGCAACACCATTTCCAGGAGCATCATTTCCCTTCCCGGGCACCTTTAATTGCATACCTTCCTCAACACCGGCAGGTATTTTTATAGATACGGTTTCCTCTTGAACCTTAAGACCTTGAGCATCTGCATCACTAGGTTTTTTATCTATAACCTGACCGCTACCTCCACAGGTACTACAGGTAGTTGCGGTTTGCATTCTACCCAAAATGGTATTGGTAACCTTGGTAACTTGGCCTCTACCACCGCACGTACCACAGGTGGTATAGCTTACCCCTTCTGCCTGTACTTTTCTGCGAACTTTAACCTTTTTCTCAACCCCGTTGGCCACTTCTTCAAGGCTAAGTTTCACCCTTATTCTAAGGTTACTGCCTTTTACCCTTCTTTGGCCTCCACCGCCAAAACCGCCAAAACCACTGAAACCTCCGCCACCGCCAAAGGCGCTTCCGAAGATATCACCAAATTGACTAAAGATATCGTCCATATTCATACTGCCACCGCCAAAACCGCCGGCGCCATCAAAGGCAGCATGACCAAATTGGTCATATCTAGCTTTCTTATCCGGGTTGCTTAGTACCTCATAGGCTTCTGCGGATTTTTTGAACATTTCTTCCGCTTTAGAATCCCCTGGGTTTTTGTCCGGGTGATATTTTAAGGCCATCTTTCGGTAAGCCTTCTTTATCTCCGCCGCACTGGCACTTTGACCAACCCCTAATACTTCGTAATAATCTTCCTTCATACTTCAATTTAGTTTCCAACAACTACTTTTGGATGACGAATAATACGCTCCCCGAGCTTATATCCTTTCTCCACTACGTCTACAATCTTGCCTTTTAGCTTTTTGTCCGGAGCTGGGATTTGGGTAATGGCATCGTGAACCTCGGCATCAAAAGTATCTCCTTGTCCGGCCTCAACTTCTTCAAGGCCCTTGGATTTCAGGGTTTCACGAAACTTGACCCTTATAAGCTCCACACCTTTGAACATTTCCTTGTCATCAGACTTCGCCAACTCCTTCAAGGCACGATCAAAATCATCTAAAACCGGTAACATGGAAACCATGATTTCCTGCCCCGCCGTTTTGAACATTTCCATTCGTTCTTTAGATGTTCTTTTCTTAAAATTTTCAAACTCTGCAAACAAACGCAAGAACTTATCTTTCTCCTTAGCCAAATCTTCCCTTAGTTGTTCCTCTACACTAAGCTCCCCATCTACGGCACCTTCGGCATCTATTGACTCTTCATTGGCAGCATTCTTTTGCTCCTCTTCTAAAGCCTCTTCAAAATCTTCGGTTATATCTTTATCGCTCATTTTTTACTTCGCTTTTAATTTCACGGTAACGAGGAGGCAAAAGTACTGCCATTTCTTTAAAAATGTCAAAATGTCATTAAAAAATAAGATGACTGCATAGCCTATAGAACATAAAAAAATCCGCCATTAAGCGGATTGTTCAAAAAAGCTCTTAAAACCTCTACGAGGAATATTCTTTTTTCAACCCCATTTCCGAAGTTTTACTTGAAGATTTAACTCCGTAAATTTCTTGGAGTGCAGGACAGACATTGGTATACTTAAAAGAAAAACCTGTTTCCTCAATTTTCTTGCTACTCACCCTCTGACTGCTAAAAAGTAGGTAACTCATTTCACCTAGGACCAACTTCATTACAAACTCTGGTATATTAGGCAAAAACAATGGTTTTTTTAGAACATCCGCTATTTTTTTAACCAATTTTTCATTGCTCACAGGATTAGGGGCCACGCCATTGAAAACTCCCGAAAGTGTATTGTCTACGGCAAAAAGAAACATTCTTGCCAAATCTTGGATATGAATCCACGATTGCCACTGCTCACCACTACCAAAGGCAGAGCCCACATAATTATCGATTGGTTTGGTCATCTGAGGCAAAGCACCGCCTTCTTTGGCCATAACCAACCCAATTCTAATTTTTGCAACCGGAAAAGGAAAACCTTGAAATTGATCAGCCTCTTGTTCCCACCTTTCTACAACTTCACCCAAAAAACTATTATCCACCGCTTGTTCCTCCTCAGTGTAATAATTACCCACGGAACTAGGATAAATTCCGATAGCGGAAGCTGAAACAAAGGATTTTATATATTCAGAACCAAATTCCAGCAGACCTTTGTGTAACGTTTGAAGGGATTGAACCCTGCTGGAAAGTATTATTTTCTTGTATTTAGGTGTCCATCTTTTAGCTATTGAAGCGCCTGCTAAATTGATGATGGCACTTACCCCTTTAAAGCAATTTAAATCTATTTCGCCTTTGTCCGGATTCCAATAAAAACCTTGATATTCCGTTTTGGAAACCAATTTATCCTTACTTGTGGTAAGATAATTCACATGTATATTTTGTGCATGGCACTGCCTCACAATTTCACTCCCCACAAGACCTGTTGCACCTGTAATCAAAATTCTCATACTCAAATATAAAGCTTTGATTTGGGTGTTGAATTGTCTTTAATTCCGATTTAACACAAATGCAAAAGCATCTGTTAAATTATTTGTTTAACAAACTGAAAATTAACTTTTTATATGGAAAATATACTATTTTTTGGCCCGAAGCATTTCGCGCTTCCCTGGAGGTCCAGGTAGCTTTTCTACGCTAAAACCTACAGCTTGCATAGCCCTTCTCACACTCCCTTTGGCGGCATAGGTTACCAATACACCCCCTTCCTTAAGCGCGGCGTACATTAGGGAAAAAATAGCTTCGGTCCATAACTCGGGTTGCACCCGAGCACCAAAAGCATCAAAATAAATAAGGTCGAATTCATTCCGATTTCGTATTTCAGAAAAGTCCATCCTTCTTTTTACCAAGCTAAAATTGGGATGTATCTTATGTATTTCTTCCCAAGGTACCTCGTGCATTTTTTGAAAAACGGCGTGTTCACTTTTAGCATTCAAGGTTGTAGAATAATCCAGAAGTGCAAGCTCATCATCGTTTACGGGAAACTTTTCAACACCGCAATAGTTAATTGTAAGTTGCCTGGACGAGGACTCAAGCAAGGTAATAAATGCATTAAGACCAGTACCAAACCCAATCTCCAAAATACCAATCTCCGTATCCCGAAAAAGGTCTAACCCTTGTTTTATAAAAACATGATAAGCTTCCTGTACGGCACCGTGCTTGGAATGGTATTGCTCATCCCAATCCAAAATTTGAATGGTTTTGGACCCATCGCCCGTAGTAATAATTTTTCGCTCCAAAGTAATAGGCACTTACTGTTTTACAGGCACTAGCACGCCATCTGCCTCAAAACCGTAAGATTTTAAGGGCGATGTAATTTGTGCTATTTCATCTGCAGATTTACCGGCATCCTTCGCGTAGTGCTTTTGGTCTTCCACGCTCATGGACTCTACAAAAGCAAAACCATTAATCACCACTTCCTTTCCAGTAATATCGTTTGGCATAAAAAAACCGTAATCCTTAAACCTAACCATAGCTTCTTTACCTTCCGGCAACTGGACTTTCATCCAACATCCCTTTACTTTGCAAACATCTGTTACCGTTCCCTTAAATTTAATCTCCAAGGTATCTGCGACAACCATTTCCTCATATTTGGAGGCCAAAAATTGTACATTTTCTATTGAATCGGAGCTTATCTCTTCGCCAAAGGATTTGAAAGTTGTTTCTTCATTGACCTTTGAACTCTCAATTGTCTTTTTTTCTTGCCCTTTACATGCTACAATCAGCATAAAAAACACAAGTAAAGTGTTAAATCTTTTCATATCCATCAAAAATTTAAATGCCTTTACAAAACTGCTAATTTTTCCAGCAATTATAAAGGTTTGATGAATTTAAAATTGGTATTTTTATTCCTTAAAATTTGATATTATGAGTACAACCATGCAAAAAATCAGCATTGAGAAGGTAGCCAAGTCAAAAATTGACCAAATAGATTTTGATAATCTTGCATTTGGAAGCGTCTTTACCGATCATATGCTCGTCTGTGATTATAAGAATGGAGCATGGGAAGCACCCAAAGTAATGCCTTACCAAGCTATTAGCTTGGAACCATCCGCAAAAATTTTCCACTATGGACAATCTATATTCGAAGGTATGAAGGCCTATAAAGATACGGACGATAAAGTTTGGTTGTTTAGACCATTGGACAACCATAAGCGTTTGAATATTTCCGCCAAGCGTATGGCCATACCGGAGGTACCCGAAGCGTATTTTATGGAAGGTCTTAAGGCATTGGTCAATTTAGACAAAGACTGGATTCCACAAAAAGATGGAAGTTCTTTATATATACGTCCTTTTATTTTTGCCTCAGGAAAAGGGTTTCATGCTTCACCAGCCAATGAATATAAGTTTATTATATGCCTGGCTCCTTCCGGTTCCTATTTTTCCGGCAAAGTAAAAGTATTGATTGAAGAAACTTATTCTCGTTCTGCCAACGGAGGTGTTGGTTATGCCAAGGCCGGAGGTAATTATGCCGGACAGTTCTATCCTACCCAATTGGCAGCCGAAAAAGGATACAGCCAGGTAATTTGGACCGATGACAACAATCACGAATTTATTGAGGAAGCGGGTGCCATGAACATTTTTGTAAGAATCAATGATACCTTGATTACCGGCCCTACAAGCGATCGTATTTTGGATGGCATTACCCGAAAAAGTATTTTACAGATTGCAGAGGACGAAGGAATCGCCACGGAGGTTAGAAAAATAACGGTTTCCGAGGTGGTAGAAGCAGCTAAAAATGGAAGTCTTAAAGAAATGTTCGGTGCCGGAACTGCCGCTGTTATTTCCCCTATCTCCACTTTTGGGTTCAGGGACGTGGATTATGATTTACCGGAATTGACCGAAAGCTTTGCTACAAGGCTCAAAAAACGGATTACGGATATTCAGTTCAACAGAGCTGAAGACCCTTTTGGTTGGAGAATGGGCATTTAGTCCAATCCAAAAATTGGTTTTAGGAAAACAAAAGCCCGTTCAAAAAAAATTTGAACGGGCTTTTTTATTCCTTCCTGTATAATAGGTACTTAATCTTCTAAAATCTTTAGAATATTTGGTTTAAAGTAATTGGGGCCTTTCAACACTTTACCATCTTCCCTGTAAATGGGTTTGCCATCCGCTCCCAATTTGCTCATGTTGCTCCGTTGAATTTCATTGAAGACTTCTTCAATTTTATATTGCATACCATGTTCTAAAATAGTGCCACATAAAATATAAAGCATGTCACCCAGGGCATCGGCCACCTCCACCATATCATTATTATTGGCCGCTTCAAGATATTCCTTATTTTCCTCATCCATAAGATTGTACCTCAATGTGTTCTTGGCTTTGCCCAAATCCGCTTTCATTGTTTGCGAAACACCAAGCCCAAAGGAGGTATGGAACAATTCTACCGCGCTAATTTTACTCTTCATAGGTGATAAATAATTTTAATAAGTAGCAGAAAACCTGCCCTTTTAACGTAATTTTACCTTAAAAGTAACGAATATGTTCAGCACCGGACAAATCATTTTTGCCGTCCTCTTCGCCATAGTTTTTGCATTAGTAATCATTTCAACCTACAAGAAAGACAAAAAGCTCCATGCCAAAAATTATGGAGGTGTCAAATGGATCGCCATTGCTTTTGCTATTTTCATAGGAATACTGTTCTTTCTCAAGTTTTACCTAAAAAATTAACAGTTAAATTCTGCATTTGTGAAAAATTAAACTTACAACATCTTTTCGCAAATTTTCTTTCGTATAACATAACAAAACGAAATATTGTTCGTTAGTAAACAAAGGGGCAAACAAAATGATGACATTTTTCACCATATTATTGATTCTAGTTGGAGCAAATGCCATTTTTATGGTCTTCAGTTTAAGTGGCGTTTCCGCAAAGGAAAATAAAGGGAATAATGATTCGGTAGATGCTAAAACTGCCGTCTATCCATTACAATCCAGTTCAAAACTAAAAAAAGCTGTTTAACACCATTTTCTCTTCTGTGTTAGCAGAGTTATAGGACTGGCCCCGGCTTACGGGCCTATCCTTCAAAATTTTATTTACCATTAATTTTTAGAGTTTATCTGTTCGTAAATTCAAAGCATTTCTTACTTTGCATTTATGAAACAGTTATTAGTTGTTTTTCTAGGAGGTGGTATGGGCAGTCTTTTGCGCTATGCCTTTTCCAAAACACTTAATGGTTATTTCACACATTTCTTTTTAGGTACATTTTTGGCCAATATTTTAGGATGCCTTTTAATTGGGTTTATATTAGGTATGTCTGCTAAAGGAAATGTTCTTACTGAAAATCAAACACTACTTCTGGCAACCGGGTTTTGCGGAGGCTTCACTACTTTTTCCTCTTTTGCCTTTGAAAAACACTCCCTTCTTACCAATGGAGATATCCTTCATTTTTTACTCTACACCTTTTCCAGCATCATTATAGGTATCTGTGCTATAGCTTTGGGTCTTTGGGCTTCTAAATTGTTATAATCATAACAATTCATTAACATTCGCGATTTATTTAACGAAAATTCAATAAACCTAGGGTAACTCTACCTATTTTTTAGGGTTTACCCCAGAACATCCTACATTTTTCCTTTTTCTACGGATTTTTTAAAATCACAACGAATCATATTTCAATAATTTGGACTTTTAAATTATACACCCCCAAATTTTTGGGGGGTATAATTATTATAATTACAAAAATGACATGTCACACCCCCATTTTTTTATGGTGTTAATGTTTTTAACATATATTTGGTTCGAATTCAATAATCAAATTATGAAACAAATCGAGGCAGTTATCAGGAAATCCAAGTTTGATGAAGTCAAGAAAGCTCTTCATGAAATCGAGGTCAACTTCTTCACTTACTGGGATGTAACAGGAGTTGGAAATGAAAAACAAGGGCATGTCTACAGAGGCATCTCTTATAGTACCAGTGACATACAACGTAGATATTTATCCATTGTGGTGTCCGATGAATTTTTAGAAAGGACCGTAAATAAACTTCTAGAGGTCGCCTACACAGGTAATGTAGGAGATGGTAAGATCTTCGTTTCAGAGGTAATTGATGCTTACCGTATTAGAACTAAAGAATCTGGACAGGCCGGAATCAACTAATTACCAACCCACTAAAACTTTAAGAAATGGACGCAGGATTATTTACAGCAAATAACGTATGGATGATGTTGGCTACCGCATTGGTATTCTTCATGCATACAGGTTTCGCCTTTTTGGAAATTGGCTTGACAAGACAAAAAAATACGATCAATATTCTTTTTAAGAATATATTCATTATTACTGTTGGACTTTTACTTTACTACGCATGGGGCTTTAATATGATGTACCCTGGTTTTGAAGAAGGTTCTTCAGGAATTTTCGGCTTCGCCGGATGGGGTATCGCAGCTCCAGAAGGTGGTATGACACCTGATTACGCAGACGGAGGTTACACATGGTGGACAGATTTCCTTTTTCAAGGAATGTTCGCAGCCACAGCAGCTACTATTGTATCCGGTGCTGTAGCCGAACGTATCAAAATTGGTTCCTTCATGATTTTCACCGTAGTTTACGTAGGTCTTGTTTACCCTATAGTAGGCGCTTGGAAATGGGGTGGTGGATTCTTGGATTCTTGGGGATTCTATGATTTCGCCGGATCTACTTTGGTTCACTCCGTAGGTGGATGGGCCGCATTGGTAGCTATCTTCTTATTAGGTTCTAGAATCGGAAAGTTTGATGAAGACGGAAAACCTAAAGCCATTCCAGGTCATAACATTCCATTGGCTACCGCCGGTGTATTGATTCTTTGGTTAGGATGGTTTGGATTCAACGGTGGCTCTGTACTTTCTGCAGATCCAGAATTAACCTCCTTAGTATTGGTTACAACTAGTTTGGCTGCCGCAGCCGGTGGTGTAGGTGCCTTCATCCTTTCTACTATAATGTACAAAAACATGGACCTTACTATGTTCTTGAACGGTATTCTTGGTGGATTGGTAGGTATCACTGCCGGTGCAGACCTAATGTCTCCAAACGAAGCGGTAATCATTGGTTTCTTGGCAGGTTTGATTATTGTATTAGGTGTTGCCTTTATTGATAAACTTAAATTGGACGATCCCGTTGGTGCCGTTACCGTTCACTTGATCACAGGTATCTGGGGTACTTTGGCCGTTGGTCTTTTTGGAGACAAAGCGGGTGCAGGTCAGTTCATGACCCAATTATACGGTGTACTTATAGTAGGTGTTTTCTGTGTAGTATGTTCTTTCATCATTCTTGGAGCGCTTAAAGCCATCATGGGCCTTAGGGTTTCTAAAGAAGAAGAAGTTGAAGGACTTGATCTTCATGAGCACGGAATGGATGCCTACCCAGATTTCACTAACGACTAACTCATATAATGTAGAACGGAGCGTTCTGCCAAACGCTCCGTTCAAAAATTACTCTCAACAAATAAGACCCTTATAAATGATTACCCGGGTCTAAAAACTCAAAATCTTCCCAAACACAGGGAAAACTAAAATTGAAACATATGAAAGCAATTATCAATACAAAGTTCTTAAAAAATCTTTTCTTGTTCGCAGTTCTTTTTTCTTCTGCAACAGTAGTTATAGCACAAGAGGACGAGGAAGAAGGCTCTAAATTTTCCTTTAGCGGGTCTATAGATGCCTATTATAGAGCAAATTTAAATGCTCCAAACGGAGCGGATGCCCAAGCTCCTGGTTCATCTTTTGCCAACCTTCCGGGCTTTGCCTTGGGTATGGCCAATGTAATTGGTGCCTATGAAGGCGAAAAAGTAGGTTTTGTGGCGGATTTGGTTTTTGGCCCTAGAGGTACCGATGCCATCTTTGCATCGCCAATGTACTCCGCTACCGGGAACATTGTTAACCAATTATATGCATATTGGAACGTTTCCGATGCTGTAACCCTTACTTTTGGTAACTTCAACACGTTCTTGGGTTACGAGGTAATCTCCCCTGTATCCAACTTTAACTACAGTACTTCTTACCTTTTCTCATACGGACCTTTCTCGCATACTGGTTTAAAAGCTGACTTTGCACTATCTGATGATTTCAGCTTAATGTTGGCTGTAATGAACCCAACTGACTTAACTGAATTTAACCCAACCGGTCAATATGCTTGGGGTGCTCAATTGGGTTATAGCGGACAATATTTGAACCTTTTGATAGACAACGGCTCTTATGAAGTAGATTTCACGGGTGGTTTTGATCTTTCGGATACTTTCTTCCTTGGATTGAACGCCGCTTATTTTGACGGTGATGAAGAAGACGGTGTTGGTAGTTTTGCAGGTGTGGCAGTTTATCCACAGTTGGCTACTTCAGATAACTTCTCCATTGGACTTAGAGGTGAATATTTTGCCGAAACTGATTTCTTTGGTGCCGTTGGTGGTACAGATGCAGATGGCGATGCCAGTGTATTTGCTTTGACCCTAACTGGTAGCGCTACTATTGGAGATTTAATGATCAAACCAGAATTGAGATTGGATAGTGCTTCCGAAGAAGTATTTATAGATTCTGATGGCGTACCTATGGGAGGTTTGACTTCCTTTGTATTGGCTGCCATCTATTCTTTCTAAGCTGAATTATATTGATTGAGTGTTTATAGTTTTAAGTTGTACAAAAATCCCATCCAATTTCTCGGATGGGATTTTTAATTTGATGCGGGTTTGAAATCCTTGACCCCTGCCTCTACCCTTACAGCCAAATCATTTACACTAGGCACAATGGGGCACGAAAATTTTTTGTTATAGGCACAATAAGGATTGTAAGCCCGGTTAAAATCGATTATAATCGAATCGGAATTGGATATTCTTAAATCAATGTACCTTCCTCCAGCGTACGTTTCTTTTCCATTGGTAAGGTCTGTAAAAGGCAAAAAGAGATAATCTTCATAACCTTCCTCAAGCATCAGTTCCTCATTTTGATAGATTTCTAATTGCCATTTTTGCCCATTAAGTTCAAAATGGGCAATACCGTATACCACTTCCTTGGTTTCCCTATCTGTTGTGGTAGGCATCATAAAGGGCAAAGCATCTGGGGTTCTTACAAATTTCGCCTTAACCACATAATTGGTATCCGCAGGAAAAAAGTCCAAACTTTCAAAGTCCTTTCTATACCTATCCGGTAAAGGGGATTCTTCTGGATTCTTAAACTCCTCATTCAATTCCTCTTGAAACTCCAAAATTTGCTTTAGACCGTTGGAAGCAACCAATTCGGATTTTTGCTCTTGCTCATCATGGTATTTTTTCTCGGGTTTACAAGAAAAAATGATTAGGATAGAAAACAATAAAATATACTTCATGTAGAGGGCTTTATATTTGAATTCAAAAATACGACATATAGCATTTCTAAACCACAGCCTGCCCAGCATCCATACAAACGAAGGATTCCTAAACCTATGATTTAAGGACTCAAACAGAGTTTACCAAGACGTTAGGAAACAAGAGAAAAAAAATGTGATGTACCCCGACCGAAATGAGAATAGAGAACTCACTAAAACTAATCAGGAAGCACTTCATAACGAGCATTCTTCAGGTATTTTTCTACTGTTTCATTAAATTCCGGGGTGATTCTTAAAAGCGCTGTATGCTCCAAGGAATACAATTTATTTTGGTCCTTATACCCCGTTTTCAACAATTCTTCCAAATAAAAAAGAGCCGCCCCAAAATCATCTAATTTTGAGCTTAGGGATATGACATTCAAGTAAGCATCCTCATTATTAGGTTCTAGAATGGTTTGTAGCATGTAAAGAAAATTGAGCCCTTCCCAATCTTTAGTCTCCTCATCTGCCAACATTTCCAGATTATCTTCTAATAAGGCATTTACGTAACCATCCAGTCTATTTCCCATTTGCTGGGTCAATATATCCGGGTTCTTTTTAAACTTTGCCAATTCTTCCATTTGATACTTCCACCAGCCCAAATTATTGTAATTATAGGTTAGTAAATCTTCTTCCATATAATACGCATAGTCTTCTTTAGAGAATTGCTCCTTTAAAAAAAGATTATTTTGAGTCCTGTTCTGAGTTTTAAATCTACTTGTTTTCCGTATTACCTTACCACTGTCCTTTATGGAATCAGTTGACCGAAATGGGCGATAAATTTCCATCATTTCATCCAAATAATGATTTGCCTGTAAAGGTTTGTTCGCACTTAGCAATCTACTTACCCTCGCCAAATCGTCCCTATAATTAGTTGCTACAAACATAGAGTCCATATCCATTTTACCTTTTGCCATGGCCCCTAAATCCAGAATCTTCATTGCCTTGGAAATAAAGTCTGATGATGGCCATTCATGACCTCCATCAAAAATTAGAAGCTGATTGGGCACTCGCAGCCGGTTCAAAGTACTTTCCATTGCCAATATATCAGGATAATTATAATCTGAAGTTCCTACAATACCCACTAAATGGAAAGGGTTTTTACTGGTCAAAACTTCGGTATTGGCAATAGTGGCACCACAGGAAACAACACCATTTACTGGTTGTAGAAAAGTTGGAACGATGGTGGCGAATTTGGCTCCTTTTGAGAAACCACCTGCATAAATCCTATTCTTATGAACAGGAAAAATGGAAACCACTGCATTAATTAAGCGTCTAGTTATTAAAATATTCTTGGAAAGCGAAAGGGTATCGCTTAAATTGTTGGAAGCCGCCAATAAAAAGCCCAGTTCTTCCGCAGATTGTTTGAACATACTCAAGGCCTGCTTTCCCTTTCCGTCCATATCAAAAACAAAGATTACTGGCCAAACCTTGTCAGTTTCAAAATTGGTAGGTAAGTAGAGTGAAAATGTCTCCGAAACGGTATCCCTAACAGCAAGGGAGTCTAAAATGGCTCCTTTTTTTAGTACAATTTGTTGGGCACTTCCAACAAAACCGAAGATGAGGGCCCAAACGAGTAATAGTTTTTTCATATTCTTTTGATTCATCAAAAATCTAGCCAAATTCCTAAGAATAATATTTCCATTGTCCAGAAATCATTCTCCAATCTTTCCTATTTCTACCCCTTCTGAGTAGGCCACCTTTATGTTGTGACTATGAAAGGCGTTTTTAATCGCTTTATGTGCATTGAAGGTCACTTCCCAAAAATTATCCGGTTTTACATAGGGTCTAACAGTGAGTTGAACATTGTGTGAATCAAAATTTAGAATACCTACTTCGGGTTTTGGCTCGTCCAAAATATGTTGAACATCCTTTAGGGCCGTACACAAAATGCGTTCTACCTTTGGAAAACTCTCTTCATATGGCATAGTCACTTCCAGCTCTAGACGAATCATACCCTTCTCCGTAAAGTTGGTTACCACAGATTCTGTAATCATGGAATTTGGTATAATTAATATTTTGTTTCCCGGCGTAAGTACATCAGTACTGAATATGCCAATTTCCGTCACCCTACCAAACTTATCGTCTACCTGTATCCAGTCCCCGACCTTAAAAGGTTTTAACGTCAAAATAAGAATTCCGGACGCAAAATTTCCCAAACTTCCTTGCAAGGCCATACCTATGGCAAAGGCCGCAGCCGCCAGAATCGCAAACAACCCTGTTAAATCCGCACCAAGAACGGTGGCAATAATAAAAAGGACCGCTCCCTTGAGTACGGCACCTACTGTAGAGGCCAAAAACGGACGTAAGGTTTCAGAGAAACCGGTTTTCTCCAACCCTTTTTTAAGTAGTTCCACCAGTTTTTGGACCAGTTTAAAACCTACCCAGAAAATGATGACTGCCAATAAAATCCTAGGAAGGTAAAAAACAACCTTGTCTGTTGCCAACTGTAGATATTCGTCTATTTTATTCCAATCCATAAACTAAAAATAACAATAAGCAGTTTTTAGGAGATAAGAAAAACCTCATTTTTTTAAGCTGTTTTGACTATTGCTTTTTCATGGGAGCATTGGAGACCACATTTGAAAGGATAATGTGGGTTCTTGTTTCCCCATATTGAATGAGTTTATCAATAAACTTTTCTAAATGAAATTGATCTTTTAGAACCACTTCCATCACAATATTTTCGTTTCCGGTAATCCGGTAACAGTTTACCACCTCATTAAATGTCTTTACCAACTCTAAAAAGGGTTTCAATTTTCCCATAAACGCCCTTAAAGTAATGATGGCCCTTAATTGGTGCCCGGTCATTGCATGAGAAACTTTGGTACGGTATCCTTCAATAATCCCAAGGTCTTCCATTTTTTTTACACGTTCGGCCACCGCGGGTGGTGTCAACCCCACCATGCGGCCAATATTGGCGAAACTTTCGCGTGCATTATCTTGTAGACACTGAAGGATTTTCCAGTTTAAATCATCGATATTTATATTCGAAACCATAAATAAAAATTAATTTATTTTCTAAAGCTAATTAACAATTTAGCCAATGAAACTAAAGGCAAATATACCAAACCGGCAGTAATTTTATAGTAATCAATTGCTAGAAAAGAAAATGTCCTACGATAAATTGGGTACGTTGCCCGTATACATAAAGGCACTGGAACTCTGCAAGATAAGCAGGGAAATTGCCTCTTTTGTTACTTTCAACAAAGATTTGCTCAAGCTGTATCAATCCAATAGCTTGCGGGATATTATTGCAGATTCCATTCTTACGGATTCCAATCTCATTCATCAAAAAATTGCCCTTGCAGAAACAAAAGGATGCCACTCAGAAAAGGTAAGAAGCGCAGCTTTCATCAATGTTATGATCAGGAACATTATATCTTACTGCAACGGACTGGAAATGGACGGAGTTAAGGAAAAAGAATACCTTAATTTACTTAGACAAGAAGTTATTTCCTTTAGAAAATCTTTTAGAGCTTGGAGAAAGTCTTTTAGGGACAACGACAATTCCTAACAAAAATGTACACTTGCCCTCAAAGTTGTTGTTTTCAACATTATTTTCCGAAATTATAATCCGAAAATCCTATTTTTAGTCTTTAAAAGAATTTTTTTGAAGACTACAATTTTAATAAACTGTCCTGATCAATCCGGAATTATCAATGCCGTTACGGGATACATACATAAGGCAGGAGGAAATGTCATTTATCTGGACCAGCACGTAGATAAGGAAGCCAATGTTTTCTTCATGCGATTAGAAAGTGAATTTGACGCTTACAGCTTCTTCCAAGACGATTTCTCTAAAGGCTTCCAAACAGAACTAGCCGATAAATATGAGATGCAGTGGAGTATTCATCAAGCTGTTCCAAAACCAAGGATGGCGTTATTTGTATCAAAGTATAACCATTGTCTTTATGACCTTTTAAGTAGATTTCATTCAGAGGAACTGGAAGTTGATATTCCCTTTATCATTAGCAACCATTCAGATCTTAAGTATATTGCCGATCAATTTAGCATACCCTACCATCATATCCCCGTTACCAAGGATTCAAAGGAAAAGGCCGAGAATCTACAATTACAGCTGCTTAAAGAAGAAAAAGTAGATTTTATTGTATTGGCTAGGTATATGCAAATTGTTAGCCCAAAAATTATTGATGTTTACACCAATAAGATCATCAATATTCACCACTCTTTTCTTCCGGCCTTTGCTGGGGCCAAACCGTATCACGCAGCATTTAAAAGGGGAGTTAAAATTATTGGTGCTACCAGCCATTATGTAACTGAAGAACTTGATGCAGGCCCAATCATTGAACAGGATGTGACTGCAGTTTCACATTCCCACAGCATAAAGGATTTTATTGCCAAAGGACGGGATTTGGAAAAAATTGTACTTTCAAGAGCCGTAAAATTGCACGTGCAGCGCAAAACCATGGTATACAACAATAAAACCGTAATCTTTTCATAAAATTCTCGACAGCTATATTATTTTGGATTTGCACCCGTTTACTTTGTAAATAAAACCTCATTTAAAGTAAACCTAGCAACAAATTATTTAGCTATGATCAAGAAGATATTCATCTGTTTTTTGGGCATAAGCCTTTTTTCTTGTAATGAACTTCAACAGGTTGTCAATCAACTACCCCAAGGGGAAACACCTTTAGGCACCGCACAAATTGCTCAAGGGCTTCGCGAAGCCTTGGATAAAGGCATAGACAAGCAGGTAAGTAAGCTTACCCAAGAAAACGGCTTTTTTAAGAATGAACTCGTAAAAATTGTTTTACCTGAAGAGCTACAAAAAGTAGATAAAACCCTTCGTGATATAGGCCTTGATAATTTAGCTGATGAAGGTTTAAAGATTTTAAACAGGGCGGCGGAGGATGCCGTAGGAGAAGCCACTCCTATTTTTGTAAACGCAGTAAAGGGAATTACTTTCAATGATGCCAAGAGTATCCTCCTAGGGTCAGATGATGCTGCTACCCAATATTTAACTAGTGCTACGAAAACAGAATTGTATGCCAAATTCAATCCTGTCATCAAAAAGTCATTTGAAAAGGTAGGTGCAGACCAAATTTGGTCCAACCTCATATCCAGATATAATAGCATTCCACTAACTAAAAAGGTAAATCCAGATTTAACAGATTATGTTACCAATGAGGCATTAACGGGGGTTTACACAATGATTGCAGTGGAAGAAAAAGAAATAAGAAATAATGTTTCGGCAAGAACATCGGACCTTTTACAAAGGGTCTTCAAACTACAGGATTAGGAATCTTGAAACTTTTCCGCAATAAATTATAATATATTGATATGTAACCCGTTAGAATTATATAAATCTAGTAGTTTGATTTATTTCGAGTTTGAAAATTTTTTGAGTTAGTTAGTTTTAAAACCGGTGTTATCACCGGTTTTTTTATATAGAAAATATACTAAAAGTTTAATAATTGAAATCCCTTATGTATGAAATCACAAATTGATTAAACATACTTGGCTGTTCCACATTCACTACGTGCCCACAATTTTCAATGGTAAGCAAACTTGCAGTTGATTGTCTATGAACCATCTTTTTCACGGAAGGCAAAAACAGGTAATCCTCCCCTCCCATTACGTACAAAGTAGGGATTTTAATGTCAGCACCGCGAAACATTCGTAAAAGAGTACTTATTTGTGACCCCATTTTATACCATCTCAAAAACTCCTTTTGATATAGTTTTTTGGCCTCCCTCACAAAAAGCAATCTTGATTCTTTGTGATTGCTATCCGGCATAATCACGAAAGTAAACATGCGATACAACCAAATATAAGGTACCAGGGATTTAAACATGTTACCAAAGACCATTAACAACCTAAACCTCATGTCCAATCTAATTATGGCTCCACCCATAACCATACTTACCACCCTTTTAGGGTGCTTCTCGGCCAAATTTCTAATGAGTACAGTACCCAAAGAGATACCAATAAAATGGGACCGTTCAATCTTTAAATAATCAATAACTTCAATTATATCATCTGTAACATAATCAAAGGTATACTTATCGTCAAAAGCGTCTTTTAATGCAGGTTTGGATTTACCATGACCCCTTAAATCAAGTAATAGAACGTTAAACTGTTTCCTAAATTCCCGTACTTGTTTAAACCAAATAGAGGAACTGCCACCTGCACCATGTACAAAGGTGACCCAAACAGAAGAATCTGAATGTAAATATGTAGTGTAATTAAGCAACAGCGTTCTCGTTGTATTTCCCATTTGGGAACCTTGCAATGTATTAAAAACTTTGATAACAAGGCGTTTAGCTTATCAATTTTTATGAACAGAGAATATTTAAAGGAATCCAATTATACTTTTCCTGTATTTAGCCTACATATTATTGTAGAATTGAGAAAGTAAATCGACTTTAAAATTTGAAGAATTATGAGGTTTTCAACAAAACGAACTAATTATGATCATGTACACATTAGAAGTGTGTTAAATTTTAGTCAATTAAACTAAATTTTTAATCCAGATGACGATTTGCAAAGTCCAAAGCTAAAATTCCACCGTATATTTGAGAGAATCTGATTGAATTATGGAAAATCAATATTGTAAAGTAGGACAGGTAACTCCCATTGAGGCTAACAGAAACGTTATTAATTTATTGGAGTACCAATATCAAAACTTCATGGAGAAGGCTAGTAATTTGGAATACACCGATGCCAAGCTAATAGAGTTTTTTGAGCAAAAGGCTCAGAAAATTCAGAAGTTGTTGGAAAATATGGTAAAATAGCATCAATTGCTATCCAAGCAACTCAGCCATCTGGTTTTGTAGTTTTTCCGCTTCTATTTTTGCGGCCGTGGCGAAATTTGCACTATTCGAAGCGTAGATAATTCCTCGAGAAGAATTGACAAGTAGGCCCACGTCTTTGGTCAACCCATAACGGCAAACCTCTTCCAAACTACCACCTTGCGCACCCACACCAGGAACCAAAAGAAAATTATCCGGTATTATCTCCCTTATTGCCGAAAGATATTCGGCCTTAGTTGCGCCAACTACATACATTAGGTTTTTGGAGTTCTCGTACGTCTTAGAGGTTTTCAGTACTTGCTTGTACAATTCCGTACCATCAATAAGTTGAGTTTGATAATCAAAAGCCCCTGCATTTGAAGTAAGCGCCAAAAGTATGGTATGCTTTCCTTGAAACGCTAAAAAGGGCTCTACGGAATCCTTACCCATATAAGGTGCAATGGTAATACTATCAAAATTCAGCTCTTCAAAAAAAGCCTTGGCATATCTGGTAGAGGTATTACCAATATCCCCTCTTTTGGCATCTGCTATAGTGAAAATTTCAGAATGGTTTTTGTTTAGATAATCAATGGTTCGCTCCAATGACTTCCAACCTTTTATACCATAAGCTTCATAGAAGGCGATATTAGGCTTATATGCTACGCAAAGTTGATGGGTAGCATCTATTATTGCCTTGTTGAACTCAAAAATTGGGTCTTCTTCCCCTAACAAGTGTGATGGGATTTTTTCTAGATCGGTATCCAATCCTATACAAAGGAAAGACCTCTTCTTTCTAATCTGTTCTACAAGCTGTTGGGTAGTCAAAACCTATTTTTTTTTGAATTGCTGAAGTAAAATTGAATGTTAAAAAGTCTCAGATGCCTCCCTTAACTTTTCGGTATTTTCTACCAAACTAAGCTCGTCTATTATTTTTTGGATATCTCCGTCAATAATATTCTGTAGGTCATATAGGGTTAAACCAATTCGATGATCGGTAACCCTTCCTTGAGGATAGTTATATGTCCTAATTTTTGCAGAACGGTCACCACTACTCACTTGCGAGTTCCTTTTAGCGGCATCTTCCTCCTGTTTTTTGGCCAATTCAAGGTCATATAAACGGGAACGCAAAACCCTAAAGGCTTTTTCTTTGTTCTTATGCTGCGACTTTTGGTCTTGGCATTGTGCTACCAACCCGGTAGGGACGTGGGTTAAGCGTACAGCAGAATAGGTAGTGTTCACGGATTGACCACCCGGCCCAGATGAACAGAAATAATCAATTCGGACATCCTTCGGATCTATTTGAACATCAAAATCCTCTGCCTCAGGAAGTACCATTACAGTTGCAGCACTAGTGTGTACCCTGCCTTGGGTTTCCGTCTGCGGAACACGTTGCACACGGTGTACACCAGCTTCAAATTTTAGGGTACCATATACATCTTGCCCGGTAACTTCAAACTGAATTTCCTTGTACCCACCACTCGTACCTTCACTTAGATCTATAACATTGGTTTTCCAACCTTTGGATTCACAATATTTGGTATACATCCTAAAGAGGTCCCCTGCAAAAATACTGGCCTCATCACCTCCGGTACCAGCCCTGATTTCCACAACTACATCTTTTGCATCTTCTGGGTCCTTAGGTATTAAAAGAAACTTAATTTCCTCTTCCAATTGTGGAAGTTTGCTCTTGGCCTCCTCCAACTGCATCTTGGCCATTTCCAACATTTCTGCATCGCTGCCATCAGAAATAATTTCTTCGGCTTCCTCAATATTGCTGGTAATGGCAACGTATTCATCTCGCTTGGCCACCAGCTCCTTAAGGTCTGAGTATTCCTTGGTGAGTTCTACATAGCGTTTTTGATCCGCAATAATATCAGGCTGTATTATTAGGTCCGACACCTCATCAAAACGCTGCTTAACAATATTTAATTTATCTATCATATGCTTGCCACAGTTGGACTGCGAATTTACGATAAATTTGCGCAAATTTTAGCAGCATATTTACGAACCAAGATTATTTGAAACTTTGAGAAAAAACTCATCAGTAGCTCATAGAGAGATAATCGCACGGCTCTATTTTAAGGAGTCTTTTCCAAAAGAATACCGCTACTTTGGTAAACCCTGTTCTCACTATCGATCAAAACCACTTCAATACCACCAAGCTGACTAATCAGCTCCAAGCCTTCATCCTTGCCTAAAATATAGATAGCGGTAGCCAAGGCATCACTCATTTCTGCTGTTTTAGCAAAAACAGTAACACTGTTTACCCCTGAAGTAGGATATCCGGACCTTGGGTCAATTATGTGGCTATATTTAACACCTTCATGTACAAAGTGTTTCTCGTAGTTTCCGGAGGTGGCTACGGAGGATTCCACCACCGGTAGCCAAGAAAAAATTCTTTCGGCACTTAAGGGGTTGGCTATTCCTATCAACCATTTTTCCCCGTTCGCCTTGGTTCCCCAAGTAGTAAGGTCTCCGGCAGCGTTAATAATACCACCCACCACCTGCTTGGACACCAATAACTCCTTAGCCTTATCCGCGGCATATCCTTTGCCAATAGCACCAAAAGAAATTCTCATTCCCTTTTTAGCGAGAAATACGGTCTGTTGTCTGGCGTCTAATAGAATATGTTGGTAACCAACATTTGAAATGGAATTCTTGACCAAGTCCGGGGAGGGCATTTCTTTCATGGTGCCATCAAACTTCCAGATGTTGTCCAAAGAAGCATAGGTAATATCAAAAGCACCCTCCGTTAATTGCGATACCTGCACAGCTCTTTCTATCAATGAAAATAATTCCTGACTTACTTTTACGGGTTTTATACCTGCATTTTGATTGATGAAAGAAGTTTCGGAATCAGGATTCCATGAAGAAATAAGCGCCTCGACCCTTTCTATTTCCGCAGCGGCCTCATCAATATTGATCAACCCAACATCTTCACTTGAAGCCACTACCGTAATATCAAACCTACTCCCCATAAGCTCCATTGCCTTATGAACCGTAACCAATTTATTGCTTTGAGCCCCTAGGGATAAGGTTAGAAAAAGTAATATGAATGATAACCAAGTTTTCATTAATGCAATTTCTTAATATCGGAAATATATTCTTGAGGTGATACATTTTTGTACCCGAGTTCCCCAAGTGAATTACCCTCATTATCTATAAGAACTACCAACGGGAAAAAGCCTCTGGGATTAAATCTTTCTGCCAGTTCTTCATTCTTCTGCTCAATTTCCTTAGTTAGTCTGTTTACTTTCTTCCTGGGAAAGTCAGCTTTATATAAAACCAAATTATTGTTGGAGTAGTCTATAAATTCCTGTGATTGCCATATTTGACGGTCGAGTTTAATACAGGGTGCACACCAATCCGATCCTGCAAAAACCAACATTAGGGGCACACTTTTTTTAGTAGCCAATTCAAAGCTTTTTTCAAAAGTAGGTTGCCATTCTTGCGAAAAGACAAGAGTGGAAACCAAAAAAGTGAAAATGGTAAAAATGCGATTCATGATTTACCTAATAGTCAAAATCATGCCAAATTATTCAAAGACGCGAAGAGTGCTTCCCTCCAATGCAGTTTGAAAAATCTTCAAGGGTTTAGGTGTACTACTATCAACTTGGTTTATAGGAGACCCATCTTGCTCAAATTGGGAACCATGCACATCGCAGTAAAAAATACCGCCATTTTGAGAAACAAAACGTACCTCATCATAACCTTGATGGCTACATACCTGACTCGCAGCAACATATTCCCCCTCTAAATTACGAGCAACTACAACCTTATCTTTAAGGACATATCCTCCGCTATTGGCCAAAGCCGCATTTTCAGAAGCTTGTAAATCTAAAATGAAGTCTACCCCTTCCGGAACCTCCAAGTTACCTTCCTCCGGTTGAGTTTCCCCTCCTTCATCACTGGAACACCCCTGAACGCAGGGAAAAATAACCGCAAAAGCCGCAGCCGAACCGATGCTCCTTAGAAACTGTTTTCTTTCCATACAAAACAATGCTTTATACAAGGAAAACGGGAATATGGCGGTAATCGTATGCTCTAGTAAACAAACTGGCCGTAGGGACTGGAAATGGTCAATTGCTTTTTATCCCCTGCTTCTACTCTTCCAACTACCTGAGCCTCTACCCCAAAACTTTTAGAAATACCTATAATATTTTCAGCATTTTCAGGACTTGTGTAAATTTCAAGACGATGACCGCAATTAAAAACTTGATACATCTCCTTCCAATCCGTTTTGGATTGTTCCTGAATCATTTTAAACAAAGGCGGAACCTCAAATAGGTTATCCTTTATCACATGAAGACCATCTCCCAAGAAATGAAGAATTTTCGTCTGTGCTCCCCCGCTACAGTGTACCATTCCATGAATTTCATTGGAACCAAATTGCTGAAGTACTTTTTTTACGATGGGTGCATATGTACGTGTAGGTGAAAGCACCAGCTTACCCGCGTCCAGTTCCACACCGTCAACGGCATCCGTTAATTGCACACCTCCGGAATACACCAATTCTTCGGGAACCGAGGCATCATAACTTTCCGGGTATTTTTTGGCCAGATATTTGGAGAAAACATCGTGTCTGGCAGAGGTAAGACCGTTACTACCCATACCTCCATTGTATTCCGTTTCATAATCTGCCCTACCAAAAGAGGCCAATCCAACAATAACATCTCCTTCCCTGATATTGGCATTATCAATCACATCACTACGCTTCATCCTAGCGGTAACGGTAGAATCTACAATAATTGTCCGTACCAAATCTCCAACATCGGCCGTTTCCCCGCCTGTGGAATGTATGGTCATTCCATGATTTTTTAAATCATCTATCAACTCTTCGGTTCCATTGATAATAGCGGAAATTACCTCCCCAGGAATCAAATTTTTATTTCGCCCTACAGTAGATGAAAGCATAATATTATCCGTAGCACCCACACAGATCAAATCATCTATGTTCATGACCAAGGCATCTTGCGCTATGCCTTTCCAAACGGATACATCACCAGTCTCTTTCCAGTACATATAAGCAAGAGAAGATTTAGTTCCTGCACCATCAGCATGCATAACCAAACAATAATCCTCATCGTTCGTTAAATAGTCGGGCACTATTTTGCAAAAAGCTTTAGGAAAAAGGCCTTTGTCTATATTTTTTATGGCGTTATGCACATCTTCTTTGGAAGCCGAGACACCTCTCTGGCTATATCTTTCACTTGCGGACGAACTCATTTTCAACTTTTGGTTTGCGGCAAAAATAAGGTATTCACTTCATAAACCTTAAATAACCCTTAAAGTTTAGTTCTAAACCGAATTTTCATTAAAATCTAAATACCTACTTAATGAAGAGGAGCTCTCGGTATTTTGTTAAAGGCCATAATTGATCATCTACCAATTGCTCCAAGTTATCACAATGCCCGCGTATTTCTAAAAAATACGGGAAGACACTATCACAGTAAGTGGATGCTTTTTTATGGGTATCCGCTTGTTTATCGGCACGCGTAATGGCGGCTCTCATAGCATCGGTTTTTTTCTTTAGCTCGGCCATATTCTCACCAATATTTTCGATAATACTTGCGGTGGTATCGGAAAGTCCTTTATGGGCCGCACCATAGATTTCCTTTAAACCCAAAACATTCTTGATAAGCCTACTTTGATATTCAACTGCCGTGGGAATGACCTGGTTATAAACCATATCTATGAGCACCCTTCCTTCTATTTGCACGTGCATTATATAAGCTTCCAATTCTACCTCCTGTCTAGCTTTAATTTCAGTTTCACTTAAAACCCCAGTTGCTTGAAACAGGCTAATGCTATCAGCTGAAGTAAGCACCTTTAATGCATCTGGCGTATTTTTATTGTTGCTGAGCTTTCTTCTTTTAGCCTCCTTTTCCCAATCCATGCTATAGCCATCTCCATCAAAACGAATACGTTTGGAAGTTTTAATATATTCCCTAAGAACATTAAAAACGGCCTCGTCTTTTTTTAGACTTTTCTTATCGATAAGAGCATCTACTTCCTTTTTAAAATCACGGAGTTGCTTGGCTACAATCGTATTCAAAATAGTCATGGGCTTGGCACAATTGGTCTTGGAACCCACACCTCGCATTTCAAATTTATTTCCGGTGAACGCAAAGGGAGATGTTCTGTTACGATCCGTATTATCCAGTAAAATCTCTGGAATTTTCCCTACTACGTTCAATTTAAGCTCCGTTTTTTCTTCCGGGGACAATTTACCTTTGGTAACACCTTCCAATTCATCAAGGACATTGCCTAGTTGTGTGCCGATAAAAATGGAAATAATAGCCGGTGGGGCCTCATTGGCCCCTAAGCGATGATCGTTACTGGCCGAAGCTATAGAAGACCTTAACAATTCCTCATAATTATCCACCGCCTTTATGGTGTTTACAAAAAAGGTCAAGAATTGTAGGTTCTTCATTGGAGTGGAGCCAGGACTTAGTAGATTAACACCGGTATCCGTAGTCAAGGACCAATTATTATGCTTACCGGAACCGTTGATTCCTTCAAATGGTTTTTCGTGAAACAACACCTTAAAGTTATGCTTGGCAGCCACCTTATCCATCACGTCCATTAATAATAGGTTATGATCTACGGCAAGATTAGCTTCTTCAAAAACAGGCGCAAGCTCAAACTGATTAGGGGCCACCTCATTATGCCTTGTTTTTACTGGAATACCCAACACCAAGCACTCCCGCTCCAATTCCTTCATAAAAGCAATGGCCCTATTGGGTATAACCCCAAAATAATGATCATCTAACTGCTGACCTTTTGCGGCAGCATTACCTATTAAGGTACGACCGGTGAGACTAATATCTGTTCTTGAATTGGCCAAAGCCCTATCAATGAGAAAATATTCTTGCTCCCACCCTAAGGTAGCGCTCACCTTCACCACATTTTTGTCAAAATACTTTGCAACGCCTGTAGCCGCTTCATCAATGGCGTTCAATGCCCTTAACAACGGAGTTTTATTATCCAAGGCCTCTCCCGTATACGAGACAAAAACAGTAGGAATACAAAGTGTAGTTCCATAGACAAAAGCCGGACTGGTAGGATCCCACGCCGTATAGCCTCTTGCTTCGAACGTATTTCTGATTCCTCCACTGGGAAAGCTTGAAGCATCCGGTTCTTGTTGTACCAATTGCGCCCCTCCAAATTTCTCCAAAGCCCTACCATCATCCAACAGATCAAAAAAAGCATCGTGCTTTTCCGCGGTAGCTCCCGTTAAAGGCTGAAACCAATGGGTGTAGTGGGTGGCACCCATTGTTATGGCCCACCCCTTCATAGCTTCGGCAACTTGATCCGCTATTTTTCTATTTATTTTCGAACCGGAGAAAATAGCATTTCGCACACTATCCAATGCATCTTTGGTAAGATACTGGAGCATGCGCTCATCATTAAAGACGTTGGATGCAAAAATTTCTGACCGCCTACCAGCATCTTCTACCGCTAAAGGGGTTCTTTTTTGACTTTCCAAAATAGCATCAAATCGCAATCTAGACATAAGGTATTATTTAATAAGTGCGCAAAATTACCAATTAAGGATTTAATAATAAAAAGGGCTTATAATCCATATAATTTAAAATACCCCTCACAAAAAAGGGGTATCATAAATTTTATTCAATTTTTAGATATTTACCCCCTGTAAAAATAGGATATGTCTTCAAAAAATCTATTTTTGTTAGTCTGAAAATTAAAAAATTTAACTTCCAAAGATTATGAGCAAAACAAAATTGGAGTATATCTGGTTAGATGGATACTTCCCCACGCAGAACATGAGAAGCAAAACCAAAGTAGTAAATGATTTTGGTGGAACCTTGGAAGACTGCCCAATGTGGTCTTTTGACGGAAGTTCAACCAAACAGGCCGAAGGTGGTTCTTCAGATTGTCTATTGAAGCCAGTTGCTATTTTCCCAGATCCGGTGAGAAAAGATGGTTTCTTAGTCATGACAGAGGTACTTAATGCCGACGGAACTCCACACCCTTCTAATGGTAGAGCTACTATTGATGATGATGACAATGATTTCTGGTTCGGTTTCGAGCAGGAATATTTTATCATGGATACCGTTACCGACCTTCCATTAGGTTTCCCAAGAGGTGGCTATCCTGCTCCTCAAGGTATGTACTACTGCTCCGTAGGAGGAAAAAATACTCATGGTCGCCATATTGTTGAAGAACATGCAGATATGTGTATAGCTGCGGGTATCAACTTTGAAGGTATCAATCAAGAGGTTGCTTGTGGACAATGGGAATTCCAATTGTTTGCAAAAGGCGCCAAAAAAGCAGGCGATGAACTTTGGGTTGCTCGTTATATGTTAGATAGATTGACTGAGCAATATGGTTACTATATTGAGTACCACCCAAAACCATTAGGTAAGGATATGGACTGGAACGGTTCTGGTATGCACGCCAACTTCTCAAACAGCACTTTAAGAACTGCCGGTTCTAAAGAAACTTACGAGAAAATATGTGAAGCATTTAGACCAGTTGTTAAAGAACATATCGCTGTATATGGTGAGTTCAATGATCAGCGTTTGACCGGTCTTCATGAAACAGCTTCTATCAATGATTTCTCATACGGTATTTCTGACCGTGGAGCATCAATCCGTATTCCTATCGCAACGGTAGAAAGCGGCTGGAAAGGTTGGTTGGAAGATAGAAGACCAGCTTCTAATGGTGACCCATACAAAATTGCCGGTAGAATTGTTAAGACTGTAAAGTCTGCTGACGTATAATCGAAAAGATTAATTGTTGACATAATACGTAAAAACGCCCTGATTTGTTCAGGGCGTTTTTTATTTCTTAAGTGAATTTTCCTCCAAAGGTTTGAAAGGAGTGTTCATCCAATAACTTTTATAATTATCGGGCCTGTTAACGGGTTGGTTATCAAAAATTGGCCTTCTCATGTCCATTAGTAGGCTATCGACAGGAATTCTTGATACCGCACCAATCTCTTGTGTAAAAAACTCTCTAAACTGAGTGTAATCCTTAAATACATATTCATTTAAAATATTGCCCTCATTATCTAAAATATCTTCAATCTGTACTAAAAATACATCCGCGGCACTTACTCTCTTATTTGTCCGCGTATTCAATTCCCTTGTTAAATTATTCCACAATTTAGCACTGGCCTTTACTTCAAGCAAGCACCTATCTGTATAAACTTTTACATTAGTAGGTTTTATTATTTCGCCTCGATAACTAAACTTATAATTTTTTAAATCATCAGCTTTGGATTCCTTTCCTAAATCATTGTTGAAGTAGACCATAATCTTGTTCTGATCCATTATTTGCAATGAGTCAACAATAAATTTTGGTGGCAATGCTAATTGAAAAGTGTTTCTAAAAGCATTAAAATTTAAATACATTTTATCATTTCGGCCCCTTCTGTATTCCGTATTTACTTCAAAAATCAAACTACCTATAATTCCTTTATCCCTTAATTCCTTATCACTATTTCTTTTATAATCATCATAGAGACTATAGTGTATTTTGTGTATAGCATAGTCTTGTTGAGAAATATAAAACATTCCACTAGCAGTATATCCTGGGAATTTCTTTTTCAAATGGATGGCAAATAGTCTCTCTTCATCTGCGTAAGTATCCAACTTCCTTTCTATAGAATGGTTTTTAATTACATCACCTTCCGCTAATGAATTGATGAAATCATAGCTGCTTAGTTTATAATTTCTGATAGCATTATGAATTCTTAAAATTGCAAACTCATTACCTCCGTAGGCTGAGAGATATGCTTTATCTATAACTTTTGTTCCCTTCTCATAATTGTAACTGTTATCTGAAACCGTATCTCTGGGAAAATCGGTATTTCTAACATAATCGTACATACTAATTTTAGTGGAAATTGTATCTATTTTATGAAAGCCCATATCAAAAACTTCAACAAAAGCTTCATTCAAGTTTATATAACCGATACTATCCACTTGATACTCTCTATAATAGCCCTTTGTTGAAAATGAAAACATTGGATAATTTAACGTTATATTATCGATAGCCCTTTTTAAAATTTGCCGAGCTGTCAATCTTTTTTTACGCTTAGCACTTACGACAGCTTCATCCAATGAAAAAAGAGTGGTTGGTAACCTTAGAATGTTAATTTCAGAAGGAGATAGTTTTGATATCGGAAAGTTCGTTAACTGATACCCCATACTTGAAACCTGAATGGTATCACCCATTTGGTAAAGTTTCTTAGGTAAGCGAAAACCTCCATCCATATTGGTAATTACACCTTTTGCTTTTCCTTTAATACGAACCGTAGCGTAGACAATTGGAGTATTTGAAGTAGATTCATAAACCCTACCTCTAAGAAAGTTCTCTTCTTGAGCATACAAAGTAATTGTCGAAAAACCGATCAACAGTATCAACAAACATTTAAGATAGCTCATAGTTGGAGGTTTATCCCAAGGTAAAATACACAAAGGTCACATATAGGCCCACAAGAATTATACCATCGCGCCATCCCAATCGCAAACCTTTAGGGAAGAAAACCAAGGGCAGAATAATAAAGGATATCCCCAACATCCAAAAAATATCATTCCGGAGTAGACCTTGGTCCAAAACCTTTACGGGAGTTATAATCGAAGTAATGCCCAGAACCGCCAAAATATTGAAAATATTTGAGCCTATAAGATTACCTAGAGAAATTGCTTTTTCTTTCTTTATCACAGCAATGATAGAAGCTGCCAACTCAGGGATACTTGTACCTACGGATACCACTGTAACCCCAATTACACGTTCGCTCACCCCATACAATGTTGCTAAACCCACTGCGCCGTTGATCAACAATTCAGAACCGCCCCAAAGTGCCACTCCTCCTATTCCAAGAAAGAGTACCGTCTTGTACAACGGAAGAGGTTCATCATCTTCAGGAAGTTCGTCTACCACGGCAGGTTTTTGAAAACGGAGCAAATAGACCAGAAACAGAAAAAGAAATGTTACCATAAGCAAACCTTCATACCGAACCAAAACCCCATCAAAATAGATAAAACCGAAAAAGAGTGCAGAGGCAATCATCATCACGGGCCAATCTGTAGTATAAAAACTTTTGTTTACATCAATACTTCCTAAAATAACGGTGATACCCAATACCAAACCGATATTTGCAATATTGGACCCCACTACGTTTCCTAAAGCCAAATCAGGAAAGCCCTCCAGAGCGGATTTTATACTCACAATTAATTCTGGAGCAGAGGTCGCAAAAGACACTACGGTCATTCCTATAACTATTTTTGGAATGTTCAACCGCATAGACAAGGCCACAGCGGACTTCAACAGCCAATTTCCACCGGCAATTAATAATACGAGACCTAAAACTATAAATATTGAATTTTGCATGGTTGGTTAAATATGAAAACAAAGATAATTTAAGATTTACTAAACTGTCCTCACCCCATACATACTTCCTTTTAAAAAAATAAACTGATGATGGTTTTGATTAAAACATGAAAATTTTTGATGGAATGCCCCTTGAAAACTCAAATTAGAGCTAAAAGGACCCTTCAAATGTTTCGAATATGAACAAATGCGGCATATTTACATAACATTTAAAAACACGTTACAAGCATTTCAATCAAAATATGAAACCATATCCATCATTACAACTACAGTTCAGTATTCAATTTTAATAAAAGTCATCAATTTATTAGGAAGATATTATCGCCCTTATATATATTGAAAAAACAATCGATTGAGGAGTACTATTTACTCATCCTTCAATAAGAAGGCTAACCCTAAAAACCTTTAAAATTAAAATGATCACTATCGCTAAAATGCTTTTGTTTTTTATATCCTTAATCCTTGCAATTATCTAGATACTTTTCCCATAGGCCTATTATAAAATTAGACCGCCCATTGGCGGTCTAATTATTTCATATATTATCTATATTTGGTAAAACCCAGTTATGAAAAAAAGTTTTTTCAAATTCTTGGCCAAGCTAAACAAAGTCTTACTTCCTTCTTACACCAAAAAAAGACTGGATTTAGCCAAGGCATCTAAAATACAGCTGGCAATCATCGGTTGGCGTTATTATGTAACGACCAATGCCCTGTAATACGCTAGTACTTTATCAACGACTTTGTAGGGTATTCATTCAATTTACTAGCTCCGTTTAAGAAGGTAAGTTCAATCAAGAAGTTACATTGAACAATTTCTCCTCCTAAGCGTTCAATTAACTCACAAGTAGCGAAAGCTGTACCTCCGGTTGCCAAAACATCATCATGCACAAGTATTTTATCGCCTTTTGCAATACTGTCTTGATGCACTTCTAACATGTCCGTACCATATTCCAAATCATATGATTGTTGTAGGGTCTTTGCCGGTAATTTTCCGGGCTTACGCACAGGAACAAATCCGGCCCCTAACTTACTGGCCAGCAATGGGGCGAAAAAAAACCCTCTACTTTCCATGCCCACCACCTTGTCAATTTTTTTATCATCCAATAGCTCCAATAAGGCACTCACAGTTTGGTTTAATGCCTCTCCATTTTTAAGCAATGGCGTAATATCCTTAAATACCACTCCTTCTTTTGGAAAGTCTTGAATATCCCTGATATAGGATTTAAAGTCCATATTTTTCATTTTCAGTTTTGCAGTAAAAGTAAAAAGAAATATATTTGCACCCCGTTAATAAGGCCTCGTGGCGCAACTGAATAGCGCATCTGATTACGGCTCAGAAGGTTGCAGGTTTGAATCCTGCCGAGGTCACTTAAAGCGCAAACCCTGTATGAAAATGCAGGGTTTTGTATTTTTTGGAGGTTTTGAAAGCCTGCTTTCATAAGCGAACCAAAAATGACTAAATCGTAGTGCGCAAGCGATGTAAATTTGCATTTCCAAATCGGAGCACAAAGGAAGACCGTAGGTAATCCTGCCGAGGTCACGATTAAATCGAAAAGCAAGCAAATTCTTAAAGCTTGCTTTTTTTGATTTTATATCTTTTTGATTTTCAGCGCGGAGCGCTAATGTAAAATAATCCTACCGAAATTGCTTAAAGAGTAGACCCAATCTTAAATGCAGGGTTGTTTTTTCGGTTAAGGCCAAATCCTAACACATGCTCAAAAAGGATTATTAGCGATATTGAGTTGACTCCATTTTTTAAAAAGTACAAGAAAAGTAATTGACTCTGAAGTCATTAAGCAACATCTACTTCAAGAGAATGGCTCACCCCAAAGGTGAGCCATTCTCTTAAATTATCCGAGCTTTTGAACCTCTAAACCTTTAAAATTATTTGTTGGAGTGGACTATCGCTCAGAATCGATAAACTTCCCATCTTCCTTAATTAGCAAAACTTTTGAACTGAACGGACTTATCACTGTTATGTTCCATCCACTTTTGTGCCTCTCCACGTTAGGGACAACTGTTTTCCCTTGAACCCTAAAAATTTCTGAGTCAATTTCACTTATCATATTTTCAAAATTGTCCCCTGCCCCTAAGAGCTTTCGGTACAACGCATACATTTTCCATTTTATATGCTCGTCTAAAGGCAATTCAAAATTGACGTTGCCACCTACTTTTTCATCAGCAAAAAAGAGATATCCCCAATGTTCAGGTTCATGCATATTAATAACCCACTGCGGTGACCACACCCAATTGTATTCGGGTAGAAATTTTCCGTCGCCATCCTGCTTTCTGCTATACTTACCATCCTTTAGCTGATAATCCCAATTGACCCTAGAGAAGTTAATGCGCCAAAACTCATTTTTAGGTATTCCGTTTTTTCTACTCGCCTCTGTTATTACCTTCCAAGGAAAGGCAATTTCAACACTCCAGCCCTTATCTATATCCTCGGGATTGTTTAAAGTACCGTCAATTTGAACGGCGGTCTTAACCCCTTGAATATCCCAACTATCAATTATTTTACCATGATTTCTGTACGGTTTTGTGAGGAAAAGGTCCCACAAAGTGTTCAAGGCGTTCATTTCAAACTCATAGTAATTATGGGTATCTCCATCCGGGTCAATAAAAATTTCAAAGTCATTATTGTAAAAAATGACCGTGTCCCTATGTTTTAAAGTTGCCCAAACATGAGGCTCTTCCATTTCCGCATAGAAATAAAGATTTTCCTCATCATACAACATCTTCATTCTCGTTGCGTAAGTTGGAGTTTTATTACCTTCAATGTCTATGTAATTGTCTGTCCATGATGCTTTTTCCCATGAAGTTTCATTGGCCATACCATCAATTTGAATGGCGTCAATGGGTTGATAAGCAATATATTTTCTTGGTGGTTCTTGTGCATTCACCATGAAAATAGTAGTCCAGATAAGAAAGAACGTCTTCTTCATTATCGATAGCGATAGACCCGTTTTAGAAATAATATTCATTTTAATATATTTTGGTTTGGTTTGGCGCCAAAAATAAAGATTTAAGTCTAGTTGGTGGGTGAGTCCAATTCTTTTTACGAATACGCCAAAATGCAATCGATATCTTTACAGCAACATGAAATGCATTTATTGTATTGTAACAATTATTACCTTACGGCCCCGGTCTTTGTATTACTTTTGCTGAAAGTTTTTAACTAAATGGAATATATTCTCAATCCTTGGCCTTGGTACGTTTCAGGCCTATTAATAGCTACGGTTTTACTGCTTCTTCTCTATTTTGGTAAAACATTTGGTATGTCTAGCAACCTACGAACTTTTTGTAGTATTGGGGGCGCAGGCAAGTATGCCGATTTTTTTAAGTTTGACTGGCGTAGCCAAAAATGGAATCTTACGGTAGTTCTGGGTGCTGTGATCGGCGGATTCATTGCCGTACAATTTCTGTCCAACGGAGCGCCCATCGAATTAAACCCAAAAACAGTTGAAGATCTACAGAATCTAGGATTTCAAAATGCCGGGGAATCCATTCTACCTCCTGAAATTTATAGTTGGGAGAATGTATTAACCTTGAAAGGTATGCTCATATTGTTAATTGGTGGGCTTTTGGTAGGTTTTGGAACACGATATGCTGGGGGTTGCACCTCTGGTCATGCTATAACCGGACTTAGCAACCTACAATTACCTTCTTTAATCGCAGTAGTCGGCTTTTTTATCGGAGGATTGGTAATGACCCATTTTATTCTGCCCCTAATTTTTTAATTGATGAAGTTCCTTAAATTTTTACTTGTAGGAGTGTTTTTTGGAATTGTTTTGGTAAAATCCGAAGCTGTTTCTTGGTACCGTATATTTGAAATGTTCAAGTTTCAATCCTTCCACATGTACGGCATTATTGGTTCTGCTGTTTTGCTGGGAATCATTAGTGTATACACTATCAAAAAATTAAGACTAAAGAGCATTGAAGGAAAGGAAATATATCTCCCTCCCAAAGATAAAAGTGTAACGCGCTATCTCCTTGGCGGAAGTATTTTTGGATTGGGATGGGCTCTTGCAGGAGCTTGCCCAGGGCCTATGTACATTTTGGTAGGAACAGGGGTCCTAAGCATGCTAATAGTAATTGCAGGAGCTGTCTTGGGTACCTTCCTCTACGGAGTTTTTCGTCATAAACTCCCCCATTAAGTTACCTTTAGACAATTTCCGCGCTCAGGCCCGCTCGCAATAGTTTGCTGCAACGAGGTTCCAAATCTTTGTAATCACCCGTTTTAACGGTACACTTACCGTTGTAATGTACAATAATGGAGCATTGTTCTGCTTGCTCAGGGGTATGATCGCAAACATCGATCAAGGTTTCAATAACGTGGTCAAAGGTGTTTACATCATCGTTAAAGAGAACAATTTCATTTTGTTTAACAACCTCTTCCTCTAAAAGTAAATCTTCTAAAATCTTTTCCCTCGTACTCATATCTTTTTCATTTTAGATGTGCAAGACACTTTCTAAAATACGTATTTTACTGCTACCCAATTGTTTCTGGTAATATTTTTTTCAAATTTTAATCCACAGCTATTACATATTTCGGAAATCGCAAAAATATCATCTTCATAGAAGCCACTCACAAAAAGTATGCCGTTGGGTTTAAGACACTTTGCATATGCAGGAATGTCATTTATCAAAATATTCCGGTTGATATTCGCCAAAACAACATCGTACAATTTGACACCTTTCAAAAGGGTTACATCCCCTTCAAAAACAGAAACCTGCACATTGTTTCTTTCTACATTTTCCATTGCATTATGATAACACCAATTATCGATATCTATGGCTTCTACATTGGTAGCCCCTTTCATGGCCGCTAATATGGCCAAGACCCCCGTTCCACTACCCATATCCAAAACGGACTTCCCCTCAAAATCATGATCTAAAATCATTTGAAGCATCATATGGGTTGTTTCGTGATGACCTGTACCAAAGCTCATTTTGGGCTCAATAACTATATCGTAGGTCACCTGAGGCTTTTTATGAAAGGGAGCCCGTACAGAACAGTGCTCTCCTACCAGAATTGGGCTAAAATTCTCTTCCCAAGTAGCATTCCAATTTTCTTGCTCAATCTCTTTTTTTTCAAAAGAAATAGTAAAATCAGTATTCCTGAGAATTTCTATGGAGTCTATCATTCCTTCCACAAACTCTTCCTTTTGAATATAGGCTAGCACACCTGTTTCATTTTCAACAAAACTTTCAAAACCTACTTCTCCCAATTCTGCAATTAAAATATCGGTAGCTGGTTGAAGCGGTAAAACGGTAAAACTATATTCTATGTAAATGGTATTCTCCATACAAAATCAAAGAGGAGTGCAGAACACTCCCCTATTTATTTATGATGTCTCATCAATTTTTTTTAGATAGCCTCAATGATGGCCACGAAGTCATCGGCTTTTAAAGAAGCCCCTCCAATAAGTCCGCCATCCACATCTGGCTTTCCAAAGATTTCCTTTGCATTGGCAGGCTTTACACTACCACCGTACAAAATGGAAACATTTCCAGCAATGCTGGCATCGTAGGCATCGGTAATCGTTTTACGTATAAAAGCATGCATCTCCTGTGCTTGTTCTGGAGAAGCAGTTTCTCCGGTTCCTATGGCCCAAACCGGTTCATAGGCCAAAATAATACTGCTCCAAGCCGATGCATCTAACGAAAACAAGGCATTCTTCAATTGGCTCTCTACAACATTAAAATGATTACCGGATTTTCTATCCTCCAGCTCTTCTCCAAAACAGAACATAACTTTCATATTCTTGTCCAAGGCAGCTTTTACCTTTTGAGCTAAGATAGCATCATCTTCCTTAAAATATGCCCTTCTTTCAGAGTGACCTAAAATAACCGTTTCCACTCCAATGCCAAGAAGCATGTCTGCAGAAATTTCTCCGGTATACGCCCCGCTTTCCGCAAAGTGCATATTTTGAGCAATTACCTGAATTACAGAAGACTCCAAAGAACGAACAGCTCCAGCCAAATTAACAAAAGTTGGAGCAACCATCACTTGGGCATTAGTATCTGGCAGTTTTGCAGCTAATTCCGTTAATAAGGCTTCGGTCTCCGCCGCATTCTTGTTCATTTTCCAGTTTCCGGCAACTATTTTGCTTCTCATTTTATTTTAATTTTTAGTGTTCATGGTTAAATAAATAAGGCCGTTTGAAAATCAATTGAATTTCAACTCGTCCAAATCGTTATAATGTACTTTTTGTTTGATGGTTCCTTTCTCTAAAACCAACATTCCAGGGTTGGAACGCACAATGGTCTTTAAAGTGGTCTCATCCGTGAAATAGAATTCAAAATCCAGTTTATGATTGTCGATTAAGGCCTGGGTCTGTTCACTATTGGAAGCGGACATCCCAATGACTTTATAACCGTTGCTTTTAGCTTGGTCCGTTACGGATTTTACTTCAGCATAAGCCTCCTCATTCGTTTTACGAAGATCATAGGCAATTACCATCAACAATTTAGACTCTTGAAGCAAACTTGCAGCGAAATCCTCGCCATCTTGTTCAATGGTAAAATCATGCACGGGAGGTTCATAACCTTTTTGAACTTCAGTTGTTTCCACATCTATAAACTCACCATTGACTTGTGGATAATCCCCTTGGGTAACAATTACTTTTTCCTCTCCGTTCACATCAAATTTCCATGCGTAATCGTAAATAGGCTTAGGAGCATCTTCCGGTACGCTCATTCCATCCTCAATATTAGCCCCAATTTTATAGGGCCTAAAATCTATGACAGGTAGATGATTGAGCACATGATTACAATACGCAATACACAACATCAAAGAGATAACCATAACAATGGAACGCCCTTTAAAGCTAAAAAGGGGTGTGATATACTTTTGCCCTATAAACAGCGCCAATATTAATACCAACAGTATAATATCCTTGGTAAAAGATTCCCAGGGCGTCAATTTTATGGCATCTCCAAAACACCCACAATCCGTAACTTTATTATAGTATGCGGAGTAAAAGGTCAAAAATGTAAAGCCTACAATCATAATCAATAGGCTCCATACCGTAAATTTCACCCTGAACCCCACTAAAAGCATAACACCCAACAGCACTTCGAAGATTACAACGAATATGGAAATTGCCAGTGCATAAGGCTCAAATACAGGCATATCTAGCACTCCTTGGCTAAAATATTCTTCCAGTTTAAAAGAAAACCCTACAGGGTCATTCAGTTTTATAAATCCGCTGATAATAAAAAGAATCCCAACAAATACCCTACTTATACCAACTACATACTTCATCTTAGGAACCGGATTTTTCATTAAGGTGTATAAGTGCAAAGACTGCATAATTCACCATATCTTGGTAATTGGCATCTATTCCTTCGCTCACCAAGGTCTTACCTTTGTTATCCTCAATTTGTTTAACACGTAAAATTTTTTGAAGAATAAGGTCGGTTAGCGAACTTACTCGCATATCCCTCCAGGCCTCCCCATAGTCATGATTTTTGTTCTCCATAAGCTGCTTGGTATCTGCGGTATGCCAATCGTAAAGTTCAACGGCCGAGTCCGGGTCCAAATCCGGTTGTTCCGCCACGCCTTTTTGTAATTGGATCAAAGCCATTATGGAGTAATTGATAATGCCGATAAATTCGGAGCGTTCCCCCTCATCTACTTTTCTAACCTCATTTTCTTGAAGTCCCCTAATTCGCTGTGCCTTGATGTAAATTTGATCGGTAAGGGAAGGTAGGCGTAAAATTCTCCAGGCACTCCCATAGTCCTTCATTTTATTCTTGAACAACTCGCGACACGTTTTTATGACCTCGTCATACTGCTGGGAAGTTTCTGGCATGGATATCGTTTCTAATTTGCGTAAATTTCACACAAAATTTTGAATTGCTCAAAGTTCGTGTTTTAAACTTGGTTTTTCAAATGATAGCGCTTCAACTTTACGTAAAATGACCATTAACTGCCTAGGCCAACTGATTGACTTATCCACCCCTAAAATCATGGGGATACTAAACATTACTCCAGATTCCTTTTTTGATGGCGGAAATTACACCCAAGAATCCCAAATTTTAAATCAAACCGAAAAAATGCTGGCCGAGGGAGCAACTTTTATAGATGTAGGCGCCTATAGTTCCAGACCGGGTGCAGATTTTGTGAGCGAGGAAGAAGAATTGCAACGCATAGTACCAATAGTTCAACTTCTTACCAAGGAATTCAAGGACATAAACCTATCTATTGATACTTTCAGAAGCCGAGTTGCCAAAGAGTGTATCAATTCCGGGGCGGCCCTTATCAATGATATATCCGCCGGACTTATGGATGACAAAATGCTTTCAACTATTGCCCAACTGCATGTACCTTACATCATGATGCACATGCGTGGAACCCCAAAAACCATGCAATCTTTAACGCAATATGAAAATTTGCTAACAGATATATTGACGTATTTTGCGGAGCGAACCGCAGCTACAAAGGCCTTGGGAATTGTTGATGTGATTATTGACCCCGGGTTTGGATTCGCCAAAACCTTGGAACAGAATTTTCAACTTTTAGGTGCTCTAGAACTATTTAACATCTTAGAACACCCACTTTTAATCGGTCTAAGCCGAAAGTCCATGATCTACAAAAGTTTGGATACCGATGCAAAAAATGCCCTAAATGGCACTACGGCTCTAAACATGGTGGCTCTTGTAAAAGGAGCCAATATTTTACGCGTCCATGACGTTAAAGAAGCCAAGGAATGTGTTAAACTTGTAGAAAACCTGAAGAGCGAATTATTTTCCTAATTTTACAAAAACTCCTCCCAATTTTGGACTTTCTCAATTTTCTGGAATTTAATGTAACCGACTTACTGGATATTTTTCTGGTAGCCGTTCTTCTCTACTATGTGTACAAACTTGTACGCGGATCGGCAGCCATCAATATCTTTATAGGAATCGTTATCATTTGGGGTTTTTGGAAACTCACAGAACTCCTTGGAATGGAAATGATCAGCAGTTTGGTGGGTGCTTTTATGCAGGTAGGACTCATAGCCCTAATCATCGTTTTTCAACAAGAAATACGTAAATTCCTCCTCATGGTGGGGTCCACCAATTTTTCCAACCGGAAAAAATTCCTGAAACATTTTAAATTTTTGAAGGAAGATAGCTTAAATACTTCCACTGATGTAGATGCGATCATATCTGCCTGCAAAAAAATGAACACCACCAAAACCGGAGCCCTCATAGTTATTGAAAGAAATACATCCTTGGACTTTATCAAATCTTCGGGTGACAAAATGTATGCGGAAGTAAACAAACCAATTTTAGAAAGTATTTTTTATAAAAACAGTCCCCTACATGACGGTGCTGCCGTAATTGAGGACAATCACATTGTAGCCACAAGGGTCATCTTACCCGTTTCAAACAAAAGGAATATCCCTCTTCGATTTGGACTTAGACACAGGGCCGCCGTGGGCATTACCGAAAAAACCGATGCCTTGGCACTGGTAGTAAGTGAAGAGACAGGCAACATCTCCTACATAAAAAATGGGGAGTTCACAGACTATGCGGACTTGAACGAACTTATAGAAATCATTAAGAATGATTTAGTGGATTAAGCCACTTTTTCTTCCATAAATTGCGCTTCGTACAACTTACTGTAATAGCCTCCTTGTTTAAGAAGTTGTTTATGTGTACCTGTTTCCACAATTTTACCGGCATCCATGACAATAATTTTATCGGCCTTTTTAATGGTAGCCAATCGGTGGGCGATAATAATGGAGGTTCGCCCTTCGGTGATTTTTTCGGTAGCGCGTTGAATCAATTGCTCAGAATAGGTATCTACTGAGGATGTAGCTTCATCCAGTACCAAAATACTAGGGTCGCTTACATATGCACGTAAGAATGCAATCAATTGCCGTTGACCACTGGAGAGCATTGTGCCCCTTTCTTTTACGTTATATTGATATCCCCCAGGCAAACTGGTGATAAACTCATCCACTCCTATTTCATTGGCTGCCGCTATTATTTGCTCTAAGCTAACGGAAGGATTTTTTAAGGAAATATTATTCTCTATGGTATCGGCAAAAAGAAATACGTCTTGAAGCACTACGGCGATTTGAGCGCGAAGGGAGCTTAATTTAAAATCTCGAATGTTGATACCATCCACAAGGATGCTTCCAGAATTGATTTCGTAGAATCGGTTCAATAGGTTGATGATAGTAGATTTACCGGCACCGGTAGCACCCACAATGGCTACGGTTTCCCCTGCTTTCACTTCAAAAGAAATACCATGAAGCACCTCCTCATCCTCCAAATAACCGAAACGAACGTCTGAAAACGTAAGGTTTCCACTAACATTCTCTTTTTCAATTTCCCCTACATCCTGAATATTACTTTGTGTATCCAAAATTTTAAAAACCCTATTGGCGGCCACCATACCCATTTGCAGTGTATTGAACTTATCTGCAATTTGCCTTAAAGGCCTAAACAAAATTTCTATATACATAATAAAGGCGAAAATAGTTCCTGCCAAATCCGCAGTTATATTGGCAACATTTTGAAGACCTCCGTACCAAACCACCAAACCAATGGCTACGGACGAGACTATTTCGGCAATGGGAAAAAAGATAGAGTTGTACCAAACCGTTTTGAGCCATGCATTTTGATGCTTCTCATTGATGACCCTAAAATTATCGCTTTCAATTTTTTCGCGTGTGAACAACTGCACAATTTTCATGCCCGTTAAGCGCTCCTGCACAAAGGAGTTGAGATTAGAAACCTCGGCCCTTACATCTATAAACGCAACTTTCATTGCTTTTTGGAATAATCGCGTAGCATAAAGGATAACAGGTAGAATGGCAAAAACAATGAGAGCCAATTTCCAATTTAGGTATAACATCATCCCTGCAGCAGCGAACATTTTAAGCAAGTCTGCCACAATCATAAAAAAACCTTGGCTGAAAATTTCACCGATCCGCTGCATATCAGCTACCGCACGGGTTACCAAAACCCCTAATGAAGAAGTATCAAAGTACTTCATTCTAAAGCCCAGCATGTGCCTGAAAAGATTGATTCGCACATCTTTTATTACCGATTCCCCCAACCAGTTGGCATAGTAGTTAAAGAGCAATTGACAAATTACCTGCCCCAAGAGAACCACTAACATGATTACACTAAGATTCAATAGTTTTTCGCCATTGGGCTCCAAAATGGCATTATCAATTATTTTTTGAACAATGTATGGTATCATCACTGCAAATGCCGATAGAAGTATAGCAGCAAGCGCGACACCATAAAATGTGAGCCTATAAGGTCTGGTATGCGCCATTAGGCGTCTAAAAAGTCGAACATCAAAGGCTTTACCAGAATCTTTATCCATGCGCTGAAAGGGTCTTTTTAGGATATAAAACAGAGGTCAAATATAAGCCTTTTGCCGGTACAGAGGCACCGGCCTTACTTCTGTCCCTGCTATTTAGTACGGTTTTAACATAGGGCAGATCCCATTTGCCCATACCCACTTCCAACAGTGTACCAACCACGGCACGCACCATATTTCTCAAAAATCGATCGGCTGTTATGGAAAAAACCAGTTTATCCTCTCTTACTTCCCACACTGCTTTTTTAACGACGCAGAGAAATGTTTTTACATCGGTATTGGATCTTGAAAAGCATTCAAAATCTTTATGGTCCAGTAGTAAGGCGGCGGCTTCGTTCATTTTTTCAATATCCAATGGAACCTTCACATAGTGAGCACATTCAGTATAAAATGGATTTTTTTCTAGGACTATCCAATACTCGTAGCTTCTCTCAAAAGCATCAAAACGTGCATGGGCATTTTCCTCTACCTGATGTAGTTTCTTTAAAGAAATATCCACTGGAAGAAAGGCATTTAGTCTATAAACGGTCTGTTGCAAATCGTTTATTGGATTACTCTCAAAATGGGCGTACATCTGTTTGGCATGCACTCCCGCATCGGTGCGACCCGCTCCGGTAAGCTCAACAGTTTCCCTTAAATAGGTGGAGAAAGTTACTTCCAAAACTTCCTGAACCGTTATGGCGTTAGGTTGTTTTTGCCAACCGTGATAATTCTTTCCGAAGTATGAAAACTCAACAAAATATCTCAACTTGAAACCTTAGTTTTGTAAAATTTCAAAGATAGTTTACTTTCTTAAAAGGTAGACATTTCTTTATATTACATCCCCTTAAGTATCATTAATGACCCGTATTCTTTTACTTTCTGACACCCACTCCCATATAGACGATACCATTCTTAAATACGCAAGACAGGCAGATGAAATATGGCACGCCGGAGATATTGGAGACCTTAGGGTAACCGATAAACTCAAAGCCCTAAAACCTGTAAGGGCCGTTTATGGTAATATTGATGACCACATTACACAAAAAGAATTTCCGCTTGACAATCATTTTTACTGTGAGCAAGTGGAGGTACTTATGACCCATATTGGAGGATATCCACCAAAATACAATTCACGAACCCGGCCAATGATACAGAAACAGCCACCCAAACTCTTTATTTGCGGGCACTCGCACATTCTAAAGGTAATGATGGACCAAAAGAATCAAGTTTTACATATGAATCCGGGAGCCTGTGGAAAGCACGGTTTTCACCAAGTAAGGACCATGCTCCGTTTCAAAATTGACGGGCCGGAAATAAAAGACCTTGAGGTCATTGAATTAGGAAAACGTTAATTGAATACGTAGCCCAATAGCCAGTAAAGTATTATAAATACGACGATAAAACCGATACAACCACATTTACCGCCTCCCATTTTTTTTGCTCCCCAACCTGCGAGAATCGCTCTTAGAATATTCTTCATAGTTCAATTGATATTATTTAGATATGGAAATTAGAAAATTTATCCGTTAGTTGTAAAACCGGGATAACAGGTCATGCCCCCATCTACAAAAATGGTGGTACCATTTATGTATTCAGACTCATCTGAAGCCAACCAAGAAGCAACACTACCAATATCTTCTGGAATGCCAATTCTCTTGTAAGGAATAAGTCCCAACATGCCATCACGACCTTCTTTGGTACTCCATACATCTTTATTAATTTCAGTTTTTATGGCCCCTGGGGCAATACTGTTGCATCTAATCTTTTTAGGACCATATTCTTGACATATACTCTGCATTAGCATGACCAGACCTCCTTTACTGGCAGCATAATTGGCATGCCCGGCCCATGGAATAACCTCATGTACAGAGCTCATATGGATAATTTTACCCAACGATTTTGAAACCTCCTCTCGCATACCCCTTCGTAAAAATTCCTTAATGGACTCCCTAGCGCATAAAAATTGACCGGTTAAATTAATATCTATCACCTTTTTCCATGCATCAAATGGCATTTCATGCAAAGGATGGTCTATTTGAATTCCTGCATTGGCGACGCAGACATCTACCGTTCCAAATTCCTTAATTGTTTTTTGAAACATTTGTTGTACCTCATCTTCCTTGCTTACATCGCACTTTAAAACAATAGCTTCGCCGCAAGAACTGTTTTGAACTATCCAATTCGCTACCTCCTCTGCCTTCTCCTTTCCGCTGTGGTAGTTGACAACTATGTTAGCACCCTCGGTTCCCATAGCCATGGCCACCGCCTTACCAATCCCGGAACTAGAACCTGTAACAATACAGGTCTGGCCTTTCAATCTTTTATTGGGTTTCTGCATTACTTTAATTATTTCTGACTAAGCTACTTGAAATTTAGTTATGTAAGGCCCTGGAAGATGCTTAGCATTAACAATGAATGCGTTAGGATTCATTTTTGAAAAGGCACAAGAAACCTTAAAAAGCAAAAAACCCGGGAACTACCCCGGGTTTAACGCACTAATACTACTAAGATGTTAGGTTTAACGCAAACGATCTACAGATTTTACAAGATCTTCATCCTTTTTGATAGCCCTATTGGCAAGGACTAGAAAAACGATAGAAATAACAGGAATCAACATCCCAATACCCTTCTCAGAAACCGAGGTCTCTCCAGATAAATTTAGCGATCGGTAAACGAAAAATCCTAGTAAAAAAAGGTTAAGCAACAGATTTAATCTGTTGACCACAAATTGATTTTTTCTATTTTTAAAAAGCACAATAGCTACCAAAGCCAAAACTGAAATAACATAAAATACTATCGAAATAAGTATCTCACTTTGGGCGTATATCTCATTTCCATTGGCATCTGACCATAAGTTTACCCAAAACGGCAATATGGCAGAGATAAGCATAACTACTAGTAAATATACGGTCTGTATTCTTTGAATCATTCCTCAAATGGCATAATCAGGCGCAAAAATAGGGTCTTTTTATAAAAAAGCGATGATGTATTGAAAATAATTTGTAATATTGCCTCGTTATTAGTGATAGCACTTACCCAATAGAACATCTGTTCTTAGTAATACCCAAGTAACAATACACTTCTTATCATATTACGGAGACTTATAATATATACCTTACTTAATGTTTGAGATTTCAGAATTAAAAGCGAAAAAGCTGCCTGAACTTCAGGAAATTGCAAAGGGCTTAAATGTACCCAAATTCAAGTCGTTAAAAAAATTGGACCTGGTATACCAAATACTTGATGTACAAGCCTCTAACCCCAAAGTGGTGCAAGAAGTTGCCGCTAGCCAAACAGAGGAAAAACCAAAAACCAGAACTCCCAGAAAGAGAATAAGCAAGGAGAGCAGCCCTGAAACAAGCAACGAAACTGCACCGGAGAAAAAACCGGAAGCTGAGAAAACTGATAATGAGCCTAAGAAACCAAGACCAAGGACTCAGAATAAAAGTAACAGCACCAATAAACCTAACAACCCTAACAATAATTCAAACTCCAATTCCAATACCAACAGCGGTAAGCCGGAACAAAAGAGTAACCAAAACCGTAAAGGCCAGAACAACAAAAACCAAAACAACCAGAACAATAAGAACAGACATCAAAAAAGCAATCATGACAAAAGCAATTTTGATAAGGACTTAAAAAACAGGTATAAAGAACCTGAATATGAGTTCGATAGTATTATTGAAAGTGAGGGCGTATTGGACATTATGCAAGACGGGTATGGTTTTTTACGTTCGTCCGACTACAATTACTTATCATCACCGGATGATATTTATGTATCACAATCACAAATTAGACTTTTTGGACTCAAGACCGGGGATACCGTTCTAGGAAATGTTAGGCCACCTAAAGAAGGTGAAAAATATTTCCCGTTAATTAAGGTGAACAAAATAAACGGTATTGATCCCCAAGTAGTGAGAGACCGTGTTTCCTTTGAGCATTTAACACCGCTTTTTCCACAGGAAAAATTTAATTTGGCAGACAAACAAAGCAATATATCCACTAGGATTATTGATTTGTTCTCACCAATAGGAAAAGGACAAAGAGGTATGATCGTTTCCCAGCCCAAAACTGGTAAAACCATGCTTTTGAAAGCAGTGGCAAATGCTATCGCTGCCAATCACCCTGAAGTTTATCAAATTATATTATTGATTGACGAAAGACCGGAAGAGGTTACGGATATGCAGCGAAATGTGCGCGGGGAGGTTGTTGCGTCAACGTTCGACAAAGAAGCCTCAGAGCACGTAAGGGTAGCCAATATCGTTCTTGAAAAAGCGAAGCGTTTGGTAGAATGTGGCCATGATGTGGTCATCCTATTGGATTCCATTACGCGTTTGGCAAGAGCCTATAACACCGTTCAACCGGCTTCCGGTAAAGTTCTAAGTGGTGGTGTAGACGCTAACGCATTGCACAAGCCTAAGCGTTTCTTTGGAGCAGCAAGAAATATTGAAGGTGGTGGTTCTCTTTCCATAATCGCCACGGCGCTTACTGAAACAGGTTCTAAAATGGACGAGGTTATTTTTGAAGAATTTAAAGGAACCGGTAACATGGAACTTCAGTTAGATCGAAAAATTTCTAACCGTAGAATTTTCCCTGCCATTGACCTTACCTCTTCAAGTACAAGACGTGACGATCTTTTATTGGATGAAAATACCATTCAGAGAATGTGGATTCTGAGAAAATACCTAGCGGATATGAATCCGGTAGAAGCTATGGAGTTCATTGAGCAGCGTATTAAGCAAACCAAGAACAATGAAGAATTCTTACTTACAATGAACCAATAAAAGGCTCAAGAAGTAAATTTAAATCCCGGAAACATCAAAGTTTTCGGGATTTTTTTATGCCCATATGTTGCTAATTATCTATTTGAACTTTTAGATAATTACTTAAAAATTTACTGTTAATCAGATTTTTAAAATATATTTATAAAGCAAAAATACCCAACCCCCGAATTTTGCGTGTTTAAACAAGTTGAACCTAAAACGCTTATAACATGAAAAATTCAAACTATCTATCCATTAAAGTTCTTTCCTTCCTAGTTCTTTTGGTCACAATTTATGGTTGTGGCGAGCAAACCGGGAAAATCATTGATGAGACAGTTTCAGAGCCCAAAAATATGATTGTTAGTCTGGAGGATGGCAAAGTATTTTATGATACCTACACGCAGCGAAGAGCAAAAATTATAAAGCGGTATGAAGACTCAATGGACAAAAGGGACCAAAAAGGCGATACTGACGGAAACAATCAGGAAGCAGAGGAGTCTACTTCTGCATCAATGGAAGGAGGCTTTGTTCCTACCAGGTTTATTGAGTTTGATTATAAAGATTTAAAGACCTATCTTAAATTTATTGAACAAGAGGCAGATAGTGCCCAAGTAGACATTTCAAATCTTAGAATCTACCTCACCAACTATCCCAACGAACAAGAATTTCCCGATGGAAAAACTATAAAGGAACCTAGACGAAATAGTGTAATGATGGTCCCTACAACCTCAGATGGGAAGAAAGATTTTGCATTCTATACTGCGGACGATTCTGAGGATGGACAAAGAAAAGCGTATTTACTTACCGATGAACTGGATGATACCGGGAAATATACCGGCGGAAAAAAGAAATCTGAAGCATCTATAGCACCTAGTATTCTACCGGTAGAAGCTCCTGCCCCACCTGCTCAAAACCAACAAAGCCTGTATGGAAATGAAGGAGGGTTACATCCTCCATCATAAGTAGCCCAGCCCAACCAAACGGCCATATGCATGTTGTTTAACCCAAATTCATTACTTGAAAATTCTTATATCCCCATATATGGAATAACTTTAGTTGTAGCCATGTTCAGATATCCAAAATATTTTGACACCGCCCTGAAGTATTTTCCCATTTTGCTTCTTTATACATTTTTCAATGAAACCTTGGGAACTCTTATTTATAAATACGATGCATTCAGCCTTACGGTAAATTCCCTTTACATCGATTATTATTATGTCATATATAACATTTATAACATCGTATTTTTTGTCTATTTCCTATATCTGTTCAGAAGTTATTCAGAAAATTTAGCCTTCCAAAAATTAGCAAAGTATTTTATTTATATTTTCTTGGGGGTAGTACTGGTAAATTTACTTATACAAGATTTCTTTTTGGAATATCAATATCTAACCTTCTTTTCAGGATCGGTGTTCCTAGTAATCATCGTAACACAGTACTTATATGAGGATTGGACAAATAGACAAGCAGGACTTAGAAAGAAGAATATTTTATTTTGGTTGGGTACAGGTTTACTATTGTACCATATATGCTATTTGCCCATAAAAGCTATTAGATATTACAATGGGCTCTTCAACCTATCTGAAAACCCAAACTTAAGGAAAATTCACCTTACTCTCATATTAATTACCTATATCATATTTATCATAGGCTTTATCAGAATGAAAAAGAAGCTTGTACGGTAAGTTCTCACAGAAAGGGTTTTTGCCTATCTTGCGAAGAGATGAACCAACAACCATGATATCTTTCTATTTAGTATAGAATGATCTCGGCAAATTTCCCTCTATTCAAATGCTGAGAACTTTTTTGGAATACACCTATCTAGCTACGTATGCCATCGCGTTAGTGGCTTCTATTTACCGATATCCAAAATATTTCGATACCAAACTGCAATACCTACCGATCATCATTTGCTATACCCTATTTAATGAAATATTAGGCTACTTAACTGCATATCTTCCGCAATTTGGCTTTTTTAGTCGTGACTCCATTTCTCACTATAATGTAATTATTTACAATATCTACAACCTCGTCTTCTACTTATACTTTTTATTTCTGTATAGATTCTATATAAAATCAAGGAGACAGAAAGAATATATCTTCTGGGGCGTTATGTTATTTTTATTAGTAAGTGTCGTTAATCCATTTTTTCAAAATTATTTAATGAGTACGCAGACTGCAACCTACATTGCTGGTGGTTTTCTTCTCATTGCTAGCATCGTTTTTTATTTAAAAGAACAATATTCTAAACATAAAAGAATACCCTTGGCCAATCACCCCCTTCATTGGATAAGCATTGGATTACTCATATTTTACATAGGCTATTTGCCCATTAAGGTTGATAGGTTTTTTCACTTTACTAACGGCACCCAAGAAGCACCTATTATTAGAATAATCCAATACCTTTTAATCATAACAATGTATGTTTTTATAATAATGGGCTTTATCAAATTAAAAAAGCGCTCATATCGCTAAAATAGGCTGACAGTATTACCTGTCGTATTTTCAGTAGAGTCCATAGAAATTTAGGACTTCATTACATATGGGCACACTTCTTTCTTACTGAATCACCATAATCATTACCCTTAAGCCCAAATAATAGATATAATCTATAATATTAGGTTTAATAGAGCCAAACTCTATAGGACCATTTGTCATTCCGCACGGTTCTTGAGCCTTAAGGGGCGTATAGATATTTAGAAATTAAAACAAAAACATGAAAGTACTTGTTATTGGAGCTGGAAATATGGGACTCACTTACGCTGAGGCCATGTCAAAATCTAAACAGCTAAAGAAACGTAATGTTATGATTCTTGACAGCTCTCCCGAAAAAATCCTCTCCTTAAAAAAGATTTCACATTTTGATGTCTTTGAAAATCTAGAAGATTGTCTTCCACAAGCAGATTTAGTTTTTATAGCTGTTAAACCATATCATTGTGAGGACCTTTTTGCCAAGATGAAACCTTTGATTAATAAGGGGCAAATCGTAATATCCATTATGGCTGGAGTTACCATTCAAACCATGCAAGAAGCATTGGGCATCCAAAAAGTGGTTAGGGCAATGCCTAACCTTCCTGCACAGGTAGGAAAAGGAGTTACATCATTTATACCCTCCAAAGAGGTAAGTAGAATAGAACTCCTTACAGTAGAAAGCCTTTTGGACACCACCGGTAAATCAATAAAGGTTAGCTCAGAAAATTATATTGATGCTAGCACAGGAATTTCTGGAAGTGGTCCGGCTTACGTCTTTTACTTTATGCAAAGTATGATGGAAGCTGCGCTGAAAATGGGCTTTTCCGCAAACGACTCCAAAGTATTGGTAAGTCAGACATTTGATGGAGCCGTAGAGCTTTTCAATCAATCTGACCTATCACCGTCATCTTGGATGAATAAAGTAGCCTCTAAAGGAGGAACTACCAGGGCTGCACTGGATTCCATGGAGGACAATAACGTTAACGAACTCATTAAAGAAGCCGCTTATGCAGCTTTTGACAGAGCGGTTGAACTAGGAAAAAAATAAACATGTACAAACAAAGAGTAGTAATAAAAGTAGGTACCAACGTAATGACCAATAAGGATAATAGGATTGTAAGACCTATTCTCAAAAAATTGGTCAAACAAATAGCGGAACTTTATGAAAACGACGTCATGACGGTGTTGGTTTCATCAGGTTCTGTAATTGCAGGGATGGAAGTGCTGGGAGAAAGTCACATTAAGGATAAGACCATGAGAAGACAGGTTTACTCTTCCATTGGTCAGCCAAGAATGATGAGACTTTATTATAACATTTTTAGGGACTATGGAATGAAATGCGCGCAGGTTTTAGCGACCAAGCGCGATTTCAACCCAGGTGTACATAGGGAAAATATGATTAGTTGTTATGAGGGACTTTTATCCGAAGGTGTTATTCCCATAGCAAATGAAGATGATGCTGTTTCCGTAACCAACTCCATGTTCTCAGACAATGACGAACTGGCAAGTTTGGTTGCCGAATTGATTGAAGCTGACAAACTTATTATCCTAACGGATATTGACGGTCTATATACAGGTCATCCAGATGATGAGGATACAGAAGTAATCTCAAAGGTTGGTATTGATGAGAATGTAGAAAAATACGTAAAACAAGTAAAAAAAGGTGAAGCCGAAGGCCGTGGAGGCATGGGCTCTAAGTTGAGTGTAGCCAAGCAAACAGCGGCCAAGAACATTCCTACCTTTATTGCTAATGGCAAGAAGGAGAATGTCATTTTAGACATTGTAAACGGTAAGGATGTAGGAACGCAGATAATGGCGGAACAACTTTAAAAAAAGTAACATGAAATTATTAGAAACAACAATAAAAAATAAAGTATTAGAATCCATGATTTCTATCTTGGACAAAGACCGAGATAAAATACTGGAGGCTAATAAAAAAGACTGCGAACTATTTAACAAGGAAGACAGAGCCATGTACGACCGCTTAGTGGTTGATAATAATAAAATAGATGGCATGATTGCTTCTGTCAAAGAAGTATTGGGACAGGAAGACCCTGTTGGTAAAGTAAAGTCTGAAAGGAATTTGGAAAACGGTCTGAACGTAACCAATAAAACAGCTCCTTTTGGCACCATAATGATTATTTATGAATCTAGACCCGATGTTACCATAGAGGCTGCAGTCCTAGCGTTTAAAGCCAACAATAAAATTCTTTTAAAAGGAGGAAAAGAGGCGCTTCACAGCAATAAGGCCTTAGAAAAATGTTGGCATCAAGCTTTGGAAGAAAATGACTTGGATACTAACTGGATCCAATTACTTCATATGAACCGAACAGAAACCCAAGATTTTTTAAGAAACCCTTCTGAGAAATTGGATTTGATTGTTCCTAGAGGTGGAGAGAGACTTATTGCTTTTGTAAAGGAACATGCAAAATGTGCGGTTCTCGTTAGCGGAAGAGGAAACAATTTCCTTTATGTTGATAAAGATGCTGATTGGGAAAAAAGTATTAAGGTCATTTTAAATGCCAAAACCCATAAAATTTCGGCTTGTAATGCTCTGGATAAAATCTTGGTAGATGCCGCGGTTCCAAATTACGAGCAGAAGCTCAAAGAATTGGACAGTATTCTAAAAGAACAAGGTGTATCTGTTCTTGTAGATGAAAAAACGGGTTCCATCCTTAAGGAAGAGGAAGTTATAAAAGACGAAGCTATTTGGCATGAAGAATTTTTGGCGATGAAATGCTGTATTGGAACTGTGGAAAATCTGGATGAAGCCATTGAAAAAATAAATAAATTTTCTGGCGGACATTCTTCCACAGTGATGACCAAGGATTCCTCCAAGGCCATGAAATTCATGGAGCAAGTGGATTCAGCCGCGGTTTACCATAATGCGTCCACGCGCTTTACAGATGGGGGAGCCATGGGCGTAGGAGCAGAGTTAGCCATTAGTACGGACAAATTACACCACAGAGGCCCGTTAGGATTGGAACAATTGGTAACCAACAAATACTATGTATTTGGAGACGGACAGATTAGGATATAACCTAATCCAACGACCTAGGGCAAACTAAAAAGCCCCGATGCAAAACATCGGGGCTTTTTTAATGCTATTCGATTATATTACAAAGCAGCAACGTGCTTGGCCAATTTACTTTTCAAGTTTGCAGCCTTGTTACTATGAATAATGTTGCGTTTTGCCAACCTATCGATCATACTAACAACGCTAGGCAATAAAGCCTCAGCATCTTTTTTGTTCTCCTCACCACGCAATTTCTTGATTGCATTACGAGTAGTTTTGTGCTGGTAACGGTTACGTAAACGTACCGCTTCGTTTCTTCTGATTCTCTTTAACGCTGACTTGTGATTTGCCATCTTACTTTTTTGTTATAATTTTTTAGAAAAATCAACTTCCTCAATCTTTCTCAAAGTCTAGTAGCCCGTAGGGGAATCGAACCCCTGTTACCAGGATGAAAACCTGGCGTCCTAACCCCTAGACGAACGGGCCAAATTTCAAAATTCTGGAAAGACATTAAAAACGTCTTTAAACAGAATCACAATTTACTTCTATAAACACTTTGTAGCCCGTAGGGGAATCGAACCCCTGTTACCAGGATGAAAACCTGGCGTCCTAACCCCTAGACGAACGGGCCATTACTTTGAGTAATTGCGGATGCAAAAATACAATTATTTTTTACTATCGCAACATCCAATTAACTTTTTTTAATAAGCTTTTGCAAAGAGTACTCTTTTAGAAGATTTTTCACCGGAAATTATACAACTTCCCTCCTCTTCTTTTGCGTCTATTGGAATGCATCTAATAGTTGCCTTGGTCTCTTCCTTTATCTTATTTTCAGTAGCAATGGTACCATCCCAATGCGCTGATATAAAGCCTCCCTTGGTTTCCAAAACTTCCTTGAATTCTTCATAGGAATTTACCTCCGTAATATTTTCTTTGGTATAGGTATTAGCCTTATTGAAAATATTGTTTTGAATATCCTCCAATAAATATTCAATTTTGCTCACTACCTCATTGGCAGGAACGGTTTCCTTTTCCAGCGTATCCCTACGTGCCACTTCATACGTACCGTTTGCCAGATCCCTTTGACCTATTGCCAACCTAACCGGCACTCCCTTTAGCTCATACTCATTGAACTTAAATCCGGGTTTATGTGTATCCCTGTTATCGAACTTTACAGAAATTCCTTTGGACCTCAACTCTTTTAACAAAGGCTTCACACTTTCTGAAATTGTATCCAATTGCTCCTCTCCTTTGTAAATAGGTACAATCACCACTTGAATAGGCGCCAATTTTGGAGGCAATACCAATCCATTATCATCGCTATGGGTCATGATAAGCGCACCCATCAATCTAGTTGAAACCCCCCAAGATGTTGCCCATACATGTTCTTGTTTCCCTTCCTTGTTGGCAAACTTTACATCAAAAGCCTTGGCAAAGTTTTGACCCAAGAAATGGGAGGTACCGGCCTGTAATGCTTTTCCGTCTTGCATTAGGGCTTCGATACAATAAGTTTCAATAGCCCCGGCAAATCGTTCACTTTCCGTTTTAAGTCCTTTGATAACAGGTACGGCCATGTGCTCTTCGGCGAACTCCGCATACACATTCATCATTTGTTCCGCCTCTTCGATAGCCTCTTTTTCGGTAGCGTGAGCGGTATGCCCCTCTTGCCAAAGAAATTCAGCGGTACGCAAAAACAACCGGGTACGCATTTCCCAACGTACCACATTTGCCCATTGATTGATAAGCAATGGCAAATCCCTATAGGATTGAATCCATTTTCTATACGTATCCCAAATAATGGTTTCCGAGGTTGGTCTAACAATAAGTTCTTCTTCCAATTTAGCGTCCGGATCCACTACAATCCCGCTACCGTCTTCGGCATTCTTCAATCGATAATGGGTAACTACGGCGCACTCCTTTGCAAAACCTTCAACATGAGCGGCCTCCTTACTTAAATATGACTTTGGAATGAACAGGGGAAAATAGGCATTTTCATGACCTGTATCCTTAAACAATTTGTCCAACCCCGCTTGCATTTTCTCCCAAATTGCATAGCCATATGGTTTTATCACCATACAGCCACGAACCCCCGAATTTTCGGCCAAGTCGGCCCCTACAACTAGCTCGTTATACCATTTGGAATAGTCCTCGTTTCTCTTGGTCAATTTTTTACCCATCCTAAATAGTTTGGCACAAATCTTGTGACTATGTTATAAAAATAATTGGGTAAAACTAGTTATTTTTACTATGTTCAACAATAAAAATTGCAACCATGATATATTCATTACCCCTCCCAAAAATTAGGATGTTTTCCATTCTTGGCCTTATAGGGCTAACATTGGCTTCCTGTGGTTCATATCAATCCGCATCTTATTATGATAACGATGGAATTTATTCGAATGACACTCAGGTAAGTGCAGAAAACCCTCAAAGGCCTTTAACTCCAAAAAAGAAAGGGAGTGGAGAGAATTACGCTACCTATTTTGGTCAACAAGCCGAATTAATGGATGGTGAAATTTTTACCGATATCGATTCCTATTCTAGCAGTGTAGAAGCTGATACCATTCCCCAAGGCCAATTAACAGATTACTACGACAATGAAAATGATTATAATGGCTATGCCGCTTGGGGTGATAATACTACAGATGTAAATATCCAAATACACGACTTCAATTACGGTTGGGCCGGCTGGGGTTGGGGTTCCCCTTGGCTTTATAACAACTGGGGTTGGGGTGGCTACTATGGTGGATTTTATGGAGGCTGGGGAGGCTTTTACAACCCATGGAGGTACCGTTACAACCCTTGGGGTTGGGGATGGGGCGGTTATGCCTACAATCCTTATTTCTACGGTGGATGGAACACTTGGTGCCCTCCCTATGGTTATTACAATGGGTATAACAATTATAGGTACGGACGAAGAACTTATGCTTATAACAGTACCAGAAGAGGTTATACAACCAGTGCTATTACCGGCGGTTCTTCTCGTGTAGCTTATTCAAATACGGGCAGGAACAATAGAAATAGGGTTTCTTCAGGCTATGCCGGTACAAGTTCTAGAAGCGCTGTAAACAGAAACGCAGCCTCTAGAACCACCAATAGCCGTTACAGCTCTAGAAGCGGCAATGTTAGTTCAAGAAGAGTTGTTGGGGTAGACCAGAATAGGAACTACAGAACGAGCAGAAGCACCAGAACAGCTCCTACCTATAATCGTTCATCCCGAAATGGTAACACCTACAGAAGCTCTTCTAGAAACAGTCAAACCTATAGAAGTTCCGCTCCTAGAACAAGTTCGTATAGAAGCAGCAGCTCCAGAAGTAATGGCAATACTTATAGCAATTCACGAAGTAGTAGCTACAGCAGAAGTTCGGCCCCTAGAACAAGTTCTTACCGATCTTCCGGAAGTAGCAGTAGAAGCTATAGTTCTGGCCGAAGCAGTTCCGGAGGTGCTTCCCGCTCATCTGGCGGTGCTTCAAGATCTAGTTCATCAAGCAGAAGCAGAGGCTAATCCCAAAATTGATTTGAAACCTATTTAAAAAATTATTGATGAAACGAATTTTCACTTTCATTGGGCTATTGGCATGCACAATTTCAACCGCGCAAACCATAGACGATGTATTAAGTTACAGCCAAGAAAATCTGCAAGGTACTGCACGGTTTCAAGGAATGGGTGGTGCATTTGGCGCCTTAGGGGGAGACATGAGTTCCATAAACATCAATCCCGCAGGTAGTGCAGTTTTCAATAACAGCTTACTCACGCTATCCGCAACATTTTATAATACTGATACAGAATCAAATTATAGAGGCACGTTGGCTCACGCCGATGACAATACGCTGGACATGAACCAAATTGGCGGCGCTTTTGTTTGGAAAACTACCAACCCCAATTCAGGTTGGAAAAAGCTTTCCCTTGCAGTCAATTACGATGTAGTTCAAAATTTTGATGATTTCAATGTTTCTAATGGAATTGGAATAGAAGGACTAGACAATTACTATTTGAATTTTGCTGATGGTATAGCTCTGGACAATTTAAAGCTACGAGATGGTGAAACACCCAGTGATGCCTATCTGGATATTGGAGCCACCAACGGATTAGGATTTGCCGGACAACAAGCATTTTTAGGATTTCAATCTGCCCTGATTGAACCTACGGTTGACGAACCCGAGAATACCACTTATTTCTCAAATTCAGATTATACAGATCTTAGCCAAGATTATCGCCAGACTACAAGTGGCTACAACAGTAAGTTTGTGGTGAATGCCGCTACCCAATATGAAGATTTTCTATATATGGGTGCTTCCTTAAATTTCCATACCGTTTTATACGATAAGTATAGCAGATATCAAGAAGAATTTTTTAATGCGGATGACGAACTAAGATCGGCCACTTTTGAAAATCAATTACGTACTGAAGGTTCTGGATTTTCCTTTAGTTTGGGGGCCATTGCAAAGTTAAATCAATTCATTAGAGTAGGCGGTAGTTATCAATCTCCAACATGGTATCGATTGAGTGATTCTTTTGCCCAAGGCATTAGTACCAATTATCCAAATCAGGCACCAAATTTTAATTTCACCGGACTTAGGGATATAAATATTTTTGATTACCAAATTAAAACTCCCTCCAGGCTTACTGGAAGTATTGCTGCTATTTTTGGAAATAATGGACTCATTAGTTTTGATTACTCCTACCAAGATATGTCCAACGCAGAATTGAGACCTACCAGTGATGCAGGATTTGCAGAAGAGAACGACTTTATTTCACAAACTCTTGGCGGAGTTTCCTCATACAGGCTAGGTGGAGAATACAAGATTCAACGTGTGAGCTTACGCGCCGGATACCGGTTTGAACAAAGCCCTTATGCAGATGGGAATGTTGTTGGAGACTTGCAAGGTATTTCTGGTGGGCTTGGATTTAATTTTGGTGCCAGCAGATTGGATTTAGCCATCAACCGCACAGAGCAAGATGTATTACAATATTTTTTCTCCACCGGAATAACCAATCCTGCAGTATTGAACAGAGTAAATACGAATTTTACTCTTGGGTATACCTTAAACTTTTAGAGTTTAACTTTGGAAATTATATAAAATCAAAAAGGGCGGGCCATAGGCCCGCCCTTTTGAATTACTATTATCACTTTACCTTTTTAGAGTGAAATTGGCCTTCGTGTTCTTTGCTACCACAACACCATCTTCATCCTCCTGATATTCAAATCTAAACCAATAGTCAGATGATGGAAGTGGCTTACCATTGTAAGTGCCATCCCAAGATGTATTGGCATCCAATTGTGCCAACAGTTTCCCAAAACGATCAAAAACAAAGACTACTGGATTGTTCAAAGTCTCAATACCCCTTATATTCCATGTATCATTGGCACCGTCATTATTTGGTGTAAAAAATTTTGGATAACCCACTACAAGAAATTCAATTGGCTCTGTTGTTCCACATCCATTCTTATCATTAATTACCAAAGTATTGATTCCCGGTGGCACGTCATTGAATATAGCATCATCCTGATATTCGCCCCCATTAATAGCATATTCGTAATCCCCAGTTCCATCTACATGTACCTCAATATTGTTCATATCCGGATCCAACGTCAAATTCGAATTTAACAAGTCTACCCTATCAAGTTGGGGAATACCATAGAAAGTAATTAAAATATCGTCTAGGTAATGGTTACCTTCATTAGTGGTAATTTCCACAAAATACCTACCGGAATTGGGGCTGGACACCGTCAATTGAGTAGCTGTTGGGCCAGACCCCATAGGTTGATCAATGGTCCCGTCGTCATCAAAATCAACTGACCAAGCCACGTTGGCAATATTGGGGCCTGCAGGAGAATTCAATGCACTCAATTCAATATCTGGATCTCCCTCACAAGCTTTGATATCCAAGCCAAGAAATTCATCCCTCAAAGTACAATCCAGAGCATTGTCTTGATCGGCATCTACGGAACTTCCAGTGAAGGTGAGCATAAACTCCTCGGGGTCATTATCCGTATTGTTGCTAAAATTATTGATTAAAATGTAATAGACTTCACCGGGTAGCACTTCCAACCACTCGTCATATGTATTTAAATTCTGCGTTGTAGAAGGTACGCCCACAGTGCCATCTTCAGGGTTTACCCCTAAACCCGTGAAACGGGTACTTCCTACCTCATAATTACATCTTATGGGAGTGGCATTTCCGTTACTGATTTCAGAACAGCTCACATCCGGTCCGTACACCGCGAAATCCCATTCAGCCGTTATAGTAGTCTCCCCGGGTAAAGGTATTGCTTCAATATCAAAACCTACCTGACCACCTGTTCCGGCCCTGAAAACATACCATGAAGTGTTGTTTTCAATATTGGCATTGTCTACACTGCCCTTTTCTAGACAGCCGGTCTCCAAAATGATTTCCGGATCAAAATCATCAATATCCCCCCTACCTTCTGCCATTCCCAAAATGGGAGCATCTGCACAGACTGGTATGGCCGACCTACAATCGGGAGAGTTTTGGGCCAGTAACGTAGTCCCGGAGACAAGAAATAGAAGTAGTAAGGTTAGTTGTCGCATACAGGTATATACTAAGAATAGACTCCTAGCTATAACTATTTACAGGCTGATTTAGTATATGTTAAACGAAGAAATAGACCTTTAATCGATAAAAAATTCAGGACTTTCCGGTGGAAACTCTAGAATAACTACCGTTTTAAGCTAAAGTGATTGTTGACATACTTGGCGGTCATCCGTTCACCCTCCAGATTGGAATACGTTAGCTGAAACCAGTAATCCGTTTCGGGTAATGGCTTTCCATTTAATACACCATCCCAACCTGGACTTGTCTCATTCAATTCTGCCAACAACTTTCCGTATCTATCAAAGATATGAACTATGGGGTTTTCCAATGTCTCTATACCTTCAATATGCCAATAATCATTGGACCCGTCCGCATTTGGACTAAAGAATTTAGGAAACCCCACTACTATCACCTCCTCAGATACAGATCCACAGCCCATAGGGTCATTGACCGTAATGGTATGCCTACCTGGCAAAACCTGATAAAATGTATGCCCTTCTTGATACGGACCATCATCCAGTTGATATTCCAATTCCCTGTTTGATGCTGTCATTACGGTAATGGTATTGTTAGTGCTTAAATCCTCTATTAATAAATCCTGAATTTCCGGAGGGTTGGACCTTACTACCATTATAGTGGCCGTAACCTCACATAAAAGACCTGCCTGTTCATTGGTTACTGTCACCCTGTATTCTCCCTCCTGTTGCACCATTATAGAAGGAGAGGTTTGTCCCGTACTCCATTGGTAGCGATAATTTGGGTTTGGGCTAGCTTCTCCAATTTGCGCACCCGTGTCAAAACCGCACAAATAGGCCTCAGTGGGAAAGTTTATTTGTGGCGTTTCCATGTTAATCAAATCAAAACTTTGGGAAGCATCAAAACATCTAGGATTGGCCTTTGAGGAAATACGGGCATAAATAGTTTGAGTCCCAGGACTTGTGGTTAATTGTTTTGATTGTGAGTTTACTCCATTTAAGGCGTCGTCCATGGATAAATGATAACTTATTAAAAAATCATTGGAGTTTTGCCCTCCCAAAATTTCTAAATCCTTTTGTTCTAAATCAAATACCTGCAACCCGCTGCAGGAAGCACTGTTCGTAAGGGGATTGGCCACGGGCATTGGATAAAAAGCTACCTGAACATTACTATACAAATTACCTGTGGGTCTAACTACCTCCACGCGATACATAGCACTATTGCTAACCTGTAGTATGGGATTATGCTCACCAACTAGTTGTTCATAGCCATTACCAATATCCTGAAACCAATTATAGGTACTGGCATTTGCCGTCGTGGCATCTAATTGTACGGTATTTCCATCACACTCTGTAATTGGTGGGCCCAACAAACTATCTATAATGGAACAGTCCAGCGCATCATAAGGGTTGGTCACAAAAATATGGCCAGAAAATTGAATGGAAAATCCAGCATTGTTGTTACTAAAGTTATTGATAAAAAGGTAATAATCCTGTCCGGGCTCTACTTGCAACCATTCTTCATATTGCACGTTTAAATCATCACCTGTAGGGTCTTCGCCCACCCCAATAAACGTATTGGAATCAGAATTATCAAAGAAATTACAACGTACCGGCTCCCCCAAATTATTACAATCGTTGGTTTGATAAAGGGAAAAATCCCAATCTTCAGAAACATCTATGCTTATATTAAATCCCAATTGGCCTGAAGCTCCAGTTCTAAATCTATACCATGCAGAATTGGATTCAATGGAGCCGGTCAATGTGCGTTCTAAACAGCCACTTTCCATCGTCCCGCTAAAGTCATCAACTCCATACCCATTGGTACCTCCATTGACAGGGGTATTGTTACATACGGGAATGGCATTGATACAATCTGGCGAAACCTGGGCTACAATCGTTTCTACACCAATTGCAAAGAGGATTAGTAAGGTCTTCTGAATCAGGTTCATGAATACGTATCATCTAGATTTTCATAAAACTATTTCAAGATTAAGCTTAACACCAATTTATGTTGTGTATAACGAGATATAGAGCATAAAGTGCCATATAATGTATATCTTTGCAGTTCGTTTTTGTTGATAGACAAGGTTATTTAAAATTGATTAGCATTCAGTAATTATTTACCATCTACACCGACCAAACGGAACAAAGAAAGAGTTGAGCTGATGAAAATTAACAGTACTTTGGAAAAACAGTTTGAAGAAATGGGGGACGATCACGTCTCCGCGGCAGAGGATACCCCCATGCGTGCAGACGCGTTTGTATTATCCGATGAAGAAAAAATAGAACGTATACAAGAAAATATAAGGGAAGTAATGCTTACCCTTGGTTTGGACCTGGATGATGACAGCCTTAAAGGTACTCCTCTGAGAGTAGCCAAAATGTACGTAAAAGAGATATTTGGCGGACTTCACCCTGATCGTAAACCAAAATCCTCTACGTTCGACAATAAATACAAGTACGGTGAAATGTTGGTAGAAAAGAACATCACCCTGTATTCTACCTGTGAACACCATTTGCTTCCCATTGTCGGAAAGGCCCATATTGCCTATATTTCTAGCGGAAATGTTGTAGGTTTATCCAAAATGAACCGCATCGTAGATTATTTTGCCAAGCGTCCTCAAGTTCAAGAAAGACTTAACATTCAGATTGTACGCGAGCTACAAAGGGTTTTGGAAACGGATGATGTAGCCTGTGTTATTGACGCCAAGCATCTTTGCGTAAATTCCAGGGGTATTAGAGATATTGACAGTAGTACCGTTACTGCAGAATTCGGAGGCAAATTCAAGGAAGAAGCCGTTCGCAGAGAATTCCTTGACTACATCAACCTAGAAACCAACTTCTAACAGCTTTTAACTACCAATGCCACTTTTCGAGAGTCAAGAACTAAAGATTTACAATTCCCTTAAAGGTCATAAAGAAACGTTCTACCCCATAAATGAGGGCCATGTAGGTATGTATGTTTGCGGCCCAACGGTGTACAGCAATGTACATTTGGGAAATTGCCGTACGTTTATGTCCTTCGATATGATTTTCAGGTATCTTAAACATCTTGGCTATAAAGTTAGGTATGTTAGAAATATAACGGATGCCGGCCATTTGGTAGACGATGCGGAAGATGGGGAAGACAAGATTGCTAAAAAAGCAAGACTGGAGAAGTTGGAACCCATGGAAGTAGTACAGCGGTACACCTTGGATTTTCATAATATCCTGGAAAAATTCAATTTTTTACCTCCAAGTATTGAACCTACAGCTACCGGGCATATTATAGAACAGATTGAAATTATCAAGGAAATTTTAGGTAAAGGTTTTGCCTACGAAATCAATGGATCTGTCTATTTTGATGTGGCCACTTTTAACGAAACCAACGAATACGGTAAGTTAAGCGGTAGAAAACTGGAAGATATGGTCGCCAACACCCGTGAGCTGACCGCACAGGATGAAAAAAGAAACCCGCAGGATTTTGCACTTTGGAAAAAAGCAGAACCACAGCATATTATGAGATGGCCTTCTCCTTGGGGCGATGGATTTCCAGGTTGGCATTTGGAATGTACAGCCATGAGCACCAAATATCTAGGAGAAACCTTTGATATTCATGGGGGCGGAATGGACCTTAAATTTCCGCATCACGAATGTGAAATAGCTCAGGCAGAGGCAAGTTATGGCAAATCTCCAGTCAATTATTGGTTGCATGCCAACATGCTCACCATGAACGGTAAAAAAATGGCCAAATCTACTGGAAACAATATTCTTCCGGGCGAAATTTTTACTGGTGACAACGATATTCTAAGCAAACCGTTTGCTCCCTCCGTAGTGCGTTTCTTTATGATGCAAGCACACTACACCAGTATCCTGGATTTAAGCAACGATGCCCTTTTAGCTTCTGAAAAAGGTTTTAACAGATTAATGGAAGCCTATAATCTATTAGACAGCCTACCTACTGGCAAACAAAGTGATTTTGATGTAAAGGCATGGAAGCAAAAATGTTACGATGCCATGAACGATGACTTTAACAGTCCTATTCTCATCGCTAATTTATTTGATGCAGTTAGGCACATCAATCTCATCAAGGAAGGCAAAGAAAGCATTGCGAATGAGGATAAGGATTTGCTGGCAGAAGCCCTTCATGCTTTTGTTTTTGAAATTTTAGGATTGGAACAAAAAGTAGGTAATAATCAGGACACTGAAAAACTTTCCGGCGTGGTAGAGCTACTTATTCAATTGAGAAAAGAGGCAAGGGAAAACAGAGATTTTTCTACTTCGGACAAAATAAGGGACCAGCTGGCAGAATTGGGTATTCAACTAAAGGACGGTAAGGACGGAACCACCTTCAGCATTCTATAAACATGATAAAAAAGATTCTGATAGCTCCCTTTGTGTTTTTAGTAAGATTCTATCAGATCGCCATTTCTCCTTATACCCCGGCAACATGCCGCTATTCACCCACTTGTTCGCAATATACTCTAGAAGCGTTAAAAAAACACGGCCTCTTCAAAGGGGGGTGGCTAGCCCTCAAAAGAATTATTAGTTGCAACCCATGGGGTGGTAAAGGCTACGATCCCGTACCTTGATTAATTTGGGGTTGCTCCCCTTAAAACACATGCGATTAAACCCCTAAAATTTACTTTTGCCCCCTCTTAAATTCTTATCTTAGCGATCCTAAAACCAAATGCATGAACTATCTAGGCATTATCTGGAATCCTAACGAAACACTGTTCACCTTAGGTCCTCTTCAAATTAAATATTACAATCTTCTTTGGATTATTGCATTCGCTGCCGGTTGGTTTATAATGAAGAAGATTTTTGTTCGTGAGAACAAAACAGTAGAACAATTAGATTCCCTGTTCATACACACAGTACTGGCCACCATGTTAGGTGCCCGTTTAGGACATGTATTTTTTTATGATTGGCCCTACTACAAAAATCATTTGCTGGAAATTTTACTTCCTATTAGGGAAAGTGCCAATGGTTCTTTGTTTGGGTTTATAAATGGTTATGAATTTACCGGTTTTACAGGTCTCGCCAGCCACGGGGCTATTATCGGGGTGCTAATTGGCACTTACCTCTATGCAAAAAAGTATCCGGACATGAAACCACTTTGGTTATTGGACAGAATGGTGGTTCCTTTTGCCCTAGGTGCTTTTTGTGTACGATTGGGAAATTTTTTTAATTCAGAGATCAATGGGAAGGTTACCGACGAATCTTTTGTGTTTGCCACAAAGTTTATCCGTGATTCCGATGATATGCATCCTTCTCAGGCATTAGGTATAACCAAGCAAAAAACACTTAACGCTGCCTATGATGCTATTGAAAATAATCCTCAATTTTCGGAATATTTAGCTCAAATACCCTATCGCCATCCAGCACAATTGTACGAAGGTGTAGCATATATTTTCGTATTTCTCATACTTTATTTCCTGTATTGGAAAACGGACAAAAGGGAAAAAACAGGATACCTTTTTGGTGTGTTTCTTGTCTTATTATGGACCATTAGGTTCTTTGTAGAATTTGTAAAGAAGAGCCAAGGTGGTTTTGAAGAATCCCTAGGACTTTTATCTACCGGTCAATGGTTAAGTATTCCTTTTATACTCATAGGTCTATACTTTATGTTCAAACCTCAGGCAAAAAAAGGTTAAGATGTGCTTACCATTTCATTCTTTTAGAAAATTAGTCACTTCAGTACTTTGCCTGACCTTCTTTTTAACAGGATGCAAGAACACTGAAAAGAAAACGGTAAAAACAGAGGAGATAACCTTTACTAAAGAAGGAGAACTTCGTATTTATAAACCAGGAACAGATGTTCCTGTTCTAAATTTAAACATTGAATTAGCCGAAACGGAATATGAAACCCAAACGGGTCTTATGTACCGTACGTCAATGAAAGATAATGAGGCTATGCTTTTCATTTTTGACGATGTGGCCATGCACTCTTTCTACATGAAAAACACCCAATTTCCCTTGGACATCCTATTTATTAAAGAGGATATGACCATTGGTAGTTTTCAGGAAAATGCCCAACCGCTTAATGAAGGCAGCTTATCATCAAAAATACCTGTACAATACGTCTTGGAAGTAAATGCCGGAATTGTCGCCAAAAAGGGATTGAGTATTGGTGATAGCATTAGTTTTCAAAAACTTTAGTTATGTCCTCGTTATTGCTGAATGGATGCTCCTCCAGAAGACTTCTATTCCGAAAAGTAGAGCTTTCAGATTTCAATGATTGGCTACCCTTTCATCAAGAGCCCAAAAGCTCCCAATTCTGGGAGGGTTTACCTACAAATCCCAAAGTGGCCTGCCAAGAACAATTTGATAGAATTTTTGAAAGGTACGAAAAGGGATTGGGTGGCATGAATGCCCTTATTTGCAAAAAAACAGGCTTACTCATTGGACTGAGTGGTCTACTAATTCAAACAGTAGACAAAAAAAGTGAGTTGGAAATAGCGTACAGTATCTTGCCTAAATTTTGGCAAAAAGGGTATGCTACCGAGGCAGCCAATAGATGTAAATTGCATGCCTTTGAAAACAATCTCTCACCTTCGCTAATTTCCATTATTCAAGTTGATAATATTCCTTCACAAAAAGTGGCTATCAATATTGGAATGACCAAAAGCAAAACAACCAAATACAAAGCCAACAAAGTATTTATATTTCGAGTACACCATGAGTAAAAAGCATTGGGCCATCTTCACGGACAATTTATCAAAAAAATCCAGCTTTATCCAAAGCGTATTAAAAGGCATGTCGCCGCAAGGTTTCGAGAATCTGAGTGATTCAAAAGGATATTTGTTTTCCAAAAGGGTACTTGAAAAGCTAATTGATGAAGAAGATAGGCATGATACTAAAATCATCAACTTAGACAGTACACAATCAGTGCAATCCATGTCCAGTGGTGAACAAAAAAAGGCTCTCTTATCGTATTTATTAAGTTTGGCACCAGATTACCTAATTCTGGACAATCCATTTGATAACTTGGATTTTGAAAGTCAACAAAGATTAAAAGGAGAGTTAGAGCAAATACAAGATTCCGTACAACTAATACTACTTTTAAGTAGGCGGCAAGACGTACTATCGTTTTGTAATCATTTTGCCAGATTGGATGGCTCAAACCTTACTATGTTGGACGATTATGAAGAGTATTCACAAGTAGATAAAAAGTCTAAACTCTCAGGAAAAATACCTCCTCCCCCTTACACGTTTGATTATAATGAGGAAGTACTTATTCAACTTAACAATGTTTCCGTAAAGTATTTGGAGCAACCTATTTTAAAAAATATCAACTGGACCATCAGGAAAGGGGATTTTTGGGAATTGAAAGGAAATAATGGTAGTGGAAAAACGACCATTTTATCAATGATTACTGGCGAAAACCCAAAAGGGTACGGTCAAGACCTACATATCTTTGGACACAAAAAAGGAAGTGGCGAGAGCGTTTGGGAACTCAAAAAAAAGATAGGCTATTTTACACCGTCCATTACGGATAAATTTACCGGCTATCATTCCGTAGAAAACATGTTGATTTCTGGGTTAACCGATTCCATAGGCCTGTACGTAAGACCTACTGAAATCCAAAGCAGACTTGCCAAAGAATGGCTTCAATTAATTAAAATGTGGGATTTAAGAAACCATCTCTTTCATGACCTTAGCTTGGGTCAAAAAAGATTGGTTATGTGCGCAAGAGCCATGATAAAACATCCTCCTTTGTTAATATTGGATGAGCCAACGGCTAGTTTGGATGATGCAAGCGCGGCCCTTTTTGTTTCGCTGGTGAACAAATTCGCGGAAGCAAGTGAAACCACCGTTATTTTTGTATCACACAGAAAAGAATCCGGACTAAATCCTGATTACACCTACCAACTTCAAATGTCTCCAACCGGATCAACCGGTACTATCATATAAACTAAAAAAGACCCACTAGAGAGTGGGTCCTTTTAAAGTTTGAGTTAGTAATATATTTTTATTCTACAACTTCTTTTTTCTTACCGGAACTTACCGATTTGTTCAATGTATCAAACATAACCGGAGTAGCAATAAAGATAGATGAATACGTACCTACGATTACACCTATTATCATAGCGAACATAAATCCTCTTAAGGATTCACCTCCAAAAATGAAGATTGCCAACAATACCACCAAGGTGGTCATAGAGGTGTTCAAAGTACGACTCAAAGTACTGTTAAGGGCAAGATTAATGTTGTCGCCCCCGCGCCAACCTTTCTCACCAATAATCTCACGTATACGGTCAAATACTACCACTGTATCGTTCAAGGAGTAACCAATCACAGTTAGTATCGCAGCAATAAAAGCTTGGTCAATCTCCATATTAAATGGCATAATCGTACCAAAGATGGAGAAGATACCCAATACAATCATAACATCATGGAAAACCGCTGTAACGGCACCTAAAGAGAATTGCCACTTACGGAAACGGAACAAAATGTAAAGGAAAACTACTGCCAATGAACCCAAAATTGCTAAGAAAGCATTCTTTTTAATATCATCTGCGATAGTAGGACCCACTTTTACAGATTGCAAAATACCTATTGAATCCTCTCCACTACCAGATACAAAATCTTCTTTACTGATTCCAGATGGCAGATATTTCTGTAAGGAAGTAAACAATTTATCCTGAATTTCATTATCAACCTCAAGACCCTCTACATCTACTTTGTAAGGTGTAGTTATCTTAATCTGATTTTCTTCACCAAATGTTTTTACATTGGTGCCGCTTCCGAATACATCATTAAGTTCAGAAGCTATTTCAGAAGAACTTACCGCCTGCTCAAACCTAACTTGGTATGATCTACCACCTATAAAATCCACACCTTGTTGCAGTCCATTGGTAAAAAGACTTATCACGCCAACAATAACCAATACACCGGATAATATATAGGCAATTTTTCTTTTACCTAGAAAATCAATATTTATATTTCTAAACAAGTTTTTGGTAGCACCTGTGGCAAAATCCAATCTTCTAGATTTACCCTGCAAATACCAATCAACCAATAATCTAGTGATAAAAATGGCGGTGAACAAGGAAGTAACGATACCGATCAATAAGGTTGTAGCAAAACCTTTGATTGGTCCAGAACCAAATATAAATAAGATTATAGCCGTAAGACCCGTTGTAATGTTGGCATCTAAAATAGAGGACAAGGCGTTGTTGAAACCATCGGCAACTGCCTGCGACTTCCCTTTACCCTTGGCTATTTCCTCTTTTATACGTTCAAATATAAGTACATTGGCATCTACGGACATACCAATGGTCAATACGATACCAGCAATACCAGGCAGCGTAAGAACGGCACCTAAGCTAGTTAATACACCAAAAATCAATAGAATGTTCAATAGCAAGGCGATGTCTGCAAAAAGACCTGCACGGCCGTAATAGAAGACCATCCAAATCAATACAAATGCCATGGCAATCAAAAAGGACATAAAACCGCTATCAATCGCTTCCTGACCCAATGAAGGCCCTACAATGGTCGCCTGAATAATTTCTGCGGAAGCAGGAAGTTTACCAGCTCTCAAAACATTGGCTATATCCTTGGTCTCGTTGATGGTGAAATCTCCAGTAATTTCCGAACGGCCGCCCGATATAGGACCAGAAGAAACACCAGGTGCGGTATAAACCTTATTATCAAGAACAATGGCAATACCGGTCCTGTTATTATAGGCATCTCCTGTTAGCTCTTCCCATTCCTTGGCCCCCTGCGTATTCATGGTCATAGACACTGCAGGTTTGCCCCCTAAATCAAAATCATCACGGGCGTCACTTACCACATCACCACTAATTCTTGGAATACCGTCCCTATTAGACTTTAAAGCGAAAAGCTGAACGATTTCAGAATCTTCCGAAGGACGCTCCCAAAGGAACTTAACGAATTGCATATTGGCCGGAAGCAACCTTCTGATTTCCTTCATCCTTAAGTATGACCCAATTTCGGCTGTATCCTTGGCTGCTGCAACCCCTACCGCATAACTTGGTGCACCTAACTGAAATTTCTCAAAAAGCGGATTACGTTGATTGGCAAAATCCAATGAATCTTGTGCAACATCCGAAAGAAGGGAATCCAACTCAGACTCTTCTTTAACCGGCTCTTCTACCTCATCTACATCTATTAGGGATTTCAGCTTCTCGTTCGCTTGAAAGAAAAAGCCCTGTAATTCTGGATTATTAGGCTGATAGGTTTCCCAAAATTCTAATTGAGCTGTGCTAGAAAGCAAATCTTGGGCACGGGCAATATCCCTTGCTCCCGGTAGCTCGACCAAAATACGACCCGAGGTACCTTCACGCTGAATATTTGGTTGGGTAACCCCAAAACCGTCAATACGCTCCCTTAATACCTCAAATGCAGAAACAATACTTTCATCAATTTTTCTTCTGATGATAGGCTTTACCTCATCATCCGACATTTGAAAATTGATTTCTTCACTCAATCCTTTATTGGCAAAAATATCAGGAGAGGCTAATTTAGTTTCTCCACTTATATCGTCCCAAGCTTGGAAGAATAAATCAACATATGTGGCATCACTATTCTTGGAAGCTGTATCGGCATCGGCCAAAGCCTTATTGAAAATTGGATTCTTACTATTGTTGGCGAGACCTTTTAAAATATCCTTTACAGAAATTTGAAGGGTTACGTTAATACCCCCTTTAAGGTCCAAACCTTTGTTCAACTCCTTTTTCTTGGCTTCGTTGTAGTTGGTATACCCTAAAACCGAATTGTCTCCAATAGAATCAAGATACTGTGCCTCCAAAGCTTCGCGCTTAATGACATAATCTTCCTCTGATTCTGAAATTTGGCTTATGGCATAGGCTTCCGCATCGTTTTCGGCCTTATTGGTAATGAAAGTATACGATAGTTGGTAGATACTTACCAGCCCGAACAATAGGGCGAAAAGCTTTATAAGTCCTTTATTTTGCATCGATTACAAATATTTAATGGGTGCTTTTTCTAACAGCGTGCAAATATATGATTTTCCAATAGGATTTGGCAACATATTTGCCAGTTATTATATGTTGCGACAAAAGTAATTATTGTAGCAACGGTAATGAAATTTTTAAATTTTAATGTCTTTCCATTGCTAATAATGCAAACTATTTTTCAAAATCAACAATTTACCAAAAGAGCGATTAAGTGCCATTTTATTGAATTACCCCTTATAAAAAATCCGTCTTGAAAGAAACTTCCAAAACGGATTTTTAGTATTTAAAGATTTAATTCAAGTTCTACAACTCCAATAATCCATTTGTTTTACTCACTCCTTGGGCACTTTCCTGCATTTTAGCTTTTTCGGCATCGCTAAGTGGAATATCAACAATTTGCTCAATTCCATCTTTACCCAAAACTACAGGTACTCCAATACATATATCATTTAGGTCATACTCTCCCTCTAAATATGTAGAACATGGGAATATTTTCTTTTGATCGCAAGCAATGGCCTGTACCAGACCAGAAACCGCTGCCCCAGGCGCATACCATGCACTTGTACCCAACAATTTGGTCAGGGTTGCACCACCCACTTTGGTATCTTCTGCCACCTTTTGAAGTCTTTCTTCAGATAGGAAAGTAGAAACTTTAATACTATTTCGGGTAGCGTGGCTAGTTAAAGGCACCATTCCCACATCGCTGTGACCTCCAATTACCATACCGTCCACATCAGAAATGGGCGCTTCCAAAGCTTCTGCCAATCTATATTTAAAACGCGCACTATCCAATGCGCCTCCCATTCCAATAATCTTGTTTTTTGGAAGATTGGTAGTTTTGTGTACCAAGTAGGTCATGGTATCCATAGGGTTACTTACCACAATCATTGTTACGTTAGGTGAATGCTCAATTAAGCTTGAAGCTACAGATTTAACGATACCTGCGTTAATACCGATCAATTCTTCGCGTGTCATTCCCGGTTTTCTTGGAATTCCTGACGTAATAACGGCAATATCACTATTGGCAGTTTTGGAGTAATCGTTGGTGACACCTGTTATTTTGGTATCAAAACCATTTAAGGAAGCGGTTTGCATGAGGTCCATGGCTTTTCCTTCTGCATAACCTTCTTTAATATCCAACAATACTACTTCAGAAGCAAAATTTTTAATTGCAATATATTCGGCACAGCTAGCACCTACTGCCCCTGCTCCTACTACGGTAACTTTCATGTTTAATTGTTTAAGTTTATTTTTTATCTCTTGACCTCGAATCATGACTTCCTTCATTGAAGAACACCACAAATTGGACTCTAAACTGCCATTTTTTCAAGGGTTTCCAAAAATAAACAATCTTGTTAGAAAATTAAGCGAATTCCTAGTCAATTTCTCAATCGCGAAATCGTTGTAATGCATCGTTGAAATGCACTCCTGTTAAAAAATTTGACCTTTCAACGAAGAAAAATGCAAATATCAACCATACATCGAATTGTAATAATAGAGATTTAAAAATGGGCGTTCTAGTACTGTAAACCCCGAATCAAAAAAACCTACATAATGAAAAAGCTTTTTTCATTTCTTGGCATCGTTGCCATTGTTTTGGCAAGCAACTGCTCTCGTATCCCTGAAAATAATGATGATGTAATTGGCATTTGGTCAGATGAAGAAATTAATGTATCCAGCCCAACCGCTAAACAAGAGACCGTGAGACATGAGTGGATTTTTAACGACGCCTATTTAGGTAGATACCATAGAAAAACAAACGGAGCCATTACCTTTAAAACAGATTTTAAATGGTCTATTGAAGACGATACATACACTATAACATACCTGGGAACCGATATGCCAGTAGAACATGTGCATATGCAGTCTACCAATGGTGTTACCATTCTTGCTGATAACCAAGGACAGACCATGGCGACCAGGGAATAAAAATTTTACTAGGTTCAAATACGCGAAAAAGCCGCACTCCGTAAAAGGATGCGGCTTTTTAATTACCTAGTTTGTAGCTATTTATTTTGCTTCACCTACCTGCGCATCTAAAGCAAATTCTGTGTAATCCAATATATACACACCTAGCAAACTCCATTTAAACTTCTCCCCTTCATATTTGGATTTAAATTCTTCGCTATCCATAAATAAACGGTCAAAATGCTCGTCTAGGTTACTTTTTGTCAACCAAACGATTTCTTCTCCTTTCTTTACGTAATAGGATTTGGCGATTCCACCTGCCAATTTCAAGCTACCAACGCCAATACTGGCCGTTTGTTTGGCAAAAGGATCTGTATAAACTTGAATGATCTGACTGTACTTGGGGTTTACAACCTGCATTAAATACTCCGTAGGTTTCTTTTTATTTTTCAAAGACACCATTTGATTGGTATACATGGTATACCCTTTGCTCAAATGCTTCGAAGCATCTGTTTTGCCCCATTTGGTGGCATCGTTAAAAAAATTGGCCTGCTTATCCAATTGCTCCAAACCTGAAGGTGCCATATAAAGGTCTGCAATATCAGTAGCCTGAATTTCTACCTTCTTTTTGCCGTCTTCAATGATTTTCAACCTATGTATTTGACCTTTTTTACGATCCACATCCTTAATATGCCCTTCAATTTTAGTACCATCTTTAAGTGTCACATAGGCTGGTTTCTTCCTAGAATAAGAAGTGTAAGCCGGATCAAAAGCGGCTTGTTGTTCTCTTTCTTTCAAATCTTCTTGGGCAAATGTCATTACGCCCGTCATAAATAACAGTAGGGAAACTACTTTTACTTTCATAATAAAAATTTAGGGGTTATTAATAAATATCCCTAAAATAAAACGTCCGCCAAGTGGCGGACGAATTTATGTTGTGAAAGTCTAACTTCTTATACATCAATGTTTGCATAAACGGCATTTTTCTCTATAAAGTCCCGTCTTGGAGGAACTTCATCACCCATAAGCATAGAGAAAACCCTATCCGTTTCCGTTGCATTGTCAATTGTAATTTGACGAAGCGTTCTAAACTCGGGGTTCATGGTTGTATCCCATAACTGTTCGGCATTCATTTCCCCAAGACCTTTATAACGCTGTATGCTCACACCACCACTATAACTAGCAGCTATCTCATCACGCTCCTTATCAGACCAGGCATAGCGTTTTTTAGAGCCTTTCTTTACCAAATACAGAGGAGGAGTTGCTATGTAGACATGGCCACCTTCTATCAACTCCCTCATGTACCTGAAGAAAAACGTTAGAATCAATGTTTCAATGTGGCTACCATCCACATCGGCATCACACATAATTACAACCTTATGATATCTTAATTTTTCCAGGTTCAAGGCCTTACTATCTTCTTCCGTTCCAATAGTAACCCCTAGGGCCGTATAAATATTCTTTATTTCCTCATTTTCAAAAACCTTGTGCTGCATGGCTTTTTCCACGTTCAAGATTTTACCTCTTAGTGGAAGAATGGCCTGAAATTTTCGGTCCCGGCCCATTTTTGCCGTACCACCTGCAGAATCTCCCTCTACAAGAAATACTTCACATTGCGCAGGATCTTGCTCAGAACAATCGGACAATTTTCCAGGTAGCCCACCAATACTCATTACCGTCTTACGCTGTACCATTTCACGGGCCTTTGTAGCGGCATGTCTGGCCTGAGCGGCAAGGATAACTTTTTGAACAATAACCTTGGCATCATCTGGATGCTCCTCCAAATAATCCGTGAGCATTTCAGAAACAGCTTGGCTCACCGCAGAAGAAACCTCTCGGTTTCCAAGCTTGGTTTTCGTCTGACCTTCAAATTGAGGTTCTGCGACCTTAACGGAAACAATTGCTGTAAGTCCTTCACGGAAATCATCTCCCTGAACCTCAAACTTCAATTTCTCGAGCATTCCAGAAGAATCTGCGTATTTCTTTAAAGTAGAGGTCAATCCCCTTCTAAAACCGGAAAGATGCGTACCCCCTTCGTGCGTGTTAATGTTATTCACATAGGAATGTAAATTCTCCGTGTAACTGGTGTTGTAAACCATTGCCACTTCCACAGGGATACCATTTTTCTCCCCTTCCATCGCGATAACCCCTTGAATCAAAGGTTCACGGGTACCATCCAAGAACTTAACAAATTCACTTAGTCCAGCATCGGAATAAAAAGTTTCAGAAAGGTACTCCCCTTCTTTATCCTTTACCCTTTTGTCCGTAATGCTTATGGTAACCCCTTTGTTCAAGAACGAAAGCTCACGCATTCTGTTGGCAAGGGTCTCATAACTATACTCCGTAGTCTGGGTAAAGATTGAATCATCCGGTATGAAGGTAACGATGGTTCCAGTTTCATCGGTCTCTCCAACACTTTTCACGGGATAAAGGGATTTACCCCGTTCATATTCCTGTTCCCAAACTTTCCCATCTCTATGTACGGTAGCTTTAAGATGATTGGAAAGGGCGTTCACACAAGAAACACCTACCCCGTGCAAACCACCGGATACCTTGTACGAGTCTTTATCAAATTTACCTCCGGCACCAATTTTGGTCATTACCACCTCCAGTGCGGAGATACCTTCTTTTTTATGCAGGTCAACAGGAATACCCCTACCGTTATCTTGACAAGTAATGGAGTTATCTTCATTGATTATTACGCTAATTTTATCACAATGACCACCCATGGCCTCGTCAATGGAGTTATCCACAACTTCATACACCAGGTGGTGAAGCCCTCTCACACCAACATCACCAATATACATGGAAGGGCGCATACGTACGTGCTCCATACCTTCAAGGGCCTGGATACTGTCCGCCGAATATTTTTTCTTGTTTTCTTCTTTGTTATTCGCTTCTTCGCTCATAAAATTACAAGGTTGTTAAACTTACATTTTGGCAATCTAGCAAATATACGGAATACCCTATAGAATATGGGTTTTTAGCACTACATTAACTCTAAGTTATCAACAATATTTGTGGAAAAATCCTGTTCCGGATTTCCACTCCAGCGCGCATTAAAAATCCATAAAAATTGGCACTCCCTAAACACAAAAAAACCCCGCCTTCAAGTAGACGGGGCATTATTATAACAAACACAAACTTAATTATTTCACATAGGCATCTGTGTGAACCTTAGCAACAGCTCTACCGGAAGGGTCGTTCATATTTTTAAACGCCTCATCCCACTCCAAAGCAATCTGTGTACTACAGGCAACGGAAGCCTCTTGAGGTACGCTCAATGCCGCAGCATCCGATGGAAAATGGGACTCAAATATGGAGCGGTAATAGAATTCCTCCTTTGAAGTCGGGGTCTGAATAGGGAACCTGTATTTTGCATTGGCCAACTGCTCATCAGTAACTTCTATATTTACAACCTCCTTTAAAGTGTCTATCCAGCTATAACCTACACCATCTGAGAACTGTTCTTTCTGTCTCCACGCAACGCTTTCTGGTAAATAATCCTCAAACGCCTTACGTACCACCCACTTTTCCATACGTTCGCCGTTGATCATTTTATCCTGCGGATTAATGCTCATGGCCACGTCCATAAATTCCTTATCCAAAAATGGCACACGACCTTCTATACCCCAAGCCGCCAAAGATTTGTTGGCACGAAGACAGTCATACATATGCAATTTGCTCAACTTACGAACGGTCTCTTCATGAAACTCCTGTGCGTTTGGCGCTTTATGGAAGTAGAGATATCCGCCAAACAGCTCATCTGCCCCTTCACCTGAAAGTACCATTTTGATACCCATGGATTTGATGACGCGTGCCATTAAGTACATTGGTGTGGAAGCACGAATGGTGGTAATATCATAGGTTTCCAAGTTATATATAACATCCTTAATAGCGTCTAAACCTTCCTGTATGGTAAATTTAATCTCATGATGAACGGTACCAATATGATCGGCCACTTTTTGAGCGGCAGCCAAATCTGGGGAACCTTCCAGACCTACTGAGAAGGAGTGCAATTGTGGCCACCAAGCATCGGTTGTATCATCTGATTCTACTCTTTTTTGGGCGTATTTTTTGGCAATGGCCGAAGTTACAGAGGAATCAAGACCTCCGGACAACAATACCCCGTAAGGCACATCGGACATTAATTGACGATGCACAGCTGCTTCCAAGGCCTCTTTTATGGCCTGAATACTGGTTTCGTTTTCCTTAACGGCATCGTACTCCATCCAATCCCTTGAATACCATCTTTTGAACTCACCATCATCACTATGTAAGTAATGACCTGGAGGAAACAATTCAATTTTAGAGCACGTTCCTTCTAAAGCTTTTAATTCCGAAGCAACATAGAACGTTCCATTCTGATCCCACCCAATATAAAGTGGAATGATACCCATATGGTCACGAGCTATAAAGTAGGAATCATTTTCCGCGTCATAGATGGCAAAACCAAAAATACCGTTCATTTCATCTATGAAGTCCGCCCCTTTTTCTTGATATAGGGCCAATATGACCTCACAATCAGAATCTGTTTTAAAATTATATTTTCCTTCAAATTGTTTTCTAAGTTCCCGGTGATTATAAATTTCACCATTGGCAGCTAAAATCAACTTTCCATTTTCACTCAACAACGGCTGCTTTCCTGAAGCTGGGTCTACAATAGCCAAACGCTCATGGGCAAGAATGGCTTTCTCATCTGCATAGATACCGCTCCAATCCGGACCGCGATGTCTTACTTTTTTAGACATTTCTAACAACTGCGGTCTTAAAACATCTGAATTCTCCTTTAAATCAAAGGCACATACAATTCCACACATAACAAAATGATTATTTGTAATTTGAAAGCAAAGATGAACCTAATCTTTCAATTAAAAAACATTATTTAATTTTTAACTACACATTGAAACTTTTTAAATCAATTCCAATTCAAACTGTATAAAATAGACTTTAATTCATTTAAAAATTGAAGATTGTGTAAGAAGGAGTAATTTTAACGACTCTTTAGGAAAGATTAAATTGTTAACTAAGTAGTTTTATTAAAACATTTATTTTATCATGAAAAAAGTATCTCTTATCGCATTTTTGGCAATAGCCATGTTTTTCTCAATCGATGCCACCGCACAGAAGTTCAGCGGTTTGGACAAAAGTCCTATGGACATGGCGTCTTTTCCCAACGACTATAAAGTTGCCAATAAATCCGTAAGGGTTATTTATAGCAGACCTCAATTAAAGGGTCGTTCCCTTGCAGAACTTGCTCCCGCTGGCAAAGTTTGGAGAACGGGTGCCAACGAAGCTCCTGAAATTACATTTTACACAGATGCCAATTTTGGCGGTAAGGATATCAAGGCAGGCACTTATTCTTTATTCACTATTCCTGGTGAAAAGGAGTGGACGGTAGTACTTAACAAAAACTTGAACCAATGGGGCTCTTACTCCTATGATGAAAGTGCAGATGTTGCGCGTGTATCAGGTATCTCTAAATCAGAAGGTGACTCTTTAGAAGAATTTTCCGTTACCTTTCAAGAAACTGGAGACGGTGCATCACTCGTAATGGGTTGGGACAAAACAAGAGTAGCCGTACCTATCACTTTTACCAAAATGTAATTTATTTACTATCTATACACAAAACCCAAGGCTAAAAGCCTTGGGTTTTTTATTTGCAGTTTTCGGAATCTTACATCTTTACTCCGCCAATATAAGTAGCTAGCACCTTTGTTTTAGGAATTTCAGTTAAGGGTACTTGCATCATATCCTTTTCATATATAACAAAATCCGCCATTTTTCCGGGCTCAATACTTCCCTTTTCATTTTCCTCAAAGTTGGAGTAAGCCGCCCATATAGTCATACCGCGCAATGCTTCCTTCCTACTCAAGGCATTTTCATTCTGAAAACCACCCTCTGGAAATTGTTCCAAATCCTGTCTTGCCACAGCCGCATAAAAAGTTAGAAATGGACTCACTTGCTCCACTGGAAAATCGGTACCCAAGGCCACCATGCCGGCTTTGTTAAGTAATGATTTATAGGCATAGGCTCCTTGTATGCGCTTTTCTCCCAAACGGTCCTCTGCCCAATACATGTCGCTAGTAGCGTGGGTGGGCTGTACCGATGGTATAATCCCTTTTTCAAAATAATCAAAATCTTCCTCATCAATAACTTGCGCATGTTCCACCTTCCATCTTTTATTGGTTTTCCCTTCAAGAGCATTTTTGTAGGCCCTTAAAACCACCGCATTCGCAGAATCGCCAATGGCGTGGGTATTCATTTGAAACTCGGTTACCGATAACTTTTTTGCCAAATCCGCTATTTCATTTACGGGAGTTACCATGGCGCCAAAATGTTGGTGTTTATCAGAGTAAGGCTCTTTTAACGCAGCTCCCCTTGACCCCAAGGCCCCATCGCCATAAACTTTTACTGAGCGCACATTTAATTTCTCCGTTTTAACAGGACCCTTCTCCAAAAAATAATCTACCTCCTTTGGATTATTGCTGATCATAGCGTACATCCTAATACTGAGTTCACCTATCTGCTGAAGGCTATCGATCAATTCTATGGTAGAGCGGTCTATCCCTGCATCGTTCACGGTTGTCAATCCGTAAGAAAGACAGATAGCTTCGGCATCTTTCAATGCCTTAATTCTTGTTTGCAAATTAGGTGCTGGAGTTATGGAATCTATTAACGTCATAGGGTTGTCTATTAGAACACCCGTAATTTCATTGCCATATTTGACGATTTCACCACCATCAACCTTGGTATTATTATTGATTCCCGCCAATTTTAAAGCGGCAGAATTCACCAATAATGCATGGCCGTCTATACGACTTAAAGAAACCGGTGTATCCGGAAATAGTTCATCCAGCTCCTTTTTGTTTGGAAATTCCTTTACTTCCCAATCATTCTGATCCCAGCCTCTTCCAATGATAAAATTAGAGGGGTTTTTCTTTTGAAAGGCCTGAACCCTCTCCAATACTTCTTGATAACTTTTGGTACCCACCAAATCTACCGTTTGTTGGTCCAGACCCAATCGATAAAAGTGACAATGGGCATCTATAAGACCTGGAGTTATGGCTTTTCCATCAGCATTTACGACCTCAGCTGCCGTAAATCTATCCGTTATTTCTTTAGTAGTTCCTGCAGCTACAAATTTACCTTCCTTGATGGCAAAGGCCTCTACGGTATTAAATTTCTCATCTACCGTATACACGTTAGCATTAATTACCAGCAAATCTACCTCTTGCTTGGTAGGTTGACAAGAAAGAAAAATGAGGCCAATAGAAAGGAAAAAATATCTAATCATTAGTGAGGTGTAAAAAATAGTTGGCGGATGTAAGTTTTTTTATTTCGGGGTGATTCTAGAACCAGTAATTTGGTAGGTACCGTCATAAGAAGAACTTTCTCCAGATATAGAATCCCCCTCAGCAGTTAAGGCTACAGAGAAAACAGTTCCTTCCACATTTACATCAAAAGTAATTTTGGCACCGACCACCTGCACATTGTAACCTTTTAAAGTTGCTCCGCTCAATTCAACTTCTACTCCATAATCTTTATCTTTTTGGCTGATGACTATGACGCCTGAGCTATATTCAAGAGGTGCACTTACCACCGTATATTTCCAAATGCCCACAAGACCATCCGCAATCAACGGATTACGAAACTCTATATCAGAATATTTTGATTGTTCGCTAGAAGCTTGAATCAAATTGACCGAAAAAAAAGACAAACAAAGAAGACCAAAAGCTATTTTCTTCAAAGCATTTTTCATGGATTTAATTTTTAAGTTTTCTTAAAGATACTATTTTATCTCCTTCGCCAAACTTTAAATAATTAAGGCCTGCAATAGGTTTATTGGCCCATCTTCATTAAGTTTATTCACTTTCAAACTTAAACTGAACAAATGAAAACTTTAAACTCAGCCAAATTGGCCATCATAGCATTGTTTTTTATTATGTGTGCAAAGGAAGGCCTATCCCAGAATACTGAAAGGGAGTACTATCAATTAAAAATGTACACTTTAAAAGACGAACAACAAGAAAGTAGGATGGACAACTTTCTGGAGAATGCTTATTTGCCCGCTCTCAAGAAGGCCGGAATCAACAACGTGGGCGTTTTCAAATACAGACCTAACAATTATTTATTGGCAAATAAGATTTATGTATTAATTCCATTTACATCACTCGACCAATTTGTGCAATTAGAGGAAAAACTGGACCAAGACTCCACCTACATGGCTGCGGGGGAAGATTACATCAAAGCCAAATATGACAACCCGCCCTATGAACGTATTAATTCTACCTTGATGCGGGCATTTGGAGAAATGCCTCAAATGAGAGCCTCCAAGGTTACCGGGAAAAGGAAAGATAGAGTCTATGAGCTACGAAGTTACGAATCTCCCACCGAGGCTACTTATTGGAATAAAGTGGATATGTTCAATGCAGGCGGAGAAGTAGAACTCTTTGAATCCTTAGGATTTAACGCGGTTTTTTACGGGGAAGTTATATCTGGTGATAGAATGCCCAACTTAATGTACATGACCACATTCACGGATATGGAAACGAGAGATGCCAAATGGGAAGCATTTTTTAGTTCGGATAAATGGGGCGTGCTGGTACACGACCCCAAATACAAAAACAACATGAACAAGGCTGATAAATTACTTCTCTACCCAACAGAGTACTCGGATTACTAGTAATTTTTAATTAGAAGACATTTCTTGAAATATAAATTCAACCCTGCGGTTGAGGGTTCTGCCTTCATCACTATCGTTTGTGGATACTGGCTTTGAACCTCCCATGCCATTCCAGGAAATCCGATTTTTAGAAAGGCCTTTTTCTTGCAAGAAGGACGCCACCGCCCGTGCTCTTTTTTGGGATAATTTTTTATTATAGGATTTAGAGCCCACATTGTCCGTATGGCCATTGATAACAATACCGATTTTTGAATTATCCTGCAGGTACTCCAAGACTTGCAGGAGTTCTGTTTGAGCTAGTTCAGTTAGATGAAATTCATCAAAAACAAAGAGAACATTCCTGAAAACATGGGTCTCGCCCACCTTAAACTCTTTCTTGTCCAAAGAATCACCTTCCAATTGTTCTTTATTGCCGGGTGAGTCTTCAATTTCAAGCACCTTCACCATATCTATGTAGTAGTATGCTCCCTGCTTGGCATTTTTCTTTGTTTTGAACAATCTAGTTCTTCTATTATTTTTAAAATTGCCCAATATCATAAAACGCTCCCCTCCCTTTGCTTCAAATTGGGTATGCACTAAAATCCAATCCTGGGTATCCGAATAGAAATTACTGTAGCCCATTTCCAAGTAGGTATAACTATTTTCCTTGTGTTCATACCACAAGCGTTTGGAAAACTCCTTTTTAGTATCACTTTCAATTTTATGGCTGGAGAAAAGAGCACCAAACTCTTTAATAGCAAAATCTGATTTTTCGGCCAGACTTACATAAAAGGAGACTTCATACTTGGTTCCCGCCACCAAAGGAGATTTAAGTTCTGCCTGCAGGTATTCCCTATAATCATCCGGAGCATAAAAATAAAGTCCGGCATATCCTTTACCAAAATCCGCAGCTTGAGCCCCATTAAAATTTTTGGGTGTACCCATTTTTGTACTGCACCCATTAAAATAATCAGTAGAACCACCGGTGGGGGTAGTCCAAATATCAACATCAATGTTAAAGTTCCCTAGTTTTTCCGGACAACGGGTATACGCTTCAAAACTCGGATTCAGAACCAAATTCTGCGAGAAGGTAGATGAGGTTCCAAATCCAAAAATAATAGCTACAAGTAAACGAGGTAACATAGAAGGAGCGACAAAAACTCCCTAAATGTAGGAAATATTAGTTTGTGGATGGATTCCTAACCGCGTTACAGCGTATCCATATACTGATGAATAAGATCAATTCCTTCTGTATGAATTTCGGTGATACCAATTTGTGGCATGGAGGGACCGTAGGCCGGCAAGGTTTCCGTTCTATTTTTTATATCATCCTTAAATTCAACAAAAAGACCATCTGCTAATGAAACTTCATAACGAAAATCTGGTCTTCCGGGCGTGTTTGCGTTGTGATTACCACCCGGTTGGTGGCAATGTGCGCAGTTCACATCCATATAGGCTCGGGCACGTTGCGCCAATGAAAAATTGGAATCGTCCCAAGCAGGCAACCTCTCTATTTCCGATAACGCCGGTACCCCCGTTAACAAGCCTTTATCAATAAAATATTGCAACTGATTTTGTCCGTTGTATTCAAAATTTAGATTCCTGGCCTTGGGCCCAATTGGGATCGGGGTACTATTTACATTATGACATTGGGTACAATTAATTGAAAACGGAACTTGATAATTGACCGTTTGGGAAGCCCCATTACCGTCTATCCAATTGACGGGCACCGTTGGCGCACTATTGGATAAATTGGCCTCTGTCTGCTCTTCGTTCCAAAGATAATTACCCATTGTCCAAACTCCGTTCTTTTTAATCAAAAGACGGGTCTCAATCAATTTTCTGCCCGAATCAAAATTTCTTTCGTCGTTGTAGTAATAAAAAGTCTTGGTGATAACGGTATTATCCGGAAACTGTAAAAGTCCGCTTCCATCATAGGTCATTTGTGCGCCTTCGGGCAAGGATATGGTCCGGAATTTATACGCATAATCCGAATACAGTGGCGTACTTAAACTATATTCATGCGTGGTAGGATTGGGAAGCAAATCGCCAATATTTCCCCTGAATAGTTTTAACTCAGAAAGTTTTGGCAGAAATTCCGCCACTGCATACACCGTGTCATCCAGATAGGGATTGGTGCTGGCGCTTACTTCATCTCCATTGGAAACTCCATCAGCATCACAATCAGAAGCAGCCCATACTGAATTTAATGCATTGTAACCATCATAGCCAACTTCTTGTAAGGGGTCACAAGGGTTGTTCTCATCGCTCCCATTGGCAACCTCCAAATAATCCGGTATCCCGTCTCCATCACTATCTTTTGATTCGTTTAAAAAAGGGTCTGAACCGTCCGTTAATTCCTGGGCATTGCTTATACCGTCAATATCGCAGTCTGCAGCCAACCATACCGTACTATTGGCGTCATAACCCGTATAACCGGAGGTAGGCTTTGGGTCACAGGGATTGTTTTTGTTGGTGCCGTTCAACTCTTCTTGCTCATCCGTGATACCATCTCCATCAGAATCTAAATCTATAGTAGAATCACCACCACTATCAGATTTACAGGCAACGATTGCCAGCAGACCTACTAATACCACTAACTTTAAGAAATTACTGCTTTTAATAAAGTCTTTTAAAACGGAAAGAGATATGGTTATCAATGGCGTTTCACCCAAACTGATCATAGCGCAAAGTTTACTTTTTGTAGAAACAATCAAAAATAAAGAATCCCTACCTTATCTTACTTTAGGATAGACGAGCACCTATAAAAATCGGTTAACTAACTACATTATACTTGTTATTACAAATCGAACTTATAGGTAGCCCCTCCCATGATCTGTAATCCCTGAACGGGATAATTTGCCCATCTTAAATAGTTATTATTGGCTATGTTGGCGGCTTTTAAGAAGAAAGACCACTGATCGGTCCACCTATAACCAATATGCGCATTGGCATCAAAAAAAGAATCCAGTTCCACTATTTCCGAAGTAAACGAAGAAGGAATCCCTGAAGAATTGGCAACGGAGGCTAGGTCCTCTCTACTTCCAACATAAAATAGGTTGGCGCCAGCAAACCATTTTTCACCAATTTGATAATCCATAAACAAGGAGCCGGTCAATTCTGGAAGGTTCCAAGCCGGGTTGTCAGTTTCGGTACTATAATTAAAATATTCTGCATTTACCCCCAAAGTAAAATTTCTGTTCACATCCACATTCAACTCGCCAAAAACACCAATGGTCTTTACATCGTCATAAAAAACATGGAAAGAATTGCCATAATAATAGCCCTTTTCATCCGTACGAACGGTATTCTGTGGATTTAGCATGTAGAGCGGTTTTCTATTTTCTGCTGTATAGGAAGCTTTTACGTTATAGCTTAAATTAGGAAGAAGTTGCCCCTTTAATCCTAAATACCCGTCATATTGTTTATCCGTTGGCTGAATTGTAAGGGTCGGGGATACGTAGGGATTATCACCTACCAGTCCATAATAGGAGTTTTGGTTTAGTTCTCCTTCAACCCCACCATACACAATGGCCAATTCATCCAATAAGTTATAGGAAGCCGTTACCGCAGGATATATATAAAAATTGCTATCACTGTTCTCCAAATCCAGACCGTACACCAATTTTACTCCCAAGTTTAGGACCAAACCATCAGCCAACATCCTTAGGTTAGGATTTAGACCTACCTGCAAATTACTATAATTGATACCCGGTTCGTTATTCTCGTTGTTAAGGCTGGAATTTTCAAATGTACCGTTCACAAAATCTACCTTGGCCCTAATTCCAAGTTCTTCTTCCGCTACGGGAAACGCCAAACCTGCATCTAAAACAGCCCTGTTTTCTCCAGATTTAACAGCGTCCCAAAAACGTCTATAGTGCAATTTGGCATCTTCAAAATAGGCATCTTCCATAGAAATTTTACCAGTAATGCCCGCGGTGTAATAATTTTGCCTTTCATCAATGGAATTTACCTCTGTTTCAGTAAACGCGCCATTTTCAATGCCGTACCAATTATATAATTGATGCTGGGAATCAAAATCTACTCCCCAGTTAAAATCACGATCTCTTTTACTATAACTTGCATCCAATTTGGTATTGGAAAATATGTTGTCCAACGCCGTACCTTCTATGTCTCCACGAGAAGAATTATGGTCCAAACCTATGGTATATCCAGATTCTCGATCAATGGTCCTACTGGTATAAAACTTACCCATTACATTAGCAGGATTACCACCTCCTGCAGATGCATAAGAGTTATAAAGTACCGGTGGAGGGGTTTTCTTCACTGCATTTGCTTTCCCTTTAGCCGGGGTAAACGTAGAAGCTACAGGAACTGAAAAAATACTATATTCTATTTTCTTTTTTTGTAAAACGATAGAATCGTTCAAGTTTGGCACCGACTTTATTTTAAAAGCGTCTGAAATGGTAGGGGTATACGCCTTGGTTACGGTTACTGTTTCCGTACCAATATCATCCGTTTCTTCCTCTTCTTGAGCGGAAACTATCTGTAAGGCACCTAAAAAAAGTAGTATTAATAAACCAAAGGGCTGACGCATTTTATATTCTCTCATTAATGTTCTCTTTTCAATTTTCATATCCGATACTAAACTCACCGTTGTAATTTTTCTATTACTGCCCATCTGTTCTTACGGATGAATTACTTTGTGCCTCCTTGGCCTTGATGATAGATAGTTCTCCTTTTGCTTCGGTTACCACTTCCGGAAATTGGCTAAAGTTCGTGATTACGCTATCCAGAATATAAGTGGCTTGATAAGCATCTCCCAAAGCGTAAAAGTTTTTGGCCATAATAATCAACCCTTTTCCGCCCCATTCCTTGTAACTTGAATAATCCTTGGCCAACTTCTGAACCGAAATATTGGAAGCTTCATAGTCCTGATCCTGATTCTTGAAATAGGCATCATAATACAATGCCTCCGCAGCGGTAGCGCCTGTAGCAATGGTTAGCACGGTTGCATAAGCTGATTTGGCTTTGGCCTCATTTCCTGTTGCAATCGCCGAGCGGGCAATCATTAGGTGCGCATCACTCTTTATCCTATTGTCTATACTTGGTGTTGCCAGTACTTTCTCTGCATATTGAAGTGTTTTATTATAATCTTTTTGCCCATAATAGCCCTTCATCAGGTTAGATTGCGCAAAGGTTCGGTTTTGCTGAATATCTGCCTGTGCCTCCAAACGCTGTAAATAAGGTAAAGCCGTAGCATAATCTTGTTTACCGATCAATATCTCGCAGACCCTTGTTAAGGACTGTTCTGCATATTCACTACCAGATTTATCGGCCACAAATTGATAGTATGGTAACGCTTTCTCCTTTTCTCCTTTGGCAAAATAAAGTTGTGCCAAATTAAAATTCGCCTTTACCGAGTTAAGTCCGTTAGGAAACTGTTCTATATATTTTTCATATCCTTTAATGGCCGCATCCTTCTTTCCTTCTAGATTCTGTTTATCGGCCGATTCAAATGTTGCATTGTCCAACTCAGAGTCCGTAACTTCAATGAAATCAATTCCCTTAACCCATTGTGCATACTCGTCAACCCTGCCCATATCCACATAGATCAACTTAGCGGTAGAAACCGCCTGAATAGCTTCTTGGGTATTGGGGAAATTATGAACTACAGACTTGAACTTGCTCAATGCCTGATCATTTCTATTGGCATTGTAGTGTACCAAACCTTGTCTCATCATCGCCTGTGGCACCAAAGAACTTCCCTTGAATTCATTGATCATACGGTCATAGGTCTGTAACCCCTGTTGCTCCTGCCCCGCAGAAACCAAAGTATTAGCCAACTCAAAAAGGGCATCGTCCTTTAGTGTAGACCGTGAATATTTTGATACAAAGGAGCGCAGTTCCTCTATTTTGGAGTCCCTTTTGTCCACAAAACCGTAACTGATAGCCTTTTGGTATGCCGCGTAATCCTTTTCCGGCCCGGTAAGGGCGAGTGCTTTGTTGTAGGTTTCTATGGCAGGCCAATATTTACTGGTCACAAAATAACTATCCCCAAGTCTTAGGTACCCATCATATAACTTTTGGGTATTGCTTGTATTTTGACTAGTGAAATCCGAAAAACTACCAATAGCATTCCCATAGTCCTTAAGTTTAAAATAAGTGTATGCCAGATTGTAACTCAAATCCTTGAACTCTTCCGTATTTTGAGCCGAAGGATTGGATTTAAAATCCAAATAATCACTTAGGGCAGCGTTGTAATTGTTCAAAAGATATTCTGCCTCAGCCTTCCAATAATTGGCCTTGGCCTTGAAAAGTGAATTTTCGGCATTGTCCAAGGACTTTTGAAAGTTTTGAGCCGCAGCAGCATATTCATCGTTCATGAATAATTCCAGCCCTCTATAATAGGCTACTTTTTGATAGGTCTCCTTACTTGCGTAGTTTTTATTTTTCTCCAACAATGCCATGGCACCTTCAAAGTTTTTTGAAGTAATGTATGAGTCCACCAATAGATTTTGCATTTCTTCTGTATGGCTATCATTTGGATATTTTGACAAGTAGTCCGTGATTACCTGTGGAACCGGTTCATAAGCATTGCCCACTTCGTAGCTTAAACGCGCATAGTTTAAATTGGCGTCCTTCTGTATTTCCGGAGAGAAATCCATCTGCGAAGCATTTCTAAAGGCATTCAAAGCTTCTTGTTTTTTATCGAGCTTTAGATAACACTCCGCCAAATGGTAGTAGGCGTTTTGTGACACACTATTGGTACCGTCAATTATTTTATTGAACTGTTGAATGGCATTGGCATAATCGCCCTGTTTGTAATATGAATACCCTAGGAGATAAAAATCAGTATTATTCCACTTGCCCTTTTTTCCTTTATAATCTTCCAAGTAAGGAATGGCATTGGCATACTGGCCTAAATTAAAGTAACTCTCCCCAATTATTTTGGAAAGTTCAGATTTCTCGTTGCGGTCTCCTTTCGCAAGTTGTCTTTTGGCCAAAGCAATGGCTTCTTCAAACTTACCAAGTTTAAAATTCATATCCGCTTGGTAGTAGTCCATCTTCTCTTCTAGGATTTCAGGATCTTTAATTTCATCGAACCTTTGATTGGCCGTTTCATAATCGTCTTGCTGATATGCGATGTAACCTTGATAATATTTTGCCTGCGAGCCGTACACCTGCGAGTTTTCTACTTTTTGCAAGTAACGCTCCGCTTCCTTTTGTTTTCCGCTGGAAAAAAGGGAATATCCATAATTAAAATTAAACTTGTCCATTTCCTTTCTGGAAAGCGCTCCTTGGTCTACCTTGTTGTACCATTTAAGGGCATATGGATATTTTCCTGTTTCAAAATAATATTCCGCAACATCTGCAAAAGCTGAATTTCTTTTGGTTGAGGTTGGGTATTTCTCCACAAAATCTTCCATTAACCTATCAGCACCTAATTGGTTTAAGCGTACCGCTGCATTGGCTTCGTAATATGCACTATTGGCCTTGGTTTCCAAGTCATTGGTAGACTCTTTTACTCTTGAAAAAATAGATTGGGCCGCTTGGTACTGCTCATTGTGGTACAGTGCCAGCGCATCTTGATATTCCTTTTGATCGTGTGTATAGATTTTTGTCTCTTGAGCAGAGCATAGAAAAACAGCTCCCAAGAAAACGGGAACCATAGCGGTGATTCTTTTCAGCATAGTGTTCAACTAACCTTATTATTAATTTTAATAACGTCGAATATTGTACCAAAGTATATTTGGTCCATTAAATAAAACCTAACAAAAGAAAAAGTTTTTTAGAAGACTCCCTATGGGTTTAACATTCACTTATTACTTTTATATCAACAAAAACAGTTGGCCCGGGTTTCTAAATAAAAGTCAAAGTAACTTAGATCAACTACCTAACTTAAAGTAAAACATTGCGCCCCAACTATGTCGGAAACTATTTTAGAGCTAAAAGACGCCTCTATTTTTCAAAAAGACAGCCTTGTACTAAATGAGGTGAACCTAGATGTTCAAAAAGGTGAATTCGTATACCTTATTGGAAAGACCGGAAGCGGCAAAAGTAGTTTTATGAAAACCCTGTATGGAGATTTACCCTTAAAAAAAGGAACGGGTAGTATTGTGGGTTTCGACTTGAAAAAACTCAGGGAAAAAGAAATTCCTTATTTGAGAAGGAAAATTGGAATTGTCTTTCAGGATTTTAAGTTATTGCCGGATAGAAACATTAACAATAATCTGTTTTTTGTTTTAAAAGCCACTGGATGGAAGGACAGGCCAAAGATGCAGCAAAAAATTGAAGACGTCTTGGGTAAAGTGGGAATGAAAACAAAAGGTTTTAAATTTCCACATGAACTATCCGGAGGGGAACAGCAACGGATAGCCATTGCCCGCGCCCTCCTCAACGACCCCGAGCTTATTCTTGCAGATGAACCAACGGGCAACCTTGACCCCCAGACCAGCGTTGAAGTAATGAAAGTGCTGCAGGAAATTCATAAGGCCGGTAGATCCATTTTAATGGCTACCCATGACTATGCCCTCATCCTTAAATATCCGTCCAAAACCCTCAAATGCGACGGAAACAAAATTTTTGAAGTAGTACAGAGAGCCGTATAAAAATCCAAAATGATTCTAAAAAAACGCACCTATACCACGGACAAAAAGGTACATCCATTTATTGGCGCACTCCTTTTTGTTATTTCCATAGTGCTTATCCTCATTACGGGACCTTTAGGTTTCATTTATGGTATTCTTCATTCGCTTTTTAAACAGGGTTTTAAAGGTACCGGGGAATTCTTTCTTAAAATAGCCATTTCAGTGGACCAACTGGGCAACGTGCTCATGCAACACCTGCTCAATTTACTTTGGATGAAACCCGGAGGGTATAAATTTGGGAATAGGGATGAAACCATTTCCAGTGCCCTGGGACGAAACAAAAAATTAGAAACCCTTACTTGGCAGGGACGCTTCATTGATAAAATATTGGACATCATTGACCCCAACCATAGCCTGAACTCCATAGACTATTACATTGAACCTACCGCCAATATCATTGACAAACTGGCTTGGATACATATTGTGGACGGAAAGATTCTGGTGACCAGAAATTTGGGTCGTGGTAAATTTTATATTCCGGAAGGAAACAGAAAAAAGGGGGAATCCGATGCACAAACCCTACATAGGGAAATTCAAGAAGTGCTCAACGTTGACATTGAACTCCCAACGATGAATTTTGTGGGTATTTTTGAAGCACAGGCAGACGGGTATAAACCCGGAATACTGGTTAGAATGACGTGCTATGCCGCCAATTATTTAGGAGACCTAAAACCTCATGACAAAATTGAGGAAATAGCATGGTTGGGATATGAGGATCGCGAAAAGGTTTCAGAGGTGGACACCCTCATTTTTGATGTCCTACAAGAAAACGGTGACCTTATTTAAATATCCTTTTTAGTATCTTTTGGCTTTCAACCCAAAAGACCATGCACAATAACCGTTCAATAATCCTAACACTCCTTTTTCTCGTTTTTTGGTTGCCTTGCCAATCACAAGAAAAACCCAACATACTTTTTATAGCCGTAGACGATTTAAGAAATGAACTGGGAGTACATGAAGGCTCACAGGCCATTACCCCAAATTTGGATGCTTTAGCCAATACTGGTTCGCTATTTACCCATCATTATGTACAGGTACCTACCTGTGGCGCATCAAGACATTCCATTTTAACCGGTAGGAGGCCCTATAAAAAAATACATTTGAGCAATAGGGCAATTGAAAAGGAAATTTCGGATAAACCAGAAAGCGATGTTCCGGAAAGTTTTATCCATCAATTAAAGACTTCCGGTTATCATACAGTTGGCATTGGTAAAATAGCTCACTCGGCAGATGGATATTTATACGAATATGAAGAAAAACCTTCCTCCAAAAGAGAGCTTCCCCATAGTTGGTCCGAAATGCATTTCAACGCCGGAAAATGGTCCACCGGGTGGAACGCCTTTTTTGCGTACGCCAATGGCGAAAATAGACAGAGCCTAAAGAAACAAGTAAAACCCTACGAAGCTGGAAATACAGATGATGAGGGGTATCCAGATGGCCTCACGGCCAACCTCGCAGTTTCAAAATTAAAGGAACTAAAGAACTCCAAACAGCCCTTCTTCTTAGGGGTTGGCTTTTTCAAGCCCCACCTACCCTTTAATGCGCCCAAAAAGTATTGGGACCTTTATGACAGGGACAAAATTAAAGTATCTGACAATCCACACTTGCTAAAAAACGTGGATTTGGCAAGTTACAACAACAACGGAGAATTTAACCAATATGCCTTGGGAGAGGAAAAAGCAAATTTGGAAGAGCCCGTTTCCGAAACCTATGCTAAAAAACTCAGGCACGCGTACCTAGCCGCAGTAAGCTATACGGATGCACAAATAGGAAAGTTATTGAAGGAATTAAAAGCATCCGGTTTGGACAAGAATACGGTTATCATCATTTGGGGCGATCACGGTTGGCACTTGGGAGACCAACGCATGTGGGGAAAACATACCCTTTTTGAAAATGCCCTAAAAAGCACTCTGATTATTAAAGAGCCTTCAATAGAAAACCAACCCAAAAGAATCGACCAAATAGTTGAAAGTGTTGACCTTTACCCCACCATCCTTGAAATGGCTCAATTGAAGCCAAAAACAACCTTGGATGGCATAAGTTTGATGGCTCTGCTCAGGGGCGAAAATAACTCGGACAAACCCTATGCCTATAGCTATTTTAAAAATGGAATTACCCTTAGAACCCCAAAATATAGATTGACCAAATATTATAGGGAACAGAAACCGGTAATTGAATTATACGATCACACCCAAAGCCAAAATGAAAGCACCAATATTGCCAAGGAAAATCATAAAATAGTGGATAGGTTGATGCCTATTTTATCACAGGGAAATACGGGTTTGTACGATAACACCAATTAGACAGCCATTGACTCCAAAAGGTTCTTTTCTATCAAAAGTTTTTGTTAATTTGCCATCCAAATAGAATTAAGCATAATGGAAATATTAGGAATTGATGTAGGTGGTTCAGGAATAAAAGGCGGTATGGTCAATATAGAAACCGGCGAAATGACAACTGAACGCTTCCGTATTCCTACGCCCCCATCGCGCACTCCTGAGGCAATGGCAGATGTCATTGCTCAAATTACGGCACACTTTAATTACAAAGGAAAAGTGGGCTGTGGGTTCCCAACCATAATCAAGAAAGGAATATGCAAGTCTCCCGGTAATTTAGACCCAAGCTGGTTAGGTGTCAATGTAGAAAAATTATTTGAGGAGCGCACAGGTCTGGATTTTACGGTGGTAAACGATGCCGATATTGCTGGTTATGCCTGTATGACCTACGGAATTGGTAAAGGAGAAGAAGGTTTGGTAATTATGATAACCATTGGAACGGGCCTTGGTAGTGGTGCTTTTCTTGATGGAAGGTTGATTCCCAATTTTGAGTTGGGTCAAATACCCTATAAATCCTATAAGAAAATTGAAACTTGGGCCGCAGGTTCCGCAAAGGACAGGGAAGGATTGTCCTATAAGAAATGGGGCAAAAGGTTTAATAAGTTCTTGAAATATGTAGAATTACTGGTTGCCCCAGACCTTATTTTATTGGGAGGCGGTGCATCCAAGGATTTTGATGAATTTAAAAAGTATATTAAGATAGAAACCCCGGTAAGACCTGCACAGCTTCAAAACCATGCAGGTATTATTGGAGCCGCTGCCGCAGCCATGCACAATATCCCTATAGATTAAAGGCTTTTGGCATCTTCTGGGATTTCAAAATAATCTTCGGGAAGCGTAGCATCAAAATGCATTTCACTTATATCAATTTTAGTAATGTATTCCCCAGGAAGTCCATCTTTTGTCCAATGGGTCTTAAATCCGCTGGGCAGTAAAATTCCTTCTACATTTACCAACTTTTCTACTTCCATAAATTTTTCCGGATTGTGCCCTCCATCCTTAAAATATTCAGGATAGGAAACAATGTACCTCACTGCTGTAATTAAATGACTTTCCGCATCAAAATGCAGTATATAGTAATCATCGGGAGCATCACCGGTACCGGCGTCAAAGGTAACCTTCACAACATCATTGGTCTTTCCTTGGTATTGCGCCTGTGAAAGTAAATCTAGATTCACGCCCTCACCATCCAAAATAAACGGGTGGCCCATTAAGTATAAAGGTGTTAACGCCCAAAATTTGGTATCATAGGCAAAAGCGGTGCTATCTTTCGCTTTTACCCAGGCCTTTTCCCCTGTCCAACCAAAACGTGCTGTAGAATCCTCAACACTCGTGTGCTTGGCCCTGTTTCTCCATACATCAATAGTTTGATAGCTGTCTCTTACGGGCTTATCATCCAATGGCTGATAATTGAACCTCATGGAGAGAGCTCCGTTGGAAAACCATCTTTTTAATCCCCCATGGGCTTCCATTGCCTGCCAAACAACCTTTCCTGCCGCTGTTGAAGACAATCGGGCTTTTGCTTTACCAACCCTATTATCAATCCATTTATCTGGAACCGAACCCACTTCTTTATCTTCTTGCACCTGAGTTGTGGTACTGTTAGTATCGGGTTTTTTCTTTTCGGAATTACAACCTGCAAAAATTAAAAAGCCAAGCACAGGTAAGGCCCATAGTGTGTTTTTCAAAGTGATTTTATTCAAAAGGTTAAGGCCCCAAAAAAGTGAACTACATGGATTTATGCTCTAAACTTGCCTCTCGCCTTTCATCATAGCTCTCGGCAATTTTGGCATCCAACTTTTCGGGGCTTTCAAAATTTAATTTACTCTCTTGTAGTCGTTCTTCCCCGCCAAAAATTACATGAAGTTTTTTATTGATCAGTCCTTCTATCGATTTTTCGGCAACATGCTCTGGAGTGTCCATATTTTGCGCCTTGGAAGTAGTCATCATATCCGTATCCGTAGCTGCGGGATACACACAAGTAACCGAAATATGATCAGGCTCCAATTCCCTTCTAATAGCATCCGAGAATTGTCTTACCGCTGCCTTTGTACTTGCATAAACAGAGTAGAAGGGCATTCCTATAAGCCCCAATCCAGAAGATACATTCAAAATAGCCGCATCATCGGACCTCTTCAAAATAGGAATACAGTATTTGGTTATCACTACCACTGCCGTAAGGTTGACGGCTATTTGATCGTAGATATCTTCATCGGATTGCTCATCCAAGGGTCCTGCAGAAACAACTCCCGCATTATTGATCAAAACATCCAAGGAACCCCATTCATCCTCAACCTTGGACGATATTTCCCTAAGGGCGTTGATATCCCCAACATCGCCCCTAACGAATAAAAAATTTACCGATTCAAATTCTTCGCGAAGTGCCTTGAGACTATCCTTATCTCTACCTATGACGGCAATATCCTGAACCCCATGTTTTACGAGTTCGGTAATCATACATTTTCCTATTCCCCTAGACCCTCCGGTAATGAGAACTTTTTTTCCTTTAAGCTGCATATTAATTAATTTGAGTTAAGTTGACAGCTTTAAGGTAGATATAATCTGGAGCAAGAAGAACTAAATAAATCTTACTGTTTTAAGAATTATCAAAGTGCAAAAATTCACACTTTGATTTTGAATTATTAGTAAGGATTTAACGATTTTTTAAAAAAGAAAAAGCCCCGATAAAATCAGGGCTATCCTCTTTAAGCAATTTTATTCCGTTTCCGGTCAACCTCCTTTAAAAACACCTTTCTCAATCTTAGGTGATTAGGGGTTACCTCCACATATTCATCTTTTTGTATGTATTCCAAAGCCTCTTCCAAGGAGAACTTGATCGCAGGTACAATCTTCGCCTTATCATCAGCTCCTGCTGAACGCACGTTAGAAAGCTTTTTGGTCTTTGTAACATTCACCGTCATATCATCTTGGCGCGAGTTTTCTCCAATTACCTGACCTTCATAGATATTTTCTCCCGGATCGATAAAGAACTTACCACGTTCCTGAAGCTTATCTATGGAATAAGGAATAGCCGTACCTGTTTCCATAGATACCAATGAGCCATTGATTCTTCCTGCAATATCTCCTTTTAAAGGTTGATACTCAATAAATCTATGGGACATAATAGCTTCCCCTGCCGTTGCCGTTAGCAATTGGTTTCTTAGACCTATGATACCTCTGGAAGGAATAATAAACTCACAGATCATACGGGTACCCTTGGTTTCCATACTAACCATTTCTCCTTTACGGATAGATACCATTTCCACCGCCTTACCGGAAACTTCTTCAGGTAAGTCAATGGTCAATTGCTCTACAGGCTCACACTTAACACCATCAACCTCCTTGATAATAACCTGTGGTTGACCGATCTGAAGCTCGTAGCCTTCTCTCCGCATGGTTTCGATCAACACGGAAAGATGAAGCACCCCACGACCAAATACCAAAAATTTATCGGCACTATCCGTTTCTTTCACTCGTAACGCCAAGTTCTTTTCCAACTCTTTCTCCAAACGTTCCTTAATGTGTCTTGAGGTTACGAACTTACCGTCCTTACCAAAAAATGGACTGTCATTGATGGTAAACAACATACTCATGGTAGGCTCATCAATGGCTATGGTCTGTAGTTGCTCGGGGTTTTCAATATCGGCAACGGTATCGCCAATTTCAAAACCGTCCATACCAACAATAGCACAAATATCCCCTACTTCAACGGTCTCCACTTTCTTTCTACCTAATCCTTCAAAAACAAAAAGTTCTTTAATCCTGGACTTTACAATAGACCCGTTTCTCTTTATCAAAGATACCTGCTGACCTTCCTTAAGGCTACCTCTTTGCAATCTACCAATGGCAATCCTTCCAGTAAAGGAAGAAAAGTCAAGTGAGGTAATCAACAATTGCGTATTACCCTCGGTAGGTTTAAAGGTTGGAATATGCTCGATGACCATATCCAGCAAAGGTTCAATATTCTTCGTTTCTTTTTTCCAATCCTCACTCATCCAGTTGTTTTTGGCAGAACCATAGACCACTGGAAAATCCAACTGCCATTCTTCGGCACCCAACTCGAACATTAGATCAAAAACCTTTTCGTGAACCTCCTCGGGCGTACAGTTTTCTTTGTCCACCTTATTGATGACCACACAAGGCTTAAGACCTAAATCTATGGCCTTTTGCAGCACAAAACGCGTTTGGGGCATAGGACCTTCAAAAGCATCTACCAACAATAATACGCCATCGGCCATATTAAGTACACGCTCCACCTCTCCACCAAAATCGGCGTGACCGGGAGTATCGATGATGTTAATCTTTGTATCCTTGTAAACTACGGAAACGTTCTTTGAAGTAATGGTAATACCTCGTTCCCTTTCCAAATCATTGTTATCAAGGATCAGGTCTCCAGTATTTTCGTTTTCACGGAACAACTGGCAGTGGTACATAATTTTGTCTACCAGGGTGGTTTTACCGTGGTCAACGTGCGCGATAATCGCAATATTCTTTGTTGTAGACATAATAAAAAATTAAAAGGGTACAGCCCTCTTTTGAGCGCGCAAAGATACTGCTAATTTTCTAGTCTTCAACGAAGTTGATGTTATTTTTATGTGATTGATTTTGAGAGAGTTATTTTATCGAATCTTTTTAACCACCCAACCCAATTTTGTATCTATCAAGACCGCAGGGCCAAAATCGGATTCGGTAATACCTACACCGGGACCAAAAGACACGTTCCAATAAAAGCCTTTAGGCCTAGTTCGCTGAATTCCGTAATTGAGCGCCCCAATGTAGGAAACCGGGGTATCGTGCTCTATATTCCCCAATATGGGGGCTGCAATAATTGCTTGGTTTAAAAAAGAGACGTAATTACCGCTATTACCCCTTATATTCTTTCCTTTACCTATCCTCCTTCTCATATTGGTATAATATCTATACTCCGCCCCCAATGCGGGAAATATTTCAAAATTATCTGTACTTCCATAAACTCGCTCGGACAAGGGAACCAAAATTGCTTCAAAATTTAGCGTAGATCGTTTACCTAAACCCAGCTCATAGGAAGCCCCCGGAGCCACTATATTTAACCTGAATAACCCCCTTTCTACCAGTTTATCGGTCTGGGCCTTAGAAGTAAAAAAAGCACTTACAAAAAGTGCCAGCAGTATTGTTTTTTTCATGAAGTGAAGATATATAATTTCCAACATGGCAATATCAATTATTGCACCAATCGCTTTCGCTTATTAGAAATAATTTCATTCCATCTTTATACCTATCAAATAGCTCTTTTAAATAGTATCTTTGTACAAATTTTAAGCTATGCAACTTCAAAATATTCCTCAAATAAAACACGCCAATAGCGATAATTTTTTTCTTTTATCGGGCCCCTGCGCCATTGAAGGAGAGGAAATGGCCTTACGTATTGCCGAAAAAATTGTTACGGTAACCGATAAGCTTAGAATACCCTATGTTTTTAAGGGAAGTTTCAAAAAGGCAAACCGAAGCAGAGTAGATTCCTTTACGGGAATTGGAGACGAAAAAGCATTAAAAATTTTAAAAAAGGTATCCGAAACGTTTGAGGTGCCTACTGTAACGGATATACATGAAATTTCCGATGCTTCCATGGCCGCGGAATACGTAGATGTTTTACAGATTCCCGCATTTTTGGTACGACAAACGGATTTGGTGATAGCCGCTGCCGAAACCGGAAAGGTAGTCAATCTAAAAAAAGGACAGTTCATGTCTCCGGAAAGCATGAAACACGCCGTAACCAAAGTAACCGATTCCGGAAACGAAAATGTTTGGATTACCGATCGTGGCACCATGTTTGGCTATCAAGATATGATTGTTGACTTTAGGGGCATACCCACCATGAAACAATATGCTCCAGTAGTTTTGGACGTTACGCACTCCTTACAGCAACCGAACCAGACTTCGGGCGTCACCGGCGGTAGGCCAGCCTTGATAGGCACCATGGCCCGGGCAGGTATTGCTGCCGGAGTAGACGGTATTTTTATGGAGACCCACTTTGACCCTGCCAATGCTAAAAGTGATGGTGCTAATATGCTTGACCTTAGCCTTCTAGAAAAGGTTTTAACCGATTTAACAGCCATTAGGGCCACCGTTAATTCCCTTTAGAAATCAGCAACATGCTAGAAATCAATCTGTTTTAACTTTTTATTTATAATTATTCTAAATAATTTTTTATAATTCGATTTAGAACATACATTTGCATTGTTATTTAGATTTAAACCAAATAAATATAATGCAATTGATGAAAAACATCCTTCTACCCTTTTTCCTTCTAGCTGCTTTTAGCTATGCGCAAGAAAATACCATTCAAGGTCATGTTATTGACCAAGACAACCAGCCAATTCCCTATGCCACGGTATTGATACAAAATACTACGATTGGGACGACCACGAAAGAAAACGGCGCATACAACCTTGCCACTGGTAATAAGAAATCAATCACTTTAATCTTTTCTTCCATTGGTTATACTACCGAAAGTAAGTCGATAACCCTAAACCCCAGCGGTATCACCCAAATACCCGATGTAGTACTTACCGAAAAGCAAGAACAACTGAACGAAGTCATCGTGGAAGGCCACCAAGACAAGTTTTTAGAGCGCGAACCTTCACAATCCCTTCGGTTAAAAACTGAATTAGTCAAACTACCACAAAACATCCAAGTCATTGGAAAAAATCTATTACAGGACCAACAAGTGACCACAATTATGGACGGACTTACTCGTAACGTGAGCGGTGTGACCATGCTAGAACATTGGGGAAATTTTGCCAGAATCAACATGCGTGGTTTTCGTTTACCTGCCTTTAGAAACGGCGTAAACGTTCAGGATTCATGGGGTCCGCTAGCGGAAGACATGAATACGGTTGAAAGAATAGAATTTGTAAAAGGTCCGGCAGGATTTATGATGGCCGCCGGTGAGCCTGGGGGTTTTTACAACGTAGTGACCAAGAAACCTACCGAAGAATTTATAGTGAATGCCTCGGTTTCTGCAGGTAGTTTCGATTTCTATCGAAGTACTGTCGATGTGGGCGGAAAGCTCACGGACAATGGCAAACTTCTAGGTAGGTTCAATGCCATGTATCAAACCTCGGACAGCCACCGCGGAAACGAGGATGCCGCCAGATATGGCATTGCACCCTCCCTGACCTATAAATTTTCCGATAAGACTTCCATAACTACGGAAGCCAATTTGCAGCAAGCCGAGTCGTACCTAGGTTCTGCCTACGTTTTTGCACCCGCAAGTGCCGGTTACGCCAGCCTTCCAAGGGACTTTAAATTCACCAATAACGATTACCCGGTTACGGATATCCAAGAAGTTACTTTTTTCACCAATGTTGACCATGAATTTTCAGATAAATGGAGCGTTCACGGACAACTGGCGTATTTAAGGTATGATCAAACCGGAAATTCCACCTGGCTCATTTCCATGGCCGAAAATGGAGATGCCGTTCGCTACACATCACAATGGGATGCCCTCTCTAGGGGTAAATATGCCCAACTGTACGTAAATGGGGAGTTCAACACCTTTGGAGTCAACCATAAAATAATGGGGGGTTTTGATTACAGCGATAAACGGTATTGGGCAGATTGGAATGCGCTTTCCATTGTAGACACCACGGTTCCGTTCAATGTTTTTAATCCGGTTTATACGGATAGTCCGGACACTAACTTTGACAGAAGTGTTCCAGTGCAAGAAAGAAACGGTGGAAATCCCTATGGCTCAAGTATCCTAAGGTCCTACTATGCACAGGATGAGCTCGGCTTCTTAGACCAAAAGATTCGATTGACCCTTGCTGGCAGGTACTCGAACCTATTTTCGCTTGGCCAAACGGAGACGGACAATGTGGTAACCCCGAGAGTAGGTTTAAGTGCCGATATTATCCCCAACCTGACCGTATTTGCACTTTACGATGAATCATTCCTTCCCCAGAGCGGTTTTAGCTCAGATGGTGAAATTTTAAACGACCCCGTAAACGGAAAAGACGTTGAAGGAGGAATAAAGGGGAATTTCTTTGACGGACGCTTGCAAGCCTCCTTGGGAGTTTACAAAATCAACAAGAACAAGATATTGGTAAGCGACCCCGCTTTCCCCAATGAAAATTTCAGCATTTATTCCGGCGAAATTGAATCCAAAGGAATTGAATTTGATATGCAAGGTGAAATCACTCCGGGATTAAACCTCATCTTGAATTATGCCAATACCAATGTGGAGGACAAATCTGGAAACCTGGTAGCCGGTCACGCCAAACACGTAAGCAATGGCTGGTTGAACTACGCCTTTGCGCCAGAAACCCAATTGAACGGTTTTGGCATTTCTTTGGGCTACCAATACCAAGTTGACCGAAGTACTTGGGCCTGGGCAGCCGATAACCAATCAGATTTACCTAACTATTTTCGAATGGATGGAGCCCTTTCATGGCACAATAATAAGTTCCGTGTACAAATAAACGTAAACAATATACTTGACGAATACCTCTATGCTGGGGCCAACTACGGAAGTTATATCTACTGGCAATCAGAACCGGGGATTAACGGTAGAGTGACCGTAGCTTATTCTTTTTAATCCTAATCTTAGTTAGTTACTTCCCCAGAAGAAAAATTTCTGGGGAAGGCTAACCATTACTATTTTATGTGGACCATATCAACCCTTCTCATTTTTATAGGTTTTTACCTAAACTATGTGACCTCGGCAAAAACAAGTAAGAACAACTCCGAATTGATTCAAAAATATGTGGGTAGACATCGGGTATCTCTCAAATGTATGGGCTTGTTCGTACTTCTTTTGGCCCTTATCATCTGTACACAGCAGTTAGGTTGGGCCTCCGGAATTTTCATCTTTATCATCCTCTTAATGACCGTTGCCAGCTCGATTATCCTTCTTGCTCCTCTAGAAATACTGCGCCCGTTGCCTCTTTTACTTGGTCTGACCTTGCTTATAATAACTGAAAACCTGTTTCTATAATGCCGGCCAACCCTAAATACCTCAATCCAAAATTCAGCCATCGATTGGCAACAATTACTGCCGCTATTTTTGGAGGATTATTGGTCACCCTTAGCTTTCATTTTGCCCTAGCGGTCTGGTTTGACCAAGTAACCGTAATCATCACTAGCACTTTTACAGCCTTTATTCTATGGGTAGTTCTGATGATGTTGGCCTTTATGGCTAAAAATGGACTAAAAATTTGGGGCATATACATCTTAGCAACCCTCATATTTTCGCTAATCACCTACTTAGGACTTCCCTCATGAAACGTAGAATTTATAACATCCTTTTCCACACCCACACCGTTAGCGGAATTATCATTAGCGTAGCCCTTTATGTAATTTTCTTTGCCGGTTCTTTTTCTTTTTTTAGAGATGAAATTGCCATGTGGGAAAGAGGTCACCATGCGGAGAGTCAAGAACAAATTCCTGAAGATATCGATAGTTACCTTAGGCATATATCGTTAGATAATGAACTCCAAGGCCGAGAAATCGAAATTTCAAGATATTACAACGAGCGAAATATCAACGTCCATTTAACAGCCTCAAAAGATTCCTTGGCTCCGCAACAGGCTCAAGAAAGAAAGAATTTTTACCTTGACATCAAAGATTTATCACAGTCCACCTACGCCACCAATTATGGCTTGGGCGAGTTTCTCTACAGATTACACTTTCTAGACCAGATTCCCTACCCATATGGCAGGTATCTATCCGGCTTTGTAGCCCTCTTTTTTCTATTTGCCCTACTTACCGGCCTATGGATCCATTGGGACAAAATAGTAAGCAATTTTTATGTTTTTAGGCCCTGGGCAAAACTTAAAACGCTATGGACCGATGCCCATACCGCTTTAGGACTCATAGGATTTCCCTTTCAATTTATTTATGCAGTCACCGGGGCCTTTTTTCTATTAAAGGGTATTCTCATGCTACCCCGGTTATGACCCTTTATAGGGGCGATCAGAACGCCCTTTTTGAAGATTTGGAATATACCCATCCGAAGTTTGACTACAGCTACCAACCGCTAGAAAATGAACCTACGGTTAATCAATTTATTAATAAAACACTTGAAGATTGGGAAAATTTTCATCTTGGGGAAGTACATATCTTTAATTATAATGATTCCAATATGCATGTAGCATTGAGTGGTCATCTTAATTACGCTACCAAGTTCAATGGCACCGGTTACCGAATTTACCGAATAAGGGATCAAAAACTGATTGATGAACGCATTCCCTTAGAAAACAACCGCTATTTGGATGGGGTCAAAAACGTATTGTTTCGGTTGCACTTAGGCGATTACGGCGGAATTGGTCTCCGGATTGTTTCTTTTTGGCTGGGACTTATTTCTTGTATCGTTATTCTTTCAGGAATCATGATTTGGATGGTGGCCCGAAATAAAAATCATATTTCCGAGAAAAAAATGAGATTCAACAATCAGGTAGCCAATGTTTATATGGCCATTTGTTTGAGCATGCTTCCGGTTACAGCAGTAAGCTTTTGTGCGGTAAAAATTTGGGGCGCGGAAAAAGGGTTTATTTACAAAGTCTATTTCTTAAGTTGGTTGGTAGCGAGTCTGTTCTTCACCCTTAAAAAGAACATCAACTTTACCAATAAATACTGTCTCATTTCCGGGGGAATCTTAAGCATACTGGTGCCTTTCTGCAATGGCTTTGCAACCGGACTCTGGCCTTGGTTTAGCTACCAGAAAGGTCTTACCGAGGTACTTTTTATAGATTTACTGTTCTTACTTATTGGAGGCATTTGTATTTGGGCAGTTTATATTAAAGGAAAACCTAAGCTATCTCATTAAATAACATCAATCATAACTTTCGTGCTGAGTTGGCAACATCCTACCCCTATTTTCTTCCGATGAACGAATTTGTTTAGCCCCCTTTATTCTTTAAGTTAGATTGGAGACCTAAAGACACTCCATGGTACAGTTAAGAATTTTTAGCTTCCTCTTCTTACTCATCTCCTTCAACGCTTTTTCTCAAACCGATGAATTTGGTAAACTCACTCAAGCAGAGAGAAACCTAAAAATCTACGAAAAAGACTCCAGCGCCTTTGCGGTGGTATTATATGAAAAGGGCGACAATTATTTTAAGGTTGTTGACAACTATATTAGATTGATAAAGGAGTACCATGTTAAAATAAAAATTTTAGATAAAAGGGGATTTGACCAAGGGACTATTTCCATTCCCTTGTACAAAGGGAAAACCTCCGAAGAAAAAATAGAGAAAATTAAAGCGGTTACCCACCTAAACGGAATAAAATACCCCGTAAGGGCATCAGAATTTTTCAAAAACGATTTAAATGAGCATTGGAAAGAACAGACATTTACCTTCCCTAAGTTAGAAGAAGGCTGTATCCTAGAGTATTCCTATCAAATTATCTCTCCGTTTTTCTTCAACCTCACAGGCTGGGATTTTCAGTCTGATATTCCAAAAATACACAGTGAATACAACGCCCAGATACCTGGCAATTATGTCTACAACAGAACCCTTATTGGGAACTTAACTTTGGACATAAATGATGCGAGCATCAAGAAAAACTGCTTTGAAGTCCCCGGTTACTCCCAAATTGCAGATTGCGAGGTGCTCAAATATTCCATGAAAGACGTTCCTGCATTTAAAAGCGAAAAGGAGTTCATGCTATCTGAAAGAAATTATAAAGCACGCTTAGATTTTGAATTGGCCAAACACAACAGGTTTGATGGTGTTATAGATAAATACACACAGTCTTGGGAAGATGTGGATAAAGAGTTTAAAAGCGACAAGGATATAGGACGCCAATTGACCAAAAACAATTTTTTTGAAAAACATGTTCCCGAAGCACTATTCTTAGAGCAAGACTCGTTGACAAAGGCCCTAAACATCTATAAATTTGTACGGTCCCATTATACATGGAACGGTAAGTACGGAGTATACGGAAAGGCTAGGGTAAAGGATGCCTTTGAGAAACGTTCCGGAAGCGCCAGTGAAATTAATATGACCTTGATCAACCTATTAAACTCGGCAGGCCTACCAACCAATCTTATGCTATTATCTACCCGAGAATCTGGACTCCCCAAGCAGACCCACCCAGTAATGTCAGATTTCAATTATTGCTTGGCTTACTTAAAAATAGACGATCAAGTGTTTCTATTGGACGCCACGGATAAATTCATGCCTTTTGGCAAGCTCCCATTTAAAACCTTAAATCATTATGGCAGGGTCATGGATTTTAAAAATGACAGCTACTGGGCAAAAATTTTGCCTGACAGCAACAATGTTTTACAGATCAGGGCTAGCGTAAATCTAGATATGCAGAATAATCTCCTTACTGGAATCATGGATAAGACAGCTCATGGTTATTTTGCCTTGAATACGTATAAAAAATTAGCGGACACCAATGAACCGGCGTATTTAAACTATATGGAAAAAGATGCCTTAGGCGATTTAGAAATTACCGAATATGAACTGAATAAAGACCTGAGCACCGCAAACAAAATTATGGAGCGTATCCATTTTCAAACTGAAGGTGATTTAAATTCCGATATGCTATACCTCAACCCATTTCATAGTGCCTTTTTCAAGGAAAACCCTTTTTCACTTGCAGAACGAAATTATCCTATAGATTTTGGATATATTCGGACCTATAAATACAACTGGGCTCTTAACATCCCGGAGGGTTACGAAGTAGTGGATTTACCAAAAAAGAATCGGGTAACCGTTGGCGAAAGCGATTTAATACTGGATTTCACCCCTTTGAAGTCACCCACACAGATTGGAATTAATTTTACCCTTTTAGTGCGCAATAGCCTTTTGTCTCCCAAGGACTATAAAGCCATAAAAGATCTTTTTGGCAAAGCCATTGATATTCAAAGCAATTCATTGGTTGTACTTAAAAAGACCACCATAAGTAATACTGGTCAGTAAGGAATTAATCTAGAATCTTTTCCATCTGAATATTGCTTCGGGAATAAGGAGTTGGCCTATGCGCCACTTTTTTAAAGCCAAGTTTTTGGTACAAACTGATGGCCGGTTTTAACACTGTGTTGCTTTCCAAATATACCTTTTTGGCTCCCAGTTCCTTTGCTTCCTCCAAAACGGATTTCCCTAATAAATATCCGATACTCTTTCCTTGAGCCTTGGGGCTTACTCCCATTTTCGCCAATTCGTAATCGTAATCGGGGTCGTTCATTTTTATCAGGGCACACACTCCCAAAGGTTCACCGTCGTAAAGGGCCACGATAATCTTACCTCCAGGGTTTAAGATATATTCTTCTGGATGCTCCAAAGCTTTGTAATCTTCCTTTTCCATCACGAAATACTTCGAGATCCATTCTTCATTAAGACTCTTAAAAATTTCTTTATAAGCACTGCTATATGGTACAATTTTTACCTTTTTTGCTTCCCTGATTTTGCGTTGCTCTTTTACCCGTTCAAAAAGTGACTTTTGTTCAAAAAGAAACTCCCATTCTGCCAAAGCCTCCCAGAGATTATGGTTTGCCTGAGATAGCAACTCGTCCACTGCGGCATCCACATCCTTGCATTGTACATCAATAATATGCTGGGCATTCTTTTCCCCCTTATCGGTCAAACGAACCGTATTTCTCCGTTTATCTTCCTTACTAACTTGTTTTTCCAACAGGCCTTTTTTCAACATCTCTTTCGCCATTTTGGTAACAGACGGCTGTGAGTGCGAAATCTTTTCTGCAATTTCCGTTATGGTCATTGGCCCATCTTGCGACAAAACGAACAACACCGGAAACCAATTGGGCGAAACATCCAATTGGTACATCCCATAAATTTTTCCAGCATCATCGGTCATTTGAGCCGATAACATGCGTAATCTACTTCCCAAGGCAATCTTACCTGTTCTATCAAAAAAATTCATAAATAGGTATTTATATAACTGGTTATGCAAATTTAGCATTTTATGGTTAAATGCCTCATTAGAGAATAAAAATTAATTAAAGTATGGGTACTTCCATCAGAAAATCGTCCTTCCAAATAGCTTTTTGTGTGGCATTATCGATATTGCCCCCGGTTAAAACCATCATGACCCGCTTTTTTGATTTTTGGGTCTTCAACCAATGAAATACCCCTTCCATGGTCATAGCGCTGGTGGGTTCCAAATGTAGTTTTAGCAAATGGGTTAGCCATTGGGTCCAATAGACGATTCGGTCCTCGGTAATTTCATACATCCCATCCAAGTGTTTCAAATGTTCGAAAGTAATGTCGCCTACAGACATGGTCATTACGCCATCTGCCAACGTCTTAGGTTTCGAGGCAAGCCGCTGAATGGAGTTTTTTCGGAGAGACTCTGCAGCATCATTGGCATTGAGGGGCTCTACCCCATAAACCTTACTTTTAGGAGATAGCCCCTTGGTGGCCACCAAAGTTCCGGATACGAGTCCCCCACCGCCACAAGGGGCAAAAACCGCATCGATTTCAGGCACTTCTTGCAGAGCCTCATACATGGCCGTACCTTGACCTGCGATTACTTGCTCATGATTAAAAGGCGGAATCCAATAGGTGCCCACCTCTTCCGAAGCCTTTTTTACTTTTGCATCGGCCAAATCTCTAGTTTCGCACAGAACCACCTCCGCACCGTACGATTTGGTAGCCTCAATCTTCACCTTACTGGAATAGTCGGGCATATAGATTGTTGCAGGAATATGGTACCGACTAGCCGCCCAAGCAATGGCCTGCGCATGGTTACCACTACTGTTAGCCACGATTTTCTTCGGCTTTTGGCCCGTTTCAATCAACCATGAAATGGTATTACAGCCTCCCCTAGCCTTAAAGGCCCCTATTTTCTGAAGACATTCGGCCTTAAAAAATATTTCGTGCCCCAGCCATTTATTCAATAATTGAGAACTAAGAACGGGTGTTCTTTTTACTTGTCCTTCTATTCGACCACAGGCTTTTTCAATATCAATTAGGCTGATCATAGGTAGGAATTTAAAAACATGCAAATTAGCATTTTTAAAACGGTACTCAGTCTTTACCCATGTGAAATATCGCCCCCTTCTTTTGTTCACTTACGATTATTGATACAATCCGGTCAAACCTGGACTTGTTTGATTTGTTTGCATCTTCAGATTTCCAAAAATTCCTATACTTGAAGCATTATAGACCCAGAAAAAGATTTAAAAATAAAATCGGCCATGTGCCGATATGCCCTTCCCAAGAACAACTGCTTAAAAAAGTCCTTACATAGGACTTTTTTAGTTTCCACCAGACAGCAACTGATATTAATTTGATAACTTGCCGTTACCAATTACCAAACCACACCACCAATGAATCTGAAGTATCTTACTTTGGCCTTGTTACCAATTATATTTGCCTCCTGTAGGGAAGAATCCAAAATCCTTCAATCCACAAAAAAGCCAAATATTGTTTTTATCATGTCTGATGACCATGCTTATCAAGCCATCAGTGCCTATGATGGCAAGTTGATTCAAACGCCCAATATTGATAGAATCGCCAAGGAGGGAATGCTCTTTAACAATGCCACTGTTACGAATTCCATATGTGCTCCCTCTAGGGCCGTTATTCTTACCGGAAAGCATTCGCACCTCAACGGTAAAATAGACAATCGAATGCCGTTCGACACGACCAATGTTACTTTTCCGCAACTGTTGCAAAAAGCGGGATATCAAACGGCCATGTTCGGAAAGCTTCATTTTGGCAATAATCCCAAAGGCTTTGATGAGTTCAAGATTTTACCGGGACAAGGGGATTATTACAACCCTAAGTTTATTACCCAAAGCGGAGATACCACCATTACGGGATATGTTACGGATATCATTACCGACTTGACTATCGACTGGATGGAAAAAAGAAGGGATACCGCTAAACCCTTTTTGCTGATGTACCTTCATAAGGCGCCACACCGTAGTTGGATGCCTGCCGAACGTCATTTTCCCGAATTCACTAAAAATACCTATCCCCTACCTGAAACACTTTTTGACGATTATAAATCAAGGGACGCCGCTGCCCCATCCGCAGAAATGGGTATACTCAAACACATGCAGGTTTCGTACGATCTTAAAGTACCGGATAGCATTGCCAACACTTTGGACATAAAAAACTGGAACCAGATAGGCAATCGCATCGGAAGGTTAAATGCTGACCAACGTGCCGCTTGGGATGCGGTGTACAATCCGATTGCAGAAAATTTTGCGGAACAATTCCCAAACATGAACGACAGTATTTTGACGGTCTGGAAATACCAACGCTACATGCAAGACTACTTGGGAACCATTGCTGCGGTTGATGAAAACGTGGGTCGCTTATTGAATTATTTAGACGAAAAGGACCTGTCTGAAAACACTTTAGTGGTCTACACTTCCGATCAAGGGTTTTATTTGGGTGAACACGGTTGGTTCGATAAGCGGTTTATGTACAACGAATCTTTTAAAACGCCGCTATTGATCAAGTGGCCCCATGTAATTACACCCAATACAACCGAAGAAGAAATGGTACAAAACCTTGATTTTGCCCAGACTTTCTTGGAAGTCGCCGGAGTGAACCCTCCGTCCGATATGCAGGGCGAAAGCCTGGTACCCCTTTTAAAGGGCAAAAAAGAAGCTTGGGATAGAGACGCCGTGTATTACCACTACTATGAATATCCTGGGGAACATGCGGTGAAAAGACATTATGGCATTTCTACCAAAGAATTCAAGCTCATTCATTTTTATCATGATGTTGACGAATGGGAATTGTATGACCGACTTAACGACCCAAACGAAATCCGAAACGTTTATGAAGCGCCCGAATATGCCGAAACGGTAAAGGCAATGAAGAAAAAATTAGAGGAGGTAAGAAAAAAATATAAAGATTCTGATGAGCTGAGCAACGGGTATATTGAACTTTACAAAGAAAATGGTTGGATTAAGTAAGTACCCATCTACAAAGAAAATAGCAGGGATATCACGATTTTTTATAAAATCCGTTTCCTCTAAGTTCATAGGCTTCGGAGATTACCTCTTGAAGTACCTGATCGTCAATTTCTTCTAAGGAGGTATAGCGTAACGATTTGACCACCTTTCGTTTTTCGGTGTTCATTTTATCTACATGCTTGGTCAAATGGGCGGAGTTCCAAAAGGCGATATCTACGAATTTTTTTTTGTGGGATGCGTTCAAATAACAAATGGGACTTTTACCCACATAAAAACAAGGAATACGCCATTTGTATTTCATCTCTACTTCTGGTATCACCCGTTGAATGGTCATCTGTAAATGAAGTAAGATACCTTTGTACGGTTCGGGTTGGTTGAGGATATATACTTCAGCTGGGTTCATTTTCCTACTAAAATTATGATAAACAAAGGCCTAAGAGGCATTGCGCGGTATCAAATATATACTTTTGCCAAAAAATTGCCTCTCCATGATTAAAATAAAGAGTAGTCCGCCCCTTTGCAAAATGGTATTACTATCCATACTGATAGTAGTTCAATTAGGTTTTGCCCAAGACAATGTGGACCAAGATTGGATTTTCAAGAACAGTAAAACCCTTTCCGAACTTTGGGAGTTGGATGAGGAACACCATAGAGGTACCTTTTTGATCACGTCCTACAAGCCCATTTATTTTACGCTCGCTAAATTTTCTACGGATACCAATAAATTTCCAAGTAGCGAAGAACGGAACAACGTGCTGCCGGAACCTGTAGACCTCAATGTGGTGGAATCCAAATTTCAACTGAGTATGAAAACCAAGGTTTTCTATAAGGTTTTATGGGGAAAGGCCGATGTTTGGGCAGCGTACTCACAACGTGCCTACTGGCAAATTTACAACAAAGAACTTTCAAGACCTTTTAGGGAAACCAATTACGAACCGGAAATCATCCTAAATTTTCCCATGAATTTTGATGTTTTAGGATTTAAAGGAAGAATGTTGGGTGCGGCTTTTATTCATGAATCCAATGGGCGTTCAGACCCACTTTCCAGAAGTTGGAACCGACTGGCTTTTCACGCCGGTTTTGACCGCGGACCTTTACAAATTATGCTTAAAAATTGGGTTCGTCTCGGTGGTAGCAACGATGACAACCCACATATATCCGACTATATAGGCCGAGGCGAGGCTAAGGTTACCTACGATTGGGGCCGGCAGCGCTTTTACGCCATTGCCCGGCATTCCCTAAAATTCGGAGATAAAAGCAGAGGAAGTATACAGTTGAATTACACCTTCCCCATCATTAAAAATTTTAGTGGACATATTCAGGTTTTTGATGGTTACGGGGAAAGTATGATCGATTATAACCATAGACAGACCACTTTTGGATTGGGAGTAAGTTTAATCAATTAACGAAATGAAGAATTGGTAGAATAGTTACTTGTTCAATAGAACTACATTCTACTAAAGTCTAAAATGGACTTTGGAAAATCAGCTTGCAGTAATTGATAAAAAGTAGTCGGGGTGTTTTCGGATAAACTGATGTTTTTACCTACGACATCAATATCGAATTGGAAGCAAGAAAAATCATAACAGCGATCAGGGTCTACTCGGCTAATTAAAAACTTGATTATTTTTGGCCTTAACTGGTACTCTAATTCAACGCAATATCTTTTAAGCAAAGGGTCTCCGTTGATATTGATAAGCCAATTAAAAGTCATCGAGGGAATTTTTAAAAGCAGGACAATATAAAAACTATTTACAATTTATTTACATTAAATATACTTTATTTTAAACCACAGACCGATTAAACCATACATTACCAACCGACAACCCCACCAAAAAAAATGAAACCAAACCTACTAACTCTATTAGTAATCGCATTACATCTCTTCAGTTGCCAAGAGCAGTCTGAAGAAAAAATTAAAAGACCCAATGTTCTCTTCATCATTGCCGATGATTTAACTACCACGGCCCTTTCTTGCTATGGCAACGAACTTGATATCAGTCCGAATATCGACGAATTGGCTGCTGAAAGTGTGCTTTTTTCAAAGGCATATAGCCAGTATCCTGTTTGCGGGCCGTCAAGAGCTTCCATGCTTTCCGGCTACTACCCTAATGCAACTACTACCTATGGCTATGTGAGCGGCAGGGAACATATAGGTCCTGAAAGAAAGATGCTTCCCCAACTTTTTAAGGAGAGCGGTTATGTTTCTGCCAGGGTGAGCAAAATTTACCATATGGGCGTTCCCGGGGATATTGAAAAAGGGAGCGATGGCAAGGATGACCCTGCTTCTTGGACAGAAAAATACAACAGCCAAGGTCCGGAATGGCTCGCCAAGGGAGCGGGTGAACTGGTTCAGGGAAACCCTGATGGAAGTTTGCCCATAAAAGGGGGCAATGTCATGACCATTGTAAAAGCGGAGGGCGACGATTTAGTGCATTCCGATGGAAAAACAGCTCAAAAAGCAGTGGAACTTTTAAAAAAATATAAGGACACCAGTTTCTTTTTGGCCGTAGGATTCGTACGGCCCCACGTACCCTTTGTGGCGCCTAAGAATTATTTTGAGCCCTATCCACATGAGGAAATGACACTTCCTAAAAAAGTGAAAGGAGATTGGGACGATATTCCCGAAAGGGGCATCAATTATGTAACTTCGGTTAACGGACAAATGAACCTAGAGCAGCAAAAAAAGGCCTTGGCCGCCTATTATTCCTCGGTTTCTTATATGGATGCCCAAGTTGGAAAAGTTTTGGAAGCCCTAAGAACCGAAGGTTTGGAAGAGAATACCATTGTGGTCTTTACCTCCGATCATGGTTTTCATTTGGACGAGCACGATTTTTGGATGAAAGTTAGCCTTCATGAAGAATCGGTACAGGTGCCCTTATTGATTAAAGCACCAGGGAAGAAACCCGCCGTTTGCCATTCGTTCACGGAACTGATCGACCTCTACCCCACCCTCGCCGATTGGGCCGGAATTCCGTATTCGCAACACCTGCAGGGAAAATCGCTGGTCAACATATTAGATAATCCCTCTAGCAAAGTGCGGGACATCGCTTTTTCCGTTTCCCAAGGGGGGAAATCGTTTTTATTAAGAAATAAGGATTGGGCCTTTATTCAGTATGATGAGGATGCCGCTTCAGGTTTGGAACTTTATGATATGAATAAAGACCCTCAGCAATACACCAATTTGGCTAATAATCCAACCTATGCGGACACAGTTGCCTTTTTTCAAGAAAAGCTCAAACAGAAATTAACGGAGGTGAGAACCAATGATTTGGGGATCAAGTATTAGTTGTTGGTTGTTGGTTGTTGGTTGTTGGTTGTTGGTTGTTGGTTGTTGGTAAAATATGAAAAACGACATTAGACGTAGGACGTAGGATAATATACATTTTTAGGAATAGAATTCCCCCCTAGAGGGGGGGAGTAAGGGGGGTGTTGTTCAAGATATCTTACTTTCTTTTTTATTTTGCATTACCCAAAAAACGAACCAAAAAACGATAGGCTGATTGATGCTTTTTTGAAATCTACACTTTTTCATATCCGCAGCGCCTGGACTGCTTTTTCCAAGGCAAAATGACGAATATCTTCCACTTATTCCTTACCGTCTACAAAATCTTGTAAATAGGAATACCGAGGTGTCAACTTACCATTTTGTGTCATGCGGGCCCGTTCTAAAATCCCATTTTTATCACCATTAAAGAACGCGGGAATTACATTTTTTAGAAAAGCTTCCCCAAATCCTTCGCTGGCATCCCTTGGTAATTCGCAGGGTAGGTTGTCTACCGCCATAACGGCGATGGCATTTTCGTTTTTAAAATCGGTTTCCTTTTCAGAAATAGGGTCGTAACCGTAAATGGGGTCGGCGATCGTAGAGGGTTTAATGGTGGTAGCGACCGGCCCGTCTATATCACAGCTTACATCGGCCACCACCTTAATTTTAAAGTTAGGGTGTTTGGCATCTTCGCGGGTATAGAGATAGGGAGCTCCTTGTCCGTAAAAATGACCAGCAATATAGAAATCGGTTACCTCGGCAAAGCGAAAGAAATTGCTTTTATATTCTTCCGGGTGGGCAAAAAAATCGGCTTTGTTGCCGCGCACTCCATCTTTGCGTTTGTTGTATTCGGAAGCATCGATTTGGCAATACACCGGCTCGTTAAATTCTTCTTTTAGGTATTCCGCCACGTTCACTTTTTTGAGGCCCATTGCATCGAGCATTTCCTTTGAGCCGTTGCCTACCCTGCCCTTTCCTGTCAATAAAATTTTGATGTTGGGAAGCTTTATTTTTTGTAATTCTGCGATCAAGGCCTGCTGATTCTCCAGGTTCTCCGCCTTGGGCAGTTCAAAGGTTCCGTATTTGAGTCCGAATGCCCGAAAACCATTATAAGCGCCCACAATACCCGCGTACCTACCGAAGGCCACCAAACGCTGTTCCTTTTCATTGGTGATGACTTCATGATCGTATAGTTCTATGTTCTTTTCCAAAATGGCCCTTAATAAATCTCTATTGTAAGGTTGTTTTTTAATGGTATGGGAAAAGAAAAAGTATTTTTTATTAGGAATCAGGTTTTCAATGGGCACTTCTTTTACCCCTAGAAGTACATCACATTCATTCATTTTAGAGGCCACTTCTAGCCCCGCCTTTTCATACACCTCATCGGAATAGGCCCTAATTGGTGAGGGCTCTACCATAATTTCGGCCTTTGGATATTTGGAGACGACTTTTTGACATGCCGTTGGTGATAGCACTACGCGCCTATCTGGCGGATTTTTTCGTTCTTTTATGATTCCGAATTTCATGAGTTACTTAGTTGTTGGTTGTTGGTTGTTGGTTGTTGGTTGTTGGTTGTTGGTTGTTGGTTGTTGGTTGTTGGTTGTTGGTTATTTTTTAAATTTAACCATTTTCAGCAGCATTTGACTTTTAACGACCGAAACACTGTTTTTAACATTCAATGCCTGGCTGGTTTCAAATGTAACGGAAGCGCATTCACTGTCAAAACTTTTTTTGGAATACTTTTTGGGGTATATTTGCCGCCCCGTTTATATTAGGAACGGGATTTGCGTTAGGGATAGAGGCAGGTACCCCGCCGGAACGTGCCATTGGGCACGGGCAGGCGTGTACGGCCGATAGCCCGGCCACTGGAACCATAGTTACAGGGGCAACGCCCACACTTTTAACGGGTTGGGCGCAACGGGATAGTTCTTTGAAAATAAAATGAGGTATTTGGGCAGATTGAAATTTGCCATCTCATTATGGGGCCGACTGGTTTTGACAGCGAGACCAATGGCAATGTAAGCATGCCGAGCGCTGGGGTACAGCTCGCTAATATCATACTTCACACTTTTAATTGGCGAATCTAATTACGCTCTTGCCGCGTAACCCGAATTATAGTAAGGTTATGCCTCGTTCCCGCAAGGCGGGAAAGCGAGATGTCTCTAAACAGCCCTTGTTGACGGCGGTTTATTAAGAGGCACCATAAAAGTCAACACAAGGGCCGCGTAGCTTTGGCGGGGCCTCTAAAACCTTAAGAAGCTAAGTGTGAGTTAGGTCGTTTCCGGCCGGGCGTACATCGAAAACGAAGCGGAAACTAAGCATGTAGAAAGCTTTGACGTTGCTTGTTTGGACGAGGGTTCGAATCCCTCCGGCTCCACAAATAAAGCCACCTTTTAGGTGGCTTTTTAGTTTCACTTGCTGGATTTAAAGGCCTTTAAGCCTGCTCCCCCTTCCCTAAAAGGGTTTAAAATTAAAGACCTGATTTAAGTGGTGTTTAAAATAGAATTTACAATCACAATGAAGCCAAGCTTTGTATTTTGTAATATCATAAAAGGTGCTAGTGCCTTTCCAAAGATTCATATTTTTAAAGGGCGGTAATTCTGGAACCTGTTGAACCTCGTATCAAGTAATTCTTTATATAATCACGTAAGAATTGAGTAGTGTTCATTCTAAGAGATTTAAAAATTAAATAAATAAGATGGCAACCGGTAAATCTTGGTTACGGACACTTATAGAAGTTTTTGAAGTCTTTTTTTAACAACCTCCAAAAAAGTAAAAGAGGTCGAACTTGGCACCAACATGTAGTACCTTACGAAGAAGCTTGGGCAGTACGGCGTGAAGGTAATGAGCGTATAACCAGTAAACACAGAAAACAGAGCACAGCAATCCGAAAGGCCAAAAGTTTAGCCAAAAAGTACAAGTCGGACGTTATTATACACCGTGAAAATGGCGGTATTCGAGACCGGATAAGCTATGGAGATTGAGTACTATTCACAATCACGATAACTTCTATAATTTTTTCTTCAGCAGAGCAAGAGTGCAGCAACCTATAATTTATCCATATGATTTAATCGATATCAGCCGCTCATATTCTAGTTTTATAAAAATGTGGACCATCTGTATAAATCTAAATTCTAAAAATTTATTTTAATAAAAAGCAAACGCCATAGCGTATGCCCCTTTTGCTCTACCGGTAAACAAAACATCCCGATGACGTTACCATCGGGATGTTATTCGAATAATTTCCGATTAAAATACTGCTATTTCTTCACCACTTTAAAGGCCTGTTCCAATCCGTTTTTCAAAACTTTTACGGTATAAATTCCATCGGGTAGAGCGGAGAAATCGAGCTCAGGCTGTTCTGCATCTGTTACTACGTTCATTAGGACTCGACCTGAAAAATCACTTACCAAAATTTCCTTTTCCCCCGTGGGGATATTGTTCAGCCGAACCCTACCTACCGTAGGGTTGGGATATACGAAGCCAGAAAGGACCTCTTCGGTCTCAGAATTTTGATCGTTTTCTGCATTTATACTGTCAAGGCCCGTTTTGGCAGTTAAATTAACAGTTTCTTCAATTGCGCTACCCTCTTCAAAAAGCTCTCGTACCTGTCCTTTTGTAAGTGCCTCCTTGAAAAGTTTTACATCGTCTATACCCCCCTCAAAGTACTCATTGCTCCAACCAGACCAACCGATATAGCCCATTTCACGATTTGATACTTGTCCGGTATGTGCCTCACGGCCCACTTCCGTTCCATTGATGAACCAAGTCATGGCACTGCCGTCATAGGAAACCGCAATATGCTGCCAGGTGTTGGCCGTTATTGTACCGTGTGCCAACAGTTTTCTACCTTCATTGGTTTGCAATGCAAAAGCAAGGGATCCTTCATAAACAAAGGTCATAAAGCCACCGCTAGTATGGGTTCCAGCGATACCCTGATAATCGCCTGATACGTTTTCGGGATGAATCCACGCCGCGATTGTAAACTGGCTATCAATTGAACTGTCAATATCCGGCAAGGTGACAAAATCCTTTTCTCTTGATAAAGACAAGCCTTTGCCTATTTTTCCATTTATCGCATGTTCCTTAAAATTGATACCACCCACCAAAAAACCATGATATTGGTTTCCACTCAAATCGGTAGCTCTCGTGCCTATCGCATCATCCAAAGACCAGTGACCGGCGAGACCCTCAGAGACGGGATTTTCACCTAGTTCCGTTAATTTCTGCTCACCAAAAATCTCAATGGCATTAACAACGGGATGTCTGGTACCGCCATCCGCAGCCAACGCAGAAAAATCAATGTTCAAAGAACCATCTTTGACGATAACAGTGTACGTCTTTGCCAGTATAGACTCCGCTCCTACTTCATCGAAAATATCAAGGTCGTCTTCCACCAATCGATCTTCCATACGCACATCAAAAACACGATTCCCTGAGGTACCACGGCCACCATCTGTGGCCCCAAACCATAGCTCAGCGAAATGCAACCTCACCGTATACTCCCCATTATCCAAGGGAATATCGTAACCCATCTCTTGACTACGGCTGTAGCGAAATGTTCTAAAAGGGTCTTCCAGACCCGTCTGGGGCCTATCTAAAGTGCTTCCCGTATCGTAATAATTATCCGCAAAAAAAACATTTCCCTCGTGGTAAACTTCCGTCCCTCCGGCATTGATACGAAGTACAAAACTTTCCGGCTCTTCCTGCTGCGGAGTCTCCACAACCGGTTCCTCTTTTTCCATAGCTTCTGAAAGAATTCTATACGCCCAATTCTTTGTCCGGTCGTTGTTAGGCACGCTAGGTGTTTTTAACGTACCGCTATCGTCAGTTGTAATTTCACCGGCATCGATCCAAATACCATTGGTCACATCCCACCATTGAAATTGATAGGTTTCCGAACGCTTTAGATTGGTAAGCCTAGGTAAAGTCTCAGGGCTTGACCGTAAATCCGCGGTAAAAAAGCCAAGGGCAAAGTCCGCCTTTTCATCCATGGCAAGTGTGTGCCTAAAATCTTGACTATCGCTCAGGTTCTTATTAGCTGCAGGGATTAATTTTTTATAATCGTGTCCTGAATCCAATATAAACTTTTTAAGATGGCCCATAGACTGTGATTCAAATGACTTCAAGGCATTTCGTTGTGGGTCGTTATTTGGTACGATTGTTCCTCCATTCTCAGAACTCCTAGAAGTAGAAGCTGCCGCTCCGGCGTACCAAGCATCACCCCAGGCATGTCCCGCAAGTCCACCACTCAAAACAGAACCGTACATTTGCATCTGTGCCATGGTGGTATCGTCAAGGCCTTTTTCTATTTCATTCTGTGAGTGCAGACCCCAACCGGGATAAAAAGGTTCTAAATTTAGTGCAGGTTTTGCGGGCTGATCAAGGTAGATATCCTTTAACCAGCGGTGCATATCCTCATCCCTTTCGGCATTACTTACATTCTGCACATCCAGAGCGTTCGGTAAATCTTTATCCCAATTGCGAAGGGTGGTATTGAAGGACATTGCGGTTCTTGGTTGGCCATATGGCATCTTATTACCTAATTGCTTGCTAAGTTTCAAGTGGGCATCCCGCACAAGTTCAAGCCATCCCGGATACACATTTCCGGAATTCGTATCATGGTGTACCCAACTAAATATCATATTATAGCAGCCATAACGTGCCCATAAATATCTAATGTAATTGTAAAAGGCATTCTTTTCTTCCTGAGCGCGGAACGGCCAACGCTCATGCCTTCTTACGGATTCGAAGAGGGTAACAAAACCTTGATCGGACAAAAATTGCATACGTTCATCCACGGCCTGCCAGTATTCAGGTACAATTCTTCGGTAATCCACTTCCAGACTAGCATCCGTAACAGGTTGCCCGGACTTTTTCATTTCAAATGGAGTGGCCCCGTTGGGTGCCACTTTTTTGCCCCACGTGGCGCTCGACCATAAACCCGTACTAGTACCCCTCCGGTCTAAATTTCTTCCCTGCTGCATAAGATAGGTATCATCAGGAAAACTGGCGATAACATTCAGCCCATTAAAGCCCTGACGCTTTCGCTCAGCGATATAATCTTTGAAGGAGATACCAGATATGCTATTTGCCATATCGAAACCGAAAACAGCGGTCAATGCGGACCATGATGTATCCGCCGTATAAAAAAATGGAGTGCCGTCGGCATATTCAAGCGTCCTGTTATTGGAAGCTACCCTTATAAAACCACGATTATTGGGATTGTTTTGAACCTCTGCAGGATCTGCAACAAAAGAACCTGTCTTGCCTACGAAGCCACGATCTTCATTGGTAATCGTGCTATCAATTACCCTCCAGGTCCATTCTCCCGGTGAAGTAGCTACCAAACGGACTCGAAAAATATTATCCCCATCCCAAAATACTGGTACACGATAGGTCTCCTGCGGCTGTCCCGATTTTTTTAATTCTACCCATACATCCACATCGGTATACGGATTATTATAGGTGTTCTCGCTATTGAACGTAACTTCAACCACCTCCATTACACGGGCTCGCTCGTTACTTACCTGACCGGAAAGATTAATAGCCTTGAAGGAACATAGCACTACACATACAATACGTATGTAGACATTAGATAATAAATTTGTCATGATCGGGGGAATTTTAAGATTTTGGGGTTATTCTTTTTTAGCAGTATTTTTTACAAAAATATACGTACGCTTTAAATATCTATGATGGATTTCCAATTAGTTTAAATCTTACAAAAAGATACAAAATCAACTACAAAAGCTAACGAACACTATTTAGGATTCAAAAATCATCTAAAACTTAGAAAATCATTTTCCATTGAAAGGTTATGGTATATGGGAAAAGTTCCATTATAATTATTAAAAGTAGATAATTGATTTAAAAAGTGTTTAAACAACAAGTTCACTAGACCAAGGAAAAATACAATCCACCCATATCCACTAAATTACTACCTTAGCCAGTAACTCCTTATCCCCTGCAAGATGTACACCTTAACCTATGAATCACAGGCAGTTCCCGAGCTTACAAATAACGATATTGAAAAAATTCTAATCACCGCCCAAAACTTTAACTCCCAAAATGGAATTACAGGCTGTCTTATTTTTTACATGGGGAAGTTCATCCAAATTTTAGAGGGGCCCAAGGAAACCGTATTGGAGCTTTACAAAAACATTGAAAAAGACAAGAGACACTCAAAAATTGAAATGTTTTCTGAAGATGATATTACCGAACGTAATTTTCCCGATTGGGGTATGGCCTACTATCCCATTGATGAAAAAGCAATGGGTTATGCCGAATTTGAACAATTTAAAAGAAACCTGATTCTATTGGCCGATTTGAGTAAACCTACCAATGTAACGGCCATCTTATTTTGGAAGAAAATGAAACTTTTACTTTCATTACCTCCCAAAAAAGTTTAATTACAAATCACTAACATTCAGAACGTTGAGTTTTTGAGTTAATTCTATCTTTTATTGAACAAATGACCATGGTGAAATACCGAGAGCTTTGTCTTATCATAAGTAGGTAAATTGTTTGTGGGGAACAATTTAAATATTGGAAGAGGATGGTGTGGGGCCATCCTCTTTTTTTCTTTATAACAGTAGTCTACTAAGAGTCCAATTTAAAAATCCGTTTCATCTGCACCCATTTTTCACTTGAGGAAGCATTTGGGTCAGAAGCTTGGTACTTGCTCATAAACTCTTCCCATTCGGCCTGACGAGGTAACCCCGCCAATTTTCCCATTTGTTTCTCAAAATCAAAATCTGCCGGTACAGTCAATATCATAACTAATAGAGTGCCATGTCGATATATTTCTGAATCGATGACCCCTACTTTCTTCAATCCAGCGGTGATTTCTTTCCAAATATTCTCAGAGAGATGCCATTTCTCATATTCGGCAATAAGTTCAGGGTCATCTTTTAGTTGTAAAGTTTGACAATACCTTTTTACAGTTGCGGATTGGGCCTTTTGAACATAGCCATACGAATCTCCAGAATCTTGCCCCCAAGTTACATATGGAATTAAACTCGTTAAAAATATGGCCCGTAGTAAATTTTTAAGTTGCATTGATATGAAATTTAAGTTGATAATTGATTTTACAAATTAGTCGATTTCGGTCAAACGGCACCAATCATATTTTAAATAGGTGTCATGAAACAAAAAAATCCGGTTTGCACAACAAACCGGATTTTAAAATAACCCTCAATAAAACTAATTCCAACCGCCGCCGAGAGCTTTGTATAAATTTACCCTAGCAATCAGTTGTTCTTTCTTGGTTTCTACCAATTCCATCTTAGAATCCAAAGCTTCCCGTTGCGCCAATAAAACTTCTATATACTCTGCCCGAGCCGACCTAAATAGCCGGGTTGAGTAATCAATGGTTTCGTTAAGCGCATCCACTTGTTTGGATTTCAAATCATAACTTTTCTTCAAATTGTCTTGTTTAGACAGTTGGTTGACCACCTCAACATAACCCTGCAGAACGGCCTTTTCATATTCAAAAACGGCCTGAACCTGTCGTTCGCTGGCGTTATTGTAATGAGCTTTGATTGCCCTACGGTTAATCAATGGGCCGACAACATCGCCTACTACCGAATATATCAACGATTCGGGGGTAGAGTTCAGAAATTGGGTATCGAACGCTTGAAGTCCTACCCCTGCATTCAGTTCAAGAGAGGGAAAGAAATTTGCCCTCGCCTCTTTTATACTCAATTCGGCAGCGGCAAGTTCGTATTCGGCTTTTTTAATATCAGGCCTATTTTGAAGTAGTTGCGAAGGTACACCGGCATATGATGTATCGATTTGCCTTTGCAGCAAATCACTTGAATTACGCTGAATGGGCTCTGGTATTCTACCTACCAATAAATTGATTTCATTCTCGACCTCTATAATGCGCTGTTTGACTTCAAACCGATGGCTTCGGTTCTTAAGAACCTCCGCTTCAAATCGGCGTACGGCCAATTCGGTGGTTCGGGCCGCTTGCTTTTGAAGTCGCACCATCCTTAGAGCATTATCTTGAATTTCTAAGTTCTGGTCGATAAGGTCCAATTGATTGTCTAAGGCCAATAATTCAAAATAACTTTCCGCTATCTCTGAAATCAATTGGGTGACCATAAAGTTTTTACCTTCAACGGTTGCCAAATATTCGAATACCGCAGCCTTTTTTGCGTTGCGAAGTTTTTTCCAGATATCCAGTTCCCAAGTGGCAAAAAGACCTACTGAATAATCGGTCAAGGGTTCAGGAAATTCTTCACCCTCCCTAATATCCAAATTCTTCTCGACCGCTCCAGAGCGGGTAAATTCTCCCACTTTTTCAACTTCGGCCCCAGCCCTAACGCCAACAAACGGTAGGTACTCACCTTTTCTCTCTGAAATCTCATTATTGGCAATATTGATTTGGCGCATCATTATGTTCAATTCCTGGTTTTTGGCCAATGCACTATCTATCAATGAAATCAGTTGAGGATCTGAAAAATAGTCGCGCCATTCTAATTGGGCACTGTTGACAGTATCGCTTTCCAACTCGGTAAAGCTTTCCGGCAACTGCACCTTACTTTCGGCCAAGGGTTTACTAGGTACACACGAAAAAATCATTAAGAGAGAACAAGTACCCCCTAAAATGTATTTCGCCATACGGGTGTTATCGGTTAAATTAATTTTCATCGTCTTTTCTTTTGGTTAATTTTTTCAAGAGTTTCTTCATTTCCCTAAGGGCAGCTTTGGTCTTGCTCTCCGATTCGCTCAACCTGATAAATTCTTCGGATACCGGCTCGTTCGACTCACCTTTGATTAGGCTACGACCGTCTGCCATTTTAGCGAAAATGTAGTACAGGCCTGGTATGACAAGAACCCCAAATAAAGTCCCCATCAACATTCCACCCATGGCCGAACCTCCAATGGTACGGTTACCAATGGCACCTGCGCCATGAGCTATTACCAAAGGAATAAGTCCCGCGATAAATGCAAAAGATGTCATAAGAATAGGCCTGAACCGTACTTTGGCACCTTCGATGGCGGCCTCAAGAATAGTGCTGCCTTGTCTTCTTTTCTGAACGGCGAACTCTACGATTAACACGGCATTTTTACCGAGAAGACCTACCAACATGATAAGACCTATCTGGGCATATACATCATTGGCCAGCCCCATCCCCTTAAGCATTACGAAGGATCCAAAAATACCTACGGGGAGAGAAAGCAAAATTGCGAATGGCAATAGGAAACTCTCGTATTGTGCGGCGAGCACGAAATAAACGAATATCAATACCACAATAAATACGTACAGCGATTCATTCCCACGTTTGGCCTCGTCATACGACAAACCTTCCCAATCTACATCATACCCTCGTGGAAGGGTTTTTTCTGCCACTTCGTTAATGGCCTGAATAGCATCACCACTTGTGAAACCCTTAGCTGGTAGCCCCCTAATAGATGCGGAATTATAAAGGTTGTAACGGGTAATCTCGTTAGGGCCCAAACGCTTTTCCATAGTCATGAAAGCGGAATAAGGCACCATTTCTCCTTCTTCGTTCTTCACGAACAATTTCTCCAGATCGGATGGTAAGGCCCTATACTCTGGCGCGGCTTGGGTGTATACTTTAAAGAATCTACCAAAGCGGATGAATCCCTGCTCGTAAGTACTACCGATCAATATATTGAGGTTTTCCATGGCCTTGTCAATACTGACACCCTTCTGCATGGCAATCTTATTATTGATTTTCAATTCGTATTGCGGATAATTGGCCGAGTAGAAGGTAAACAAACCCGTGATTTCCTCACGTTTTGAAAGCTCATCCATAAAATCGTTGTTGATGCGCTCAAATTCGTGATAATCGGTTCCGTCGGTTTTATCCAACAAACGAAGGGAAAAACCTCCTGAAGAACCAAAACCAGGTACTGCAGGCGGTTCAAAATATTCGATAACGGCACCAAGGTCTTTAGTTTCCTCTTCCAATTCTTCCATGATTTCATGTACGGAATGATGCCTTTCGGACCAAGGTTTCAGGTTGATCAAACAAGTACCGGCATTGGAACCACGACCTTCGGTCATAATCTCATATCCAGCCAAAGAGGATACCGATTCAACCCCTTCTGTCTCCTCGCATATTTGTTGCAACTTTCGGGCAACATCATTGGTACGTTCCAGCGTTGATCCTGGAGGTGTTTGGATAATGGCGTAAATCATACCTTGATCCTCATTGGGTATAAATCCGGCAGGCAAGGTTTCGTTTGTAAAAACAATACCGGCACAAAAAGCGATAAGTATTCCAAAAGTCAAAAGACGTCGGGCAACGATTCGGTCAAGCACTCTACCGTATCTTCCCGTCAACTTTTCAAAACCCCGGTTAAACCAATCGATGAATTTATCCAATGGGGACTTCTTTCTCTCTTTTCCATGGTTATTCTTCAAAATCATGGCACACAGAACCGGCGTTAATGTAAGGGCTACGACCGCAGATATCACAATAGAACCTGCCATCGTGATGGAGAATTGACGGTAGAAAACCCCCACAGGACCGGTCATGAACGCAATTGGAATGAAAACCGAAACCATCACCAAGGTAATGGCGATAATTGCCCCACCAATTTCATTGACAACCACTTTAACGGCATCGAAGGGGCCAATATGTTTTTCTTCCATTTTGGCATGCACTGCCTCTACCACTACGATGGCATCATCGACCACAATACCGATGGCCAATACCAATGCAAAGAGGGTAATCAAATTGATGGAGAGCCCGAAAATCTGCATGACAAAAAAGGCGCCTATCAACGATACGGGTACCGCAATAATCGGTATTAAAGTGGAACGCCAATCACCTAGGAATAGGAACACCACAATAGCCACCAAAATAAAGGCATCCCTCAGAGTGTGAAGTACTTGTTCAATGGAAGCATCCAAGAAATTCGATACGTCATAGCTGATTTTATAATCAAGACCAGAGGGAAGGTCTTCTTCCAGCTCCGCTAATTTATCCTTCACCGCATCGATGACATCACTCGCATTACTGCCAAAAGTTTGTTTTAATACTATCGAAGCCGATGGCTTACCATCTAAGTTCGAATAAATATCAAAGAACTCACTACCCAGCTCCACCTCGGCCAAATCTCCAAGTTTTAATAACTCTCCATCTTTATTGGCCTTAATGATGATATCTTTATACTGTTGGGGCTTATCGTACCTATCTTGGTACATTAACACATACTCAAGCGATTGGGAAGTTTTACCTGAACTTTGGCCAATTCTACCGGGCCTAGCCAGAATACTTTGTTCCTCCATAGCCTCTAATATCTCTTCTGCCGAAACATTATAAGCCCTCATACGGTCCGGTTTTAACCAAACTCGCATCGCGTATTTACGGCTACCCAATATCTGCGCGCTGGCGATTCCGTTGATTCTCTGAATTTCAGGAATCATTTTGGTGTAGGCGTAATTGTAAAGAAAAAGCTCGTGGTCATCGGCATTGTCGCTGTACAGGTTTACGTACATGAGCATACTCGGCTGTACCGGGGTGATAATGACCCCTTCACGCTGAACCAATTCAGGTAAAAGTGGCATTACTTGATCCACCCTTGTTTTGACCCTGACGACCGCTTGGTTGGGATCCGTACCAGGTTCAAAAATAATGCGCAAGGTACCCTCCCCTGCACTGGTGGCATCTGAGGCAATATACCTCATTCCTTGAACACCGTTAATGGCCGTTTCAAGTGGGATAAGGGTCGATTTAACCAAAACGTCTGCACTCGACCCCGGATAGGCAATGAAGATATTGACCGTGGTAGGCGCAATTTCGGGGAACTGTGAAATAGGCAGTTGCTTAATGGAAAGCAACCCCACAAATACTATTATTACCGATATGACAATAGCCAAGACCGGTCTCTTGATAAACTTACTGAACATAATATCTTGAATTAATTCTTATTATTCGGCGTATACGGCCAACTTGGGAATAACTTCATTTGGCTCTGCAAATTCAGTTTGGATCTTTTCCTGGTTTTTGACCATTCGTATACCGTCCAGTAATATTTTATCTTCGGGTTTTAGCCCGTTGCTTATAACGAACAAGTGAGGAAGTTCAGCAGCGACCGAAACCTCGGTCTGCTGTACCACATTGTCTTCATCGATGACGAAGACATATTTTTTATCGAGAATTTCAAAAGTGGCTTTCTGAGGAATAATGAGTGCATCCTTAAAGGGAATAGTCATAAGAATGCTTCCCGTTTCGCCATGACGCAGTATTTTATCAGGATTAGGAAAAGTGGCCCTAAAAGCAATATTTCCCGTTTCATTATTAAATTCACCCTCAATGGTCTGAACAATACCTTTTTGGTTAAAAGGCTTGTTGTTTGCAAGCAAAAGACCGACCGATTTCTTCTCGTCTTTTTCTTTACTCATAATATAATCTAGATACTCTGCTTCCGGTACATTAAAGTAAACCCACATTTGCGAGTTATCGGAAAGCGTGGTCAAAAGCTCGCCTTCATCTAAAAGACTACCCTCCCTCACATGAAGATGGTCCATAATACCATCAAAAGGAGCCCTCACATCGGTAAAACCCAAGTGGGTCTTGGCAAGGCTAACTTCAGCCTTGGCCTTTTCTAAAGTAGCTTTGGCCATTGAAAGCTCATTGGTTGAAACTACATTGCCGTCTGCCAAAAGCTGAGTGTTATTAAGTTCAATTTCTGCAATTTTTGCTTCGGCCTCCGCTTTCTGCAAATCGGCCTGGTAAACATTGGGCATTATATTGAACATCTTTTGCCCTTTTTGAACATATTGACCTTCATCTACATGAATTTCTTTGAGGTACCCTTTTTCAAGCGCCCTCAACTCAATATGCCGAATTGAATGTATTTGAGCCACATAATCTTTGGTGATAGAAGTGTCTTTCTGAATTGGGCTGGTTACTAAAAACCTGGTTTCGTGATGTTTGGCCTCTTCTTTTGATTTACAGCCGATTTGTGCCAAGAGTGCGCACAAAATGATGAATACAGGTATATTCTTCATAGTTTAAACGTTATTAATGTTAGTTTGTGTGAATTAATGTGATGAGCACCAATGGCTAAGCCTAGGAGCTTATCAGTATTTTAGCGTATTGTGGAAAAACTTAGGCACCGTGTGGAGTGGAGCCGAAAGTGTTTAGAAATGGTATTAAATTCTAAACACCTGAAACCTTTTGTAAAGGTCTACAGAGGGCACAAGGGTAGGCTGTACCCCGTAATCGTTTAGCTCTTTCTGACCGTTAAGGTAGAGCTGAACGCAAATTTGTGCATAGATAAAAGCAGCCGAAAAGACATTCAGACCATCTTTCGAATCTTGAACTTTAGATTCTTCTTCCTCAATTTCTTCTTCAACATCTGAAACTTCGGCGAAAAACTTGGTCCAAGGTGATTCTTGATTGACTGCCCTTACTTCTTGATGTATTTGAAGTTCTTGGTTTGATGTTATAAGAACTTCACAAACATTATCAGGCAATACAACAAATGATGAGGCCTGGGCTTGCGAGAAAAAACCCAGGAAGATAAAAAAGGTAAGAACCAAATGTTTATTAAAAACTCCTCTCATTTGGGTGCCAAAAGTAGAGTACGGTCGAATTGTGTACAACGTATTGGTGTTAAATTTAGTTAAAGCCCTATTTCGAATCTTTAACCGGTGCTGTAGTCTAGACCAAATGTATTCGGGATATACACCAATATGGATTTTAACAGTTGAAATTCTCAAGATAATATTATGGTTTTTATGGACTCCCCAAATCAATCAAGTCAACCTTTAAGTTTTTATTAATACTTAATTAACACGAAATCAGCTATTTTAGAAGGTATTGAATTGACCTGTTCAGCCTACCAAACCTAAAAGCCAAAGAAAATGTACCATTCCCTCCATTACAAATATTACCATAAGTTAATGATGAGAGGGGCTAAGGCAGCTTTGCTGTTTTTATTGGTAGGATGCGCGCCCAAGATTTCCAATGTTGATTTACCTATTAAAGACGTTATGCCCTTCTCCGAGAACGGGCAAGAAGTTATTCCTGACAAATGGTGGACGGTTTTTGAAGATGATCAACTCAATAGTGCAATCGACAGCGCCTTGACATCAAACTTTAATCTCGCGGCCACATGGCAGCAATTTGTAGCTGCCAAAGCTACAGTCATTAGAGAGGCTGCCGATAAATGGCCACAAGTAGATGCATCTGCGCAAACGGCCATTAACCTTCCCGAACCTGATTTTGTCGGAGGTGAAAACACGCAATTGGGGTTGTCGGCCAGTTATGAGGTCGATTTATGGGGCCGGATTCGAACAGCGGTGCAAGCCGAAAAATTTCGCGCCAAGGCCAGCCTTTTCGATTACAAATCGGCAGCCATTTCTTTATCTGCCGAAATTGCCTCTACTTGGTACGAACTTCAAGCTGCCAAAAAACAGCTACAAATAACCCAAAGTCAGATTGCCACCAATGAAGACATCATTCGGTTGATTCGGTCTCGATTTGTCGGTGGTCAGATTAGGGCCGTTGATATTCTTAGGCAAGCACAGTTATTGGAAAGCACCAAAGAACAGCAGATTATATTTGAAACCAATATCAGTTTGCTTGAAAACCAACTATCGGTATTATTGGGTCGGCAGCCACAGGACGATAATTTATTTACCGCCACGGAGCTTCCTGAAATAAACGAACTTCCGCAAACAGGTTTGCCTTTAGAGTTGGTCAGAAGAAGGCCCGATATTCAGCAGGCATATACCCAACTTTTGGCCGCGGATCGTGATATGGCGTCAGCTGTACGAAATAAGTACCCAAGATTATCGGTCGGTGCTCGAGGGCAGTTACGTTCCAATAATTTTGACAATCTTTTCGACAACTGGGCCTACTCGTTGGCCGGAAATATTCTAGCCCCTTTATTGTATGGGCGTCGGCTGAATGCCGAAGTCAAACGAACCGAAGCCATTAAGCAACAACGACTTTATGAATATGGACAAACCACGTTGATTGCCTTTCAGGAGGTTGAAAATGGTATGGTTCAAGATATTAGACAAGAAGAACGGGTCGAAAACATCACGAGACAACTACAATTGGCCGAAAAAAGCAATAAGCAACTAAGGGTTGAATTTTTAAATGGCTTTAGTCCCTACCTCGATGTTTTGCTAGGGCTCGATCAAGAACAACAATTGCGAAGAGATCTGGTCAATGCACAATTAAGAAGGGTCCAAATTAGAATCGGGCTCTATCGGGCCCTTGCCGGAGGCTTCGAAACGGAAAGAGAACTGAACAACTAAGAACGGAACACAAAATGAGCAATAAAAAAATTCTATATATCTGTCTGGCAATTCTCGGAGGGGGAATTTTACTTACCACCTTGATCTTTTTCACCGAGCCGGAAGCTGAACGCGAAGGCGCTTCGGTAGAAACCGCTATGTTGGTAGATGTGATGGAAGTACAAAAGGGGACTTTTGAACCAGTAATTGTTGCTACCGGAACAGTACAACCGGTAGAAGATGTTACTTTAAGTCCGCTAGTCTCCGGACAAATCACTCGCAGAGATCCTGCCTTTACCCCCGGCGGATACGTCAAAAAAGGACAAGTTCTTATGCAGATAGACCCCTCTGATTACGAAAATACCTTAGAACTAAGAAAAAGTGAATACATGCAGGCCCAAACTTCGTTGACCACCGAAATGGGACGACAGCAGATAGCCGAGCAAGACCTTCAACTGATATCGAACGATTCTCTTTTTGGATCGAGTCCTTTATCTGAAGAAGAAAGGCAATTGGTGCTTAGAAAGCCCCAGCTCAATGCGGTAAAGGCCACTATCGCGGCTGCAAAAGCAGCAAAGGAACAAGCCGAACTTAATTTGGGAAGAACCACGATCAGGGCTCCTTTCGATGCCCATATTCTTACCCAAAACGTTACAAACGGTTCCCAAGTGGCACCCGGAGATGATTTGGGGCGTATAGTTGGAACGGACTTTTATTGGGTAACGGCGGCCATACCGGTCAACAAATTGCAATGGCTGCAATTTTCAGATGGTGATTCAAATTCCGGTGCCCCGGTAAAAATATTGAATCCCACGGGATGGAGTCCGGGCTCTGAAAGACAAGGATATCTTGATAGGCAAATTGGTGCTCTGGATGGCCAGACCCGCCTAGCACGTGTTCTGGTGAAAGTTCCAGACCCGTTGGCCACACTTCCAAAAAACGACACCCTTCCCAAAATGATGATCGGAACCTTTGTTGAAGTTAATATCCAGGCCAAACCCATTGAGAACGTAGTCAGGCTCAGTCGGGACTTTATCAGAAACAACCAGACCGTATGGGTAATGAAAGATGATAAACTGGAAATAAGGGAAGTTGAAATTATACTTAACGATGATGAGTACGCTTACATCAGCAAAGGACTTCAAGATGGCGATAGTGTAGTTATAACAGATTTGAGTACGGTAACCAGCGGTATAGGATTGCGTACGGAAGGTGCATCGGACTAAAAAAAAAGAAAATGGAAAAGGAAGAAAAGAAGACCAGAAAAGAGGGGGCCATTGCCTACATGGCAAAAAATTCCATTGCCACCAATTTGCTCATGATCATTCTTTTGGGAGGTGGTCTGTTTACTATGTATACGATTCAAAAGGAGGTTTTTCCGGAATTTCAATTGGATTTTGTGGAAGTTTCCGTGGTTTATCCCGGTGCCAGTCCCGCAGAAGTGGAACAAGGGGTGCTTCAACCGGTAGAAGAGGCCGTAAGGGGCGTGCAAGGAATCAAAGAAGTGGTTTCCGAAGCCAGTGAGGGTTCCGCAGAAATAAGTATAGAATTGGTTGCAGGAACGGAACGTATGAAGGCCTTTCAAGATATTGACCAGGCCATTAACCGCATACGGACTTTTCCTGATGATATTGAGCGACCTGAAGTTCGTTTACAATCCAGACAACGGGATGTTTTGCAAATTGGTCTTTTTGGTGAGGCAGATATATGGACACTAAGGCAATTAGCAGAAAGACTCCGTAATATTCTTTTGAACAATCCACAGATTACGCAAGTTGAATTGGGGAACGTACCCGATTACGAGACCCATATTGAAATTCCACGGCGTAATCTCCAGAAATATAATCTTACCCTTGGGCAAGTGGCGGATATTATTAGACAAAGCAGCAACGATGTACCGGCCGGGGCCGTACAAACGCGTAGCGGTGAGATTTTACTTAGGATGCAGGAACGTAAACAATGGGCCAAGGAGTATGGTAACATCACTATTGTTTCCTCGGATACGGGAGCCAAAGTAGCTCTTAAGGAAATTGCTACCATTACCGATGGATTCGAGGAAGTAGGTTTCCACGGACAATTTAACCAAGAGAATTATGTGGAACTTAGAATATTTAGAATTGGAGACCAGTCCCCGCTTGAAATAGCGGATGCCGTAGATGAAATTCTAGCAGATTTTCAACTCCCCCCCGGCGTAAAATATAGGACTGACAGCAATCGCGCAGCAGATTACAGGGAAAGACTTTCCTTATTGACCGAAAATGGGGTGTTGGCAATCATTATTGTTTTGATAATCCTTACCCTCTTTCTGGAGTACCGACTCGCCTTTTGGGTTATGATGGGTATGACGGTTTCCTTTATTGGCGGAATGATTTTGCTACCACTCATTGGCATAAGTGTGAATATGATTTCTATGTTCGGGTTTTTGGTGGTTTTGGGTATTGTGGTAGATGATGCTATTGTGGTAGGTGAAAATGTTTACGAATACCGCCAAAAGGGTCTCAGCCCTATGAAAGCCGCTATTGAAGGTACTAAAGATGTGGCTTCCCCAGTGGTTTTCAGTATTGTTACCACCATCATTGCTTTCGTTCCCCTACTTTTTATGCCCGGGGAAACTGGAAAGTTCTGGCAACCGTTACCGGCAGTAGTAATAGTGATTTTAGGTGTTAGCCTATTGGAGGCCCTTTTTATTCTTCCCTCTCACTTGGCGCATTTAAAAAAAGAAGAAAACAAGAATACATGGGTCAAGAAATTGGAGGGTTGGCAGCGTTCTTTCGCCGGTACCTTTGACCGTTTCGTTGAAAATAAATACCGCCCATTTTTAGACTTTTGTCTCCAATACCGCTACATAACCCTTAGTGCAGCTGTAGCCCTTTTATTGGTGGTTGGTGGTTTTGGTTATAGCGGACATATGGGCCTCATCATGATGCCAGAGGTTGCAGCAGACGAAATTGAGGCCGGGGTACGGCTGCCTGTAGGTACAACACCCGATCAGGCCGCAAAGGTTGCGCATGATATTTCTCAAGCAACGCAACGGATGTTTGAAGAGCATAATCTATATGAAGTGGCCGAAGGCATGAAAACCAATGTTCGAGGTCAAAATTTTATCGATGTGGAAATTGTTATGCTGCCACCCGATCAGAGGGATATAACGGCCCGCGAAGTTATTGCCCTATGGAGGGACAATATTGGCGATATTGAGGGTGTAGACCAAATAACCTTTGAGGCCGAAAGAGGCCCGGGAGGAGCCAGACAGGCCATTAGTGTAGACTTAAGCCATTCTGATATCGATGTATTGGAAAAAGCCAGTGCGGCTTTTGTTGAACGTATGAAAAGTTTTAGCAATACCCGTGACGTAACCGACAATTACAACAAGGGTAAGTTGCAATATGATTTTAAACTTTTGCCCCAAGGGCGAAATTTAGGATTAACCTCGGACGAAGTAGGAAGACAGGTCAGGGATGCTTTTTTTGGGGCATTGGCCATGAGGCAATTGCGCGGCATGAACGAAATAGAAGTTCGCGTTAAATTGCCACAGGAGGAAAGAAAGGATATTAACAACCTGGAAAATTTCTTAATCAGGACACCAAATGGAATTGAGGTACCCCTTTTAGACGTTGTGGAAATTGAACAACGGGAAGCTTTTACCAGTATCAACCGTAGAGACGGAAGAAGGGTGGTTAACGTGGGTATGGATGTGGAACCTGCCAATACCGTGGGCAGGGTCATCTCATCCGTTCAAGAAGAGACTTTACCACAGTTAAGGGCAGATTTCCCAGGGCTTACATGGAGTTTTGAGGGTAGCCAAGCAGATATGCGCGAAAGTACCAATACCCTAAAGGCAGGATTTACCATTGCCATGCTTCTTATTTATGCCCTCTTGGCCATTGCCTTTAGTAGCTATATTCAACCCTTGATCGTAATGACCGCTATTCCTTTTGGGATTGTAGGGGCCGTTATTGGCCATATTCTTTTGGGATACGATTTATCTTTGGTAAGTCTAATGGGGGTTATCGCACTTTCTGGGGTAGTCGTGAACGACTCCCTGATTATGATCGATTACGCCAACAAGCGAAGAAAAGAAGGTTTTGCCATTTATAAATCCATTCATGAAGCCGGTCTACGAAGATTCAGGCCCATTATGCTTACCACAATGACCACTTTTGGTGGTCTCGCGCCTATCATTTTAGAAACATCAAGTCAAGCGTTCCATCTTATTCCCATGGCTATTTCGTTAGGTTTTGGTATTGTTTTCGCAACTGCCATTATCCTAGTAATCGTACCCTGTCTCTATTTAAGTTTAGAAGATGTAAGGTTGATGGCCAAAAAGGGTGAAACCGTTCAGCAAGTAGATGTAATGGGCTAGCGTAACATACGGGCATAAAAAAACCGGCTTAAAGCCGGCTTTCCTATTTAGTGGTACCATATTAATTATTCACGACAATTGACCCACCAAAAGTCTTGTCTTGTTCTATTTGCTCCGGGTTACCAAAAATTTCAATGGTACCGCCCGCGGTTACGTTCGCCTCAACGAACTCTTTTGAATTAACGAAAGCTTTTCCACCTGCAAAAACGGTAACCTCTGTCTGATTCGAAGCCAAATCCTTCGCGTGGTATTCACCTCCAGAGCGTACACTGGCCTCTTGATTAGGTGCCTCACCGCTAAGCCAAATTTTTCCTCCGGTAATGGCTTTAACGTCCAAATTACGGGTGTTTACAGAAGCTTTTACTTGCCCTCCTTCTTGCGTTCTAATAGAAATATACCTATTTGCCAATTCACTTTGAGAAACTACCTCAGCTCCTTCATTGGCATCTATTAAGGCCAATTCTTCTGTATAATGTAATTCTACATTGGTTTCATTTCCATCTAGAAAATCCTTCACTTCCATTCTTATTTTAAGAAGTCCATCGTCATTTGATATTTTTACATCATCTGCATCATCGCCTGTAATTATGGCTTTATTTTCAGTAGATTTCACTAAGGTTACATTAATTCTGTCATAGACCTTTAACTCCATAAATTTGTCCAAATCGATAGTGGTCTTTTGACCGAAGGCCAAAGTACCTGATAGCACAATAATTAAAAAGGCTGTTACAATATTTTTAGTGTTCATATAATTTCTGTTTAAATGTTCTTTAATAACCAATAGGTTAGGCTTGAGGAGAGCCAAAAATCAATGCCGAAACAATAATTCCTATTACTAGAAGAACCAAAAAGGCCGCTATGATATAGGTGCCGGTTTTAGTCTTTGTATTCTTCTGGAATATGTATTGGTCGTGCTTTTCCTCTTCCTCTTTTATAAAGTCGGTTTTTTCCGTTCCTTGTTTCATTGCTGTCTGTTCTTTATACGTTTCCATGCCGCAAATTATGCCTTTCAACACAGGTGAATTGTTGCAATTAAAATAATTAGTGGTGTTTTTGATTTTATGTTGAAGCCGCAAAAGCAGCCCTACACTATATTTTATTTTACAGTCAATCAATAACTTGATAGAGCAAAAACATCTAGGCCTATCAGCCTACTTTTGGAGTGTTGATACAAAACAGTTATACGCTTAGTCGTAGTAAAAATAGTTTGGTTGGTTGTTAGAGAATGGTTTCGGCGTACTTCAATTGTCGAAGCCATTTTCAGTATCAAGTCGTATTTAAAAATTTAGCGCCATGAACATTTTCGAAGCCTTAAGACAAGACCATGACATTCAGAGAAAATTACTGGATCAACTTGTAGACACTTCCGGTGATACTTCTGCAAGAGACGAAATTTTCAAGAAACTTAAAACTGAATTAGAAATTCATGCCGACGCGGAAGAGCGCTATTTTTATAAACCGCTAATTGATGTGGATAGAACCCAGGATTTGGCGAGACATGGCATAGCCGAACATCATGAAATTGATGAACTGATAGAACAGTTAGAAGAAACGGAATATTCTTCATCTGCCTGGTTAAAAATTGCCAAAGATCTTCAAGAAAAGGTAGAACACCATTTAGAAGACGAAGAGCATCAATTCTTTCAAATTGCAGGAAAGGTCTTTTCCGATGGAAACAAGACCGCGCTGGCAAATGATTACAACAAACATATGGAAGAAAACCGTTAATTTCTTCTTGAAACGAAAATGGCCGTAAAAACTCTAGATACCAAGCTGATAAAGCAGTTGATAGATTCCCCCAAAACGGCTATTGAACATATTAACTTGGTTTATGTTACGGAAGAACATCTTTCCATAGTCCGTAAAAAAAATAAAGATAATTTTATTTATCTATCTCCTAAAGGTCGCCTTACCGAAGAACAGCACATAGAACGAATAAATAGTCTAGTGATTCCACCTGCTTGGGAAGAAGTAAGAATCACGCATTTAGAAAATGGCCATCTGCAAGCCATAGGTAAGGATGAAAAAAAACGAAAACAGTATAGGTACCATAGTCTTTGGACAAAGGTTAGAAATCAAACCAAATTCTACCGAATGTCCTTTTTTGGTAAAGTACTCCCCAAAATAAGAAAACAGGTAGAAAAAGATATGGAGCTGAGGGGATGGCCACGAAGAAAAGTGCTGGCCCTGGTGGTCAAATTAATGGAAGAGACCCATATTCGTATAGGAAATGAGCAATATGCCCGAAGAAATAAATCGTACGGACTTACTACCCTAAGAAAAAAACATGTGGATGCCTATAGAGATAAATTACGCTTTCATTTTACAGGTAAAAAAGGTAAAGAGCATAAAATTACCTTACGGAACAAAAAATTGATAAAGCTAGTAAACCGATGCGAGGAAATACCCGGTTGGGAACTTTTTAAATTTTATGACAAAAATGGGGAGAAACAGGTCATTGATAGTGAAATGGTCAATGATTATATTAAAGAAATCAGTGGTTATTCATTTACAGCCAAGGATTTTAGGACTTGGGCCGCTACCGTAGTATTTTTTGATAGTCTTTTAGAGCTACCTCCCGCAGAAGAAGAAAAACAATTACATAAAAATGTGCTGGCCGGTTTTGATGCTGCTGCTAAAGCCTTAGGGAATACACGAAATGTATGTAGAAAGTATTATGTGCACCCTTTGTTGGTAAAGGAATATGAAGAAGGCAGTTTGGACCGAACCTTCGAACAAGCTAACAAGTTTAGGAACAGCCGGCATTTTACCTCCTCAGAAAAAGCCATCCTCAAAAGAATTGAAAAATTCAATCCTCTCGAGGAGTGTGTTTCTTGATCAATCTACACGTTCTACTTCACTTTCGCTTTTAAGAACATGGTCACCATCCTCTTGTTCTATATATAAAGCCTTGTTGCCCTCTTCTCCCTTTCTGGTTACTTCATTACCCTTTATTTTTTTAGTGACTTCCTTGGTATAGGTCTCTTTCACTTTTCCCTGAGCACTACCATTACCCCATTCCCATTTGACATTCGTTCCTTTTTGTATCATTACTTATTATTTTAATTATTTAGATGAATTTCACTAATTACCAGTATAAACAAGAATCCTATAGCATTGAATACGAGCTCTTTTAACCCTACAGTCTTTCCCATCAATTCTTTTAGTTTTTGAACAAAGGCCCGCTCATGCTTATAAGTAATTTTAGGTAAGTTTTGGATGATAAGTGGCAAACATCCTTTAAATAAAGAAAGTTGTCACTAATTAAAATGATGAATTATGAGTACATATACAGAAAAAGTAGGAAGTCAATTAAATAATATTTTGGAACGCACTTATGATGCTGAAAAAGGATATCTAAAAGCAGCGGAAAATGTTGCCGATTCAAATCTTAAGAACTATTTTAAAAAAAAGGCTCAAGAACGCTATGACTTTGGTCACGCCTTAAAATCGGAAATAAAGCAATATAATCAAGACGTGGACAAGGGAGATAGCTTTGCAAGTAAGGCCCATCGTTCATGGATGGATGTAAAAGAATGGTTTTCCGCGGATAGCGAAGAAGCAATGTTGGAAGAAGCCATTAAAGGTGAAAAGGCGGCCATTGAACAATATGAGGAAGTGTTGGATGAAACCAATCTCCCTCCAAGTACAGAAACCTTACTTACCCAGCAAAAAAATAAGATTGTGGGAGGGTTGGAGCACATTAAAAAGCTTGAAGACTTAGCTTAATACCCCCTAATTAGAACCATTAAAAGACGCCTCTTTGGCGTCTTTTTTTATTCTAGCTATTAAAACCACGAAGAAATTATTATGGCTTGAAATCCGATTCTCTTCAATACTTATTCCAACGTGAAAAATTGAATTTTCAAACTTTAGATGAATCAATTTTGAAATGGATTAGGTCAATTGGAACTAATTGATTTTCGGAATTTTACATCATACCAATAAGGACAATCCTTATGAGGTATACGAGAAAACATATTAACCCTAAAACAATAAATTATGTTACGTTGGACAGTTATATTCGTCATATTGGCTATAGTAGCCGCAGTATTTGGATTTGGTGGAATTGCAGCAGGTGCAGCAAGTATTGCTAAAATCTTATTCTTTATCTTTTTAGTACTATTCGTTATTTCCCTTTTTATGGGCAGAAAAAGTATTTAGACTACAAAGACTTTCCAATAAATAAATTACAATTAATTTTAAATTTTCAGAAAATGAGAAAATCAGTATACTATTTTATGACCCTTTGCGCATTAGTCTTTTCTTTAAGCGCCTTCAATAGTTGTAGAGAAGAAAAATCCACCGGTGAAAAGATTGAAGACACTATGGATGAAGTTGGAGATGATATTGAAGAAGGAGCAGAAGATGTTCAAGATGAAGTAGAAGACGCCGTAGACGACAATTAAAAAACTCTTTTTGAAGAGAACATATATGAACGGGTCTTCTCAGATGGGAAGGCCCGTTTTGCATAAAAACTAAAAACAAGATTATGGAAGAGTACGCAAAACATGAGCAAGACCTCATAAGGAAATATGAAGCTAAAGGCTATTCAAAAAACTTTAGATATGCTAAAGGAAAATTGATTGAGACGGAGAGTAAGAAAGAGTTCGGTCCAAAGCAAATCACGGTAATTGAAGAACACAGATACGAAGGTATGAGCAATCCTTCTGATATGTCCATTCTATATGTTATTGAGACATCGGACAATGATAAAGGAATCTTCCTAATGGCCTATGGTCCCAATGCGGATACGGAAACTGCGGAATTTTTTAAAGAGATACCACAGGAGAATTTCGTAGAAAATGAATAATTTCAGCACCCTACCCTAACTAAAAAATGCGACCGTTTTCACGGTCGCATTTTTTTAATTCCATTCTTCTGCTAGAGTTTAATTATTTCTAAGCGCCTTTTTCAATTCAGATTTGTCCATTTTTGACCTGCCTTCTATGTCTACTTTTTTAGCTTGCTCGTACAGTTCTTGTTTGGTGCGTTCATCATAGGGTTTAGCCTTCCCTCCCTTTTTTCCAGAGTCATCTGTATTTGCAATACGTGCGGCCTTTTCTTGACTATAGCCTTTGTCCCTCAGAGCTTCGTATTGTTCTTCGTTCTTTATGCTGGGTCTGTCCATTTTTTCAATTAAAATTAAATGGAAATACCTCCCACCTAGCATCTTATTACAAATAAAATTGTCTTTAAAACGATTAATGCATTGGATATCAATATAGCTTATCAAGGTATTTAAATTTTATTTCCTTTTCCATGACAAATTTGACTAGAATCCCTATTGAAAGAGGGTAAACAATTGACCAAAAACGTTAAATTTAACACTGGTATTATAACTATCTTTGACCCCTTGGGTCATTGACCGAAGCTTGAACAATGAAATTTAGATTGAATTACAACCCAAAGGAGTTGAGCCAAAAAGTTATGTCTAAAGAGCTTAACAAATTAGGGATATCCCATTCTTTTACAGAAAATGGATTACTTGTCCTTACAGACAATATTTCTAAAAAATTAAAAGAAGATGTGGACGATGTAATTGCAAACTATGGAATACAACTTACGGAAGCAGGAAAAAATAATATTGTGGGGGATATAAAAAAAGCGATAGATGAGCTTATTTATTCCCAGAATATGCGAAAGAAAACGGTATCTGCTTACTTGACAGAACGCTTGGGATACACTTATTCTTATCTCTCTAACCTGTTTTCTGAAGAAACGTATACCTCAATCGAGAATTTCATTATATTGCGCAAAATAGAGTACGCCAAAAAGCTTATTTTACAAGGCGATATGAGCTTGACAGAGATTGCCCATCAATTAGATTATAGTAGTGTGGCCCATTTATCAGGGCAGTTTAAAAAAGTAACAGGTTTAACGCCAACAACTTTTTTACGCATACTTGAAAGAAGAAAAACCGAGAACACTTAATTAAAGATTACCCAAATGAGTACTAAACCCATGAAGGTTGTGCTTGTAGACGACGATGAAGACGACAGAATGTTTTTCGCCGATGCGTTACAGGAAATTGAATTGAAAACTGATTTGCAAGAATTCCATAACGGACAGGAATTATTGGATTTTTTGACCGGGGACTGTGAAGAATTTCCCCAGTTGATTTTTCTAGATTTGAACATGCCCGTGATGGACGGTTTTGAATGTCTAAAAAAAATAAGGAGCAATCCGGAACTGGAAGATTTGGTAGTTGCCATATATTCCACTTCATCATCGGAAAGGGATATTGAGGAGACCTTTGTGAACGGGGCCAATATCTATATCAACAAACCCAACAAGTTTGAAGAGCTAAAAAAGACCATTGCACAAGTGGTTAAAAGAAATTGGCAATACGAGGAAAACGAATTGGACAAGGGTAATTTCCTCTTTAGAATATAACGTTGAACAATGGCGGATTTAGGCAACGTTGGTAAATCCAAAACGGGCATTATGCCTTACTTACTTCTGTTGCTTTTAGCCGTCATTGTCATTTTTTACATCTCCTACACTTCATTTCAACAAAATACCGCTCTACGCAAGTCTACGGAGCTTGTTTCCCATACCCAGAATACCATTAATGAAATTAACATGTTGTTTGCCAACTATTCCAGTTCGCAAGCAGATGGGGTGCAATTTCTAATAACCAATGACAGTACCCTACTACCCTCAATTAAAGAATATGATGGATTGGCGGACACCGGTCTTAAAAAACTTAGGCTTTTATTAAGCGACAATAAAGACCAGGTCAGGAGACTTCAAAAAGTCCCCACCTTTAGCGAAAAACTTTTCAAAGAACTTGGTACCTTAAATACGGAGAACGCTCGGCTTATCTTACAATCCAGAGCACTACGTAACAAGGTACTCCTTATAGAAAATCAATTGGATAGCCTTACTGCCATTCAAGAAGCTATGATCGATGAGGAAAGAAGGTTACTAAAAGAGCGTAGAAAAGAGTATGAGTCCAATGTAACTTTGACGCCTACCCACATTTTATACTCTGCCTTATTTGCCTTAGGAATTCTCATGTTCTCCTTCACCAAAATAAACATGGACCGTAAGCAGATGGACACCACTGGTGCCTTTTTGCGCAACATTTTGGACAATACCGATAATATTGTAAACTTCTTTCAACCTATTAGGGATAGCTCCAATAATATAGTAGACTTTACCATAGGATATTCCAATGCCCAAGGAAGAAAAGATATAGAGTTTATACCCGATGATGCCATAGGCAGAAAACTTTCTGAAGTTTTCCCCTTTTTAGAACAACACGAGCATGTCTCCTTTTTGGCTGAAGCCATTAAACAAAATAAAGCACTTGAAAAGGAGGCAGAGTATACTATAAATGGCAAAAAAGTATGGTTTCACACCATTGCTTCCCCTTTGGAAAATGGTGTAAGCACTACCGTAAGGAACACCACGCTTGAAAGGGAGGCCGAGAATAAACTTTTGGCATTGAACGAACAGCTGGAAGAACGTAACCGTGCACTTATGCAGACTTCGGGCTTTTTACAAAATCTTCTTTCATCCTTCCAATATATTGTTAGTTATTTTAAGGCCATTAGAAATGAGGCCGGTGAAATTGTAGACTTTAAGATTCTCTATACCAACGAAAAGATTATCGACCTCATGGGAAGGCCTTCCGTTGAAATTGAAGGCAAGCTCATATCTGAGGAATATCCTTTTCTATTTAAGAATGGGGATTTCGAGCTCTATAAAAAAGTAATTGAAACCGGAGAACCGGAAGAGGTGGAGAGAGAATACAAACTGCCCAAGGGAGAATTTCTTTTCTGTAATGAAATAGCGGTCCTTGATGATGGTGTCACCATTCTTTCACAAGATATCACCCAAAGAAAAGTAGCTGAGGAAGAGCTTAAGCGTTCAAAGGATGCATTAGAGGTACAGAACACCATTTTAAATGATGCCGAAAGAATAGCGGGAATAGGTAGCTACAATCTCAATTTAGATAATGGCACCATGGAGTATTCCGATAATGCATTTCGATTGTTTGGCTTTAAACCAGGGGAATTTGAACCTTCTTTTGAACGCTTTTTGTCATTTTTAAGCCCAAAGGAGGCCAAACGACTAAAGGCTAAAAACATCAAGGCATTAAAAGAAAAGTCAAGAACGCGAAGCAAATACAAAATAAAGACCCAAGACGGCAAAACCAAGTACATGTCTTCTATGGCCCATTTTATTGAAAAAGATGGGCAATCTTTCATGGTAGGCGTTATTAGTGATATAACCGCTAAAACTGAAAGTGAACAAAACCTTAAACTAAAGAACAGAGCGCTAAAAAGAACCAATGCAGAGTTGGAATCCTTTAACCGTGTTGCCAGCCATGACCTTCAGGAACCTTTAAGAAAAATCCAAATGTTCATTAGTAGGTTATCGGATTTTGACCGCGAGAACCTTTCAGAGCGAGGACAACGTTATCTAGATAAAATTGAGGATTCTGCCAACCGTATGCAATTACTCATTAGAAACTTATTGTCCTACTCTAGGATAACAGACACTGAAGTTAGCACACCTATTAAAGTAAATCTAAACGGTGTTTTTGAAAAGGTCTTGGATGATTTTTCTGAACGGATCAAGGAAACGGAAGCAACTATAAATGTTCCGGATTTACCCTTGGTCAACGGTACCGGATTTCAATTAGAACAGCTTTTCAGTAATTTAATTAGCAATGCCTTAAAATATAAAAAACACGACCAGGCACCAGTTATAGAAATTACTCATGAACTAATAGAGGCCAAAAAAATAGATTCCGACACGAACTTACCTAAAGGAAAATATCTTCTAATATCCATAAAAGATAATGGCATTGGTTTTGAACAAGAGCTTAGCAAGAAGATATTTGAACTTTTTGAAAGACTCCATGAAAAGCATGCTTTTTCCGGTACGGGTCTTGGATTGGCCATTTGCAAGAAAATTGTAGAGAACCATCGTGGTCATATCCAAGCTAAAAGCCAACCCGGAAAAGGTACCACGTTTGAAGTTTTCCTACCCTTTGACTAGATGCTAACGACACCGTCACCCTCTTTAAAAAAAAGTATCACCCTTCTACTTCACTTTATTGGCCTACCGTAATCTTATCCCTACAAATTGACGGTTTGTCGGAGATTTTACAAAATTATATAACAGTATCCCAAAATTCTGTAAGACACTAAATATTTGATTGGCTCATATTTGTATCAAATCATCAGGGGCATGTCTTTACTAAGGTTTTTCGGTTTAGTACCGAAGCAAAATAACGGAGAGCTATACACTCAAAACGAAATCGTTATCGACAACTTTATCCTGGGCTCCACAGGTAATCAACCCACCTGTGAGCAATACCCAACAAGAGACTAATTTCCTATTAACATTAAAAATAACAACGCAGCCATGAGAACATTATCACTACACACATTATCATTAGAAAAAACGTTAAACGCTATTAATTTAGCTTTGGGAGGTTCCGTTACCGAATCCGGTAGCGAAAGAATTCTCGAATTTGATAACGAATACGGCACTGGTACCATCAAAGGAATTACCCTAGAAGGTGGATTATCATATTTACAATATGACGTTTGCTTCACAGACGATTTTAAGATAAGCAATGACCCTACCCCTTCAATGCCCTTGTACTTTATGTACTGTCTTAAAGGTCATTTATACCAAAGATTTCAAGATTTTAGGGATAAATTATTGTTAGATGAGTTCCAAACAGCCATTATGGGTGGGACCAATCATGTAAATGAACTTATTTTTCCCAGCAACCAAAGGGTAAAGTTGTGTATTATTAGAGCGGTAGATACTAGCACAGATTTGGATAGCAATCTACCTTCTAGCCTCAAAAAGACCATGATGGAACTTTTCTCGCATGGTAAGGAACAAGACACTCCCGTAAGATACTTTGGAACATACAACTTAAGAATTGGTGAGCAGTTGGCTCAATTGGAAAAAATTAAGCAAGAAGGTCTGGTAAAAAAATTACTTATTGAAGGAATTTTGAACCTTACCTTGGCTATGGAAATACAACATTTACGGTCCGATTTGGAAAATGAGCAGAATCCTACCGGTTCCTTAACCCAGTACGAACTTAAATGTATTAAGGAAGTTTCTAGAAAAATAGAGGAACACCCAGAAATTCAGTATTCCATTAAGTCCCTGTGTTTGGATTGTGGTCTTTCTGCAAGTAAGCTTCAAGAAGGTTTCAAATTGTTACACGGTAAAACCGTTTCGGATTTCATTAGAAATGAAAGGTTGAATACGGCAGAACGACTTATTTCCACTACGGATATGAATATTAGCGAAATAGTTTATACTGTTGGTCTTTCCAGCAGAAGCTATTTCTCCAAAATTTTTAAAAGAAGGTACAACTGTAGTCCAAAAATGTACCAAGACAATAAAAAATCCTTGGCTGCTACAGCATAAGGAGTCTCACTGCTATGAGAAAGAAAAGAGCTCCGTTACACGGAGCTTTTTTTATTCAGCATCTTCCTTTTTACCCCTTCCCAGCATAGTATTGACCATACCATCCTGTACATTTATCCAGAGATAATTGAAAAAGGATTTGGTAGGATCACGTTGGACCTCAATAGACCCATACCTAAATCCTTGTGCGTCACTCTTGGAACCGTCATTGACAAAAAGATTACCCAGAAAGGTCAGAAACTTATTCACGCCCAATCTGTCCTTTTTGAGAACCGCAAATTCAAAATCATCATATTTCATTTTAATATCACCCGTGGAAGAATGACCATCTGCGCTAATGGTGAAATATAGCCTGTCTATAGTTCCTTGGGCTTTGGCCCTCAAACTACTTTCCAAAAAGCTGTTCAGGGTATTGGATTTAAAATCTTTTACAATTCCCGAGGCCAAAAAAGCATCATTTTTATTAGTAACATCAAATTGCCAATTAAGCTCTATAGGTGCATGCCCCATTAACAAGGCCTTTGCATTAATATCAGTTACACCATCATACTTTACTTTATTGTTTACTTGGGCAATGGTAGCATTCAAATCATGAAAACTCACCATACCAGGTGGGACACCTTCCTTAATTTTCTCTGAATAAGTGAGATTTCCCTGTTCAATTTCCACCTTTGGCACATGTAGATAAAGAGGTAATTCCCTAAGCATTTGACTATATAGTTTCTTTTGGCTTACATCATCCTTTACCAACTTATCCCTATATATTTCGGCAATAGGATTTATAATTTTTCCATTACCTGTAGTGACGGATAACGAGTCTCCTATAAAAGAGACTTCAATAGAATCTAATTGGATTTCTGGAATCTTTAGATTTACATAATCCCTTTCTACAGGAATAAACTCAGATAATTTTTGCCTATCATATTTTGAAGCCAATGTTAAATCCTCTACCCTTACATTTCCATCGTGAAACTTTAATTCCTTGACCGTTAATTTTTCATATGCACCTAAATCCACAAAGACTTCCCTTATATCCAAATCGTAGGAGCCATAAGTTACCGGTATCCTTTTCTTAATTTGTTCCGGGCTAGTTTGAATATGGTTGGCCTCAAAGTTAATGCTGGCAGCCTTCAATGTTGTACTATCGTTTTTATGAACTGTAAGAACACCTTCTACCACTTTCAATTTTTCAACTTCAATAGTTTTCAGAAGACTTACCACCCCTTGTCGTTCCTTCTTTTTTTGAGGATAATCTTTTGAAATATAATAGTTGACCTCAGGTTTATCTACATCTAGTTGTGAAACCACAATGTTGTCCTTTAAAAAGAATGGGCCGTACTCTAAATCAATAAGGGATATGGAATTCAATTGAATTGTGGTGTGTAGTTTTAAGGAGTCTCGATCCTTAATAGCCATTTCAACATTAGTTATAGTAATACTTCCGTTTAGAATATTGGTTTGTATATGATCATATTCTAAGTTGATATGGGTAGGTATTTTACGTTGAAGAAAGTCAGCTACCCAATCCTCTGCTCTTACATGAACATAACCTAAAGCCAAAAGAGTTAAAGAAACCAATCCGGCAAGCACGTATAACGCTATTTTCTTAGTTAGAGAGCTAGGCATATTATTATTTGAACGGAATATATTTTCCAATTATCAATTACTTCCTTTAAAACCGGAATTCAGTACTTTTTCCATTATTTAATTGACCTTAAAACAGAAACACTCTATAAGTCATCAAGATTTTTCTATATTGAGATTATTCAAAAATCACTAATTATTATCACTTGTAAGCTCAACTTATGCGCTTCATAAGCTTTTTTATATATATGACCCTGATTTCACTTAATGCCCAACATAAAGCTCCTGAGTCTATTAAAGAAGAAGCAATAACAGCGTTATCGCACTATCCAGAACTAACGGAAACTCCAGTCACTTTTAAATTCAAAAAGAACATTAAAAAATCGACTATGAGAGCACAGCCCGTTTTTTGGAGTCTGTTCAAAGGTAGGAGAAAGAGAAAATATGTAGTATTGATTAGTGAACGGGTCAAAATTTCGGATAGTGTTTACCTCACCAAAGACATACCTAAAAATATCATGGTTGGCTGGTTAGGGCATGAGCTTGGCCACATTATGGATTATAAGAATAGAAGCAGTTTAAATCTCATATGGTTTGGAATCAAGTACACCCTTTCAGGAGCATACCTGAAAGAAGCGGAAAGGGCTGCGGATACGTATGCTGTTAGCCATGGCATGGCAGAATATATCCTAGAAACCAAAAGTTTTATATTGGATAATGCCGAAATTGAAGAAAAATATAAAAACCGTATAAAAAAATACTATCTGTCCCCTAAAGAAATTATGATGTTGGTGGAGGAAAAAGAAGAAGTCGAGAGTGATAATTAAAATTCCAGTTTAAAATTCTTCTCTTCCCTTTAATACTATCCTACTTTTTAACCTTTTTTATTGAATAAACTCTAAGGAAAATATCAAAATTCAACAACAATATATTTTTTAACGAAAACGTTATAGTAAAAATCTATATCAGATGGAAAAAAGTTCACTTCATTTCAAATAATGACGTATTTTCTTACGTTTACTAAAGAAAAATAAATATATTTGATTCCCCCCCAGTAGTAAAATATATAGACATATTAACCCCATTTCTAAATGATGTCTAGTTTTATGAGATTAAAAGACCAAATCTTGGCCAAATTAAAAGAGTGCCAAAAAGACTATTACAGTAGAAAAAATGCTGTTGAAGCCTATCAGATTTTAACCAATAACGTTCCGGATATTGATTTTAATTCTGAAAAGACCCTACAGACATTTGAGAGAAACCTAGAAGAATTGAAACACGCTATGACCTTGGTGGACAAAGACCTGTTTGCCAAGACCTTTGCCAGTGCCTGCCTTAATATTTCTTTAGCCATAAGGTTATCCAGTACCAAATATTAGTTGTAGAACTTTACACCTGTTGTTGAATAAACTCTTCCCATTCCGCAAACTTGTCCTCGCCCATCACACGTTCCATTTTCACTTGCCCGCCTTTCTTCTTATTCCTTCCGTTCCAGTCGTAAAACAAATCAGGGTCAACAGTGGTGACTTTAACTCCTTTCAAAGCTTTGGAACGAGCAACTTTGTAATTTTTATTGGCACTTTTCAAGTAGTTGTCCAAGGAGGTCGCTAGTTTTTCATTATCCACATGGTCCTCAGTTCCCAAATACCAGCAATGATAAAAGTCGTCCTCTATTCTATTGGCACAAAGCGTGTATTCGGGAATTTTCATTGAAAATTCATCTTCCAAAAATTGAACGGCATCATCCAATTTATTTACCGATAATTGGGAACCTACCGTATTGAGGAAGAATTTAGTGCGACCGGTAATCTTTATTTCGGCCCGTTCTACATCCGTAAATTCTATGGTATCTCCAATGATATATCTCCATGCACCGGAAACCGTTGAAATAATCAGTACATAATCCGTCCCTTTCTCTACTTTGTCCAGTGTAATACTCGGAGCGTCCTTCACCAGAGACCCATCTTGGTTGATGTATTCTGGTTGAAACGGTACAAATTCGAAATAAATACCTCCATCCGTAACCAATTGCATGGCATCTGTTTCCGGCCTTGCCTGAAAAGCTACAAAACCCTCGGAAGCCAAATACGTATCAATAACTGTAATTGACTTCCCCAACAACGCATTAAAACTCTTTTTATAGGGTCCAAAAGCCACTCCTCCAGAGGTGTAAACCTGTAAATTGGGCCATATTTCATGAATGTTATTTAGTCCATGATAATCAATCACCTTTTGTAACATGAGCTCCATCCAAGAAGGAATGCCACTTAGGGCACCAATATCCCAATCTGCCGCTTGTTCTGCAATCTTTTGAACTCTTTGGTCCCAATCATCAATTTCTGCAATTTCTTCGCCCGGCTTGTAGTACCCTCTGAACCAACTAGGAATATTACTGGCACTAATACCACTTATTTCTCCTTCTTTATGACCATCAACTTGTTGCAAATCTGTGGAGCTACCCAACATGAGAATTCCTTTTTCAAAAAAATCTGCTGGTAAGTCAAAATTGCTTAAAGCATATACTTGCTGAATTCCTGCCTCTCTAATGGCAGCGATCATTTCATCCGTTACGGGAATACGTTTGCTAGTCTTACCTGTTGTTCCTGAACTAAGAGCAAAATAATCTGGCTCTCCAGGCCAAGTGACATCCTTTCTACCTTCGTGTAAAAGATGCCACCACTCATCGTTCATTTTATTATAGTCATGGAAAGGCACCGTTTGGGAAAATCCCACCTCTGGCTGTTGGGCCTTGAGTATATCCTCAAAGCGATAATTTTTACCAAAGGCCGTATCCTTTGCCGTTGTAAGAAGTTTTTTCAGTACCTCTTTTTGTTCTTCTACCGGAATCTTCTCGCCAGATAACTTATCGCGAACGTCTATAAATCCTTTAATGATATTTCCTATGATGGGCATGGCTGTTTTTTGCTAAAATTAAAACAGAAGCTGTTGCCTTAGGTGCTTCAAAAAAAAGGAGTTTAGCTCATTATAATTATTCTGTGCTTTCTGGCTGCACTTCTGTGAACAGTTCTGCTGGATAGGGAACTTGATTGCCGCTTATCTTGTAGGTGGGCAACTGCGCGTAAACATCCTTAAGGTGTTTCGTAAGATTCTTGGCCAATTCTGCCGCCTTATCCTCCTCTTTTTCAATAAGATTATTAGTTTCACCAATGTCTTCCTTAAGATTAAAAAGCTCCATCTTTTGGTTTAAATGATAGTAAATTAGCTTCCAATCTCCTTTTCTTATAGTACTAGCCGCTCCAATTCCGGGTCCTGATGGCCCCCATTCATTGGGGTAATGCCAATACAGAGACCTTACCCCATCATATTCCTTTTCGCCCTTCAGAACTGGCACAAAACTTTGTCCGTCTACCTTTTGTATGGTATTTAAACTATCAACTCCTGCCATTTCCAGTATGGAGGGATAAAAATCCTCAATAATTACCTGATAACCGGATTGCGTTCCCGGTTCAATTTTACCTGGCCACTTGGCCAACATGGGTTCTCTAATTCCTCCTTCCCTCATAGATCCTTTTCCACTTGAAAGCGGCAAGTTATGGGTATGTGGTTCTCCTCCACCTCGGGCATGGGCACTGAGCCCTCCATTGTCAGACATAAATAGAATCACCGTATTATCGGCTACTTTCTTGTCTTCTAAATATTGCATGATATCACCGAGGCTTTTGTCCATACCCTCCACCAAAGAAGCATATTTGGCTTCCGTAGAATCCAACCCCTTTTCCAGATATTTTTGGAAAAAACGCTTATCGGCCATAATGGGCGTATGAACCGCATAGTGGGACATGTACAGAAAAAAGGGTTGTTGGGAAGTTACGGCGGTATCCAAAGCACTAAGCGCTTCTTGAGTTAGGGCCTCGGTTAAAAAAATATCCTTGCCATGATATTTTTCCAATCCCGGTACGGCCCACACTTCCTTGCCCTCCTTTCCATTTCCAAAATTCTCTTCCCCTAAATAGCTTTCCGGCGCCCCAGCTGCATGCCCTGCTATATTTACTTGAAAACCCAAGTTAATGGGATTTTCCCCAGGAGTTCCTATAGCGCCCAAATGGGCCTTTCCTGCATGTACCGTATAATACCCTATATCACTAAGTGCTTGTGCCAAGGGCATGGCATGAACACTTTTTGGGTCTCCGTCAACTGGACTTAGGCCATTAACGTTCCAATCAGGAAATTGTAGGGAATCGTGGTCTTTCTCCATTGGTTGTAGCGAATCTTTCAGCAGTGTCCAATTCGTAACTCTATGGCGAGCAGCATTCATTCCCGTCATTAAACTCACCCTACTTGGGGAGCAGACCGGGGTGGCATAGGCTTGGGTAAACTTCATTCCCTGAGCAGCCAATTTCTCCATGTATGGGGTATGGAATTTTTTATTTTGGGCAGTCAGCTCCGTATGAAAAGGAACGGAGGTATCCTGCCAACCCATATCATCCACCAAAAAAACAACAATGTTTGGAGGTAGTTCTTCTACCTCATCGGATTCACAACCAAGAAAGAAAAAACAACTTACCAAACAAAAAATATAAATGCTTCTTTTCATTTTCTATTTATTGAGAACAGTTTCTAACTGATGCCATTGTTTGCCCGCTAAATTAAGTGGACTATTTTTTTGTTTAGGCCCCGGAGTGCTCCTTCCATTATTAATGTAACTCAACAGCAAACCTTTAAGTTCATTGACTTTCTGGGGATGTTCTTCAAATATGTTATGTTTTTCAGAAGGGTCTTTGGATAAATCGTATAATTGATTTTTGGGCATTCCCTCAATTTCTTTTGAGCCGGGCCTTGGACTGCTCCATCCACCTGAACCTGGGCATAGGATTAGCTTATAGTTCCCTTTCCTTATAGCGAAACTCCCATTTATAGAATGATGAATAGTAGCCTCACGAGCAAACTCTTTGTTTCCGATGAAAATGGGTAGCATGGAAAAACTGTCTTCCGCTTCGTTCGCATATAAATCCAACCCTGCAATATCGGCACAGGTGGCCATAAAATCCGTAGTACAAATAATTTCATCAGATATACTTCCCGGTTTTATCATAGCCGGCCATTGAACAACAAATGGAACGCGGTGACCTCCCTCATAAATATCAGCTTTGTGTCCCCGGTACGGTCCACTAGGATGATGCCCTTTTTCTGCAAGCAACTCAAAATTTGCTTGCGGAGAACATCCATTATCACTGGTAAAAACAATCATGGTATTATCGGTCAATCCCTCCTTCTTCAGAACCTCCAATAATTGTCCCATGTAATCATCTACCTGCATTACAAAATCTGCATACGGATTCAAATCGCTTTTGCCCAACCATTCTTCTGTAGGTAGAATTGGAGTATGTGGTGAAGGCAATGCCAAGTAAAGAAAGAAAGGTTTATTTTCCTTGCCCCTTTCTGTTACGTACTCCATTGATTTTCTAAAAAAATGTGGGGTTACATCTTCATGAACAAAATCTGCCGCCGTGGGGCCCTCGCGCCACCAGGTATATTTTCCCTTATCAACGGTAACTGTATCCACTTTGGCAGTGGCCATCCCATTTTCAACGTAGACATAAGGTGCCATATCCAGGGAGCCTGAATGGCCGTAGGAGTAGTCAAAACCCAACTCTTTTGGTCCATTGTTTATCGGTTTTGTAAAATCCAAGTTCTCAAAATCCGTGGCATTCCAACCCTCTCCGGTAGCATCCATAGCGGTCTTTTGGGCCCAATCCCAACCTAAATGCCATTTGCCAATAAAAGCCGTATGGTAATCTGCCTTTTTAAGCAAAGAGGCCACTGTACTTCTATCATTGGGTATCAACGCTTTGGATTTTCCAGTTAGAACCCCACTTTTTAAAGGACTTCGCCAATTGTATCTACCCGTTAAGATTCCATATCTTGTTGGGGTGCATACGGCAGAAGAAGTATGTGCATCCGTAAATTTTATTCCAGATACAGCCATTTTATCAATGTTAGGGGTGGCAATTTTACCTTCTGGATTAAATGTTTTAATATCACCATACCCTAAATCATCTGCCAACACATATATAATGTTGGGCAACGGTTTTTTCTTTGGGATGGGTGTCTTTTCTTCCTTACAATTGAATAACAAAAAGGAAAGAACGAGTAAAACAGGTAGTTTGGTCATGTTCTTTTGGTTAAAATAGCTTGGTGCCTAAAAATAAGCAATCAACCTTATACTACCTTGTACAATTTGTATTTTTGCACTAGGATTACCCCCTTCAATTTTTAATTAAAAATAGGCTCTCAATAATTGTACTGCATTGTAGATATAGAAACCACGGGCAATAGTATAAAAGGCAATAAGATTACCGAAATATCTATTTTTAAATATGATGGGTATGAAATTGTAGACGAATATACCACATTGGTCAATCCACATTGTGAGATACCCTATTTTATTACCCGACTCACGGGAATTGACAATGATATGCTCCGTGATGCACCTACCATTGAGGAAATTGCCCAAAATATACTGGACATTACCAAAGACACCATTTTTGTTGCGCATAGCGTAAATTTTGATTATAACATTATTAAAAATGAACTGAAGGAAATTGGATATGAGTTTACCCGAAAAAAACTTTGTACGGTTAGACTTTCCAGAAAGCTTCTTCCGGGATATCACTCCTATAGTTTGGGTAAATTATGCTCTTCTTTGAACATTCCTTTAACCGATAGGCACCGCGCACGTGGTGATGCGCATGCCACTACACTACTATTTCAAAAATTATTACGGACCCCCAATGCCAATCAGGTTTTTAAATCGTTTCTTAATGCCCGTTCACAGGAAGCGACGCTTCCTTCTGCATTACCTAAAGAGGTATTTGAAAGGATACCCACCAAACCAGGGATTTATTATTTCAAGGATAGAAAAGGAAAGATCATTTATGTAGGTAAAGCCATTAATCTCAAAAAAAGGGTACTGGGTCATTTCTATGATAAATCTACCAAGGAAGTACAACTTTGTAAAGATACGGCGGATATAGATTTTGAATTATCTGGAAGTGAATTGTTGGCACTTCTTATGGAATCGTCGGCCATAAAAAATATATACCCCCTATACAACCGGGCACAAAAAAGAAAAATTCAGCCCTATGGTATCTTTTCCTATGAAGACCGAAATGGTATAAAACACTTGGCATTCAATAAGCTTAAATCTGCTCCAAATGCTATTTACACGCTCTATAGCCCAACGGCATGCCGTCTGTTTCTAGAAGAAATCTGTAAAGAATTTAAACTTTGCCCCAAATATTGCCATCTTCAAGAAAATGTTTCTACCTGCTCCCACTACAGGCTTAATAACTGCGATGGTATTTGTACCGGAACTGAAAGTGCGCAAAGCTATAATCAAAAGGTAACGGCAGCCATGGAGCATGTTAACTCCCAGAGGGCAAATTTTATTATAAAGGAAAAGGGAAGGGATGCTAATGAGGAAGCGCTTATATTAGTCAAGAATAACGCCTATGCGGGTTACGGCTTTATTGATAAGGAAATGGTCATCAACTCTTTTGAAGACCTGGAAGCTTTTGTGGAATTACAGCCCAATACGTTGGAAACAGAAAGTATTATTAGGTCTTACATCATGAAGCAACAAGGTACAATTATTCCTATGGAATTGTTGCTCGCTGATTCTGTCCGGAAATAATCAATTAAAGACTTTCATCTTTTTTGTTCATTTTCCTGTACATTCTAATAACGAGGAACATCCAGACCATAAAGATGACCAATACCAAAACAGAGTATAGTACGTAGTAGTCCATTGTTTCCTTTTCATTAACAATTGTAGAAATTTAATCTTGGCGCCTTTATTTATTACTTAGGAGGTCAACTTGTTTAAAAGACTTTTATTTGTCAAACCACCATTAAACCTGTGATATTTTCCTACTTAAATTACACAATAAATCCTTAAAAACTTAACTTTTAGTTGTGTTTTCATTAACATTTACGAAATTCTTAATAAAGGGGATGTTTGTGTGCTCCATTCACACCAAAAATTAACTTAAATCAGTTTTTTTTACAATTCAAAACAATTAGTTATGAGATGGTTATAACAAAAAAAGCCGTGACAAGGGCCACGGCTTCATTATTCAAGTAAATTTTTTATAAAGTACTAGGACAAACATAGTCTGTAACTTCAGCTCCTGCATTTTTAAGAGCTCCAAAACCACCATCCACGTCAATAAGGTTATGGATTCCCCTACTTTTTAAAATAGAAGCAGCAATTACAGAGCGGTAGCCACCGGCACAATGCACAAGGAATTCATCTGTTTCAGGAAATTCTGAGAGGTGCTTATTAATGAAATCTAGCGGGGTATTTTCCGCATCAATAACATGCTCAGACTGGAATTCACTAGGTTTTCTCACATCAAAAACCGGAATGGATTCCTCATCAATTTTGGTAGTAGCTTCATCGGCCGTAATAGATTCAATAGAATCAATAGCCTTCCCTGAGTTCTTCCAAGCTTCAAATCCTCCTTTTAAATATCCAATAGTACCATCAAAACCAACCCTTGATAATCGAGTCACGGCCTCTTCTTCCTTTCCTTCTGGGCAAACCAGTAAAATTGGCTGTTGAGTATCTGCAATTAAAGCACCTACCCAAGGAGCAAAGTCTCCATTGAGACCTATAAAAATGGAACGCGGCACATGACCATTTACAAAATCTTTTTGGTGCCTGACATCCAGAACTACTGCACCAGTCTCATTGGCCGCTGTTTCAAACTCCTCTGGACTTAAAGCCGTGGTACCTCTGGTAAGTACTTCTCCAATATCTTCATAACCCTCTTTGTTCATTTTTACGTTGAGCGGAAAATACTTGGGTGGCGGTAGCAGCCCATCTGTCACCTCTTTTATAAATTCTTCCTTGCTCATATCTTTACGTAGGGCGTAATTGACTTTCTTTTGATTTCCCAGAGAATCAACCGTTTCTTTCATCATGTTTTTTCCGCAAGCGGAGCCAGCTCCATGTGCAGGATATACAATTACATCATCAGAAAGTGGCATAATTTTGTTTCTTAGGCTTTCATAAAGCAAACCTGCCAATTGCTCTTGGGTCATATCTGCCGCCTTTTGGGCCAAATCCGGTCTCCCTACATCTCCCAGAAAAAGCGTATCCCCAGAAAAAATGGCGTGGTCCTTACCCGATTCGTCTTTAAGAAGGTAGGTTGTACTTTCCATAGTGTGCCCTGGTGTATGAAGCACATGAATTCTTACATCTCCCAATTGAAAAGAATCTCCATCTTTGGCTATAATGGCATCAAAGGAAGGATTGGCGTTAGGGCCATAAATGATAGGAGCACCCGTTTCTTTAGAAAGGGTCACATGACCACTTACAAAATCCGCATGAAAATGAGTCTCAAATATGTACTTAATTTGAGAACCGGCATCTTGGGCCCGTTTGATGTAAGGTTCCACTTCCCTAAGAGGGTCTATGATTGCCACCTCCCCTTTACTCTCAATATAATATGCCCCTTGCGCTAAACAACCTGTATAAATCTGTTCTATTTTCATTTTATGATTTTTGACCAATCGTCCTCTTAAAAAACCGAAACTTTAATAAAGACGTTTGATATTGAAATACAAAAATACCTTAAACCCAAGGATTACATTGTAACATTGGTTACCGTCTTCTTAGGTTCTGGTAAGCGACCTTTTCACTTAATGCAGAAGGAACGGTAGTATCATCAAAATAAGCAACTGCCTCCTTTGTCTGTACAAATAGATGTTTTTTAGACAAAACGTCTATTAAACCACTACTAAAAATAATATCCCGTGTAGGACCTATAGCCCCGGCTATGTAGAATTGCAAGTTTTTGTCGTGTAGGTCCTCTATTATCCGTATAAGCATTTGAGCTGCACTGGAATCTATATAATTAATAGCTTCCGCATTTAGGATAATTCCCTTCAATCCCTCTCCTTTTGCCGCGATGTACTTATAAAGAAGTTTTTTGAAGTAGTTTTTATTTCCAAAATACAGTTGGGAATCAAACCTTACTACCAACAAATCGTTTCTAACATCGATGTCCTCACCAAATCGGTCAATATTCTTATAATAATCAGAGCCTTCAATCTTCCCGAGAACTGCAAAATGCGGTTTCGAACTTTTGTACACCATTAGCAAAAGAGAAAGTAGTACCCCAAGAAGAATTCCTTGCGTAATCCCAATAAATAGGGTAGCCAGAAAAGTAAGGATTAAAATGGCCAATTCATCTTTTCTGTAAGCCCATAAACTTTTTGGATATTCCAAATCTACCAAGCCCACTACAGAAACCATAATAATACTTGCCAATACAGCATTGGGAAGGTAATAGAACAAAGGCGTAAGAAACAACAAGGTGATTACTATCATTAAGGAGCTGAACAAAAGGGACAAGGAAGTTTTTGCACCTACCGAACCATTAATTGCCGAACGGGAGAAACTACCAGTTACCGGGTAGGACTGAAATAAAGAACCCAAAAGATTGGAAGACCCAATGGCAATAAGTTCTTGATTAGCGTCTACTGTTTCCTCCCCATTCTTCTCCTCTAAGGATTTTCCAATGGAAATGGCCTCTAAATAACCAATTAAAGCCAAGGTAAGGGCAATAGGAGCCAATTTTATAACACTTGGAGCATCAAATTGAGGTAATTGAAAATGTGGAAGCCCCGTAGGAATTAAACCAACTATTTTAACCCCGTAGGATTGAAGCCCCAACGCATACACCATAAGAATGGCAACTACGACCACAACCAAAACTCCAGGAAATCGTGGTCTCCATCTTTTAAAAATTACAATGGCAATAATTCCGATAAGGCCAATCGTAAAGTCCAAAAGATTCGTCTCGGGAATTTTCACCATCGCATTGTATAACATTTCATGAAACAGGCCACTTCGCTCCACCGAAGTACCTAACAAATGCTTTAACTGACTAAAAATTATAATAAGGGCTGCCGCAGATGTAAAACCACTTATGACAGGTTTTGAAAGAAAGTTAACCAAAAAGCCCATCCGCAGAACTCCAAGAACAATTTGGATGGCCCCTACCATAAATGCCAGTAGAAGGGCCATGACCACGTAATTCTCTCCTCCGGAAGTAACAAAAGGTGCCAACGCAGCTGCCACTAAAAGTGAGTCCATAGCAACGGGACCGACAGCCATTTGTCTAGAGGTGCCCAAAAGTGCGTACACTACCACAGGTACAAGGGAGGCGTACAGTCCATAAACCGGGGGAAGCCCGGCTATCATGGCGTAAGCCATACCCTGCGGAATCAAGATGATTCCAACAGTTAGGCCTGCAATCACATCCTTACTTAACCATTTACGGTCATAGGTTGGCATCCATTGAATAAATGGTAAGAATCTCCGCATGCTATAAAGCTAAACATTTAATGGATTGATGCAGAAATTGGCGTTTGGAAAAACATCCATTATAGGTCAACTACCGTAATTTCATGCCGGTGCATCTTGATTTTCCCTTCCTTTTCCAATTTTTTAAGTAATCTAGAAATAACCACCCTAGAAGTATTTAAATCATAGGCAATTTCTTGATGGGTAGTATGTATACTTTCATTCTGATTTACTTTGGCCTTATCCCTTAGGTGCTTGAGTAAACGTTCGTCCATTCGTAAAAAGGCAAGGGTGTCCACCGTTTCCAGAAGCTCCATCATACGGGTGTGATAACTATCTAAAATAAACTGACGCCATGATTGGTATTTGGCCATCCAAAGCTCCATTTGCTGCACGGGAATCATCAGTAGTTCCGTATCGCTTTCAGCAATTGCCCTTATTTCACTCTTGTGGGTACCCATGCAGCAAGATAGTGTCATAGCACAGGTATCTCCCCTTTCTAGGAAGTAAAGCAACAGTTCATCCCCATCTTCATCTTCCCTCAAAATCTTGATGGCCCCTTCTAAAAGTAAAGGCATGTGTGTAATATTTTGGCCAATATCCATAATTACAGCACCTTGCGGAATACTTTTCTGCAATCCTACTTTGCCAATTTCCTTAAAAAGCTCCTCTTCGAACAGATAGCCGTAAAACTGTTGTAACTTTTCTTTCATCCTTTCCTAGCTAACGGAAATTTTAACTTTAAAAACCTGGTCTTCGTTTCCTAAAAATTGAAAACCATCATTTAAATTTCTCTGTTCCACATCATACGGATAGAAGGTAATAGGCTCCAAACAGATCATATTTTCGACTTCTGTCCACAACATAAAATTTTGGAATCCCACTGTTTCAATGGTCACTTCTTTATCATCCTTTAGAACGATTTTTTCGCAATCAGGCACCTTGTACGCCCGGCTACCGACCGCTAGTACTTCCTTAAGGGAAATTTCCCTATTGCCGGACAAAATAGTGGGGTTTTCACTATAAAGTTTGAACGCCGGATGATAGCCCAACATAAATGGCATATCCCTCTCTCCGGATACGACGAACGAAATCTCCAATCCGGCCTCCGTTAAGAGAAATTGCTTTTTAAAAAGAAAACCATAAGTGTAAAAGAGGAATTGTTTATTACTTTTTTCAGGGAATTTGCTGTTGCGAACCGGACTTCTCTCCTTGTATTCTTTTTTAAAAACGGCACTTAGGGCAGAACTACTTTCCAATTCATAGTCCAGCTCCCTCAATATACCGTGCTGATCCATGATAGCAATATCCCTAGGGGTCTGTACTTGAAAGTGGGCTTCTGAAGTAGGACCAATAATTGGGAACATTTCCGTATCCGAGCTTCTCCAACCGGGACTACCTTTTTGATGAATGACCTCATGCCCATCAACTTGATATCCTACCAGTTCCCCTTTATCTATTTTTACCGTTTGATTTCCGTTCTGTAAAATCACCATAACCAACTTAAATTTATTATTCGCACATCACAAAGTTTCGTAATTGTACACAATTCCAAAAAATTTGAACATCAGCATACAACGTTTCCCTTAGTAAAATACCTACTCGAACTGAATTGCCTTAACGGGTGTTATTTTAGTAATAATGTATGAGGGTATCAATAACATTAAAAGGCATAGTATTAAAACACCAACGTTCAATAAAATCACTGTTAGAACATCTATGTGTACGGGAATATAATCTATATAATATTCTTGTGGATTGGGAAATTTCAATACCTTAAATTTATGCTGAACGTAAATTGCTCCTAACCCTAAGAGGTTGCCCCAAAAGAGTCCTATACCAATTAGGTACGCCGCATTGTACAAGAAAACCTTTCGTATGCTCCAATTGGCAGACCCCAACGCCTTTAAAATACCGATCATGGGCGTTCTTTCCAAAATAAGAACCAAAAGGGCCGTAATCATATTAAATCCACTTACAATGATAACTATCCCTAAAATGAGGAAAATATTAAAATCGAATAATCCGATCCACTCAAAAATCTTGTAATATTTATCTACTATGGTCTGGGTATCCAATGTGGACAAGGTCTTTCCATAAATTTCGTTGCTTTTTTCCTGTAGCTGATCAAAATCATCCAAGAAGACTTCAAAGTTTCCAATTTGGTCCTCCCTCCACTTATTCATTCGCTGAATGTGACGGATATCGGTAAATACGTATACCCCATCAAACTCTTCAAAACCACTGTCGTACAACCCCGTAATGGTAAATTTTCGTTGGTTGGGCAATTGGGAAACATCGTCATCTTTAAGAAAAAAGGCGTAAAAACTATCTCCTGTGGTCAATTTAAGCCGGTTGGCCATTAGGCTGCTCATTAACACTTGCGAATTGAGCTTTCCCGCAAAATCCGGAAGTACGCCCTCCACTAGGTATTCTTCAAAACCAGACCAATTGTAATCTTTTCCCACCCCTTTTGCCAAGATACCTTCAAAGGTTTCTTGGGTACGGATAATGCCACCCTTACTGGCTACGGCCTGCACATGGGTAACTCCCTCAACATCCTTAAAACTGGGATAAAAATCCTGATTTAGGTCAACGGGAACTACCGAAACATCCGAGGCATTATTATCGTAGTTAGAAATTTGAATATGTCCGATAAAGGCAGCAACTTTTTCACGTATTTTGTACTTGAGTCCAACGCCGGAAGCAATGGCCACTAACATCATGATCATACCAAGTGCAATAGCGGTAATCGCTATTTTTATTATAGGAGCGGAAATACTAATTTTGTGCGCCGCTCCCTTGATCAGCCTCTTGGCCAAAAAATATTCAAAATTCAAATTATGGCATTTTTTTCCTCCTTCAAAAGTACATTTTTCATTTGGTTTTTGGTGCTTTCCTCTTGTGGCAACAATGATAAAGTGCATCATACCGAAGGTGCTACCTCAGTACAAGCCAAGGATAGTGTAATTACGCTTCCGGTCACCGTGGGTGCCAATAGGACAAAATTGTACCTTGAGGAATTAAAGGATAAAAAGGTGGGAGTTGTTGCGAACCAGACAAGCGTTATTTTTAAAGATAGCGAAAAAGAACCCTCCTACGTTCATTTGGTAGATTCCCTATTGTCCCTGAATGTACAAGTACAAAAAGTTTTTGCTCCGGAACATGGTTTTAGGGGTGCTGCCGATGCCGGTGAAAAAGTACAGGATGGTACGGACCCAAAAACGGGTTTACCGCTCATATCCCTCTATGGCAAAAACAGAAAACCCTCTACTGATCAATTAAAGGATTTGGATGTTGTGATTTTTGATATTCAAGATGTGGGCGTACGCTTTTATACCTATATAGCCACCTTACAGTTGGTTATGGAGGCTTGTGCAGAGAGTAAAAAACCTATCATTGTATTGGACAGACCCAACCCAAACGGCCATTATGTAGATGGGCCTACTATGGAAAAAAAACATAAGGGATTCCTAGGCTTGCAGGAAATACCATTAGTTTACGGTATGACCATAGGAGAATATGCCACTATGATTAATGAGGAAGGTTGGTTAGAAGGCGGCAAGAAGGCCAACCTAAAAGTGATACCGCTAGAAAACTGGACATATGAAACCGAATATTCACTCCCTATAAGACCTTCCCCTAATTTACCTAATGACAAGTCCATTAACCTATATCCTAGCTTAGGGCTTTTTGAGGGCACCAATGTTAATGCGGGCAGGGGAACGGAATTTCAGTTCCAGCGCTATGGGGCTTCCTTTTTAGATAGCACCCAGTACAGCTTCAGTTATGTGCCCATGCCTAATTTTGGCTCAAAGCACCCTAAAGAGGAGGGCAAAAAATGTTTTGGAAAAGATTTGTCCCAGATTCCAAGAAAAAACGAAGTTTCATTGCATTGGGTAATAGATGCCTACATGAACTCGGAAGACAAATCCAACATTTTCATTACATCGGGTTTCACCAAACATGCGGGTACGGAAATTCTTCAGAAACAAATTGAAGATGGGATGACCGAGGCAGAAATAAAGGAAACATGGCAGCCCCAATTAGAAGCCTTCAAGAAAATAAGGGCCAAGTATCTAATTTACTAATTGATTTTCAAATTCAGTATTATCTTTCGAACGTTGATCCAGAAAAGGTTGACCGTAGTGGATAGTCTTTCTGAAAAATCGGCCAATAAGAGAAGGTTTTTTTCAAAGTTGGCGATATCCGCTCTGCTTAGGCCGTGGAGATGCGGGTCAAAATAGGCCATGTTCCAATCTGAAAAGCTTCGCTCTTCATCCATTTCCTCACTTACCAATCTAACATTGGAATGTCGGGCATCTTTAGAAATGATTTGAAACAATTTGTTCACTTCCTCCCTATCGCCCTCTAAAATCTGCACAAAAGCTCCATTGTGATATACAAGGCAACCTGTTATATTCTGTACTTTGTTATGATCTCGCGCCTGCTCAAGAATCCTATCAATGCCCAGCTTATCAAAGGACACGCATGCGTTTGATTCATACGTTAACTTGTAAATCATTGAGCAAATATAGAATAGTTTACTTTTTGAACAATTTTTAAGGGCTTTTCATTCGATAAAAAGTTAAACACTTTCAACTTTTTCTATACCAGTGGGCTTTCTATACGTATGAAACGGTTGTTTTAAAAGCCCTTTGATGCTTGAATTTTCAACTTCATCCGGAAAGGTATCCACTCCATAGATAATCGCATCCCTATCATATTGCATATAAGTACCGAAAATACGGTCCCAAATGGAGAAAATATTTCCGTAATTACTATCTGTATAGGGCAATTTATAGTGGTGGTGCACCTTGTGCATATCCGGTGAAACAAATACGTAACTTATCATTTTGTCCACTTTTTTAGGGAGTTTAATATTGGCGTGACCAAATTGCGATGCCACTAAGGACAAGGATTGATATAACATTACAATTCCAATGGGTGTACCCACCAAAAAAACACCGAATAAAGTAAACATAAAACGGATGACGCTCTCTAAGGGGTGATGCCTGTTAGCGGTAGTAGTATCCACATTATGGTCTGTATGATGCACTAAATGAATCATCCAAAGTGGTTTTACCCTGTGTTCCGTTAAATGGGCCAGGTAAGCACCTATAAAATCGAGAAGCAATACCCCTAGTAGCACGTAAACCCAAAGCGGCATTTGTGGTAGCCAGTTGATGATGCCAAAATCATTGTCAATAGTCCAATCGGCCGTTTTTAATAATAGAAATGCCAATGCAAAATTGACAATGATGGTGGTGAGCGTAAAGAAGAAATTGGGTAGTGCATGGTTCCATTTTTTATAGGAAAACCTAACCAAAGGTACCGCACCTTCCAAAACCCAAAAAAAAGTAATGCCCCCTACTAGAATTAGAGATCGGTGCAAGGACGGAATGGTCTCAAAATAGTTGATTAGCGCTTCCATTTGTTTAAAAACGATTTATAAATTCAATTACTTCCTTTTAAATATACAAAACCTAACCCAATAATTTAGGTGGTTACCATTGCATCAAAAATTGGACTAGTTTTGCAGATAGCCCTAATTTAAAACCGAAATATGAAATGGATATTGCTAATAATTGCCGGACTTTTTGAAGTAGCCTTCGCCGCCTGTTTGGGAAAAGCAAAAGAGGAATCTGGTGCTATCGCCAATTATTGGTACTTGGGATTCTTGGTGTGCCTCACCATTAGCATGGTACTCTTGGTAAAAGTCACCCAAGTTTTACCTATTGGAACAGCGTATGCCGTATGGACAGGAATTGGGGCAGTGGGCACTGTTTTGGTAGGCATTTTTGTTTTTAAGGAGCCTGCCTCCTTTTGGAGACTTTTCTTTTTAACCACCCTAATCACCTCAATTGTAGGTCTTAAATTGGTATCCCATTAAGACACTCTATTCTTTAATTTCCTTAATGGGAATCCAAACTTCCTCTTCAGAATCAGGATGGTTATTCTTGTATTTTTCCCCGAGAAGTTCAAAATGTGGTCGATTATCCAATTCATAACCAGAATTTGGCAACCAACCGTTGAATATGGCATTCATAGTTTCTGGAAACCCAGAAGGCGGTCCTTTATGAATAAAAACAGCGTACTCCCCAGCTGGTAAAATCATTGTTTCAAAATCATCGTTCTCAAATTCGCTCACCTCAACAGCCGCCCATTTCACAAATTCCTTTGCAGGTGAAAAAACTGATTCCCGTTTGGATTTGGGATACACTTGCAGCGAATATAGGGAAGTACCTATCCTATTCTTCACCAAACGTTTTTTTGGCATAAAACCGCTCCAAAGTTCAAAAGTCCTATTGTTCTGCAAACTCATGCTCAGGAAATGGCCAACCAATTTTTTCTCAGTCAAAAATTCAATTCTAGGTTGCATAGCCAACTATTTTTGGGGTAATCGTTCTTTCATAGCTTCCACAATATTAAATGCCGCCGGACAAATTGCTACATTTTTCATGGTAAGATGGGCAATTTGTTGAAATTTTTTCCTGTCCGTATGGGGAAATTCCCGGCAAGCTTTTGGCCGCACATTGTAGATAGAACAATAATTATCGGCACCTAAAAAAGGACAAGGAAGTTGTTGCAGCACATAGTCATTATCCTCATCAATCTTTAAATAGCTATCGATAAAGACTTGAGGCTTTTGCTTAAAGGATTTTGCAATTCTTTCTATATCAGCATTGGTAAAAAGGGGTCCGGTTGTCTTGCAGCAATTGGCACAATCTAAACAATCCGTTCGCTCAAACTCCGCTTCATGAAGTTCCTGCATTACGTAATCAAGATTTTTAGGAGGTCGCTTTTTAAGTTTGGCAAAAAACTTTCTGTTTTCTACTTTCTTTTCCCTTGCTTTTTGAGGAAGTTGCTCCAAAATTTTCTCCATCTACCTAAAAATTAAGACAAAACTAAACAAGAAATATTTAAATAGTCCATTTTTGCATTTGAAACGGCAGATATGGCTAAAGATATACTTGGACAAGCACTTCTTGATTATCAGAACGGAAATTATTCTGAGGATATCACTACCTACTCTCCTACTTTGGACGAGGAAGATGTAATGCCACTTCCCTATTTATTCAGAGATTATTCCCAGATGCCTCCATTGGAGAAGAAAGCCCTTCAACTTTGCAAAGGAAAAGTTCTGGATGTTGGCTCGGGATCGGGAAGCCATAGTTTGTATCTGCAGGAAAAAAAGGTAGACGTAACCGCACTGGACAATTCTGCAGGAGCGATTGAAACCTGCCGGATACGGGGAGTTGAAAAAACCGTTCTCCAACCCATTTTAGAGTATTCTAGGGAAACGTATGACACCCTTTTAATTCTAATGAACGGAATTGGCCTAGCAGGCCGAGCTGCCAATTTAAATACGTTTTTAAAGCACCTTACATCGTTATTAAAACCCAATGGTCAAATTTTATTGGATTCTAGCGATATCATTTATATGTTCGAAGAAGATGAAGATGGCGGTGTTTGGGTGCCCAATACCGGTAACTATTACGGAGAGGTAGATTTTCAAATGACCTACAAAGAACAGAAAGGGGAGACTTTTAATTGGCTCTATCTAGATTATAAAAGCCTTGAAAATGCCGCAGAACTGGCGGGCTTACGCTGTGAGATGGTTTTGGAGGGGGAACATTATGATTATCTGGCACGATTATGGAAGGATTCCCCCAAATGACCGTCTAACCTAAGGTGGGCTTAATGACAAAATGTATGAAAAATTCATTCTTAGTTCTTCTCAGTATGGTATTCTGCCTTATACAAGGCTGTTCGGATAATTCCTTGGACGTAACCAATGACCCATCGGAACCTAAAGTGGTGGACAAGACAGCAAACTTGCAAAGCACGGGAGATTCCGCCAATGATATTTTGAGTAATTCGTCCTTTTCCAAATTAAAAGTTGAAATAGCCTATGTAGAAGGGTTTGGTCCTACCCAAGAGGCCATAGACGGATTCATTTCCTATCTCAAAGAGCGTACGTTCAAGGAAGAAATAGAAGTGGAGTATGCGTCACTGAGCTCACCAGATGAAGAAAGCCTTACTCTTGAGGAAATTATAGAATTGGAAAACCAAAACAGAACGGTTTACAATGACGGTAACACCTTAGGGATATATATTTATTTTTCAGATGCCCCTGCAGAGGGGGATGACTTGGACGAAGGATTGGTCACGTTGGGAGCCGTTTACAGAAATACTTCCATGATCATACACGAAGCCACAGTGAGAAGATTGGCCGATCAAAGCTTCTTTATCTCTGATGCCGATGTAGAACTCACTACTTTGAACCATGAATTTGGACATCTATTTGGACTGGTTAATTTAGGCTCGGATATGGTAAACGACCATGAAGACGTAAAACTCGATGAAAATGGAGAACCAGAAATAGATAGAAACGGGAATCCTGTGGGTAACAACCATTGTTCCGTTGAAGGTTGTCTTATGCGCGCCGAACTTCAATTTGGAAGGCCAACGAGCAAAGGAAATTTACTTGTGCCAGAGCATATTTTAGATCAAGAAGTTACATGTAGGCTTAACGGAAATACGGTAATGCATTTACTGGAAAGCAAATATGCCAAAGGAATTATAGCCGCTCCAGAGCTCGATAACCAATGTCTTTTGGATTTGGCCAATAACGGCGGTAGGTAAACCCTATGGAATATTTAGATATTTATGGGTCTGCAAAGAAACCTTCCATTTAGGGTTGGCCATCACATAATCCACAATCAAAGGCACTACTTTATCCCGTACGCTCCATTCTGGCTGTAAGTAAAGTATACAGTCCCCATTCACTTTAGCCGCCTGTTCTTCGGCAAAAATTAAATCGTGCTTGTTATAGACAATCACCTTTAACTCATGCGCCACATCGTAAATACGTTCCTCCGGTAATTTATTTTTTTTGGGAGAAAGACAGATCCAGTCCCAAGTACCGGTTAAGGGGTAAGCGCCTGAAGTTTCTATGTGTGTATTGAGTTTTTTTTCCTTTAGAGCACTGGTAAGCGGATCCATGTTCCAAGTCAAAGGCTCCCCTCCGGTTACGACGATGGTATTGGAATATTTGGCGGCATTCTCCACAATGTCATTAATTGCCGTTGGGGGGTGCGTACCTGCATTCCAACTTTCCTTTACATCACACCAATGACACCCCACATCACAGCCTCCTACCCTTATAAAATAAGCAGCCGTACCTTTATGATATCCCTCACCTTGAATAGTGTAAAACTCCTCCATTAAAGGCAACATTAGACCTTTATCAACTTCCTTTAAAACTTCCTCTTCAACCATTTGGCAAAGATAGTGCTTGTTGGCAGCAAAACCCAAAAAATAGAATTTGCAATTGCCTGCATCTCAATAAATGCGCAAACGCAACTGCCAATTTGTAATTTCACTTCAGCCAAAAGAAGCAAAATTCCCTTATTTTTACCCAAAATTCTATCTCATGGCCACCAACGAAGATTTTTTGAACCATATAGTAAAAGGATATACTACCAAAGGGGAACATATAGTATTGGGTGCTGCCATGCTTAATGGAGAGGCGGTTACCAATGCGCATGTGAAAGTACCCCTAAAAACTATGAACCGTCATGGTTTGATTGCTGGCGCCACAGGTACAGGTAAGACCAAGACACTTCAAGTTTTAGCGGAGAACCTTTCTGAGAAAGGGATACCGGTCCTATTAATGGACCTTAAGGGAGATTTAAGTGGTATTGCCCAAGCTAGTGCCGGTCATCCCAAGATAGACGAACGCCATGCCAAAATAGGATTGCCTTTTGAGCCTAAATCCTTTCCAGTAGAGATTCTTTCACTCTCTGAACAGGATGGTGTCAAGTTAAGAGCTACCGTTTCTGAATTTGGCCCAGTTTTACTCTCGAGAATACTTGACCTGACCGTGACACAGGAAGGCATAGTGGCCGTAGTTTTTAAATATTGTGATGATAACAAGTTGCCTTTATTAGACCTTAAGGATTTTAAAAAGGTACTCCAATATGCCACGGGTGAAGGAAAAGCGGAGTTTGCTAAAGATTACGGAAGAATTTCAAGCAGTTCTACCGGAGCCATCCTTAGAAAAATTATTGAACTGGAACAACAAGGGGCTGAACTTTTTTTTGGGGAAAAATCTTTTGAAGTGGATGATCTTACCCGCGTAGATCAAAACGGCAAGGGCTACATTAATATTATCCGTCTGACGGATATACAGGACAGGCCCAAACTGTTTTCTACATTTATGTTAAGCTTGTTGGCAGAAATATATGGTACTTTTCCGGAACAAGGGGATAGTGATAGACCTGAGCTTATTCTTTTTATAGACGAGGCACATCTCATTTTCAATGAAGCTTCCAAAGCGCTTTTGGAGCAGATCGAAAGCATTGTGAAATTGATTCGTTCAAAGGGTATCGGACTTTATTTTGTAACCCAAAACCCAACCGATGTACCGGATGCGGTACTTTCCCAATTGGGCCTAAAGGTACAACATGCCCTTAGGGCGTTTACTGCAAAAGACAGAAAAGCTATAAAGTTGACCGCGGAAAACTATCCGGACTCGGAATATTATGACACCAAGGATGTACTAACTTCATTAGGCATTGGAGAAGCCTTGGTGAGTGCCTTGGATGAAAAAGGTAGGCCTACTCCACTCGCTGCCACCTTGCTAAGAGCCCCCATGAGCCGAATGGATGTTCTAACAGAAACGGAACTGAAAGACTTGATTTCCTCCTCAAAATTGGTGAAAAAATATGGGGAAGTCATAGACCGTGAGAGTGCCTACGAAATCTTGAACGAGAAAATTGAAAAGGCCGAAGCTGAGGCAGAAAAGGAAAAAGACAAACCAAGGACACGAGCTAGAAAAAGCTCTTACACCAGACAAAACCCCGTCATCAAGGTGTTGACCAGTGCCACATTCATTAGAGGGGTATTGGGAGTACTAAAAAAGGTTATCAGGTAAGAAATTTTGGTTCGAAAAACATTTATATAAGTTATATATGAGATATATTATTTTGATCAGTGCTCTGGTTATAGGACTTTCAAGCTGCCAAACTGAAAAGGACACTACTTTTTTGGTATCTAAGGATGCCGTGGGTAAACTTGAACGTATTAGCCTAGCAAGGGATATAGAAATTATCTACGAAAATGACTCCATCGTTAAAGATTCTACGGTCATTAATACCTCTAACAATAGCAAAAAAATAAAGGTTTTTGAAAAAGGTGGAAAGCATCTGTTGACTCTTACCCCTAGTTCTGATAGCATCCCTACCATTGAGAATATACGGATTGAGGACAAACGCTATGTTACGGAAAAGGGAATAGGATTATTGAGCACTTTTAAGGATATAAAGGACAACTACACAATTAAAAAAGTGATTACCTCCATGAACAACGTGGTTATTTTACTAAAAGATAGCGATGTTTATTTTACTATTAGCAAAGAGGAACTTCCGTCGAGTTTACGATATGCTTCGAGCGTCAACATTGAGGCGGTTCAAATACCAGATGATGCCAAAATCAAGTATATGATGGTAGCTTGGGAGTAATAAGGATCTATTATAAAATCCGTCAAAACGAAGCAAAAGAAACCTTACCCTCTTGAACAAGCTTATTCCAAAAATTTACGGTCAATATTTTAATTTTTTGGCACTTTTTTCAAAACGAAGGGCAGCCCTGGCCACCTTTGAGGTTTTTAGCAAAGTGCGCAAGGGCCGGGTGCTTCCTCAACAGGAAACCTATTTAGAGGATGCCAAAGATCAAGTTTTAGAAATTGAAAACCAATCTATTCAGACTTACCGATGGCCAGGAAAAAGAGAGACCGTGGTTTTAGTACATGGTTGGGAGAGCAACACTTTTAGATGGCGTAACCTTATTGCCAAATTGCGTGAGGAAGATTTTAATGTGGTGGCCTTTGATGCTCCTGCCCATGGAAATTCTTCCGGTTCCAACCTACATTTACCCTTGTACACCCACTGTATTCAAGCCATGGTTGAAGAATACCGGCCTGTCCATGTGGTAGCGCATTCCTTTGGGGGTATGGCATTACTTTTCAATGAATATCAGCAATCTAATGACACCATTGAAAAAATAGTCACTATTGGATCACCTTCAGAATTTCGGGAATTACTTAGCCATTATCAAAAATTGGTAGGGTTTAACAATCGGGTGTTATCCGCTTTTGAAGATTACATAAAAGAACGCTTTGGTATGGAAGTGGATGATTTTTCTTCATCCAAATTTGTAACCAACAATTCCAAAAAAGGATTGTTGCTACATGACAGATTAGATGTCTTGGCCCCCTTTCATGCTTCGGAAAAAGTTCATGCCCATTGGAAAGGTAGTCGGTTTATAAAAACCAAGGGGTTGGGGCATTCCATGCATCAGCCTCACATAAATGAATATATTGTCCATTTTTTGGAAGATAAGCCTATCATTGAAAAGCACTAACCAACCTCTACTACGCTCTCTCTATGCTCCAGGCCCCATTCTATCATGGAGTCCATAACAGCGAGTATTTTTTTTCCGCTCTCCGTTAGGTGATATTCGATACGGACCGGGGTTGTGTTAAAAACTTTCCGTTCTACCACGCCGTTCAGCTCCAACTCTTTTAATTCCTTACTTAGCATTCTGGGGGTAATCTTTCCTATATTTTCCTGCAAGTCCTTAAAGCGATGAATTCCATATAAAAGCGAAGCAATAATGGGCATTTTCCACTTTCCACTAATTACATTTAGCGTATCGTTTACCGCCAAGACGTATTGCCTAGGGCATTTCTTCACTTCTAACAATTCTTTTAAATCACTCATTTACAGATATTAAAAATAAAACTATACAAAAGTATACTCATACTTTATAGTAATTAACTATACTTTGTATACCAAAAATAATAATTTTGTTCCATATAAATTAAATATTTGTAATTATGGTACTAGTAACCGGGTCTACAGGATCTTTTGGCTCCTTAGTGATTGAGCATTTAATAACCAAAGGAATCCATAAAAATGATATTGCCGCCTTGGTGCGTGATGAAGAAAAAGCATCCAAGGTGTTACCCAAAGGCATACAGTTTAGAAAAGGTAACTACGACAACTACCGTACCTTGGTAGAAGCTTTTAAAGATGTAGACCAACTCATGTTTGTTTCCGGTAGCGAAATTGCAACAAGGGAGGCACAACATAAAAATGTGGTCAATGCTGCAAAAGAGGCTGGCGTGGGACACGTGGTATACACCTCTTTTATGAGGAATAATGAGATTAAAAACTCCGGGATAGCATTCTTACAGAACACGCATATTAAAACAGAAAATTGGATCAAGGAAAGTGGCATTACTTACACCATAATGCAGAATGCCTTATATGCCGATATGCTTCCGATGTTCATAGGGGAAAAAGCGATTGAAAACGGCATGATTATTCAACCAGCACATGATGGTAAGATAAGTGCATTACTGCGTACCGAAATGGCAGAAGCTGCCGCCGAAGTCCTTGTAACCAATGGCCATGAGAATGCTACTTATTTATTGTCCAATCCCGATGTAGTATCGTATAATTATATAGCGCGAATACTAACTGACATCACCGGGAAGGAAATTAAATATCAATCCCCCGAGGTAGCCGATTTTGAAAAAGCATTGAAAGACCAAAATGTTCCAGATGAATACGTTGGGCTTTTCGTAGGATTCTCCATAGCCCAAGCTCAAGGGGAGTTAGCACTTCAAGACCCCAGTCTTGAACAACTTTTAGGTCGTAAACCTATAACTATCAGGGAAACTTTGACAAAGATATATGGGTAAATGAAGCGAAAAGCTTTTATTAGAGCATTGGGATTATCCATTTTAAGTACACCAAGCATGACAACATTGAAGGAACTGGAAAAATTTTCCAGTAATTTAAAAAACACTTCCCCCATGCCCACTTTATTTTTGGGCCATGGTTCGCCCATGAACGGGATTGAGGACAATGAGTTTGTAAGGGAGTTTAAAAAACTGGGGCAACAGCTCGATAAACCCAATGCCATTATAGTTGTATCTGCACACTGGGAGACTTTTGGCACAAAAGTAACCGCAATGGAAAACCCTCCAACCATTCATGATTTTGGTGGTTTTCCCAAAGAACTTTATGAGGTACAGTATCCTGCTCCAGGAAACCCGAAATTGGCGAAGGATATTTCGCAAATGCTACATCCAAATTATGAAGTAACCTTAGACCATCGTTGGGGACTTGACCACGGTTCCTGGACGGTAGTCAAGCACATTTTCCCTAATGCAGATGTACCCATTATTCAACTAAGCCTCAATAAATCCTATACACCTAAGGATCATTATCAATTGGCACAACAACTACAAAAGTTGAGAAGCAAAGGAGTATTGATTGTTGGCAGTGGTAATATGGTCCATAATCTTAGACTGGTGGCTTGGAACAAAATTTCGGAGAATTATGGGTACGATTGGGCCTTTGAGGCCAAGAATAAAATGAATCAGTGGATTTTAGATGGCAATTTTGAGCAACTAATAAATTATAGGAGCCAAGGTAAAGCCTTTGATTTGGCGATACCTACACCAGAACATTTCCTCCCCCTACTCTATACCATTGGACTCAAAAATGAGAAGGATGAAGTTTCCTTGTTTAATGATGTACCCTTGGCAGGATCCCTAAGCATGACTTCTGTGAAGCTCTCAAATGCTTAAATGTTAGTCCATAAAAAAGTATCTTGCGAGCGTTTAAACTTTGATGCATGGTTAAAATTGTGGAGGCTGCCATTCAGGACTGTAAAGAATTAATAGCATTGGGGAAAAGCACCTTTGTAAATTCCCATGGGCATAGCGCCGCATCCAAAGATATTCAAGAATATATAGATGCTAATTTCACGGAGGCTAAATTACTTCCAGAAATATTGAACAAAAATTGTATTTATTCACTTATTTATCTGGATGATTCTTTAGCGGGATACTCTAAAATCACCCTCAATTCAACCCATCCGCAGATAACTTCTTCACAGGCAACTAAATTGGACCGGCTTTATCTGGACCAAAATTTTTACGGTAAAGACCTCGGTAAACAATTGATGCACTACAACTTGCAACTATCCCAAGAAAAGCAACAATTGGGGATGTGGCTTTATGTTTGGAAGGAAAACCAACGGGCCGTCAACTTTTATCAAAAAATGAATTTTAAGATTGTAGGTGAAGGTGATTTTAAAATAACGGACACCCATAGCAATCCTAATTTTATAATGTACAGGGAATACTAAATGCTTAAAAAAGTATAAACTGGTTATAATTTTTGGAATATACATTCCATTTTTTACATTTGTATCGTGAACAAAAAAGATAGCATATTACGAGCTGCACTAAAACTACTGACCTCAAACGGGCTACACGCCACCCCAATGTCCGCAATTGCTAAAGAGGCAGGCACTGGTATGGGCACTATTTATAATTATTACCCTAACAAAGAGGTTCTAATCAATGCGGTTTATGTAGATATCAAACAGCAAGAAGAGGCCCTTTTTGAGCATTTTAATTCTAAACTACCTACCAAGACCCAGTTTGAGGCGTATTTTGGGAACACTGTAGATTTCTTTCTCAAAAACCCATTGTACTTTAAGTTTATGGAGCAACTACACGCATCACCAATTATTACTAATGATAGTAGAGCCGCGGGGAGAAAGGCAGTTGAAAGCGTAGTACAGCTAATTGATTCGGGCAAAAACGATAGAATTATAAAGAACATCGATACCAATGAAATTTTGCAATTTGTAGGGGGAGCAATTTTATCCTACTTACGCTGGTATTTATCCGAGAATAACAATCAAGGAAATTCCCGCTCCTTGAAAAATTTAACAAACATGGTTTGGGACGCCATTAAAGAATAATAATAAAAAAATTTATTTCAACATTGGAATGAACATTCACTCTAAAACCTTCAATATGAAAAAGAACATCTTAATTACCGGAACCTCTACAGGAGTTGGTTACGAAGCCGCCCTATTATTCGCAAAAAATGATTTTAAGGTGTATGCCACCATGCGAAACCTTGACAAATCAACCCCGTTAAAAGAAGCTATCTCAGCAGATAACTTAGATATTGAATTACTTCCCCTTGATGTTTCCGACAATGAATCCATTCTTAAGGCAGTAAATACCATCCTCGAAAAAGACGGCAAAATAGATTACTTACTTAATAATGCCGGAGCAGGATTTGCTAAAACCCTGGAGCAATCAACCTTGGAAGAAATTGATTGGGTGACCGATGTGAACTACACCGGAGTTGTACGTACAACCAAGGCGGTACTACCTCATATGAGGGAGGCACGGTCTGGCCATATCATTAATGTTACATCGGTAGGCGGACTTATCGGACAGCCTTTCAACGAGGCATATTGCGCCGCAAAGTTTGCCGTTGAAGGTTTTACCGAGGCACTTGCCACTTACGTATCAAAAGCATTTAATGTAAAATTTAGTATGGTTGAACCAGGCGGTATTTCTACGGAATTTATGACCAACGCTGTATCAAAAACAGCTAATGATAAAGGCGAGTTTGCTACGGGAGAGTATGCGCCCATCTTTCAAAAATATTTAGAAGGTGCTCAAAATCGTGCCGAAGCAGGTGAAGCATCTCCTTACCAAACCGGAAAGGAAGTTGCAGAAATCATATTAGACCTAGCTCTTTCGGAAAACCCTCCATTGCGTATCAGAACGTCGAAATGGGCTGAAGATTTCACCCAGTTAAAAACCCAAGCTGATCCCGATGGAAGCAAGGTAATAGCACAAATTCAAGCAACCATTAACTAATGTGCAATCTAGCTTACTGGACAACCACAGGTCTCCTTTCCCTATTCTTGGTACTTAGCTCATACTCCTATGTATTTAGCCCTAGTACCATTGGAGGTATTAGAGACCTTGGGTTTCCCGATCACTTTAGGTGGCAACTGGCTATTTTAAAGCTCGCGGCAGCGCTCATCATTCTTTTGCCAAGTTTACCATGGACCCTCAAGGAATGGAGCTACGCCGGAATAAGTTTCTTTTTAATCACCGCTCTAGTGGCGCATGTTGCGCACAAAGACTCTATTATCATATCCATCATTTTGGTTCTACTGCTCCTTACAAATATGGCTTCTTATGCATTGGCAAAAGTGCTTCTTTAAACCATAATGCAGCTTGCGTAATTTCTGTTTACGCAAGCTGCATTATTTTTATATTTAAAGTCAAGCTAACAATATGCATTTCAAACCAATTTTCTTTCTATTACTCTTTGGTTATTTGACCTCCTTCGGGCAAATTTTGAAAAAAGAAATTCCTGATAAAATGGTGGTGCTTACGTTTGATGACGCCCCGGCCAGCCACTATTCCTATGTAGCCCCCTTGCTCAAAGAATACGGATTTGGCGCCACTTTCTTTGTTTGTGAATTCCCACCAAATTATAAGGATACTACCCTTTATATGAATTGGCGCCAAATGAAGGAGTTGCACCAAATGGGGTTTGAGATTGCCAATCATACGAGGACACATGCCAACGTTGCTAAACTGTCTAAAGACTCCTTTTTTGAAGAGCTTAGCTATATTGAAAATACATGTGATAGCCTACAAATAAATACTCCCTTGAATTTTGCGTATCCGGGTTACGGACTTGATGATGAAGTTTTAAACCACTTGGCAGAAAAGAACTATCGTTTTGCACGGGCCGGTGGTAAACGAACTTACAACCCGTTGGAAGACCACCCTTATCTTATTCCCAGTTGGGCACCGGATGCCACAAATGAGGAAGAAATTATGGAGGCTATAAAAAGTGCTAAAAACGGTCATATAACCGTGCTCACATTTCATGGTGTTCCCGATTTGGAACATCCTTGGGTAACCGTACCAGAAGAGCTTTTCAAAAAGTATATGGATTTTCTAAAGGAAAAAGAATACCAAGTAATTTCTCTAAGAAAGCTAGAAACTTATATTGACGTTCAGGAAGCCCACCAAAAACTAAAACCCGATTTTTCCAAACGTCTAAAAAATTAAACATGCAGCAAATTTCTCCTTTTCATATTGCCATACCAGTTCATAACCTCAAAGAATGCCGGGAATTCTATGGTCAAATACTCAACTGTAAGGAAGGCCGAAGCAGCGAGCTTTGGGTAGATTTCAATCTCTTTGGTCACCAATTGGTCATCCATTACAAACCAAAATCAGCATCTGAAAAGTTACACCACAATCCCGTCGATGGACATGATGTGCCGGTACCCCACTATGGCGTAGTACTACCATGGGAAGAATTTGAAAATTTTGCGGATAACCTCAAACAAAAAAAGGTTCAATTTGTCATTGAACCCTATATACGTTTTAAAGGGCAACCGGGTGAACAGGCCACCATGTTCTTTTTAGATCCGGCCGGGAACGCCCTGGAATTCAAGGCGTTTAAAAATATCGGCCAGCTTTTTGCCAAATAGTTTATTGAGACCAAGAGGTTGGCACTCTGTCCCAACGGTGCTTCTTTAATTCTTGAACCAATTCTGAGGGTAACGGAGTACCGTCACTGGTAGCGGTATTGGCCAAAACATTCCGCTGTTTACGCATTCCCGGAATGGTAGTACTCACGGTTTTGTTCTCCAAGATAAAACGCAAGGCCATTTCCGCCATGGTCATTCCTTCTGGAATAATCGGTTTTAGGGCATCGGCATGTTCCACACTACTATTTAAATTTTCAGGAACAAAATAGGTGCCTCTCCAATCCCCTTCGGGAAAAACGGTATCCTTCGTAAGATTTCCTGTAAGTGTCCCCTCATCAAAAGGCACCCGTGCGATTACGGCAATGTCCTTTTCCTCACAAAGTGGAAAAAGTCTATCCTCAGGATTTTGGTCAAAAATATTATAGATGACCTGAACGGCATCAATGAGGCCGGTTTCCAAAGCTTTTATTCCGTTTTCTGGCTCCCAGCGGTTCACACTGATTCCCATAGCGGCAATTTTACCGTCCTTTTTTAAATCCTCAACAGCCCGTTGCCATTCTTCTCGATGGGACCAACCGTCGTCCCATGTATGAAATTGTATCAAATCGATTCGCTCCATCCCTAGATTGACCAGGGTCTTTTCTGTATACTCTACAATATGGTTGACCGGATACGAATCTTCATAGGTATATTCCGGTTTTGCCGGCCACTGAAAATTTTTGGGCGGTATTTTACTAGCCGTATATATTTTCTCCTTCGAATGTCTTCTCACCAACTGTCCCAGAAGCTCTTCGCTATGTCCTTCACCATACCCCCAGGCCGTGTCAAAAAAATTAACTCCATTTTCTACGGCTAGGTCCAATGATTTTGCGGATTGAATATCGTCCGATTCTTTCCAGCCTGCCATACCCCACATACCGTAGCCAATTTCACTTACTTGCCAGTCGGTTCTCCCAAACCTTCTATATTTCATAATCGTGTTTTTTAAAGTTGAATATTGTTTGAGGCGGAGCAAAAAAGAACCCGCATCTTATTGAAGTGGTAATTTACAAATGAAATTGACCAATTTAAGATGCGGGCCCTAAAAATTGAAATCCGTTTAGAAATCTCTATACTCGTCGCCTAAATATTGATTAGCTTCCTCTTCGGAAAATTTAGCCGCTTCGGCATCCCAATGCAAAGTCTGGTTCGGGAATCTACCCGCAATCACACCTAACAGAATGGTTTCCGTTAAACGGGAAGCATAGGAGAACGGAGCCGATGTTTCACCTTTTCCTAAACAGGCATCTACAAATTGGTGGTAGTGCTTAGGACCTTCAGACTCATAATTTCTCACTGGCTCACCCAATCCAAATTTTTGAGAGACCTCAGCGATCTCATCTGAAATATCAACATATTTGCCTCGAACAATTTTCTTAGGTAATTGCATGAAATGAGGAAGTAATAAACGTCCCTTTTTACCAATGAACATAGCGCCTTGGTCCGGTAATTGACCCTCACCGGCCACACCGGCATCCAAAGAAATTTTGTCCTCGACACTATCGGATTTTTGTTTTTTTCCTGCAGTTGGCTTTGCACCTGGTAGAATCAAATCTTCGTGGGCAGGGGGCATTCCGGGACCGTCATACCAAATCCATTTCAGATTTTTGGTGGTATACTCGGTTCCAGGAAATTCATAAGTAACCGTATTGTTCTCTGGGTAACCAAAACCATTTGGTTCCCTACATTCATTTTTGATGGTCAAAGGCACATCTAGGTTCAATGCATTATAAGGGGTATCAAAAATATGAACGCCCATATCGCCCAATGTTCCACATCCGTAATCTAAAAGTTTACGCCAGTTGCCCGGGTGGTAATAGCCTTCTTTATAAGGACGTTTTTTAGAAGTACCTAACCAAAGGTTCCAATCCAGTTGTGGTGGTACCGGGTCTTCACCTTCGGGCTCAGGACCATTGTAGCCCCAAGATTTTGGAGACCAAGCATGTACCGTATGCACCTTACCGATGATTCCGGATTGAATCAAATGTGTGGCCAATCTATAATCGTAGAAAGAATGTACCTGAATACCCATTTGGGTAACCAAATTCTTCTCTTTGGCCAGTTGGTTCATTTTTCGGGATTCTTCCACGTAATGGGTCAAAGGTTTTTGACAATAAACGGGTTTGTCCATTTCCATGGCCATAATCGAAGCTGGTGCATGTGTATGGTCGGGTGTCGATACGATAACGGCATCAATCTGCTCGCCCATTTCTTCCAGCATGGTTCTATAATCGAAAAACACACGGGCCCCAGGGTGTAATTTGTGGGCTTTGGCCAGGTTAATGGAATCCACATCGCATAGTGCCACAACATCAACTGATTTGTGGGACGATATGGCCTCTAGGTCGGCAGCTCCCATATTACCCACACCAATATGTGCCGTTCTCAATTTTTTGTTGGGGCCAAGCGCCCACGTCGCATTAGGTAACAGCGCAAATGACGATACCGCCGCCGCACTTTTTAAAAATTCTCTTTTGTTCATTAGAGTAGTTTAGTATGGTTTATAATTTTCTTAGCTTGATATTTTTTAACCAAAGCGGACTGTCGTGATCCTGAAATCCGATATAGCCCGACTTAAAAGTACCGTATTTTGGTGAATCTTTCCATTTGCCCTCACTTTTACGCTTCTCCCAATCTTCGCTCCATGGCACAAAAGACAGTAATTTTTTTCCGTTGAGCCAGTGCTCCACTTTTTCAGGCGTAAAAATGACCCTAGAAGTATTCCACTCCCCTGCCGGTTTGGTTATTTTTTGGGAAACGTCAGGCACATGCATCGCATAATCCGCTCCCGTTTTTTGCCATTCTTCCAATTTCGCATTATTGATAGCCTCCCAGCCCAAATCATCCAACATTTGATATTCGGGAGAAATTTCGGGCATTCCCCAGTTACCTTCCTTTACGTGATATAACATCCCACTATTTCCTCCTTCGGGTATTTTCCACTCCCAAGCAAGCTCAAAATTATCAAACTCCTCCGCCGCATAAATAATATCATTACCTCCTTTTCTATTGGCCTCGGTCCTTTTTTCGGTATCAAAGGTTAACACACCATCTTCAATTACCCATTGTGGGGGTAAGTCCTCACCGTTATAGGAACGCCACCCGTCTGTTGTTGTTCCGTCAAATAAATAAACCCACTCATCTTCAGAAGTGTTGGTTTCTTCTTGCGCCACCTCATTAGTGGACGTTTCATTTTTTTTCTCTGTTTTACAGGAAAAAAGAAGAACGGAAATTGACAAAATGGTACAAATTTTCTTCATGGTCATTTAGTTAATTTAGATTTTATGATAAATTATTTGAAAGTATATTTTTACTTTTAAGGTAATGTGTACGAACACTTTTTGGCTTCAAAAAACACAAATTCTTCAATTGAAGGAATTTACACAATAGACAGTTAGAAAATAAAAGGACTAAAATAAATAGATTTTTAATCTTACCCCACGTTAATTTTTGCTCTTTCTCCTACAATATTGTCAACAGGCCAACAAAATGCTCACCATATCCTTATGATTTTCTAAAGATAAGAGGTTTACTGCGGATTATCGGCTTTAACGGAACCGATTGCCAAAAATAAAAGGAATGCCAGACCAAAATATCCCATAAGTCTATAGGAGCCAAAGGTGCTAAAACAGAAACTGAAAATGGAAGGCGCCAAAGCACTCCCCAAAATAAGAAAGGACATTACCTTACCCGTAATTGCCCCTAAATGGGTGCGACCGTAAAAGCGAGGCCACACAATGGCGTTCAATACGGCGAAAAATCCTCCCAGGATTCCGAACCCGCCAATTAGCAGGGGTACACCAAAGGCGGTGGACAAGAACAAAAAACCAACGGAGGCCATTATGCCTCCTAGAATCATTAGATATAAGTACAGCTTTAATTGAAGGTAATCGCTTAAAAAGTTAAAAATAGAAGAAATGGTTACGGCGACCACCGATGCCGGCAAGAATATGGAAATTGCATCCTCTTTAGGAAAGCCTTCACTTGCAAAAACGGACACCACATGGAAGGTTAGACCAGTTATAAAAAAGCTATTAAAGGCTAAAATAAGGGCGTACATCCAGAAAGCACGGGTACCTTGCGCCTCTTTTACTGTATATTGATGAGCCAGAGGCACATGCTTTTTTTCTTCTCCCGAATCCACATTGGAACCATCTGGAGATAGACCGTGCTCCTCTGGATTGTTCTTATAAAACTGTAAGGCAACCAAACTGAAGACCAAAAGACCTGCTGCCAAAAACTGCCACGCCATTTGCCAGCTAAACCCTTCAATTAGTGCATTTACCCATAAGGGAGATGACGAGAATCCAAAAGAAATGGCAACACTGCTAATGGCGTTTACCTTTCCCCTATTCTTATCGAACCAAATCATGATTACATTTCTAGAGGCCATTGTCAATACCCCTTGGCCTGAAAACCTTAGGATAAAAAAGAGTACGGTCATTAACAAAAAAGGAATCCACCAAGTGTTCAAACTAAGCAAAGACTTTAAAAATTCACTCATCTGAACAGACCATGAACACAGCATCAATGCTACGGAAAGGGTCAAAGCGGCAAAAAAGGCTACGTAGCGCGCTCCGTACACATCAAACCATTTTCCGGCCCTTCCAATTACCAAGGAGCTACAAATGGTACCTATCATATAGGCATTGCTAAACTGGTTTCGAGTAAGGCCCAAGGCCTCTTTCACTGGGTCCGTAAATACAGAAACACCAATGGTCTGCCCCGGAATGCTACAATAAATTCCAAAAGTGCCTACTATGAGAATGACATATCCGTAGAAAAAAGGACTTTTAGCAGGGTCTATGAGCGAAAAACGATTGGTGGCAGCCATAATAAGAAAGGCGCAAAGTACGCCAAATTAAATCAGAATGTGGGTTAAGAAATAGTTGTCTGCTTTTGTAATACGGAAAAGGACTTTTGTGCGTTAATAGAACAGTGTATTTATAAAGCAATCGTCATGAGAAAAATTTTAGCAGTGAGCTTCATCCTTTTTGCCATAATTGCCATGGGAAGTTGCAGTATTGATGATAGCAATGATATTGAGATTATTAAACCTGGGGATACGGTCATTACCGGAAACGGAATGGCCCACCAAGTTAAACTTCAATAAAAAAGGGAGCTCACGCTCCCTTTTTTTCTATGCTTTCTTATTGTGCCTTGCCCTAGCCAACAAAGTGTTTTTTAACAACATGGCAATGGTCATTGGTCCAACCCCACCAGGAACTGGGGTAATAAAGGATGCTTTCTTTTCAACATTTTCAAAATCGACATCCCCAGTAATATAATATCCTCTTTTTTGGGTTTCGTCCGGTACACGGGTAATTCCCACATCAATAATGACCGCACCTTCCTTTACCATACTTTCCTTCAGGAATTTAGGCACTCCCAAAGCGGAAACAACGATATCTGCCTGCTTGGTCAATTCTTCGATATTTCTGGTACGACTATGGGTCAAGGTTACCGTACTATTGGCCGCCTCTCCCTTTTGACTCATTAAAATACTGATAGGTCTTCCAACAATATGGCTTCGGCCGATGACTACCACGTTTTTACCTTCGGTATCTACCTTATAGCGCTTTAAAAGCTCCATGATACCAAAGGGCGTAGCAGGAATAAACGATTCCATATCCAAGGCCATTTTACCGAAGTTTACCGGGTGAAAACCATCCACATCCTTTTCAGGATCTACGGCCATCAATACTTTTTCTTCATTGATATGCTTTGGTAAGGGAAGCTGAACAATATAGCCATCAATATCCGGATTGGCATTTAACTCCTTCACTTTTTCCAGCAACTCTTCTTCGGTAGTTTCCTCCGGGAGGTGAATTAAAGTGGATTCAAAACCTATCTTTTCACAGGAGCGAACTTTACTTCCTACATAGGTTAGGCTGGCACCGTCATTACCAACCAAAACGGCCGCAAGGTGTGGCACTTTTTCGCCACGCTCCTTCATTTGGGCCACTTCAACAGCTATTTCTTCTTTGATATCATTTGATACCTTCTTGCCATCTAAGATTTTCATAGTATTCTTTGGTGATTAATTCTTTAGGGCAGGTCCTTAATTTCTTCCTAGGGCCCCACCCATCATTTGCATCATTTTCTTACCGCCGCCTCCTTGCATCATTTTCATCATTTTGCTCATTTGGTCAAATTGCTTCAACAACTGGTTGACCTCTTGAACTTGCCTTCCGCTTCCTTTGGCAATACGTTTTTTACGGCTATGATTCAATTTTGAAGGATTGGCCCTTTCATCTGGGGTCATGGAGTGAATGATCGCTTCAATATGCTTAAAGGCATCATCATCAATATCAATACCCTTGAGTGCTTTGCCCATACCGGGAATCATGCCCATTAAGTCTTTCATGTTCCCCATCTTCTTTATCTGCTGAATCTGGGAAAGGAAATCATCAAAGCCAAACTTGTTCTTGGCAATTTTCTTCTGGATTTTGCGAGCCTCTTCTTCATCAAACTGCTCTTGGGCGCGTTCCACAAGGGAAACCACATCACCCATACCCAAAATACGATCGGCCATACGGGAAGGATAGAAAACATCTATCGCCTCCATTTTCTCACCGGTACCAATAAATTTTATGGGTTTATCTACTACAGACTTAATGGATATGGCGGCACCCCCACGGGTATCACCATCCAATTTGGTAAGGATAACCCCATCAAAATTCAATACATCGTTAAAGGCCTTGGCCGTATTTACCGCATCTTGACCCGTCATGGAATCGACTACAAAAAGAGTTTCCTGCGGTTGTATAGCCGAATGGATATTGGAAATTTCGGTCATCATGGCCTCATCAACCGCTAAACGACCCGCGGTATCAATGATTACCACATTAAAACCTTCTGCTTTCGCTTTAGCTATACCAGCTTTTGCAATGGCAACGGGATCATTGTTCTCCCTATCGGAATAGACCTCCACGCCAATTTGCTCCCCAACCACATGTAATTGGTCAATAGCCGCTGGACGGTACACATCACAAGCGACCAATAAGGGCTTTTTAGTCTTTTTGGTCTTAAGGTAATTGGCCAACTTACCGGAAAAGGTAGTCTTACCCGAACCTTGAAGTCCAGACATCAAGATTACCGAAGGCGTACCCGAAAGGTTGATTCCCTCACTTTCGCCTCCCATCAACTGCGTAAGCTCGTCCTTTACAATCTTCACCATCAACTGGCCCGGTTGTAAAGTGGTCAATACATCTTGACCCAAGGCTTTTTCTTTTACCCTATTGGTAAATTCTTTGGCAATCTTAAAATTAACATCCGCATCCAACAGGGCTCTACGCACCTCTTTGGTTGTTTCGGCAACATTTATTTCAGTGATTTGCCCGTGCCCACGGAGGGTGTGCAAGGCCTTATCGAGTTTTTCGCTTAAATTATCGAACATGTTTCATGTACATTTTTGAAGAATGGCAAATTTAATAATTAGAAAGGGAATGAGAGGGTTTTTGCGTTAAAAATAAGCCCGTAACACCCTGTAAGCTTTTACCATTAAATAAAAAAGCACCTATCCTTAGATAGGCGCTTTTCGTTTGTGGGGCAACTTCCAGAATCAACATCTGGAATCTCTTACTCTTCACAGTTTTTGTGAAGCACTATAATTTCTTCTCCGCGGCTTAGTTTATAGCTGTCCAGCCCACACTCTAAAACTTTCCACTCGCCAATATAATTGGCCAATGTTTTACTGAGTTGGCTAATGACCACCACATTACCGGTAACGGACCAACTACCTTCGTCCACCACGGTTCCATTAGCATTCTCCACGTAGAGACCTCCTTCTGTGGTAAAGTTTAACGCCAGTTCTTCAAAAAACGTATTATTTTCATTTAAAATGGTCCATTTACAATCACTAAGACCTTGCATTATTTGTTCCTCTGAACAAGTATCTGGCCGGTACTCACAGTCCTTTTCCAAGGTTAACTTATTCTCTTCCTCTACATTTTTCAATCTAATTTTTCCTGGTATTATTTCATAAACCCACCAAGCTCCATTATAATCGGATTTATCATCAAAATAAACGGAAAGTTGCGCCCTTCCTTCTATCATTTCCACAGCCCATTCTCCTTCAATTTCGTATCCATAAGCAGCTTGAGTAAGTACCTTCCCATCCTGCAAAAAGGTAAAGTGATGGCTTTCTACGTATTGGGTAGCTTCTGAATTGGAGGTGGTATATCTAGACACGGCCCAAGGACAAATAAGTAGCAGCTCCTCAAGGTGTGCTTGGGTAAAATCATCATCATTATGATCTATATCATCATCTTCATCACAAAGACCACGCCCTTGTTCTATCGCATTGGCCAATTCGCTATTGGAATTTACTGAAATACTGGTGCTATCGGCATAATGTAACTGTATTGGAAATTCAATACTTAAAAGATCATTTTCGGTCAATCCTGCAATGAATCGGCGGAACTCTACATCTGCATTAACTTCAACCGTATTGGTCAATTGAAAATTGGGATTGTAAGTAAATAGCGTTAGTGGATAGGCAATATCCACGCATTCCAAATCCTCATCGGCACCGCCCTCCAGACATTGTTCGGCCAACGAATTTAACTCGTCTCCGTCTTCAATGGTTAACTGCGTATAATCTGCCATTGTAAGAGTAACAGGAAAAATCAATTGCCTAACAAAATCCTTGTCCTCCAAGAGGTCCAAGGCTTCTTCTACCGTTTTTAAATCCTCATAAGAATTAACGGTTATCTTTTCCTCCCCAATCCTAATTTCATAGGGAAAGTTGACATCAAAACAACTGGCACCATCAATAATATTGTCGTAGGAACCATCATTGGCTACCATATTCTTCAATAGGCTTACCACGTCATTTTCCATTGTCAATGTCAATTCCTGATCAATACTTTCCTCTAGGGGCTCCTCCTCTTGGCAGGAGACCAAAAACATCGTCATACCCAGTAGGAAGGCCATGAGCGATAAGTTTACAATTCTTTTCATCTTGATTTGGATTTCTTTATTTACTAAATGAAACAACGTTTAAATAAAATACCCTACTTGAGCAATTTGCAAAAATTAAAATATCTTTGATCAAAACCACCTACCTTGGATACTGAAAAAACCGATAACGTTTGTAATGAGCAGGTGTATAGCGATATCTTTAAAGCTAATTCCAAAACGATCTACAACTATATATATTATAAGTTTGGAAATGAGGAAAAAGCCTATGATGCCGTACAAGAGGCTTTTGTAAAACTATGGGAAAATTGTGGAAAGGTTTCACCTACTAGGGCCAAATCTTTTGTTTACACTGTTGCCAAAAACCTTTATCTGAATGTAATCAAGGCCGAGAAGGTACGGTTGAAATACGCGGAGAAATCTTTAAAGACCACCCATGAGACCCCCGAATTTCTTTTAGAGGAAGAAGAGTTCGGGAAAAAACTGCAGCGTGCCCTTGACGACCTACCGGAAAACCAACGCACTACTTTTTTGCTCAACCGCATAGATGGTAAAAAATATGCCGAAATTGCCGAAATGGAGGGCGTTAGTATTAAAGCAATAGAAAAAAGGATGCACTTGGCCTTAAAATCGCTGCGAGAAAAAATTGATGGTATTTAAACACTAAAAAACCTTAGGTAGGGTTTTTATATAGTTAATTGTTATACAGCATATAAGCTACCCCCAGATGCAAGAAAATTATTTAGCAAAATGGTTGAACGGTGAGCTCACCGAGGCAGAACTTCTAGAATTCAAAAAATCTAGTGAGTACGAAACCTATCTGCGTATTGCCGAAACCTCCCAACAGCTGGAAGCGCCCATATACGATGAGGAGAAAGCTTTTGAAGCCTTAAAGAACAGACAGCTTCTAGAAGAGCCCAAGGTGGTAAAACTTCAGCCATTTAAATCTTTTCTTCGCGTAGCGGCGGTAGCTGCCTTAATTATGATAGGCGCATTTTTCTATTTACAGACCCTAGACGAAAGTATATCCACGGGAGTTGCCGAAAACAAGGAAATAAAACTTCCGGACAATTCGGTAGTCAGCCTAAATGCCGATTCCCAAATTACTTATGACGAGGGAAACTGGCAAGAAGAAAGAGATTTGAAACTAAACGGTGAAGCATTCTTTAAGGTTGCCAAAGGCGAACGCTTTACCGTGCATACGGAGCAAGGTAAGGTCTCTGTTTTGGGAACCCAATTTAATGTAAAACAACGTTCCAAACTATTTATAGTCGATTGTTTTGAAGGTTTGGTACAAGTAGATTTTGATGGCAAAACCAAAAAACTGTCCAAAGGTATGTCCTTATCCTTAATTGATGGCCAGCTTTTGGAATCAGATAACCTAGAACATCTAAAACCGGCATGGCTTGCAAAAGAAAGCAGCTTTAAAAGTGTACCGCTTAAATACGTTTTTGAAGAATTTGGGCGCCAGTATAACATGGAAGTAACTACTAAAAATGTAGATACACAAAAATTGTTCACCGGTACATTTAGCAATACCCATAAAGAACTTGCCTTAAAAAGCATAAGCGTACCTTCACAAATAAAGTTTAAATTAGAGGGCGGCAAAGTGCTCTTCTATGGCGAATAAAATTTGGTTATCCTTTCTTTTTTGCCTCAGCTTTCTTTTATCCCCCATTATTTCTGCACAAGAAGGTGAACAGCGTTTATTGTTACGTAATTTCTTGCTAGAGTTGGAAAACAAGCATAATGTAAAGTTCTCCTATGCAGATGAGCAACTAGACCAAATTTCCATTGGTATTCCACCAACCCAAGAGTTAAGTTCCGTTTTAAAATTTATTGAAGAGGAAACTCAGCTCCTTATTGAAAAATTGAGCGAGCGGTATTACGCCATTGCATTTAATGACCGTTTACAGATTTGTGCTACGGTACTAGATAATTTTGAGCGCAATACGGTCATGGGTGCTACGATAGAGGTGCTGGGAGGTTCTAAAAATTTGATTACCGATGAAAACGGATTCTTTTCTATAACGGATGTTCCCAAAGATGCCGCTTTGCGCATCTCCTATTTGGGTTATCGCAACCTGATAGTAAAAGCATCCGAACTAACCGGAAAACAGCCTTGCAAAACCCTATTATTAGCGCAGTTTTATCAACAGTTGGAAGAGGTAACGGTCTACGAATTCTTGACCAAAGGTCTGGTAAAGCAAGAGGATGGCAGCATACGTATGAACAGCGAGGAATTTGGAGTGCTACCGGGCCTACTAGAACCCGATGTGCTACAAACGGTACAAGCACTTCCGGGAATTGAAAGTGTTGACGAAACCGTATCGGACATCAATATTAGAGGCGGCAGCAATGACCAAAACCTCATTTTGTGGGACGGAATAAAAATGTACCAGTCCGGTCATTTTTTCGGGCTAATATCGGCATTTAACCCCTATTTGACTGATAAGGTCTCACTTATTAAAAACGGTACCAGTAGCACTTATGGAGATGGAGTAAGTGGTATTGTAGATATCCAGACCAATAACAGTCTATCCGAAGATTTTTATGGTGGAGCCGGATTCAATTTAATCGGGGCCGATACGTACGGGCATTTACCCTTGACCAAAAAATTAGGGTTTCAGTTTTCTGCCCGCAGGTCCCTAACGGATGTGGTCAACACCCCTACCTACGAAAAGTTCTTTACTCGGGTTTTTGACGAGAACGAAGTGTCACAAGATGGAAATTTTTATTTCTATGACGTTACCGGAAAATTACTGTATGACCTAACCCAGGACCAAAAATTACGCTTCAGTTTCATAAATATTCACAATACGTTGGACTACTCAGAAACCGAAATGGAATCTGGAGATACCACCCAAAGTTCATTGGACCAATCCAACTATTCCGTTGGATTGCATTTAGAAAGCGGATGGACAGACCAATTTTCATCCCACCTCAATGCCTATTTCACCAATTATGAACTGGGAGCCAGAAATACAACCTCTAACGGATTGCAGGTACTTTTCCAGAAAAACGAGGTACAGGAACTAAGTGCCAAGCTTCATACAAAATTCCAAACCAGCGAATTCTTTCAATGGCATAACGGATATCAATTTACCGAAACGGCCATTGGCAACCAGACAGATGTTTCCCAACCTCCCTTTGCAAGCAATGAACGCAATGTAGTACGGACACATGCTCTTTTCACAGAGGTGGTATGGGAACCGGAAAATGAGAAAATGTTCTTACGGGGCGGATTAAGGTTCAATTTATTAGAGAACCCAAACAGTTTTAAGGAAAGTATCATAGAGCCACGTTTGAGTTTTAACTATGACCTAGGAAAGGATTTTAACCTTCAGGTATTGGGAGAATTCAAAAGTCAGGCCACCAACCAGATACTGGATTTAGAGCAAAACTTTTTAGGCATTGAAAAACGAAGATGGATCGTTTCTGATGGAGAAACCCTTCCCGTAACCAAAAGTAAACAAGCTTCCGTAGGGCTCAATTATGATACCAAAAACCTCTACATGGGACTGGAAGGGTTTTATAAACTAGTAGATGGAATCAGCACTGCTACTCAAGGTTTTCAAAATCAAAATCAATTTAATGGGGAAATTGGAGAGTATGAGGTCAAGGGAGTGGAATTTTTGGTAAATGCCAAAACGGATATTTTCAGCCTTTGGGCCAGCTATACCTACAACCTCAATAATTATACGTTTGGAACTTATATTCCTCCCACCTTCCCCAATAATTTGGATATAAGACATACGGCAAGCCTTGCAGGCACATATACCGTTAACCAATTGAAGTTAGGTATTGGCCTAAACTACCGTAGTGGAAGGCCTTTTACACAACCTGATCCCGAAAACCCCGTGGACACCACTTTTTTCCCGACGAGAATAAATTATAACGTACCCAACAGCAGTAGATTACGGGAATATCTTAGGGCCGATGCCTCGGCAATTTATAATTTTCAACTTACTAAGGGCGTAAAAGCATCAGCAGGGGTATCCGTACTCAATTTTACAAGCAGGAAAAACATTTTAAACACGTATTATCAGTTAAACACCGAAGATGAGATTGAAGCTGTTACCACCACATCTTTGGGTATAACACCTAATGCCAGCTTTAGGGTGAGGTTTTGACAGGTTTTGTTTTGCTAAAAAAGAAAGGGTACGTAACTTCCATAACTCTAAAATTCTTTAGATGAGCGACCCATGGTTAAAACGGTGGAATGACCGTTACAGTGAAAAAGAATACGCTTTTGGCACCCAGCCCAATGTTTTCCTGGAGGAGCAATTAAAGCACCTTTCTCCGGGAAAAATTCTTTTTGGAGCCGAGGGCGAAGGCCGAAATGCCGTATTTGCAGCTCGAAACGGCTGGAATGTCCATGCTTTTGATATTAGTGTGGAGGGCAAAAAGAAAGCGTTACAACTGGCCAATACCAACAACGTAGATTTAATATATCAACTAGGTCAACTACCGGACCTCGACTATGATCAAGGACATTTTGATGTCGTAGCCCTCATCTATGCCCATTTTCCCATAGAAATTAGAAGTGATTACCATCAGCTTTTGGCCCAACTAGTAAAACCGGGAGGTCATGTAATTCTGGAAGCCTTTGGCAAAAACCACTTGAAGTATCGCGAAGCCAATCCACGAATTGGTGGTCCCCGGGATTTAGATACCCTCATATCCATTAGTGAGCTGGAGCGGGATTTTAAAGACTTTCAACCCATAATTCTTGAAAAAAAAGAAGTTCAATTACAAGAAGGAATTTATCACAACGGTACCGGTTGGGCTGTTCGCTTCGTAGGCAAAAAACACTAAGAAAAAGTTAATCATTTTTTTATTTCTAAACGATTGTTTAGTTTTGTCGCATATTTGTTACTTGAATGGCAAGAAAGAAAGCATATATAGAATCTGAAGTAATCGAAAAAGCCATGAACCTTTTCTGGAGAAATGGTTATGAGACAACGTCTATGCAAATGCTTGAGAAAGAAATGGGCATCAATAAATTTTCTATTTATGCCAGTTTTGGAAGCAAGAATGGGGTCTTTCTTCAGAGTTTGGAATGTTATAAGGCTAAACTGAACGGATTGTTGACTAAACTAAAGGAATCCGAAAAAGGAGTAACGTCCATCAAAACTTATTTTTATGATTTTCTTGAATTCTCGAAAAACAACGAATTTGGTAAGGGTTGCTTGATTACGAATACCGCCAATGAAATTGGGGAAGATGCCGACGCGGAAATCAAGAAGGTTTTGACCGATTTCACAAATGAGGTGAGAGATATCTTTAAAGAAAGTTTACAAATAGAAAGTTCTTTGTCCAACACTAGTTTGAACCAAAAGGCCGACTATCTAATTATTGCTATGTTCGGACTGGCATCGGCTTCGAGAATGTTTCGACCCGCACAACTAAAGAGCTATATTGAAAATACATTTGACAACCTCTAAAAAAATTTAAAACCAAACTAAACGATTGTTTAGATATTATTAATCTTTTAAATATTATTATATGAGCACTACACACACCCAAGAAAAATTACATATTCACACCATCGAATCTGCACCTGCAGATAGCAAGCCTTTATTGGAAAAATCTCAAAACGCTTACGGATATGTGCCTAATTTGCATGGGGTACTGGCAGAGGCCCCAGGCCTATTGAATGCCTACCAAAACATTCATGAGCTTTTTGTCGACTCTTCTTTTAACAACGATGAGCTTACCGTAGTATGGCAAACCATTAACGTGGAACATGAATGCCATTACTGCGTGCCCGCCCATACCGGTATCGCCAAAGCGATGAAAGTAGATGACGCCATTATTGAGGCACTTAGAAACGAAACAGCATTACCGACCGACAAATTGGAAGCACTAAGGGAAACTACCCTTGAAATTGTTCGAAAACGAGGCTATGTGGAATCAGATACCCTTGAACGTTTTTACAACGCTGGTTATACCCAAAGACAGCTATTGGAAATCATTCTAGGGTTATCACAAAAGGTTATTAGCAACTATGTCAACCATATTGCAGAAACCCCATTGGACAAACCATTTCAAAAATTTGAGTGGAGCAAAAAATAAGCGCCGCATGATAGAACAAAAAGCATTGGCCAACGACCGATGCTTTTTGTTTTTATGTTAGTCTCGATTTTTAGAGACTTTCTTTAATTTTTGCCTATCGCACTCAAATAGGTCCAAACTATAAAAAGTATTTGTAGGGGAATACGAAACCAAAGATAGGCAAGACCATTTCCGTCAAAGGTTCCCTTTTGGTAATTCACGTTATGCAAAGCGGCATAGATATTCGCCGGCAACATCAACAGCAGAAAAATAATCAATGCCCAACCTGTCAGAGTTTTCAGCTTAGGAAGCAACAAACCTATTGCCAATAGAATTTCAAAAACTCCGGTCAGGTGAACAAAAATTTCTTTAAGGGGAATGAATTTAGGTACCATCATGGTCATGCCCTTGGTAAATACAAAATGTCCAATAGCAGTGAATACGAGCATTACGGACATGGCGATTCTTGCCGATAGCTCAAAATCATATTCTTTTTTGAATATTTTATTGAACAAAACGGCGATTGCAAAGCTTACTAAAAGTACAATGAGTGGTTTCATAGTTTCTTAATTGTTTGAAATGCAAAGGTTTTAAAAGAAACTATCAAAAAAATGAACCTAGGTTAAGTAATCCGTTTTCGTATTCTACTCAATGCTTGAGGCGTCACCCCTATATAAGAGGCTATAAATTTTAAGGGAATTTGTTGCAATAGTTTTGGCCTGTCTCTAAACAGGCTCAAATAACGTTCTTCCGCTGTTTGGTTCAATAAAGAAATCTCTCTTTTTGATTTTATTAAAAACATGCTTTCGGCCATTTTACGGCCAATAATATTTCCATTTGCGGTTTTTTTATAGACCTCATCCAGGTCATTTTTTGAAATTCTCCATAACAAGGTCTCTGTCAAGGTTTCGATTTGATATTCTGAAGGCAAACGAGATAAAAAGGAGTCATATCCTGTTACAAATTCATTTTCAAACAAAAAACCGAACGTTAGATCGGACTCCTCTCCGGGAATATAGAATCGCACCACACCTTTAGCAATAAAGGATACATAATTTTCGACCCCTCCTTTTTGTAAGATGACCGAATTCTTTTCAAATCCCACTTCTTTTAGTTTTGACTTAAAAAATCTCCAATCATCATCATCCATTGGAGAAATGCCGTCCAAAAACCTCTTTAATTGATCCATTTATGATTACTTGATATCTATACTGTAGTTTGAAGCTGCCATTTTTAAAAGGATACAAAAGAAATTATGCCTGGGGCTGAATTTATTACGGTTTTGAATACTCGATCAGTTCCTCTACGTAATGAAAATAGCCTTGATCTTGAGTGAGCTTAATAAAGTTTTTTACCGATGGAGCGTACAACCATACCTCCTTTTCATCTGCACTGTAACCACGGGAATTAGAAGTTGTACCGGTATATTCAATGGTGTAGGCCATAAATGTACCTGCTTCTACTGTTTCCTCTTGGAAAGAAAGAACGGTGGCCGTTTGGCTTTGGTTTCCAGTAGTACCGTCTTGGCTGGTCCAATTATTTTCATATTTCCATTTTTTACCCACTTCCAAAGGCCAATCGTATTTGGGTGTTTCGCTTTCCTCAGGTTTAGCAATTTCAGTAACCGGAATGGTATCCTTACCAATGGTCATCCCTAATTCACCGTCAAATTTTACTATTTTTCTAGTGTCCGTTCCATCGGAGCGCACCTCCCCTTCCGTAGTAACTCCTTTATACTTCCAGACCCATTTTTCACCCTCGACATAGTCAGCTACCGTAGGTTGGTGGGTTATACTTGTTTTAGTCCCATCATTACAGGCGCTAAGTATGACCAAAGCAACTAGTAAAATAAATCGGTTTTTCATTTTGTTCAATGTTTTATATAAAACCCATTAGACTACCCGTAACAACATATGTTACAGATTTAAGGATTTAATTAGCTGAATTCTAGACTCTAGTAGAAATAACTACCTCATGTAACGTAATCCCTGTTTAGACAGTGAGCCTCACAAATTGTGTACTTTTTAAAATAAAATTTAAAGCAGTATACTTAGCGGGCACTTTATATTTTGCTCTTCAAATCATGGAACCGTTGATTTGTATCGATACGGTGCTAAAGGTTTTGTATTACATTGTGCTTTAAAGGATTACTTCTTACCTTATACCTCCGTATACTGATTGAAGAATAAAATTTTCATAATGATCAATACTTATGAGGCAGGGAAAACAAATCCGGATATTTTTAAGCAGCTCTCTGTAAGAGATTTACTTTTCGTGTATTACAAATGTCCGCAGATAGATAGACTGGTGCACTTATATAACGATTATAACTTTATTGCCTTTTCGCTGGAAGGGGAAAGGATATTGCATCAAGGTGGCGATTCATGGCAAGTTACCCCCCAAACTTCCTATTTTCAGCGTAAATCTGCCTTTATTCAAGAATTGCCAGAGGCGCAGAACTGGCAAGTACTAGCCTTTCATGTACCTGATGAATTTCTGATTGAATTCGCCAATGAGTTTATGGATAGTTTACCAATAGACCATTTACCGGAATCAAGTAGTGAGATGTTCATAAAAATAGAATTGAACGAAGTTACAAGGACTTTCTTCCATAGTTTAATACCCTATTTTGCCCAGAAAATACCTCCTTCAGAAAAGCTTTTAGAATTAAAATTCAAAGAACTGTTTCTAAGTATCTTGTCCAACCCACTGAACAAGCAATTGCTTGCCTATATTCTTCGTTTAAACGATGAGACCAAACCTCCTATATGGCAAGTCATGGAAAAAAACTATGCGTACGATTTAAGCCTGAACGAATATGCACGTATATCAAGCCGCAGTCTAGCTGCGTTCAAAAGGGACTTTTTGGATTATTATCAAACTACTCCGGGAAAGTGGTTGACCGATAAACGCCTTAAGCATGCCACTATGTTATTGAAAACAACAAAGCAAAATGTGTCGGATATAGTGTTTCATTCTGGTTTTAAAAACGTATCTCATTTTAGTAGAATTTTCAAGCAAAAATTCGGACAATCTCCTCTACAATACAGAAAGAACTTAACGGCTACCGAATAACAAGGCTTTTAATAATTTCAATTTTAAAAGAAGAAAAAAAATTGAGCTTTTAAGAAAAACATGCTTTGCGGCGTCCTAATACCTTTGTTTCAAATTAAAGTCCAACAATCTAAAGGGTAACAAACTTAGATTACAATTAAAACAGATTCAAATGGTAAAGACGTACAAGAATATTGGGTATATAATGGCAATTTTGGTTCCATTGAGCATTGTGGCCTTCTATAAAACTTACTTTGGTCAATTTCCAGAATTTGAGGAAGGTGTATCCGCATTATCCCATAGCACAACTTCTGTATTTGATCATGTTCACGTATTTTTTGCTTTTTTGTGGATTTTGCTACTTATAGTTCAACCCATTTTAATCGGATGTGGAAAAACAAATCTCCATAAAATAATCGGGAAGATATCCTATGTTGCCTTTCCCCTCTTGGTACTTTCTTCCTTGCCGCTTATTTATAGAATTTTACATGCCGATCACGCAATGCTCGCCTATCTTCCTATTTCTGATATTGTGTTGCTAGTGCTATTTTACTCCTTGGCCATTTACAACAAGAAGAATACTGCTAAACACATGCGCTATATGATTGGAACCGCAGCCGTTTTCCTTGGCCCTATTTTTGGGAGGTTGGGTCCATACGTATATCACCTTCACCCAAAAATTATGAATAACATTAAGTTCGTAATCATCTATATCCTATTCTTGGGGCTTATCTATTTAGATAGGAAATATGGCAGGGATTTTAAACCCTACCTCGTAATTGTGGTAGCCATGGTGCTCAAACAAATCTTATTCAATGCGCTCCTTTAATGCTGAATTGCAGGCTCCCCAATCGAGTAAACTCTGATTCCTAATTTATACAATCCGTCCTAGGCGTTCCTCAACTATTGTATACGTTTGGGTTGTGCTTTTCCATATACAATTCAGGTTTGGGAATCTCGGTAAACCCAAACTTTCTATAAAGCCATTCGGCCGTATCAGTGAGCAAAATCCAACGCCTTAACCCTTGAAGATGTGGATGCTCCATTATTTCGGTCATCAGCCACTTGCTCAGTCCCTTTCCCCTATGCTCTTTAAGGATATAAACGTCGCCTAAATAGGCGATGGTTGAATAGTCTGAAATTACACGCGCAAAGCCTATTTGCTCGCTTTTGAAATAAATTCCAAAATTTAATGAGTTGTCTATGGAGGTTTTCACCGTATTAAGGGGGATGCCTTTTGCCCAATCGGTTTCGTTAGACAAAAACTTATGAATGCTTGAAACATCTAACCTATCCTTGTCCGTAGAAATGGTATAGTCTTCCCTATGTGATTCTTTAATGATCATTCATATTGTTTAGGGCTATAGGTCGTGTAAGATTCAAAATTATTACTATTACTAATGGTGAATGCTTGGCATAGAATCATATACGTCTAAAGTCAGCCTTGGTTATTCTTTTACAAAGATTGGTATTCAATATCTATTAGCTCGATTAATTCTGTGATATGTTTTTTTAATAAAACCGATTGCCTTGTATAATAATTAAGTTGTCTCGATGAAATATAAATATCAGCCAATATCCGCTTATCAGTAATTGTAATTGGTGAGCCAAAATCACTATATTTTATTTCATAAGCATATTTATTTGTTAACGCTATTGAACGATTCAATACATCTTCGCCAATAGCTATGATATTTTGAACTTCCAACTCATAGATATTTTGCATTGAATTGAATAGCTTACGATTGCTTATTATGTTTGATTTTCCTTCTGATATCATAGAATTATAAGTTCCGATTTTCGGTCGAAATTTTCTATCTGTAAAGAATATATATTCTAATTCAGATACTCCTTCCACTTTTGGAAGCTCTCCTATAATTTCCTCGAATATCAAGTCAATAGTTGAATCTTGAGACATTAATTGAGCTATTCGCCATTTATGATCATTAATTATTTGACTCAAGAATAATGTGTCTTGTACTAAATCGCTCTTTATTTCTTTTAGATAGACTTTTTCTGTATCACGTATTTTTTTTAGTTCATTAGAATTATTGATACTTAGCGCAATTAAAATTCCAATAACGACGAGTACAATTTCACCAGTAGCATAAAGAAAGTAATTAAGGATTTTTTTATCCTTAATCATATTATGTCTAATTTTTCTAAAGAATTTTGCCATTGGTTAATGTATGATATAAATGAAGCACAACGCAGGGCTATATGTAGTCGTGCGATTGGATTTTAGTTTGATGTACAGACAAGGTACGGAAAAAAGAAAGATAGCTGTGACTTTACCATAGAGTCTTAAATCACGCTTTTTTAACTCTCCAAGGCTTTGGGCATGGATTGCCTTTCTTAACCATATTTTATAAAATACATTTCCAATTCTCCTTTCCCTTTAGCGTGAATTTTCTTTCTGGTTTCACAAGTAATTTTATTTTTAACGAGCTGGTAAGTTGTTTCCGATATATTTATTTTACCGGGCTCACCAAGTGATTCCATCCTACTGGCTGTATTAACCGTATCTCCAAAGAGGTCATAGTTAAATTTCTTCTTTCCGACTACGCCAGCCACTATTGGACCGGAATGTATTCCCACCCGCATCTTCCATTTTAGGTTGTGTTTTTTGTTTCTCTCATCCAAATAGCACAGCATCTGTTGTGCAGCATTAATACATTTAAGGGCATGATTGTCCGTCGCTTCTTCGAGGCCGCATGCAGCCATATAGGCATCGCCGATGGTTTCAATTTTTTCTACTCCCGCCTCCTCGACAATCTCATCGAATCGGCCAAAAATATCATTGAGTTCATTGACCAAAGTAATGGCCGGTATGCTGGCCACCAACTCCGTAAAGTCTTTAAAATCGGTAAACAATATTGTTACATTTTTGTGCCTTTTGGGTACTGTTTTACCGGTTTCCTTCAAATCTTTTGCCACCTTTACCGGAAGAATATTATGCAGAAGATCGTCTGATCTTTTTTGTTCGACCCTCAATGACTTTTCTGACCTATCGATCAACACAGACAAAGTCCACGCGATTGTAAGACAAAAAAGCCCCGTGGTGCCTATATTGAACATTTGCAGGAGATACGGATCAAGCACATCATAACGAGGATTGAATTCGGATTGAAAAGCAATCGAAAAAATTAAAGTCAAAACCCCTAGCATGCTGAAACCGACAGCTATTTTCTTGGCACTTTTTGGGAAGGTCATGTATGGAGTAATGATGACGATGAAACAAATGACCCAAACCCCAGAGGAGAAACCCAACAAATACAGAAATAGAAGAATACCAATATAGGATGTAGCCGTAAACCAAGTGGCAGCTAACACGCGCCAACCTTTACCATTAAACAGTAGAACCAACGAAAACATCAACGCCAACAATCCATTGCTTCCATAAAGTATGGGGGCATCTGTAACGTAAAAAGCAGTAATCATCCAAAGCAGCATGAACAAGATGCCAAGCATAGAAGCGATATTTGTAATGCGCAGGTACCTATTCTCTGTTATAGAGAAGTCCTTTTTAGCACCAATATCCACTATTCTTTGAAAAATAGAAGTACTGCTTTTGTCACTATTGAACATTCTGTTATTGGTTGTTTTCTACAAAGTAGGTAACACTTTTATATTATCCAAAACCTTCTGTATCAGGGTTTAGACTCGTGGTTGAGCGAAATACTCCAAAATCGCTAAAACAGGCTATGGTTATTTTATTGCTAAGATTTCCCAATGCTGACCGATATGTCGCAAAATTGGCCTAAAAAGTTACTTTTTTACCAAGATCCATTTTACAACAAGTATAATTTACTCATAAATCACTTCTATTGTAGGGCACCTTTTTGGTAAATAAATTTTCTTTTCAGTTTCAATAAAGTCAATAAATTTTTCGGAGTAAACTAATTTCCCCTCATAATCAGTTATAAATACCTCAGCAATTAAACCCATAGGTGTCTTTTCATTTAATATCCATTTTTCATATTGATATCGGGACCTAAATAGAGGTAGTTTAAATTTTGATGACTTATCAATAATTAGGTGATAAGTTCCAATTTTTTTTCTTTTCCTTTTTCTTTCTTTGGGATTTTTCAAATAGAACTTATAATGTAAAAAGGATTCATTATTAATCGTTGTATCTTTCAGTTTAACAAAATCAAAATCTTCTTTTTTTAAGCGCTGTAGTTCTAATGAACTTGCCAACCTCGTAATTCCTTTGCAATCCATATTGATCATATCAGCATCATTCAATTCTGATTTTAATGCTATTGCTCTTGAAAATAACCCCCTTTTTTGATCTTCAAGAACTATTTTGTAGTTTAAACTATCTTCCTCAGTTATTACCCCAAAGTATTCATTCTGTTCTGAGTTTATTAAATAATAACCTTTTGCAAACTCTTCAGTGACCTTATGGTCTTTATTTTTAATCTTCCTTGGTTTTTTGTAGTATACCATAGCATGATATTCCATTATATAATCAAACTCGTACAGTTTTTGTGAATGCCCAACGACAAATGTTAAACTAAATAGTAAAATCAGAATTTTCATCAACAACGTTTTGCTATGTAGGTTTGAGGGAAGTATGAGGATAGATTTTCGGTTTTCATTTAAAGGTAAGCAAACAGAAAGAATACAGGTAAAGGGAAAATTAGAAAAAGACACTTATTTTAACTGGAAAAAACACCTTTCAAAAAGCTTTCCAGATTCAATATCAAAACAAAGCAAATGGCGAAATTTACTTTAAACAACTTGTATTTTACCCAAGTTTTTTTTTAGACACTGGATTTATTTTTCCTGTTCACTAGTCCGAAAATAATATTAATTGGAAAGAGGAGTTGTCCGACAATCATAAATAAAATAATCGAAGTGATAATTAAAGTTAAGTTATTATTAAACTCATGTTCCGTAATTTCAATCCGATAAAATTTGCTCAAGATCCAGACAATTAAAGTTCCGCCAATAGTCAGGCCAATATGAGTCAAATTCAGCCATTTGGATAGTTTTCTGTTCGCTTTTTGCATAATCCAATATACCATACCAATTATTCCAAAAAGTATTGAAATTAAAGTTGCCAAATGTAAGTAGCCAATAAGGTAATAGGTATCATAAACATTGATATCCAGTAATGCGTCTCCCTTTAAAATCCCTATCAGCATTATCATTGGAATCGAGATTAAAAATATCAAATGAGGTTTTCTAATTAGTATGTTCATTATTCAACTTATTACCCAACACAGGACTATGTTCTGTCGGGCGTTGGAATTTTAGAATGTCGTACCGAAAGGTACGTAAAAAAGAAAAATACAAGGGAGCACACCAGATTGCTTATCGCGGTTGAATATGGACAGTATTCCTCAATAGCACCTAAATAGCAGCAAGGGTGAAACCGTGAAGCAATTTGGGTTCACCTTTTGGTGACCGAGGGAAGCGACCGATGAATACCTTTGAAAAAAAATAAAAATATTATGAATAATTGTGCATCATCGGTTGGGCTAAACTGCGTTTTAATGCAGTTTAGGTTTTGTTGTAGATGTTTTTATACCCTCACTAATTTCAATAATGGCTCAAAAGCGTATAGAGCTGGTCTTCTTCCAGAGGCTTCCTCTAGAGTTCTGATAAGTTCTTTTTCCAATAACATTCTAGTGAACCTTGCTGCTGTGGGGCCTGGAATGCCACTCTTTGATGTAAATCGATTATTTCTAAATATTGGATTTGCGAAAATATAGTCTAGAGCATTAACGCTCCATTTAGAAGACAAAGTATCAGAAAAGATATGCTTCATTTCTTCATATAAGTTTTTAATGTTTTCGGCTATTTCTAGGTTTCTGATCGCTTGTTTTTCTACTGCATTCAAAAAGAATACACACCATTTTTCCCAATCATTATTTTCTGAAACATTCCTCATTGTGTCAATATATTCGTCTTTGTTTTCTTCCATGTATCCACTTATATAAAAATGAGGTTCAGAAATAGTTTTTGTAGACCAAAGTAGTAGGGTAATTAGCATTCTTCCTATTCTTCCATTACCGTCTTGAAGAGGGTGTAACGCTTCAAACTCTAAATGCATCAAAGCGGTCTTAATTAATATAGGATCATCACTATTGTTTATATAATCAAATAATTTTTCCAAACCATCATTGAGCTTTTCGGGACTTATAGGTACAAATAAAACTTTCTGTTTTATTTTGTCAGCTAAGTAATTCTGTTCAATTTTAAATTGACCGGGTGATTTTTGTGCTCCTCTTCCAAATGAAAGTAATTGTTGATGTATCGTTTTCACTAAATGTTGTGACAGAGGATACCCATCTTTCATCGCTTTCTGAGCATTTATTAAAGCTCTTTGGTATAAAATTGTTTCAAAAATATCAGACCTAACATTCTTAGCTTCCTCTGTATCATTCTCGCTATCAGCTTCAAACTTAAGTATTTCATCCATCGTGCTTATGGTACCTTCCATTCGTGATGAAATTACTGCTTCTTGATTTCTTAACGGAGCTAACAAGATTTCACTATTATGCATATTTTTTAGCATTTGGTCATATCTAGCTAAGGCATCAGTGGCTTTAATTAGAGGGTTTACTATTTGGCCAAAGTCAAGTTTTGAAGGAGGAAATTTTTCGTAATGATATTGTACAGCATTATTAAAATCCACAATTCATTATTTTAATTAGATGTAAAAATAATGCAAAATATGATTAACAATGAAT
>NZ_JACSOH010000005.1 GCF_014349235.1 Cytophaga sp. FL35 | reverse complement strand
AGCCTATAATGTGCCTTTTAAGAATATCAATAAAAGAAAAACCGACTCAAAATTCGAATTGAATCGGTTTAGCTTATTATTTCAAAAAATACTATGATAGCTTAAATAATAATAACAGTGAAATTTACTTTGTACTACGTCATTTTTCGTCCTTCATAAAAGCTTCTTTTTTTAAGTTTTCAGAAGTATATATTTTTTCTGGTACTAATACACTTCCCAGTTCAGATAATGCTTCCAAGAAAGAATAGGTCATTTGGTCGGGGGAGTTTTTCATCTTTTGATTTTTGGTTATACTTCAAATTTCCTAGAAAATAGGAACATGGAGTTTAATTTGTTGTCAATTGAAAATTAATGTATACGAAAACGTTATAGTTGCAGGTTAGCCAACTATTTTCAATCTCTAATTGATAGTTCTTTCGTGCAACAATCACTTATCCTCACTAGAAGACCTTCTAGTCTTACCTCAAGCTCATTTAATATTTTCCCTAGACATTTGTAGGTTTATAGATACTTTGACGACCAATCTACCGAGAAATAAAACTTACAGATATAATGACAAAAGATAAACTAAAAATAGATATTGTTTCAGATGTGGTTTGCCCATGGTGTACCATTGGCTATAAGCGTCTCAACAAAGCCATTGAAGAGATGGGTCTAACTAATGACGTGGAAATTGAATGGCATCCGTTTGAGTTAAATCCACATATGCCTTCAGAAGGCCAAAATATTCAAGAACACTTAGCGGAGAAATATGGTGCAACCCCTGAACAACAAAAAGAATCACAAGCCCACATGGCGGAAGCCGGGGAAGAACTTGGTTTTACCTTTGATTATTTTGATGATATGCGCATTGTGAACACCCTTGATGCCCATGTGCTTTTAGAATATGCCAAAGATTTTGACAAGCAAACGGAACTAAAAATGCGATTAACTACGGCTTATTTTAGCGAAAGAAAAGATGTATCAAAGCGGGACGTTCTTTTAAAAGCGCTACAAGAAGTGGGCCTTGACGCAGAAAAAGGACTTCAGTTGTTGGATGAAGACGAAAAGCGCTACGAAGTTAAAAGCAAGATAGCCTACTGGCAAAACCTTGGGGTCAATTCCGTACCCACTATAGTTTTTGACAAAAAAAGTGCTGTTACCGGCGCCCAACCTGTACACATATTCAAAAAAGTCTTGACAGAAATGATGCAAGATTCTCAAGGCGTGTGATAGACCTATAATAGTACACTACATTCATCACAGTCCTAATTTACAAGATAGACCGCCTTCACGGCGGTCTTTTTTGTTTCCTATATTTTAACAATCATTAAATTTGATTTTAAATACTTGTAATGAAGAACACCATTTCGGCAAGGGTTGCAGATTTTCTACAAAACTACCCACCATTTAATGAGATTAAGATCAAAGAATTACAGATTCTGGCGCAGGAGGTTCAAATTATATACAAGTTGAAGGATGAACTTATATTCACCGAAAACGAAAAAGCCCACGATTACTTTTACGTAGTACACAAAGGTGCTGTTTCGCTAAGTAAAACAGCGAATGGTGATTTTGTAGATCTATGTGATGAAGGTGACATATTTGGCCTACGCCCCCTTATGGCAAACGAAAATTATAAGATGGAGGCCAAGGCTTATGAGGAATCGATAATATATGCCATTCCCATAGCAGAATTTAGACCCTTTACAAAGAATCATGAGGGAGTGGCCAATTTCTTAATGGAAAGTTTTGCTTCAAACACAAGAAACCCATACTCCATTGGCAAAAAGGGTAAGTTATTTCAAGAAGGGCAGGAAGGGCCAATTCCCCAAAACAATGATTATTTAGACCTACAAACTATAAACTATTCCAAGAAACTCATAAGCTCAACCTCAGGAACCACTATTAAAAAGGTAGCAACCCTTATGACGCAAAAAAAAATAGGAGCTATGCTAATTTTGAAGGACAAGCTTCCTATTGGAATCATTACGGATAAGGATTTAAGAAACAAAATTGCGACTGGAGAATTTCCAATTTCGGCGAAGGCCAAAGATATTATGAGCTCTCCAGTCATTACATATCCCAAAAAAATGACTTTGGCCCAAGCACAAATGGCCATGATGAAAAGTGGAATCAGCCATCTTTGTATCACCGAAGACGGAACCCCGAACACTGAGGCCGTGGGCATAATCTCCAAACATGACATTATGCTGGAGCTGGGCAATAATCCGGCCGTTCTTATGAAGGCAATAAAGCGCTCCAATAAGTTCAAGAAAATAAAAACAATTAGGAGGGGTATTATGAGCTTATTACAAGGTTACCTTAGACAGAATATACCGCTGACACTTACCTCTAAAATCATTTCCGAACTAAACGATGCCTGCATTAAACAGGTTATAGCCATTTCTTTGGAGAAAATGGACGCTCCGCCTCCAGTATCCTTTTCATGGCTAGCCATGGGAAGCCAAGGTAGAAGTGAACAATTATTACATACCGATCAGGATAATGCTTTGGTTTTTGAAGATGTTTCTCAAGAAGAGTTAGAGGCCACTCAGAGTTACTTTCTAAACTTAGCAAAAAAAGTTACCCAAGGTTTACAGTCCATTGGCTATGAATATTGTCCAGCAGATATGATGGCTTCCAATCCAGATTGGTGCATGAGCCTATCGCAATGGAAGGAAAGGACCTTACATTGGATTACCAACCCTGGTAAAGATGAAGTTCTTTTATCTTCCATCTTTTTTGATTTTAATATTTCCTATGGCAATAGGGAATTGGTAGATGAATTAACGGAACATATATTCTCAATAACGCAGAAGTATCCTATATTCTTTGTCCATTTGGCCAGTGGGGCTTTACAAAACCCCTCTCCCAGCGGATTTTTCCGTTCTTTTTTAGTTGAAGAAAATGGAGCGCACAAAGATTTTTTTGATTTAAAGCGAAGGGCTCTTATGCCTTTGGTAGATGGCGCAAGGGTGTTGGTCTTATCAAGTCAAGTAAAGTCCATAAATAATACGGCAGAACGATTTGAAAAATTGGCGGAACTAGAACCCAACAATGCCGAATTGTTTTTGGCCTGCTCCTACGCTACCAAGGCCCTTTTGAAATTTAGGACCAAACAAGGCCTTTTACATAATGATTCCGGTAGGTTTATCGAGCTAGAAACCTTGAGCAAAGAGGAGAAGGTTAAACTCAAACGTACTTTTAAAACCATAAAAGAACTACAAGAGCTTATAAAATTAAGGTTTAAAGTAGCTAATTTGGTAGGATGATCAACTGGTTTAAAAAGAAGAGAAAAATAAATTATCCCGATTTCTGGGAATCCTATGCTAGGCAATTTAATGACAAGCTATCGCAGGATTTAAACTCCATAAGATTTGTGGTTTTGGATACGGAAACCACGGGCTTCGATTATGAAAATGACAGGGTATTGTCCATTGGAGCGTTAAGTCTAAAAAATAGCACCATTATTGTAAACGAAAGCTTTGAAGTTTTTTTGGACCAGCATTTTTACCACGCAAAGAATGTTGAAATACATGGAATTTTAAAAGATGGCAAGCAGGACCGAATAACAGAATTGGAAGCCCTTATGTTATTCTTGGAATTCATTGGCAATGCCGTTTTGGTGGCCCATCATGCTAGGTTTGACATAAATATGATCAACCATGCCCTCAAACGTCACGGAATGCCCAAACTCAAAAACAAGGTCTTGGATACCTCTGTGCTATTTAAAAAATCCTTGATCGCCACGCCCCTTTCCAGAACTCAGGAAGCCTATACTTTGGATTATCTGGCGGATAAATTTGATATTTCTACCAAAGATCGGCACACGGCTTTGGGGGATGCCTATATAACTGCCATTGCTTTCCTTAAAATATTGGTGAAGCTAAAGGCACAACGCAATTTTTCGGTGAAAAAACTTCTACGATAATTGGCAAACTAATTTTTTAAATAGGCCAAGACATTCTTTTCAATTCGCTCTTGAATATTGGAAATGTCGGCTTTTTCAAATGTTGTTCCGGTAATATTCTCAAAAAGTTCAATATACCTATCACTAACGGTTTCAATATAGGAATCCGTCATTTCCGGAACGGTCTGTCCTTCTAATCCTTGAAATCCGTTTTGTATCAGCCATTGGCGAACAAATTCCTTGGAAAGTTGTTTTTGAGGTTCCCCTTTTTGCTGTCTCTCTTTATAGCCATCCGCATAAAAATATCGGGAAGAATCCGGGGTGTGAATTTCATCAATCAAGACAATCTTTCCATCTTTGGTTTTACCAAATTCATACTTGGTGTCTACCAAAATGAGCCCTCTCTCCGCGGCTATTTCAGTTCCCCTTTGAAATAGACTACGGGTATATTTTTCAAGAACTTCATAATCTTCTGTGGAGACTATTCCTCTTTTTAGTATTTCCTCCTTGGAAATATCCTCATCATGGTCCCCTTTCTCCGCCTTGGTGGCAGGAGTAATGATGGGTTCCGGAAAAGCATCGTTTTCCTTCATTCCCTCCGGCATAGGTACACCGCATAACAAACGTTTACCAGCCCTGTATTCCCTGGCAGCATGTCCGGACATATACCCGCGAATCACCATTTCTACCTTAAAAGGTTCACATGCATGTCCTATGGCCACATTGGGGTCTGGAGTAGCAATCAACCAATTGGGCACAATATCTTGCGTGGCCGCCATCATTTGGGTAGCAATCTGGTTTAGAATTTGGCCTTTATAGGGAATACCCTTGGGCATGACCACATCAAAAGCCGAAAGACGGTCTGTTGCTATCATTAACAAAATATCGTTCTCAAGAGTGTAAACCTCCCTCACCTTGCCTTTATAAACACTTTTCTGGCCGGGAAAATTATAATTGGTATCAATGATAGTATTGCTCATTAGACCTGCGTATCGCTATGTATTTTGATTAATCTTTAATTCTGATGCTCTATTGTTTTATACGCATCCACAACTTTCTTAACAAGTTTATGGCGTATAACATCCTTATCATCTAGATAAACAATGCCAATACCCTCTGTATTCTTAAGGATCAATAGGGCTTCCTTTAATCCTGAAATCACCCTTCTGGGCAAATCGATTTGTCCAGGATCGCCTGTGACCAAAAATTTGGCATTTTTTCCCATTCTAGTTAGGAACATTTTCATTTGGGCATGGGTAGTGTTCTGGGCTTCGTCCAAAATAACAAAGGCATTGTCCAACGTACGTCCACGCATAAAAGCCAAGGGCGCTATCTGGATGGTACCGTTCTCGATCAAATGTGCCAGTTTCTCAGCAGGAATCATATCCCTAAGACCATCATAAAGAGGTTGCATATAAGGGTCTAGTTTTTCTTTTAAATCACCTGGCAAAAATCCAAGGTTTTCCCCTGCCTCAACCGCAGGCCTTGTAAGTATGATTCTTTTTACCTGTTTTTCCTTTAATGCTTTAACGGCCAAAGCCACCCCGGTATACGTCTTACCCGTTCCAGCAGGACCAATGGCAAAGACCATATCGTTCTTTTTGGCCGCATCTACCAATTTACGTTGGTTCACGGTCTGCGCTTTAATCAACCGGCCACTAACCCCATGTACCAAAATTTCCCCACTGCCTTCCGGTGATTCGTAATCAGAAGAAGTTTCACTGGTGAGCACACGTTCAATGACATTCTCATCCAACTTATTGTATTTTGCAAAATGGGCGGTGAGCATATCCATTCGGGTATCAAACTCCTCCAGCATTTCTTCGTCTCCGTAAACCTTTATTTTATTGCCCCTAGCAACAATCTTTAATTTGGGAAAGTACTTTTTGAGTAAATCAATATTCTGGTTCCCCTGCCCAAAAAACTCCCTTGGGCTAATATCGGTAAGTTCTATTATGAGTTCGTTCAAAAAGAAATAGTGTTAAAATTAAAGCCCTGCTATAATTATTTCGCTTGGCTGTTTTTTTGTCATAATTTTGTTTAACAAACTTAACGAAAATTCAGTTTGTCTAACTAAAAACATATCAACATTGCTGCATGGCAATCATAACCCTTACCACGGATTTTGGAGTTAAAGACCATTTTGTAGGTGCCCTTAAAGGCACTATTTACAGAGAATTGGCAGATGTAAGAATTGTTGATATTTCCCATGATGTAAGTCCGTTCAATATTCAGGAATGCGCCTATATCCTTGAGAACTCCTATAAAAGCTTTCCGGAAGGCACCATACATATTGTTGGCGTGGATTCTGAACCTACCCCGGAAAACCAGCATATTGCAGTTTTGGTAGACGGACACTATTTTATTACGGCCAATAATGGGGTAATAGGGTTGATAACCTCTGCCAAAAACCCTGAAAAAGTAGTCCATTTAAATATTCCCAACCCTACCCATGGGTCCTTTCCTGTAATGGATGTTTTTGTGCAAGTTGCTTGCCATATTGCACGCGGCGGTACGCTTGAAGTAGTAGGTCGGCCTTTTAGCGAGCTCAAGGAATTACGTGATTTTACGCCTACTGTTGTCGATAGTGGAAATAGAATCATAGGCAATGTGATTTACATTGACAATTACGGGAACGTTGTTACCAACATTCATAAAAACTTCTTTGAGGCCTACAGAAAGGGACGAAGCTTTGAGCTTAGCGCCCGTAGTACCAAGGTACATCACATTCATAATAAATATAGTGACATAATCAATTTTGATTTGGATAAGGGACAGCGAAAGGGTGCCGGAGATTTGTTGGCCCTTTTTAACTCTGCCAACTATATAGAACTTGCCATCTATAAAAGCGACCTTAAAACGGTTGGGGGTGCCTCTACCCTTCTAGGTCTGGATTATAGAGATACGATTACGGTCAGTTTTACTTAATCTTTCAATATAGGATGTAATAGGTTACAAAATGTTATTAAATTTGAGATTTATCGGGGGCTTTGTACATTTCAGGATTTATTCGGAATGTCAAACAACCTATTTTCATAACTAAGCCAAAGATGTAATGCTCGCTATTTTCAAACGCGAAATACAATCATTTTTTACTTCGCCCATAGCCTATTTGGTAATCGGTCTTTTTTTAGTTCTTAACGGATTGTTCCTTTGGGTCTTTAAAGGTCCTTATAATATTTTTGAATACGGATTCGCAGATTTGAGCAATTTCTTTCAATTGGTGCCCTGGGTTTTTCTTTTTTTGATTCCGGCCATCACTATGAAAAGCTTTTCCGAAGAACGAAAACTGGGAACTTTAGAATTGCTCTTCATCAAACCGTTGAGCCTTTCTCAGACCGTTTTAGGTAAATTTTTTGGAACCTTGGTTTTGGGAATCATCGCCTTACTACCTACTTTCATTTATGTGCATGCAATCAACGAATTAGGAGCAACGGTGGGCAATTTAGATATGGGCCCAGTAATAGGGTCTTATACGGGCACCCTATTCCTGATGTCTTGTTATACGGCTATTGGTATTTTTGCTTCCACACTTTCCGAAAATCAAATTGTAGCCTTTATCATTGGAGTAGTTCTTTGTTTTTTGCTCTTTTATGGTTTTGAGGGCCTAGCATCCCTATTTGAAAGTGGTCAAGCAGCATTGACTGTTCAAAGTTTTGGCATGAAACATCATTTTGATAGTATTTCTTTGGGAATGTTGGACACAAGAGACCTGCTCTATTTTATTTCGCTAAGCGCTTTCTTCCTGTTTTTAACATGGCAGCAGCTTAAAAATATGAACCGATAATGAAGAAAGCGTTCGTTACAACCCTATTGGCACTTTTTATCCTTTTCGCCATAAATTTTACTAGTCAGTTTGTCTACACCCGGTTTGATTTGACCGAAGATGGACGTTTTACCCTTTCCAATGAAGCCGTGGACATTATTTCGTCCTTTGAAAAACCGGTAATTGTTGATGTGCTTTTGGATGGTGAATTACCTCCGGAGTTTGCCAAATTAAGAACGGAAACCAAACAGATTTTAGAAGAATTTGCATCGGAAAACAGCCAAATTAAATTCAATTTTATTGATCCCTTGGAAGATTCCGGTTCTGCGGAACAGACCATGGCAGAATTACAGGGTTTAGGACTTACGCCCGCCCAAATTACGGTAGAAGACAACGGGAGTATGTCCCAGGAAATTGTGTTTCCATGGGCTCTTGTCAATTATGATAACAATACCGTAAAAGTGCCCTTGTTAAAAAATAAACTAGGAGCCAGTTCTGAAGAACGCGTAAACAATTCCGTTCAGCAATTGGAATACGCCTTTGCAGATGCCTTTTCAAAAATTTCCATCCAAGAAAAAAAGCAAATAGCCATCGTAAAGGGGAACGGGGAACTTGATGATATCTATATTGCCGATTTTCTTACGACTCTTAGGGATTATTACAATATTGGCGCCATCACCTTGGATTCCGTTGAGACCAATCCGCAAGGTACGTTGGACCAGCTAAAACAGTATGACCTGGCACTAATTGCCAAACCCACTCAGGCCTTTTCGGATGAAGAAAAGTTTGTGATGGACCAATTTATGGTAAACGGTGGAAAGTCGGTTTGGCTAATGGATCAGGTCACCATGGAACTTGATAGTTTGCTAAATGAAAATGGCAATGCAGTTGCGCTTCCAAGGGAACTTAACTTGACCGATTTCTTTTTTAGATATGGCGTACGTTTCAACACAGATTTGGTAAATGACATGTACTTTACCCAAATTGTATTGGCAACAGGAGAAGGGAATGATTCCCAGTACAACCCCGTACCTTGGATGTACCACCCTATGGTGTTTGCAAAAACAAATCACCCTATTGTAAACAACATAGAAGCGCTACGATTTCAGTTTGCGGGAAGTATAGACACCTTGGCAAATGCATATCATAAGGAAATTCTACTTACCAGTTCTCCCCTATCGCGTTTGGAGGGTACCCCAAAAGTGGTTGACCTCAACATCATAAGCCAAACACCGGACAAGGCGAAATTCAATAACGGTAACAAAGCCTTGGCGGTTTTGATTACAGGTAAATTTACATCAGCCTATAAAAACCGAATCAAACCCCTTCAACTAAATGGGTCCAAAGATGATGGGATTGAAAGTGCCATGCTGGTCATCTCAGATGGGGATTTGATAAAAAATCAATTACGTAATGGTAGGCCATTGGAACTGGGTTATGACAAATGGACCAATAATTACTATGGCAACAAGGAATTTTTGCTCAACAGCATCAATTTTATGTTGGATGATAAAGGACTTATAAACATTCGAAGTAAGAAAGTGGCCATACCGTTTTTGGACCAAAAGAAGATTGCAGCACAAAAAACCAAGTGGCAACTTATGAATATAGGGGTTCCCGTGGTTTTAACCCTCGTTTTCGGGTTCTTGTTCAACTACTATAGAAAGCGTAGCTATAGCAAGTAGATGTTAATAAGTTTGTTTCGGTAAAAAGCACAATTAAAATATCTTTGTTTGTCTTGTATTTTGAGGTATTTATAAAATTTTGACAAGACATTTGAGAACATTATATCCTACAAAATTGAAATAACCGTCTTCCTATGAAATTCATAGTATCCAGTACTTATCTCCTTAAACAGCTTCAGGTTTTGGGTGGTGTTATCAACAATAGCAACACCTTGCCTATTTTAGACAATTTTCTTTTTGACCTTAAACAGGACAAATTAACCGTTTCAGCATCAGATTTAGAGACTACCATGAGTTCTGTGCTCAATGTAGATTCTGACAATGAGGGTGTGATTGCTGTTCCTGCGAAGCTACTTTTGGAAACGTTAAAGACTTTTCCTGAGCAACCATTGACATTTGTTGTAGAGGACAACAATACGGTAGAAATAAGTTCTAACCATGGTAAATATGCTTTGGCATATGCCGATGGTGCCGAATTTCCTAAGGCAGTGGAATTGGCCAACCCCAGTTCTACCACATTGATGGGCGATATTCTGGCTACTGCTATTGACAAGACCATTTTTGCGGCTGGAAATGATGATTTAAGACCGGTAATGAGCGGTGTATTCTTTCAGTTTAGTACAGAGAGTCTCACCTTTGTCGCCACTGATGCGCATAAATTGGTAAAATACCAACGGACGGACGTTACAGCTTCGCAAGTGGCAGAGTTCATTATGCCTAAGAAACCTCTAAACTTATTGAAAGGTATTTTAGCGGGTAGTGAATCCGATGTAGTGATAGAATACAATGACAGCAATGCTAAATTCAGTTTTGAGAATACAGAATTGATCTGTAGATTGATTGATGGGAAATACCCAAATTATGAAGCGGTAATACCTAAAGAGAATCCGAATCAACTCTCTATTTCCAGAACACAATTTTTAAGTTCTGTTAAGCGTGTGGCTATTTTCAGTAATAAGACCACTCATCAAATACGATTAAAAATTGCTGGCGCAGAACTTAATATATCCGCCGAAGATATAGACTATAGCAATAAGGCCGAAGAACGATTGACATGTTCCTACCAAGGTGACGATATGCAAATTGGTTTCAATAGCCGTTTCTTGACGGAAATGCTGAACAACTTGAATAGTGATGATGTTTCCTTGGAAATGAGCTTACCTAATCGTGCAGGGATCCTAACCCCAATTGATGGGTTGGATGAGGGAGAAAATGTAACTATGTTGGTTATGCCGGTAATGCTCAACAGTTAGATAATAAAACCGATAGCTATTGAAAAAGCGTTGGGATACCCAAGGCTTTTTTTATGCCAGCTCCTACAATTTTTAGGAAATAAACTTAATAGTCATAAAGTAACTGGGAGATTCGCCATTGCTGGCCTTTACAGCATTTACTATAGGCAGTATAAAGGCGATAATACCAATAAAAATGAGGCTAAGAATCCCAAGTCCCAATAGAAGAATGGCTGGTATACTTAAGATTGTAAACAACAACATGCTCAGTTGAAAATTAACGATGGCTTTTCCATGCTCGTCCATTCCTTGAACAGAATCTTTAGAAGTTAACCAAATGACCAACGGTACAATAAGTCCCCCGCATCCTGTCACATATGTTAGTAATTGCGATAGATGAGCCAATACCAATAAGGAGTTATTAATTTCCATGGCTCTTTTTTGATTGATGATTTCCATTTGCTTGATGAATTAAAGGGTTACACTTATAGGACGCATATAATGCCAAAATGTTACAACCACCTAATAATCATAGATTCATAAAAAAATCCCGCAACAATAGGTTACGGGATTTTTTATATTCCATAGGTGGTATACTTTTAACTTTTTCTAAGTTTAAGTTCAAGCTTTCGTAACTTCTCTTTTTCCCTAATAATCTTAAGTTGTTCCCTTTCTATTTTGTTGTTGATTTTATCGATATCATTTGGAGATAACTTTCCTTTAATCTTGTCCATTTCCATATCTTCCTTCATAGAATTGACCTTTCGTTCCTTCTTGGCAATAGCTTTCTTTTTATCAACTACTGCATCTTTAAGTTTTTCCCGTTTTTCTGCCGCCTTTTCCATTTTTTTACGGGCCTTTTCTGCTTTCTTCGCTTCTTTTTCCGCCTTTTTTACCTCCTTCTCGGCCTTTTCTATTTCAGCCTGTAATTTTTTTTTCGCCTCCAAATCAGCAAGTTCAACTGTTTGGGTAGAATCTGTTCCTACCGCTTCTTGTTCTTGCGCATAAACGAAAGACAATCCGCTCACAAGCATAATTCCTACTACATGTAATCTAAACTTCATTTAATTATTTTTTAATTGTTAATGGTATACCGAAGGTATATATTTTAAAAATTTCTATGCATTCCTTGGCATTCTTTTTTTAACAAGGTCAGCCTAGGAACGCTACAATTCTATTTTAATTAATTTTGCCCAAAATCCGCTCATGATTTCAAATGATACCATCATAGCTTTGGCTACCCCTTCTGGTGCCGGGGCCATTGCCGTAATACGAATTTCAGGCCAGGAAGCTTTATCTATTACAGCTCCTTTGTTCAATTCCAAATTTGGCAAAGATGTAATGCAACAACCAAGCCATAGTATTCGTTTGGGTCACGTAGTTGATAACGGTAAAACCTTGGATGAGGTGCTTCTTTCCTATTTCAAGGGGCCACATTCCTATACGGGAGAAGATGTTATAGAAATCTCCTGCCATGGTTCACCTTACATTCAGCAACAAATAATCCAATTATTCCTTAGAAATGGATGTAGAACTGCTGAACCGGGAGAATTTACCCTACGTGCTTTCTTAAACGGAAAAATGGACTTGAGCCAAGCAGAAGCCGTGGCCGATTTAATTTCAAGCGATAATGCAGCATCGCATGAAATAGCCTTGCAACAAATGCGTGGAGGTTTCAGCAATGAAATAGCCGATTTACGTGCAGAACTATTGAACTTTGCCTCTTTGATTGAACTAGAACTCGATTTCTCCGAAGAGGATGTGGAGTTTGCGGACCGTACGCAATTCAAATCGCTTCTAGAAAGAATTAGAGAAGTTCTACGCCGTTTAATCGACTCCTTTGCTGTAGGTAACGTTATCAAAAATGGTATTCCAGTTGCCATAGTTGGGGAACCCAATGTTGGAAAATCCACTTTACTCAATGCCTTATTAAACGAAGAAAGAGCTTTAGTTTCCGATATTGCCGGGACTACTAGGGACACTATTGAGGATGAAATCTCCATTGGCGGAATTGGTTTTAGGTTTATTGATACCGCAGGTATTCGAGAAACGCAAGACGTTGTCGAGGGAATGGGAATTCAACGGACATTTGAGAAAATAGAAAAATCCCAAGTAACGCTTTTCTTGGTCGATTCCATACAGATCTTACACTCTGAGGAGAGAAGGAATAATCTACTTAGCTCATTGGAAAGAATTAAAAATGACCATCCCGAAAAACCAGTAGTTGTTGTGGCCAATAAAATGGACCAACTTAGTGCTTCCGAAATTGAAAAAATTCAGAATTTGTTAACTCCTATTAAGGGAATAGAGGTGCAATTGCTTTCTGCCAAAAGCAAAAAAGGGGTCGAGGAATTAAAAGAAATCCTCCTAGGTTTTGTAAATACTGGGGCCCTAAGAAATAATGAGACCATTGTTACCAACACTAGGCATTACAACTCACTTTTAAAGGCCTTGGAGGAGATTGAAAAAATACAATTGGGAATGGACCAAAAATTGTCAAGTGACCTTTTAGCAATTGATGTTAGGGAAGCCTTATATCATTTAGGGGAGATTACCGGCCATGTTACCAATGATGAACTTTTAGGCAATATCTTCGCCAATTTTTGCATCGGAAAGTAAATAAGTTGCTAACTTAATTTCATTAAGATTCATTTATTTTCATTGAGCAGTCTAACTGAATTGCCATTAAGTATTAACTTGCTAAAATCTAAACAATCCAGAGCCGCAAGAAAGCGTATGAGGTATAATATGTTCTGACCTCTCTTCCCCCCTACCCAAACCACAGAAAAAATTGTTAAATTCTGTTAAGATGGTTTTTCTGACTCGAATTAGCTTTTTTAGATTCGGCAAACAGTACTTAAAAGTTAATGTGGTTTTATTCAAACTCAATTTTACACTTGTTATATATCTACATGGCGCTGTTATATCCATTCACGATTGTAATGGTATACTTTGTTAGTATAGAGTCTTTTCTTTTAATGAAACAATTACATTCAAAAACCGAAACTGTTTTCATGGTTTAGTTCTTATTTTAATGCATTTTAGCTTATCCACCATTTATGAATACCGTCAAGCACCCCAAACTTTCTATTTTACATCCAGTATTTTGGTATTCATAGTTATAATGGTAATGACCCAGATTACTTGAACAGAAAAGTTCATGGGTAACATTATTCCAGAAATCAAGGAAAAGGATTATCGAGTTGTTACCATAGCACCGTTTAAGTTCAAAATAGTACTGGTAAGATGGGTTAGCAAACACACAAATTAGGATAAAATAAAGAATATAGATAAGTTATAAGATTATAAGTAAAGCCCTAATTATATGGTTTGTGTTTTTTAGAATACCACATTATATAATGCCTATACTATAGCCCACATTCCATTTGTCCTAGAACCCTTATGAAGTCGTGGGTTTAATTTTAATTGTAGTAACCAATAGGTACATATAAAAGAAAAGGACATGGCAGCAACATAGTTGCATGCTCTTAAAAGGTTTACAACGGCTTGGTAGTTGATATTTCCAAAATTTTACTTGGTGGTGTAGAGAAGCAATTAGTTTGATGGTGCCTCATCCTACGGCCATTGCAGTCTGACATTACCTTGAACCTGGGCCTATTTAGCTAGTTGATGTCTCTAAAAAATATAAAAGACGGAAATTTTGAAGTTCTAATGTAATTTAGATTCACGTTCAGTTAACCACAAGAAGATATTTCATACTTCGTCAATGTGAAAACCTGTGGTTGGTATAGGGCAACCAACACCTAGATACTTTTAATCTTATTGCAAATCCAAGGTTGTTAAAGGCATTACCATTTGATCTCCCCTGTATTTACTTTTGCTCCCAATTCTAAAGCCTCTTCAAAACCTAAATCTGGATATTTTGATTTTATTGCTGCTATTAGGCCTTTAGAAGATGTATTGGATTTTAACGCTTCTTGGTAAAATTGCACGTAGTTTTTTGTATGATTTACTGGGGCCATAGATACATCTGCTCCTGATTGAGCATGAGCGGGAATCACTATTTCTGGCTTTAAATCAATAATATTATTTAAAATAGTCATCCAATCATTACGCGATTCCGTTGTTTGCGTATCTGCCATCCAAACATGAAATGTTGTACCAAAAACAATAATTCCACCTAATACTGCTTTAATTGATGGAATCCATAAAAAAGTTCTCTTAGGAAAACTGTTAAGACCAATTATCTCTATTTTCTCTCCATCTACCTCAATAACACTTTCTTTTAAAACTTGAGGTAAAACAACATTGGTTGTAATTTTTTGACTTAACTCATTACCATAACCATCAAGTTTTGTTTGAGCTGTGGCCGCAATATGCTCTACAGTTGCGGGTGATGCGTAGGCAACAACCTCTGGGAAATATTTCTTGAACACCTCTAACCCAAAATAAAAATCCGGGTCGCCATGCGAAATATAAACAGTTGTCAAGGTTTTTTTTGAATGTTTAATAGCTTGCGCAACTTTTTCTGCCTCTAACAATGTAAATTGTGCATCTACGAGAACAGCTTCTTGCTTTCCAGAAATAATTACGGATGCTACGCCGTAACTCTTTTCTGATGCATGGAAAATTTCTAGATTTAATTTATCGGTAGTTATTGTCTTAAAACCTTGCTTCTCTAGACTCATCCTATCTATAGTTTACTAATTAAAAACACGCTTAAATAGCCTTTTGGCTCATTTTTAAAGGTAGGACTATCCTTCATCTATCCCAATGCCTAAATTTTTTTACAATAGATTTAACAAAGGAAGAAATGCTAAGAATATGTTCATATTCTTAAATGTATAACAGCTATGAATTAAACATGACAAGGCATCCAATGCATGGATGTACCATTTTAAGAAATCTTATATCATAATTAATTAGTGCTACACTCGCAGCATTTACGCATTAGGCAAAACTGTAAACTTTCAAATCATATAATATTTGAACTAATCTACTTTTTTAGCGTTTTCCCATTTTTCAACTATAGGTTTAAGAATATCCTCTTCTACACCCCAGACCTTGCCTTCTTTTGCTAACGGCATAAACTCATCTATGTATTGTTGGCTTATGGAATCGGAATCACCATATAGCGTTCGTAATTCTGCTAATTTTTCGTGTAATTCTTCCTTTATCTGCTGGTAGGCTGGATCTTCGTAATAATTGTGCTGCTCCAACGAATCTTTTTTTCTATCTATAAGTTCCCAATAGTCTTTATCAAAATAGTAGTGAATCAGTTTATAATCCTTGGTTACAGCTGCGTAATGACGATTTACGTTATGTTCAGATGGATGCTCGTAGTAATGGTAATACACGGCGTCCCTATCCCATTTATCCAAATTACCGGTTAAAATAGGTAGTAAGCTTTCACCTTGCATATCTGTTGGTTCTTCAACTTCGGCAACTTCCAAAAAGGTCTGTGCAAAATCTAAATTCTGAACCAACTCATCCGAAACAGAACCGGCTTTAACCCTATTTGGCCATGAAACCATCAATGGGGTCTTAAAACTTTCATCGAACACGAACCGTTTATCAAACCAACCGTGCTCCCCTAAATAGAATCCCTGATCGGAAGTATACACTATGATGGTATTGTCCATAAGATTGTTTTCTTCTAAATAATCCAAAACACGCCCAACATTTTCATCAACAGATTTTATAGTTCCTAGATAATCCTGCATATAACGTTGGTATCGCCACTTGGCTACATCCTTATCGCTCATATTGGGGTATGCCTTTACAAAATCAGCTGCAATTTTTTTGTAGTATAAATCAAAGTTTGCGCGCTGGGTGGAATCCATTCTGCCTACGCTAGATTCAAACCTACGTTTGTCAAAACCTATTTGTTCCTTTAATCCCAATTGGTCCATCACCTCTGGATATAATTTGCTATCGGCGGCCCATCCCATATCGCCATGAACCTTCATTTCTGCCACTTTGGCCGCTGGCATGCCTTCATGCGTATCAAACAATGTTGCAGGCTCCCTAAAGGTTTTATTGGTAAATTCTTCCATATGTCGCTCGGCCATTACCCAAGAACGGTGAGGAGCTTTATGCAAGTACATAAGCATAAAAGGATCTTCTGGTTGTCTTTCGTTTTCCAACCAATCTAAGGTCATATCCGTTACAATATCGGTTACATAACCTTTAACGTTTATTTCCCCTTGGTCTTTTGTGATAAAATCAGGATTATAATAGGAGCCTTGTCCTGGCAGGATTTTAAATTGGTCAAATCCCTTTGGATTATTACCAAAATGAAGTTTACCAAACATTGCTGTTTGATATCCTGCCTCTTGTAATAATTGGGGAAAAGTGACATTTGTAGTATCAAAAGGGGAAACATTGTCTATTTTTCCATTGATATGCGAATGTTTTCCCGTTAATATAGTGGCCCTTGAGGGTGCACATATTGAATTGGTTACACTTGCGTTGGTAAAAAGCATACCCAACTTAGCAATTCGGTCAATGTTTGGTGTCTCGATTAGACTGTTGTCATAGGCAGAAATTGCCTGGTACGCATGGTCATCGGACATAATAAAGACTATATTCGGGCGATTACTTTCTTTTTTTCCTAATTCTTTTTTAGGATTACCAGAGCATGAAAATAAAAGTGGGAATAAAACTATTAAATAACCAAAAACCGATAAGAGAGAGTTTCGCATTGAGTATGATTTTGGTTTTGAAGATACTTTATACAAATGAGTACTGCAACTTGTTAATTAGAATCTTATTTGATTTGATCATCCATCTTTAAACTCCATTTCTTTACACGCTTTATTTAACAGCTACTTCCTTTTTCCTTAGCCTTTTCCTTTTCCTGACCCTTATGTTTATAAAATCTGATCAATTCATCTAAGCTGTTTACCTGTAACGAAACAAGCCTTTGGAAACAATAAAAATTTGGCTCACACCCTAAATCCATACGGTGAATACAATAGTTATTTCCATACCTTCTTGAAATAAGAGAAGCTAAATGAATAACTAAAACAGAATAGTGTATTTTTGAAATATTTGTTTTATTTTCGTTTTTCTTCTATTTTTACCTTTATGCTACCTATTCAAAGAAAAAATAAAATTTTAGAAATCATCAAAGAAGATGGTTCTGCCAAGGTGGTAGAACTTGCTAAAATTTTTAAGGTTACCGAGGTCACCATACGTCAAGACCTTGAAAAACTTGAGGATGAAGGACAAATAGTCCGTGAACATGGTGGTGCTTTCTTAAGGGACGTATCCCTACAAGTGCAAAGCATGTCCTTGGCAAATCAAGAAAATTTGTCCCTAAAAGAGGCTATTGCGAATAAGGCCGTAGATTATATTGAGAGTGGAGATACCATTATCCTTGATTCTGGCAGTACCACTACTGAAATTGCTAAAAAATTAATAGGCTATAAAAATCTTACGGTCATCACAAATGCCCTGAACATCGCCCTAATGCTAGGTACCGAACCCGGTATTGAAGTCATTATGACCGGAGGGGAGTTCAAACCCCCCACTCTATCGCTTACCGGGCAAAAAGCAGCAGATTTTTTTGAAGGCCTCAACGTACAAAAACTTTTTTTGGCCACCGCAGGTATCTCCTTAAAATCTGGATTGACCTACCCCAGTTTAAGCGATCTAGTGGTTAAAAAGGCTATGATCAACGCCGCCGAAACATCGTATCTGGTAGCGGACCATACCAAATTTGGAAAAAGTGCATTGGCAAGTTTGGGTGCGCTCTCCCTCATCGATTATATCATAACAGATTCCGGAATGAAGGACCAGGATAAAGAAATGTTCAAACTAAACGAAATAGAAGTGTTGGTTGCGTAAGCAAAATTTTCGAAGATTTTCATAACCTAATTATATCAATGTCAAAGAAAAAAACAAGTATAGGTGTCATTATAGGGAATAGGGATTTTTTTCCCGATAGTTTGGTAGAAAAGGCCCGAATAGAGATTGTAGAGGTTTTTGAAGAGATAGGCCTATCCCCTGTTCTATTAACTACTACCGATACAAAACTTGGTGGGGTAGAAACTTTTAGGGAGGCTCAAAAATGTGCTGAACTTTTTAAAAACCATCGAGAAGAAATTGCCGGAGTACTTGTATTGTTACCCAATTTCGGAGATGAAAAAGGAGTTGCCGATACCTTAAAACTTGCCAATTTAAATGTACCTGTTTTGGTGCAGGCGTATCCTGATGAATTATCCAAGATGAACGTGGTCAACCGCAGGGATTCTTGGTGTGGCAAAATCTCCGTATGCAACAATTTGTACCAATATGGCATTAAGTATACGCTTACCAGCAATCATGTTTCTTTACCCGCGGACCCTGCCTTTAAAAAGGATATGTTGGATTTTGTAGCGGTTTGCCGTGTGGTGAATGGTTTACGTAACATGCGTATTGGTGCGGTTGGTGCTAGGCCTGGTGCCTTTAATACGGTTCGCTATTCCGAGAAAATATTAGAGCGCAACGGTATTTCCGTACACACGGTAGACCTATCTGAAATTTTGGGGAAAGCGGAAAAGTTGACCAAGGATGATGCTTCGGTAAAACAGCATTTAGAGGCCATCAATAGCTATGCTCCAAAAGGTAAAACCCCAGATGCGGCCATGATTCAAATGGCAAAGTTAGATGTGGTACTTAATGAGTTTGTAGAAGAATACGCCTTGGATGCTACGGCAATTCAATGTTGGACATCCTTACAGCAAAATTACGGCTGTAACGTGTGTACCAGTATGAGTATCATGAGCGAGAACATGTTGCCTTCTGCTTGCGAGGTAGATGTAACAGGAACCTTGAGTATGTACGCCATGCAATTGGCCTCCGGCTCTCCTAGCGCCCTGGTGGATTGGAACAACAACTATGCAGAGGATATGAACAAGGTGGTGTTGTTTCACTGTGGTAATTGGGCAAAATCGTTCCTACCGGATATTGAAATCAGCAACGCTCCTATTTTAGGTTCCACTGTAGGAGTGGAAAATACGTATGGCGCCCTAGATGGTAGAACACCTGCCAATCCGTTGACCTATGGCCGCATTAGTACAGATGATCCAAAGGGAATTATTAAAGCATACATAGGCGAAGGCGAATTAACTGACGACCCTCTAAAAACTTTTGGAAATCGTGCAGTGGCTCAAATTGGCAATCTTCAAGGGTTAATGAACTACATCTGCAAAAACGGTTTTGAGCATCATGTGGTCATGAATGCCTCCAAAACAGCATCTATTTTAGAAGAGGCGCTGGGCAATTATTTAGGCTGGGAAGTTTATAACCATAAAGGAAAATTATGACAACTAGAGAACTGCAATTGAAATCCGTTTTTCTCAGAAAACAATTGCTAAAGTATATCTATAATGCAAAAGCCGGTCATACTGGAGGCAGTCTTTCCTGTACGGATATTTTAAACGTACTCTATAATAAAGTGCTTCATATAGACCCCAATGATGCTAAAAACCCCAATAGGGACCGTTACATTCAAAGTAAAGGTCATAGTGTGGAAGCCTTGTACGTAACCCTCGCGGATAAGGGTTTTTTTCCAGAGGAAGAATTATATACCCTTTGTGGGTATCAGTCCCCTTACATTGGACACCCTACCAAAAAAGTGAACGGTATGGAGCAGAATACAGGAGCGCTTGGTCACGGCTTGCCAATTTGCGTGGGTGAGGCCATTGCGGCCAAATTAGATAACAAGACCCACCGAATTTTTACAATGTTGGGCGATGGGGAACTTCCGGAAGGTTCAAATTGGGAAGCGTTTTTGGCTGCCAAACATTATAAATTGGACAATCTCTACGCCATTCTGGATTACAACAAACAGCAGATAACCGGTAATAATGAAGAGGTAATGGGTATAGATTCCGTCAGGGAGAAATTGGAAACCTTTGGTTGGTCTGTAAAAGAGGTGGACGGCCACGATGTGGAACAATTGACCAATGCCTTGAATAACGGACCGCTTGAAGTGGGAAAGCCCAATTTCATAATAGCACATACCATTAAAGGCAAAGGGGTAAGTTATATGGAAGGCAATCTTAAATGGCACCACGGAGTGCCAAGTGCGGACGAGTATGCCTTGGCACAAATAGAATTGAACGAATTGGAAGCAGCAATCCTATAACCATGGAACTAGATAAAATTGAGGAGCGCGATTTAAAAATGGGCCAGCCCAATCAAATTGTTTTTTCGGAAACTTTACAAGAACTTGCGCAAAATGACCGAGATATTCTGGTAACCACTAGCGATTCAAGGGGATCCGGCAAACTGGTCCCCTTTGCGCAAAAATTCCCCCACCAAATAGTGGAAGTAGGCATTGCCGAGCAGAATTTGGTAGGTGTAGCCGCGGGCCTTGCTTCGGCAGGTAAAAAAGCATTTGCCGTATCTCCGGCGTGTTTTTTAAGCGCAAGGGCTTTGGAGCAAATAAAAAATGATATCTGTTATTCCGATAATCCAGTGAAACTTGTGGGTATCAGTGCCGGGGTCAGCTATGGAGCTTTGGGTACTACCCATCATAGTTTACATGATTTTGCGGCCTTACGCGCCATTAACAACCTGACCATTGTTGCTCCGGCAGATAATTTTGAAACGGAGCAAGCAGTACGCAAGGCCATTGATTTTGATAAGCCCTTATATTTACGCTTTGGAAAAAAGGCAATGCCCTTTTTAGGTGAGGACAACCAAAACTTTGAATTTGGAAAAGGTAGGACAATTCGTTCCGGTAATGACCTGACTTTTATAGCTACCGGTGAAACCGTATATCCCGCTTGGTCAGCTGCCCAATTTTTGGAAGAGGAACATGGTGTTAGGGCGTCAGTTGTAAGTATGCACACCATAAAACCCTTGGATATAAACCTTATAGAACGATTAGCAGCCGATGGCAATCCTATAATAACAGTAGAAGAGCATATGGTCAATGGTGGTTTGGGTGAAGCATGTGCTTCCTTCCTATTTCAGCATGGCTTTCGCAATCCATTTAAAATCGTGGGTATACCCGATGAATATACGGTTACCGGTTCTCAAATAAACATTTTTGAACATTACGGAATTTCTAAGGAAGGTCTTTCAAATATGGCTTTGGATTTATTGGATACAACAAAATCAAACCGATGAGAAATAGAATGCTCTTTATTGCTTTTTTCTTCGTGCTAATTGCGCAGGTCATTGCCCAGAAAGACCGTGTCATCATTTTATCGGATATTGAAGCAGACCCGGATGATACCCAATCCTTTGTTCGCTTGTTTTTGTATGCCAACCAAATTGAATTAAAAGGACTAGTGGCCACCACCTCATGTTGGAAACAAGACAGTGTTGAACCGGAATCCATAAAAATACTGATAGAAGCGTACGGTAAGGTGCAACCAAATTTAGAACTACATGAGAAAGGCTATCCAACTTCGGAGTATTTGCACCAATTGGTAAAATCCGGATTGCCCAAATATGGTATGACGGGTGTTGGCAAGGGTCAAGATTCAGAAGGTTCTGATTGGATTATTCAGGAATTGGAAAAAAAGGACAATCGTCCGCTATGGATATCCATTTGGGGCGGTGCCAATACCCTGGCGCAGGCCCTGTTCAAAATCCGGGAAACCAGAACACCGGCACAAACAAAAAAATTGATTCAAAAACTACGGGTGTATACCATTTCCGATCAGGATGATAGTGGTCTTTGGATGCGAACCAATTTTCCTGACCTTTTTTACATTGTTTCACCCGGGGACGATTATGGGAGTGCCACTTGGACAGGTATCAACAATGCGGTAAAAGGTAATGACAATAGCGAAATTTCCAACAGTTGGTTGGCAGAGAATATTCAGCAAGACCATGGTCCATTAGGAGCCCTTTATCCTGATGTAGCTTGGGGCGTTGAAGGTGACACCCCAGCTTTTCTTGGATTGATTCCAAACGGTCTTAACGCTGCTGAACACCCGGAATGGGGTGGCTGGGGCGGACGCTACGAACTGTACAAACCAGATTTTTCAAAAACCAAAAAAGGAGGTTCCATAGTTGAAATAGGTCCCGAGAGTAGACCTATTTGGACCAATGCCATTGATACCTACACTCCCTACATTAAAAAAGAATATGGTCGCTCTTTTGGCAGGGACACCATCACTTTTACGGGGTACAAAGAAACGTTATGGCGATGGCGTGATGATTTTCAAAATGATTTTGCCGCACGTATGGACTGGTGTTATATGTCCGTTGACGAGGCAAACCATCCACCTGTTGTGGTATTAGGACATCCAGAGGAATTTACTGTAAAATCCGGTACTACCTTTAGTCTTGATGCATTCAATTCCTACGACCCTGACGGTGACAACCTTAGTTTTTTATGGTTTCACTATCCTGAGGTAGGTTCCTATCATAAAACCATTGAAATGGGTGCAGAAAATGTTCACGAGGTACAAGTAAAGGCACCCAAGGTTTCAAAAAAAGAAACAGCACATTTTATAGTAAAAGTGATGGACAAGGGTAATCCTCCCATCACTAGATATCAACGGGTAATTGTTACCATTACTCCTTAAATCAGCAACAATGAGTCCTATAACCACCAGAAAATTCCATCGAATACTTCTACCCATTTTTGGCTTCCTAACCTTGGGCATGTCCGCTCAATATTTTACTGAAAAGCCCCGCGTATTTGTTCTAACGGATATTGAAAATGAACCTGATGATGCCCAATCCTTGGTTCGCTTCCTTACCTATAGTAATATGTGGGATATTGAAGGTATAGTGGCCACTACTTCTTGCTGGCAACGTGATAAGACAGCAGAATGGCGAATTCATGAAATTGTGGATGCCTATGGCAAAGTACGTGAAAACCTTATGGTTCACGAGCAAGGCTATCCAACGTATGAACATCTTAAGAGTATTATAAAAATTGGGGTCCCCAAATTTGGAATGACCGGTGTTGGCGAAGGTCAGGATTCAGAAGGTTCGGAATGGCTTATTAAAGTATTGGAAAAAGATGATGACCGCCCAGTTTATATCCAAGCATGGGGAGGTGCCAATGTCCTAGCACAGGCACTTTGGAAAATGAGGAGGACCAAAAGTTTATCGGAATTAAATGAAATTATTAAAAAAATGCGGGTCTATACCATTTCCGATCAAGACGATTCCGGTCCGTGGATCAGAAATACATTTCCCGGCATCTTTTATGTAGTAAGCCCCGGTTATGAGGAAAACGGTGGTGGCCAATACCATTACGCCACTTGGAGCGGCATTTCCGGAGATAAATTTCATGGTAGGTTCAACGGCCCGGATTTTACGATCGTAGATAACCCTTGGTTAGATGAGCATATACGCAAAGACCATGGTCCTTTAGGGGCGGAGCATCCGCATACGGAATATTTGATGGAAGGTGACACACCTTCTTTTCTCGGTTTGGTCAATAATGGCCTTAGTAGTCCAGAAAACCCAAATTATGGAAGTTGGGGAGGTAGATACGAACTGTATATTCCCCAATATAAAAAATATATGTACGAACCTGAGTTAAGGCCAATTTGGACCAATGCCCAAGACGAAGTATACAGTGAACATACCCAAATGACACACACAAGTAACCACGCTACCATTTGGAGATGGAGAGAGGCTTATCAACATGATTTTGCCGCACGTATAGACTGGAGCAATACTTCAAAGTACTCAGATGCCAATCATCCTCCGGTAGCCAAGTTAAATCATGAAAATGAACTATTGGTACGTTCCGGGGATACCGTAACGCTAAGCGGACAAGCTTCTACCGACCCTGATGGCGATGAATTATCCTATGAATGGATAGCATATAAGGAAGTAGGTACACTCAATATTGGCCGTCGCAATTCCATAGAACTTAAAAATGCGAACACCCACTCCGTTAGCTTTACAGCTCCTACCACAGATAAGGTGGGGACCATCCATTTTATTCTTCGGGTAACTGATTCCGGAAGCCCCAGTTTAACTAGATATCAAAGGGTAATCGTCAATGTAATTCCTAAATAATATGGGAACCAAAAACCTACTCTTAGCTTGCTTGTGTTTATGCATTTTGATTTCCTGTGGGGAGAATAAAACAACGGACGCCCAAGGAAAAAAGAAGATGGCGGTTATTATTTCAACCTTGAACAACCCTTGGTTTGTTTTCTTGGGCGAACGAGCCGCTGCTAAAGCGGAGGAATTGGGTTATGAGGCTAAAATATTTGATTCTCAAAATAACACGGCCTTGGAAGCAGACCATTTTGATAATGTTATCGTGTCGGGTTTTGATGCGATTCTGTTCAACCCGACTGATGCCGATGGTAGCATTGTTAATGTAAAAAAAGCAAAAGAAGTGGGCATTCCCGTGTTCTGTATGGACAGGGAAATCAATTCGTTGGATGCAGCTACCTCTCAAATTCTCTCGGACAGTTATTCGGGTAGTGTCGCAGTGGGCGCCTACTTCGCACAACAATTGAACAAAAAAGGCAATTACGTAGAACTATTGGGTCTGGTAGGGGATAATAACACGTGGGCGCGTTCCAACGGGTTTCATTCCGTGGTGGACAATTATCCCGATTTAAAAATGGTGGCGCAGCAAAATGCAGATTTTGACCGGAACAAGGCTTTGGAAGTAATGGAAAGTATCCTACAGGCTAATCCTGATATTCAAGGGGTTTTCTGCGGTAACGACGCCATGGCCATGGGCGCATATCAAGCTTTGATTGGCGCAGGTATGGCAGACTCGGTAAAAGTTTTTGGTTTTGATGGCGCCGATGATGTGGTGGGTGCCATACAAGAAGGTAAAATAGCGGCCACAGGAATGCAGTTTCCAAACGTTATGGCAGAACGAGCCGCCATTTATGCCGATGAGTACATTAAGGGCAAGCGTGATTTCGCCCAAAAAATTCCGGTCGCGGTAGAACTGGTTACATCAAAAAACGTGGCCAATTACGCCGCTTATGGCGAATAATAATCTGAACGAAATCATATGGTAGCTTTAAAAACGGACGAATGCAACTGACAAAAAAAATACTGCTGACATTAGTAGTTCTTATACTTGCCTATTTTTCGGTAGAAATTAGGCCGATGGATGCGGTAGACATAGCCAACAAAGATTTTGACGCTACTAATTATGCCAAGAATTTTGTATACAATGTACTTCCAACTTCCTTTGAAAAGGCGGTCCCTTTACAAGAACTGGTCGCACAACTAAAAACTGATGAAGAAGTTGCTTTTGATAAATGGTCCAATGCCATAGCTGTAGGTAACATCGGTTATTTTATGGTGAGGATGTCAGGCTCTGTAAAGGAAATAACAGAGGATGAGGTAGTCCTGGTCACTTCTGAGAATATCAATGTTCGCTTACAAACCGAATTCGTTTACGGTAATGCCATAAGGGATGCTTCGGGGCTGGTAGATAATAAAAAATTTCAGAATACCTCAGATTTAAATGCCATTGCCAATGCGGTAAATAACATTATTAGGCAAGAAATCCTACCCCCCTTTAAAAGCAAAGTAAAATTGGGCGATTCCGTATTGGTTATCGGAGCGGTAGAAATGAATCGGAAATTTCCACCTTTAAACGATTTTGAGGTACAACCTGTACAACTACAAAACAAATAAATGTTAGAGGCCAAAAATATAACTAAACGTTTTACAGGTATAACAGCCTTAAACGAAGTTCAGTTACACCTAAAAGCGGGCAGGGTAACAGGTATTATTGGCGAAAACGGGGCTGGTAAATCCACACTAATGAAAATCCTTAGCGGGGTTCATACGGATTATGAAGGCGAATTGATGATAAACGGCAAAACGGTAAAATTTAAAAATACCCGTGATGCCCAAGACAAGGGTATTGCCATTATTCACCAAGAACTAAATTTATTTCCGTATCTGAGTGTTACGGAGAACATTTTTTTGGGCAGGGAACTCAAAAACAAATTGGGAATTCTCGATGACACGCAAATGAAGCGTAAGGCTAAAGAACTATTGGCCAAGGTTAAGTTGGAGGTTGACCCTAAGACCAAAGTCGAGAACCTAAAAGTGGGGGAGCAACAATTATTAGAGATAGCGAAAGCATTGTTGTTGGATACCAAGGTTCTGATTATGGATGAGCCCACATCGGCCATTACCGATACCGAAGCCAATATTTTATTCGGTATTATAGAAGAATTGAAAAAGGAAGGCACGGCCATAGCCTACATTTCACATAAGATGAACGAGATTTTTACCATCTGCGATGATTATGTGGTGTTACGGGACGGTGAATTTATTGGCGAAGGACCAATCACAGAGGTTTCTGAAAATGAATTAATACAAATGATGGCCGGGCGAGAGGTAAAACTGCACCGCCACAATACCCATATTCCCAAAAATACGAATGCCAATTTACTCGAGGTAGATAACCTTAAAATTCCGAGGTATGATACCCCGGAGGGAATTTCTTTCGCCTTGAAAAAAGGAGAAATTTTAGGCGTTTTTGGGTTGATGGGTGCTGGTCGAACGGAGTTATTGGAGACGTTATTTGGGCTTCACCCCAAAGCGGTTATGGGCAATTTGATAATTGATGGGCAAAAACAAAGGTTTAATTCGCCCCAAAAGGCTATAAAAGCAGGCTTGGCATTGGTGACCGAAGACCGAAAAAGAGATGGTATAGTTCCCGATTTAAACGTGCGGAAAAATATAAGTATCACCGTATTGGAACAACTCTGTAAGTTAGGAGTACTACAAGAAAATAAAGAAAAGACCGTATCCAAAAAATACATTGATGAGCTTAAAATCAAAACGGAATCGGACCAACAATTGATCAAGACCTTGAGTGGAGGAAACCAACAAAAGGTGATTTTGGGAAAATGGCTGGGCACCAATCCCAAGGTCCTGCTTTTGGACGAACCCACGCGTGGTATTGATGTGAACGCCAAAAGCGAAATTCATAAACTGATCAACGAATTGGCCGCCCAAGGAATGGGTGTCATCATGGTATCCTCCGAGCTACCTGAAATTCTTGCAGTAAGCCACAGGATTTTGGTATTAAGTGAAGGCCGTTTAACGGGTAATTTTTCCATCGATAAGGCAAATGACAAGAATATTCTTAAAGCAGCCATAGCATAATGATAGCAACAGCAACCAACCAAAAACTGAACAATCTACGGCCCCTCATCGCCTTACTTATCATGTGTTTGGCCATTAGTCTACTTTCCGATAAGTTTTTGACGGTAAATAACGGCTGGAATATCCTTAGGCAGATTTCGGTAAATATCTGCATTTCGGTGGGAATGACCTTAGTAATTTTGACCCGTGGTATCGATTTATCCGTGGGTTCTATCTTGGCATTTGCCGGTGCAATTGGCGCGGGGTTGTTAAAATTTGGTATCGACCTACCTTCGCAAAATATCAATATTGGTTTTACCCTTTTAGGTGGTATTTTGGGAGCACTTGCAGTTGGTGGTTTCCTAGGGTGGTTCAATGGCCTTACCATTACCCGTTTCAAGGCCCCAGCTTTTGTGGTTACCTTGGCAATGCTTACCATGGCACGCGGTTTTACTATGTTGTACACAGAAGGTTTTCCCATCAACGGTTTGGGAGAAAAATTTGGGTATATAGGTACGGGGTGGTTCCTTGGCGTACCTTTTCCGGTGTGGATAACACTTGTTGTGGTTCTTATAGCGGTATTCATCACCAACAAAACTCCCCTAGGCAGGTATATTTATGCCATAGGTGGAAATGAAAATGCGGCCCATTTATCCGGTATCAATACCAAACGGGTAAAGATGATTGTGTATACCATTTCAGGCATAACTGCTGCTCTGGGCGGTCTTATGGTCACTTCACGTTTGGATAGCGCCCAACCCAACGCGGGTCTTAGTTATGAATTGGACGCCATTGCCGCCGTAGTAATTGGTGGTACATCATTAAGCGGTGGCAAAGGCAGCATTTGGGGTACGGTTTTGGGTGCCGTGATCATTGGGGTGCTCAACAACGGATTGGTATTGCTAAATGTGAGTCCGTTTTGGCAACAAGTAGTAAAAGGAGCGGTGATTTTATTGGCCGTGATTATGGATAAAACCAACAAGGAGTAAAATGTACATTTTAGCAATAGACCAAGGTACCAGTAGCACCAAGGCACTTTTGTTCGATGAAGCAGGAAAAGTGGTCAAAAAGGCGGTGGCCGATTTGCATACCAATTACTATCCCGATGGTCGCGTGGAGCAAAATCCTTTCGATATTCTTGAAAGTGTAAAGCAAGCCTGTACATTGGTCCTACAAGATATTCCTTTTGAAAACATAGCATCCATAGGTATTAGCAACCAACGTGAAACCTTCGTGTTGTTCGATAAGGAGGGAAAACCCATTTATCCTGCGGTTGTTTGGGCGTGTAAGCGTTCTACCGCACTTTGCGAAACCATTAAAGACCAAGAGCCTTGGGTAAAAGAAAAAACAGGCTTATTAATTGACCCCTATTTTTCAGGAAGCAAGCTGCTTTGGATTTTGGAAAACGAGCCCGAAGTCGCGGCACAAATCGCCAATGGTGAAATCCATTTTGGTACGGTAGATACTTGGTTGTTGTATAATCTAACGGATGGAAACCAGTATTTAACCGACCATACCAATGCTTCAAGAACCTTGTTTTTCAATATCAATGACTTGGATTGGGATACCGAAATACTGGAAAAATGGCAGCTTAAATCCTTGAAATTTCCTTCGATAAAACCGTCTTCAGCATCTTACGGAAATACCGATCTATTTGGACTATTAGATGTGTCCGTTCCTGTTTCGGCCATGATCGGAGATTCGCATGCGGCCATGTTCGGTGAAGCTTGTTTGGGCAAAGGCGATACCAAAATGACCTTGGGCACGGGCTGCTCTATGTTGATGCATATTGGCGACCAACCACAAACATCTACCAACGGATTGTTGAGCACCATAGGCTGGAGCACGGGCGATACGGTTGCATATGCTTGGGAAGGGGCCATTGTGGCCTGCGGTTCAATGATTGAATGGCTGAAAAGTTTGAACATTATCTCACTAGCCGAGGAAACCGAAGCTATGGCCCAAAAAGTAGCAAATAATAATGAGGTGCTTTTAGTTCCCGGTTTTAGTGGTTTAGGGGCCCCTTTTTGGCAAATGAACCGTAAGGCAAGTTTTCATGGTATGACATTTGGTACTACCCAAGAACACATTGTAGGGGCTACCTTAGAATCCATTTGTTTTCAAATTAAAGCGGTAATTGATGCCATGGAAAGCGATCTTGGCCATGCCGTACCTCAAATTGCGATGCATGGTGGACTATCAAAAAATCGTTTTGTAAAACAAAGCTTGTCCCGCATAGTTAACTCCCAAATTAATATTCAGGAAAATCACGATATTTCAGCACAAGGTGCGGCTTTTTTAGCCGGACTTTCAATAGGGATGTTCACAGATTTGAATGAAATAACTATCATGGTAAAAAAGACGACCGTGGAAACGAGCCAAGAATCAGAAGATTTATTGGAGAAATTTTATAAATGGATGAACATGATTAATGTAAACGACCAAAAATGAAAAATTGGATAATAGCTTTGGTGCTCTCCATGACCTTTACTTCAGTTACAGCACAAGAGCAACCCAAGCGAACCATTGTCACTACTGATGGTGAAATTGATGATGTAGACACCTTTATTCGCTACTTGATGTACACCAATGAATTTGATACCGAAGGCTTGGTATATTCCAGCTCTATGTGGCATTGGAAAGGTGATGGCAATGGTACCAAGTTTACTTCTGAAATGGAAATGACCCGAAATATCTACGGGGAAGATTTGACCGACCTACGTTGGCCAGGTACCAACTGGATTCAAGAATTGTTGGCAGAGTACGCTAAGATTCATCCGAATTTGGTGTTGCATGATAAGAGGTATCCATCCGCGGAAGCGCTATCAGCATTAGTAAAAGTAGGAAACATTGATTTTGAGGGAGAAATGGAACAACGAACCGAAGGTTCTAAATGGATAGCCGAAAAATTATTGGACGATGACCCACGCGAAATCTTTTTACAAGCTTGGGGTGGTACCAATACCATTGCACGTGCCTTAAAATCGATTGAAGAAGATTACTCCAAAAAACGAAATTGGAAGGAAATAAAAGCCAAGGTGTCAAAAAAGGCCATTATTTATACCATTATGGACCAAGATGCTACCTATAAAAAATACATCGGCCCAAACTGGCCAGAGATACGTGTATTCTACAATGCCAATCAGTTTTGGTGTTTTGCCTATCCTTGGAAAATGGTGGTGCCCAAAAGTCAACAACCTTATTTAGAAGGAAGCTTTATGGGACCTAACATTATTAACAGCCATGGCTCGTTGTTCGAGAAATACTATTCGTATGGTGACGGTCAGAAACAAGATGGGGACCCCAACCATTTTGAGGGAGATATTTCGAAAATCACCAAAACCGAACGCGGTAGTTTTTCAAAATATGACTTTATCTCGGAAGGAGATTCTCCGGCTTTTTTACATTTGGTAGACGTGGGCTTGGCCAATTATGAAAATCCTTCTAGAGGAGGTTGGAGCGGCCGCTTCGTTCAGTCTACAGAAAACCCGTTCCGATATGAGGATGGCGATGCGGCATCGGATTGGAATCCTGAAACTGAAAAAATGGACACAAGTTATCCGCAAAGTCGTTGGGTAAAAGCGATGCAACTGGATTTTGCAGGGCGGGCAGATTGGGCCGTTAAATCCTATGATGAAGCTAACCATGCCCCAGAAATACATGTCCTGGAAGGAACTGCTTTAAACGTATCAGCAGGGGAAAAAGTTATCCTGACACCAAGCTTTACCGACCCTGATGGACATGGCGTTTCATTCAAAGTTTGGAATTACGCCGAAGCGGGAGACGGTGCAGCTGAAGTAACCTATGATGCTGAAAAGGATATAGCTACCGTGACAATTCCTGAAACCGCCAAATCTGGTGAAGAATACCATGTGATTGTTGAGGGCAATGATGCTGGTTTTCCTTCAATGACAAGATATCAAAGGGTGATCCTAACGGTGAAATAGTATTTTTTAAATGGGAAAGCGCTTAAATAGTACTGTATATTTTGTGAATGAGTTCAAGCCCATTATTTCGAATAGCATCTTAGAAGAAGCTTGCAACATTTAGGTTTATAACAATTTTATAGAACTATCTCCTCGTCTCGGCTAATTTTTATTCTCCTTGCGAATTCATCAATTATCAATTTAAGCTTTGGTATTTCAATTTGATTAATAGCTTGAAATAAGAATTGTAGTTTCCCTTTCGCTCATAATTTCAACTATAAGATAGATAAAAACAGATAACAAGGTTCTTTGTCATTTAGACAATGAAAAAATCACAGATTAATGGAAAACCAAAGCTATTTAAATTAAGTTTTTTTAATCTTTAAGCACAATCTTAACCCCCATTTTAACTTACTGGTACATATTAGGATAGTTTTAGTATATTTAAATTATTGACACCATACTACTTTTTGAAATCAAGCTCACTTTTTACGTAAACTCAAATAAAATGAAACTGACATATAAATCATCGGAAAAAAGGCCGGAACGCTCCTTTCTAGTCAGACAAGATAGAATGCCTTGTATTGAACAAGATTGGCATTTTCATAAAGAAATTGAACTCATTTACTTTATTAAAAGTACAGGTACGCGTTATGTTGGAAATTCCATTGGAAATTTTAGCCCGGGAGAACTTTATATGATAGGCAGTAATATCCCCCACCTTTTTAAGAATGACAAAGAATATTATGCCAATCACCCTGAAAAGGAGGCCGTAAACCTAATTGTAATTAAGTTTGAACCGGAATTTTTAGGAGAAAACTTTATGCGACTTCCAGAATTACAAAATCTTAAAGCTTTAATAAAGATGTCGGATAGAGGTATTAAGTTTTCAGAATCTACAACCTATTTGGTCCACCATCATATTTTAGGACTCGTAAATAATAGAGGCCTTTCGAATATTGTTGAACTTCTAAAAGTTTTGGACGTACTTTCAGTAAATGAAAATCATATTGCACTTTGTTCAGAAGTAATACCCAACGTATATAACAAAAATGAGAAAGATAGAATGGCCAGGGTAATTTCTTTTTTAACTGATAATTTCGATAAAAAAATAGAGCTTGAAGAGGTTGCAAAAATTGCCTACATGACCCCTAATGCCTTTTGCAGATATTTTAAAAAGAAAACGCGCAAATCTTTTACCCAGTATCTGAATGAAATTAGATTGAGACATGCTTGCAGATTGCTGATTGAAGGAAAAATGCAAATAGCCACCATCTGCTACCAATCTGGTTTTAACACCTTAACTAACTTCAATAGACAATTCAAAGCATTGTTGGATTGTACCCCTTCTGAGTATATGGAAAAATACCATAATCATACCGAGGTTGTATAAAAAGTTCAGATAACTTCTACCCCATGTTTCTTTAGAGGTTAAGAAACAGTTAGTGAAAGTCAATTAAGTTTATATACTACTTAATAATTTATTCTAGGTTTGTAAAAATCTAGTCAAAGGTGTATTCAATTCTAATGTTGCTTGGAAGTATACTGCTACTGATATTAGCAGTTACAAAGTTCAAGGTCCATCCCATTCCAGCCCTATTGATTACTGGTTTAATTCTTGGACTTTCCACAGGAAGTACGGTAGAGAATGTAACCCAAAGTCTCTTAAATGGTTTTGGGGAAACCCTAAAGTGGATAGGCCTCATTATATTCTTTGGGACATTACTTGGAGAAATCCTCTCCTCAACTGGTGGGTCTGATATCATTGCGGACAGTATAATTAAAACGTTTGGAAATAAATATTTGCCTATCAGCGTGGCAACTATTGGTTTTATAATTGGCATTCCCGTATTTATGGATGTTGCTTATCTAACACTATTACCCACTCTAGTGGTATTGTCTAAAAAATCAAATCATTCTATCCTTACATTGGGTTTAGCATTGTCCATAAGTTTGACCGTGGCCCATGCACTAATACCTCCAACACCTGGACCTTTGGCGGTAGCCGCAATTTTAGATACCGAGGTAGGTAGAATCATTCCATTGAACAGTATAGTTGCTTTGGTTGCTATTGGTATTGGGCTTTTATTTATAAGTATGGTAGGAAAAAAAATACAAGTCAAACAGGAAATAGACTACTCTACTAAATCTAAGTACAGGCTAAAAGGAGTAAAAAAAATGTTACCGTTTATAGCTATTCTTGCGCCTCTTTTTCTTATGTCATTAGGGACTATAATCTCTACAAAAAACCAATTGATCGAATTTGTTAAGAATCCTATATGGGCTTTATTGATTGGCTTATTATTTTCACTTCCCTTAATTAATCAAAAGGATTTTAATAAAAAGCTCCATTCCTATTTTCAAGATGCAGGGGCTAAATCGGCCATAGTAATACTAATTACGGGTACTGGAGGAGCCTTCGGTCAAGTGATAAAAGATACTCAAATTGTAGAAAATTTAATTTCGGACGCAACCAACATTACAGCGCTTGGAATTTTGATTCCATTCTTACTTGGGTTATTGTTTACCACCGTAACAGGATCTATCACGGTATCTTTAATAACCACAGCTTCTATTGTTGCACCCCTTGTTTCAAACGGGCTTCTGGACCCTAGCTTTGCTACTGCAGCGATATGTGCAGGATCTTTAGGTATAATTCATGTAAATAGTAGTTTCTTTTGGCTATTTAAGGAAGTGCATCACCTTACCACATCAAATGTCCTAAAGTCCTTTAGTCTGATTTCGTTTTTGGTATCAATTTCAGCAGGACTATTAGTTTTTCTTCTTTCTATACTTTTTTCCTAAACCAAGCAGGTTAAAATAATGTTATTAGTGGTTAATATCCGTCGATTAGACATTTAACTATTCAAGTTTCTTTGTAAAAACAATTTCAGCAACTGCCCCCCTTGGGCTTTTTTACTTAGAAATTTCACCAAAATGGACAACTCACTTTTAGCAATCGCTCTAGTTATTTTAGCAAGCTTTTTTCAAGGTACCTTTGGTCTTGGCATGAAATACATGTCTCCCTTAAAATGGGAAGCTTGGTGGTTGGTGCATGCATTTGTAGCAATGATTGCGGTCCCCAACATTTGGGCCTTATTAGCAATACCAAACTTATTCGAAATAATCAATTCCGCGGAAAGTTCTGTAGTTTGGAAAGCTGCCTTCTATGGATTTTTATGGGGTATTGGAGGGATTCTATTTGGTGTTAGTGTAGAAAAAACAGGAATTTCAATCACCTATGGCATTGTTATGGGACTTGCCGCTTCAATGGGATCGATAATTCCGCTTTTTCAAATTGATGGTTCTCTTTCCAACCCTTCATTTCCCTATATTCTTTTAGGGGTTCTTTTGTTATTGGTAGGTGTAGCCGTAACTGCTGTTGCCGGAGTAAAAAGAGACCACTTAAAAGCTGATGAACAAAATGAAAAATCCAATGTTCTATTAGGTGTTCTAATAGCTGTATTATCCGGTATTCTTTCCGCCTTTTTAAATGTGGGGTTCGCAAACGCCTCACCTGTAGCGAAATTGGCAACAAATGAATTTAATATTGATGCTCAAGATGCAAGCTTATCCGCTTGGGTAGTAGTGCTATTAGGTGCTTTTATAATGAATGGCGGATATGCCCTTATAAGGTTGATAAAAAATAAAAGTTTTAGCTCCTTCGGCACAGAGAAAAGTGGCAAAGCCTATATGTGGGCCGTATTATCCGGAATATTCTGGTTTGCCGCCCTAGGTGTATATGGCCAGGGAGCAGCTTTAATGGGGAATTTAGGTCCTGTCATTGGTTGGCCTATATTACTAGGTTTAGCTTTAATAATCAGTAATATTTGGGCATATAGGTCAGGTGAATGGAAAAATGCTAGAGGCCCATTTAAACTCTTACTATTTGGTTTGTTTATTCTTATTGTCGCCATATGTATCCTAGGATACTCCAATTCGTAAGATCTTTTAAAAATATGACCAGATACAATGCTATAAATCCTCGGATATGAAAATTACAAACATTGAACCTTTTGTTGTCAGTCAAGAACTGAATACTCCATTTTATTTCTCTCAATGGGAATATAGTACCCGACAAATTTGCATTGTACGAGTGACTTTGGACAATGGCTTCTATGGATGGGGCGAAGGATATGGCCCTGCTGCTGTAATAAAGGCAGGAATCGAGTTTTTCAGTCAATTCTTAATTGGAAAACCTGCAATAGAAAATGAGACCCTATGGCAGGAAATGTACAGAAGATCAATGGACTATGCACGAAGTGGCACTCTACAAGCTGCCATAAGCGCTATTGATGTAGCCCTGTGGGATCTCAAGGGTAAATTATTGAAGCAACCTGTTTCAGTTCTGTTGGGTGGTATAAAAAATCCTAGAATTCAACCTTATGCTACCGGTCTCTATTTTACGAAGGGGTCAGACCTTGCAATAAAATTGGCTGAGGAAGCACAATTATATAAGGCCCAAGGTTTTAGCGCAATTAAAATGAAAGTGGGTTTGAGCATTGAGAAAGATATAGCATTTGTTGCAGCTGTAAGGGAAGCTATTGGTACGGATATGAAACTTATGGTAGACGCCAATCATGCCTATTGCTCCAAGGAAGCGCTTGAGTTGTGCCACAAATTGGAAAAGTATAACATTTCATGGTTTGAAGAACCTGTCTCACCTGAAGACTATGAAGGCTATCGGAGACTACGGCAAAAATCCAATATCCCTATAGCCGGTGGTGAATGTGAATACTTGAAGTTTGGTTTTAAGAGGCTACTTGAAAACGAATGTGTAGACATTGCACAACCGGATATCTGTGCTGCTGGTGGACTAACCGAAGTAAAGCGTATTTCATCTTTGGTCCAGGCCTACTGCAAAGATTTGGTACCACATTCTTGGGGTACATGGATTGCTATTAGTGCAGCCGTACACTTTGTAGGAAACCTTGATAAAAATCCGGGTAGGCTTTTCGACGATATGCCTACCATGGAACTTGATAGAACGGAAAATCCCCTCAGGGATGAGCTCACCACTAAGAGTTTCAGCTTAAAGAACGGAATCATTGAAGTTCCAAATGCACCCGGACTAGGTGTAGATGTAAATTTAGATTATTTGGCTAAATACAGTGAAAAATAGTAATTCTCAATGGAAACAAATTTAAAATACGGACATAAAAATCTTTATATAGACGGAGAGTTGCAACCAGCTTTTGACAACAGGAAGTTTGAAGTAATCTCTCCTGCAACAGAGAATGGTATAGCCACCATCGCATGGGCAGGTCCAAAGGATACACTCAAGGCATTGAATTCTGCCAAAATTGGATTTGAGTATTGGTCAAAAATACCTTTAGAGACACGTTTGGAGTGGATTGACAAACTTAGGTCTAAAATAATTGAAAATGAGAATTTACTTCGGCAGAGTATCATGCTTGAAATGGGAAAAAACTGGCCAGGTACGGGAGAGGATTTTAAAAGCATTACAGATTCTTTGGAATTTTATTCCAAGGAAATTAAAAAACGAGACGATATAATAATTGAAGATAAAGAAGGGACACATGAGCATAAGGTAATCCATCAACCCATAGGAGTAGTTGTAGCTTTTCTAGCTTATAATTTCCCTCTTCTCAATTTAGGGTTTAAACTTGGACCTGCCGTGGCCGCCGGATGTAGCATTATCATAAAACCATCTGAATTCTCCCCCCTTTCCGCCTATATTTTGGGCGAACTGTGTTCAGAAATCAACTTCCCAAAAGGAGTAATCAATATTATCTGCGGAGACACTAAAGATGTGGGAATACCTTTATGTGAGAGCACTATTCCAAGACTTGTTACCATGATAGGTTCTACTGAAACCGCACAAAAACTAATTGCTCAAAGCAGTAAAACCTCTATAAAAAGATTTAGTATGGAGTGCGGCGGAAATGCCCCATTTATAGTTTTTCCGGATGCGGATTTGGACCTTGCGGTCAACATAGCCTATGCCCTTAAAACAGGAAATTCAGGCCAAATTTGTGTGGCTCCTAACCGACTATTTATTCATAGGGATATTTTGGGCAAATTTTCTGAGCGTCTTGTAGCCTTATTTAATAAAACTAAAGTAGGTTTTGGTTTGGACCAAGAGTGGGATATGGGGCCAATGACAAATAAAATTTCAGTGCAGAAAGTAGAAGAAATAGTTCAAGAAGCTGTCAAGCAAGGTGGAGAAATTCTTTGTGGGGGAAAACCTATGTCCGGTCTTGGCTATTATTTTGAACCAACCGTAATATTAATTCCTGACCAAAAAGCAAAGGTTCTTGAACGGGAGATATTTGGGCCGGTGGCTATGTTGGTTCCCTTTGATTCCAAAGAAGTGGCTTTGACTTTATCCAACAATACAGATGCAGGTTTAGCCTCCTATGTTTTCACCAATGACCTGGCCTTACAACAATTCTTTATTGACAATTTAGAGTTTGGAGAGGTACAAATCAATGGTGTTAAATATGATATCTATCTGCCCCATAGCGGAATTAAAAATAGCGGAATTGGAGTAGATTGCTCTTCCTATGCCCTAGATGACTACTTAATCAAGAAGCGAGTTACAACTGCCATCTAAAGGGTATGAAAGAAAAATTCATAAGTTGTGATTGGGGCACCTCTAATTTTAGGATTCGCCTTGTTGATTTAACAAGCTTAGAGGTGCTTAAGGAGTTGGTTTCAAATGATGGTGTTAAATTCTTATATAAAAAGTTTGCTCTTAAAGGAAAAGTAGACCAACATTCCTTTTATCTTAATTTCTTAAAAAACAAGATTGAGCTACTCAATTTAAATAATGGCAATTATAGTATTGTATGTTCGGGTATGGCCTCTTCAAGTCTAGGACTAAAGGATCTTCCCTATGCAAACTTTCCTTTTGACTTTTCAGGAAGTAGTTTAAAAATTGAAACTTTTAAATTTTCAGCTCAACAAAATTTGCATCTAATTTCAGGTATCAAAAATGACCATGGCATGATGAGAGGGGAAGAAGTTCAGGCCATAGGCCTTGAGAAGTATCTAGAGGATATTCCATCAGGAACCCTTGTTCTTCCAGGCACACATAGCAAGCACATATCATTTAAAAATGGGAGCTTCACCAATCTTTCTAATTATATGACAGGGGAACTTTTTGATGTCCTTAGCAAAGACAGTATTTTAAGTAGTTCTGTCTCAAATCACACTTTTGATAAAAAGCTAAAAGAAAGCTTCCTTGAGGGAGTTAACGCCATTAAGAACAGGAGTTTAAGCTCTTCTTTATTCAATGTAAGAGCACGGCAAATCCTACAACAAAAAAATAAGAAAAAAAACAGCGCCTATTTAAGCGGTCTTCTTATAGGCGATGAACTTAAAACCTTTGAAACCAAGAACAACTACATAGTGCTGGCAGCTCCAAAATCCCTAATAGCTCAATACAAATTGGCATTAAAGAGTATGGTAGAACCAAAAAGAATTATCATTCTAAATCCAGAAATTCTGGAAACAGCCCTCTTAACCGGCCATAGAAAAATACTTAATTTATATGAACACTAACGAGAATTTTTGTTTAGAAAAGTTTACGAAAACCCCGGTTATTGGTATACTTAGGAATCTTGACATAAATAGCGTTCTATTTCTGGCTGAAACCTATTTAGAGGCAGATTTCCATACGCTAGAGGTTACAATGAACACTCAAGGTGCAGCACATATTATTTCAAGTTTGCGTAAAGAATTTCCGCAATTGAATGTGGGTGCGGGCACTGTATGTAACTTAAACGAATTAAATCAATCCTTGGATGCAGGTTCACAATTTACGGTTACCCCGATTATAAATAAAGAGGTACTGGACAAATGTGTAAATAGTAACATCCCTGTCTTTCCCGGGGCATATACACCTACTGAAGTTTATCAAGCATGGAGTTGGGGCGCTACCGCCGTTAAGGTTTTCCCAGCCACTCAATTGGGACCAACATATATAAAAGATGTTCTCGCCCCCTTAAATCAAGTAAATCTACTTCCTACCGGAGGCGTAACCAAAAATAATATAGCTGATTTTATAAACGCTGGAGCTATTGGGGTTGGAATGGGTAGTTCCATATTTAGCAAAAAACTGGTCCTAGAAAGAAATCAACCTAAACTTTTAGAACATTTTCAATCAATCAAATCGAATATACCTCTAATCAAATCATAATATAGACCCATAATTCCTATAGTTTTTAATTTTTGGTTAAAAAAGTGCTATTACTGGATAATATCATCCACATCACCCATTCTTTTAATGGCTTTATTTGCATATAAGCTATCAAAGCTCGCTGATTTTACTCAGTAATAACAATAAATATTTTCAGGAAAGTCACACTGGCTTCTCAACCATTTTAACTCACTCTAATCTCAACTTTAATGAAAAAATTTTTAACCGTTGTAATTGCACTCCAAATTTTATCATGTGGAGAGAAAAAAAATGATGCAAAAGTTGATAAAAATACCAAGAGTCCTAAAGTATTTTCTGCCAACCTAGATGATGGTAAGGGTATTATAAATTATTCCAACAGCCCACATGTTGCCCTAAAATCAATTGATATTGGTGACTGTCGCTGGACACAAGGATTCTGGGCTGAAAAATGGAAAATAGCAGAAGAAACCATGGTACCCCATATGGGCGAAATCCTAAAGGGAGATATAGGTCATGGTTACAACAATTTTAAGATTGCCGCTGGACAGAAAGAAGGAGAACATAAAGGCTTTTGGTGGCACGATGGCGATTTCTATAAGTGGATGGAGGCTTCTACCTATATTTATGCAGTAAATAAAGACAAGAAAATATTAAACGACTTAGATGAAATTATCTCCGTAATCGCCAAGGCACAATTAGAAAGCGGGTACCTCTCTACCCCTATTATAATCCGTGATGATATTGACCCATTTAGTAATAGAAGATATCATGAGCTATACAATAGCGGACACCTGATGACCGCAGCTTGTATACATAACCGTGTAACAGGGAAAACAAACTTTCTGGATATCGCTATTAAACATGCCAACTATCTTTACAAACTTTTCTCCCCCAAACCAGACCACCTAAAAAGATTTGGATTTAACCAAACCCAAATCATGGGTCTAGTTGAACTGTATAGAACTACCAAAGACAAAAAATATTTGGAGTTAGCCGAGCAGTTTATAAATATGCGGGGAACCTATAAAATCGAGGAAGATGAAACCACCAAAGGATATCCTATAGGTGATATGGTTCAAGAAAGGGTTCCACTTAGAGAGGAAACCGAAGCAGTAGGTCACGCCGTTCTAGCCCTATATTATTATGCCGGTGCAGCAGATGTTTATGCAGAAACTGGAGAAAAAGCCCTACTAGACGCATTGGACCGCCTATGGGAAAATGTAACTTTTAAAAAGATGTACGTTACAGGAGCAGTGGGGCAAACTCATTATGGACGTTCCTCTCGTCTGGATAAAATAGAAGAGGGGTTTATTGATGAATATATGATGCCCAATCTAACAGCGTATAATGAAACTTGTGCCAATATCTGTAATTCTATGTTCAATTATAGAATGCTTTCCTTAAGTGGAGATGCTAAGCACGGGGACGTCATGGAGTTGGTTTTACATAATAGTGGTTTATCCGGCATTAGTCTTGAAGGTACCCATTACTATTACTCCAATCCCCTTAGAAAAATTGATGGAGCCCTGGATTATGAAAAAATGAATGTTGAATTCCCCGAAAGACAACCATACTTAGAATGTTTTTGCTGCCCTCCTAATTTGGTAAGGACTATTGCTAAATCACCGGGATGGGCCTATAGTAAATCCAAGAATGGTATAGCTGTTAATCTTTATGGAGGCAATGAGCTTCAAACGACATTATTAGATGGTTCCAGCATAAAACTAAAACAAGAATCGAACTATCCTTGGGAAGGCACTGTAAAAATCACCATTGAGGAGTGCAAAAATGATATTTTTGATTTAATGCTACGTGTTCCTGAATGGGCTACGGGTACCACTATTAGAGTAAAGGGCGAAGATATTAAAAATGTAACCGCCGGAAGTTTTACAACCATAACACGAACTTGGAAGTCAGGAGATGTAATAGAAATGGAAATGCCAATGGAAACCAAATTCATTGAAGGCCACCCGAGAATTGAGGAAGTTCGTAATCAAGTAGCTCTAAAAAGAGGACCAGTAGTCTATTGTATTGAATCTGCAGACTTACCAGAAGGAACTGATATTACAGATGTATATATTCCTTCAGATATAGAATTTAAACCCATTTACAAGCCTGGTTTTCTTGGAGGTGTTACTACCTTAGATGGTAACATCCTTTTAAGAAATGACAAGACCAAAGGAATGTATAGTGTAGTAGAGCAACCTAATTTTAAATCTCATGCTACCAATCTCATTCCATATTACGCCTGGAGCAATAGAGGCCAAGGAGAAATGAGCGTGTTTCTACCCGTTATTTGGAACAGGAATTAACCCAGGTGATGATAAAATTAATTTTGAAAAAGGTTTTATTGTTCATTACGTTGTTGTTAATTATTACTTGTAATTCTCAAACGGATTTTAAAGTTGGAATTACAAGGCCCAATGTTCTTTTCATTGCAATAGACGATTTAAGACCAGAAATAGGAGCATATGGTTCCGAGGTGGCAATAACTCCAAATATTGATGCCTTAGCATCGGAAGGACTTTTATTTAATAATGCTTATTGCCAAGAAGCAATTTGTAGCCCGTCCAGAGCCAGTTTAATGACAGGAGCTCGCCCAGAGACCATTAATGTCATTGAAAACTTCACCTATTTTCGGGACTCAAACCCTGAAATCGTTACCCTTCCTCAACATTTTAGGGCCCATGGCTATGAAACGGTCCACACGGGAAAGATTTACCATAATAAAGAATTTGGTGATGGGAAATTTTCCTGGAGTCGTACCCCTGTCGAATTGGACAAACCTTTGGTTGAATTTGGATATAAACTACCTGAAAATGAGTCGTCCCGAAAGAAAAACCGAGAAGCCATGTTGTCCAAATACGGTAAAAATGCATTGAGAAATGGTCTGGGACAGGGTCCCGCATTTGAATTCGCAAATGCGGCGGACAATACCTACGAAGATGGACATAATACAGATAAAGCCATCGCTACTCTAAAGGATATGCTTAAGAACAATCCGGAAAAACCATTCTTTTTGGGTCTTGGTATGAAAAAACCTCATTTAGATTGGGTAGCCCCTAAAAAGTACTGGGATTTATATAACAATAAACAAATACCTCTTACAGAAGAAGATAAGGCCCCTAAGAATGGAGCGGCCATGGGACTTCATCCTTCCTTTGAACTAAGGGCTCGGGCGAATATCCCCAAATACGGACCAATTGATACAGAATTGGCAATAGAACTTAGGCGTGCTTATTTGGCATGTGTGAGTTATGTAGATGCGCAAATAGGGAGAATGTTAAGAGCTTTGGAAGAAGAAGGTGTTCGGGAAAACACCATTATTATCCTTTGGAGCGATCATGGATGGCACTTAGGAGAAATGGGAATTTGGGGCAAGGCAACAAATTATGAAATTGCAACTCGAATACCGTTGATTATTTCGACTCCAGATATGCCTCAATCTGTTCGAGGAGCAAAATCCAATGCTCTGGTCGAACTTGTAGATCTGTACCCAACTCTTTGCGAATTGGCAGGTCTGGATTTACCTGAACATTTAGAAGGTCAAAGTTTCAGCCCCTTATTACAAGAACCAAACAAGGAATGGAAGGAAGCTGTTTTTAGTCAATTTCCCAATCCAGCACTTAGAGAATGGGCGGCCAACCCTTTATCCAAAGGTATGAGAGAAACTTATTTTGGTCCATTAATCAAAGATGTCGAAGATAAGATAAAGGCTCAACAAGGTGACAAATGGAACCGAGATTTATTTGAAAACCGACTAATGGGCTACGCTATGCGAACGCATAAATATCGCTTTGTAGTTTGGAAAGACTTCCAGAATAAGAATGCGGAACCTTTATTTTATGAACTGTACGACCACCAAACGGACCCTCACGAAACTACCAATATTGCAGAAGATAATCCAAAATTGGTAGAAGAACTTTTATGTCAGTTCAATAAGGGCTGGAAAGGTAACTTAGCTGTCAATTAAGTATAGTAAGCAACTATCAGATAAAATTAACACGTACGATATGACTATTTTAACTAAAAAAGCAAAGTTTGCTTTGTGTATTACCCTATTGGGTTGTAGCATATGGAGCAAAGCCCAAGATGACAGGCCAAACATTTTAATGATCTTGTGTGATGACTTAGGATACGGCGATGTTGGTTTTAATGGTTCAAAAGACATACGGACCCCTGAAATGGACAAACTAGCAAAAACTGGCACTATTTTCACATCTGCATATGTTGCCCATCCATTTTGTGGCCCCAGCCGATCGGCTATAATGACAGGAAGATATCCACACCTAACAGGTACACCGTACAATTTATACCAAAACAGCAGCCAAGATGATAAAGACAATATGGGCATTCCCCTAAAGGAGGTTTTTGTGTCTAAAGCATTGCAGGACGCAGGATATTACACCAGCGCCATAGGTAAATGGCATTTGGGAGCTGCTCCAAAATTTCATCCCGACAATAGAGGATTCAATAATTTCTACGGTTTTTTGGGGGGCGGTCATGATTATTTTCCTGACGAATATCAAGAAGTATATCGTAAGCAACTGGCTATTGGAAATAAAGAAATACGAGATTATGTGCTTCCGCTAGAACATAATGGAAATAGTGTAAATGAATCTGAATATTTAACGGACGCGTTTTCAAGGGAAGCTGTAAACGAAATCAAAACAGCAACTAATAAAAAACAACCCTTCTTTATTTATTTAGCCTATAATGCGCCACATGTTCCATTAGAAGCAAAACCAGCAGACCTGAAGGAGTTCTCTAGTATTGAGAATAAAGACAGAAAGACCTATGCAGCAATGGTATATGCCGTAGACCGTGGAATAGGTCAGATAGTAAAAGCCTTAAAAGAAACTAGTCAATACGAGAACACTCTAATAGTTTTTTATAGTGACAACGGAGGGAATACCAATCACGGAGCCAGCAATTATCCTTTAAAGGGTAGTAAAGGAGATACTTGGGAGGGTGGCTACCGAACACCAATGTTCTTTCATTGGCCAAACAAAATAACTGAACATGAAAACTTTAATTTTCCCGTATCATCACTTGACCTCTACCCCACTTTTTTAGGATTGGCAAAATCCAAGCCTCCTGTTGGTAAAAAACTGGACGGAAAGAATATTTTATCTAATATATTGAACAGAACAAATCCACGTGAAAATGAGATGCTTTTCGCGCTTCGTTATCGAGAAGGCTACTGTGATGTAGGGGGTAGATTAGGGGATTGGAAAATAACTAGAATGGGCAATGAACCTTGGCGTTTACACAATCTCAAAGAGGATATTGGGGAAAAGAAAAACCTCAGTGGGCGTTACCCGGAGAAATTAAAACAAATGGTGGCTACGACAGAAGATTGGACCAAAGACTTCATTCAACCTTTGTGGTATTATTCTCTTAAAGACAAAGAGTTATGGGAGAATAATCGCATGCCAATGTATAATGAAACCTTCGAAATAGATAAATTAGTGCAACCAGCCCATAAAAACTGAGATTCTTTTCTATCCCAAATTTTTAAGAAGGCCATGATAGTTTATATCATGGCTTTTATTATTAAAAAAATCTCAGTCCCAAAACCCAATCGATATACGAGTAAATGCTCCATACACTGGTGTATCTAAAATTAAGTAAGTAGTCAAATCCAATATTTCTTCATAACCTATAAACATTTCAAGCCATCATTGAGATATGATTTAACTCTTTCCATTTTGGTTAAAATAATGTTACCAAATGATAAAATCCGCAAAAATAGCAGTGCAATTTTATGATTCTTTTGTAATCATAATATGATATGTATGAGGGAAAGAAGTGAAGTGAAATACTTCATACATGATAAATACTACAGATTTGGATAAAAGCAAATCTGCACTACAAGACTCTAACTTAACAAATGTAAATTATGAAAAAAAACAGATTAAATAATGCTAGAAGCTATTTACAGCATTTTCAAAAATGGAGCGCTTTCAAACTATTAATTCCTTCAATTATTCTTATTTCAACTAGTGCTAACGCTTTTGAAAATCATAAGTCTTTTGCACTACCAAAAAATACAGTTCTAAATAGCAGTCAAATAGCTCAATCTTCCATTTCGGGAACGGTAAGCGATGAATTGGGTCCGTTGGCCGGTGTAACTATAGTCATAAAAGGCACCACAAAAGGAACCACCACCGACTTTGATGGAAATTATAGTTTAGAGATAGACAATGAAGATGCGGTTTTAACATTTTCATATATCGGATATGGTACGCAGGAGGTAGCTGTAAACGGAAAACGTACCATAAACGTGCTTATGACCGAAGATGCATCAAAACTAGAAGAGGTAGTAGTACTAGGCTATACCACAAGAAATAAGGGCGAAGTAACGGGATCTGTGAGTACAATAGATAGTAAGGCAATAGAACAATCTTCCAATAAAGATTTAGCAAAGTCTCTAGCTGGGCGAGCCTCAGGTCTTATAATTAGTGACCGTGGGGGAGTTCCTGGTGCCGGTAATGGCGGTGGTGGAAATACAGACGATGACGCCACTACCATACTAATTAGAGGTAAATCTACCTTGAATAACAACTCACCATTAATATTAATAGACGGTATCCAAGCTGGTTCATTCTCCAATCTTTCTCCTCAGGATATTGCATCCTTAACAGTATTGAAAGATGGGGCCGCTGCCATTTATGGTTCTCGAGCGGCAAATGGAGTAATTTTGATTACCACGAAAAGAGGTTCTCAAGGAAAACCAAAAATCAATTTTACCTCTTCATATAACATGTCTTCCTTTACCAAGTTACCGAACTTGATGACATCTGAGCAGTATGCCATATATGAAAATGAAATTGCCCAACGCGCTGGAACCGATTTACCTTTTAGTCAAGACCAAATAAACGGCTACGCTTCCGGAAACGACCCTATTAATTTCCCAAATACTGACTGGGCCGCTTTGACCTTCGCAAAAACCTCTCCAGAAACCAGAAATACCTTATCTGTATCAGGTGGGACAGAAGCAGTCAAATATTTTGTAAGTGGCGATTTGCTTAGTCAAGAAGGGTTATACCGCTCAGGGTCGTTAAAATTCAATCAGAAACAGGTACGCTCCAATTTAGATATTAAGATTACTGAGGATATAAAATTAGGCGTTGATCTATTAGGAAGGTTTGGTGATAGGAACAGACCTGGTGTAGATGATGGAAATATTTACAAGCACATTTTTACAAACCTACCAACTGAAGTAGGGGTCTACCCTAATGGATTACCGGGCTTTGGTGGAGAAAACGGCCAGAATCCACTTGTAATGTCCAGTACAGAATCTGGTTTCGTAAATAGGAAGGATACAGACTTAAGGTCTAAGTTTTCATTAGATATCAATCTAGACAAGCTAATAGATGGATTGAGCCTCAACGGTTTTTTGGGTGTTCGCAAAATGAATAATGATGCAAAAGATTGGTACACGCCATGGACCGTATATACATTTCAAGATGGTACAGGCGAATATATACCCTCAACCGGCTTTTCCCAACAAGGACAAAACCGTATTCTACGGGAATCTTTCTGGAAATATGATGAGACTTTGGTAAACGCCACCATTCGTTATTCCAAAATATTTGGAGACAATCACTCCATAAACACTTTTATAGGAACTGAACGTTTGGACTCTGATACCAGGACCTTTTTTGCACAGCGCCAGGGTTTTCCTTCCAATGACCGACCAGAGCTTTTTGCGGGAGGTTCAGAGCAACAGCAGTCCTCAGGAATTAGAAGCGAATTTGCCCGAATGGACTTCTTTGGTTCCTTGTCCTATGATTTTAAAAAGAAATATTTCATAGACCTCACGGTACGTCACGATGGGTCAAGTGCATTTGGACCTGGTAAGCGATACGGGACCTTTCCAAGTATTGCGGCTTCATGGGCCATAGATAAAGAAAACTTTTTAGAAGATGCTTCATGGATCAACTCTTTAAGACTTAGAGGTTCTTGGTCTAAAATGGGAAATGACAGGATTGCCCCCAACCAATGGTTAACCCTCTATGATTATGGTGTATCTACCACAAATGGTAATCCTAATTTTGATGTTGCCCAACCAGATTATTTTATAATTGGTTCCCCTGGAGTACTGGTTAATGGTTTTAGTTCTTCAACAACCGCTAATCCAGATGTTACTTGGGAAACGGCGAATATGCAAAACATTGGGTTGAGCTTCAGCCTTTTTGACAGTAAATTATCGGGAGATGTCAACTATTTTTATCAGCTCAGAGAGGATATATTGGCGCAGCGACAAGCAGCTATTCCAGATTACCTAGGATTTAATTTACCGGCGGAGAACTTTGGAGAGGTAAAAAATTACGGCTTTGAATTTGAGTTGGCATGGAACGATGTAATTGGTAATGACCTCAATTATAATTTAGGCATGAACTTCTCCCAGGCAAAAAATGAGGTAGTCTTTCTGGCAGAAGGAGAAAATGTTCAAGAAAGTTTAAGAAGGGAAGGCATGCCCATTGATTCCTATGTTATCTATCCAACAAATGGGATTTTTAGGGATCAAGCCCAAGTTGATGGTGCCCAAGCCAAATTGGACGGTTCTCAAGAAGGAGATATCTTTTATCAAGATTCCAACAACGATGGCATTATTAATGCCGATGACCGTAAAAGAGTTGGAAGTTCCAATATACCTCAAATACAATACGGGGTGTATGGAGGGTTCACCTATAAGAACTTCGCTTTAAATTTCTTGTTTCAAGGTCAGGCCCAAGCAGAAACTCTTGTGTTCTTTGACCAAGGGGGGGCCAAACCAGAGTTTGTATTCGATCAACGTTGGACCCCTTCCAACAGAGATTCGAATTTTCCAAGAGCATTTCCTCAGGGAGATGGTATCAACGGTAATCAAAATGGTAACGTGGAGGTCTTTCAAGGAGCTGATCTTTGGTATCAAGACGCATCCTTTGTACGCCTAAAAGAATTAGAGGTGGGCTACACTATCCCTAAAAACATAACCCAGATTGGGGATATTAGAATCTTCGCAAGAGGATACAATTTAGCAACCTTTTTCTCGGACATCTATGATTTAGGTTTAGACCCGGAGGCTACGGGGTATAACAACTTTAGAAATGCCACCTATACCCCAATTAAGACTTATAGTATTGGGTTAAACTTTAATTTCTAATATTAATTGAGAAAAAATGAAAACAAATAATATATACATCGCTTTTTTAGGACTGCTCTTCCTAGCGAACATTAGTTGTGAAGAATCATTAGAAATAGACGCGGCAGATTCCTTTACCGAAGAATTTGTGTACAGTGATATTGATCAAGTTACCAATTTAGCCCTAACAAACTACAATAGTACAGAAAGCTGGGGATTGAACAAGACTATTTGGTGGTCCAGAAGGTACAATATTGAGAACGGTTCATTTGAAGCCAAATTCAATTTTAGGGATTTAGACCGCTTAGGACTAAGAAGGGGCTGGAATCCGGCCAATGTAGGTGACTTTAACAATAAGTGGACTACATATTACAGCTACATTAGAGAAATCAATTTATTTTTTGACAAAATTGACGATTCGCCCGCTGCCGAGGATTCTCCGGACGAAATACGTATTCTTAAGGCCGAAATGCGTTTTCTACGGGCTAACCTGTATTTTAAATTGACTAGACTATATGGTGCAGTACCTTTGATAAAAGAAACTGTAGGTTTTGATGCCGAAACATTTGACATTCCTAGAAATACCTATGAAGAATGTGTAAATTATATAGTTTCCGAACTAGATGCTGCAGCTGCAGATCTTCCAGAAACAAGACCGGATACGGAGTTTGGCAGAGCAACCAAACTAGCCGCACTTGCAGTTAAGTCTAGAACATTATTATATGCAGCAAGTGAGCTGCACAATCCACAAACCATTCCCAATGGACCCCTATATGATTATACAAGCGCAACTAAATGGGAGGATGCGGCCGACGCTGCCAAAGCGGTTATAGATTTAGTAGGCAATAGAGATTTGCTGGAGGTAACAAATGCAGCAGATTATAGAAACCTGTTTTTAGAAGTTCATCAAGATATTTTATGGGCTAGACCTTATGGGAGCGATCTTTTTGACTTTGGTACAGACGTAAATTCTCTTTGGAACCAAACTCAGGCTCCCAGTGGCTATGGTGGTTGGGCATTATCTTCACCCACCTTAAATTATGTTCTTCAATACAACATGTCTGATGGTACTTCTACTCAAGAAGGCAGCTATGATCCTATGAACCCTAATGTTGGTAGGGAAATGCGTTATTATGCAAACCTTAATTTTAACGGTGCTGAATTTAGAGGTAGGGAAGTTGAATATTTTCTTTCAGAGGATGTTAATATATTTCCGCACGGGTTAGATTCCCCAGAAGGTCTTGGAAATGTCCTTCACTCTTCAAAAACCGGATATAACATCCGCAAATTTCAAGATGAGTCTGTTGGTTTAACAGAAACATCCCCTGGCCGACCTTTTATTCTTTACCGATTGGCAGAAATATACTTGAATTATGCGGAAGCTTCTTATCATGTAGGTAATGAAACCGTAGCTCTAGAGTATCTAAACAAGGTCTCTAAAAGAGCCTTACAACCGATAATAATGGCTAGTGGAACGGAGTTATTAGATGCTATTAGAAGGGAACGTAGAGTTGAACTAGCTTTTGAAGGACATAACTTTTATGATGAAAGAAGATGGATGTTACCGGAGCACCTTGGTTTTGATGTCCAAGGGCTTAAATGGACCAAATTGACAGATGGTAGTGTAGTGCCAGAAGAATATACCGTAATAAACAGACCCTGGTTTGAAAGACAATATTACCTACCTATTCCGTTATCGGAAATTGAAAAAGCACCGTCTTTAGAACAAAATTTTGGATATTGAGTTGTAGTTAGTTTTAGTTAAATTGATTAGTCCCGCCATGGCGGGGCTTTTTTATTAAATTTCAGAAAATCCCACCTTTCTTAACTCAAAACTTCAAATAAAAGAGATTTAGTAACTCCACCTATACCCCATACCTATGGGAGCTAGACCGTTTGTATCCCTTAAGTTTTAGCTTGTTTCCTTTTATTTCAACCACGGAAAAACTATTGTTTTCAAGGCCTTCAAAATCAACCATTCCCAATACGGTCAAGTAATGAATTCCATTTTTACTAATATGGTCCTCCGCATGTACATGTCCCTGAAAAACTGCTAGCACCTTTCCGGAGGCCTCAAAAAGTTCTTGGGCCTCAAGATAGTCGTTTACATGATATTTATGTTCACCTCTAAAGAACTCGTACAAAGGATGGTGACAAAACACCATTACGGGCAAGGTATTACCTTCCAAATCCTTCTTCAACCAATCCAGTTGCTCCCTTCCTAGGTTGGTATCTTGCCAATCTTGACCTAGTTTATAAAAATGGTCTCTCCCCTCCTGGGTGTGGTTTCCGTCCAGGACTATGAAATGAAAACCGTTTCTATCAAAAGAGTAATATCCTTTATCAGAAACTATTCCAGTATTGGTCACATTTGCAATAAACTGTTGTTTGGTGATGCTATCAACATCATGGTTGCCAATGCAATGAAAGGTATCTCCTTCAAACTTTACAAATTCGGTTTCTATCTTTTGAAGGTACCCAAGGGTTTTTTGTTCTTCCTTGGATTCGTCCTCATCTTTAAAATCTCCCAAATGAACAACAAAGTCCACCTTTTCTTTATTCATAACCGAAACAAACTCCTGCATTTTTTCCAATGCTCCCCTATAAAATCGGGTACCGGCCACTTCCCTATCGGCATAATGGGAATCCGAAGCTAATCCAATTCTAATATTTCTATCAACCATAAAATATGGCTCCAATGGAACTATTAAGGTGGATACGCAGATTGTGGACGACTGTTTTATAAATTTTCTTCTTCCCATGTACAATGGTTTGTTTGTGAGAAAGGCAATTTACACAAGATTATAAATAGCTCATTTAATAATCATCATTTTTTGAAATATCTTATTTTAGAACAATCAACCAAATTTCAATGCCGAGCCCTAAATTTAAAAGAAACCTCACACGCATACTACCGTATGGTATTATCTGGTTGGTCATTGGCTGGTTGATTCTTTTTATACAAGAAGCGGCCACACAACATCAGAATTTAAACCCTGATGCCGCCATTACCCTAACTCCCTCGGTATTTGTTTTCGCTAGCATTGCCGTAGCCCTCGTCGGTTTTACCGTTGGAGCGCTAGAAGTACTTTGGTTGGGTAGATTGTTCTCCAAAAAATCGTTTTTCAAAAAAATATTCTTGAAAGTTGTTTTTTACGGGGTATTCTTGACCTTGGTCATGATTATAGTATATCCTATTGCTGCCGGTTTGGAGTTGGAGTTATCTCCATTACACCCCAGAGTGCTTGAAAAGCTGTCCAATTTTTTTGTAAGTCTAGATTTTGCAAGCACGGCCGTTTCCCTTGGGTTTAGTTTATTTATAAGCTTATTTTACTCGGAGATAAGTGAGAATGTTGGTCATGGGGTACTTATGAACTTTTTTACCGGTAAATATCACAAACCCAGAGAAGAAGAGCGAGTCTTTCTTTTTGCTGATATGAAATCATCTACCCGTATTGCAGAAAAATTGGGCCACATACAATATTTTCAATTACTAAGGGACTATTACAAGGATTTTTCTGATGCCATCATCAATTCATCGGGAGAAATATATCAATATGTAGGGGATGAAATTGTACTCACATGGAGCGTTAGTCAAAAACAAAGTTTGAACCTCTGTATTGATTGTTATGTTGCCATGAAAGATAAATTGGATGCACAAGCGAATCATTATCAAAATAAATACGGCATGGTTCCTACGTTTAAAGCAGGTTTACACATAGGAAGGGTAACTACGGGCGAAATTGGGGACCTAAAAAAGGATATCATTTTTACGGGCGATGTTTTGAACACCACGGCAAGAATTCAAGGTCTTTGTAATCAATTGAACACTGATATTCTTTTATCTCAAAATCTGGTCAGCCAAATGAAACCATCGGCTAAATTTAGATTTAAGACCGTTGGAGCGCATCCGCTTCGCGGTAAAGAAGAGGTTTTAGAACTTTTTACAATTAGCTCTAGAACAGAACAATGATGATTATCTACCCAAAGAGTTTTTTTGGATGTATTCTAAAAATTGAGGTTTGTACTGTTCTGAAACTGTTATACGTAAATCATTGATGAGAATTTGACTGCGTTCCACTACGTCAATGTTATTTAAGGCCACAATATAGGACCGATGTACCCTAAGAAAGTCTTTTTTAGGAAGTTCTTCCTGTAAGGACTTCAAGCTCATTAAGGTTAAAATAGGTCTTTCCAACCCCTTTAGCCATATTTTCACATAGTCTTTTAAACCCTCAAAATACAGCACCTCAGAGAGTTTAATTTTCACTTGTTTATATTCCGACTTTACAAAAATAAATTCCTTTTCGTTTGTTTCTATGAGCTGAGAATCATCTTTTTTTCGGTTTACAAAATAATCAAGGGCTTTGTTTACAGCAGATAAAAATTCAGCGTAATCAAAAGGTTTCAATAAATAATCCAACGCAGATACTTTAAAACCTTCCAAGGCGTACTCATCAAATGCAGTGGTAAAAATTACCTTGCTATTCTTTGGTAACATTCTAGATAGCTCCATACCTGTCAAATCGGGCATTTGGATATCCAAGAAAAGTAGGTCTACCTTATGATGGTTTACATAATCCAAGGCCTCCACAGCTGAACTACACTTTTTCTTAAGTTCTAAAAAGGGGGTTTTCTTCACGTAGCCCTCAACAAGGTTCATTGCCATAGGCTCATCATCTACAATTATACAGCTTAAAGATATGGTTGCCATTTATGTTTCAATTTCTAATTCTACATGATACCTGCCCTGATCGGTCCAGTGTTTTAAGGTATGCTTATTTGGGTAAAGCAATTGTAATCTTTTCTCAAGATTTTGAAGTCCAATTCCAGATCCACTTTTATCTGCGCTATTCTTAGGGAAATTTTTGTTGGATATACGTAATAAAATGATTCCTTCCTGAAGGCTCATTTCCATATCAATTTCACTCTCCACTGTAGCGGAAACCCCATGTTTAAATGCATTTTCAATTAAGGAAATAAACAAAAGCGGAGCAATTTCCAAATTATCGGTAGTTGGTGGAAAATTTGAACTCACCTTCGTTTTTTCGGAAAGACGTAGTTGCATGAGCTCTATATACTTTCTTAAAAATTCTATTTCCTTTGACAAAGGCACACGTTCAGATTTGGTCTCATAAAGTAGATACCTCATTAACTTTCCCAAACTATGAATGGTGGTTTTAGCCTTTTCAGGAGAACTATCGACCAATGAATAAATAGTGTTTAAAGAATTAAAAAAGAAATGCGGCTGTAATTGGTACCTTAGATGTTGAAGCTCCGATTGCAATTTGGTATTGGCCGCTTCCTTTCTTTCGGCTTCCGTTCTTTTCCACCTTTCCAAGGTACGCAATGCAATTGCACAGACAACCGGCAACAGATAAGAGACGGTCTGGATGTAAAGAAACATTTTTCTTGGAGGAGCGTTTTCATCACGTGGTTTAAAAACATCCTTAAAAAAAAGGTCATTGATATCTCCCCTGACGAGCACAAAGACCATTATAATTAGAATATTTAGGGCCACATAAACCATTGTTTTGCGATCGTACATAAAACGATCGATCAAATACAAATAGTTTAAATAGAATAAAATAGCATAAAACAATAATGGAACCCAAGAGTGGGCCAATACCCTAATTACCAATTGGTCTTGACCTGAGGACAAAAGGTAGGGTAAACTGAAAAGTATTGCCCAAACCAACAGATGAAAAATTACCAATGTTTTCTTTTTGTTATCCATTACCTAATTCTATTCATATCTAAGTGCTGTTATGGGATCTAAAGCGGCCGCTTTTCTGGCCGGATACCAACCAAAAAATATACCGGTAATTGCACATACAGCAAAGGAAACAATTATGGAATACATTGCGACACTCGTGGGCCAATGTAAATAATTCTCTATAAAGACAGTAGACCCCAGACCTAGTAGTACCCCAAGAAGTCCGCCAGTAATGCTGATCATTATAGCTTCAATTAAAAATTGAAGCAAAATATCCGCTCCCTTGCCTCCTACTGCCATTCGCAATCCAATTTCCTTGGTTCGTTCTTTTACGGATACGTACATGATATTCATTATACCAATACCACCGATCAGCAAAGAGATGCCGGCAACTGCTACTAATAAAATAGTCAACATTTCACTGGTACTACTAAAAGTACTTATTAACTCTTCCATAGAACGTACATGAAAATCATCATCTTCGTAATCCAACAAATTGTGCTGTTCGCGTAGAATTTCGGTAACTTCCAAAACGGCATCCGGTGCCACTTCCTCACTGGTAGCCGAAGCCATTATTTGATTGATATAATCGATTGCTAAAATACGTTTTTGTACCGTTGTAAATGGGGCGATAACCATATCATCCTGGTCTTGCCCAAAAGTATTCTCCCCTTTCTCTTCCAAAACCCCAATTACTTTAAACGGAATACTATTGAAACGGATCAATTGGCCAACGGGGTCCTCGCCATTGGGAAAGATGTTTTCTACCACCGTTTGGCCAAGAAGCACCACCTTTGCCGCAGATTGTACTTCCGCCTCCGTAAACATACTACCACTACTAAGCCCCACCACCTTAATATTCAAATATTCCGGGTTTACTCCATAAATAGTGGAAGGCCAGTTATTGGATCCGCTTATTACCTGCCCTCCCCCATTTACCAAAGGTGTACTGTAGCTTAATAAAGTAGACTGATTCTTCACCGCCTTATAATCTTCCAATGTCAAAGATTGCATGGCACTCGCGTCTTGCCTAACACCCCCACGGGTATCCGCTCCAGGTCTTACGGTAATCATATTGGACCCCATACTTGAAATGGTGCTTCTTATACTTTCTTTTGAACCTTCGCCAATAGCCAACATAGCAATGACAGATGCCACACCAATGATGATACCTAACATAGTCAATAGGGTGCGTACCTTATTTAGTACGATGGCATTAAATGCAATTTTAATTAGATTTAGCACTCTCATAATTACTGGTCTTCAACTGGAAGTAAATTCAATTCCTTTACCGCAGATTGTATATCTGTATTAATATGGTCCTTCTTGATATTACCATCTTGTAAAACTATGGTACGGTTACTAAAGTTGGCTATATCCGGTTCATGGGTCACAAAAGCAATGGTTATACCCCTTTCGTTCAGTTCTTGAAACAAAGACATGATTTCATAGGACGTTCTCGTATCCAAATTACCAGTAGCCTCATCTGCTAGTACCATCACCGGGTCATTGACCAAAGAGCGAGCAATGGCCACACGTTGCTGTTGACCTCCAGAAAGTTGGGATGGCGTATGGTTTAAACGCTCACCCAGCCCTACCATTCTTAAAGCTTTGATTGCTCGTTCTTTTCGCTCTTCGCTGGTTACTTTACTATTATAAAGCAGTGGCAATTCTACATTTTCGATAGCCGATGTTCTTGCCAACAGGTTATAGGATTGAAAAATAAAACCTATTTTCTCGTTTCTAATAGTCGCCAATTGATTACGACTTAAATCTTTTACCCTAACTCCATCTATGCTATAGGAACCCGAAGTTGGCTTATCTAAACACCCCAAAATATTCAATAAAGTACTTTTACCAGATCCACTCGACCCCATAATGGTAACGAATTCCCCTTCGTTAATTACAAAAGAAATTCCTCTTAAGGCATGTACAGTCTGCGTACCCATTGTAAACTCTCGTGTTAACTTTTCTATGTTTATAATTTCTCTCTTCATCTTATTTACTTTTTCTTATTGGCACCCGGAGGTTTAGGCATAAATGGACTCCCGTCTGCCCCAGCACTACTAGCACCTTCTTCCGTACTTTCAGATTTGAGATTATACACCAATTGTTCACCTTCACTAATTCCTTCCAATATTTGTACATTAACACCATCACTAGCCCCTAATTGTAGTGATTTAGGGATAATTCTGCCATCTTTCGTATAAATCCAAACCCTACTTCCATCTTGGATGGGCATAGGTGCTTTACTATTTTTTGCCGGGTCAAACTCCAAACCCTGTTGCTTGCCGTATGCCATTAACTGGGGTGGTGTAGGTTTAAAATTAAGGGCTTTGGCTTCTATTGTAAGAACATCCTTTAACTCTAGAGTATAGATAGAAACGGTAGCTGTTAAGCCTGGTTTAAGTTTCAGGTCCGGATTATCGGCCTTGATAACGACCGTGTACGTAATTACATTACTGGATTCTGTATAATCCAACCGAACCTGGGTTACAACACCTTCAAAAGTTTCCCCCAAATAGGCATCTACAGTAAAGCTTACCCTCTGGCCTTCTTTGACCCCTCCTATATCCGCCTCGTCAACATCCGCCTCTACCTGCATCTCTCTCAAATCTTGTGCTATGGTAAACAATGTAGGGGTACTATAACTGGCAGCCACTGTTTGCCCCTCGTCAATATCCCTGGAGAGCACCACCCCGTTTATGGGTGAATAAATGTTGGCATAACCTAAATTGGTCCTTGCCTGTTCTAGATCTGACAAGCGCTGCGTTACAGTACTCTTGGCCGTTTCATAGTTGTATAAGGCATCCTCATAGTCAGATTTACTGATGACTTGGTTGTCATACAAAGTCTTTTGGCGCTCGTATATGTTTTGCATATAATTTCTTTGGTTGATAGCATTGTCATACGAGGCTTGTGTTTGACTTAATGCGGCTTTGAGATTGGTTTTATCCAATTCTGCAATTAGCTGGCCTTCCGTCACTACACTATTGTAGTCAACATAGATTTTTTCGATAACCCCAGAAACTTGGGTGCCCACTTCAACCTGATTAATAGGTTCTATGGTCCCGGTTGCAGTCACCGAAGTGGTAACACCCCCCTTTTTCACGGCAACAGTTTGTACTTCTACAACAGCTTCATTTCCTCCTTTAAAAAAACTGTAGGATAAAAACGCTAAAATCGCAAAGCATACTACGCCAATAATTATATTTTTTTTATACTTCATTTGACTAAAGATTAATTTCATTTCCTTGATAAAATTGTAATAGTTGATGATATAACAGACTTAAATATTTTGTCTGTGCAAAAGTTTGTTCCGCAATTGTGTATGTATTTTGACTAACAATGAAATCGGTGGTGCTCAAAGCACCCAATTCATATTGTTTTCGTGCCAACCGAAATGATTCCTCAGCCGCGGATTTTGCTACTTTTGCCGCCGCCATCTGACTTTGTGCCGCTACGGCATTTTGCCAAGCCGTTTCTATTTTTTGATATAAATCCTTTTTATCTTGTGCTAGCTGCAATTTGGCTATATCTATGTCTATTTTAGCCTTCTCCACGGCAGTTTTGGTCTGATTTCTGTTGAAAATTGGGACATTTAGGGATAGCCCCACCCGTTGATTAAAGTTGAGATCAAATTGATCTGAAAAATTGTATTCTTGGGTAGAGGTGTACCCAGAACCTAAACTTCCGGTTAGGGAAAGGGTAGGTAAATACCCACCTCTTACAATATCAAGTTCCTTTTCAGATACCGAAATATTGAGTTTTCCTGCATGTATCTCCGGTAATTTATCTAGCGCGTTTTCATATACTACCTCCAACTTTGGAATAATTTGCTCTTCAGCTTTTGCGATATCGGTAATTTTGAAATCATAAGTTGTAGGTAATTCCAATAGTTGCTTAAGTGTTAATAATTGAAGTTCATAATCATTCTTGACAGAAATAAGATTGTATTGTAATGTTGCTGTATTAGATTGGGCATCCGTATAATCTTTTAGAGCAATTGATCCCGCTTCAAGTCTGGCTTTGGCCCGTTCCTCTTCCTTAATAGAAACCTCAAGGTTGTTTGCCGCAATACTTATATTTTCCTTGGTATATAAGAGTTGCACATAACTGTCTGTAATACTTAAAATTATATTGTTCTTGGCTTGTTCTTCGTAATATGAATATTGTTCTACCAAAAGCTGGTTTTGTTTGATTTGATTGGTAACCTGATTGCCCTGGAATAAAGTAACCTGTGTATTCAAGCCCAAACTGGTAGAATTAATTTGTTGCGATACAAAATCACTGGTAATGGGGTCAATTGAATTACCATTCGTGAAATTTTGTGACCCGCTAGCATATAGATTGGGCAATCTGGAAAATTTGGAGGCTTTTAGGTTTCGTTGCGTACTTTTCTTCTCTAGAGTGGCTTGATGTACGGTTATATTATGAGCTAATGCGTAATCTATACAGTCTTGCAAGCTCCAAGTTTTCTTTTGGTTTATTTCTTGACCTCTGATACCTGAGACAAAAACAAAAAATATGATGAAAATAGGTAGTTTCATTCTATGACTAATTTTAATCTTATAACAAAACTGCGTAACTAGTCATTTCTATTAAAAGAGAATAGACGATTTGGAGAATTGACTCTACCAAAATGGTTTGTACATAGACGAATAATTTCTAAAAACCCAATGTTGCCTCCCTTTGGGGAATATTGCTTATATATTGTATTTTTAGGCTAACTACGACTTAAACCTATACTCCATGACCTCTACCGAAGCACGTCTAAAAGAACGTGTAAAAGAACTTACCTGTCTCTATGAAGTCACTTCCATTATAGTAAATGCAGATTATGATGATTTAAAATCATCCCTTGATGAAATTGTACTTTGCCTTAAAAGAGGATGGCAATTTGTAAATGATACGGAAGTTATTTTAGCCTATGACAATTTTCGAGTGCAAACTAAAGATTATAAACCTAGTCAAGTTTGCCTATACACCAATATCAAGGTTTTCAATGAAAAAAGTGGGTACATAAAAGTAGCATATCCTGAAGATAAATACCAACTATCCGATTTCCTAAAAGAAGAACAAGACTTGTTGGATAATATTAGTTTGACCATTGGCCATTTGTTTGAACGAAAACTGGTAAGAGATAGAGAAGCGGCCATAAAAAGACAAATGGAACGGGCGGATCGTTTGCATATTCTTGGTGAAATTACCGCTGGTATTGCCCACGAACTCAACACACCCCTGGCCAACATTCTAGGCTTTGCCGAGTTGCTTAAAGAGGCTATCAAGGATAATGATGCCCTAAGGGACATTGAAAAAATAATGGAGAACGCCATTTTTAGCAGGGAAATAGTTAAAAAACTGATGTTTTTCGCCTGTGAAATGCCACAGGAAATGGTGGAAATCGATTTGATTCCCCTTGCAGAAAATGCGCTTAAACTGCTCCAACCTTCTTTTAGAAGTAAACATATCAAACTCAAAAAACAGTTCAGCCATGACAGTATCAAAATGAAGGCAGACACCGTACAACTTACCCAAGTGCTTTTTAATCTTATCATGAATGCCATTTATTACTCCCCAATGGAAGGGATGATCCTAGTAGATATAAAGAAATCCCCTAAAGGAATTCAGATTAAAATTGCAGACCAAGGTGATGGTATTGAAGAAAAAAATGAGGATAAAGTCTTTGAGCCCTTTTTTACTACCAAACCCATGGGCGAGGGCTCTGGATTAGGGCTTAGTGTAGTACACGGCATCATTAGTAGCCATCAAGGCACTATAAGTCACGAGCCCAATAAACCAAAAGGAACTATTTTTAAGGTAGATTTTCCAAATTCCCAAGCATGCTAAGAAAAGAGAATATATTGTTGGTGGATGATGATATTGGCATTCTAGAACTATTGCAGAGGCATTTGCAATCAATGAACTATCATACCTACAAAGCGGTTTCTGTAAAAGAGGCAGTGCGAATCTTAAAGGATACCTACATTGATTTGCTCATTACGGACATTCAAATGCCCGAGGTTGACGGTCTACAACTTTTGAAGTTTACCAACGAACATTATCCGGAAATGCCCAAATTGGTCGTTACTGGCTACCCCTCTGTTTCCGGAACTTTGGAGGGCATCAAATCCGGGGCCATGGACTACCTCACCAAACCCTTCACCAAACAGGAACTCAAAGAAAGTGTTGAGAAAGCCTTTATTCACGGAGCGGAAAAAAAGAAAAAGAAAAGACCTGCTCCCCAAAAAGAGGAATATGGGGGGATGATCGGTAGCTCAGAAAAATTTCTGGAGGTTATTGAGTTAATAGACCGTGTAAAGAACAATAAGGCTACCGTATTAATTCAGGGCGAAAGCGGAACGGGAAAAGAACTGGTGGCTCGTGCTATACATTATTCCGGTAAGTACGCACGCACACCCTTTATAGCGGTCAATTGTGGCGCAATTCCTGAGAACTTACAGGAATCGGAACTCTTTGGTTATGTAAAAGGAGCGTTTACGGGGGCCAATGAAAACAGAAATGGATTTTTTCAGGCTGCCAATGGGGGCACTTTATTTTTGGATGAAATTGGCACCGCTTCTTTAGCCGTCCAAACCAAATTACTCAGGGCTTTGCAGGAAAAAGAAATTGTAAAGGTGGGTTCAAGAAAGGTCGAAAAAGTGGATATTCGAATCATCGCCGCCACTAATGCCAATTTAAGGGATGACATCAACAAAAAAACATTCAGGGAAGACCTCTACTACCGCCTAACCGTTGTGGAAATAAAAGTACCACCGCTTAGGGAAAGAAAAGAGGATATACTTTTGCTTACGGACAGTTTTCTTCAAAAGTATGGCTTAGAATACAAAGATAGACCCTTAAGAATTTCTGCAGAAGCATACGAAGTATTACAGCGATATGACTGGCCAGGGAACGTGCGCGAACTTGAAAATGTCATTCAGCGTGCCATAATTATGTCCGATGGCATGGTTGAAATACAAGATTTACCTGATCGCCTCAAATTTCAAATCGAATTTGAAAATGACACCTTTGTTCCTCTTAAAAAAATGGAAAAAAAGTACATTGAGCGAGTTCTTGAACACTGTCAAGGAAATAAAACAAAGGCAGCAGAAATACTTCAGATCGATCGCAAGACCTTGCGAAGTAAATTGGAATGACCATAACCGAGTAAAAAGCACCCGTTTGGGTAAAATATCCCCATATTAAATATTGGTTGCAAAATATTTCATACCCACAACTACCTAATAGACAAATATTTATAAAATAAATCTAAAATTTTCATTTAACAGGCACACGGTTTGCCCAATGTGGTACAGAATTGCCCAATTGGGTAGTATGGTTCTGGATAACATTGATGAAAGTGGTTTTTTCAAATATGTCCTTGTATATAGAGGGACATATTCGGATAAAAATAAATTTCGAAAACGGCCCCGGTTCCTTATACCTAAAAGGCAGTTCTAAAAACAAATTGATAACCTTAAAATTTTTAGAACATGATCAAATACGTAGCAGCATTTTTACTTTCAGGTGTATTTTTAAACGCGCAAGAAGATGTAAAAGTTGGGGACGTTCTTGAAATAGGAAATCCCGAAGCAAGAACATACAAGCACATTGAGGTGCCCAGAGCAAATTTCATTATTAAAAGAGGTGGCATCGCCGATTATAAGACACTTAAAGGCGAAGAGGTGGTAGTAACATCAATCAAAGAAAAGAAAGATGGTACCCAAGAAATCAAAATCAAGCGTACCAATGGTCACCGTTTCTTCGGTAGCCACCCGGTAATTGCCGCTAACTATAAAGAAGCTTTGGCTTCCGGTGAATTAAGGGTTCAATAATTCTTAGACCTTATAAGTAAATGAAGCCGGTCATTTAATAATGGCCGGCTTTTTTATGCTGTTATTTTGCCTTACAGAAATAATTTCAAAATGAATTTTGGGTTCAACATTTGTTACCTTTAAACAAAACCTCAGAATTGAACCTTTGAAAAAGCGCTGTCTCTACTTTCTCTTCTTAATTACCACACTTGGCTATTCCCAACAGAACTATCAGCGCACCCTAAAATTGATGGGGAGCAGATTTGATATTACAGTGGTAGCAAACGATTCCGTACAAGGCGCTAAGTACATCGATTTTGCCATTGCAGAAATTGAGCGGATTGAAACACTTATTTCTTCCTGGGATTCCCAATCGCAAACATCACTTATTAATAAAAATGCAGGAAAGAGAGCTGTTTCCGTTCATCCGGAACTATGGCAACTCATCAAAAGAAGCTTGGATATTTCCCAGGTGACCGACGGTGCTTTTGACATTACTTATGCCTCCATGGATAGAATTTGGGATTTTAACAATCCCGATCCAGCCCTACCCTCGGCTGAAGACATAAGAGCGTCTGTCTCTAAGGTAGGTTTTAAAAAGGTAAAATTAGATAAAGAAAAGCATACCGTTTTTTTAAAGGAGAACGGAATGAAAATAGGGTTTGGCGCCATAGGTAAAGGCTATGCCGCAGACATGGCCAAAAAATTATTGATGAAACAAGGTGTTAGCGGGGGGATTATCAATGCCTCTGGCGATATGAATACATGGGGACAGCAAGCGAACGGAAAGCCATGGAAAATAGCCCTGACCAACCCGCTGAACAAGAATCAAGTCTTTGTATCGTTTAATTTAAAAGAGGAAGCTGTAGTAACCAGCGGCAACTATGAAAAATTTAAAATGTTGGACGGCAAGCGCTATTCGCACATTATTGACCCACGTAGCGGCTGGCCCGCCAGTGGATTGGCCAGTGTTACCATTTTTGCCCCACAGGCAGAACTTGCAGATGCCTTGGCGACGGCAGTATTTGTAATGGGCAAGGAAACAGGGCTCAACTTAATTCAACAAATACCCAAAGTAAAGGCCATCATTATTGATGATCAGGGAAGCATCTTTACTTCCAAAAACATTGAAATAGATAGAACATGGGAAAATTAATTATTCTTGCCGCTTTCGTTGGGCTTATGTGCACAAGCTGTCTAACGGTAAAAGAATATCAAAAGGTCAATTTAAACGACCCGGATATGGTGCTCACCGATAAAAAGGTAGACCGAAACCTGAACGTGATGCATTCCTACAGAGAGGGATCCGTAGGAGCGAATGGTGGTAAAACTGGGGGCGGATGCGGATGCAATTAAGAACATTTTCAATTATACTGAAGAATGGCCTAGTTTTTTGTTTTTTCATGGCTTGTCTCTTGCTAACGGCCCAAGATGACAATTCCTATAAAAAGCGGGTACTGGAAACCACCGAAATAGACTTTCTCACTAGTTACTACACCCAAGACGGAGAAAATGCTGCAGTTACAGGTGGAACGGGTACCGAAGAACTTACGGATGCTACAGGAACGGTAATTGTTTCCATTCCCATGAACGATGACGATGTTTTAATGGTCGATGCCGGAATTTCCGCTTACACCTCGGCTTCTTCCAGCAATGTGAATCCCTTTGACAGTAATAACAATGCCAATGCTTTTAATGCCACAACTGGAGCCTCTCAATCGGATGTTTGGGTGAATTTTATTGGCACGTATAGCCATAGTTCCGATGACCGAAACAAGATTTGGACAGGCAAGCTATCGGTGAGTTCTGAGTATGACTATTTTTCTTTTGGATTTGGAGGAAGTTATACCCGTCTTTTCAACGAAAAAAATACCGAAGTCAGCCTAAGCACCAATATATTTCTAGACAAATGGAAACTCATTTATCCCATAGAATTGCGGCCTTTTGCCGAAGGCGGAATTGGAGAGTTTAGACGCAGTGAAATAACCGGAAATCCTAATTACACCCCGGCTTTTACAGATTTGGAAAACTCCAACCGAAACTCCTATTCCCTTGGATTCACCTTTTCGCAAATTCTACAAAAAAATATACAAGGTTTGATTTCGGTGGATGTCGTACAACAACAAGGCTTGCTCTCTACGCCTTTTCAACGGGTTTATTTTGATGATGTTTCGGATTCTTTTGTGGAAGGTTTTCATCTAGCGGATGATATTGAAAGACTACCGGATAACCGACTCAAATGGGCTCTTGGTACGCGACTTAACTGGTTTTTAAATGCTTCGCTATCCTTGAGAACCTATTATCGATTTTATACCGATGATTGGGGAATTACCTCCCACACGGCCAGTGTAGAACTCCCGATTAAAATCACGGATAAGTTTACCCTTTACCCTTCGTATAGATATTATGGGCAGCAAGCAGCTACTTATTTTAGGGGATATAACCAGCATATTTTAACACAGGATTATTACACTTCAGATTTTGACCTTTCTGAATATATGGCCCAGCAAATAGGTTTTGGAGTCACCTATACGGACATATTTACAAACTTCAAAATCTCAAAAATTGGATTGAAAAGTATCGTTTTAAAGGTTTACAAATACGACCGAGATACCTCGTTCAGCTCTTGGATTGCCCTTGGTGGTTTCAACTTTGTGGTAGATTAAATTATGCTTCAAAGCCTTTCCACTCGTGATACTTAATTGTTTTTACAGGGCCATGAACGGCCAATGCTCCTACATAGCCGTTTTTGGGCATAAAGGATGATAAACTCCATTCATTTTTTTCTTCTGCATCCCAACGAGTAGCAAGTAATTTGGCCTTCTCCCCTATGGAAACCGAAAAATCCGCCAAAGGAAATGAAAGTCCGCTCCCTTTGGCTTTTATGAATGCTTCCTTACGAGTCCAGCATCTATAAAATGCTTCAAATTGCAATTCCTTTTCCACTTCCTTGAGATTTTGAATCTCGTCATGAGCAAAGAAATTATCGGCAATATCCATCACCTCAAAATCTGTTTTGATATACTCCACGTCCACACCGAGCTCAAACTGTTGTATAAAGGCTAGCACTATCATTTCCCCCGAATGGGAAACATTGAATTTTAACTCTGGATAATCTAAAAAATAAGGTTTGTCATACTCTTCATAACCCATTTGTATAGAAACTGGCGTACAATTGAGGTACTGGCCCGCCAATAGGCGTAAGGCGCTTCTTGCCAAGATATTCAAGCGTTGGTCATTTTCGAATTTAAAACGTTGGCTTCGTAGTTGCTCTTCTTGGGACAATAGTTGAAAGTAAGACGTTAAATCATGCGGGAACTTTGCGGTATCAATGGACCAAATATCAACTGAATTACTCAAAAGTTTCATTAACTTTTCCTTTACCTATTAATTTCGCAGACTCGTACCTGTCCATTAAATCATCTACATTCTGCGCCGTTTCCATCACGGTACCTTCCAAAAACAAGCGGTCATGATGGCCTAAGGTGGGCAGCACATGTACATTTCCAGTGGTCATTTTTTCCCAGGAAGCAACCACCTTGCTATTGAATTCTTCCTGTTTTTTTTTGGTGAGCAGAAGATTTATAGAGCTTTTTATGGGTTGCCATTGATACGAGCGATAAATCTCAATATGATTCAAATGTAATTCTTGAACTATTTTTTCGCTTCCTGTGACATCGTTCGTTTTTAAACGTTCCCTTAGGGGACGAATAAATTTACCCTTTACAAAATTGGATACGGTCTTCACCGGATTCTTCGCGAACCTACCCAAAAAAGCCTTTGCCCTTCTAGGGGTTTGTGAAGCATCAAAAAGACTTAGGTAGTCGGCCATGGTGTCTGCGATTATAAGGTTGACCTGTTCCCCTTTTTCTTCCAACTGCCTGCAAACCTCCGCGCCAATTGCTGTGTTATAGCAATAAGAAATAAAATGATAAGGTCCATGTGGTGTTACTTGCTTTATATCCGCAATAAAATCCTTTGCCATGGTATTCACCGAATTATGAAGAACCAATTCCCCCTCATGTGGTGAGGCTTGAAGGGCAAATACAGGGCGCTCATTTTTTAATTTTTTACCGAAAAGATTGTAAAAGAAAAAATGCGTTCCACCGCTATGTAGACAGAACAATGGTGGTTTGCTTCCATTAGGTACAATAGGCACCAAATGTTTTAGGTTAAGTTGGGAGATGGCTTCTTCTACTCGCTTATCCTCAGTGAGCATAAAATTGGCCAATTGTTCCACATTTTGATGCTCAAAGAGCTGTTTGGGTTCCAATTCAATTCCAGCGGACCTCGCTTTGGCAATCACCTGAATGCTTAAAATAGAGTCCCCGCCGATATCAAAAAAATTATCGGCCACTCCAATATTCGGAAGCTGTAAAACTTCTTGCCAGATAGATAATAATTTTTTTTCAATATCATTTTTCGGCTCTCGAGCTTCAGGCTTAGCTTTTTGTTCTTCTTGCGCTAAGGGCCGTACACTGCGGAGCGCTTTTTTATTCACCTTCCCATTGGGCAGTAAGGGAAATTCTTCCAATTTTACCCATTGAGACGGAACCATATATTCAGGGACCTTGGCTCGAAGACTGCTTTTTAAAGCTTCCAAATCAAAATCTTGATTGGCTTTAACATAAGCCACAAGTTGTTGGGAATCTGGTTTATCAGATGATTTTTCTCTGTTTATTATACGCTGCTCTGCCCTAGCCCAAAGTAACTTTCGTTCTTCGGGGGTCAGTTTGGTGATTCTATCTGTAAGCGCAGTAGTCAAATTATTCGCATTTTTTTTATTCTCGGGAGGACAAGAATGATTCCGTTTTCCCCAATATTTCAACTTCGTTTAGAAGCTGCTCAATTTCCTCCTCTTCCAATGTAGCCATCAATTGTCCAAGAAATGCATCAGCATTATCAAAATCAGAAAAAGTACTATCTTTCTCTATTTCCAAAGTTTCAACCTGCGCAATAACTTCGGTTACGGTACCTAAAGATTTGATGGCATTCTCAACTTCTTCCAATTCAATTCTATACCCCCTAAGTTTGACCTGCTGGTCTGCCCTTCCTAAAAATTCCAAGTTTCCGTCGGCCCTAAACCTACCCAAATCTCCGGTTTTATACATTTTTTCATAACCCGAATGGCCAAAGGGGTTTTTAAGAAATACTGCAGATGAAAGTTCCGTTCTATTCAAATATCCTTTGGCCAAACTTGGTCCGGAAATATAGATTTCGCCCACAGCTCCAAAAGGAACCATTTCTAAATTTTTGTTGAGAAGATATATTTTGTTACCAGCTACTCCCCTACCAATGGCAACAGTTTTCTCCATTTCTGCTGGAATAATCTCGTGCGCCGTGGCCCAAACCGTAGCCTCTGTAGGTCCGTACTCATTATACAGTTTTGTACTCGGTAACTTTTTATAGTGCAATTGACATAGGGAAGGAGTACATGCCTCACCTGCAACTATAACTGTATTTAAAGTATGAAGTCTTTTAGTCTCCACATGGCCCAAAATAAGTGCGTATAAAGAAGGGAGCATAAGGGCATGACTAACTTGATTTTTTTCAATAAGTTCCCCAACTTTTTGTACATCTTGTTCAATTCTATTTTCGGTAAGTATCAAGTTGCCACCTGTACAGAGGGTCCAAAAAATTCCAGCTTTTGAGCTATCAAAGGAGATGGAAGACATTAAAAGAAACGCTTTAGGGCTTTCCTTGTAAAAATCCAACCGGCCTGCGGTTGAATTGAGGATATCATCATGTGTTATGGGTACTCCTTTAGGTTTTCCACTGCTACCCGATGTATAAATAACGTAGGCCAGATTATTTCTATTGTCTGCTGGAAAAGTGATGTTTTCCTTAGTTCTCGAGGGCTTTAATTCATCTATAAAAAGTGTTTGGATATCTTTTCCTGCAAAAACATCCTTTAACGAACTATGGGAAACCAATAAGGAACATTGGGCATCTTCCAAAATAAAATGTAGCCGTACCATTGGGTAATTTGGATCAATGGGTAAATAGGCATTGCCAGATTTTAGAATACCCAATAGACCAATGATCATTTCCATAGAACGGTCTACACACAAGCCGATAATTCCATTGCTTACACCCTTCCTTTGGTTTAAAATATGTACTGCTACCTCTTCTGCCCTACTATCAAGATCTTGATAGCTAAGAGAGGTATCACCCAAAGTTACGGCCTTTTTATCCGGGTTATTTTTAGCTACTTCCCCAATGACCTCATGTATTCCTTGGTACTCCAAAAAGGAACTAATCCTTGCGGGTCTTTCTAGAAAAAAGGCTTTTTCTTTTTCTGTTAATAGGGCTATTTCAGAAGTTTGTATAGCAGTTGATACCACTAGCTGCTTCAAAAGAATTTCATAGTGATCCAACATTCGTCTAATGGTCACTTCTTGAAACAAATCGGTATCGTATTCAAAAGTAAGATCAAGGCTCCCCTTTTTTTCCGAAATGGAAAGGGTAAGGTCAAACTTGGCAACCTCTGTGTCGAATTCAAACTCTTTGGATAATTGAACCTCATCACCAAAAACCGGAACTTCTTCTTGAGGATGATATAAGAACATAACCTGAAAAAAAGGATTCACAGACAGTGAACGCGTCACTTTTAGTTCCTTTACCAAGACATCAAAAGGGATGCTTTTATTGGAAAAAGCCTCCAAGGTATTTGTTTTGATTTTTTCTATTAAGGACGCTAAAGAATCATTTTCAGAAATGGAATTTCTAAGAACAACCGTATCAACAAAAAAACCGAAGGCATCTTCCAAGACTTTGTTATTTCTATTGGAAACTGGGGTTCCTACTAAAATGTCATTTTGACCCGTATACTTATGTAATAGTACATAAAAACCGGCCAAAAGAAGATTAAAAGGTGTCGTTTTCTGTCTCGTTGCCAGATTTAGAACTTCTTTTGAAAAGCTCTCGGACAGGGATTTGGTTAGTTGCTTTCCGTTAAACTTTGGCACCGCCGGTCTTTGAAAATCGGTCTGCAGATTTAAAACAGGTATTTCTCCTGAAAGTTTTTCCTTCCAATAATCCAGTGCTTGGGGATTTATTTCCTTATTTCTTTCCCAATAGGCGTAATCCTTATATTGGATTTCTGGTTGAGAAACTAACAAATCTGCTCCGGAAGACAATGCTCTATAATGCGTTGCCAATTCATTTTTTAAAAGGCCAATAGACCATTCATCCACAATGATATGGTGGATGGTAAGGAAAAAAACATGGGAATCCTCAGAAAGTTTAACTAGGGAGGCTTTTAAAAGTAACGGACTCGATAACGTAAAAACGGTTCGGGATTGCTCGCGCATCAGGGCTTGCAAAAGCCTATCAGATTCAACACTTGAATGCTTGCTGAAATCCTCCTGCCGTATTTCTGGTTTTAAATCGGAAGTTTTGATCACAGGAGAGCCGTTTTCCATTGGAAAATAGGACCTCAGTATTTCGTGATTTAGGCAAACTTGCTCAAAGGCTTGCTGCAAAAATTGAGTCTCCAATTTTCCTTTAAAAAGTAAAGCTTCCGAATAATTATAGAACGGATTTTCAGGATACAATTGCTGTAAAAACCAGATACGCTGCTGACCGCTAGACAGAGGAATCTTTGCATCCTCCGGCGCTTTCGGCACTGTGGATTGCGTGGATGTTTTGGATTTGTCCCGATTCTTCCACCTGTTTAAAAGCGAACTATTTGATGCCTTTTTTTCCAACTAAAAAATTATTTTGTTTGAAGTTACAGCAAACCTATGAACCTGGCGATGGGGTACAAATTGCGATTAACAATTTCATCCAAAGGCAAATCCACATCAAAAGCTCTTTCTATAAACCAATAGGCAGACACCAAAATGAGAAGTACAGATAGACCGACCAATAATTTTGGATATATTTTTCGCTTTCGTATCAGGAATAGAACTGGAAAAATTAAAGCTATGATGACTATTTGACCAATCTCCACACCTACGTTAAAACCTACCAAGGATAAGGAAAGATATTCCCCCTTAAAACCTAAATCCCCAAGAACACTGGCAAAACCAAAACCATGGAATAAACCGAATATAAATGCAATTACCCAATCCTTCCCTTTAAAAATAGGCTTGATATTATGCAGAGCGGCCAAACCTACCGAAAAAGCAATAATTGACTCTACCACCCTTGACGGTAATTCTATAATTCCTAAAGATGCCAAGCTTAAAGTAATAGTATGTGCAAGGGTAAAAAAGGTAACAATTTTTAGAATGTACATAAAGGCCGGCTTAAATTCCAATACCGGCTCCCACCCAAAAATGTTGAATTTAGTAGGTGCATCGGCCATAGGTTCCCTTCTTCTTCGAACTACGGAAGGTAGAATCAAGGCCAAAAGGAAAAGAATATGATCCATACCTATCCAAATATGCCAAATACCTTGCTCAACCATTGCTACGAATCCTTTCCATAAAGATGTTTCGGTAAGGTCAATGGTTCCCTTAGGTTCGTCCTTAGTAAGGTAGAGGGCTACAATGGACTCATTATTAATTAAACCGGCTTTCCAATTGTATTCCATGGCAATCAACCCTTGATGCGAAGGGTCTTCTTCCATAAACGCGGTATATTCTACAATTAAGTCATCAGGAATGTTTTTCGCCGGTTCCAACCTAAAATGAAAATTGATAAAGTCTCCAAAACTGGTATCAAGTTTAGAAAGCTCACCCGTGAAAACAATTTTATAAGCGCCTATTTCAGTGGACGAAAATTGCAAATGTTCCAGTAGGTATTCTTCAATTTTCTTTTGGTATGGACGTACATCCTCAATGCTAGGGCCTAAACCTACATCCAATTTAAACACCGAAATAAGCTCATTGGCATTTACCTCCACACGCCCCTCGATACCGGTCTCTTCATAGATTCTTAAATATATAAGGCTCTGTTTGGGTTGGTGGGCGTAAATTAAGATAGGTAATAATAGGAATGCAATAAGTAATGGTAACAGTTTTTTCATAACGTCTAAAAAGGTACAGATTTTTATAATTGTAAAATAAAGCCCGGGTTCGAAAAATGGATGGAGCTAATAAAATATCCATTGTAGCTCAGACAAAATTTAAGTGTGATAGTACATTTGAGTTTTACATAGCACAAACCTTAGTATACACTTTAACAATCTGTTGGTTTAGTTGATAAATATTGCCAATATTTCAAAAGAAAGTATACTAAAGTTCCTTTTTTTCGATTATCGACCCCAAAATAAGGATTAGCAATCCAACTTTTGCTTGAATTCTTAAAATCCAAAACCTACCTTTACCAAGCTATGAATTAAGAAAATACACCTTTCTATTAGGGGAGTATTTTGGTTTGTTAATTTAATCATCAACCAAGTTCCTATCTTGTTATACAACTTGCAACATATAATTGAAAACGCAGCAAAATCCCTCCCGGACCGTGTTGCTTTTAGTTGTCTAAAAAAGGTCATTACTTACCAAGAGTTGGATCAACAAGCCAATCAACTTGCTCATTCTTTGTTAAATAATGCACATTTAAAAGGGGATCGAATAGGAATTTACATGCCACGCTGTTTGGAATCCGTCACAGCCGTTTTTGGGATTCTTAAATCAGGTGGGGTCTACGTTCCATTAGACCCTTTTGCTCCTGCCCATAGAACGGCCGCCATTATTGAGGATTGCAACATAAAAACCTTGGTTACTATTCCTAATCAGAAAAAGAGGGTTGAAGGTGTACTAAAGGAGACCTCCCAAATTCAGCTTATCATTGGATCGGAAACTATTTCAAATTGTTCATCCATAGCTTGGGAAACCATATTTGAGGAAAAAAATAGCAAGCCCCTGTTGGAAATTTTGGAAAGTGACCTTGCGTTTATACTTTATACCTCTGGATCTACAGGTTCTCCTAAAGGCATTATGCACACCCATTATAGTGCCCTAAGTTTAGCCAAAATTGTGGCTCATACTTTTGATTTTACCCAAGAAGATATTTTTGGCAATCCCGCACCACTGCATTTTGACCCTTCCACCTTCGGTTACTTTGTTGCTCCTTTAGTACGGGCGAAAACGGTTATTATACCTGAGGCATATTTAAAAATGCCTGCTAGTTTAAGTGCATTGATTGCTCAGGAGAAAATAAGTGTTTGGTATTCTGTACCCTTAATGCTCATACAACTGCTAAAAAGTAATACCCTTACAAAATATGATTTTTCCCATTTACGATGGATTTTCTTTGCTGGGGAAGTATTTATACCCAAGCATTTAAAAGCCCTAATGGAAATCTGGCCACAGGCGAGGTATTGTAACTTATATGGACCGGCAGAACTTATTTTATGCACCTATTATCCATTAGAGGAAATTCCCGATGCTCATATCAACATTCCAATAGGAAAAACGTGGGCCAATACAGAGTTTAAAATCCTAAATTCTCAAGGTGAAGAAGTACTACAAGGCGAAGAAGGTGAACTCACCATACGGTCTGCGACTTTAATGCAAGGCTATTGGAACAATCCTGAAATGACCCAAAAATGTTTTCACCAAGTAAACATTGCTCAAGGATATCAACACACCTATTATAAAACGGGTGATTTAGTTAAGTTAAGCGAAGCCAATGAACTACTTTTTTTAGGCAGAAACGATCGTCAAATAAAGCTAAGAGGCTATCGCGTGGAATTGGATGAAGTTGAAAATATTCTATTACAACATCCACTGGTGGAAGAAGCCGCGGTAATAGCTGTAAAGGACACCGAAGAGGCTCAGAAATTACAAGCCAGTATTCTTTTAAGAAACGGCAAATCCTTGCAAATTGATGAACTTCGGGAATTCTGCAGCCAATTTTTACCCTCGTATGCCCTCCCTGAGAGTATAACAATAATGAAAGATTTTCCAAGAACCAGTTCCGGAAAAATTGATCGTAAACAAATTGCCAATTTAATAGACCAGCCACAACCATGAAAGATAAAATTTCCAATTATATCATCCACCATATTGCGAAACAGAAAATAGAAGCAATCCATGCTGACGATGATTTGCTAGCCGACGGATTAATCGATTCTCTTGGAATGATGAAATTGGTTGCGTACGTAGAAAAAGAGGCTCAAATAAAGATTCCTCCCGAAGATCTCACCCTCGAAAATTTTATGACCATTGATCATATTCTCGAGTATTTGGCAAACCATTCAACAACGTGATATCATCCTCCCCCATGCAAGATCAAGGCAAAACAAAATTACCATTGACCCAAAGTCAACTTTCTATCTGGGCAAGTCAAAAGCTTCAACCAGATAGTCCATCCCATAATATTGTCTACACTTTTGAAATCGAAGGTCCTCTCAACACCACTGTTTTTAAAAGAGCATTTGCCAATCTTACTGCAGAAACCGATATTTTCAACATAACTTTTGGAGAGAATCAAGGAGAACCTTTTCAGTTAAAAACTGATATTACAAAGTTTGAATTGCCCATTTTAGATGTAACAAGTTTATCGGAAAAGGAGGTAGAAAAACAGATTTACGAAAAGACTTTAGAGCCTATAGACATTGGACACCAAGTGTTTGATGCTCTTCTGCTACAAAAACAAAATAGCACAATTTGGTTGTTAAAATTTCACCATCTGGTAACGGACGCTATTTCCTATCAAATACTTTATCGAAGATTAAGTGTTTTGTATGCAAATTTAATGTCAAAAGAAGTTGAGGACAAAAATATTCCAGGTAAGTATCTAGATTACGTTTTGTTTGAAAACGATGCCGTCTACAGGGAAGGTTTTAGCGAACATTCTGACTATTGGAAAGAAAAGTCGCTACAAGCCGTTGATGAAATAAAATTCTATGGTGAGAAGAAAGCGCCTAATACTACCGCCGCTGAACGTATCATAGTAAACTTAGGATCAAAACGTTTAGAAAAACTTAAAACGGTTAGTCAATTGTCCCAAGTGAGAGGTTGGACCCCAAGTTTGACCTTGTACAACATTTTTATGACCGTTTATGCAAGTTTTATCCATAGGGTGACTGGCAGCGATCATATTGCCATTGGCTCCCCTTCTCATAATAGGAATGAGCCAAAATTTAATAACACACCGGGCCTTTTTGTAGAGGTTCTTCCATACTATTTCGACATAACGGAAAAAGAGAGTTTTCAATCCCTACTTCAAAAAGTAAAAATTGAAAGCAATAACTTTTTAAAAAATGTTTCTCCCGGCATGGTGGGTAATGTAAAGGACCAGCAGATTGCTGCAGTCCTAAATTTTATCAATGCTGAATTTCCTGATTTTCACGGCATGCCTACAAAGGTTAAATGGGTTCACAATGGGCATATTGATGATTCTCACGATATACGCTGTCATATTTTTGACTTTGAGGGCGATGGTGATTACTACATTGCATTTGACTTAAACACCTCTGTTTTCAATGAAGAAAAAAGAAGGGTGGTACCCCAGCATTTTCTTCTTCTATTAGATGCTTTTTTAGAGAATTTACAGTCCGAAATAGCCAGTATACCCTTGGTTAAACCCACTTTTTCAGATGAAAGCAATTTTCCCCAACAAAATAGTTCAAAAACAAAGACCCTATATGAAGAATTTAAGCTTCAAGCTGAAAAAAATCCAAATTCCATTGCCCTACAGAGTAAAGCTGAGACACTTACATATAGAAATCTTTTCCATAAAGTAGATATACTTGCCAACCATTTGATTTCAAATGGGGTGCAAAGAGGGAGCAAAGTAGCGCTGCATTTACAGCGAAGTACAGACTATGTGATAAGTGTATTGTCCATTCTAAAGATTGGGGCGGTATTTGTTCCCATTGCTACTGATCAACCTTTGGAAAGATTAAAATATAATGTACATAAAGCCAACTGCTCGTTCCTCTTGTGTCAAAAAGAAATTCCTTTAGAAATAGCCTTTACCAACCTGAATTTATTCAATTGGTCAAAGCCTCAACCAGAAAACTTCGATTTTAAAATCTCTTCTGAACATCAACTAAGTTATATTTTATTTACTTCAGGAAGTACGGGCAACCCAAAGGGAGTTGCAATTTCCAACGGAGCCCTAATCAATTACCTCCATTGGGCCAAAATAACCTATGAAGTAGATGATAAAAGTATATTTCCCTTATTTACATCCATAGGCTTTGATTTAACGATTACCTCTCTTTTCCTTCCTCTGATATCAGGAGGCAAAATAATCATATATCCTGAAAAAAGTAGCGGTCCGGACACCTCACTTTTGGATGTGGTTACGGATAATTTGGTCAATACCATTAAACTCACTCCAAGCCATTTGGCTCTCCTTGCTGACAGAGACATGAGTACTTCTAAGATTGACATCATGATATTGGGCGGAGAAGACTTAAAAGTGGCCGTGGCAAAAAAGCTAAAGAATCAATTTCATCCTCAACTTCGCATAATTAATGAATATGGCCCAACGGAAGCTACCGTAGGATGTATCTACACCGAATTTGATGAAGCTAGGCACGACCAAACGTCGGTACCCATTGGCAAACCTATCGATAACACGCAAGTCTATATTCTGGACCAACATATGAACATGGTACCCAATGGGGTTCAAGGAGAACTTTACCTTTCGGGAAAAGGTCTAGCCGAAGGCTATGTGGGTGAACATGAACTGACAACCGAGAAATTCTTGGAAAACCCGTACAGCCAACAAACCAAAATATACAAAACAGGGGATTTGGCACGTAGGAATACCAATCAGGAGTTGGAATTTTTGGGCAGGATAGATGATCAGATCAAACTAAGGGGGCATAGAATAGAACTTTCTGAAATAGAGGCACAATTACTGAATATTGAGGGAGTTGAAAGTTGCTCGGTTGTGGTTGTCTCCGGCAACAAACCAGCTAATAACCAAGAAACTACAAATTGTGTGAAATGTGGTCTGCCTTCCAATTATCCAAGTACAGATTTTGATGAATTAGGAGTTTGCCATCTGTGCAGGGCTTTTGAGTCGTACGAAGAAAAAGCGCATCGGTATTTCAAGAATGACAATGCCCTAGTTCAACTTTTAACCTCGAAAAGAGAAGAGAACCCTAATTATGATTGTATTTCCCTTTTAAGTGGCGGAAAGGACAGTACTTACGTGTTGGCTAGACTTGTGAATATGGGTTTAAAAGTATTGGCATTTACTATGGATAATGGATACATATCCCAACAAGCAAAAGTCAATATTGATAAGATTGTGAAAAATTTAGGAGTAGACCATGTATATGGTAAAACACCTCATATGAACGAAATTTTTGTGGATAGTCTCCATAGACATCAGAATGTTTGTAATGGCTGTTTTAAGACCATTTATACCCTTAGTACCTCTATTGCCCTAGAGAAACAAATTCCATTCATAGTAACTGGATTGAGCAGGGGGCAGTTTTTTGAAACCCGTCTTACGGAAGAACTTTTTTGGGATGACCATCTCAATACGGAAAAAATTGACCAGACCATTTTAGATGCCAGAAAATTATATCATCAAGAAAACGATGCCGTAAAAAAGCTGTTGGATACTTCTATGTTTGATGATGAATGCGTTTTTGAAAAAATACAGTATGTAGATTTTTATAGGTATAGTGATGTGAGCTTGGATGAAATGCTGCAATATCTTAAAGACGAAGTGGGTTGGGTACGACCTACGGATACGGGCCGATCTACCAATTGTTTGATCAACCAGGTGGGAATCTATGTGCATAAAAAAGAATTGGGGTATAGCAATTACTCCTTCCCTTACAGTTGGGACGTTCGCTTGGGGCATAAAACCCGAGAGGAAACCTTGGATGAAATAAACGAGGTAATTGACGAAACCGAGGTAAAGAGAATCATGTCTGAAATTGGTTACTCTAAAGAAGACGAGGAGGGTGGGGCCAATAGTGACAGATTGGTTGCCTACTATACCGGAAACCCTGGAGTATCCGTAAAACAATTAAATACTACCTTGCGAGAACAGCTCCCCTCCTACATGGTCCCCTCCCAATTTAAACAATTGAACGAACTACCACTTACGAAAAACGGAAAGGTAGACAAAAAGGCGCTACAACAGCTAACAAGCCTTCAAATAGAACTCGATACCCCGTATGAAGCCCCTAGAAATGAAATTGAGGAGCTTCTAGAGGGCATTTGGAAAGAGGTGCTAAAACTGGATAAGGTGGGAATACACGATGATTTTATTGCTCTAGGAGGTCATTCATTGGCGGCCATTAGAGTGACCGCGAGACTCAATGAGGAAATAGAGACCAACTTCCCTTTGAATAAAGTATTTGAATACCCGAGTATTAAAGCCTATGCGAATTACATTGAAAAAACGCTTACTGAACTTTTAGAAAACTAAAACCTTTTTAAAATAAACTCGTAGATACGATAAACCAACTTAAAGTAATTGAAACAGAATCTCCTAAAATATGGTGCTCTTTTTATGGCCTTATGCTATTTGGCCAACCCCATGCACGCCATGCTTAGCGAGGTATTTCATGACCTTTCCCATTTTATGGAACAACCGGCGGTCCTTGTACATCATCATTCGCATGGGTCAGAAAGCAAATACCACCATCATCAAGAACATGAACATCCATCCGTTTCACACCATCATCAATTAATAGACTTTTTTGATTCGTTGTTCCAAGAACACTCAGAACAAAAGAAACAAGATCAAAACTTTCAAAGTTTGATTTCCCTGGATAAACATATCAATTCAACGAATATAAAATTAACTCCTATTCACAATTTTGAGAAAAAGGCCAACTTTATAAAAATATCCCTTCCCTTGGTAGAGGGGTATTATAGTAAAATACTACACCCGCCTAATCTTATTTCTATTTAAGAAAACTTCGAAGAAAAGAGATTTCTTTTTTCAATTAAATAATGGCCTAGCTAGAAACTATTAAACTCTTTTAGGCCAATTACCAAAGCTGTTGGAGCAATAGGATATTCCTTCTAAGAAATGTCCTTAAGGTTCCTATTGCACACAGCCATATGACTTACTAAATTTTAAATAAATGAAAAATATAATTACTATTATCCTGTTGATTTTAACAGGATATTCTCTCAAGGCACATGACCTTTATGGTACCGTTACCAACGAAAAACAAGTTGGTCTAGAAGGTGTAGGTGTATATAATAAGACTACAGGTGGCTATACGTACACCAATGTTTCCGGCTATTTTGAACTGGATGATATTTCTGTAGGCGATCAGCTATTCTTTTACAGTCTAGGCTATAAAAATTACGAATTGACAATAACGGAAGACTTGTTGGACGGATCAGTTGAAATCGTTTTGCAAGAGTCCGTAGTAAGTCTCGACCAAGTTGTGTTGGTTTCCAAGGTAAATGCTCTAAGTAATTTCGTAAACGTTGATGTCAAAACCAGCCCGGTGAAATCCTCACAGGAAATATTGCGAAAAGTTCCAGGTTTAATAATCGGCCAGCATGCCGGTGGCGGAAAAGCAGAACAGATATTTTTAAGAGGATTTGATGTTGATCACGGTACGGATGTAGCCCTAAGCGTTGACGGTTTGCCCATAAACATGGTGTCACATGCCCATGGACAGGGGTATGCAGATATGCATTTTATTATTCCAGAAACCATAGATAATTTAGATTTTGGCAAAGGTCCCTACCATGCAAATAAGGGAAATTTTAATACTGCCGGATATGTAGACCTCAAATTGAAGAAGAAAATTGAAAGCAGTATGGTTTCAGTAGAGGTGGGGCAATTTAATACCCTAAGAACTTTGGGGATGTTCAAGGTTGCAGAAAGTGATTTCAGTAACGCCTATATTGCATCGGAAATGTTGTTATCAGATGGTCCGTTTGAATCTTCCCAGAACTTCAATCGTCTAAATGTCATGGGTAGGTACAACTACAACAACAGAAAAGACCAGGATCTTACCATTTCCATTTCTCATTTTCAGAGTAAATGGGATGCTTCCGGGCAAATACCCCAACGGGCGGTTGATCAAGGTTTAATTGGTCGTTTCGGTGCAATCGATGATACTGAGGGAGGCAATACCAGTAGGTCCAATTTCCTTGTGAATCACACCAAGCAACTTGACGAACACTCAAGCGTAAGATCAAAAGCCTATGTATCAAATTATGATTTTGAACTATTTTCCAATTTTACCTTTTTCTTGGAGGACCCCGTAAACGGCGATCAGATAAGGCAATATGAAAATAGAACAATTATAGGGGCGGAGACCGCATACCAACATTCTGTGCATGTGGGTAACCACGATTCTCAATTAAAATATGAAACAGGCATTGGTTTTAGGTACGATGATGTGAACGATGTACAATTATCAAGAACGGCCAATAGAAAAACGCTATTAGAACGACTGGCCTATGGAAATGTAGACGAACTGAATGCTTATGGATTCTTTGACCTTACCTACAAGAAAAACAAATGGACGATTAATCCAGGCTTGAGGTTGGACTATTTTAAATTTGATTATGAAAATCTACTTACGGAAGCCTATGACAACAAGGGAGAGCAAAAATTGTTCCTAGGCCCCAAATTGAATTTGATATATGCCGCTTCGCCAAATGTTCAGTTATTCTCTAAAACAGGTATTGGCTTTCACTCTAATGACAGTCGCGTAGTCACGGCGCAAAGTGGGGAAGAAATATTACCGCTTGCCATTGGCTCAGACTTGGGCACCATTCTAAAACCTACAGACCGTTTAGTGGTCAATGCGGCCCTATGGTATCTTTATTTACAACAAGAATTCGTTTATGTGGGAGATGCCGGTATTGTGGAACCAAGTGGAGAAACAAAAAGACTAGGGGTCGATTTTGGTTTAAGATATCAGTTGACCGATTGGCTTTACGCCAATGGGGATGTAAATTACACCTACGCAAGAAGCATTGAAGATCCAGACGGCGAAAATTATATTCCCTTAGCACCTGACCTGACTTCTAGCGCAGGATTATCTTTTAGCAATATCCATAATTTTTCGGGAGGCATCAACTATAGATATATCAAGGACAGACCGGCCAATGAAGACAATTCAATTGTAGCCGAAGGTTATTTCGTAACTGATTTAAATCTCAATTACAATATCAAAAACTGGACATTGGGATTAATCGTGGAAAACCTATTTGATACCGAATGGAACGAAACACAATTTGCAACGGAAAGCAGGTTATTTAATGAACCACAATCCTTTGAAGAAATCCACTTTACCCCTGGAACTCCTTTTTTCCTAAGAGGGAAAATCTCTGTTAACTTCTAAATATAGTATTGCCAATATATTGAAAAAGTAGCGGTTATAACCGCTACTTTTTTGTTTAAAATAGGCTCAAAATTTTGATTTTCTATGCGCATTCTTCTAACGTATCTTTGCATTGCATGAAAATTGATTTTTCATCGTTTAATTAGAACAGAATTAGTAGCGCTCACATATGTTCAATTTTTTCAGCAAAAAAAGATTTCTGGTCGATAGCCTCAAGGGGATAGTTGATATCCATAATCATATTTTACCGGGCATAGATGATGGGGCTAAGACAGTGGAAGATTCTATCAATCTTATAAAAGGAATGCAGGAAATTGGGATCAGGAAGTTTATAGCAACCCCACATATCATGCATAACTATTATCCCAATACGCCCAAAACAATTTCTGCTGCCTTGAACAAATTAAGTGAAGAGCTGACCGAGCTAAAGTGGGAAGTTGAATCCCTGGAGGCCTCTGCAGAACATATGATCGATGATAATTTTGAGAACCTGTTGGACCAAAACAAAGTAATGTCCTTAGCAGGAAATTATTTACTGGTGGAAATGTCTTATCTACAACCTCCCATCAATTTCGACGAGGCCATAAAGAAAACTGCCGAGAAAAATTATTTTACCATTCTGGCACATCCGGAGAGATATGGTTTCTTACATTTTAAGAAAAGAAAATATAAAGAGTACAAAGAGCAAGGAATGCTTTACCAAATGAACTTACTTTCTTTAAGTGATTACTATGGTAAGGAAGTACAGAAAATGGCACTAGAGCTTTTAGAGGATAACCTTATTGATTTTGTGGGATCGGATATCCATAACCTACGACAAATTGAAGCCTTAAAGAAAATTACTATAAGTCAAAAAACAGAAGAAAAAATTATCCCAATAGTAGATAGGACTATTGCTAATTTTTACTAAATCAACAAATCTTTAAAAGAGACGGGCGCCATTAGGCGCCCGTCTCTTTTTTACATCAATTGTCAACTAATATTTTGATGTTTAATATATCACCCGTATTTAAGGCTAACCTTAAAAAGTAAAGCCCATCTGTCAATGTATCCACGATTATCTCATAAGAACCGTCTCCCTTTACAGTAATTTGCGAGGTTCCAAAAGCATTGACAAGTTTACCCTGCTGGTCATGAAGATTGACTCCTAATATTTTCATGTCATCAGGTTCGTTATCAATCCTAAACCCTAAAATACCTTCGGTCACTGGGTTTTTACGAATCACAAGTCCTAATTTATTGCCTTCCCCTATGTTAAGAACCGCAATAATAATTTGCGAAGTATGTTGATTGCCACCCATATCGGTAACAGTCAATTCAACCTCATAAGTTCCTATATTATCGAAAGTGTGAACCGGATTCGCATCAGTAGAAGATTGCCCATCTTTAAAATCCCATAGATAAGAACTAACCTCTCCCATTGAATTGCTTCCTGTAAAGGTAACTTCCAAAGGAACTTCTCCTTCATTGGGCGTTGCATCTATTACCGCTAACAATCCGTTTTCCGGAACTACGGTAACACTCACCTGATCGCTAGAGAATTCATTCTCGTCATCCGTAACCGTTAACCTAAATACATACACCCCTGCTTGCAAATTACTTAAATTTAATTGCGCCGTATCTTCTCCGCTCAAAGTTGCGCTTGGGCCGCTTACTTTTTCCCATAAGAAGCTCACCGGTCCGCCATCTGGGTCAGAACCCGTTCCGGTTAGAACCACACTGTTATTTGGCAGGGTAATTTGTATGTTTTCTCCTGCTTCTACTAGAGGAGTTGAATCCGATGTTGGTTGAACAATCTCGATACCGGAAATCTTCGGGTTTTCCGTTACAGGAATTAAGGTTATGGTCAAATTACCGTCGTTCACTTCAATGTCGTTAAAACTTTCAACAATGGCTGAAGCTGCCCCCCCGGCGGCAACAAATATGTCATAATTGTTCTTTATTCCCTGACCTTCGATATCTATGTTGAAAACCCTAGAACCAGCACCTCCATCAGTACCATCACCTGGCACACCAAAGTATATTTCGGCAAAATGGAGATTGACACTGTGAGTTCCATTTGAAACGGGAATCTCATAAATTAAATTTCCGCTCGTCCTATACCTTTCGGTTTGATACAATTGATCATTCTCCGTATTGGCAATTTCAATTGCATTGGTAAGAACCGAACCTCCGTTTGAATACTGATCAGCTGCCCAGTTAGTACCACCAAAACTAAATGCCTGGCCTCCGGCATTGATATTGGTAACTCCTATTTGGCCAGTTACGATGATGGATACATCATCAAAAGCCATTTCACCTTCGTCATCCGTAACCGTTAGCCTAAAGACGTAAGTGCCGGGTTCCGTTAGACTAGTAGTTGTAGCACTGGCAGAAGTGCTATTGTTTAATGTAATTGAAGGACCACTCGTTTGGCTCCATGCAAAAGTAACGGTTCCTCCATCAGGATCACTGCCGCTACCATTTAGGTTTACAGCAGTTCCCGGAACTACGGATTGGTCCTCCCCTGCATTCACAGATGGGCTACCATCTGTCACTAAAGCAGAAGTATTCTCATAAATTCGAAGTACTTTATTTCTCAACCAACCATTGGAAACCACATCCAAATCTCCATCACTATCAATATCAACTACCCTTGCACCATCGTGATGCTCATAATCCAATGCCCCATTATCAATTTCCCTTTCTATAAACTGCCCTGAACCACAGAGATCATTTTCAAATGCAATCAACCGATGATTACCTCGCCATTCCCCTACTACGATATCCTTATCACCATCGAAATCTATATCTATGGCAAATACACTCAAGCTTCCCTTTACATTATCGCTCAAAAGGTTTTTGGTCCAAGGCTGTGTGGGATCCGACGGCGCTGCGAACCAAGAAAACTCATCTCGTGCGGGATCAGACGTATTCGCACTCAACTGACCTACTACGGCATCAAGGTCTCCATCCCTATCAAAATCCGCTAATTGTGCTCTATCCGGTGTTGTTACATAAGTAATTCCGGTTGAAAACGTCTCAAATTGTAAATTGCCATTGTTTCGTAACCAATTGACTCCTTGAAACAAATCCAAGTCCCCGTCACGGTCAATATCCCCTGCCTGAATATCCTCTCCCGAGCTATCATTACTGATGTCAACAAGACTCCAAGTTTCTGTGGTAACATTATCCTTAGAAGGGGGAGTCAACATTTGAACCGGAGAACCCGTTGATTCGGCACCATTCCAATTAATTGCCATACGATAAGGACCATTATTTTCAAAAACCCCACCCGCTATTCCTGCAAGAAAGGGTTCGTTATAATCCGTATCCCCTGCAGGTATATTATTGAAAACTGTGAAGTTCCCTTTACCATCATTTTGGGCCCAAAGTAACTGTGCGCTTTCATATTCTAAATCTGGGGAAATGCCCAAAGCCGTCCCCAATAAGTCCATGTCCCCATCCTCATCAAAATCATAGACGTGTACAACATTTCCAAAGTTATTGCCAATAGTGTTTCTTTCCCAGTTTCCTCCTGCGGAACCAGGGTTGCTGTACCACCAACCTCCTGTTACGATATCCTTTAACCCGTCACCATCCAAATCATCATCAGCAAAGGTGTAAACTACGGTGTACGGATTTTCATCAAATTCATGAACTACCCAAGAATCAGGAAAGGCTGTTTCATTACATGAAATGGCTCCTGTTACATTGACAGTTACTTGATCAAAAATTCCCGTTCCACTATGGTCTGCATTAAATAATTCAACTCTTATGGTATGCTCTCCAAGAGAAAGTTCATCAATTGCTATTGGGTCATAGCCATAGTATCGATCCACCATTTCACCATCAATGTAATAATGTAAATGTGTATCTCCTTCATTGATCACCCAATTCTCCACTCTGAAAGCCACTTCAAACGGTTGGTTAACATCCCACCCATTAGAAGGTGATGTAATTATAATATCGGCATTTGTACTCCCTCCCTCAAAGGTGTCCTTTGACAAAATTTCAATACCATTGATTTTCGAACTTTCAACGACCCCATTGATAATTATACTAGCAAAACCATCGGAAATATTTACATTATCAAAATCCTTTACAAGCGCGGTAGCGGGATCTGTTTCTGCTAATATATCAAAATTGGAAAGCACTTCTTGACCTTCAATGACCACATTGAATACCCTAGAACCTGCCCCTTCATCCAATTTATCTTCATCTACTCCAAAAAACAATTCCGCAAAATGTAAACGAATATCATACTCCCCAGTAAGCGCTACAGGGATCTCATACGCTATTGAACCTTTATTAGAGGAGTATCGTTCCGATTGATACAGCTCATCATACGCGGTTCCTTCAATGGTTACCTCATTAACATATACACTACCTGTATTAAAATAATTATCGGCCTGGAAAATCTCACCACCAGGTCCTGTAACTTGATTACCACCTACATTAATCCGTATTTCCTCGAAAACGAAAAAGCTAAAACTATCCGTTGCCATGGTAACGTCACTAGTATTCTGAACATTGGAAATACTTAAGTTGTAATCCACACCTGCACTTAATTGACTTGTATTTAAATACACTGTTTGACCATCTGGTTGTAGAACGGCACTCTGTACTGTAACGCCATTGGTGATGGTATAGTTAGCAACATTTTCAGCTGTACTCTCATTAACGTATTCCGAAAATTTGATTACCACTTTGTTGTTTCCATCGGGCTCAACTAGTTTAACTGTGGGCGGGGTATTATCTTCGGAAACACCATCACCCAAAAATTCTACATAATTAAGACGGAATATGTCTTGCGATACACTAGAATTTTTAAACACAAAGTATAAATCATGTTTACCACCCGGATTGGTAATTGGCGTTTCTACATATTGCCAGTTATCATTACCCCCTGTAGAAGGTATAGTTGTTGTAGCAACCAACGTACCCGTGGGACTGTCCAAGCGCAACTCAATACTTCCTCCGGCATTTGAACTTGACACCAAGTACTTAACAGCATTCATATTCAACAAATTACGGCCTGTAAAAGAAATAAAAGAGTTGTTATTGACTTGGATGGCACTTGAGGCTCCCTCCAGCTCATAGGTGTTAGGAATAATCGTTACACCATTTTGGGTATCAAAATATTCCGCTTCCCTCCTTTTTGGATGCACCCGTATTTGGCTTCTAGAAATAAGTCCTCCAGAATCGGTATAATTAGTATTTATAACATAAAATATATCCATTTCCCCATCTATTTGATGTCCACCATCACCTAGATTAATGGAAGTGGTACAGGCATCTATCGTACCTACATCATGAAAGTGGTTTTCATGGCCCAATGAGGGAATTACATTTACATCTTCACAGGGTATCACCCCATCCTCTGCATCCGTAGTGACCAAATTAAAATCTGTATCATCGTTCCAATTAAAGAAACCGCCATCTACTGGAGAATTAAAGCTAAAATCGGCTTGAGTATTACCTGCATAAATGGTAATAGTTTTAGCTCCAACAGCTCCTTCCGGATCCGTAACCTTTAACTGAGCCGTATAGGTACCCTCCAAATTATAAGTGTGTTGAATATTTGGAGTCGTATAATCAACAATTCCGTCTACATCTATATCCCAAGCATAGGTTAAAGGGGAATCATCATTAGGGTCTGTAGTCTGGTCTCCTGAGAAATTAACGTTGAGAGGCAAGGCTCCATTAGTAACATCTGCCTCCATCACTACAGTCGGAGGAGAATTGCTTGTAATACCTGTATAATTAACTTGAATAAGCTTACCGATACCATTAGGAATATCTTGAGGACAACAACCTTCTCCGTATGCTAAAATATACATTTTGCCATCAGGCCCCAATTCCATATCTATGTAACCATCTAAACTATTTCCTGAACCGGGAAAAACACTAGTGGAAAGTAGTTCTTCAGAGATAATAGAACCATCAGCTGTCATATCTACTGCCCAAATACGACTCGTATTAAAATCAAAATAAAAGAACAAATCATCAAATTCAGCAGGAAGCCGTTGCTTATCCAACAAATCATCATCTACATAATTATATCTAAAACCTGCTAAATAACATTTATGAAACTTTTCTATCCAAGCGGGCTCTGCTGGAGGTAAGACGGTTAGTCCCGTATTCCATTTGGATACATTCTCTGGTGCAGAGGGATTGTTATAGTACTTTGGATTTGTGTAAGTTATTTGATAGGCTGCATTGTCAGCTCCAGAAAAATAGGGCCAACCATAGTTACCAGCCTGCTTGGTCAAATTAATTTCGTCTCTTCCTTCAGGACCCAATTCATTAAGGGGACCATTTGGATTTTCTGGATCATTGTAATTTGCATCAGGTCCAACTTCTCCCCAAAACAACCAATCATTATACTCTTTGTCCACAAAAATCCGATATGGATTTCTAGCACCCATTACGTAGATTTCTGGTCTCGTATCTGATGTTCCTGGCGGAAATAGGTTGCCAGCGGGAATGGAATAGCTCGTACCAGGACCGGGTTTGATTCTTAAAACTTTTCCTCTTAAATCATTTGTATTAGAGGAGGCCTTTTCTGCACTATAATCGGAATCAACTTCATCTATTGGAGCATACTCCTTTGAACCATATGTGGTATTATCTCCAGTTGCAATATAAAGGTTGCCCTGAGAATCAAAATCCATGTCACCCCCCGAATGCCATAAAGCTGATCGCGAAGTGTTCCATTGAATAATGACCTCTTCTGAATTAAAGTCTATTTGATCACCGTTGACACTAAATCGGGAAACTCTATAACCGACAAAATCAATGGGAGCATAATGTAAATAAATCTTATTATTAGTTTCAAAATCTGGATCTACGGCAATCCCCACTAAACCATCTTCATGTTCATGATAAACGGGAAGAGTTCCAGCCGAAACTGTAAATTTTTGATCAGGTTTGTAAATTAGAATCTCTCCGAAACGATCTAGAATAAAAATTCTTCCGTCTGGCGCAAATTTAAAATTAGTTGCGTTGGAGAGGCCTGTAACAATATCAACTTTTGCAAATTCGTCTGTTAACTGAGCTCTAACTTGAACAATGCAAAATAACAATAATGTGAATGATAAAATCAGCAGGTTTAAATCGTACTTTCTTTTCATAATTCTGTTCTTGTGTTCTTGTCGGTTGAGATGAAAGTTTCATCAAGCCAAGAGTAAATATAAATCAATAACACCTTGGCCATTATTTACCCTACCGGTTTTCGTTAAAAACCCAGCCTTCATCGGTAAGTTGCACCTCGAGATTTACTTCTAACTATTACTAATTTAAATCGAGGTAGTTATAAATTTATAATTCACAAAAAAACCTTGAATAAATCAAGGTCTTTTTGAAATTTGAAAGTGTTAGAATTTCCACCATTTTTTTTGGGTTTTGCCGTAGCCATACCCGTATTTACCACCGTACCCCAGTTTACTGGCCTCAACGTCATTAACTACAAAGGAAATGTCTTTAAGCTTACCTTCTTCTTTTAATTTAATAGGATATTGAACTGCTTTTGTTTCGGTAACACCGGCCCTTGTCACATAAATCATTAAGTCTGAATACTCACTGATAAGAAGGGTATCCGTTACGACCATCAAAGGTGCCGTATCCACAATTACATAATCATAATCTTTGGAAACCTGGTCCAAAAGTTCCTTTATTCGTGAACTCATTAATAATTCCGCCGGATTGGGTGGTATTCTACCGGAATAAATTACATCTATAGTATTGTGATGAACTAGCATAGGATTAACAATATCCTTGATTTCCAAGGTGTTGTCATAAAGGTATTCCGTTAAGCCTGCATCCTTATTTCTACTAGGCTTCGACATTTTATCAACATCGTTTCCAGTGAAGAAGGTATATAGTTTTGGATTTCTAATATCCCCTCCAATTAACAACACTTTTTTATTGGTGCTTGCCAATATCATGGAAAGATTGGTTGAAAGAAATGTTTTTCCTTCGCCAGGAACACTGGAGGTTACAAAAACGACATTTCCTTTTCCTGTATTTTTCTCTTTGGTTTTGAGTAAATAGTCAAGGTTGGTCCTAATAATTCTAAGAGACTCCGCTAAAACAGACCTATCTTCCTTAATGACCAGTTTACCATCATTCTTGGATAACTTTGGTAATTCACCTAAAATAGGAATATTTTTCACTTCTTTTTCCAAGGAGTACATACTGTGAATCTTATTATCCAACAAATTATGCCCATATATTATGGAAAAGGGAACTAACAAACCTAAAATTATGGAAGCCAAGTAAATTATTTTCTTTTTTGGGGATACCGGCAGGTTACTAACGCTATAGGCCCTATCAATTACTTTTGACTTCGGTGAGCTAGAAGCTGCCGTAATTTGAGCTTCCTCTCTTTTTTGTAACAAATAAAGATAAAGGGATTCGGTTGTCTGCTGCTGTCTTGTAATATCCCTGAGAGCTCGCTCATTAGCCGGAGAAGAGTATATTTTGGAATTAAATCGAGCTTGCTGACTACTCAAAGAGTTTACTGTCATACCCAAGTTGTTCACCGTTCCTCCTAGACTTGATTGCATACTATTTTTAAGCCCCGAAATCTGTTGATCTAAATTGACAATCACAGGGTTTTTCTCATTGGAACTTTTTAAAAGTCTTCTTCGCTCCAATACCAGTTGATTGTAACGGTCTATAGTACTGGTTATACTGGGGTCTGAAAGTCCCAAGTTTGTAGGCAACACCTCATAATTGCCTTGCTGCTGCACCAATTGCTGCATGGAAGCCGCAATATTCAATTGATTACGGGCATTGGCCAATTCTTGTTGGTTGGCTACACCTACATTTAGGTTTACATTCGTCTCAGCCGCTATATCCGTAACCCCACGCTCCGTTTTAAAATCTTGAGCAGATTGGTCAACACTAGATAAATCGGTTGCAATATTGGCAATCCTTTCATCAATAAAATTAGAAGTTCTATCAGCAATGATTTGTTTATCCTCAATGGCATTTTGATTATAAACATTTACCAAGGCATCAAGAATATCGGTTGCTTTTTCCTTAATGGCATCTTCCAACGTAAGATTCACGATATTCGAAAATTCTCCAGGATTCGATACCACTATACTTTTTTGATACGATCGAGCTACGTCACTGATCGGATTTACCGCCACTCTAAGTTGCCTGTCTTTGTAATTTTCGAAAATTCCTACGTTTGGCGTAATAACGATATCACCAATGGGGGTAGGAATATTTTTCCCAAAAGCATATACTTTGACCGGCTTGTCCTCTTCTTCTGTAAAACCAAATGTGGTAGACGAAGCTATGGTTATAAAAAATTCATATTTAGCCCTGTTCAGTACGCTATCCGCAGCAATAAAACTAATATTTACAGGAGGGTTCTTGTAAAGCTCCATCTCTTTTATTTTCCCCTGTAATAAAATCTTACTGTTAAGGTTTAAGTCCTTGACAACCTGAATGAAATTTGATCTAGAATTTATAATCTGCAATTCATCCTCTACCTTGTTTTTGCCACCTCCCAGGATAGGAATATCTTGAAACACATCCAACTCAGAGCCAGAGGCCTTATCTTCCAGTATTTGAATCTGGGTCTGTACGGCATATTTAGGAGTAGCATACCGGATATAAATAAATGCTAGAATAAGAGCAATAAAAATACTAAGTAAAAACCACTTCCAATGCTTTGTATAATTGTCAAGGGTTTCCTTTAGGTCTAAATTACCCGTAAAACTTGTGGAATCAGAACTCATTGATATCTTTTAAAATTCAATCCTAGTTTGTTCTAGTGATCAATAAAACGGTAGATGTGATTAACAAAGAGGCAACCGATACATAAATGGAAGCTCTATTGTCCAAAGAAGATGTTTTGATAGCCGAATTGTTTGGTTCCACATACACCACATCATTCTGGGTCAAGTAATAGACTGGAGAACTTAAGGCGTCTTTGTTGGTCAAATCAATACGAGTATACACCTTAGTCCCGTCAAAATCCCTGATGACCATAACATTTTCCCTTAATCCCTTAATAGTTAAATCACCTGCAAGCCCCAAAGCTTCTAAAACAGTAATTCTCTCCCCATTAACCGGGTAGGTTCCAGGTCTGTTCACCTCACCTAAAACAGTTACGCTAAAGTTCCTCAAGCGAATATTGATGATGGGGTCTTTAAGATATTCCGATAAACGGTCTCTTAACAACATACGCACCTCTTCTGCAGATAAACCAGCAATCTTAATTTTCCCTATAACAGGAAAATCTATTTCACCATCTTTATCAACTAGGTAATCTACTTGCTCTGGTCTCCCAAAACCGCCTTCTTCAGAAGCCCCTCTAAAAAGGTTAAAAGGAGCACTTGCCTCCTTATCCAGAGTTGAAACATAAATACTGACCTGATCATCTACTTTAAATTTGGGGGTAAAACTATTTTTATCCACCAAGGTCTCAAAGTCACCTGTGTTTTGAAAATAGACCACTTCTTTCCTGGATGCGCAAGAAGTTAGTATAAATGAGGTGATAGATATTAAAAATAGAAATCCAAAGGTTGTTCGTAAGCGATTCATATAGTAAAATTTTTAGGTGCAATGATAGTGAAAAAGATTATAAAACTCTTTTTAATGGCGCTGTCTTCGTGAGCTTCTCTTTCTTTTTATCAAGGTTACATAGCTCAGAATTGTTAGAAATATATTCTGGAACAATTTCTTTCATCAAGGCAACCGTACTACCATTAAAGAACATATTTGAAACACAAAGTTCATCGATTTTTGACCTTACATGGGTATAATCAACCTCCCTTGTTTTACTGATCATTATCTTTTTATGATAGGTTGGTAGGGTATTCTCCCCATTGGCCAAAAGCTCCTCATACAACTTTTCCCCAGGCCTAAGTCCGGTTATTTTAATATCGATATCCTCAGGATACTTCAGACCGGATAATTTGATCATATTCTTGGCCAAATCAAAAATCTTTACGGATTCTCCCATATCAAATATGAAGATTTCTCCACCATCGCCCATGGCACCAGCCTCCAGAACTAATTGAGATGCCTCCGGAATGGTCATAAAAAACCGGGTTACTTCAGCATGTGTAACGGTCAAGGGCCCTCCTTTTTCAATCTGTTTTTTGAACAATGGAATAACGGACCCATTAGAGCCCAATACATTACCAAATCTAGTAGTTATGAACTTGGTTTTACCCTCCTGTTGCATACAACTAACATACATTTCAGCTATCCTTTTGGTAGCCCCCATTACGTTTGTTGGGTTTACAGCTTTATCCGTAGAAATAAGTATGAATTTCTCTACGCCATGGGCCATTGAAAGATCAGCAACAACCTTGGTTCCCGCAATGTTTATCTTAATGGCCTCATAGGAGTTATACTCCATAAGGGGCACATGCTTATAAGCTGCTGCATGAAAAACGATATCAGGTCTGTGCTCTTGAAAAAGGTTGTTCAACCTATTTTTGTCACGAACATCTCCCACCACAGGAATGAAGTTATGGTAGCCATTTTGTTTTAATTCCTGCTGAAGATCATAAAGGGCGGATTCTGCTTGATCAATTATCAACAGTGATTTGTACTCATAAGTGCAGAGCTGTCTTACTATTTCACTTCCAATAGACCCAGCACCACCTGTAACAAGCACTACTTTATTTTTTACTTCATCCGAAATTTTAGAGTTTCGAATGCTAATAGGTGCCCTATCCAATAAATCTTCAATCTGAATTTGTTTGATTTGAGAGACCTTGAGCTCGCCATTGATCCATTGCTCTACGGGAGGTACAATTTTCACTTGCACCGGAAAATCAACGAGCCCTTCTACCAACAATTTAAGATGACTAGGGTCTATGTTTTGGATAGAGAAAATAACTTCTGATATGCTATTTTTTACAATAAAATCTTTTGAAAGAATGTCTTTATGAAAAACCTTTACCCCATTAATTTGTTTCCCTACCTTTTTTACGTCTTCATCTACGTATCCCACTACTCTTACCCTGCTTTTGGTATGATTTACCAAGGCATTCTGTGTAAGAATTCCAGATTCGCCAGCACCATAAATCAAAACGTTTTTATTGATTTTAAAATCTCGGGCCATAAGATTGTTGTACAAGGACTTAAAAACATATCTGGAGCTCGTAAGAGCAACAAAGCTCAATAAACTATGAATGATAATAATGCCTAATGGCACCGTAAAATTATCAAAAACTCCAAGTTCCCTATTAAACAAAACCATGGATATCAACAGAATGCTGGATAGACAAATAGCATTAAAAATGTTGTACACATCCCTTACCCCTGTATGTCTTACTACCCCCTTATAGGAGCCAGTAAATACAAAGGAAGCCGTTGATATTAAGGAAATTATAGGCAATTGAACGAACAATTTGTCAATATCAAAATTCAAGGTTAGGTTAAACCTAATGATATAAGAAAGGACAAAAGAAATGACAATCATGCAAACGTCTACGAGCAAGACCAGCCATTTGGATGCGTATCTATGGGCGTAATTGACTAAATAATTCTTTATCATGATTGTTATATTACATTTTTAATAAGAGAAACTATTCTATGTAAATCCTCTTCCTCAAGATTTGAACCGCTAGGCAAGCAAAGACCACGGTTGAACAAATCTTCTGAAGTACCATCCGTATAGTTTACACAACCTTTAAAGATAGGTTGTAAATGCATGGGTTTCCATAAGGGTCTCGATTCAATATCCTCATCTAAAAGGGCCAATCTTATTTTCTCCCTAACCTCATAAGAAGGTGTCAAAATACAAGTAAGCCATCTATTGGAATAAAACCCAGATGGCTCTTCTAAAAACTCAATATTTGAATTTTCCATCAACTGATCCTTATAAAATTCATGATTGAACCTTCTGGCCGCAACCCTATCATCCAAAACCTCCATTTGGCCACGTCCAATTCCTGCCAACACATTACTCATTCTGTAATTATATCCCACATGGGAATGTTGATAATGTGGCGCTTCATCCCTAGCCTGTGTAGCCAAAAAAACGGCTTTTTTCTTGTACTCCTCTTTTTTGGAAATTAAAGCCCCTCCCCCTGAAGTGGTTATAATTTTATTTCCATTAAAGGAAAATACTCCTATATCACCAAAACTACCACATTTGATTCCATTGCAAGAACTACCCAGAGCCTCCGCACTATCCTCAACAATTGGAATTTGGTATTTTTTTGAAATTTCTGTAATCTCGGCAACCTTATAGGGCATTCCATAAAGGTGAACAGCTACAATTGCTTTTGGCATTTTCCCTTGGGCCAGCCTATCTTTAATAGCTTTTTCCAGTAACTCTGGGGAAAGATTCCAAGTATCGCTTTCACTATCCACAAAAATTGGGGTAGCGCCTAGATATTTAATGGGGTTGGCAGATGCCGAAAAAGTAAAACTTTGACAAAGTACTTCATCCCCTAAACCCACCCCTAAAAGTTCAAGGGCTAAATGAAGACCGGCAGTACCGGAACTAAGGGCGGCAACATGCACATTTTCGTCAACATAGTCCTCTATGGCCTTTTCAAAATTATTAACGTTGGGCCCTAAGGGTGCTACCCAATTGGTATCGAAGGCTTCCTGTACATATTTCTGCTCATTTTCGCCCATATGGGGAGAAGACAACCAAATTTTAGTATGTGTCACTGTTTTCACTAGCTTGGGTTTAATTCTTTCAAGATTGGGGTATAAAAAAAAGCTCATTAAATTTCATGATGCGTAAAACTAATTCTTAATAGTTTCCATTAGGAGATAATTGGTTAAAGATGTTGAAATAATCGGTTAATCGCATTCCAATTCCAATTACACATAAAAGCAATCATCAATACATACGGCCTAAACAGGTAAAAAGACGTAATGTAGATTGTATCCACAATTCTTAAATTTACAGCGAACTCAATTCTAGCGTCTTAGCTCCTATTATATTCTGTAAAATCCTTATGCTCCTTTTTATATAGTTCATCTTCTGGCAAGGATTTGAAATATTCATAGGTAACCTTCATCCCATCTTCCCTTGAAACTTGCGGTTCCCACCCCAGTATTTCCTTAGCTTTGGAAATATCGGGTTGGCGTTGCATAGGGTCATCTTTCGGTAAGGGCTTGTAAATTACCTTTTGATCGGTACCCGTAAGTTTTACGATTTCCTCGGCAAAATCGCGAATGGTTATCTCGTGAGGATTGCCAATATTTACCGGCATATCGTAATCACTCAACAATAACCTATAAATACCTTCTACCTGATCATCCACATAACAAAAAGAACGGGTTTGGCTACCATCTCCAAAAACGGTCAAATCTTCGCCTCTCAAAGCTTGACCAATAAAGGCAGGTATGACCCTACCATCATTCAATCGCATTCTTGGACCATAAGTATTGAAAATACGAACAATCCTAGTTTCCAGCCCGTGAAAACGGTTGTATGCCATAGTAATGGACTCCATAAATCGCTTGGCCTCATCATACACTCCTCTAGGCCCAATAGTATTTACATTTCCATAATATTCCTCCGTTTGCGGATGCACCAAAGGATCTCCATAAATTTCTGAAGTGGAAGCAATTAAAATACGGGCATTTTTAGACTTTGCAAGACCCAATAAATTATGGGTGCCCAAAGCACCTACCTTTAATGTTTGAATAGGTATTTTTAAATAATCTATGGGACTTGCAGGGGAAGCAAAGTGAAGAATATAGTCCAATTTTCCTGGCACACTCACAAATTTACTGACATCGTGATGGTAGAACTCAAAATTCTTGAGCTTGAACAGATGCTCGATGTTTTTTAGATCCCCCGTAATCAGGTTATCCATCCCTATCACACGGTAACCTTCTTTAATAAATCGATCGCACAAATGCGATCCCAAGAACCCCGCCGCTCCTGTGATTAATATTTTTTTCATTTAGAGAAGTTCAATTGGTATTAGTTGATTATTGCACATGTCTTTTATAAACAAACAATTGGCACGAAGATAATTACTCTTAATCGAATAGATCATACAACCCTACAAAAAATACTACCAACTATACATTTTATAAGGCAAATGGAACTAAAGCGTTCGAAATTCGGAATCTCATCCTAAGAAATAAAAATCGACAACAAACGCTGAGCACTGTAAATCATTTGACAAAGAATACAATTCACCATTCGTTTAATCGCAAATATTCCGCTTTAACCGAAAAAAAGTAGGTTTTTTTTGAGTTATTTGGTAATCTTTGCAACCGCAATTAATGAACTTTACCATGAAAAAAGTAAATAAGATATGCTGCATTGGTGCAGGATATGTAGGGGGACCCACCATGTCCGTCATCGCAAGTCAATGTCCAGAAATAACGGTAACTGTTGTGGATATTAACCAATCACGTATTGACCAATGGAACGATAACGATTTAGATAAGCTTCCAGTTTACGAACCCGGGCTTAAAGAAATAGTGGGTGAAGTCAGAGGAAAAAACCTCTTTTTCTCTACGGAGGTCGACAAAGCCATTGATGAGGCGGAAATCATATTTATTTCGGTAAACACTCCCACCAAAACCTATGGTAAAGGAAAAGGACAAGCGGCCGATTTAAAATTTGTGGAGCTTTGCGCCAGAAATATTGCCAAAGTAGCCAAAACCGATAAAATAGTTGTTGAGAAATCGACCTTGCCTGTAAGGACAGCGAGTGCTATTAAAAGCATCTTGGAAAACACCGGTAATGGCGTCAACTTTGAAATCCTTTCCAATCCAGAATTCCTGGCGGAAGGCACGGCCGTTGAAGATTTGTTAAAGGCCGATAGAGTTTTGATTGGTGGAGACGACACCCCTTCCGGACAAGAAGCAAAAGATACCTTAAGCTCTATTTATGAGCATTGGCTTCCAAAAGAACGAATTTTACAGACCAATGTTTGGTCTTCCGAACTTTCTAAGTTAGTAGCCAACGCCTTCTTGGCGCAACGGGTTTCTTCTATCAACGCCATTTCCGCCCTGTGTGAAAGAACCGACGCTAACGTAGCGGAGGTTTCACGCGCCATTGGAACCGATAGCCGTATCGGACCTAAGTTCTTAAATGCCTCTGTAGGGTTTGGTGGTTCTTGCTTTCAAAAAGATATTCTCAACCTGGTATATATTTCCAGAAGTTTTGGGTTGACCGAAGTGGCCGATTATTGGGAACAGGTGATTATCATGAATGATTACCAGAAAAGAAGGTTTGCCGAGAACATTATTTCAACCTTATACAATACCGTTTCAGGCAAGAAAATTGTTTTCTTCGGATGGGCCTTTAAAAAGGACACCAACGACACCCGAGAATCAGCCGCCATCAATATTGCGGATGCCCTTTTAGAAGAAAAAGCGGAAATCGTGGTTTACGACCCAAAGGTCTCCGAAAAACAAGTATATGCTGATTTGGATTATCTAGGCACCCGTTCTCCTGAAGAAAACAAAGCCTTACTAAAGGTCGTTAAAGACCCAATGGATGCCGTTCAAGATGCCCATGCCATAGCCATTCTCACGGAATGGGATGAGTTTAAAACTTATGCCTGGGACAGCATTTTTGACAAAATGTTGAAACCGGCCTTCGTTTTTGACGGTCGTAGAATTTTGGATAAGGAAAAAATGGAATCTCTTGGCTTTCAGTATTACAAAATAGGCCAATCATGAAAATCTTAGTCACCGGGGCCGCCGGATTCATCGGTTACCACCTTTGCGAAAAATTGGTCAAAGATGGCCATGTCGTAATTGGCTTGGATAACATCAATGATTATTACGATGTTAACCTAAAATTTAGCCGACTAGAACAATTGGGGATTGATCGGGAAAAAGCGAGAGCTTTCAACGAAGTGGTTGAAAGCGCGCTTCATGCTGACAAATTCTCTTTTGTACGAATGAATTTGGAAGACAGGGATGCCCTACCATCATTATTTGAAAAGGCTTCCATCAGTAAGGTGTGCAATCTTGCCGCACAGGCAGGGGTGCGTTACAGTCTTGAAAATCCTGAAGCCTATATAGACAGTAATATTGTAGGCTATCTAAATCTTTTGGAATGCTGCCGGCATCATAAAGTGGAACATTTGGTATATGCTTCCAGCTCCAGTGTGTATGGCCTTAATGAAAAGATACCATTTTCAACGGAGGATACCGTGGACCACCCTATCAGCCTTTATGCCGCCAGTAAAAAGAGTAATGAACTGATGGCGCATACCTATAGCCATCTTTTTGATATTCCAACAACCGGATTACGATTTTTTACCGTTTACGGACCTTGGGGAAGACCCGATATGGCGCTCTTTCTATTTACCGATGCCATTGCGAAAGGGAAGCCGATTAATGTATTCAATCATGGTAAAATGGAACGGGACTTTACCTATGTAGACGATATTGTAGAAGGAGTTTCTCGCGTACTTACCCAGCCTATCGAGAATAGGCCTAAGTACAACATCTATAATATTGGCAACAATAATTCTGTGAAACTGATGGACTTTATCGAAGCCATTGAATATAGTATGGGTAAAAAGGCAGAAAAGAATCTAATGCCCATACAACCCGGCGATGTGGAACGTACTTGGGCAGATGTTTCCGATTTGATAAAAGACTATGGCTACCAACCCAATACAAAAGTTTCTGTAGGAGTACAAAACTTTGTGGATTGGTATAAAAGTTACTATATATAATTATTTATAAATAAGTACATTAGCTAACTTGAAGTCAAGACACAATAAGTACTAAAGTATGCTATTCAATTCTATAGAATTTGCCATTTTCATTCCTATTGTGTTCTTTCTTTATTGGTTTGTCTTCAATAAAAACATAAAATTTCAAAACCTACTTATTGTCATTGCCAGTTATATTTTTTACGGTTGGTGGGATTGGCGATTTCTAAGTTTAATTGCCTTTAGTACCATAGTGGATTTTTCAGTTGGCATTGGACTTTCAAAATCAGAGAAAAAACTTAATCGTAAAATTCTACTTTGGACAAGTATCATCGTCAACTTAGGATTTCTTGGATATTTTAAATATTACAACTTTTTTGTAGATAACTTTATCACGGCATTTTCTTTTTTTGGATACAGACCCAATTTAAACTCCTTAAACATTCTACTTCCCGTAGGAATCAGTTTTTATACATTTCAAACTTTAAGTTACACAATAGATATTTATAGAAATAAGCTTACCCCAACTAAAGATTTTATTGCGTTTTCAGCCTTTGTTTGCTTTTTCCCTCAACTTGTAGCTGGGCCAATTGAAAGGGCAACTCACCTACTTCCACAGTTCTATAGAAAAAGAAATTTTAATTATTCATTTGCAGTCGATGGACTACGACAAATCTTATGGGGGTTATTCAAAAAAATAGTTATCGCGGATAATTGTGCTTTCTATGCCAATGAAATTTTCAACAACCACTCTGTCCACCCGGCAAGTACCTTATTTCTTGGTGCCCTATTTTTTACATTTCAAATCTATGGTGATTTTTCTGGCTATTCCGATATTGCCATCGGAACTTCACGTCTTTTTGGTTTTGATTTAATGAAGAACTTTGCTTTCCCTTATTTTTCAAGGGACATTGCAGAGTTTTGGAGAAGATGGCACATTTCGCTTTCTACATGGTTTCGAGATTATCTCTACATTCCCCTAGGGGGTAGCAGGGGCGGAACATGGATGAAAGTGCGCAACACATTCGCTATCTTTTTAATTAGTGGTTTTTGGCATGGGGCAAATTGGACATTTATAATATGGGGGGCTTTGAATGCTATTTATTTTCTGCCGCTTTTACTCCTAAATAAAAACCGACAAAACTTAGGCGTTGTAGCACAACAAAACTTATTCCCATCCCTAAAAGAGCTTGTTCAAATGGGCGCTACTTTTTTGATTACCGTTGTTGCTTGGATCTTTTTTAGGGCTGAAAATATAGGGCACGCATTCGATTATTTAAAAAGACTGTTTCATACTTCTCTTTTCTCTATACCTAGTATTCTACCAAAAACTACCCTTTTTCTAATATTTCTATTTGTTTTAGCTGAATGGTTTCAAAGAGGAAAAGAACATGGCCTTTCGATAGTAGAACAAAAAATTTTCATGTTTAGATGGGTAAGATGGTGTACTTATATAGTACTGATTATTATAATATTTGCCTTCGGAGGATCCCAACAGGAGTTCATCTATTTCCAGTTTTAGGAAATTTTTTTAATCAATCCTAATTAAATAAAGACGTGAGTAAGTTTATAACCCGCCTAATTAAATTCTTAGCAATTAGCTGTATTGGCATTTTAATATTATCTATAATTACATCTATTACAACTAATTACATATTTGACTATACCATAGAAAATTCTAAGAACATTTTAATTTTAGGTAATTCCCATCCAGAATGTGCCTTAAATGATAGCATAATAACTAATGCTAAAAATTTGGCACAAAGTGGAGCCTCCTACTTCTATGACTACGTAAAACTTAAAACCGTTATAGAGAAAAACCCTCAAATAGATACATTAATTATTGGATACGCTTATGATGATTTAATGAAAGAAATGGACACTTGGACTACTTCGAAGGAAAAAATAAACACTCAAATAAAGTACTATTTTTTCTTACTAGATTTTGAGGATTATTGGAATCTTTTTAAAGCTAACCCTATAGCTACATTAACTAGCACTCCACAAACTATTTTTCACAATATACAAATGATAACCAAAGGTTACAAGTTCTTAGGTGGGTATAAGGCTTTAAAAGATGACAAGCTAAAGGAAGCCACGAATCGTATGACACCCTTAGAACAGAACAAGGAGCATCACTCCTCTAAATACCAAACTTTATATCTTCAAAAAATATATGATTTTTGTGAGATGAATAATATAGAAATGATTCTATTGGCAACTCCCGTTCACCCCAAACTTTACAAAAACAATATACCGCTTAAGAAAGGTTATGAAGAGTTTAAAGAAAAAAAGCTTCCAAATGCTACGTTAATAGACCATTCAGCTTTTAAAATACCAGATTCAGGTTTTAGAGATTTATCTCATTTACATTATAGTGGAGCTATCCGGTATTCTCTTGAAATTAAAAATGTTTTAAAAAATAATGGAAAATAAATAATATTAATGTTTGACAGACAAGTAGCATAGATTATATATAATAAAAATTGCTACGAATTCATCATTTTCCATAATCCTTGCTATAAATCGTTAGCAAGGTTGAAAATTTTCTAATAATAAAGTACCTTTAACCAAACAAATTTTAACATACTTCCCAAGATATTTATTTCAAAAGAAGTTCACATTGAAACTTTAACATTTTCCAGCACAAAGGTCTTTTTATTCCCTTAGACACTTGTAATCTGCCAAAAACCTGCCGTTTGTCGATTTTTTTATTAAAATAAAGTTAAAATTAACTTCCTAAAAATCCAATAGACGTAATGCATGCGTATTTGTCTACTTGCTTCGATAGTTTTAGATTTCAGGGGGTTAGGGTCTCCGAAAAGAAAAGTCAAAAAAAATTTTGACAATCAAATTAAGGTTCTATTTTTGCGCGGATTGCGTTTCGTCGATTATAAATACATTTCGTCGATCTGCGCTCGTAAAAATTAGTAAGCAGTTAACATATTTACCTACCCTATGAACTTTTACCCCACAAAAGTCACGAGGTCTTTTTTGGTCTCCGTTTTGTTATTCCTCATTTTAATTTTATCCTGCTCCAAAGACAGTGACCTGTTAAAGGATGCCATTTTGGATCCTGATACTCCCCCTATTTCTCAAGCAAGTACGGACGAAGAGGAGGAAACGGAAGAAGAAGCGACTGAAGAGGAGCCCGTAGAAGAGGACACCGAAGAACCGCTAGTGGATGAGGAGGCCAATAAGGTTCCCATGGAGGTTCGAACCACCGTTTTTTCCCCCATTCAGGATGCTTATTTACAAGATGGGGAAGGCCATAACGACGAGATTGTTCGTTTGGAAGAAAATCGCCGCGAAAGTTATTTGATGTTCGACCTTAGCCCGATTGACTCCATCGGTGGAATTATTGAAGAATCCCATCTAGAATTTACCATTGCCACGGACGATGGGGACGGTACCATATCGGTACTTAAAGGAGATGCCACCCCCTGGGATGAAAATAACCTGTCTGCCAACACCGCTCCTAAAGTGGATTCGCTGTTGGGCGAAACTACCAATGATTATCGTGTGGGGCAAACAAAGAGCATCGACCTAGAAAAGGGTAAATTGGAAAATGCACCTCTTACCTTGGTATTAAAACATGAAAATGGCGACGATTTGGCCTTTGCTTCCAAGGAAAATACAAGCCATCAAGGCCCTAAGCTAGTGGTGGTATATGAAGCCCCGCAAGATGCAGAGGCCATCAGCGGAGATGATATGGAAGAGTGGGAAGCTCCCAGCACTGAGGAATCCGCAACCAATGAAGAAGTTCCGAACACAGATGGGGAGGAGAGCGAGCGCCCTGATGAGGCGCCAGAAACCCTGGTTGAAAACGAGCCGGACGCAGAAAATCCTGTCAATGCCGGTGATACCATCAACCAAAGCCCAACAGCCGTCATTGTCGCCACTCCCAAGGAAGGAGAAGCCCCCCTAAAAGTTAATTTGAAAGGTGATGGTTCTACTGATGACGTTCAAATTGTGAGCTATTCTTGGGATTTAGGTAATGGCGACAGCAGTAAGGATAAAAACACCAGCTACACCTTTGAGAAAGCAGGTGACTATAAGGTAAGTCTTACCGTAAAGGATGAAGAAGGTGAAAGTCACCAATCAAGCCTTACGATAAAGGTAACTGAAAAAGAGGAAGAGAATCAAGCGCCCAAGGCGAAAATATCGGCTAACAAAGTAGAAGGTGCTATCCCGTTGGAAATAAAATTTAATGGGGGCAACTCTACCGATGACCATAAAATTAGCGGTTACTTTTGGGATTTCAAAGATGGCAACAAGGCGACGTCTGCAAGCCCCAGCCATACCTTTACCAAAGAAGGTACCTATGAAGTTTCGCTTACCGTAACGGATGAAGAGGGTCTAAAAAACACCTCTACCCTTAGCATTAAGGCTACGGAGGCCAAAAATGAAGCCCCAGTGGCTGTCATCTCCGGAGGTCCTTTTGAAGGCTATGCCCCGCTTAAGGTGGAATTCAAAGCCTGGAACTCCAAGGATGATAATGAAGTAACCGCTTACTCATGGGACTTTAAAGATGGTTCTACTACGACTACGAAAAACCCGGACCATACCTATAAGGCTGCTGGATCGTATGATGTAGCCTTAACGGTAAAGGATGCCGAAGGCTTGACCCATACCGTCAAACAAATTGTAAAAGTAAGCCCTGCACCTACAGATAATGATGGCGGAAGTTCCAGCGACGGTGGAAGTAGTGGCAGTGGCAGCAATGATAATGGTGGATCTGATTCGTCGGGCGGCAGTAGTGGTGGCAGCTCCAATTCCGGGGCTCACTTAGGCCCACTAAAGGCCTTTCCCACGGCAGAGGGTTTTGGTAAAAACGCGACCGGAGGACGGGGAGGTATTGTAGTAGAGGTCACCAATTTAAATGATTCCGGACCAGGAAGCCTACGATACGCATTGGAGGAAATAAGGGAACCTCGTACTATTGTATTTAAGGTAGGAGGGACTATTAACGCCAAGTCGAACTTACCAATATATGCTGGCCGAGGTAACGTTACGATCGCCGGACAAACCGCACCAGGTGGAGGTATTTTAATAAAAAACGGTTCGTTAAGTATTCAGGCTGACAATGTCATCGTAAGACACTTACGATTTAGAATGAATTCATCCACAAACCCTCAAAATGGACACAACATGGATGGAATAAGAGTAAGATCCAGTAATCAATCGATAAAAATTAAAAATATTATTATAGATCATTGCTCTGTTTCTTGGGCATTAGACGAGAATTTGTCTACTAGATATGCCGAAAATGTAACAATTCAAAATAGTATTTTAGGCGAAAGCACAAGAGCTATGCTAATTGCTGGAGCAAAAAATATATCAGTTCTAAATAATTTATTCGTCTTGAACAGTAGTAGAAATGTTCTGGCAAACACAGTAAAACATGAAGAATTAACTTTCGAGCAAGTTAACAATATAGTATACGGATTTAACTGGGCTACATCAGGAACAGAGGGTATGAAATTTAATGTGATCGGTAATTACTATAAACAATCCAATGATTTTGCAGGCACAACAAAATTCGCTATAACCCTTACGCCTCCCGATCCCGCCAATGGGGACACAGGAAATATAAAAACAACACATGCGTATTTAAAAGATAATTTAATTGACCCTAAAATCTCAGCTATTTACAGAGGAGAGATAGAACCATATCTATTCACTTACCCTAAATCAAAATCTTCCTATAATGCCACTAACGCAAATGATTTAGACGGTAAACTACTTGGCCATGTAGGTGCCAGTAAACCTAAAAGGGATGCTGTGGATTCCCGTTTGATTAATCATTATAAAAATTCCAGTGGAAACATTAGTACTAGTGGCTTTTTTCCTACAATAAATAATGGAACCGCTTATAAGGATAGCGATAAGGACGGTATGGCCGATGATTGGGAAAAAAGTAATGGACTTAACCCGAATGACCCATCAGATGGTAAAAAAGACCGCAACGGGGATGGTTACACCAACCTAGAAGAATATCTCTACTACTTGTCTAAGTAATGAATATAACTTTTTGATTCGAAACAAGCCGATTAAGATACTATCTTAGTCGGCTTTTTACATTGTAAAAGGTCGGATATTACATGGAATCCATCTATTATCTTTATCGTACACAAGTATTTTTACCTTTCTTTGCAGCATTAACTATTTTTTAAATTTAGAACCTCTCGAAATCAATTATGGCATTTGAAAAATTAAATTTTAATAAAAGTTACCGAATATTAGTAACAGGCGGTGCCGGTTTTATCGGTTCCAATCTTTGTGAATTTTTACTAGAAAATGGAAATCAAGTCATTTGCCTTGACAATTTTGCTACCGGAAAAAAAGAAAACATTGCTCCCTTTCATTCCAATCCTAATTTTGAGTTGATTGAAGGCGATATTCGTGACCTCAACACCTGCCACAAGGCCTGTTCCCAAGTAGATTTTGTGCTTCACCAAGCCGCCTTGGGATCCGTACCCCGCTCCATAAACGACCCTATTACCAGTAATGAGGTCAATGTGTCCGGCTTTCTTAACATGTTGGTAGCTGCCAGGGATGCCAAGGTCAAACGCTTTGTATATGCCGCCAGTTCTTCCACCTACGGAGATTCCAAATCCATGCCCAAGATAGAGGACGTCATCGGAAAACCCCTATCCCCCTATGCCATCACCAAATATGTGAATGAACTCTATGCGGATGTTTTCTCCAAAACCTATGGTCTACAGACCATTGGCCTCCGCTATTTTAACGTTTTTGGCAAACGCCAAGACCCGAATGGTGCTTATGCTGCGGTGATACCCAAATTTACGATTCAATTGATGCAGTATGAATCTCCAAGAATCAATGGAGACGGAAGTTTTTCAAGGGACTTTACGTATATAGATAATGTGGTGGAGATGAACATCCGTGCCTTGTCGACCGACAATAAAGAAGGGATGAACACCGTTTATAATGTGGCCTATGGCGAACGTACCGATTTAAAGGAACTCGTAAGTCTCTTAAAGGACTATTTAGGCGCGTACGACCCCAACATAAAAGAGGTAAAAGTCCTGTATGGCCCAGAAAGAAAAGGAGACGTACCCCACTCTCTGGCATCCATCGAAAAGGCCAAAAAATTACTGGGCTACAACCCCCAATATGATATTAAAACAGGATTAAAAAATGCCATGGAATGGTATTGGAACAATTTAAAAAACTAGAAAAAGATATGAATACGCCAAAAATAGCTATTATTGGGCTGGGCTATGTAGGGCTGCCATTGGCACGCCTTTTTGCGACCCAATACCCAGTAATAGGGTTTGACATCAACAAAAACAGGATCAAGGAATTGCAAAGTGGCAATGACAGTACCCTTGAAGTAAGCAATGAGGTACTTCAAGAAGTGTTGGTTCAAAGTTCTGAAATTTCGGAAAAAGGGCTGTATTGTACCGATCAACTGGATGCCATCGCCGATTGCAGTTATTATATTGTGACGGTACCCACCCCCGTTGACAAAACCAATCGCCCCATCTTAACCCCCCTATATAAAGCTAGTGAAACCGTGGGCAAGGTGCTGAGAAAGGGGGATATCGTAGTTTACGAATCTACCGTATATCCTGGAGTTACCGAAGAAGAATGTGTTCCTGTATTGGAAAAAGTGAGCGGTTTAAAATTCAATCAGGACTTTTTCGTCGGCTACTCCCCGGAACGAATTAATCCGGGCGATAAGGAGCATACCGTAGAAAAAATATTAAAAGTTACGTCCGGCTCTACCCCTGAAATCGGAAAGAAAGTAGACCAACTGTATGCCTCCGTCATCACGGCCGGCACCCACTTGGCCCCTAGCATACAGGTGGCAGAAGCTGCTAAGGTAATCGAAAACTCACAACGGGATATCAACATTGCCTTTGTCAACGAGTTGGCGAAGATTTTTAATCTAATGAACATTGATACCCATGCCGTTTTGGAAGCAGCTGGAACCAAATGGAATTTCCTTCCCTTTAAACCGGGCTTGGTAGGGGGGCATTGCATAGGTGTAGACCCTTACTACCTAGCCCAACGTTCTCAAGAATTTGGCTACCACCCTGAAATTATTTTGGCAGGCCGCCGTATGAACGACGGTATGGGCAAATATGTAGCCTCTGAAATAATACGTTTGATGGTTCAAAAAGATATCAAAATCAAAAACGCCAAGGTTTTGGTCTTGGGCATCACTTTTAAAGAAAATTGCCCTGACGTACGAAACACCAAGGCGGTGGACGTTATCTCCAATCTACAAAGCTACGGTACCGAACTGACCATCTTTGACCCTTGGGCCTCCATAGATGAAGTTCAAGAGGAATACGGTTATCACATTACCAACCATATTCCCAATGAAACTTTTGATACCATTGTATTGGCCGTAGCCCATAAAGAATTTTTAGAAATTGACCTTCGTTCGAAATTACAGCCCAATGGCGTACTCTATGACGTCAAAGGCATTCTTACTTGTAAAGTTGAAGGCCGCCTCTAAAAAACCATTTAAAAAGATCATTCTAATCAATAAGCAGGACCTTGTCCTGCTTTTTTTTGGGCACTATATACTTCAAAAGGACAACTGCCCACTTTCAAAAGCTTTCGAATGCCGTTCATCGATATTTTTGGTTCGATGCATGCAGTTCATCTAGAAATTGGTTCGTTCAACAACAATATTTGATTAAGTAGGTTAAGAATAAAAAGAATTGAAGGCCATTACATTTTATGTAAAGAAAAACACGTAACAATAAAAAAAGTAAGATAAGGATCCCAAATCCCGAATCTTAACACCTACTTATGACAACTTTTAGAAGAAATGCCATTAATTTGGCCATGCTTTGTATTGCCCTATTATTGAGCATGGCTTGCAGTAAAGACACAGATCTTTTGGCGGACTATGTCGCTCAAGACAGTGAATTGGCCTCCTTGACCGGGAACGTTTTCTTACGTGATGTATATCGGTACACCGGAGAGACCATGGTCTTAGATGTTTTGGCCAATGACGTCATCAGCACTCCTGAAAAAGTAAAGATTATAGATACTAGCCAGCCTCAAAACGGTACCGTTGTCATCAATGAAGATAAGACTTTGACTTACACCCCGGAGGTAATTGATAGCAGAACAGGAACTGAACCTGAAAACACCGAGCCCCAAACCGAGGAGCCCCAAACAACTTCTGAAGAGGCGTCTCAAAGTGCTGACGAACCAGCCTCGCAAAACGAAGAAACCAATACAGAAACGGATACTACAGAAGGAAAGACCACAGAGACCTTTACCTATACGACCGAAACAGAAAATGAAGACGGGAGTACGGAAATCAATGAAACAGAAGTAACGATTACGGATGAGGCACCCCAAGAGCTAAAAGCCTTCCCAACTGCCGAAGGCTTTGGCAAATATACTACCGGAGGTCGCGGAGGCAAAGTGATTCATGTAACCAATCTGAACGATTCCGGCCCAGGAAGTTTAAGGGAGGCCGTTGAGAACACCTATGGAAAAAGAACCGTTGTTTTTGATGTGGCAGGCGATATATTTTTGTCCGGCCCTCTATACTTAGGTTCTTCCAATGCTTCTTTAAATGCCAAGAGAGAAAATATCACAGTAGCCGGAGAAACTGCCCCTAGCCCTGGTATTACCCTACGAAACTATGGGTTTGAAGTATATTCTTCCAATGTAATTATAACACATTTAGCCATAAGGCCACACAATGACGGTCAAGATTTAGATTGTATCCGCCTCCGTAATTGGGGAGTTAATGGTTATATTCAAGAAAATGTGATGTTGGCACATTTAAGCCTTTCCGGTGGAGATGATGAAAATGTGGATTTTGCGGGAGCAAGAAGTTCTGCACCCCTTAAAAATGTTACTATTCAAAATTGTTTGATTGCCAAAGGTACTGGAAAGTACAACTTCCTATTCGGACAATATGTTCAGAATGCTTCCATTTTAGAAAATGTCATGTCTCACGAGCAAAGCCGTTCCGTATTCTTTGGCTTTGGTTTTGATGGAGAAACTGCAGAAATGATTAATAATATAACTCATGCTAATAGAGGGTATACCAATGTAGCATGGGGTAACAACGTTGATGTAATAGGAAACATTTACAGCTCCTCTTCGCAAAACCCTCCAATTTATAGAGCTATCAGTTATGAAGCATCTACTTACAACAACCCTGATGCTAAAGAATCTGAAGGAAGCATCTTTGTTTCCCATAATTTTCAAGTGGGTAACAATTGGGGATCATTACCTATATACCAAGATAACATCACCAACTACGGTAAGTCTAATAGGGTTATTACCAACTCCTTAGTAGACTCTTGGGAAACCACGGTATCTGGGGTAGAAAATAAAGTTCTACCTATTGTTGGGGCATATTTGCACAGAGATGTTATAGACACCAATTTAATTGCAGAATACAAGGCAGGAACAGGAACAGAGGCCAAGATAACGCCTCCTTTAAAACCCAGCACATCTAGGAGCGCAAGTTACGACACCGACGGAGATGGCATTGCTGATGCATGGGAAAGCAATATAGGCGGTACCGTAGGTGTGGACGATAGTAAAGGTGACCATGACGGTAACGGGTACACCAATATAGAAGAGTTCCTTCACTATTTGGTACAAGGTAAATAATTATGCATTTAAAAAAAAGAAAAACCTTCAAAAGTGAAGGCTTTTCTTTTTTTAAATAATTCTTTTTTTAAGATCTTTGTTTCAACAAATACAATTTTTCCAACCCCTTTAAAATTTTCCATTTTAAATTTCGTTGTCCCTTTAGTAAATAACTTGCTTAAATGTCCAAAGCCGTAGAACCAGCATTAGTAAATAGCGAGAAACCACTGCTATCGGTAATTATGCCGGTTTATAACGTGGCGCCCTACCTAAAGCGTTGCTTGGATAGTATATGCCAACAAACTTACCGCACTCTAGAAATTATTTTGGTAGATGATGGGTCAACTGATGAGAGCTATGATATTTGCTTGGAGTATGCTGAAACAGATAACAGAATACACGTTATACAGCAAGCTAATGGAGGGTCTAGCCTAGCAAGGAACGCAGGGTTGAAAAGAGCCACTGGAGATTACATTTCATTCATTGACAGCGACGATTGGATCCATAGAGAAATGTTCTCGGCCATGCTAGATTTCCTTACCGAGCAAAAACTTTCGGTGGTTGAATGTGGCCTAATAGGGAGTAGAAGCCTAAAAGACAAGGGATTGCCAAATATGAAGCTAATCAATAAGTTAGAAACACAGGAAGAAGCCATGGAGCGCATTGTTAAAAACAATAGTTTCTCCGTATGGCGTAGGATATACAAAAAAGAGCTCATCGAAGGTCTTTTATTCATTCCGGGAAAAATACATCAGGATGTTTTTTTCACCATTGACATTATAAATAGAATAGACCACCAGGGCTATTTACCTTTTCCATTCTATATATACAACAATGAGAATGAAAGCGTGATTCGCAGTGCTTATAACGAAAAAAAATTGGCGGCCAAGGACGCTCTATATTATGTTGTTGAGCAGACCACACAGTATAACGAGAAAGTAAAACTTAATGCGAGAATGCATTTACTGGAAGGCTTGGTATCTCATTACAACTCTTTATTTTCTTTCCCTCAAATAGACAGGGACAAAAGCCATAGAAAACAAATTAAAAAAGAAATTTCAGATCAGGTCAATATAAGAGACAACATCTACTCTACTTATGGAGTTCTTGCCAAATTACTACCTCTAAATCTGTACGCCCAATTTTTAAAGGTGAACGATTGGCGCATAAAAATGAAGTTAAAGCTGTTAAGATTATAATGTCCAGACTTGCCAACACCATTAAAAATGCCAAGGTTGGGGTTTTTTTTCATGTCCTTTTTATCCTAACGCAATTCTTTGCCAGGAAAATCTTTTTGGAAAATTTAGGGGATGACTTTATGGGGCTTACCTCTACCCTCCAAAGTTTTTTGAGTTTTCTAAACTTGGCCGAACTGGGTATTGGTACTGCTATTGGGTTTACCCTATACCAACCCTTGTTTGATAAGAACCACCAAGAAATAAATCATATTATTCGGTTTTTTGGAAACATCTATAAAAAAATTGGTTGGTTCATCATTGGCCTTTCTCTAATACTATCAGTATTTTTTCCTATCATCTTTGAAGATACGGGCATTTCCTTACCCCTCATTTATTATGCTTTTTTTGCCTTTCTGATCAGTTCTCTACTTGGATATTTTTACAATTACCACATGCTACTGTTTCAGGCAGACCAAAAAGAATATATGGTAGCCAAATACCTTCAAACCTATAACATTGGTAAAATTATCCTGCAGCTCATTGTAGTTTTCTACTTCCAAAGCTTTATTGGATGGATTAGCCTAGAGTTAATAAGCGCTATTTTGTTTACCTTAACCCTCCGCAAAAAAACTGCCAAAACCTACCCTTGGTTAAATTTGTCTCTGAAACAGGCTGATGGAAAAGAAGAAAAATTTAAATCCTATCCCGAACTTGTTAAGAAAATCAAGGAAATAAGTTTGCACAAATTCGGAACCTTTGTCTCTAATGGTACGGACAATATTTTAATTTTTTCTTTTATAAACGTAGAAACCGTTGCCTTTTTTGGCAATTATCAGTTGATTATACTCAACTTTGCCACCCTGTTAAATAAATTTTTCTTGGGCACCAATGCCAGTGTTGGCAATTTGGTAGCGGAAAAGAATGAAACCTCCATTAAACAGGTTTTTTGGGAATTAATGTCCTTCAGGTTCTTTATAGCAGGTATTGTGGGGCTTGGGATCATAACTTTGGTAGACCCGTTTATAATTCTTTGGTTGGGAGAAAAATACATACTTTCAGAAACTACCGTTGCCCTTTTTGCCATTAACTTTTTTATGTTGCAGGTAAGGCAGCCGGTAGACGTATTTAAGCAAGCCTATGGGTTGTACTCGGACACTTGGGCTCCAGTGGCCCAAAGCATCATTAACTTAGGGGTGTCATTGCTTTTGGTAAGCAAATGGGGGCTTCCCGGGATTTTGTTGGGGACTTGCTGCAGCCTTGTGCTGATTATTATGTTATGGCGTCCGTACTTTCTTTTTACCAAGGGATTTGAATGGCCTGTTTCCGAGTATTTCTGGGGTTTTTTAAAGCTTTCTGCAATTTTTGTCCCGGTGTATTTTAGTATTCAATTTTTGTCTACCAAACTTATCACATTCAAAATTGCCAACTTTATAGATTTTGGATTGTATGCCATCATCATAACCTTGAGTTTAGTTCTTATTTACGGAGGCATACTTTATATCTCGGACCGATTCTTCAGGGATTTAATCAGGCGCTTAAAAAAAGGGGTTTTTAAGAATTGAAAGTACGGGCAGCAGTAAATTATCCAGATGAAATTACCGATGGTCGTTCCCAATGGGAAATTGAACCAATTCATAAGCTTACCCGTGAGAAATAATGTATTTTAGCATTTTGATTGGTTATACCATCACGTAGCACCCATAGAATGCAAAAAAAAAGAGTTGCCTTTGTTATTTACAGTCTTAGTTCCGGAGGAGCTGAGAGGGTCATATCAGAATTGGCCAATAGCCTAGAAAAGGAATTGGAAGTTTTTATTATTACATTGGTTAAGACCGAACCTTTTTACCCCCTAAACAAATCCATTAAGCTACTTTACTGTTCCGAGAACCCAAAAACAGCCACCAATCCTATAAAGTCCACCATCAATGGGCTTAATCGCGTAAGAACACTAACAAAGATAATAAAGAGCAACAAAATCCAATTGACCATTGGTTTTATGACGAGCTCAAATATTTATGCCATTTGGGCCTCTAAGCGTTGCGGAATACCTTGTATCATAAGCGAACGTGCAAACCACAATATAGACCAGCCACCAAAATTACTTGCCATGGTAAGGGATTATAGTTATAAGCGCTGTAATTATTTGGTTGTACAGACAGAAGGCAACAGGCTTTTTTATCAAAAAGTGCTAGATTCTTCTAAAATAGTGGTCATTCCCAACCCCTTGGCCGATTCACTGGCCTCCAAAATAAAGCTGAAACAAGAGCAGAGAGAAAACGTAATTTTAAATGTTGGAAGTTTCAAGAACGGTAAGGCTCAAGACTTGCTTATACAAGCGTTTTCTAAACTGAACATCAACAATTGGCAATTGATCTTTGTAGGCGACGGACGAAACAGGACTGCATTTGAAACCTTGGCCAAAGACCTGAATGTTTGGGAAAACATACAATTTGTTGGAAAGCAAAAAGAAATACATGAATTTTATAACAAAGCTACATTATTTGTATTTACTTCGGAACACGAAGGGTTCCCCAATGCCCTGTTAGAAGCCCTTTCCTTTGGAATTCCAACCATATCCACCAATTGCGAGCATGGCCCCTCAGACCTCATTAATCACGGTGAAAACGGTTTTCTGATTCCAGTAGGGGACCCGCAGGCTTTGGAAGAAAAAATGGCCATTCTTATGAGCAACAAAGAGCTTCAACAAAAATTTAGGGACAATGCCCTTTCCTCTACAAAAAAGTATCAAGGGGAGAGCATTGTTAACTTATGGAGAAACTATATCTTTAAATTAGTATAGCACAAATGATGTTAGGACAACTTACTCTTTTTAACAGCATTTTAAAGTACGCTATTTTAGCTCTTTTTTTGCTAAACATTCCGGATTTTGCCCTAACCCATATCAACCCGGTAATTTCTTCCATATTAAGCTACATGTCCTTTGGTCTGTTAATATTGTTCTATATTGTCAATAAGAGAACAGGAGTTAATATGTGGCTTTTGTTTATTGGATTAATGTATTTTATTATAGGAAGCCTCTCTGGCCAATCCTATATCCCCCCCATCAACTTTTATCTAATATTTTGGGTTAAATACTTTATTGTAATTATTTGTGGCTATGAGCTTGTAAAACAAACCTCAACAAAAGAATTATCTATTTTTTTACTCATTGGGGCCCTGAGCATTATATCGCAAATTTACTTTTTCAACAATCCTCTAAAGGATTATGGACGCTACAGCGGGTTTTACCTAAACCCTAACGCCGGGGGATTTATATGTATTTTGGGCTACTCACTTACCTACGTCCTAAAAAACAAAAAATTTAAGTTAATGGCGCAGTTGATATTTACCATAATGGGATTGCTGACCTTTTCGCGCACCTTTATCCTCCTCTGGGTCATCATTAACCTAATTTCGATAAAAATCTCTATAAAGAACACCAACAAACTAATTTTTGGAATTGTCATCTTATTTACCTTAATGGCGTATAATTCCTTTTTACCTGTTAAAAATGATAGGCTTACGCAACTAACAGGTCTTTTAAGTGGAGACACCACGGCCGCTCAGGACCTAAATGAAGGTTCTCGTTTTGAAACTTGGCAAAAATTTTACGGTTTTGTTATGGAAAAGCCCATTTTGGGCCATGGGTTCAACTCCTTTGATGGTGGCGGGCTTGGTGGTTTTCTTGGAGCCCATAACACTTATTTGAAATTGCTGGGTGAAGCAGGCATTATCCCTTTTATAATGCTACTCATATTCTTCTTTTTTTTGATTAGAAAGGGAATGACCCAATTCCAAAAAAAACCCAATATTTTGTTTATGTCAATTTCATTGGCAATACTTTTAATGACCAGCCATAATTTCTTTGATAATGGATACCTGCTATTGATTACGTTGTGGATATATAATCAAATCTACTCTCTTAGCCTATATACAGGGGAAAAGGCGGTGTTACAGAATTAAGTGAAAATAAAAAGTACAATTATATATTGAATTTACCTAGATGCTAATTTGTACCAAAATCAAAATATTGTTCAAATTAACCACTAGTACTCCGTTCCATTTAGAATCATTTATATTATAAATACAATAGTTTGCCTTATTCGAGGTTAAATATTCCTAGGACTATGTTCTATTCAATAATGAAATTATAATACACAACCAATATGTGTGGAATTTACGGCACTACAATACCTTATACGGAAAATCAGATCCGTGAAAAACTGGAAATAACCTCCTATCGCGGACCTGATCAAATGGGTTGGGATACCTACCCTTATACCAATGGTAAAATAACCTTTGGTCATAACCGCTTATCCATTATAGACCTGGACCCACGATCCAATCAACCTATGACCTTTGCCCAAAAAGTATATATAGTATTTAACGGGGAGGTTTTTAATTATAAAGCGCTAAGGGAAGACCTAAAAAAAAGAGGGCATGTATTTAACACTACCAGTGATACGGAAGTGATTTGTGCTGCCTACTTGGAATACGGGGAGGATTGTGTAAAATATTTCAACGGCATGTTTGCCTTTGTAATTTATGATATAGAAAAGCAAATATTTTTTGGCGCCAAAGATCGGTTAGGGCAAAAACCCTTTTACTATTATTGGAACGGTAGCCAATTTGAATTTGCCAGTCAAATTTCATCCATTAAATTACACAATCATCATCTAACCATTTCGGACAAGGCCATTCAACAATATTTAACGTGGAATTCCATACCCTCTCCCAGTTCTATTTTTAATGAAATTAAAAAGCTGGAAGATGGCCACTCCTTTACGTTTAACTTAGAAAGCTCAGAATTCGCAACACACCAGTATTGGGATATAGATTACACTCAGCAAAAGCCTTATCAAGGTAGTTTTGAAATGGCCAAAACAGAACTTGAGAAGCTTCTTACTGATGCTGTTGGCCTTAGAATGGTAGCCGATGTGCCAGTGGGGGTCTTTCTTTCCGGAGGGGTAGATTCTTCATTGATTGCTGCTATGGCTGTAAAATCCACTCAAGAAAAGGTAAAAACATTTTCCGTGAAATTCAATGAAAAGGATTTTGACGAAAGCCAGTACGCCCAACAAGTAGCCGATCATTTAGGTACCGACCACCATGTTATAGAGTGTGATCATAAAGAAGGATTAGATTTGATATCCAATTTTTGTGATTTTTATGATGAACCTTTTGCGGATTCTTCCGCACTGCCCTCCATGCTTCTTTCCAAGCACACTAGAAAAAAGGTCACCGTAGCCCTGTCCGGAGATGCCGGGGATGAAAGCTTTCTTGGGTACCATAGATACCAATGGGTTAAGCAAAATAAAAACAAATACGATATCCCCTTATCTATCAGGAAGATAGCCGCTAACATTATGCAACGAGTCCCCTATAAAAACAATCGGTTAAAAACCCTATCCGCATACTTGCTGTTATCTAATATTGAGGAGGCTTACCTAAAAACAATGACCAATCCTGATGCTTCTTGTACCAACTTAACCTTTGAGACCGAAAAGGTGAAGGAGCTTAAATACCTTTTTCATAACCACAAGAATATTTACGAACGAATATCGGATTTTGACCTAAAGACATATCTAAGTTGGGACATCAACACAAAAGTAGATCGGGCCAGTATGGCTTACTCCTTAGAAGCAAGGTCTCCGTTACTGGATTATAGAATAGTGGAGTTTGCCCGTTCTTTGCCCACGGAATTTAAATGGAAAGGAGACAACCAAAAAAGAATTTTAAAGGAGATACTGTATTCCCATGTTCCAGAACATATATTCAACAGACCTAAATCAGGTTTTGCCGTACCTTTAAACCATTGGTTTAAAAATGAGCTAAAAGATTATGTACTGGATGAACTCTCCTCTAAAAATCTTAGTGAAATTCCTGGAGTTAAGGCTAATGAAGTTCAAAAAGTAATTAAAAACCATATGAGCGGTAATTGGAATCATTTTTCAATCATATGGAAGTTATTGGTTCTTAGGCAATGGCTGGCCAATAATGGCAAGGGTATCTCTATTGTTTAAATGCTTTTATTTGGATACCCAATAGGACATAGACAAGGTTTAATCTATTATTTATGAGCGCTAATAAAAATACTTCCTCTCCTATCACTCAGGCATCATTTGGGCAATATGTTATGCGCCCTCTCCGTTCATTATTAGGATGCTTTATAAAGTATATTCCAGATAAATATTATATCCAAATAAAATTTAGGTACCACATGGGCTATAGCTTGGACCTAAAAAACCCAAAAACCCTGAACGAAAAAATCAACTGGTTAAAGCTTCATGATAGAACTGCCTTACATACCCAGTGTTCGGACAAATATGAGGTTAGAAAGTTTGTTATAGAGAAAATTGGAGAGGAATTTTTGGTTCCTTTATATTTTCAAACCGAAGACCCCAACCAAATAATACCGGAAAACATTACTATGACGCCCTGTATAATTAAAACAAATCATGACAGTGGAGGTGGCGTCTTTGTCTATGATAAGAACAAAATAGATTGGGCCGCCGTTCAAAACTCCTTAGGAGAAAGAATGAAGCATAATTACTTTTGGAGTTCAAGAGAGTGGCAATATAAAAATATAAAACCAAGAATTATTGTTGAAAAGTTACTGCAAGATAGCAACGGTAAAATTCCCAACGATTATAAAGTTCATTGCTTTAATGGCAAGGTAAGGATGATATCCGTTGATGTTGGAAGAAATACCGAAGAACACCACAGAAACTGGTATTCCAACAAATGGGAACGCGAACCCTATAAATGGTCCTCGCACAAGGGGAAAAAGTTTACGGATCCCAGCGAAAACGACTTGGACCCTCCTAAAAATTTTGAATTGATGAAAAGCCTATCCGAGAAACTTGCCGCTCCGTTCAATTACGCAAGGATAGATTGGTACGACGTGAACGGACAACTATTTTTTGGAGAAGTAACCTTTCATCATGATGGAGGCTACCTTCCTATTTTACCAAAGATATGGGATGAAAAATTAGGACAAGAACTAAACCTAAAGCATATTGAAAAAGAAAGTTAAGGTTGTTTTTGTAATTCCAAACCTTATGCCCGGAGGGGCAGAAAGGATTATGACTTTTTTGGCCAAAAATATAGGCCCCGATCACTTCGAAACCCAACTACTCGTACTTGGCTCAAATAGCAATACAGCCTATAATATTGACGGGGTAAATGCTGAATTCCTGAACAAGAACCGGGTACTTTCTTCAATACCAAGCTTAATATTACATATTAAGAAGGTAAAACCGGATGTTGTAATGAGTTCTATTGATCACTTAAATGTGATAATGGGCGCTATATCCGTATTATTCTCCCATACCATATTTATTGGAAGACAAGCTAGTGTAAGCAAGGTAAGTGCCAACTTTCAAGCAAAAAAAACAAACAAGCTTTTCTCGGTTTTAAGAAAATGGGCTTTAAGGAAACTAGATTATCTAGTATGCCAATCCCACGACATGTACGTAGACTGTGAGAAACACTATTCAATAAAAAAGGATAAACTAACTATCATACATAATCCCATCACCGAAAATTTCTGTGTGAAAGATAATTTGGAGTTTGATCCAAAGGAAGAAGTCAAATTTATCACTGTTGGCAGATTAGACAAAATAAAAGGCCATTTAAGACTTCTTAAAGTACTCTCTAATATTAATTATCCTTATAAATACACCATTATTGGGGATGGACCGGAAAAGGAAGAAATACAAAGGTTGGTGAACACGCTTCAGTTGAACCAAAAGGTTGTATTCATTGGTTATACCGATCAAGTTCAAAAATACCTAAAGAACAGTCACTATTATTTACAAGGTTCTTATACAGAAGGGTTTCCGAATGCTTTGCTAGAAAGTTGCGCCGTAGGCACCCCTGCAATTGCCTTTGAGGCTCCTGGAGGCACCAGTGAAATAATAGAACCCGGTATAAATGGGTTTATTGCCCCTGATGAAGTCGAGTTTATTAATTATCTTGCAAATTTAAAAATATTCAATGCCCAGACCGTTTCCAACTCCGTTTACAACAAGTTTGCAAAAGAAATAATTGTAAAACAATATGAAACTTTTTTTCTTAAAGCAGTAAAACCCTCACTTTATGAAAATAGATTTCCTAATTAATAGAATGAGTGGTGGTGGTGCGGAAAGAGTAGTAAGCCTTTTGGCAAATTACCTAGTGGAAAAAGGGCATAAAATAAGAATTATAACGTTTCAGGACACTGACAAATACTATTTAGACCCAAAAATAGAACGGATAAAACTACACAAACATCCACTGTTTCAATCTGTTGTGGTTAACGGTTTCTTCCAATTGTTCAATTTCTATAGAAAAAAGAAAAATAGACCGGATGTGATGAGTTCACATATATGCCTGTTGAGCTACATGACCATACCCATTGCTAAAATCTTTGGACTAAAATTAATTATATCGGAGCATACCAACCATATACAAGTAACCAGTTTTGCCAGGAGATTTTTAAGAACCTATTTATACCCACTTGCAGACGCCGTAACTATTCTGACCAAATTTGACCAAGAGTATTTTTCTACTAGGAACAAAAACGTATGGCTAATGCCCAACCCCTGTCCATTTGATATTATCGAAGAGTTAAATGGCAGGGAAGAAAAAAAGGAAATCCTGGCTATTGGAGATTTGAATAGGTATGAAAACAAAGGTTTTGATAACTTAATAGATATTTCCGCCTCTTTGCTAAAAAAATATCCCCATTGGATGGTTAAAATTGTGGGTGAAGGAGACGAAGGACAAAAGGTTTTGATGGAAAGAGCGAAGCAACTAGGAATCTCTAGCAATATTATATTTACAGGACACAGAACAGATATTCAACAACTATTAAGAGATAGTGCCATTTTTGTGCTAACCTCTAAATACGAAGGCATGCCAATGACCTTGTTGGAAGCCATGTCTCAAGGTGCATGTTGCATCTCTTTTGATTGTATTTCTGGGCCTTCGGACATAATCACCCATAATGAAAACGGTCTTCTTATAGAAGACCAAAATGTTGAAGAAATGAGGTTAGGGCTAGAAAAACTCATAACAAATGCAGATTTAAGAAAAAGACTAAAATCCAATGCCCCTGCTTCCATGGAACAATTCACAATCACCAATGTTGGAGATAGATGGGAGTCTTTACTTGAGCAAGTAAATAGATAAGCATAACATTAATAAACCTCAATAGTCTGCATCCTAAACGCTATAACCCTACAATTAAAATCACTTATGACAATTTCCCTCTTTATATATTCTTTGGCCGGTGGTGGTGCCGAACGTGTAGTGTCATACCTTTTACCTTATTTAAAAAGTAAGGGCCATGTCGTGCATTTGGTATTAATGAACAAAACAATTAGTTATCCTCTCCCAAATGATGTTTCAGTGCACTATATAGAACAATCAAAATCTGATGAAAGTGGCATTTTAAAACTTCTAAAGCTTCCATTTTTGGCATATAAGTACGCTCGACTGGTTAAAAAATTACAGTTGACACATTCCTTTAGTTTACTATCGCGCCCCAACTATGTAAATGTTCTAATGAAGTATTTCGTAAAACAGCCCCCTAGAATTATAGTCAGTGAACGAAATTATGCCAGTATGCAATATGGTTACGGAGATATGCAATCAAAAGCGAACAATTTGCTGGTGTCTTGGTTATATCCAAAAGCTGATTTTGCAATTGGCAACTCAGAGGCCAATGTGGCCGATTTAATCGATAATTATGGGGTAAAAAAAATACGCTCACATGTAATTCAAAACCCAATAGATATTGAAAAAATTGAAAAGTTAGTAACCAAAGAGAATTTTTTTGATTCTAGCTTTGTGAATATGATTACTGTGGGGAGGTTGCAGGCTGCAAAAAACCAAGAATTATTGCTAAAAGCTTTTGCATCGACACCGGAAAATGTCAGGCTGTACATCTTAGGCAAGGGCCATCTAGAAAACCACCTAAAAGAATTGACAGCCCATCTAAAGCTTGAAGAGCGTGTTTTTTTTCTAGGTTTTGATAATAATCCCTACCAATACCTAAAAGGCGCCGACCTATTTGTATTTGGATCCAACCACGAAGGCTTCCCCAACGTACTTCTCGAAGCCATGTGTTGCGGTCTGCCCATTTTAACCACCAATTGTAAATCGGGCCCCAGTGAAATTATGCAATTGCAAGAACCAAGCGAAACCGACTTGATGAAAACCCCTTATGGCTTGCTCACACCCGTGGGCAATGTAGATGTAATGGCCAAGGGAATGGCCTATTTTTTAAACCATCCCGCCTATTTACAATCTTGTAGGCAGGCGGTGCTAGAAAGAATCAAAGATTTTGAAAAAGAGGGCATTTTAAAAGCCTACGAGGAGGCTCTTCTTAAACAATAACTAGTAGTAAACCCTTTTTTATAGTTCAAGAATTTTTTCATGAAAAAAAAACTATTTCGAATTGCCGCCATACCCGGATCCCTCTCGGTGCTATTAAAGGGGCAATTAGCCTACATGAACCGTCATTTTGAGGTCGTCGCCGTAGCTTCTCCCGGACCACAACACCAAGTTTTGCAACAACAGGAAGGAATTTCAAGTTTGGAAGTCCATATTAATAGAAGAATTAGCCCCTTTAAGGATATTACTTCGCTTTTGACCCTTTACCAACTGTTCAAAAAAGAAAAACCTTTTATTATACACTCCATTACCCCAAAAGCCGGGCTACTTAGTATGCTAGCTGGCTGGCTGGCTGGGGTACCTGTACGCATGCATACCTTTACAGGTTTGGTTTTCCCTACACAAAAAGGCCCCATGAAACAACTGCTTATTTTTCTAGATAAGATCATTTGTCTCTGTGCCACGAATATTTACCCTGAAGGTAAGGGTGTTAAACAAGATTTGATCAATTACGGCATCACCAAGAAAAACTTAAAAATAATAGGTCATGGAAACGTAAACGGTATCGATTTGAATCACTTTGACCCTGAACACTATTCAGATGAAATGAAAAGTAATCTTCGCGAGCAGCTCCATATCAAACCCGATGATTTTGTTTGGCTATTCGTTGGCCGAGTCGCCAAAGATAAGGGAATCTCTGAATTAGTAGGTGCTTTCAAAGAAATACAAAAATATAAAGTGCCCTCAAAGTTATTACTGGTCGGACCTTATGAGAAAGATTTAGACCCAGTAGCGCAGGAAATTGAAAAAGAAATCGAAGAAAATAAGGCTATTATTAGCGTCGGATGGCAAAAAGATGTGCGCCCTTATTTTGCCATAAGCAATGTTTTTGCTTTTCCTAGTTACAGAGAGGGCTTCCCTAACGTTTTATTGCAAGCTGGTGCGATGGGTAAATTCGCCATAGTAACTGACATCAATGGGTCTAATGAAATTATTGCATCTGGGGTAAACGGTACGATTATTCCGCCCCAAGATACGGCCCAGCTCATCAAGGCCATGAACGACTGTCTTTCTAGAAGGGAATTGTTTCAAGGAAACAACTCCCTATACCGTCAAAAAATAGCAGAACGCTATAAAAATGAATTGGTTTGGTCAGAACAACTAAAAGAATATAATCGCTTAGTTTCCCAATATTTAGATAGGCAAAAGTAACCCCAGTATAACAATCGATTTAGTTAATCCAAAAAAACTGATCTTCGTCTAGGTATGGGTATTATTAGAAATAATTATGTTTATTTTGTCCTACCTATGCAAACAGCCCATGTACAAGCATTTTTTTAAGCGAATTTTCGATTTTTTTATCGCCCTTTTTGTCTTGCTGCTGGCTTCGCCCATTATTCTATTGGTCATGCTATTTCTAGGATTCGCCAATAAAGGCAGCATCTTCTTTACCCAACAGCGACCTGGCAAAAATGAAAAGGTCTTTAAGATCTGGAAGTTTAAAACCATGAACGACCAAAAGGATGCAGCGGGCAACCTGCTACCGGATGAAATACGCTTGACAACTGCCGGTAAATTTGTTAGAAAAACATCTTTGGACGAACTTCCCCAACTTTTTAATGTTCTCAAGGGAGATATGAGCCTTATAGGACCACGACCATTATTGGTTTCGTATCTTCCCCTCTATAACGCACACCAAAAGAGAAGGCATGAAGTACGTCCGGGCATCACAGGTTGGGCCCAGGTAAATGGCCGTAATGCCATCTCGTGGGAGAAAAAATTCGAGTATGATGTCTATTATGTAGACCATCGGTCTTTTTTATTGGACCTAAAAATTATCTTTTTGACCATTCAAAAAGTGATTAAAAGTGATGGCATCAGCTCTAGCACAAGTGCAACAATGGAAGTATTTACCGGTACCAAACAACTATGAAATTAAGCGTCATCATCCCTTGTTATAACATGGAACTGTACTTGCAGGAATGCGTAGACAGTTTATTGGACCAAAATCTGAATCCTTCGGAATACGAGATTATCATCGTCAATGACGAATCAAAGGACCGTACCCTTGAAATTGCCAATGAATATGCTACCAAATATGACAATGTTAAGGTAATTGACAAGAAAAATGCTGGTGTTGGTGCCGCTAGAAACTCGGGGTATGACTTGGCGCAAGGGGAGTACATTTATTTTCTGGATCCGGATGACTATTTGGCCCAGAATACGGTTCCGCTTTTGTTGTCAATGATGGATTCCAATTCATTGGACATTCTCAGTTTTAGGACCAAATCAGTCTTTGAGACCAAGTACCCCATTTCAGATTCCAATTTAGAAGAATTACCTAAAACACTAAATGTTACCGATGGGATTACGTATATAGCCCATAAAAAGTATCAAAATGAGATATGGTGGTACATCATCAGAAGAGACTTTATAAAAGCTACAGGCATTAGGTTTATTGAAGGTAAATGGATGGAAGATGCTATTTTGACCGCTGAACTTTTTTGCGAAGCCAAGCGAATGGCTCATATTGACTATGATGTGCACCGATACCGTATTTTACCAACTTCGGCAATGCGTAATAAGAGCAGAGAGCATTACAATAAAGTAATATATGACAACGCTAATGCTGCGCATGTTTATTATGAATTAATGGAAAGTCTTCCAAAAGACCACCCCAATACGCAAGCATGCCTTCAACGACTTAAGACAAGGCAACAGTCATTTGTGTTTTTCCTCTTAGTGCGACTTATGAAATCAGATATTTCGGTAGCGGAAATCCCCAAAATGCTCGATGGGTTTGAAAAAATAGACGCCTATCCCCTTAAGAAATTCTTGGGTTCCGATTACCATGGTTTTAGTTATTCGTTTTTGGTTTTTATCTTTAACCGCAAACCACTGATCAACCCATTTATAAAAATTTTTAGGTCATTTTACAACCTGTTTAAATGAATATTCTTATTTCTTCCGCCGGCAGGCGCGTTTCCCTTGTTAGAGCTTTTCAAAAAGAGCTTAAGAAACTGTTCCCAGATGGGAAGGTATATGCAGCGGATGCCGATCCGGTTCTCTCAGGGGCTTGCCAAATAGCGGACGGGTATTTTAAAGTTCCCTATTTATCGGATTCTAATTATTTTGAGGTTTTAATACAGGAATGTCAAGACAATGATATTCAGTTGATAGTTCCTACCATAGATACTGAACTTCTTATGCTCGCAGAAAACAGAGAGCTGTTGGAAGAAAATGGGATTACCCCCGTTATCGCATCCAAGGAGTTTGTCTCCAAATGCCGTGACAAGAGGGAAATACATAAGTTCTTTGAATCTCATGGAGTATCGGTAGCTAAGGAATTTTCAAAAAAAGAGTATCAACTGCCCCTGTTTATCAAGCCAATTGATGGAAGCAGAAGTGTAGACACTTTTTTAATTAATGATGAAAGTGAATTGACCGATTACCACTTTGAAAACGAAAAATTAATGTTTTTAGAGTATCTGGACCATAATGAATTTAATGAATTTACTTGTGACCTGTACTACGGTAGGGATCATCAACTTAAGTGTGTGGTACCTAGAAAAAGATTAGAGGTTAGAGATGGGGAGGTGTACAAGGCGTTGACTGTTTATAATAAGTTAGTTCCTTATATTCGTGAAAAACTGGCAAAAGTAGAAGGTGCTGTAGGCTGCCTTACAGCCCAATTCTTTTTGCACAATGAAAATGATAAAATTTACGCCATAGAAATCAATCCTAGATTTGGTGGTGGCTACCCCCTCTCCTACTTGTCCGGCGCCAATTATCCTAAATGGATTATTAAAGAATATTTTCTCGGGGAAGCCATTGAAGAATCGTTCGATATTTGGGAAAAAGACCTCTTGATGATTCGCTACGACGATGAAATTTTAGTGCATGGATATAAAGGTTAGTAACAAAACCGTCATTGTTTTTGACTTAGATGACACCTTGTACAATGAAATTAGTTATCTACAATCCGCCTATCAGGTAATAGCAAGACAGCTCAATCCAAACAACTGTGCCGCTCTTTATGCTCAAATGTTCTCTTTATATAGATCTGGAGAGAACGTATTCAAGTTTTTATCAGAACAATTTCACGTAGAAATTCAGGAATTGATATCTATCTATAGAGACCATGTGCCCAACATTGAGCCATTTAAAGGGGTTGGTACCTTATTGAAAACGATTAAAAAAGCCGAAGGAAAAATTGGATTAATTACTGACGGCCGAAGTCGTACCCAACGAAATAAATTAGAAGCGCTGAATATTGTTAAATACTTTGACAAAATTGTTATTTCGGAAGAAATAGGCAGTGAAAAACCAAGCGAAGCCAATTACAAAGCCATTGAGAAGGCATTCCCAGATTGTATTTATTATTACATTGGCGATAATATTAGAAAAGACTTTATTTCTCCTAATAAACTTGGGTGGGAGTCTATTGGTATTATCGATAATGGCCTGAACATACATTTTGATGGCCACAAATACATGAAAGATGCCCATATGCCTAAAATCTTTATGAAATCTGTTGCGGATATTAGGATTGTATCGTAAACAGCACAGGCAATGACCTATTTGCCTTACAACTTTCTGGCTTGAAAACCATGAATTACTTACTACCGGTTGATTGTTTACCGTTTATCGAAAAAATCGCCAATGTTTTCTTAAAAAACATCTAAATAGTGTCATTCATCGTAGATATTTGCAGTTAACCCCCTTAAACGAGCACACGTGTCTACACTAAATACCCCGAAAAAATCAAATTTTAAGATTTGGATCAATGGAATTAAGGAAGAGATTATGCTTTCTTTGCATAGAAACAATCCCGTTCTTTTTCTATTGATTTTTTAGAAATCTTCCACATTATTTTACATTTCTACCCCACCAGATTTGAAAAATTTTAAGAAAAAGATAGAAGGTCTAAAGGACCATAATGTCCTTTTTACAGACTTTTTTGATACGCTTGTTCACCGTAAGGTACATCCAAACTATACCCTAAAAATTTGGGCCAAGTTTATGGTCAGGGAACTAGGGCTTTCCATTTCAGCGGGTCAATTGTTCAACATTCGCTCCAATGCTACCGAATATATTTCCCAAAAGGAACAAAGGAATTATTTGGAAGTTGATTATGACAAAATAGTGAATGAGGTCTTTTTGAGACTACTTCATAGCAATATTCTCCTTGGTTTCAATTTTGAGAAGTTTAAGACTATCTATAGGGAGGCAGATTTACTATCGGAAATAGCCGTACAGTTTACCAACCAAGAACTTATCGCAGAACTATTCCGTTTAAAAAGTGAGGGCTTTTCAATTTATTTGGTCTCAGATTTTTACTTGCCTAGAGAAATTATCTGTAAAATTATAGAGCATCACGGTTTTCTAGACCTCTTTGAAGATGTTTTTGTTTCTTGTAGTGTAAGCGCATCTAAAGAAAATGGAAGTATTTACGATAATGTTCTCCAACGTTTAAAGCTTAGTCCCGATAAAGTTGTCATGGTCGGCGATAATATGCAAAGTGACATTATTAATGCCGAAAAAAGAGGACTAACATCCATTCATCTTAAGCATTACTCCCACAAAATAAGGAACAAACAAAACATTTTAGGAAAAGACCAAGAGAGCTTTATCAAGGCTTGCAAACATGTTGAAAAAGCTTGCTTAAAAAGCAAGTACGCCTTTAGTGAGTATATAACTCATTTCTACTTTTTTACGGAAAGACTATACATCAATGCACGAAAAAATAAAATAAAGGATTTATTCTTTTTAGCTCGTGAAGGCCACTATCTAAAGGAGTTGTTTGACAGATATCAAGTACTTCATCAGTTTCCGCAAGAAAGCAGGATAAATACTCATTATTTAAAAGCTTCAAGACAGTCTGCCACACAATTGGCATTGAAACCTTTGGAAGAGGAAAAGTTCGGACCTTTGATGAAAAAATTTGGGGACATGTCCCTCAGCCATTTCTTAGATTGGTTTCCCTTTTCGGATGAAACCAAAATTAGCATAAAGAATGAGTTAGATTTTCCTGCTGATGAAACATTACCGAAGTTTTTTGATTCGGAAATTATGGCCACCTTAAAGGAAAATGAAACTTTTCAAAAGGCTTATGAAAAAAATCGGGACATACAGAAAGAGGCTTTTATCAATTATCTAGCATCTTTTGGTGTGGATTATGAAAAGGAAGGGCTATTCTTAGTAGATGTAGGCTGGGGAGGTACCATGCAAGAAGCACTCTATAAGTATTTTGACAAAAAGATTCCAGTAACGGGGTACTACGTAGGATTGAAAGAGATTTACAATATTCAAAAAGATACCAAAAGATTTGGTCTTAACTTTTCCGTCTATCCCAATAAAACATCCTCCGACGATATTTTAATGGCCAATGGACAACTTTATGAGCAGTTATTAGCTGCACCTCATGGAAGCACACTTTATTATGACCTCAATCCAGATGCCCCAACCGTTGAACACCATGAGGAAAACGAAAAGTTTGTATATCAAGAGTATATTGCTCCTGTGCAAGAGTTTATGCTTGAACAATTTACCAACCTTTTTACAGCCCTTAGGTGTATAGATTATTCTCAAGACATGGCACAGGACTATATGACCGATATGGCTCTAAGAACAGGTATTTTCTCAACCAAGAAAAAGATTTCTTTTATAAGACAATTATCAAAAGGGTTTTATCAAAATGTAGGAGCCAATACTGTGGGTATCGCTTACGACCCAAAACAACTTAAAACCTCTAAAACTACCTTATTAAAACGGTTTCTAATATCACCAGAAAAAGTTTTTAGGTATTTGGTCAAGGTGAAGCCATTTTTACATAGTAAAGGACTATATTGGGCTTCTAAACCTGTTGATTTGGCCTACTATTATATCAAATTCAACTTTTGGGTCAAAAAGAGGTGGTTCGATAAAGGACTGTTACCTTAAAATACGGCCTAGTATTTTACTATTTTAAACTCGGAGCGTCTATTCACCTTATGCTTGTCTTCCGGACAATAGGTATGGTCGTCGCAATTGTTCAATAATTGGGTTTCCCCAAAAGATTCTCCATGAAGTCTCGCTTCAGAGACTCCTTGTTCCATCAAATATTCAAGGGTTCTGTTTACGCGTCGTTCCGATAGCCATTGGTTGTAAGTCTCGCTTCCCCTAGAATCGGCATGGGAAGAAATTTCCAATTCCAGCTGCGGATATTTTTCCATCATTTCTGCTAACCCCTTTAAAACGGTTTTGGCATTCTTATTTAAGTAGGAGGAGTTTAAATCGAAGTAGGCATTGCCCAGTTCCGCAATTTGTGATTCGATTTCTTTTAGTAGATTTTCCCTCGCAGCTTTTTTAGCTTCCTCTTCAGCTTGTTGCTGTGCAAAGGCCCTTTCCATTTCCAATTTTCTTGCGAGCTCCTTTTCTTTCTCCACCTGGTTCAATGAATCTAGCTGTCGTTGTTTTTCTTTTTCGAGAGCCTCCATTAAGGCCAGTTTTTCTTCTCCTGATTCGTTCAATCCCTTCTCAATACCGAAACGATAGACCACTCCTACCCCATGCTGAAGGTGGTTGGTAGCATTATCATTACTAATCCTCCATTTTCCGGTAGCGTTAAAATCGATTCCAAATTTCTCACTGATCCAAGTTCTAAAACCGATAACAGCATTGTAGGTACCCCTACCAACATTATCTGCCTTAGCGTAGCCTAAGCCTACTCCTACATAGGGATCAAACCAAGAATCCTTTTTAAAAATCTTCATTAAATCATAGGTCACCCTAGAATCTACGGCGTAATAGTCTTTTTCTACAGTATTGATACTCCCTTCTATCAGCTTTCCTTCCTGGTATTTATTGTAAGTAGCAATGGCATCTATCCCGATACCACTTTTAAAATAGCGACCCAAGTTAACACGGGAAGGATAGTACACATAGTTCCATTGAGAATCGACTGCAAAAAGCTCATCGAACATATCCCCAGAATCGTCCACGGCATTAAATCCAATACCCACGTGCCACGAGCGTTCAATAATACTGTCTTTGGAAGTTAATTCAAGATTCGGCTCCAATTCTTGTGAGAAGTTAGACTGCTGCGAAATAAAAAATACCAGAATAGGGAGAATTGCCAAGTTTTTCATGCTCAATACGATTTGGGAATACAACTACAAAAATAAAGCCCATAAGTACAGGGTCTCAAAAAATTACTCAAAAGGCAATTATAATCGTCCTATGGCGCCAAAATTTTGTTAATAGTTATTTTTATGGTCTTTTACACGAATTTCTTTTACGGTTGATGGGAGTACAAAAATACCAAAGGGTAGTATGTTGTGAGTAGTGCTAGAATCGAGTTGTGGAGTTTCTTTCTCTTGCAAAAAAATAATCGACTCTGTTTCTTCAATTATCGACAGACCCAATTTTTCTGTTCGTTCGGTAAACCTAAAAAAATGAACCACCAGCATGTTTTTTGAAAAATCTATCTGCGGCATCGGCAATCCGGGCTTTCTTGTTCTATTGACAGAGGAGAATAATTTGGTCAAGGCTTTTTTATCACGAATGACCATTGTCCTATCAAAAGCGGATGCATCGTGATAATCAACCAATACCCTACTTAAAGCTTTTTCATCCTTATGTGAATCATCATGGACTACAGTACTCTTTTGAGCATTACAGGAAGTTAAGACCAACGCCCAACCGAACAATAAAAGTATTCTAAAACTAGGAATATGTTTTATCAAACCTGCTTTTATACGCCTTTTCATAAAGATTTTCATACAAGGGCAGTATTTTTAGAATATCAAATCGTTCTGCAGATGCTCTTGCGTTGCTTTTAAACTTCTCCAAATTGGTTTCATTGGCCAAAATTTTAAGGGCATTTTTGGCCATTTCATCCACATCTCCTACATCACTCAAATAACCAGTGACTCCTTCAATATTTACTTCAGGTATCCCTCCTGCATTGCTGGAGATTACAGGCACTCTGTTGATCATAGCTTCCAAGGCGGCCAAACCAAAACTTTCTGATTCGGAAGGCAGTAAGAACAAATCCGAAAAGCACAATATTCGGTCAATCTCGTTGCTGTTTCCCAAGAAAATAACTTTATCGGAAATACCCAAAGAATCGCATAAACGCTCAGCCACTTCTTTATGAGGCCCCTCACCTACCATAACGAGCTTAGCGGGAATTTCCTTTTGCACTCTATAAAAGACTTCAATTACGTCTGGAATACGCTTAACCTTTCTAAAATTACTTATGTGAGTAATTATTTTTTCGTGATCATCTGCCATCAATGAACGCTGGCAATCGGTAAATGAATGGCTATATTTCTTTTTATCGATAAAATTGGGAACTACCTGTATCTCTCTACTAATATCAAAAAATTCCAGGGTTCGCTCTTTTAGGTTCTGAGAGACGGACGTAACCACATCAGACTGGTTGATGCTAAACGTAACAGCAGGTTTGTAGAATGGGTGTTTGCCAACCAATGTAATATCCGTACCATGAAGTGTTGTTATCATGGGAACATAAATACCTTCTTCCTCCAGCATTTTCTTGGTCATGTAACCGGCATACGCGTGCGGTATAGCGTAGTGCACGTGAAGCAAATCTATTTTGTGAAGTTTGATGGTATCTACCAGTTTGCTGGATAGTGCCAATTCATAAGGTTGGTAATGGAAAAGCGGATACTCCGGTACGTGAACTTCATGAAAATGAATATTGTTACTTAGCAGACTCAAACGTACGGGCTGCTTGTAGGTTACAAAATGTACTTCGTGACCTCTATCTGCCAAGGCAATTCCCAACTCTGTAGCAACAACACCGCTACCACCAAAGGTAGGATAACAAACAATAGCTATTTTCATTCTTCAAATTTAACTAAAACCTCTATCTCTGTCGGGCTTGCCTCGCTGTAATTTCAAACAGGAATAGTTAAGGTTTAGTTAAGAAGAACACCATTAATTATCCAATGCATCGTAAATTGCCTGCTGAATACGGGTTCGTAGCCCAGATTTTACTAAAAGCGTGTTGGAAGCCGTGGGGTAGGTTCTGTTGGAGAGAAAAACGTAGACCAGCTCTTCTTCTGGGTCGGCCCAAGTATAGGTCCCTGTAAAACCACTATGCCCAAAACTTTTACGTGAAACACAACCACAGGTGGGTCCTTTGTCTTCCAATTGGGGTTTATCAAAGCCCACGCCCCTTCTCACCTTGTTGTCACAGAAATAACAGGTATTGAATTTCTTCACCGTACGATTATCAAAAAAACGAGTCCCACCATAGTAGCCTCCTTGTAAATACATTTGCATGATTTTCGCTACATCCTCGGCATTACTGAAAAGACCTGCATGGCCACCCACGCCTCCTTGCATCGCCGCTCCCATATCATGTACATATCCCTGAACGGTTTCATAACGGTAATATTTATCTTCTTCCGATGGTACAATTCTTTCCTTCGGAAACCTATTTAGAGGATTATAACTGGTACTAAAAGCACCAATAGGTTTATAAAGGAATTCATCCACCAACTTATCCAATGACTCCTTATTTTTATCCTCTATGTACTTTTTCATGACATAATAAGCTACATCGCTATATCGATACCGATTGGATTTTAATTCCTGTCTTCCTATTCGGTCATAAATAGAATCTTTATAAGCATCCGTTAAATAGAGTTTGTCGGTCACCTTTATGGAATACCCATCCATAGGTGCGTCCCTGTAAAACTCTTTGGATGGTTTACGGTTTTTATCCAAAGTATCTACATAAAAGGCTATCCAAGCAGGCAATCTACCGTAGTGACTCAAAGCTTTTAAAACGGTCACATTTTTTAACTCTGAATCTGCATATTCCGGTACTAAATCTTGAAAGGTATTATTGAGGGCAATATCTCCCTCTTCCTCCATTTTCATAATCATGGGAAGCGTCCCCAAAATTTTTGTAATGGAAGCCAAATCATAGATATGGTTGGGGGTTATACTATCCTTGGAATCATAGGTTGGCTTACCAAATCCCTTATTATATACAATCTTGCCATGCCTTGCTACCACTACCTGTGCTCCCGGAAACATTAGGGAATCCAACCCATTTTGAACCAATTGGTCTATTTGGGCCAATTTAGAAGGGTCAAACCCTACCCTTTCAGGAAAACTATATCCTAAGCGGAGTAGGGATTTAAGTTCTATTTGCGAATTAACCGGAAATTCTTTGTGAGCCGATACCGGTAATTTCCCTTTGGCTCCTATGGCACCAAAAATAATCTCCGCGGCCTTTTCTTGGGCAAAATAGCTATTTTGATATGCCATGACCACCCCATCTATTTGGTCAAAGGAAGGTACATCCAATAAAGCATATGGTTTTGCAAAAACAGATAGAATAAGATTAGAGGTTCTCATTGCCGCTAATTCTTGCAGCCAGGATAACTCTTTTTGCGAGAACTTATAGGATTTCCAAGGGCTCTCATTATTTTTATGGAGGCCAACAATCACTAAATTGTAATCCGCCAGTTTCTTTTTTAAGGAGGCAATATCATTCCCTGAAACTTCCGTAACTTCCGCGTACTTGTTTAGGGTATTAAGAAATGGGTCTGCAGAATCATCCCCAAACTTTACATAGGCAATCTTCTTGTTCTCCAAACGCTTGATGCCCATAAGGAAGAAATCATTTTTCAATACCGTAATAGCATTCTCTATTGCTTCTTCATAAAGAATATCATCTTCCAAGGAATTTAAGTCTTTAAAAAGATTTTTAGTTTCCACTGGTTTGTAAGAATGCAGGCCAACTTTGTATTTGGCACTCAATATTTTTTTTACAGAATAAGCCAAGCGTTCTTCCGAAATCCGTCCCTTTTTATAGGCTTTGGTCAATTTCTCTTTTGCTTTCAAAACTTCCGTAGGCATTAACAAAATGTCATTGCCAGCCATAAAAGCGGCCACCTCTGCATCACCATCCTTACCATGCTGCGTAACCCCCTTCATATTAAGGGCATCTGTAAACACCAGACCTTCAAAGCAAAGCTCTTCCTTTAGAACACCACTAATTATTTGTTCCGAAAGCGAGGAGGGCAATCCTTCTTTTATTTCCATAGCGGGAACTTCCAAATGCCCTACCATAACGCTGCTTAGTCCCTCCTCTATTAATCTTCTGTAAGGATAGAGTTCCAAACTATCCAAGCGCTCCCTACTAAAATTGATCATTGGTAAGGCGTGGTGTGAGTCCGTAGCCGTATCCCCATGTCCTGGAAAATGCTTTCCGCTAGAAAGTACTCCTGCACTTTCCATTCCTTTCATAAAGGCAATACCTTTCTCTGCTACGTTCTCTCTATCTTCGCCAAAAGATCTATTACCAATTATGGGATTTTGAGGATTTACATTGATGTCAATATCCGGTGCAAAATTGATGTGCACCCCCAACCTTTTGGCATGCTCCCCTATTCTTTTACCAACGGCGGCCACTATGGTATTGTCCTCGATTGCCCCTAGAGTCATGTTCCAAGGAAATGCATAGGTAGAATCCAAACGCATGGACAGACCCCATTCCGCATCCATTCCAACAAGCAATGGCAGTTTTGAGACGGCTTGGTACTCATTGGTTAATTTGGCTTGCCTCATGGGCCCTCCCGTAGAGAATATGACTCCACCAATTTTCTGGTTTTCAATGAGGGATTTTACCGCATCAGTGGCAGTTTTTGACTGATCCGAAGCCACAATGACCATAAAAAGCTGACCTAGCTTTTCATCCAAGGTCATTTGATTGTACTGCTCATCCACCCAGTTTTTTTGGGCTAAACTATCTTTTGCGACCAAGGGGTTTTTCTGAGCTTGGGCAATACAAAAGGTTATTAATAAAAAGGGGAATAGTATTTTAAATCGCATTGTAAAATGAACCAATCTATGGGAATAACTAAAAACAAATACAAATATTGCATTTCATCGGATATATATAATGAAACCAATACCTAAGAAGATATAAAAATCACCAAGTATTACATGAAACGTGCATGCCAGCTTTCCGAAGCAGGCACCTCCCAATACTCCTCATATTCTTGCTTATTATTCACAAGATTGTTAAAGACAATGGTATTTTTGGAAACTGCTTTTTGTTTGGCCATTTTCTTGAAATCTGCCAAAGGCTTATAAGCAATATACTCGCCTTGTTTATAGGAAACATTCATTTTATCCAAAAGCGCTACCTCATACTTTTTTTCCAATTCTTGTATAAAGTGAACCGAGGCATCTATGGAGCAACCTGAGGCAGAGGCAACGGATTGGTCCAAACCAAGGATTATAAACCTCTTATACTTTATTTCATATCCCGCATGGAGCGAGCTTCCATGGGCTGTCCATTGTTTTACAAAAGCGTCTAAATCTATTTGTATTTGGTCAATTTCCTCATCCGAGAAACTTCTATTGGCTTGGTAAATCCATATTCTAGCTGTTCCAGGAAGGGAATCAAATGCTACTAGCATATATTTTTGGTTATAGGTTCTCTAAGAGTTCGCTAAAAGCTCGGCAACGTCTAAAACCGTTACTTTATCTTCTTTCTCGTGAGCTTTTATTCCATCTGTCATCATGGTATTGCAATACGGGCACCCCGTTGCAATTATATCTGGATTGGTTTCCAGAGCGTCTTGGGTACGCATCACATTAATGTCCATATCCCCTTTTTCCGGCTCCTTAAACATCTGCGCGCCTCCGGCACCACAACATAGGGCCGTTCTTTTGTGCCTTTTCATTTCTACCAAATTGGCATTGGTCTTGGCCAATGCTTCTCTTGGTGCTTCAAAAACAGAATTGGCCCTGCCCAGATAACAAGGGTCATGAAAAGTAATGCGCTTTCCTTTAAATGTTTCACCTTCTATTTGTAAGCGACCGGCATCCATTAGCTCCTTTAAATATTGGGTATGGTGCAGTATTTCGTAATTGCCGCCCAGTTCAGGATACTCATTTTTTATGGTATTAAAAGAATGGGGGTCACACGTAACTATTCGTTTAATTTCATAACCATTGAGTACTTCTATGTTCATCATGGCCTGCATTTGAAACAAAAACTCGTTCCCTGCACGTTTGGCCACATCTCCTGTACAGCTTTCCTCCGTTCCTAAAACGGCGAAATCCACATTGGCCTTGTTCAATAATTTTACGAATGCCCTAGAAATTTTCTTTGCCCTATCATCAAAACTACCGGCAGAACCCACCCAAAACAATATTTCTGGCTGCTTCCCTTCTGCCATAAAGGCTTCCATGGTCTTTACCTTAAGTTCGCTCATCTTCGTTTCTTTATTCGTTCACCCAATTTAAACGGTCCATTTGGTTGTACGGCCAAGGAGCTCCGTTGTTCTCTATATTGGACATCATATTATTCAACTCGGTAGGCGCCGCGGATTGTTCCATAACCAGATACTGCCGCATATCCATAATTATGGACAGTGGGTCTATACTCACGGGGCAAGCTTCTACACATGCATTACACGTAGTACACGCCCACAATTCTTCCCTTGTAATATAATCATCCAGTAATTGCTTTCCATCGTCCTTAAACTCGCCCTTGTTTTGGTCCATATTCTTACCAACCTCTTCCAAACGGTCCCTAGTATCCATCATTATCTTACGAGGCGATAATTTTTTTCCAGTTTGATTGGCAGGACACTCATCTGTACAACGACCACATTCCGTACACGTGTAGGCATTCAATAACTGAACCCAATTGAGGTCCCTAACATCCGATACACCAAATTTATCGGGTTCGGCCGTATCTTCTGCCGGAGCAGCGAAGGGGTCGGCATTGGGATCAAGCATTAATTTAACTTCAGCAGTAACCGCCTCTAAATTCTTGAATTTACCTTTTGGGGTTACCCTACCATAAAAGGTATTTGGGAACGCCAATAAAATATGCAAGTGCTTTGAAAAATATAAGTAATTGAGAAAAAACAAGATACCCACTATATGCATCCACCACGCCGCTCTTTCCAAAACAATTAGAGAAGAGATACTCATTCCTTCCATCAATTGAGCAATAAATTGACTCACCGGAAAAGCGCCGGCCTTAGTATAGTGTTCCGCGCCCAATTGCTGAAGCTGATAATCCGCGGCGTTCATGGTCAAAAACAAAACCATTAGCACCAACTCAATGTACAGAATTAGGTTGCCGTCTTTCTTTGGCCAACCTCTCATTTCCGGCTTTAAAAACCGGCGTAGCTTAATTATATTTCGGCGTACCCAAAAAGCAACTACGGATACAATTACAAGAAATGCCAGAATCTCAAAGGAACCAATCAAAAAGTCATAGACCGCACCTAAGGGCGCAAATACCCTATGTGTACCAAGTAAACCATCGATAATGATTTCAAGTACTTCAATATTAATGATGATAAAACCTACGTAAACGATAATATGAAGTAAACCGGCTACTGGTCTTACCACCATTTTGGACTGCCCCAGAGCAATCCTGGCCATGTTTTTCCAACGTTCCTTCCTATTATCGGAAACATCAACATCTTTACCCAAGTTGATATTTCGCCTTAATCGGCCCACATTTTTTGCGAAATAACCTATGCCGGCTATTAAGACTATTGCAAATAAAACATTTGGTAAATATTCCATCTTTTAATTCAATACATTTGGTCTGGCCGCTGGATCCTCTTCGGGAAGCTCATATTCCTTTTGCTTTTTTCCAAAAACAGAAACATTGACGTAACGTTTAGGATTAAGCCTAAAATCCTGTAGCAAAAGATCTAATTCTCTAGAAGCATTGTTTAGGTTAACGTACAATTCTTCGTCTTTCATCAATTTACCCAAGGTGCCATCTCCCTTTTCTATTCGGGCCATTAAACTATTTAAATTGGCCATAGAAGATTCTAAACTAGCAAGGGTTCTCCCTAGCCCGGCATTGTTCAATGAATCGGATAACTTGGCGAAGTTGGCCGTTAATTCTTCAAAATTTTCAAGAGAAGTACCAAGCTTACCTTCATTATCGCTCAATATCCTATTAAGAACTTGGGCGCTTTGCTGAAAGCTGGCCACTGTGGCATTTAACCCACTTAAAGTTTCGCGTAAATCCTTACGGGCATTATCATCTAGTACGTCATTTACATTTCTTAGCAAGGTGTCCGCATTGGTCATTGCTCCTTCTACCTTTCTTTGCAAAGGTGTCAATTGTTTTTGTACTAATTGGGTAAGACCTGGTTGTGTTAGGCTTGGAAGCGTATCACCGCTTTTGGCCAATTGGGCACCGTCAAAAACCGGTTTGATCTGCACACCTTTACCTCCTATAATACCTGTATCATATAACTCCGCGGGACTTTTACTGGAAAATTCAAAATCACTTTTAACAAATAAGGTAACTAACAGGCTTCCTCCCCTATCCTTAAAACTGATATCCGTAACATTCCCTACCGCAAAGCCGTTTATAGTTACCGGGGTACCTGTCTGTAAGCCACCCACATCTTTATAAATAACGTAAAGTGTTTTGCCATTTTCAAAGAGTGGTGAAGATTTTAAATAGCTAAATCCTAAAATGAACAACAGAATACCGCCAATAACAATAATTCCTGTTTTAATTTCCCTAGATAGTTTCAAATGACTCGATTTTGGGGTTAAAGTGACTACTTAAAATCCTTTCGTCCTTAACAAAATTAGAAATAAATTATGGAAGGTTATGATTTATCTTGTCCTAAACCTATTTGATACTTTCTTTAAAGGGAATCCTTTCACCATTACGATACGCTACTAAGTAAGAAGAAGTATAACCTTTTAGGTCAGCATTGCTTTTCAACATCTTGGCCTCCCTAAGCGACCTTGTACTCCCATAAACATATCTAAACAGGTTTTTGTACGGTTCTTTAGCCACTTGGCTCAAGCCATTAAAAGATTCTGGTCTTAGGGGTAAATTTTTGGCGCTCGCCATGATTTGAACCTTGTAAACAATAATTTCTGCCGTTGTTTTTTCCTCATTGGTAGATGACACAACACCTGTTTTGTCTGTCTCTAACGGTCTTTTTACTGAATTAGTGGCGTTTTGTTGGGCCTCCCTTATAATTTGCGAAGCCTCTTTCTCCTTTTTGGCCACAGAGGAACTATTATTCTCGTTGGCAACAACTAAATTTTCCTCCTTTTTGGAGCTTTCTTTTGGCAAAACCTCTTTTTCAGCCTTCCTCTGCTTAGGTTGTTCAACCACTTTCTCGGGTTGACCAGTCTTAGGCTCAGGGGCAGCTACTACGTTTTCAGCATAATCGGCCATATTCGCTTGAGCATTGTTTTTATAGGCCAATATCGCTTGAGCAATGGCGGTGCCCATTTCTGTTTGCCCGTTTTTGGAATTCAAATAGGCACCTTCCTGTTTGTTCGTAAGAAACCCTGTTTCAACCAGTACACTGGGCATAAAGGTTTGATGCAAAACGATAAAACCCGCCTGCTTTACCTTTCTATCGTTTCTTTTAAGTTTCCCAGAAAAGTTATCCTGCATTGCTTTTGCCAAAGCGATACTATTATCTAAAAACTCCTCCTGCATGATTGTAAGACCTATTACCGATTCTGGGGAGTTGATATCATAGTCCGCATATCTATTTTGGTAATTATCCTCCAAATAAATTACGGAGTTCTCCTTTTTCGCTACCTCAAAATTCTGTTTATTGGCATGAAGCCCTAAGACAAAGGTACCTGCCCCGTTGGCATTGGAATTATGGGAGTCACAATGGACGGAAACAAAGACGTCTGCATTGGCCTTATTGGCAATCTGTCCGCGTACGTACAAATCTACGAACGTATCATCCTTACGGGTGTAAATCACATTTATATCCTTGTTCTTTTCAAGAATGGAGCCCACTTTCAAAACAATTTTTAAGGCAATATCTTTTTCCAAATAACCGTTTCCCAAATTTCCAGGGTCATGACCACCGTGTCCTGCATCCAAAACAACGGTAAATTTGTCGTCATTTTGAAATGTAGACGTACTTTTGCCCCAAAAAACCTGTGGCAACAAAAAAGCGATACAAAGGAGTAGCTGTAATCTCATCAAGTGCGCAGTTACACTGTATTTAGATGCGTTCATTATGGTTAAATTTATGGTAAGGCGCTATCAGCGGAAGAAAAAATATATGTAAGTTTGACCTCCGAAAGCCAAGCCAATCGCTTACAAAAATAGGATATATAGCCTTGCAATCAAACATACACTTTTTTCTTTTCATGGCATTGCTATTGCTGGGCACTTTTTCGGTAACTGCTCAGGAAGGCGGTATAGTATCATTACCCATTAAAACGGAGAAAGACACCATAATAGCCCCCCTTATTCCTAATCCGTTGGCGCAAAACCAGGCTAAAAACGATAGCCTACAAGCAGATACCGTGCCAAAACAGCCGTCTGTTTTGCTGGATAAAATAAAATATAAGGCTAAGGATTACGTAAAACTCAGCCAAAAGGACCAAAAAATATATCTTTATAACGAAGCAGAAATCTATTATCAAGATACGGAGTTAAAGGCCGGAATTATTGTTATGGATTATGTAAAAAACGAGGTCTATGCCGGCCGAATTAAAGATTCCTTAGGCAATTATACCCAGCTACCTTATTTCAAACAAGGGGACAACGAAGTTAGACCAGATAGTATCAGGTTTAACTTTGATACGGAAAAAGCCCTTATTTTCAATTCAAGAACGGAACAACAAGCGGGACTTGGACAATTGGGTAGTGACGCAATGAAGGTCTACGCCCAAACTACAAAAAAGGAAAACGACTCCGTTTACTTTATGAGCGAGGCTAAAATTACGACCTCCAATGATACCATCAACCCAGATTACTACATCAGGGTAAGGAAAGCCAAGTTTGTACCCAAGAAAAAAGTAATAGCCGGGTTTAGTAATCTCTACATTGCGGACGTACCCACTCCCATTGCATTGCCTTTTGCCTATTTTCCCCTAACGGTAGGAAGAACCGCTGGTTTAATGATGCCAACTTTTGGTAACGACCCCAATAGAGGTTATTTTCTGCAAAATGGAGGTTATTACCTTCCCTTTAGCGATTATGCCGATTTAACGGTAACCGGTGACTTTTATACCAACGGCAGTTATGGTTTTAGAACCGCAACGGTCTACACCAAAAGATACAAATACAGGGGAAATATTAATTTCAGGTATGAAAACTTGGTAAGCAGCCAAAGGGGTTTTGACGACTATAGCAATCAAAAGATTTGGAACTTTCAGATGTCCCATTCCCAAGATACAAAAGCAAGCCCAAACTCTCAGTTCTCGGCAAATGTGAATTTAGGAAGTAGCTCTTATTACCAAAACTCCTTGAACCAAGTAAACCTGCCACTTACACAGAACAACACCTTATCATCATCCATTTCATACTCTAAAACATTTCCCAACTACCCATCTGTGAACATGAGTTTGACCGCATCACATTCACAAAATACGAGTGCCTCGGCTAGGGAAAACCCAGATTTAAAAAACATACAAATGACCCTGCCTACCTTTCAGGCAAGTATGGAGCGTATTTTTCCCTTTGCCAAAAGAGAGGGCATTAAAAAAGGAGCAATTCAGAACATCAATTTTCAGTATGATGTGAATGCAAGAAATCAGCTTACCACCAATGATGAGGACTTTTTGACCGCCGCCATGTTTGACGAAGCCAAAATTGGAGCTAGGCACCGGTTGCCCATTAGCACCAACTTTAAGGTTGCCAAATTCTTCAGCGTTAGTATGGGCGGTAGTTATGAGGATGTGTGGACGCTGGAAACCTACCGACAAAGATATGAGCTAGGAACCAATGGTGAAGTTGGTGAAGTAGTAAGGGATACCATCCCTGGCTTTGACAGGTACAACAAATACAACTTGAGTGCCAGTGTAGGTACCACTCTTTATGGTACTTTCAACTTTGGGGAAGAGAAAAAAATACAGGCCATTCGCCACGTTATGAGACCCTCTTTAAGTTATGGGTATGCACCTTCCTTTGATCAGTTTTATGATGAATATTTAAATAATGACACTGGCGAAGTGGTACAGTACAGTAGATTTGAAGGAACTTTGAACGGTGCGCCTAGCCTAGGAAAATCTAACAGTTTAAGTTTTTCCTTGGCCAATACCTTAGAAGCGAAAGTGACGGACAAGGATTCTACCGCAACGGAAGCCAAGAAAATATCAATTCTGAACAACTTTAATATCTCAACCGGATATAACTTTGAATCAGATTCCTTAAAACTTAGTCCACTTAGGGTGAACGGCGGTACCAATATTCTAAACAATAAAATGTCCATTAACTTTTCGGCCGGTCTTGATCCATATGCGATAGACAACAACGGCCGCCGGGTAGATAAGTTCAACATTGACAATGGCGGAAGCCTTTTCAGATTAACCCAGGCCAACATTAATATTGGATATTCTATTGATAGTGAAACTTTTGGAAAGAAAAAAGAAGACTCGGAGGAGGATGAAGAGGAACCGGGAGCTTACGATTATGTAGCCCAAAGTGGTGGCCGTGATGACGACCTTTTTGGACGGTCTGACAATTACAACAATGAACTACTAGAAGATAGATATGGCGAAAGAGATGAAGATGAGGATATTGAAAACCCACCCTACGCCACCAAAATACCTTGGAACTTTAGACTGGCCTACTCTGCCAGTTATTTGAACTCCGCAAGACAAAATGAGTTTAGCAGTCATTCCTTGATGTTCTCAGGAGACATAGAACTTTCGCCACGATGGAAAGTTGGTGGGTCTTCCGGATATGATTTTAAGAACAAGGGTTTTACCTTAACCCAACTACGCTTTGAAAGGGATTTGAAAAGTTTTAGAATGAACTTTAACTGGACACCGTTTGGAACTTATACGCGCTGGTATTTTTTCATTGGAATCAAAAGTTCCATTCTTAGCGACCTAAAATGGGAAAACCGCAGTCAACGATAATACTATTGAAATATGGAAAAGAGAATTATTAATACTTCTAACGCCCCCGCCCCCATTGGGCCTTACAACCAGGCAGTTCTTATTTCGGGTACATTATATATTTCTGGGCAAATTCCATTGGATGCCAAAACCAGAAAACTTATAGAAGGTGACATTAAAGCCGAGACAAGAAAATGTATGGAAAACATAAAGGCCATACTAACAGCGGCTGGAATGACCTTTGAAAATGTGGTCAAGAGCAGTATATTTTTAAACGATATGAAGCAATTTTCCTATGTTAACGAAGTTTACGGCTCTTACTTTAACGAAGAAACTGCTCCTGCCAGGGAAACAGTTGAAGTTGCCAATCTTCCCAAATTCGTAAATGTGGAAATATCAATGATAGCGGTTGAATAATTCAGCTTATCCGTAAAACAACAAAAAAGGCCCTTATTAAGGCCTTTTTTCATTTCTTATTATCTCAATCGTTAAAGTGTTTCCCTGTGAAATTCCATGAGCCCTTCAATAGGTCTTTGACGTATAACACCAACGATCAAATCATTTCTTTCCAATACGGTAACCAACTCCTCCCTTAAATAATGAGCAATGCTTCCCACAAAATTAATAGGTACTTTGGTGGCAAGCTCAAACTGCATAATGTAATTATTTACAAACTGCTGAAACCCTTTATCAATGACTCCCCTACAATATGGATGTGTTTTGTTCTCGATTAAAAATCTGGCAAAGGTGGCCAAATAGGTGTTTGGATTGGGTTGCTTGTACAAGTTCTCCTTAATGACGTCTGGGTCCAAATCGTACTCCTTGGCAAATTTAATGGCCAAGTCTTGAGGTATTTTATGGAAATAGTAATCTCTGATCAATTTACGACCAAAGAAATTTCCACTACCGTCATCCATAGGAATATAACCCAAGGAAACCACTTTTTGAAAAAGTTGATGGCCGTCATAATAACTACAGTTGGAGCCGGTGCCTAGAATACAAACTATGCCCTGATGTCCAATTTTAGTTGTTGAGAAAATGGCCGCATACGTATCTTCCTTAACATCGGCCACGGCATTGGGAAAAAAATCCTTGAAGATATTCCTCAGAAACTTTTTCATTCTTTCCGTACCGCATCCTGCACCGTAAAAATGCAATCTGGTAACATCTTTTCTGTTCTTGGAAAGCTCAAAATTATTGGCCAACCTATCCTCGATAACCTCACGGGTAAGTACTTCTGGGCTCAACCCAAGCGTTTGGGTCAAAAAGAGCTGTTCCCCATTTTCATCAAGGGCTATCCAATCAGATTTTGTGGCACCGCTATCTACAATTAAAATCATATAAACCGTTTAAAAAAGAAATCCTGAAAATAAGCAAATTTCGCCCACCTTCAGGATTCCATAGCAAATACTTTAAATATTATAAACTAGCAACGTGTTGCACCATATCTACCATTTTGTTGGAGAAACCGGCTTCGTTGTCATACCAGCTAATCAACTTGTAGAATTTAGAATTCAACTCGATACCGGCACCTGCATCAAAGATACTTGTACGCTTATCACTTACGAAATCTTGAGAAACAACAGCTTCTTCAGTATATCCTAAAACACCTTTCAACTCGCCTTCAGAAGCCTCCTTGAACGCTTTTTTGATTTCTTCGTACGATGTTTCTTTTTCCAATTTCACGGTCAAATCAACAACTGAAACATCCGCAGTGGGAACCCTAAATGCCATACCTGTCAGTTTACCTTCCAAAGCAGGAATAACCTTGGTTACAGCCTTGGCTGCACCTGTAGCAGCAGGAATAATGTTTAGCATAGCACTTCTACCACCTCTCCAGTCTTTTTTGGAAGGACCATCAACGGTCATTTGTGTAGCAGTAGTTGCGTGAACAGTAGTCATCAAACCTTCTGCAATACCAAAGTTATCATTCAATACTTTAGCCAATGGAGCCAAACAGTTAGTGGTACAAGATGCATTGGAAACTATGGTATCCGTAGCTTTAACGTCTTTATGGTTAACACCCATAACGAACATTGGCGCATCTTTGGAAGGAGCGGAAATAACTACTTTTTTAGCACCACCGTCAATATGGTATTGAGCAGTTTCCAAAGTAGTAAAGATACCTGTACACTCTGCAACCACTTCAACACCAACCGCATCCCATTGAATACTTTTTGGGTCACGTTCTGCAGTAATTCTTACGGTATTTCCGTTTACGATCAAGTTACCGCCTTCAACTTCTACCGTACCATCAAATTTACCGTGTACAGAATCATATTTTAAAAGGTAGGCCAAGTGCTCAACATCCAAAAGGTCATTGATAGCTACTACGTCTACACCTTCTCTCTTAACGGTTTCCCTAAAGACCAATCTACCAATACGGCCGAATCCGTTAATTCCTATTTTTAAGTTTGACATGTGTTTTTGTTTTTAGAATTAATTACGTTGTCATTATTTCAGAAACTCTAATAAGTTCCTTATCTATTTTTGTATGCCCCTTAATAGCTTTGCTAATTGGGGTCAATATAATTTTGTTGTTTTGAACACCAACCATAAAATTGGTTTGGCCCTCTAAAAGGCTTTCTACCGCCTTCACGCCCATTCTACTTGCCAAGACCCTGTCATAACAAGAAGGAGCTCCACCACGCTGCATATGTCCTAAAACAGATACACGCACGTCATAAATAGGCAAGTGCTTTTCTACATATTCCTTTAGTTCAAAAACACTTTTCCCTGTTTTATCACCTTCAGCAACAACCACTATACTGGAAGACTTACCAGATTTTTTACTACGCTTCAAGGACTCTAAAAGCCTTTCTAACCCCCTATTGTGTTCAGGAATCAAAATCTCCTCTGCACCAGCCCCAACACCTGTGTTCAATGCAATATGACCAACATCCCTGCCCATTACCTCTACAAAAAAGAGCCTGTTATGGGAGCTTGCGGTATCGCGGATCTTATCGATTACCTCAACTACGGTGTTCATGGCAGTATCATACCCCACGGTATTTGAAGTACCAAAAATATCGTTATCAATAGTACCTGGAATACCTATGATTGGAAAGTGATATTCCTGACCAAACACCATGGCGCCGGTAAAACTTCCGTCCCCACCAATCACCACAAAGGCATCAATTCCTTCGGCCTTTAGTTGTTCGTATGCTTTTTTACGTCCTTCGGGAGTTCTAAAATCATCACAACGAGCAGATTTTAAGATGGTTCCACCCTTGTTGATGATATTATTGACGCTCCTTGCGTCCATAGGCTTAAAATCGCCCTCAATCATTCCTTGATACCCTCTGTAGATTCCAACACAATCTACCTTCATGTAGGCACAAGTTCTCACCACCGATCTGATGGCCGCATTCATGCCCGGAGAATCGCCTCCAGACGTTAAAACGCCTATCTTTTTTATCTCTGAAATCATTAAAAAAAACTAAGTTGCAATAATAACAAACTTATTTGAAACTTGAAGACAGATCTATATCAAATTTATGTCAAAGATTGTTACGAAATCGTTGTAAACTTCACACTTCCGGAGCACGGAATTCAAAATTCAATTCATAATCCTAGTTCAAGTAGCCTAGTTTATAGGAAATTGCACTCCACACACCCCTTAAAATCCTAAATGTTTCCATTGGAACATTGCCCTCATTTAGTCGTAAGAATGTTAGTAACATTACTATTTAAGCCTTTTATCCTTAGGATAGAACCGCAGTAAACTATCACGCCCCATTACCGCAGTGGGTGTGGATTCCGGAGAAGGCAGTTTATCCTTTACAGGAGTTTGCTCTTTATCTTTCATTTTAAGAATGGAACGAAATAACTGGCGAAAACTATTAAAGTCTACTTCATATTGAAGTCCCACTCCTTGGGTATAGCCAAACCTATCTGCCAAATAATCTTGAATTTCACTTTCCCTATTAAAGAATTTAGCACTTAAGGTTCCTTCTTCATTTAGCAGTAACTGAATTTCAAAATCACCGGCTACCACGGTTTCCGTTGTACCTCCAATTGGCACCCCTACCTTTCCATTGAAAAGGACGCGGTCACTTATTTGGGTGGACACTGTAAATCCAATCCGGTTTTCTGTTTGAAAATCCGCATTACGGTCCAAAACCCCCTGCTCATAGGAAAGCCCTAAATTAAAATTATCGTTATCTCCCAATACCTGATTTAATAGTCCGGAAGCCGATTGTAACAAATTGCCGGTCACCGCTTGCTGGTTAATACCTGTCTGGTCATTGACAAAAGAACCTTGAGCCAATAGAACAAGAGCATTTTGTTCTTCTACCGTAGGATCCTGTAGACGGTATTCCAACTCCGATTTTATGATAGAGTTGGTACCGGGAAAATCTATATTAAATTCAATATCTGGACTTTCAAGGTCATCTGTAAGCTTAATAACAACTTCTGTTGGAAGTCTTCTGGTATAACCCGGATTGTCCAGCAAAGGTGCGGGATTGGCATTAAGGGAATACACCGCTTCCAAATCCAATGTAGCTTTTAAGGGTTCACGATCCCAAACAATGGTTCCTCCGGGTTTTACCTGAAATGTTTTGTTGATTACCCCCCCAAATTTATAATTGTATTGCCCGTTAACCACAACAAAATCCCCATACATTTCAAAGGCGCCCCGGGTATTGATCCTAATCAAAAGAATACCCACTCCACTCCCTTTTAGAGAACTACCTGTTCTGGTATCGGTCACAATTTCCACTTCGGCATCAGGGGTAACATCAAGGTCAAATGTTAGTTCCAATCCTTGAAATTCATCCAAAACCCTCGTTTCCTCGACCTTGTTAAGTCCGTTCTTCTCCACAAAGTTAATGAAGGAATAATCACCAATGGTAGCAACGTCACTTAAGGGAATTTTCAAGGAAGTGCCAGAGGCCGTACTTCCCTCCACATTAATATTCAAGGCATTGGTAGGTCCAAAAATCCTACCCTTCCCATTTAGAAACCCTGTACCATAATACAAGACCTCTTCCTCAAAATCCGTATTTAGGATAAGCAGCCTGTTGTTGTTGGTATCAACATTTAAATCAAGTATCCAATCATCAAAATACGAATGACTGATGGTTCCATCAAGCGTGGCTTTGGTATTCTTAGCTACATCGGTCACCCTTATATTATCAAAATCAAATGTTTGCTTCGTTAAATTAACCCTGGAATTCTGTGCAAAATTATAATCCACATTAAGATAGGGAATACCAATACCTGCATTATCCAGGGTAAGGATACCACTAAATTCAGGGTTGTCCACCGGGCCGTCAATACGCGCATTTCCACTTACATCCCCTCTAATATTACTAATGATATCCTCGCCCAAGGGAGCGAAAGGCTCGAGATCAAAATCTTCAAAATTCACCAAAAGCTTTGCCTCGGGCATATCACCCTGATTCAAGATATTCCCAACAATACCCAGTTTCTCCCTACCTTGATCGGTTATCTGGGAATTGACGACGAAATCTGTCAAATCCTTATTACCTACAATACCCAAGGAAAGATCCCCTAACCGAATATCATTTATAGAAAAATCCTCCACTCCTAAATTAGAAGAGGGCAAATAGACATTATCCCTTTGAAGAATGTTCAAGGTACCGTTTACCTCACCCTGCAATTTTAGACTATCTATGGCCGGTGTAATCTTGTTGAGGGAAACAATCTTAAATTGAAGCTGTAGATCTTTGTACGTAGAGTCTGCCAATTCACCACGAAGCCTTATTTGCTCTTCCTCGCTATTGTTCATGACAATTTCCTCAATATTGATACTATCCAACGTTCGGTTAATGATTACCTTGTTCTTATCATTACCTTCTTTGTTCAACACCCATGTATTGCCCTTGAAACTGACATCTGAGGTTTTAAGCCCGATGACCGATTTATTCTCTTTGTTAAAAGTATGGTAGAAATTGAGATTGTAGCTGTCATTAAAATTACTACCTCCCTTAAATTCCGTACGGAAAAACAAGGTATCCTTTAGCGTTGTGTTAATGAGCTTAAAATCCTGAACATCGTAATAATTGGTCTTTAAGTCCCCCACGGAGACAAACGTATTAAAAAGTGGATTTTTGTTGTCTATCTTCACATCAATACTATCCGCCTCATTGCCATAGGCTACAATACTTGGTGATTTAAAATTAAGTTTAAAGTCACCATCATCTGCCACGATATTTCCACGGATAAAAGTGTTTGGATCAAACCGTACTTCCGGAAAAAAAACATCTACAATCTTATTGTATATTTTAAAGTTGAATGCCAAGGTCTGCCCTTCGGAAATGGTAAATGGCCTATAATTGGTGTAGATACTACCCAAAGAGTTTTGCACCAGCCTTCCCAATTCCTTGACACGAAAATTCCCCTTCATATATCCAGTGATAATGTCCGGTGAGTTGATATCTATCACGCGTGTAGTATCGCTTTCAAACTTTGAAGAAACCTTAAAATCCTCAAAATAATAGGTGTCATTCTGATTTTGGAAAACAGTTTTGGTAAAATTCACATCCCCTACCAAGTTATCAAGTGTATTACCTGTGATGTTCATATTCACATTTCCCTTGAAAATGGAAATACTATCGTTAATAAAGTTGAGTTTGTTCAAATCCGCATAATCCACGGACGCAATGAAGTTGAAATCATTTCGGTCGTCTCCAAAATCTGCCAACCCCTTAAAACTGAATTTTAGATTTTCATCATTACTTAACAGCGTACCATCAAATAATTGTTCCTTGAGAATACCACTAACCTTGATATTACTGTAGTCATAGTTATTAAAGTTTACCGAGTACACCTCTCCAATCACCTCCGTATTCAAGGTCTCTTGTACAAAGCCCTGTCCTTCAACATTAAAATCCAAACTGGTTTTGCCTAGACGTTTGTTTTCCACAAATTCACCCAAATCAAAATCGATCAAGCTCACAAACCCATTATAGGTAGCATTATCAATATTATTTACATTGGTGAGCTGCAGGTCTGCATAACTACTCCCAATGGCCGTATTAAGATTTACTTTGGCATCAATAGAAGTTTCGGTTATCGTGGCATCCCCACGGATGGTAAATTGACCTAATTTTTGAAAGGAAGACGGCAAGGATTTTCCCAAAATATTAGGCATGAGCGACCTTAACTCATAATAACTTGAAGTCACATTTTTCATGTTGGCCATCATAATAAATGGCTTGGACCGGGTGAAAAGATTCCTGAAATTAAAATCTCCCCTAATGCCCGTATTATCAGATTGAAGAAAGAGTTCTTCCGTATTTAGATTATTTAGAACACCGTTCACCTTTGAAGAAAAATTGACCTCTTTACCACTCCCAAATTGGTCATATAGCATATTAATTTCATCAAAGGCAACAGCAGATTCTTCAAATTCCGCATCAACTTTCACCTTGTTCAAAAAATCTGCAAAGTCTTTTCGCTCATAATTAAATTCCAATTGTCCTTTTAGATGTGAACCTGGAGTTTTGATTAAGAGCGAATCAAAACTCATTCGCTGCTTGGTGTATTTAAACCGCGTGGCCATGTGGGCTACATCAATACCTCTTTGACTTGCAAAGGACATATCACTGATGCCTACACTTACCTCCGGACCCAAAATCAAGAAATCATCGGCAACTATATTCAGGTTACTAAAATTCAGGATTTCCTCTGTTTCAAAGTTTTCATCTAACAACCTAAAATTGCTATTTGCTATATCTATATGTGAAGAAGAGAAATAAAATGGATCAGTACCAGGTTTTCTAGGCTTACCATCGTCCAATTTATCTATAAAAACTTCAAGATTGGTGTTCTTGTCATCCTTGTAAGTTTTTAGCTTAAAGTCTAACCGGTCAATAGCAATATCACCAAATTCTAGACGACCTTTGGTTAAATTACGGATACTAAGCACCGAAGTAGTTAACCTATCAATATGAAATAGCGTATCTTTCTTGTAATCCTCTATAAAGACACCTTGTAAATTGGTGTCCCAGGTTATGAGGGAAATTCGCAATTTATCAATGGTAATATTGACATCAAAATCCTTATTAAGCGTATTTGTAGCGTATTGTGCAAACCGAGTCTGAACGATGGGCAAAGAAAGAACCAGCGTACCCAGGACACAGATAACAAGAAGCACCAAAAGGGTCCTAACCAGTATTTTTCTTAGTTTTTTGATAGGGTCAATATGTTTTACCTTTGCCTTTCAACTATTATTCCAAACTAAATGGAAAATAAATCAATTTATATTCTGGCCATTGAATCTTCTTGTGACGATACTTCCGCGGCCGTACTTTGCAATAAAAAAGTGCTTAGTAATGTAACCGCTACACAAAAAATTCATGAGGAATACGGAGGTGTCGTACCTGAACTTGCATCAAGAGCGCACCAGCAGAATATTGTACCTGTAGTGCATCAGGCTTTGAACAAGGCAAATATCGATAAAAAACTAATATCTGCCATAGCTTTTACAAGGGGACCCGGATTAATGGGATCTTTATTGGTAGGTACTTCGTTCGCCAAATCTTTGGCACTAGGATTAAACGTCCCGCTTATTGAAGTCAACCATATGCAAGCCCATATTTTAGCGCATTTTATAGAGGGGCAGAACGAAGAAACGCCACAATTTCCATTTTTGGCCATGACCATTAGTGGAGGGCACACGCAAGTAGTTCTAGTAAAGGACTATTTTAATATGGAAATCTTGGGCGAAACACTGGATGATGCCGTTGGCGAGGCCTTTGATAAAAGTGCCAAGATTTTGGGTCTCCCCTACCCAGGCGGACCTTTAGTTGATAAATATGCCAGGGAAGGAAACCCAAAAGCTTTTTCATTTCCCAAACCAAAGGTAGAAGGCCTTAATTTTAGCTTTAGCGGCCTTAAAACAAGCATTCTTTATTTCATACAAAAGGAAACGGCCAAAAACCCCAAATTCATAGAAGAGAACATTGCGGATATTTGTGCCTCCATACAATTTACTATTATTAATATTCTGATGGACAAGCTTAAAAAAGCGGTCAAAGAAACCGGCATAAAGCAAATTGCCATAGGAGGAGGTGTTTCTGCAAATTCCGGTATTAGGGAAGCTTTGAAAAAAGCCGAGAAAAACAAAGGATGGAAAACCTTTATTCCAAAATTTGAATATTGTACGGATAATGCCGCTATGATCGGTATCGTTGGCCAGCTCAAATACGAAAAAGGCAATTTCACCAATTCATCCGTTAGCGCCAAGGCTAGATATACTATTACCCAAGCAGAGCAACCCATTTGAAAAACCTATTTCCATGCAGCTGTTTTACCATCCGCAATTAGACCAAAGCGTAAATCAATTTACTTTTCCCGAAGAAGAGAGCAAGCATATAGTACGCGTATTACGAAAGAAGGTTGGCGACCAACTTATGGTAACTAACGGAAAAGGCTTTCTGTTCACTACAGAAATTATTTCTTCCGAATCCAAAAGGTGTAAAGCACAAGTGCTTAACGCACAAAAAAAACATCAAAAAATGCATTGGTTCCATATGGCCGTGGCACCAACCAAAACCAATGACCGATTTGAATGGTTCTTAGAAAAAGCAACGGAGATAGGTATCAATGAAATCACCCCTATTTTTTGCGAACACTCCGAAAGAAAAACGGTTAAAAAAGAACGCTTGGAAAAAGTGTTACTTTCCGCTATGAAGCAAAGTTTACGCACCTACCTTCCTAAACTTAATGATGCCGTTAGCTATAGTGATTTCCTAGAAAAAGAACAAAGTGGGCTTTTATTTATCGCACATTGTGAGGAAGATGAAAAAGTTGAACTAAAACGTAGAGTGGCTCCGGACAAAGATATCACTATCTTAATTGGACCCGAGGGGGATTTTAGTATGCAGGAGATAAAAACCGCTAAGGCGAAAGGCTTTTTGCCGGTTTCCTTAGGGGATAGCAGGTTGAGAACGGAAACAGCGGCTTTAGTCGCTTGCACAACGGTCAACCTCATCAATAATGGCTAAAAATCAGATTTAGCCAATCTATTTCGTGAAATTACAAAGATTGAATTAAGACAATATACACGGAAAGTATCACTTTCAAAGACCCTAATTAACATTCTTAAAATCTGAAATTTATAGTTAAATTTTAATTAGTCCAAATCGTCAAAAACCTGCAAAGAGAGAATTCAACCAATTAAATTATATTGCTACAACCTTTTTAAATGTTTCCTGTTGAAGGATGATTTTTAAGGACACTATTCATACATTTGAAGTATTCAACCAAAGGGTCAAAACGCTATGAAAAAACTGTTGTTAACCAGCCTTATATTGACCTCTTTTTCTTTTCTCCCTCTTACAGCACAGGAAGTTGCTATTTTAAAGTACAAAGGTGGTGGTGATTGGTATGCCAACCCTACCGCACTTCCCAATCTTATAAAATTCTGCAACACCAAAATACAAACCGCTCTGGATGAAAAACCTCAAACCGTTGAAGTAGGAAGCCCGCTTATTTTTCAATACCCTTTTCTACATATGACGGGACATGGAAATGTCGTTTTTTCAGAGGAAGAAGCCGCCAATCTAAGGGACTATCTTTTTTCGGGAGGTTTTTTGCACATAGACGACAATTATGGAATGGCCCCTTATTTAAAAAAAGCGCTGCAACAAGTTTTTCCCAACCAACAATTAGAAGAAATTGGTCGCGACCACCCCATTTTCAACAGTTCCTTTCCATTCCCAAATGGATTACCGAAAATTCACGAGCACGACGGAAAACGCCCACAAGCTATGGGTATTTTTCACGAAAACAGGTTGGTTTTGTTATTCACAACAGAAAGTGACCTGGGTGATGGATGGGAAGACCCGTCTGTTCATAATGACCCAGAAGATATTAGACAAAAAGCATTGCAAATGGGAGCAAATATCATTTCATACGTTTTCAAAAACTAAAAGTCTATAAAAGCGAGAAACAAGATGAGTAAGGTACCGGAAAGAAAAATAAATTCTAAAATGATTTCCCAAGGAATTTTGAGGGCCGTAGGAATTATCTTGGGAGTTGCACTAGTTCTTTATTTTTTATGGCAAATTCAATCGGTTATCGCATATTTGGCAATAGCAGCGGTAATTGCTTTGATAGGTAGACCCATCGTTCTTTTTTTGAGGCGAAAGCTCAAACTGCCCAACACCTTGGCAGTTATCCTTACCATGATTTTCATGGTAGCCATATTGGCCGGCATCATCTCACTTTTCGTACCATTAATATCTGAACAGGGTAAGAACCTGGCGCTTTTGGATATTGATAAACTTCAAGGAAATATCAATACCCTTTACAAGGAAATTACCGAGTTTATTGGCGCATCTCCGGAGGTGGTCGGCGAAATTTTACAAGAAAGCGAACTGGAAAAGACATTAGTGGACAGACTGGATATTGGGTTCATCCCTAATTTTCTAAATTCCTTCCTAAATGTGCTTAGCTCAGCGAGCATAGGTTTGTTTTCCGTTCTATTCATTTCTTTTTTCTTTCTAAAGGACAGCAACCTCTTTCAAAGGGGAATTTTGGCATTTGTACCACAGAACAAGGAAACTCGCACTGTAAACTCTATAGACAAAATTAACAACCTACTTTCAAGGTACTTTGTAGGGCTCCTTTTACAAATATTCATCCTCTTTGTCATTTACACCATTACCCTGCTAATTGTAGGCATCGAAAACGCTATTGTAATTGCCTTTTTGTGCGCCCTATTTAACATTATTCCATATGTTGGCCCAATCATTGGCGGAGCAATAATGATCGTCCTTACCATGACCAGCAATTTGGGCATGGACTTTAGCACCGTAATACTACCTAAAACCGGCTATGTTTTAATTGGTTTGGTGGTAGGCCAGTTAGTAGATAATTTTTTCTCCCAACCATTTATTTTTTCCAATAGTGTAAAGTCTCACCCTCTGGAAATTTTCTTAATAATCATTATCGCCGGATTGCTTTTTGGAGTCGTAGGAATGATTATTGCTGTACCGGGATATACGGCCATAAAGGTCATTTTAAAAGAATTTTTAGCAGAAAACAAGTTGGTAAAATCACTTACCAAAACTTTATAGTTAAGATTTGAATAAGAATATTTTAAAGTCTGGTGTACAGAATTTTATAAAAAATTCAAAACACACTGACACTGTGTCAGTTTTGCTAAAAAAGCCCATATTTGAGGATATTTCCAATAAAGAGCTAGCCGAGCAAATTGAAGCATATCACAAGACCAAAAAAAAGCTTCCCCATTGGTTTGAATCTGCCAATATATTCTACCCCAACAAACTCAATATTGAACAAACATCTTCTGAAACAACGGCCAAATACAAGTCTAGTTTGGTCAACGGAAAATCACTTGTTGACCTTACCGGAGGATTGGGTGTAGACAGTTACTTTTTCAGTAAAAAATTTGAGAAAATTATCCATTGCGAAATCAATAAAAATCTATCGGAAATTGCACGTCATAATTTTCAGGAACTTGGAGCAAACAACATCATTGCACTAAACAAAAACGGAATAGAGTTTTTGAGGGAGACTCCAGAACGATTTGATGCCATTTTCGTTGACCCTTCCAGAAGAGATTCTTTAAAAAAGAAGGTTTTTATGTTACAGGATTGCACTCCTGATATGATCGAAAACCTAGAGTTACTTTTAAATAAATCAAATCAAGTACTAATAAAGACATCTCCGCTTTTAGATATTAGTTTAGGACTAAAAGAACTCACCAATGTTCATGGGATTCATATCGTGGCTGTGGAAAATGAGGTCAAAGAACTCTTATGGTTAATTAAAAAAGAAGCGTCAAATGCACTCACCATTGAGACTGTAAACATTCACAAAAAAGGCGTACTACAATTTCAATTTGACTACAAGGATGAACAGGAAGCAACGGCGACATTTTCAAATCCGTTACAATATCTGTATGAACCAAATTCTGCAATTCTAAAATCCGGTGCTTTCAAAATCATCAGTCAACAACTGGGTATTCACAAATTACATGAGAATAGCCACCTCTATACTTCAGAAAACATCATACACTTTCCAGGAAGAAGATTTAGAATTGAAAAGTCCTTACCATACAACAGAAAGTCTCAGAGAGAGCTAAAAGGAATAAAAGCCAACATTAGCACAAGAAACTTTCCTCTATCAGTTCAAGAAATAAAGAGCAAACACAAAATACAGGACGGAGGCTCCCGCTATATCTTCTTTACTAAACTAATGGACGCTACCACTTCCTTCTTAATTTGCTCTAAGATTCCCTAAAATCATCCTTCTTCCATTTAAAAAGTTAGGCTCAAAAACAACAAGTGAGAAATTTAAAAAATGTAGGAAAATATGTTTTAAATATAAACCGCAGACTGAATCAACCTAAATTTCAAATTAATAATTAGGAATACTATATACTGTGAGAATCGTAATAAATTAAGGTATTTCAAAGAATAACATAATTTATAATAGTAAATTATACACTTTTAAAAATTTACATTTTCACATTAACGACCTTAAAATTTTCATAAAATTTTGTTATCATTACACTTGTTTTATGGTTTTCTTAACTCTTGCTATCGTCTAGAATTTGAAAAAACCAGTAAAAACTCAAGTCAATTAAAACTAACAAACAACAATTATTATGAATCAAAAACTCGTTTATGATTCGTTAAAGTCCAAGGGAAAAAACTCCCTAGCTGGATTAGGACTTTTATCGATGTTGACGTTAGGGTCACACGTGGCTCTAGCAAATCCAGAACCAACTACCTCTACGACCGTCAACGTAGTTCAATCTACCGTTAGTGGTACCATTCTAGACAGTGAAGGTGTTCCTTTACCGGGTGCTAACGTAATTGAAAAAGGAACTACCAACGGTACACAAACAGATTTTGACGGAAACTTTACCCTAAATGTAGAAGATGGGGCAACTTTAGTTATTAGCTATTTAGGTTTTGTCGCCCAAGAGGTAGCGGTTAATGGTCGCTCCTCCATTAGCGTAACTCTGGCCGAAGATTCGGCCCAACTTGATGAAGTAATTGTAACTGGTTATCAAACAGAAACAAAAAGGGAAACTACTGCTGCGGTTTCCATAGTTAAATCTGAAGAACTTGCAGCTATACCCTCTGGTAACGTAGAACAACAATTACAAGGTAGGGTAGCAGGTGTAACTGTTTTGTCAAATGGACAACCCGGTACAACTTCCCAAATCAGGGTTCGTGGATTCGGTGCATTTGGAGGAAATGAACCTCTGTATGTCGTTGATGGGGTTCCCGTTAACAATACGGAATTTTTAAACCCGGATGATATTGAAACTACCACGGTCCTCAAAGATGCGGCCGCTGCCTCTATCTATGGAGCAAGAGCGGCGAACGGGGTGGTGGTATATTCCACCAAACAAGGATCTAAGACCAAACGTAGAACCACTATGTCCTTGAATATCTCAAGTGGTGTTACCGACCCTAATTCCAGTGGGGCACCTCAGAACTTGAATCCGCAGGATATGGCTTTTTATACGCATTTGGGGTATGAGAACAATGCTCGTGCAAACGGGGAGGCACCTCAATACACCCATCCGCAGTACGGCTCTAACCCTACTCCTACATTTCCAGATTATTTGCATGCAGATGGTCAAAACGGAGTCTCTGCTTCCGATGTAAATCTAGCTCAGGTAAGGGCAAATTATTTGGCCGATCCTCAAAACGTATTCCTTATAAGACCAAACCTTCGCGGTACAAATTGGTACAAAGAACTAACCCGTATAGCTCCTCTAAGTAGGTTTTCTTTAGGGTTTGACGGAGGAAATGAAAGTGGACGTTATTATATGGGTATTTCCGCCCAAAATCAAGCGGGTATCCTTCTCAATAATGACTTCGAAAGGTATACGGCCAGATTTAATTCTGAATGGGATATTGCCCCATGGATGAGTATTGGTGAAAACTTCCAAGTTACCTATAGGTCGGTTACAGGTGGTTTTGGTGGTGACGGAGGTGTTAGCGGAGCTGATGATGAATCGGTAATCCTTTCTGCCTATAGAATGCCAACGATTATACCTGTTTACGATGAGTTCGGAAGCTTTGCCAGTACCAGAGCAGCTGGATTTAACAACCCAAGAAACCCTGTTAGGCAGCAAACCTTGAACGCCGGTAGCGACAAAGCTTACAATATTGGTGGTTTTGGTAACCTCTATGTAGTAATAAAACCTATAGAGTCCCTAACGTTTAGATCTAGTTTAGGGGGAGCCTATAATAACAGTCATTTTGTTGATTACAACTTTAGATACCTTGGTGATTCTGAACCAGAGGCAAGTAACTCCTTCTCAGAAGGAAGTAATTATAACTTCAATTGGACTTTTACCAATACCCTTACCTATGAGCAGCTGTTTGGTGTGCACAAATTGAAGGTCCTTGCCGGGTATGAAGCATTGAACACGGGTGTTGGAAGATTTATAAGTGGTAGTGGTATCAATCCTTTCTCTACTAGCTTAGATTTCCAAAACTTAAGTGTGGTACAAAGCCCAGTGGTAAACAGCGGACTTTTCAACGGTGTTAACTTTGCATCTTTCTTTGGAAAGTTAGACTATAACTTTGATGAGAAATATTACCTCACTGGGGTTATCCGTAGAGATGGTTCTTCTCGTTTTGGAGGTAATAATAGATATGGTACATTTCCTGCTGTATCTGCCGCTTGGAGGGTTATCGCAGAACCGTTTATGCAAAATCAGGATATTATTTCCGATCTTAAAATTAGAGGTGGTTGGGGACAAATGGGTAACTCGAACAACGTAGATCCTAATAACCAATATTCCCTATTTGCTTCAGGAAGAGGTACATCATTTTATCCAATTGGCGGACAGAATAGTGGCGCGGATGAAGGTTTCTTCCAAAGCCGTATAGGTAACCCAGATGCAAAATGGGAAACCAGTACCACGGTTAATGTTGGTTTTGACCTTTCTTTATTCAACAATAAACTTGAAGTCATCCTAGATTGGTGGGAAAAAACCAATGATGATTTATTATATGAACTTCAACTTGCCGGTGTTACCGGTAATTCAGCAAACGCACCAGCAGTTAATATAGCAAGTATGTCCAACAAAGGTCTTGATTTTCAAATTGTTGGCCGCGGTGACCTAACAGATGATTTGTCTTTTGAACTTACATTGAACAACTCATTTTTAAAGAACGAGATTACTGCCTTGGCCCCTGGTATCGACTTCTTTGACGGTCCTGGGTATAGAGGTATCAATCCTGTTAGAAATGCCGTAGGACAATCACTTTCTTCTTTCTTTGGATATAATGTAATTGGTTATTTTAATACTGAGGAAGAAGTTGCTAACTCCCCATCTCAAGATGGAAAAGGCCTTGGTCGCTTTAGATATGAAGATGTTAATGGTGATGGTGCCATTACTCCTGATGACAGAACTTTTATTGGAAGTCCAGTTCCAGACTATACCGGTGGTGCTACCCTCAACTTAAAGTATAAGAACTTGGAGTTTGAAACCTACTGGTATGCCTCTTTTGGAAATGAAATCTTTAACCAATCCAAATGGTTTACAGATTTCTTTGGAACTTTCGAAGGATCTGCAAAGGGCGAAAACGCCAAAAACTCATGGACTCCTCAATTAGGTAATAATGCAGGTGCTCCCATTTGGGAAAGTGCTTCCAACCTAAGTACAAGTGGTGCAGCCAACTCATGGTATGTAGAAGATGGTAGTTTCGTTAGATTGCAACGCTTGGCCCTCACCTACAGTTTTGATTCTCAATTGGTTTCAAAAATGGGCTTGGGAAAACTTAAAGTAGGACTTGCAGCCAATAACATTTGGACAATAACAGATTATAGTGGCTTAGACCCAGTAGTTGCCGGTGCGGACACCAACTTTGGTATAGATGTAGGAAATTATCCAGCAACTCCTAGTTATTTGTTTAGCGTAGAGCTTGGCCTATAACGTAAAACAATAATACTGTGATACTTAAGTCAATAAAAAACGATATTTTTATATAAAAATTTAACTATGAAAACATTAAATAAATTTAGAACTGGATCGGCACTGCTGATGGCCTTTCTCACGATTGGCATCTCCTGTAGTGACGAATTTCTGGAAGTAGCCCCTACAGGACAGGTTTCGGGAGACCTCGTTGTTTCTGAAGATGGCGTTGAAGGATTATTAATTGGTGCCTATGCCGCATTAAATGGAGTTTTCGGGAATAGGTTTGAAGGACCCAACCATTGGGTTACAGGCTCTGTTGTTGGTGGTGAGGCCAATAAAGGAACGGATGCGGGAGATTATTCCTCCATAAATCCAATCCAGCGATATGAGATTGACCCAACCAATGGTGACATCAATAACTTTTGGTTAGGAAGATATGAAGGAATTAAGAGGTGTAATCAAACCCTAGAAAAATTGACCCTTCTAGGTTTAGAAAGCTCCAAACCTGATGTTTACAAAAGAATATCGGGTGAAGCTAGACTATTGAGAGGACATTTTCATTTTGATCTTAAAAAACACTTTAACAGTATTCCTTATATTGATGAAAGCATCTATCTAGATGAAACCTTAGATGAAGGTCAAAAGCAAGCGGCTTTGGCGGCCTTACCTAATAGCCCAGATGTTTGGGGACAAATTGAAGCTGATTTTCAGTATGCTTATGACAATCTACCCGCTGAAACTGGTCCTGGTAGAGTTAATAAATGGGCTGCCGCTGCGTACATGGGGAAAGCCAAATTATATCAGCAAAGCTTTGCCGAAGCTAAAGATTGGTTTGATGATGTGATTGATAACGGGGTAACCTCTAACGGTCTTAAATATGCCCTTTTAGATGACTATGCCGAAATTTATAACGCGGAAAATGATAATCACGCCGAAGCGGTTATGGATGTTGAGTCCGCAAATAATACAGGAAGTACCAACAACGCCAACTATTTTGATGATTTGAATTACCCTTACAACACTGGTCCTGACGGTCCCGGAAACTGTTGTGGATTTTTTCAACCAAGTTTTGAAATGGCCAATTCATTTAGGGTAACGGCAGAAGGCCTTCCTCTCCTTGACGGTTCTTATAACGATCCGGCAAATGAAGTGGCTAATGATTTCAATATCGAGTCAGATGATCCATTCACTGAAGATGCAGGTCCACTTGATCCCCGAATTGACCATTCAATCGGAAGAAGGGGTATTCAATACCTAGACTGGATCGAACATCCTGGCAAAGCTTGGATTCGTAGCCAGCCTTATGCGGGCCCATATTCCCCGAAAAAATACATTTATTACAAATCACAAGAAAACAGTTTTACTGATGGTAGCTCTTGGACTCGTGGATATGCAACAATGAATTATACGATAATACGCTATGCCGATGTTCTTTTAATGGCGGCAGAAGCGGAAGTTGAACTGAATAACTTGGATCAAGCCATGGAGTATGTAAACATGGTAAGGGCCCGGGCAGCTAAGTCTGAACATTGGGTCAAGAATTTGGAAACCGGCGAAGATGAGGCCAATTATGTAATAGCCGAATATACTTCATTTTCAAGTCAAGATTTTGCCCGTGACGCTGTAAGATTCGAACGTAAATTAGAACTGTCAGGAGAAGGACATAGGTTCTTTGATTTGGTACGCTGGGGTATTGCGGCAGAAGAGTTAAACAAGTATTTGGATTATGAATCTCAATATTTGGTAACGAAATTTGGAGGCGCCTCATTTAATCCAGGCAAAAATGAGTATTTCCCAATCCCTCAAACTCAGATTGATTTATCTGATGCCTTAACTCAGAATCCAGGGTATTAAAATAATTCTTAAATCAACTAAAGCTGCTCTCTTGAGAGCGGCTTTTTTTGTTTCTTAACCCTAGTTCTTTCATATTTGTCCAAAAGTACTATCTACCTAATAATTTAATTTCAATTACATGAAATATATCAGCTATTTTCCGGCTCTTGGTCTATTTGCTCTTTTGCTCACTAATTGCCAGGAAAAAAAAGCAATATCCAAATTTGTACAAGTTGATTCCCAAGTGTCAGGTTTACTTTTCAATAATCAATTGACTGAAAATGATTCTATTAATATAATCGACAACGAATTTGTTTATAATGGCGCAGGTGTGGCCTTAGGTGATTTAAATGGTGATGGGCATGATGATATATTTTTTTCTGGAAATCAGGTAGCAAACAAATTATTTCTAAATAAGGGAAATTTAAAGTTTGAAGATATTTCAACTATTTCAAAAATTCAGAAAACTGATACCCTACAATGGTCTTCCGGTGTTACTTTGGTAGATGTTAACGCTGATGGAAAATTGGATATTTATGTTTGTAATACCTTTAGAAAGCGAGATTCCAGACGTAAAAACTTGTTGTACATCAATCAGGGAAATAACGATAGTGGCATACCGGTATTTAAAGAATTATCTAAATCATACGGTCTTGACGATGATACATATTCTTCCCACGCCCAGTTTTTTGATTACGATAGGGATGGTGATTTAGACTTGTTCATAGGCGTTAACAGGATAGAAGGTATCGACCCCACTGAATTTAGACCTCTTGAAGATGATGGCACCTCCATGAGCAAGGATAGATTATATGAAAATACGTATAATGATAGCCTTCAACAACAAGTTTTCATCAATGTATCGGACAAAGCAGGAATTAGGTATCATGGATATAGCCATAGTACGGTAATTAATGATTTTAATGAGGACGGCTGGCCAGACATCTATGTTGCCAACGATTTTTTAAGTAATGATCTATTGTACATCAATAATCAAGATGGGACCTTCACAAATAGAGCCAGGGATATGTTCAAACATTTTAGCCTTTCCTCTATGGGTAGCGATATTGCAGACATTGACAACAATGGGTCATTAGAACTGTACACTACAGAAATGCAGCCGTACTACAATAAGAGAAAAAAGCTCTTTCAAGGTCCAAGTAGTTACCAGAAAGAAATTTTTACCAAAAAATACGATTACGAAAAGCAATATACTCGCAATACCTTGCAAACAAGCCATGGTATTAACCCCGAAACTGGCCTCCCTATTTTTGGAGAAATTGCAATGCATAGCAACGTAAAAGAGACAGATTGGAGCTGGACTCCCCTGTTCGCCGATTATGATAATGATGGTCTACAAGATTTGTTCATTACCAATGGGTTCCCAAAAGATGTAACCGACCGTGATTTTGGAGATTTTAGATCAACAGCTAGCAGGCTTGTAAGTAAGGAAAAATTAATTGAGGCAATTCCTGAAATTAAGATACCCAACTTTATGTTTCAGAACAAGGGAAATTTAGAATTTACCGATGTAACTGATTCTTGGGGTCTCAACTTCCCTACGTATTCCAGTGGTGCCGCTTATGGAGATTTGGATAATGATGGGGATCTTGACCTTGTTGTCAACAACATTAATAGTAATGCACTATTATTAGAAAATAAATCCAATTCAACGGAGAACATCAATCATTATGTAAGAATAAAGCTGATTGGAGAAAAAATTAATAGGCAAGCCATAGGCTCTACTGTTGAGATTTTTATGGATAGCATTAGGCAGAAAAAAACACTGCTATCGGGTAGAGGCTATCTTTCGCAACCGGAGAGTAATTTGCACTTTGGTTTAGGCCAGAGACAAAAAATAGATAGTGTTATTATAACTTGGCCCAACACAGAAAAACAAACTTTTTATGAAATAGAACCTGACAGTACCAATCAAATCACATATACTCCTAAAAATATACAAAACCGAAAAACCAGTATTCCAAAGTCAACCCCACTATTCACCAAAGTTTCGGATACTGTAAACCTTAAACACTTTAGTAGGGATATTGATTTTATTGACTTTAACTTTCAGAGAACCTTGCCCCATAAATTTTCGCAATATGGTCCTGCATTGTCCGTAGGGGATATTAATGGCGATGGGTTGGATGATATGTTTGTCGCTTCAAGTAGAAATTATAAGGAAAAATGGTTTATCCAGCAAGACAATGGCACTTTTCTTCAACAAGAAGTAGCCTACAAAACTTCGGAAAATCTTGAGGAGGAGGATGCGGGAACCCTTTTGTTCGATGCTGATAATGACGGGGATTTAGACTTGTATATAGCGAGGGGCTGTGCACAGTACCCTGAAAAACATATATATTATCAAGATGTTTTATTGATAAACGATGGAAAGGGCAATTTTGAACAAACAAATACTGCACTACCAACACTTACAAGCAACGCTTCTTCAGTAAAGGCTGCTGATTACGATAAGGACGGAGATTTGGATTTATTTATTGGAAGCCGGGTACTTCCCTTTGCTTATCCAATGGCCGATCGATCTTATATTCTAAAAAACGAAAGCACCAATGGTACACCCAAATTTGTTGATGCCACTGCCGAAGTATCAAAGCAACTAGTTAGACCAGGTTTGATCAGCGATGCCTTATGGACAGATTTTAACAATGATAATTGGCCAGATTTAATTCTTGCATCTGAGTGGGCTCCTTTAAGGTTTTTTAGAAATGAAAAAGGTATACTTATTGAAATTACCAAAGACACCGGTATAGCTGATTATTCTGGTTGGTGGAACAGTATTGCTGCTGTGGATTTGGATAATGACGGAGATATGGATTACATAGCCGGAAATGTTGGAGAAAATATCAACTTTAAGGCCACACCTCAAGAACCCGTTAAAGTCTATGCGAAGGATTTGGACAATAATGGATCCATAGACCCTCTTATTTCATATTTTTTGAGAGATAGCTTAGGTACAAAAAAGGAGTATCTGTACCATCCGTGGCAAGACGTGACCAAGCAATACGTAGGAATTAGGAAAAAATTCAATTCCTTTGGGGAGTTTGGAGAATCAACCCTTCCGGAAATGTTTTCAGATGGATTACTTAATGATGCCAAAGTACTTTCATTGAATTACATGAAGAGCTCTTGGATAGAAAACTTGGGTGATGGTAAATTTAAAATGCATTCCCTTCCAGTATCTGCACAACTCGCACCAATTTTTGGTATTCTACCCTATGATGTGAATGAGGACACACTAATGGACTTGATGTTAATTGGCAATGATTATGGTATGGAAGTACAACAAGGTCCGGCAGATGCCTTGGTAGGAGTTGTTTTAATAAACAAAGGGCAAGGACAATTTAAAACCGTTTCTCTTGCAGAATCGCAATTTTTTGTTCCCGGTGATGGTAAAAGTCTCGTTCACTTGAACACCAAAAATGATAATAACATTATTATTGCTTCTCAAAACAACGACTCCTTAAAGATTTTCAAGGCCAACAGAAATAATATAATTAAGAGCCTGAGAGTTAAGCCCAATGAAGTTAAGGCTAAGGTAGCATACAAAAATGGCAGCAAAAGATTAATAGAGTTCTATTATGGAAACACCTTCCAATCTCAATCAACCAGAGCTATACAATTTAATGAGCATATTGAAAAAATTGACCTATTTACCAATGAGGGAGAGCTAAGCAGAACAATAGGTAATTAAATTTTGTATTAAAAAATGCCCCAGAAAATCTGGGGAATTTTTTTTCAATACTCATTAGGATGTTTATAATCCCCATACCTATATTTAATAGTTCTTTTTAAGGGAATTTGCATTCCTTTGGTTTCTTCCAACCAATCATAAATGGCAGTGGACATGGATTTAACGATTTCCTGTTTATCTGGATCTGCAATTAAATTGTACATTTCATCTGGGTCATTCTGCAAATCATAAAGCTCATTACGGTCCCAGATACCTTGAAATTTCATGTATTTGTATTTATCCGTTCGCATACCAAAAACAGTTGGGGTCATTGGAAAATCATATTCCCAAAAGTATTCGTAAAAAACCTCAGTTCTTCTTGATGCGTTCTGGTCTCCGGACAAAACAGGAATAAAAGATACCCCTGGCATTTGTTCCGGTTGCTTTACTCCCGCCTCAGCTAAAACGGTTGGACCAATATCAATATTCTGTACCATAGCCTCTGGTTGTACGCCCCCTTCAAAAATTTTAGGACACCTGAGCAATAAAGGAACTTTTACGGACTCTTCATAAAAATGACGTTTATCTATTAGGCCGTGTTCTCCCCAGCCAAAGCCATTGTCTCCCATATAAATGACTAGAGTGGACTCATCCAAACCTTCTTCCTTTAAATATTGCATAACGACACCAACACTTTCGTCAACCCCCAGAAGGGTTTCGCAATAATCCACCGCCATCTCATGTATATCCCTATTATCAGGTCACAAATGGACTGGAGAAATAGGCTCCTTCTACAGCAAGTTTATCCATAGACAGTGTTTTTAACCAAGGAACCTTGCCAGTAAATCCCATATAATCATATCTGTGATCATCCGTTAAGATAAAAACCACATTTCTAGGTTTTTTTTTACCTTTTTTACCGACGGGGTCGGTATTAGATCTAACAGCATAACTAACTGCCAAAAAGCAAATAACTACTAATTTTAGTTTTTTCATCGTGTTGAAGTTGAAATTGTTCGAGGTTATTTTGGTGACCTAGACTGGTCCATAAGCCATTCATAGAGCTCTTCTGTATTGTAAGCCTGCACCCAAGAGTCATGGCCCACCCCTGGATAATTGGTAAAACGGACCTCGTATCCCATGGACCTTAATCTGTTCACCATATTTTCCGATTCACTAAAAGGAATAGATTCATCTTCCTCTCCGTGAAACACCCAAATACCCAGCTTTTTATCAATCCAAGAGGCATACGGCAAAGGAGCCATACCACAAACAACGGCCAAAGCGGCAAATTTCTCCGGATACTGAACCACCATCTCCCAAGCAGCTCCACCTCCCCTACTCAAACCTGTTAAGTAAATACGATTTTTATCCACATTATTGTTTTCCACAACAGTTTCCAATAATTGGTTCACCGCCCTGGTGTTCCACCACTGTTTTCTATGGGGATTCTGGGGAGCCAAAATGAGAAAAGGAAATTTTTTGCCTCTGGCTATTAATTTTGGAGGTCCATTTCTTTTTACAGCAACCAAACTATCCCCAGATTCTCCTCCTCCATGTAGAAAAAGAAGTAGTGGAAATTTCTCATTTGATTTTTCATCGTAGCCCTCTGGATAATATAAATAGTAATCTAACTTTTCCTTGGTTACTGTTTCATAACTATCATCTATTAATCTTGATGATTGAGACGCACATCCTTGAAAAGCAAAACAAAGGACAAGCATCCAAGTAAATTTGGGCATACAAAGTTGATTTGGGTTACTAATTTTGAAAGAGATTAAATTACAAATAAATGTGAACGGTTACAAAAAAGAAACGGACACCTTTCGGTATCCGTTTCTATTCTTAAATGTATCCTTGTTTATCGGTATAATGTAAAATGACCTACATAGCGTATATCCCTATCATCATTTTGGTTAACAACGTACCAGTAATCACCGGTTGGCAACTCCTTACCTTCATACGTACCGTCCCATTTGCTTACTTGGTCAAGTTCAGCAACCACACGGCCATAACGGTCGTAAATAATTACCTCTATATTAGGGAAGAAATCTCTATTGCCCGGTGCCCAAAAATCATTTTCGTTATCTCCGTTAGGTGAAAAGAAATTAGGAATTTCCAACATTCCAGTAAACTCAAACGGTATTGCTGCAACTGCTACACAACCATTTTGATCTACTACTCGTATTTCAACCGTACCACTATCCGTTGTGGTATACAAACCTTCGTCCCCGTACGATGTTCCATTAAAGAAGAACTCATAGCCCCCAAAACCACCTTCTGCCGTTGCCGTAATTTCATTAGGACCCGTCTTTTCTGCGGCAAGGGTTAAAGGGTCATACGAATCTATAGTAAATTCAACCGAATTGGTACAGCCATTCTCATGGTATATGAATACCGTATAATCACCGGCAGGAAGATCACCCCATTCCCTTTCTGTTGTTGCTAAAGAGGTGATGGCATCCGTTGGGTCTACTGGGTTTATTGCGAACAATAATTCAGGAATTAAACTTGAATCTTGCATCTCAACCCTAGCTGTACTGTTTGGGAAGATTCCCTCACATCCATATTGAACAATTGGTTCTGCCGTAAGGTCTACCCCAATTTCAATTGGGATAAGCACATCCGTACCGCACATATTGGCATCCTGGACAAATACGATATAGGTTTCTCCCCCTATCAAATTTTCCAATAATAAATCATCATTTCTCTCAAATACCTCTGTTCCATCTGAATTTGGACCTATAATTCTAGTTTCATAGTAAGTCGCCGAGGTAATAGGGTCTACAAATGGTGTTCCTCCAGAAATTGTTAATTGGGCCGTACCATCTGCAAAACCGATACAGGTTTCAGGAGTGGTCTCAACATCAGTAATTTCCAATTCACTAGGCTCCGTTACCACAATCTCAAAAGTCTGAGGACAACCTTCCGCATCTTGTGCCAATACCGTATAGGACGGATTGCTTGGCGTATTCGCCGGCAAATCTGTAAAGGTATATACCAATGGATTGTCCGGGTCAGAGAAAAACTCACTTAGATTTGGTTCTATTGCAAATTTTACAAGCCCAGGAGTTGCACTGGTAACCTCCATGGTAATGGTCCCGTCCGCTTCTCCAAAGCAAGTGGTAGGGGTGCTACTATAATCAATAGTTACAGGTTCTGCCGGAGCAATGGTAAATGGACCTTGAACTACGCCACAATTCGCTCTACTAATAACCGAAATCCAGTAATCTCCAGAATCCAAGTTCTCAAAAGTACCAAAGTCCTGCATTGGCAAATTATTGTAGGTAGGTAAAGATTCCGCAGCAAAGGCGTCTGCACCTGGATCTGTATCATAAATTCTAAATTCGTAAATACCGGTACCACCATTGGCTACGGCCTCAATTCTACCATCAACTTCATAAGCACATGATACATCAAAAGTAGGCGAGGCTGGGTCTAAACTTAAGGGTTCAGCATCCGTTATTGTGATACCATTGGTCTTTCTTGCCAAACAAGAACTTAAACCTCCAACTTTTCTAACCTCATACCTATAGGAGTTACCAATCGTACCAGGAATATTGGTTTCAACAGGTAGGCCATTTGAATCGATTCCACTAATTGCAGACCAGGGTCCACCCGAACCATTTACACTGTATTCATAGGTTACACTAGGATCTGGATCCGGATTATTTACTCTTATCATCATGGTGGCAATATTACCACAGGCCGGCACCGATGTCTGAATCAATACAGGATTGATCGGTGGTGGTGGAATTACCTGTACGGGAGGGGTTACAAAACTACAATCCAATGTAGAAACAACTTCCACAGCGTACCAGCCACCAGGGATCACACCTGTTCCAGCAGTTCCTACGAATTCTGGGTCTGTTTGATATCCTGTTGAGGAAATAACATCTGTATTGTTGTTACTACCCAAGTGAAGTAACCTATACTGATATCCGCCTCCTGGAACACCTCCTATGGCACCTGGGGTTGTTGTACCGGGTTCTACCGCCACAATTACGGCGTCATTACCTTGAGGACATTCTAATTCTCGAGTAATAATAGCTTCGGCATCGATTGGTGGAACTGGTAAAAGTTCCAATTCTTCGGTATGCGTACATCCTTCGGCATCTCTAACGGTTACCCTATAATTTCCTGCGGAAAGGCCAGTAAACCTATCATTGGTACCATTGGCCCCAAAAGTGGCATAAGCCGCGTTGGAATGTGGCGCAAAACCGCTACCCACAGGATTCTCATATTCCAACATATATTCATAAGGCGCAGTGGTCCAACCTCCTTGGGTAGTAACAAAAATCTCACCAAGGTCATCATTACAACCCACACGGCCTACCTCATCCATGGTAGTAATCACCAATTGCTCACTGGGCATTTCAATCGTACTTGCGTTACTATATACGTTACAAGCAACTGCGGTCATACCCATTTCTCGGATGACCACACGAAGATTACCGCCCTCGAGACCGGTAATCACGAATGGATTTCCATCTACTGCAGTATCTATGGTTCCGGTAGAATTACCTCCTACCGGTGCTCCAAAAGCTCCGCCGGTAAAACCAGGGTCATTTGATTCATAAACCGTATATTCATAAACGCCGTTAAAGCCAGAAACATCAATAGTCAATTCTCCATCCAAAGCATTAAAGCATCCTACTGGGTCATTTTGTGATATGGTTACCGTAGGTAAAACAGGTTCTAAAACTGTGTAAGCGGCTATCGGGTAAGTACAACCACCCACATCGTTTACCTGTAAATTATACTCTCCAGAAACCATGGGCAGGTCAAATTCTACGAACGTACCACTAGGTTGCGAAACACTGCTTACATTAGCTACACTAAAGCCCTGGTCTTCAATGATAAAATTGGTAGAACCAGTAACCTCAACCCGTATCCTTTCCGGATTTTCACAATCCATTGGTCGAATTTGGGTAATTATGGCCGACACATTATTGGGTGCCAATACAGTCACGGAATCAAAAAACTCGCAGCCATTGGAATCAATCGCGTAAATGGTAATCGTTTGATCCACACCCGTATCAACTATTTCAAAAGTTGGACTCGTTTGGTAACTATCCGCCGGGTCTAATTTATAACCATATGGACCGCCATTACCAACGTTCGTACCAACGATACTTGCTGTTACATTAGTCGTGCTATATTGATTCGCCGCAGGGTTACAAACTAAAGTTCCCGCAGTCACATCAATTTCAAATGGAGGTGGTTCATTAATAACCACTTCTTCCCTATCAAAACAATTTCTATCGGTCACCACCTCAATCACATAGGTACCCGGCGTTAAATTCAAGAATGTTCCTGAGGCATTTGTTCCTGCTCTACCTGAAGTATCTAGATTGGCAGGCATACTGGCCAATGTAGAATTGTAGAGGTTGTATTCTTGAATACCGTCTATATCAGTTCCTGATTGTATAGAAGCAGAAATACTACCATCATTCGCACCATTACAGCTTATATCTGAGGCACCGGTATCATCAATATTTGGTTGGGTAGGATTAGATCTACTTATATTGTTGATGGTGTAAGTACAAAATACACCTCCAGCCCTTGCAACATTATCGGTCACATCTACCTGATAATTTCCAGAAGGGATGTTCGTAAAATTGACAACACTACCCTGATTTGGCAAATTCACAGTTATTGGATTACCATCGAAATCGGTACCACTAAGAACATAAGAAAAATCCCCACTACCGCCATTTGATGTTATTGTTACCGTGCCATCAGAGTCTTCACAAGTTGGTTCAAATGTAAAATCGCCTGATGCTGTAAGCACTTGAAAAACTTCCACAGAATCATTGACCTCACAGCCATTGGCATCAATAATATATACAGGATAAGAACCAGCGCTTCCTACGTTAAATGTTGCAACAGTAGGAGTTCCAGGAGTATAAGCCGGAGTTTGACTCACCCCATTAAAGGTGAATGTAGGTGTATCAATATCGCCTGGCATTGTCAAATTAACCGTAAAACCACCAACTGGGGGAGTCGGACTACATTGATTATTCACATCAATAGATGGAGCTGGTAAATCAGGATTTAACTGAATCACAGCAGCCGTAACCATAAAGGAACAATTATTGGCATCCCTTACCCAAATATCATAATCGGTACCAGGCGCCAATGACCCTGGAAGTGCCACGGTGGAAGCATCGGTAAAATCACCTATAGCGGGAGGAGTACCTGCCGGCATATAGGCATATAGATATGGGCTACCCGTGCCAAACGGTGTACCACCACTTCCACGTACGGTCAATTGCCCTAAGGCGTTACAGTTAGCGTTTTGGTTGTCAATAATATCTACACGGGGCATATTTACGGTTGCTTCATCTTCATCACCGCCAGAACAATCACCTGCATCCAGTACAGAAATACCATATCTTCCCTGTGGAACGGTCAAATCGGTACCGAGAGTGGTCAAAGAAGAATTGGTTACATTATAAACTTCAGCGCCTGTATCTAAATTTGTTATGATTACATCGAAAGGAGCCGTACCACCTATGATAGTATAATTTACACCCACATCACCATTTCTACAAGTTGCACCGTCAACAGTTATTGTAACCGTAGGACCCGGTCCATCGGGCAATGTAATCACTTCTTGATAAGTACAACCTGTAGCCGTATCACGAACCTCAACGGTATAAGAAACGCCCCAAAGAAGACCGGCAAAACAGTGATTGGTAGCTGTATTATTAGGAGCCGTCCAACCTACTAATGGATCCGGGTCCGCCAATCGAATTTCATACGGACCTGTTCCATTCACGATTTCCACACAAACTGTTGTTCCTCCAGGACTACAGATAGCTGGTGGTGGTGGATAAGTGGGGATTATATCCAAGGCTGCAGTGTTAATTGTAAAAGGTTCAATATCGTTACATCCTCTAGAATCGATTATTATCATCTGATAATTTCCAGGAACCAGACTTGGATCAGAAATATTCACTGGAAAATCTGCATCCGCCACGTTATTTTGCGATACAAACTCATTTCCAAAATTATCCTCAATAATGATGGTATAGGTTTCCACCCCGGCCGTTGGTAAATTTACCGTTACCCCACCGGACAAGTCCCCAGCATTACAGCTAGCGTCAATGGGCGTTACCGTAGCATCTGGTGCAGGGTTGGGATCCGGGGCAACCGTAATAGCCACTATACCCGTAATACAGTTTCTGGCATCTTTTACCATATACTCATAATCTCCAGCTGCCAATCCAGAGTAAATGGTTTGATCGGAGAAAGAGTACGTGCTCGTTGGATCCGGGTTATTTGGATCTGGAACCAAAGTGCCTACAGGGGCAAAAATTACCTCAAAAGGTGGAACACCCGAAGATACCGTTGGTATTACCTCCACAAAACCACTGTTTGGATCACCGCAACTTGGGCCTACAATTCTATGGGTTGCCGCTATATTGGTAGGCTCGGCAAAAGTCAATATTTCAGAAGTATTGTTACAACTGTTGTTATCCGTAACTTCTACGGTATAATCTCCATGAGAACCGAAAGGAACTGTATAGTTAAATGGGTTAGAAGGTAAAGGATTACCCGTATGACCTGCTACAGGAGTTCCGTCTAAATAAATGGTATAAGACGTGGAAGCCAAATTGCTCACATCGCCTCCGGAAACCGTGATTTCCATTTCCCCGTCACCACCACAAGGTATTTCAGAAACTACATCTAAATTCACCTGAACTTGGGGAGGTATTCTAATACTTGAGGTGGAAGCGATACAATCGTTCCCATCAACAACCTCAATAGTATAATTACCTGGCACCAATCCCGTAAAAGTATAGGTTCCGGCTGTTCCAGGCGTTTGCAAGGAACCTCCGTTTATACGATATCTATGGGATGCCAGAGGTGCTGAGCCTGCGGTTGAAGTAACCGTAAGTTGACCGTTATTGGTTGGCGAATAACAAAAGTCCCCACTATCCAAAGCAATCGTTGGCGCCGTTACACTGGTAAGTGTAAAGGTTGTGGACTCCCTACATCCTTCGGAATCAATGACAGTTAAGGTATAGGTACCTTCCTCGGTTAAATTTCCAAAATTTCTTCCCGTTCTTGGCCCTTGAGTCCTTCCATCTGTAGGTGGCCACAACAGTTCATATCTATAGCTTCCAAATCCTCCGGAAGCATTCGCCCTTACCCTACCAATATTGTTGTTTTGACAACTCATATCGGTTACATCGGCTGTTATACCCAAAGGAGTGGCTGCTTCTTCTACATCAAAAGAGGCCGTAGAAACACAATTCGTATCGTTATCGGTCACCGTTATTTCATACGTTCCTGCACCTAAACCTGAAATAGGAATATTTAATGCCGTACTATTACTACCGCTTGTAATAACAGCAGCTGAAGGAGCAGTTCTATTTACTATATAATCATAATCCGTTGCAAAGCCATCGACCAAAAAACCGCCGTCACCGTCCGTAGCCCCAGGACAAACCCTACGATCACCACCTGACTGTACTCTGGCTCGAATAGTGCTGATTCCTCCCGTTGTAAAACTGGCATTGTACGTACAACCATCGGTATCGGTTATTTCAAATTGATAGGAAGTATCCAAATCCAATCCGTTAAAAACGTTGCTTGCCTGTGCTGGTGGCAATGCTGTTGCGGGATTGGAAGAAATGATTTCATACTGAGCTACGGTAAATGTAGCAGGTTGGACATCTATGGTAACCCTGCTAGTTCCGGTAGCACAATCTAAATTGTCCTGTACAAAATTGATAGCCGTTGGCGGAACGGGTTCTGAGACCGTAATTGGAGCCAATGCTTGATAACACCCAGCATCGTCCCTAATATAAGGGATGTAGGTACCGGGTGCCAGCCCAGTAAAACTGGTACCTGCCTGGTAATTGGTGTTATCAATACTATATTCATAACCGGAACCGGAACCGCCCGTCGCCGGAGCAAAATCGATAATAGCCCCGCTATTATTACAGGTATAATCTTGGGTTAAGTTGGCAGAACCGTTTAAACCACCTTCTGAGGTCACGGTAACCGCCGGAAGTGAAAGAACACATGAAAAAGCTCCTTGAGAATATCTTACTTCTACTATATTATAAGTACCATCGGCAACAGGAATGGTTGATGAGCTTGTAAATGGATCACCTGCATTGTTCGTAGCCCTGAATTCCAGATTGAATCCTCTTGGATCGTTAATTGTGAAATCTACCTTTCCTCCTCCATTGGTACACGTACCGATAATATCGGACGCTGTTACATCGGGTGGATCTAGTTCTGCAACATATTCAGACTTTTCAGCTGTACAACCTTGATCATCCGTAATAAAAAATGTATAAGTACCAGGAGAAGTTACCGTATAGGAACTGGTTCCTGTGAAAAATCCGCCTGAATTACCTCCATCACTTACGGTATAACTATAAGAGCCGGAGCCTCCAGAAGGGGTTACGTCAATATCCACACTTGATATCGTAGAACAACCAAAACTCATACCATTGGTATCAGTAACCACAGAAATGGGGCTTAACCCCTCACCAACCGTAATTGGATTTCCGCTGGTATCCGTATATTGGATCGGTGCAGGAATTCCGTTGGGAATGTCCTCACGACAATCATTGGTTTCAACCTTTACGGCATATGTACCTTCGCTCACAGCCCCAAAAGTATAGGTGTTACTACTAATGGTAGAAGTAAATTCAATTTCGGCGCCGTTCTCATCCAATAAGGTATACACGTACGGCCCAGGTACTTCTGGATTAACGGTAACATCAATACTTCCTGTTTCACCACTACATACCGGATTCGTAAACGTAACGTCTATTTCAATATCAACCTCTTCAATTTCGATTACTTCATATAAGTACTCACATACCTGACCAGAAATGTTCAAACGGGCCTGTACCTGATAGGAGCCCGGAGTCAAATTATCAAAAATGGAAGAAGATTGGTAAGGACCAAAAGGGTTGGCCCCTTCCCTAATTCTAAATTGATAACTGTTAGGTAGTCCTGTAATTTCAATCCGACCTGGATTGTTACATACATAATCTTTTTTGGTATAGGTCTGGGTAATGGTACTCTTAACTACTTCAATATAATAATACTGCCCCCCATTTACCTGAACCCTAAATTCCGCACCATTGGCCGCAGAAATGGTACTGGCATCCAAATTAAAGGATGGCCCATTATGTACTTCATTGTAGGTTCCGGCATAGTCAGGACATTCTACATTGGTATTTGGGGTACCGGCCAGTTGCTGCCAAGAAACCGTTGAATAAGGCCCTCCGGATAAGGTGATATTTCTGTCATCAGAATCCCCACAAAGTATAAAACGCGCTATGGTTGCCCCATCATTGGCACAACTTACGGTTTCATCTGCCCCTTGTATGATAGTCATAAACATGGGAGCCGCAACAGAATTCTTTACCGCTTTGTTTTTTTGGGTATTCCTCAAAAACATATTATCCTTCTTGTGGCTTTCTTTCTTAACAGTAGAAACTACTTCCTTGACTACCTCGGCAACTTCGGTAATTAGGGTATAGACTTTGGGATTGGCTATTGCCGTAGTGCCTACTACTGAGGATATCAGTAATATTAGGGCAATAAGAATATGCCTCTTTTTTGTTGGGAACATAGGTTAAGTCTTGGTTAAAAGAATAGCAGCCTTTGGGGAGCATTTATTCTTCAGATGTAATTATTTATACTTATAAATTCTCTTTATATTTATCAGCTAAGCATACTATAATATTATTTTTAACGTAGAACCATGAAAAATAGTGTATTTCTAATCTTCTCCTCCCTCATTTTCTTTTACTCATCTTGCGCTCAAGACCCTGAAAACCAAGTTGATGATGTAACAAATACACCGTTTCAGGCAGAACTACTGATCGATGAAATGCAAATTCCGTGGGGAATGACTTTTTTACCAGATGGAAGTATGCTCGTAACTGAAAAATCTGGAGAAATCATTCACTTTAAAAATGGAACTAAAACACAAATAGAGGGCGTACCAAAAGTTTATGCACGCGGACAGGGTGGATTATTGGACATTGAGGTACACCCAAACTATAGTGAAAATGGTTGGATTTATATTTCCTACGCTTCAGAAGAAGGTGACGAAAAAGGAGGGAATACCGCGCTTATGAGGGCGAAACTCCAAGGCAACTCTTTAGTGGATAGTGAAGTCCTTTACAAGGCAACACCTAACACAACAAAAGGACAACATTTTGGTTCTCGAATTGTATTTGATAATGAAGGTTATTTGTTTCTGTCCATTGGTGAAAGAGGTGATCGAGACACAAACCCGCAAGACATAACTAGGGACGGTGGAAAGATTTATCGTTTTAATGCAGATGGAAGCATTCCAAAGGACAACCCGTTTGTCAATGAATCTGGAGCAAAAACTGCCATTTATAGTTACGGGCACAGAAACCCGCAGGGATTGGCCAAACATCCAGAAACAGGAGAGATATGGGACAATGAACATGGCCCTAGAGGCGGGGATGAAATAAATATAGTTAAGCCCGGTGCCAATTATGGATGGCCCGTAATTACCTACGGAATCAATTATTCTGGCACTCCCATAACCGATGAAACAGAAAAAGAAGGAATGGAGCAACCCATTCATTATTGGTTACCAAGCATAGCACCTAGCGGCATGGCATTTGTTTCTACGGATACTTATAAAGGCTACAAGGGAAGTGTCCTAGTGGGATCATTGAAGTTTCAATATTTGGAAAGGTTGGTTTTGAACGGAAACAAGGTTACGAAAAGAGAAAAGTTAATGCCCGAAATCGGTCGTGTTAGAGATGTAAAGGAAGGCCCTGATGGTCATATTTATGTTGCGGTAGAGGGTAAAGGAATTTATAAATTGGTTCCTAAGAATTAAGAAGTAGTTATTCTGTAATAATGGTTAGAAGAGTATTCCCCTTGATTTTTCTTTTCTTCTGTATAGGCACAGTTTCAATATTTTCGCAAGAAGCTGATTTAGAAGAAAGTATGCTTAGAGGAGAGATGATTTATATGGATTTTTGCGTTACCTGTCATCTTGAGGATGGAAAAGGCGTTACCAATACTTTCCCTCCCTTGGCACAGTCCGATTATCTTAAAAATAATAGAGAGGCAAGCATTAGAGGGATTAAGTATGGACAGCAGGGAGAAATGGTTGTCAACGGCGTTACCTATAACAACGTGATGGCCCCCATGGGATTGGACGATGCGGAAATTGCGGATGTCATGAATTATATTTTGAATTCATGGGGCAATTGGTCAAACCATTTTGTCACTACGGATGAAGTTGCGGGAGTAGAAAAGTAAAATTTATGCTCCTGCGTCAATAGCCGCTTTTACAGAACCGTGCTTTTTAAGTAATACTTCTGCTTGTTCATAAGGTATTTGAAGACCTTCGGCCACATACCTTGCTCCTCTGTCCACAAGTTTGTTATTACTTAATTGCATGTTGACCATTTTATTGCCTTTTACCCTACCGATACGGATCATCAAGGCAGTTGAAATCATATTGAGGGCAAGTTTTTGCGAAGTGCCACTTTTCATTCTCGTACTCCCAGTTACAAACTCCGGTCCAACATTCATCTCAATAGGAATATCGGCAGAAGTGGCCAATGGCGAACCTGGGTTATTGGTGATTCCCGCGGTCAAAAGACCATTCTTTTTAGCTTCGGCTATTCCACCAAGAACATAAGGGGTTGTACCGGAAGCCGCAATTCCCACGACCACATCCAACTCGTTTACATTATGCACCATTAAGTCTTTCCAAGCTTGGTCCGTATCGTCCTCTGCGTTTTCCACAGATTTCCTAATGGCTTTATCACCTCCAGCTATGATACCAATGACCCTAGTATGCGGCAAACCATAGGTTGGCGGTATTTCAGAAGCATCCAAAACACCCAATCTGCCACTGGTTCCCGCACCAATATAAAACAACCTACCCCCTTTTTCAAAGCGTTCGGCAAGGCCATCAACTAATTGGGTAATGTGGGGAATTGCCTCTGCTACAGCTGTGGCCACTTTTTGATCTTCCTCATTCATTTTGGTAAGGATGGACAAGGTATCCAATTGCTCCAAATGATCATGATTGGAAGGAGATTCGGTAATTTTGGTATAAGTCATGGCTATTTATAAAATATGTATATCGTGGTTTCTAAATGAGTTCAATAACGCATCCGTGGGATTCAACTCGGTAATCATCGTATTGATGGCGTTTATATCACAAGTTTTATAACGGTGTTGCGAATTCAGTTTTTCCGAAATGGATAAAAGTACCGTTTTTTTAGAGCTTTTTATCACTGCTTTTTTTACCTGTACAATGTCCCAATCAAATTCTGTGAGTCCGTAAAAGGAATCTACATAACCTGTGCCAATAAAACTAAAATCAACCCGGATTTCGGACAGGTTATGAATAGCGTTGGCCCCAATGGTGGTCTGTGATTCACTGGATACCTGTCCCCCAACAATGATGACGTTTACATTGGGCTTGCTAAGTAGTTCCGATGCTACCGGCAAGCTATGGGTGAAACAGGTGATTTCGAGGTTATGGGGTATAAGCCTTGCGAGCTCGGAGCAGGTGGTACCACCATCAATAAAAATTACCGAGCCCGGTTTTATTAAACTCAAAGCCTTTTGCGCAATAATATTTTTTTCCTCAAGCTTATAGACGTTCTGGTTCCGTGTACTATTGACCGTAAATCCCAAGGAAATAGCACCGCCATGTACTTTTCGCAGTTTATTTTCAGAATCCAACTCTTTTACATCCCTTCTAACGGTGTCAATTGAGACGTCAAGCGCTTCGGCAATATCCGTAAGCAGGATCCGGTTATGAAGTTCAACCTCGTTGAGTATGGTCTGTTGCCGCTCTTCCTTTAACATAGCGTCATGGAATTCTTAATTTTTCGGGGACAAATATAGGTAATTATATTGAATGCCGTTTTTTTCTACCTTAAAGTTAACAAATCATTAAAAATGCAAAAAACAGCATTTTAAAAAGCAAAAAACAGCAAAATGTAAATTTTCATGCCTATATTTGCATGGATTTAAACCTCTACCAAAAGAACTATCTTAAAATGAAAACAATTCTCGAAAAAAACGGATCTTCAATTGAATACAGGCCTGTAGGTCAATTTGAAGAGACTCGATTTGAAAAAATTCACAATGTTATTTTTTCGGACTCCAACAGAGCTTCGATAAAGGTTGCCGAGGAGATTGCTGCTCTCATCAGAAAAAAGCAAAAGGAAAACAAAAACTGTGTTTTAGGACTTGCTACAGGTTCTTCTCCTATTAGAGTTTATGAGGAGTTGGTTCGCATGCACAAAGAAGAAGGGTTGACATTCTCCAATGTTATCACTTTTAACTTGGACGAGTACCTTCCCATGGAAAAAGACAATCGCCAGAGCTACTGGTACTTTATGCACGAACATCTATTCAATCATATAGACATACCAGAGGAAAACATTCACATTCCGGAGGGTACCATTCAAGGTGATGACGTTATCGACTATTGTTTGGCATACGAAAAAGCAATAAAGAAGGCCGGTGGCCTTGATTTTCAACTATTGGGAATTGGCCGTACCGGACACGTTGGATTTAACGAACCTGGTTCTCACTATAATTCCGGGACTAGGGTGATTACACTTGACCATATCACCAGAGTAGATGCCGCCCCTGCTTTTTTAGGTATAGACAACGTGCCTAGAAAAGCTATTACAATGGGTATAGCCACCGTACGTAGCGCCAAAAGAATCGTTTTATTGGGATGGGGCGAAAACAAGGCCGATATCATCAAGAAGACGGTAGAAGGCGAAATATCTTCTCAAGTTCCCGCTACCTATTTACAGGAGCATAAAAACTGTACGTTTGTGTTGGATACGGGAGCCGGCAGCCAATTGACCAGAAACAAGACTCCTTGGCTTGTAGATGAGTCCTTGGATTGGACAGAAAGCCTTACATCCAAGGCCATTGTTTGGCTATGTGAACAGACCAATAAGTCAATTCTTAGCCTAACGGACAAAGATTATAATGATAACGGTATGTCCGGATTATTGGCAACCCAAGATTCTTACGACTTGAATATAAACATGTTCAATAGGTTACAACGCACCATTACGGGATGGCCTGGTGGAAAGCCAAATGCAGATGATACCAACAGACCGGAAAGAGCGGAACCTGCAAAGAAAAGGGTGATACTATTTAGCCCACACCCAGATGATGATGTCATTTCTATGGGAGGAACCTTTGATAGGTTAATAGAGCAAGGTCATGAGGTTCATGTGGTCTACCAGACTTCTGGAAATATTGCCGTTTCCGATGCCGATGCCCTACGTTACGCCGGTATAGCCAAAAGAATTAATTATTCTGATGAAGCCCAAAAATTGATAGACGATATTAAGGCTAAAAAAGAGAGTAGTTTTGACACCCTTGAAGTAAGAAAACTAAAAGGTAATATTAGAAGAGGAGAGTCTTATGCGGCAACCCGTTACTTGGGTCTTCCAGATGAAAACGTACATTTCTTGGACCTTCCTTTTTATGAAACGGGAACTATTAAGAAGAATAATCTTTCTGATGCCGATATCGAAATAATGATGAATATCATCAAAGAGGTAGAACCACATCAAATATACGCCGCGGGTGACTTAGCTGACCCTCACGGAACCCATAAGGTTTGTTTGGATGCGGTATTTGAAGCCATGCGAAGATTAAAACCGGAACCTTTTATGAAAGATTGTTGGTTATGGTTATACCGTGGTGCTTGGCACGAATGGGATATTCATGAGATCGAAATGGCCGTTCCTATGAGTCCGGACCAAGTATTGAAAAAGCGTTATGCCATTTTCTGCCACCAATCCCAAAAGGACGGGGTAATGTTTCAAGGGGATGATGCTAGGGAGTTTTGGATGAGAGCCGAAGAAAGAAACAAGTATACTGCACAAAAATATAGGGCTTTAGGGCTTTCTGATTATGCTGCAATCGAAGCCTTTGTTCGCTATGAAGTAAACTAAACAACCACCTATATCAAAAGAGGCCTATTGTTTAAAATAGGCCTCTTTATTTTTATGATTTCAAGACTACTTACATATTTTTTTCTAGCAGGCTTAATTACCTCCTGCTCCGTATACAAAAAAGGTCCCCAGCCCAAGCGAGAATTTAGAGGGTTTTGGGTGGCTACCGTTGTCAATATCGATTGGCCAAAAAATCCAAATGATGAAATCGCCAAAAAAAAGAGTGATTATTTAGACCTTTTGGATTACTATGAAGAATTAAAATTTAATGCGGCCATTGTTCAAGTTAGAACTGCCGGGGACGCATTTTATAAATCGGACTTTGCCCCGTGGTCGCGCTACCTAACAGGCGAGGAAGGAAAGGCTCCCAAAGATAGCTCCGAGGATATCCTAACTTGGATGGTTCAAGAAACCCATAAACGTGGAATGGAGTTTCACGCATGGCTCAATCCGTATAGGGCCACCTTTAATCTAGATACTGTAAGCCTTGCTGCTGACCATGATTTTTATCAACATCCTGACTGGATGATCAAATATGGTAAAAAATATTATTACAACCCCGGTCTGCCAGAAGTTCAAGAACACATGGCCTCCATCATTACCGAATTGGTCAACAACTACAATATTGACGGCATTCACTACGATGATTATTTTTATCCCTACACTATTAAAGACGAAATTTTCAATGACTCCCTCGCCTATCAACAATACCAACACCCCGGTCAGGATTTAGATGATTGGCGCCGAGGCAATATGGATTCGCTAATTAAAAAAAGCTTCCAAGCCACTAAAAAGAACAAGCCTTGGGTACAGTTTGGCGTGAGTCCATTCGGGGTATGGAAAAACAAAAGTACGGACCCCAAAGGTTCCGATACCCAAGCTGGACAAACCACATATGAAAATCTTTACGCCGATCCCCTGTTGTGGATGGAAAAAGGCTGGTTAGATTACGTAGTGCCGCAGCTATATTGGAGTATGGAACACAATGTTGCCTCTCATAAAAAGTTAGTGGATTGGTGGAGTGAAAATAGCAAGAACACCCAACTTTATATTGGAAACGGGCCTTACAAAATTGAAAATAACAGTGATGAGGCTTGGAACAGCAAAAAAGAACTACCAAATCAAATACTGTATGCCCGTAAAACCAAAAATGTAGATGGTAACGTCTTTTTTAGCGCAAAAAGCCTTCAGGAAAAAAAGAAAAAGCACCAACGCTTCTTAAAGAGAAACTTCTATGCTCAAGATGCCTTAATACCAATCGCCAGTACGGGTGCAAGCACGAATGATTATCCGGAATATATTTCAAAAGCAACGGTGGGCGATAGAATCAGGTTTTATTTTAAAGACCTCAGCATTGCAAAGCAATGGGTGGTTTACAAATCAGAAAAAAGCCAAGAGGAAACCATCCTCCCTAAAAATATTATAACGAAGCCCTTTATTACCAATCCCGAATATATTGAGATTCCAATTGCTGATTTAAAGGGTAGAAAGAAGATTAGCTATACTTTTTTAGATAAGTATGGAAAGGAAAGTGAACCTAAAACCCTACTTTTAAACTAAAGCATTTTACATGATCAAAAAAGACAAATGGGCTTGGGGCTGGGTTCCTCCGTTATATTTCGCGGAAGGACTTCCCAATGTTATTATTGCATCGGTTTCCGTAATCATGTACAAGCAGTTGGGCATCAACAATACAGATATTACCCTTTACACCGGTCTTTTATACCTGCCTTGGGTGCTAAAACCTATTTGGAGCCCTGTGGTGGACCTAAAAAGTACCAAGAGAAATTGGTTTTTGGTTATGCAACTACTTATTGCCGTCATGTTTTTGGCCGTTGGGTTCACAGTTCCTACTCAAATGTTTTTTGTAACCACCCTGGCCTGTTTTTGGGTAGCGGCCTTTGCTTCCGCTACGAACGATATTGCCTCCGATGGCTATTACATGATAGGGCTTTCCGAAAAAAAACAGTCCTTTTTCGTGGGAATCAGAAGTACCTTCTATCGGTTGGCCATGGTTACCGGTAGCGGACTCATCGTTGTTTTGGCCGGCTATTTGGAAGAAATGTATGGGGACAATACCAAGGCATGGAGCTATACCATGATCATCACCGGTCTGTTGATGCTATTATTAACGGTCATCAACTTTTTTACCACCCCAAAATTCGAATCATCATTAGAAATAGAAACAGAAAAACCCAAAGCCTTTTTGGAAGTTTTCACCTCCTTTTTTAAAAAACCGAACATCGCCGTGGCTTTAGCCTTCATTTTGACTTATAGGTTAGGCGAATCTCAACTGGCAAAGGTGGCACAGCTTTTTATGTTGGACGACCTTTCAGAAGGTGGTTTGGCCATTTCCACAGAAAACGTAGGTATTATTTATGGGGTCGTGGGTCTGATTACCCTTTCGGCAGGAGGTATTTTAGGTGGAATTCTCATTTCAAGGGATGGTCTCAAAAAATGGATGCTCCCTATGATGCTCTCCTTAAACGTTCCCAATGTTCTTTATGCCATCATGGCGATTACCCAAACAAAAAGTCTTGCTTTTGTAGTTGCTACCGTGGCTTTTGAACAATTTGGCTACGGTTTTGGATTTGCGGCATTTTTGATGTACCTCATCTACATAGCCGAAGGAGCCTCAAAGACATCTCATTATGCCATTGCTACCGGATTTATGGCGCTGGGTGCCATGCTACCAGGCATGATCAGTGGCGCCGTTCAAAACTGGTTGGGTTATGACGGTTTTTTCATTTGGGTGGTCATTTCTGCCCTACCCGCCTTTTTACTATTAAAATATTTACAATATCCCCCAGATTTCGGGAAAAAATCATCTACTTCCAATGACTGATGTAGCTATCATAAATTTCAAAAATTTGACGCTAAGAGAAAAAGTAGGCCAGCTTTTTATGCCCGCTGCCTTTATCAACGATTCCGAAGAAGAAATTCAAGCTTTGGAAAAATTGATTACCGAAGGTAATGTTGGAGGTATCTGTTTTTTTCACAGCAGGGCCAGTGCCGCTACCAATTTTGAAGGAAAGAAAAAAATAGTTAAAAACGAGCAGAGTTTCAATACCCTGAAAAATCTCATCCAACGGTATCAAAAAGTTGCAAAAACACCCTTACTGATTGCCATTGACGCCGAATGGGGCCTGGCCATGCGAATAGAAAATACGCCACAATACCCTTATGCTATTACTTTGGGCGCCATTCAAGATGATGAACTTATATTTCAAGTAGGTAAAAACATTGCAAAAGACTGCAAAGCGGCCGGTATCCATTGGAACCTCTCCCCTGTTGCGGACATTAACAATAATCCCAACAATCCTGTCATTGGCTATCGTTCCTTTGGGGAGGACAGAAATTTGGTTGCCCAAAAAGCTTTGGCTTATGTAAAGGGAGCCCAAAGTGAAGGTGTTCCCGTAAGTATTAAACACTTCCCGGGGCATGGGGATACGGCCACGGATTCCCATTTAGGGCTACCACAAATTGATAAAAGCAAGGCTGAGTTGATTCAAAATGAACTTTATCCCTTTCAAAAATTAATTGATGAAGGTGCTGAAGCGGTTATGGTAGGACATCTTTCCGTTCCTGCTTTGGCAGGGAATAAAAACGTACCTAGTAGCATTTCAAAGGAAATTATTAAAGGTGTGCTTAGAAACGAAATGGGCTTTGAGGGCGTGGTTATTTCAGATGCCTTGAACATGCATGCCGTTTCTAAAAACTTTCCTGAAAAAGGAGAATTGGAATGGCTGGCTTTCGACGCCGGAAACGATATTCTCTGTTTTGCCGAAAACACCATGGAAGGCATTGAAAAAATCGTAAAAAATGCTTCCGAGGAACAAATTGAAGAGAGTTTTCAAAGGGTTTATAAATTGAAGGAAAAGTTTATTAACCATGCTGATAACAAAGCTTTCTTAACTGATGCCTCTCCCCTCAACACCGCTATTGCCAAAAAAAGTATCACTCTTTATCAGGGAAACGCTTCTGATATCGAGCAATTTAGAAAAGAAGGCTTTCAGATAGTTTGCAACAGCCCTGAAAAGGCAGCCTCTTTTTTAAACGGATTGTCTTTTAATAATTGTAGTAACGTAATTGAATTTAAAGCCTCCAAGGGTACAAACCATTTGCTGGCACTATTTCCGCCACAAATAAAACCCAGTAACAATTTTGGTTTTACGTTGGAGGAATTAGAGAAAATCAATGTCCTTTTAGCTTCAGAAAATACCGTTTTATATCTTTTTGGCAACCCCTATGTCCTGAACCATCTGCAAGTGGACAAGGCAAAAGCAGTGGTAATAGCCTACCAAGATTTTAAGGAGTTTCAAGAGGTAGCACAACAACATTTTTTAGGAAATCTCCAAGCGATTGGGAAACTTCCGGTAACTATTGAAAAATAAAATGATGAAAACTCACAAGATAATCGGTTTAATGTCCGGTACCTCTTTAGATGGTCTCGATTTAGCGTATTGCATCATTCAAGAAAAAGAAGACGCCTATAATTTTGAAATAGCGGAAACCAGAAGCATATCCTACTCCAAGGAAATGAAGGAAAAACTAAAAAATTCCATTTATCTGAAGGCCGATGAACTTCTAATTTTCCATAATGAATATGGTACTTGGCTGGGCGAACAAACCTTGCAATTTATTCAGGATAAGCAACTAGTAGTTGATGCCATTGCCAGTCATGGGCATACCACCCATCATCAACCTGAAAACGGACTGACTTTTCAAATTGGTTCGGGGCAACATTTGGCCAATGCCGCAGGGGTGAAAACGGTCTGTGACTTTCGTACCAATGATGTCGCGCTTAATGGCCAAGGAGCTCCGCTCGTACCTATTGGGGACCAATTGTTTTTTGGCGATTATGATTTCTGCCTCAATTTGGGAGGCATCAGCAATGTGTCCTTTGAAAAAAATGGAAAAAGAATTGCCTACGATATTGGCTTAGCCAACATGATTCTCAACCACATCACCCACAAGGAAGATTTGGAGTATGATAAAGGCGGTATGCTCGCTCGTAGCGGAGTGGTCAATCCTCGTATGTTACAGCAATTGAACGCTTTAGAATTTTACGGCCTACCCTATCCTAAATCCATCGGTTTTGAATGGTTTGTTGACAAAGTGGTTCCAATTGTAGACCAGACCAATGATAGCATGGCCAATTTGCTTTGTACCAGTGTCCACCATGTATGCGAGCAAGTAGCCATTCAAATAAAACAAAATTCAGTGTCCGCCAATCAAACCCTATTTGTTACGGGCGGTGGGGCGCTCAATGATTATTTGGTGGAAGTATTACAAGAAAAATTGGGCAATACGACCAAGGCGGTGGTTCCGGAAAAAAAACTCATCGAGTTTAAAGAAGCCCTTGTTTTTGCATTGATGGGCGCTCTACGATTAGAAAATAAGATAAACGTTCTTAGTTCCGTCACCGGGGCAAAAAGAGATTCTTCGAGCGGAGTGGTGTTTTCACCAAATTAAAACATTCGAAATCGTTATATTAGTAGCTTACAACTTAAACGCTACTATCTCAATGTCCGACAAACAAAAAAAGGCCAGTGCCTACTGGCGCGAGAACGTTAGATATTTATTCATTCTTCTGGCTATATGGTTCGCGGTTTCCTATGCTGCGGGTATTCTCTTTAAAGACGCCCTCAACCAGATTAAAATGGGAGGCTTTGAATTAGGGTTTTGGTTCGCCCAACAGGGTTCCATTTATGTTTTTGTTGTACTTATTTTCGTCTACGTGCGCCTGATGAACTCTTTGGACAAAAAATACGGCTACAACGAATAACCACACCAACCACCTTTTTTTTAAAAGGGTAACCAAAAACTTAAACTATGGATGTTCAAACCTGGACGTACCTTCTCGTAGGTATTACATTTACACTATACATTGGCATTGCCATTTGGTCAAGAGCCGGTTCCACAAATGACTTTTATGTGGCAGGTGGAGGCGTTTCTCCCCTTGCGAATGGGATGGCCACCGCTGCTGACTGGATGTCCGCGGCATCTTTTATTTCCATGGCCGGAATCATCTCCTTTGCCGGTTATGACGGCTCTGTATACCTTATGGGGTGGACAGGTGGTTATGTTTTATTGGCTTTGCTTTTAGCCCCCTACCTACGTAAGTTTGGGAAGTTCACTGTTCCTGATTTTATTGGGGACCGGTATTACTCCAAAACTGCACGTATTGTTGCGGTTATCTGTGCCCTTATAGTGTCCTTTACCTATGTTGCAGGACAAATGCGTGGTGTAGGCGTCGTTTTTTCACGATTTTTAGAAGTGGATATCAATACCGGAGTGATCATAGGTATGGTCATCGTACTTTTTTATGCCGTTTTAGGCGGAATGAAGGGCATCACCTATACCCAAGTGGCGCAGTATTGTGTATTGATTTTTGCCTTTATGGTTCCTGCCATCTTTATCTCTATTCAAATGACCGGAAATCCTATTCCCCAATTGGGTATGGGATCACGATTAAATGATGGCTCGGGCATGTATTTATTGGACAAGTTAAACGGACTCTCGACCGAACTAGGTTTTGCCGAATATACCGATGGCAAAAAATCTACCATCGATGTTTTTATGATTACGTTGGCTTTAATGGTTGGTACCGCAGGCTTACCACATGTGATTGTTCGGTTTTTTACCGTTAAGAAGGTCAAAGATGCCCGAAAATCGGCCGGTTTGGCTCTTTTACTAATTGCCATTTTATATACCACCGCGCCTGCGGTCTCTGTTTTTGCCAGAACCAATATGATCAATACGGTGAGCAATAAGGAGTATGCCTCCATGCCCCAATGGTTTAAAAATTGGGAAACAACAGGTTTGCTAGCGTTTGATGACAAAAATGGGGATGGTAAAATCCAATATGTGGCAGATGCTACCATAAATGAGTTGACCGTAGACCGTGATATCATGGTATTGGCCAATCCGGAGATAGCGGATCTGCCCCCTTGGGTTATAGCTTTGGTGGCTGCTGGAGGATTGGCGGCTGCTCTATCTACCGCTGCAGGCTTACTTTTAGTGATTTCCGCATCGGTATCCCATGATTTGATAAAAAAAGTATTTGTCCCCACTATTTCCGAAAAAGGAGAACTTTGGGCCGCAAGAGGCGCCGCAACGGTAGCTGTGGTAATTGCCGGTTATTTTGGCATCAATCCACCCGGATTTGTAGCCGCAGTTGTCGCCTTGGCTTTTGGTCTGGCCGCAGCCTCTTTTTTTCCGGCCATTGTTCTGGGTATATTTTATAAAAGAATGAACAAGGAAGGGGCTATTGCGGGAATGGTCATCGGTATCTCACTGATGATTTTTTACATGCTTAAATTCAAGTTTGGAATTTTCGACGGAGGTAAAGAAGCCGTTGCAAACCTTGAAAAAGACTGGTGGTTCGGAATTTCTCCGGAGGGCTTTGGAAGCGTTGCTATGCTGGTGAATTTTATAGTTTCCATCGTCATCATGAAATTTACTCCCCCACCACCGGAAGATGTACAAGAAATAGTTGAAGATATAAGAATACCAAGTGGTGCTGGAGAGGCGGCATCACATTAATTTTTTATTTAATTTTAGAGAAATAGAGCACACGAATGAGTAATTACCACATCAAACACCTAGAAGAGTATTTTCAAGTTTACCGAAAGTCCGTTAGAAATCCAGAGGCTTTTTGGGAAGAAATTGCCGAAGAGCATTTTGTATGGAGAAAAAAATGGGACAATGTTCTTAGTTGGGATTTTTCTAAACCGGAAATAAAGTGGTTTGAAGGCGCAAAACTAAATATCACCGAGAACTGTATCGATCGGCACTTACCAACCCGAGGCGATAAGACGGCTATTTTATTTGAGCCTAATGACCCAAATGAAGAAGCACAGCACATCACTTACCGTGATCTACACGAAAGAGTCTGTAGAATGGCCAATGTGCTTTTGGACCAAGGCGTAAAAAAAGGAGATAGGGTCTGTATCTACCTTCCCATGATTCCTGAACTCGCGGTGGCCGTGTTGGCCTGTGCGCGTATTGGAGCTATACATTCTGTAGTTTTTGCAGGATTCTCCTCTAGTGCGTTGGCCGCAAGAATCAATGATAGTGACTGTAAAATTGTACTTACTTCTGATGGTTCGTACCGCGGATCTAAAACTATTGATTTAAAAGGCATTGTAGATAAAGCATTGGATAATTGCCCTGGCGTAGAAAGTGTATTGGTCGCTAAAAGAATCAACACAGATATTCCTATGAAAGAAGGACGCGACCATTGGTTGCAACCTCTTTTAGATGAAGCTTACGCCGATTGTGTCGCTGAAATTATGGACGCCGAAGACCCGCTCTTTATTCTTTACACTTCCGGGTCTACCGGAAAACCTAAAGGAATGGTACATACCACTGGCGGCTATATGGTTTATTCGGCCTATACATTTAAAAATGTTTTTCAATACCGTGAGGAAGATGTATACTGGTGCACGGCCGATATTGGTTGGATTACAGGACACTCGTATATTGTTTACGGACCCTTGGCCAACGGTGCCACAACCGTCATGTTTGAAGGTGTGCCCTCCTACCCTGATTTTGGAAGATTTTGGGAAGTTGTAGAAAAACACAAGGTCACCCAGTTTTACACCGCACCAACGGCAATCAGGGCTTTGGCAAAAGAAAATCTAGAGTTTATTGATAAATACGACCTATCTTCATTAAAAGTGTTAGGCTCCGTTGGGGAACCCATTAACGAGGAAGCCTGGCACTGGTACAATACCAATGTTGGAAAGAAAAACAGTCCTATCGTAGATACTTGGTGGCAAACCGAAACAGGAGGTATTATGATTACACCTATCCCCTATGTGACACCAACGACCCCTACCTACGCGACCTTGCCCTTTATTGGTATTCAACCAGCTTTAATGGACGAAGAAGGGAAAGAACTAAAAGGTAAACAGGTTTCCGGTAGGCTTTGCATCAAATATCCATGGCCATCGATAGCCAGAACAATCTGGGGAGACCACGATCGCTACCGAGATACGTATTTTTCCGCTTATAAAGACATGTATTTTTCAGGGGATGGCGCCTTTAGGGATGCTGTTGGATATTATCGAATAACAGGCCGTGTAGACGATGTGGTCATCGTTTCAGGTCATAACTTGGGTACTGCTCCTATAGAAGATTCCATTAACGAACATCCGGCCGTGGCGGAAAGTGCCATTGTTGGTTTCCCCCATGATATCAAAGGAAATGCTCTTTATGGTTATGTTATTCTCAAGGAAGTTGGGGAAAGCAGAAACAGGGAAAATCTGGCAAAGGAAATCAATCAGCAAATCACGGAACATATTGGTCCTATTGCCAAACTGGATAAAATTCAATTTGTATCTGGATTGCCAAAAACCCGAAGTGGTAAAATTATGAGACGTATTTTACGTAAAATCGCTTCTAAGGACACTTCTAACCTAGGCGATACCTCAACCCTTCTTAATCCGGAAGTGGTAGAAGAAATTATTAACGGAGCGCTTTAAATTAACGTGACCAACAAATTAAAAGGTTCTTGTCTTTAAGGCGAGAACCTTTTTTATTATCCCCTAGAGAATCTCGCAGCGACTTTCTTTTTGGTAACCGCCAACATGATAGCCAAGGATATAAGTCCGCAAATGGCCAAACCTAAAAACATAGGCCAAACACTATCTATTACATATTGACTGATAAAACTGGCGATGGGCACTGCAATCACTGTGGAAACAAAGCCATTGATAGCTGCTCCTATTCCTGCAATATGACCTATGGGTTCCATAGCGATGGACCTAAAATTTCCCCAAAGAAAACCTAGGCAGAAAAATTGCAGCGAAAGAAAGGATACCAAAACAAATACCGATGGGTTAGGTTGGTTCCAAAAAAGAAAAACGTACAACACCGCTATGGCACAAAAGGCGGTCAAGGCCATAAGCGCCAACCGTCGCATTCCAAAACGCATGACCAAAGTTCCGTTTAAAAGGGTGGACAGACCAATGGAAACCGCCAGCCCGGCAAAAATATAGGGAAAGGACTCCACCAGACCATACTGTTCTTCAAATACCTGTTGCGAGCCGCTTAGGTAGACCAAAAAAGCCCCGGTAATAAATCCGGAAGTAAAGGTAAAAGCTACGGTTTCCCGATGTTTGATAAATTCCAAGGTGCCGTTTTTAAAGACTTTTAAAGAAAACGGAATTTTATAAATTGGTTTTAGGGTTTCCGGTTGTCGCTTCCAAAACCAAATACATATAATCACGGCAAAGAACAGCTGCACATAAAATATGGCCTGCCAGTTAAAAGCATCCATAATCCACATTCCTGTAGCGGGTGCAATTACAGGAACCAATATAAAAAAGGCGGTCACAAAAGACATAATTCGGGCCATATAATCCCCTTTGTAGGTGTCTCTTATAATGCTAATTGCGATACTTCTGGGTGCCGAAAGACCTACTCCCTGAATCATTCTACCAACAATCATGACGGTCAAATTGGGTGCTAACAGACAAACAGCACTGCCCAAGGCAAAAAGTATAAAACCTGCATAAACAATGGGTTTTCTGCCGTAACTATCCGAAAGCGGACCAAAAAAGAGTTGACCAATGCCCAATCCCAAAAAAATCATGGTAATGAGCATCTGGTTTTCTGTGGCATCAAAACTGTTGATAGTTTCACCTACCTGAGACAAAGCTGGTAAAAGAGCATCTAAGGCCAACGCCACAATGGACATTAATGATGCCATTAACGCAATGAACTCAAAATTAGGCTTTACATTCTTATTTTGCATGGTACAAAATTAGGCATATAAGTACGAAGCATGGGTATGCCAACAACGTTTTACAGAATTGTGCCCAATTGCACTTCAAATATGTATTTTTGTCAAAAAATTACTTGGAATGCTGATTATAGGGATTGCTGGAGGAACCGGTTGTGGAAAAACCACAGTGGTCAATCAAATTATAGATGAACTACCAGAAGGGGAGGTGGGCGTTATTTCACAAGATTCTTACTATAACGACTTGTCACACTTACCTTTGGAAGAACGAAGAAAGACCAATTTTGACCATCCTCATTCCATAGATTTTGAACTACTGGAAAAACATCTGGTAAAACTTAAAAATGGGCATTCCGTAAAACAACCTGTGTATTCGTTTCTAGAATGCAATCGTACGGACAAAACCGTACCGGTTCACCCAACTAAGGTTTTGATTGTGGAGGGAATCTTGATTTTGACTAATTCCCGATTACGTAAAATGATGGACATCAAGATTTTTGTTCATGCTGATTCTGACGAACGTCTCATTAGACGATTAAAACGCGATGTAAATGAACGCGGCTGGAATTTGGATGAAACCCTAGAAAAATACCAAACCAGTATCAAGCCAATGCATATTCAATTTATTGAACCCAGTAAAGAATACGCGGACATCATCATACCCAACAACAAATACAATACCGTAGCCATAGACATTGTTAAAACCATCATCAATGACAAATTAACCTAGTTTAAATGGGCATTAAAGAACTAAGACAAAAGAAATGGTTTAGCCTGCTTACCAATATATACATCTTGGTGGCAACGGTTTTTGTTATATGGATGCTTTTTTTTGATACCAATTCCTTATTAATTCACCTAGAACTCAAAAAAGAAATCAACAAGCTTGAAAAGCAACAGGAATTCCTGAAGCAAGAAATTGCAAAGGACAAGCAAATACTGGAAAAACTATCGGATCCTGATGAATTGGAAAAATTTGCTAGGGAAAAATACTATCTCAAGAAAAAAAACGAGGAAATTTACCTAATTGAGTATGAAGATAGTTTACACGTAAAAAACGAAGAGTAAGGTTTTAATAAACTACTCGTCTGCACTTCATCGAATATCTTTTCTACTTAACCAACTTTAACGCAAAATACCTTGGTTATTCACCTTGTGTTAACAAAATGGTTTCAATCACATTGTAAATAATCGTATTTTTACCCTCTAACAATCACGAATAATGGGCAAGATAATTGCTATTGCAAACCAGAAAGGTGGAGTAGGCAAAACCACTACTACCGTTAACCTAGCGGCCTCCCTTGGAGTATTGGAAAAAAAGGTTCTACTTATTGATGCAGACCCACAGGCCAATGCAACCTCGGGCTTAGGAATTGATGTGGAAGAGGTTGAATTGGGAACATACCAGCTCTTGGAATTGACCCAAAAAGCAGAGGAAACCATCATAAAAACAGATTCCCCTAATCTAGACTTGATACCGGCACATATAGATTTGGTGGCCATTGAAATTGAGCTCGTTGACAAGGACGACAGGGAATATATGATGAAAAAGGCTATTTCCGAACTTCGTGATTCCTATGACTATATACTAATAGATTGCGCACCTTCTTTAGGCTTATTGACCTTAAATGCTCTAACAGCGGCAGATTCCGTCATTATTCCTATTCAATGTGAATATTTTGCTTTGGAAGGTTTGGGCAAATTATTGAATACGATCAAGAGCGTACAGAAAGTTCACAACCCCAATTTAGATATTGAAGGTATGTTGTTGACCATGTACGACCAACGTTTACGGTTGTCCAACCAAGTAGTCGAAGAAGTTCGTAAACATTTTGCGGATATGGTTTTTGACACTATTATTCAAAGAAATGTACGTTTAAGCGAAGCCCCAAGTTATGGGGAGAGCATTATAAAGTATGATGCCAGTAGTAAGGGAGCTACCAATTATCTCAACTTGGCCAATGAAGTGGTCAAGAAAAATAAAGAAATAGCTTAATGGCGAGAGCAACAAAGAAACAAGCATTGGGCCGCGGACTTTCGGCTTTATTGAAGGACCCGGACAACGATATTAAATCTGCATCGGACAAAAATGCCGATAAGGTAGTGGGAAACATTGTAGAATTGGATGTTGAAGCCATTGAGGTCAATCCATTTCAACCACGTTCCAACTTCAATGACGAGGCGTTACAGGAATTGGCCATCTCCATTAGGGAACTGGGCGTTATCCAACCTATTACCGTAAGAAAACTGGATTTTAACAAATACCAGTTGGTTTCCGGTGAGCGAAGGTACCGAGCCTCTAAATTGATCGGACTCGAGACCATTCCTGCATACATTCGTATAGCCAACGACCAAGAATCCTTGGAAATGGCCTTGGTCGAGAATATTCAGCGCCAAGATTTAGACCCCATTGAAATTGCCTTGTCCTACCAACGTCTTATGGATGAAATTGAACTTACCCAAGAAAAATTGAGTGAGCGTGTAGGTAAAAAAAGGTCCACCATTACCAATTATTTAAGACTTTTACGCTTAGACCCTATTATACAGACCGGTATGAGAGACGGTTTTTTAAGTATGGGCCATGGCAGGGCGTTGGTTAATATTGAAAAGAAATCCGACCAGATTGCTCTCTACGAAAAAATTGTTGGTGAGAACCTAAGCGTACGCGAAACAGAAAAAAGAGTAAAGGAATACCATTCAGCTCCAGAAGATACCAAAGGCAAAAAGACAAAACGCATCCCGGACTTTGTTAAAAAAGGAGCAGATACGTTTACGGACCGTTTATCCGTAAAAGTTGCCGTTTCTGCAACGGATAAAGGCAAAGGCAAAATAACCATACCATTTCACTCCGAAGAAGAATTCAAAAGAATCAAAAAATTGATACTTGGTGAATAAATCCTTAATGATATGGTTCTTATGGGCATTGGTTGTTTGCAGCACATTTGCCCAAGAACAAGATACCCCTACAAAAGAAATAGACTCTCTTCAAACCTCTATGAAAGAAGAGGGTATCGTGGTTGTAGATACTGTAAAAACTAAAAAGAACAGGTCCATTAACCCATTGGCGCCCAGCAAAGCTGCATTTTACTCCGCTGTTTTGCCCGGACTCGGTCAGGTTTACAACAAACGTTACTGGAAAGTTCCTTTGGTCTACGGAGCCATTGGTGCAGCCGTTTATGGATATACATGGAACGATAGTAGGTATGACCGTTTTCGAACCGCTTTTAAAAGAAGACAAGCCGGTTTTGCAGACGATGAGTTTTATGATTTAAATGGTGATGGCTCCGGTCCGGATTTGGAAACGGACGACCTTCAAAGCCAGCAAGAAAGATATCAAAGAGATCGGGATTTACTCCTATTGGTCTCTGTTGCATTATATGCCCTCAATATTGTTGATGCCAACGTAGACGCACATTTAAAGCAATTCAATGTAGATGATGACCTTAGTTTTGATATGCAACCTTACATTGACCTAGACCCCGTAGCCAATGTACCACACTACGGTATGACGATGACTATTAAATTTTAGGGAGGGGGGAATGGCGTCCACTTTGCACAAAAACATACAATTAGCCTATAAAATGGGTTTCAAATCTTATTTTTGGGCCATTCAATAAAATTATAATACTACATCAAAGGTGAATATAGCACTCTTCGGATACGGAAAAATGGGAAAAATGATAGAGCAAATCGCTCTAGATAGAGGCCATAAAATAGTTGCAAAAATTGAGGTAGACACGAAAGAGATCGATTTTTCTCAAATGGATGTTGCTATCGATTTTAGCATGCCAAGTGCCGCTTACGGTAATATCACCAAATGCTTTGAACATAAGGTTCCCGTAATTTCCGGTACTACTGGTTGGCTTGATAAATTTGAGGAAGCCAAGAAAATATGCAACGATAATGACAGCGCCTTTATTTACGCTTCCAACTTCAGTTTGGGGGTAAATATATTCTTTGAGCTCAATCAATATTTGGCAAAAATGATGAAGTCCTTAGATCAATATAAGGTTTCCATGGAAGAAATTCATCATACCCAAAAATTGGATGAACCCAGTGGTACAGCCATTACCTTGGCGGAGGGTATCATAAACAATAGTGATTACAAAGGATGGAAATTGGAAAATGCCGCGGAAAATGAAATTCCAATTACCGCCAAAAGAATAGGAATGACTCCCGGTACGCATTCTATTGATTACACTAGCAAGGTAGATTCCATTGAAATAAAACATACGGCCCACAATAGGGAAGGTTTTGCATTGGGTGCCGTTATCGCAGCGGAATGGATCAAGGGAAAAAAAGGCATTTTCACCATGAAAGATGTGTTAAACCTAGGTTAAGCTGTTATTGATTATCCGAAGAAAGAACTTATTTGCGTTAAACCAATCGATATAATACTCTCAAAATGAACGCTACACAGTGGTTACTATTTATTCTCATCGTTCAGGTTATCCATTTTTTAGGCACTTGGAAATTGTATGTAAAAGCCGGTAGAAAGGCATGGGAAGCGGCAGTTCCCGTATACAACGCCATCGTTCTGATGAAAATTATCAATAGGCCCACTTGGTGGACGGTCTTATTGTTCATACCCATTATCAACCTTTTAATGTTTCCCATCATATGGATTGAGACCATTAGAAGTTTTGGCAGAAACAGTACAGCTGAAACGTGGATTGTGATACTAACCATTGGTTTCTATATCTACTATGTAAATTATGCCCTAGATATAAAATATATTGAAAACCGAAGTTTGCACCCTACCACTGCCACGGGGGAATGGGTAAGCTCCATTGCTTTTGCAGTTATAGCAGCTACCTTAGTGCATACTTATTTTATTCAACCCTACGTTATACCCACCCCCTCTTTGGAGCGTACGTTACGCGTGGGAGACCTCTTGTTCGTAAGTAAGTTCCATTATGGGGCGCGAACACCAATGACCACTGTGGCCGCACCTATGGTTCATGATACATTACCTATTGTTAGAACCAAATCATACCTTAAAAAGCCTCAACTACCTTATTTTAGGCTCCCTGGATTTACAAAGGTCGATAGAAACGATATTGTGGTCTTTAGTTGGCCAGCAGATACCGTAAGGCAGTTTTTCAAAAAAGAGGCCGGGGTCATAAAACCTATTGACAAGAAGTCTAATTATGTTAAGCGCTGTGTTGGTATACCTGGTGATTCCCTTGAAATCATTGATGGTTACGTTTATATAGACGGTAAACAGTTGCAATTACCGGATCGTGCCAAGCCCCAGTATGATTACACGGTTTATGCCAACAAAGGGGTTTCTTCCAAAGTACTGCAGGAAATTGGGGTTATGGATTTTCAACGAAAATACTTGACCGGAGCTATCAATCAAACCCAATTTGATGCCATAAGAAAGTACCTTATTGGTTCTGACCGCACAACGGATGGTAAAATCGCACTTTATACGAAAGCTGGTGGTATTCCCGTCAATGTCATTAGAAGCCAAGGCTTGGCCATGACCGAAGAAACACCAAGGGAACGTATCGCAGCACTAACCGATGAAATGGTTGCCGAACTAAAAAAGAACAACTCTATTGATTCCGTGGTCAAGGAATTGGACGATAAAGGAGTGGCGGGCTATAACAATTTCCCTCAGAACCCAATGTATCCTTGGAATTATGATCAGATGGGTCCTATTTATATTCCAGAGGAAGGAGCAACGGTTAAACTCGATTTAAAATCGCTTCCGCTATACAAAAAAATCATTACCGAGTATGAAGGCAACACCTTGAGTGTTTCCGGCAATCAAATCAAGGTAAACGGACAAGTAACCGATTCTTACACTTTTCAGCAAGATTATTATTGGATGATGGGCGATAACCGTGATCATTCAGAAGATAGCCGTGCTTGGGGCTATGTTCCCGAAAATCACATTGTGGGTACACCTATTTTTATCTGGATGAGCGTTGATAATTTCAATGAGGGAATTTTTAATTGGAAGCCCCGTTGGGACCGAATTTTTACGACGGTTAATGGCGAAGGGGAACCCGTGTCCTACTTCAAATATTTTATCATTGCCTTGGTCGCTTACTTTGTAGGTAGCTGGCTTTGGAAGCGTAAAAAATCAAATGCCTAATCGCCATATTCACAAGCTATGATTTCTTTTGAGGAAGCGTTTGAAAAGATTCTGAGCCATACCATCAACTTAGGCACCGAAACCCTTCCCCTACTCTCTTCAACCCATAGAATTTTGGCCGAAGACATCATGGCTGATAGGGATTTTCCTCCCTTTAATCGTTCTACCAAAGATGGCATCGCCATTAACTACAGGGCAATTGAGAACGGAATTACCGAGTTTCCTATACAGGGAATTCTTAGTGCTGGCATGCCCCAACAGCGATTGGAGAATGGTCTTCATTGTTTGGAAATAATGACCGGTGCCGTGTTACCCCATGATGCCGACACAATTATCATGTACGAGGAGACCGAAATTTCAAAAGGCATCGCCAAGATTACCTCCATCCCCAAAAAAGGGCAGAATATACATTCAAGAGGAAGTGATATTGAAAATGGGGAGATTATCCTGAAAAAAGGGACGCAGATTACCGCAGCCGTAATTGGTGTTTTGGCGTCGGTCGGCAAGCATCAGGTATTGGTTCAAAAAGCTCCCAGAATCTGTGTCATCTCTACCGGAAACGAACTTGTGGAGGTACAAGATACCCCAGAACCACATCAAATTAGAAAATCGAACGTTATTTCGCTTTCTGCAGCCTTATCCAACCAAAGGATAGCACATGAATTGGTACATCTCCCCGATGTTAAAGAAGCCATAGAAAGCAAGCTAAAACAAGTTTTAGAGGATTTTGATGTGTTGATGTTAAGCGGTGGTGTTTCCAAAGGAAAATTTGATTACATCCCAGAAGTATTGGATAGTTTGGGTGTAGAAAAGATTTTTCACCGGGTAGCTCAAAGACCGGGGAAGCCATTTTGGTTTGGTCGCCATGAAAAATCAGGCAGCGTGGTATTTTCATTCCCAGGAAATCCCGTTTCCACATTTGCCAATTACCACGTCTATTTTCTATCTTGGTTAAAGGTTATGAATGGGGATATTTCTACCCATATAGAAGTGACTTTGCAAGAAGAAGTGAATCCGCACCCTACATTGACCCTATTTTTACAAGTACAAACCTTCTGGAACGGTTCTCAACTACATGCTACCTTATTAAAAGGCAATGGCTCGGGAGATTTGGTTAGCTTGGCCCAAGCCCACGGATTTATAAAAGTGCCTACAGGAGAAAAAGTCTTCGAAAAAGGACAAACTTTTACATTTTACCCTGCAAGTTAATAACTACTTGCCTTCGTACTTCTCCGAATACCGTTTCCAAAGCTCAGTTTGATGGGTTTCTAAAGAAATTTCCCGTCCATCAATAAAGGCGTGAATCAATCGGTTTCCCTTCATGTCCAATGCATCGCCTTCGGAGATAAACAAAGTAGCGCTTTTACCATTTTCAAGGGTACCATAGCTCTCATCAATACCCAAAATTTTGGCCGTGTTGCCGGTAATCAGCTGCAAAGCTTGCTCTTTACTCAAACCATGAACTACGGTTTGCCCCGCAAAAAAGGGCAAATTCCTTGTCTGAAAATTGGAAGTTTCCGAATTCTGTAGCCCCACAAGGAGCCCTGCTTCCACCAAAATTCCCGGTAACTTATATGGTAAATCATAATCCTCATCATCAGAATGGGGCAACATGTGCGTATGCCTCAACAATACAGGAACTTCGTTTAACTTTAAAAAATCAATGGTTTTGTAGGCCTCATATCCACCCACCAGTACAATATCCTTTACGCCATTTTCTTTTAAAACTTTTACTCCATCCAAAATCTCCTTTTCGCCACTGGCATTCAAATATAGTTTTTGGGCACCTTTAAAAATCCCTTGCAGGGACTCAAAAGCAGGATTAAGCTCATTGGAAGCAGCCTTTCCATAAGCAAGGGCGTTTTTCAGAAATTCTTTCACCTCAGCAATTTGCTCTGCGTAATTTTCGTTTGGCTTGCCACGATGGTAGCTAGAGGGCCAATTTAAGTGGATGCCGTCATCAGTTTTTACTGCGGCATCCTCCCAATTCCAAGCATCAAATTGTACGATGGAGGAGGTCCCGGAAATTCTACCCCCCTGGGGTGTAATTTGCCCAATAAGAATACCATTGGGCCTCATACTCTCCACCACTTTTGATTCGGCATTATAGGCAATCAAGCTTCTTATATGGGGAATCATTTCTCCAATCTCATCCTGGTCCCTGCTTGCCCTTACCGCATCGATTTCTACCAACCCCAAAGAGGTGCTTGGTGCAATAAAGCCGGGATAGACGTGTTTTCCATCGCCTTTGATTTTTCTTCCCCTACGAGCAATTTTAGTCATGGCACTTCCCACAAATGTCAGCTTGCCTTCTTGAAACATAATCAGTGAGTTTTCTATAACTTCCCCAGTACCCAAATGCGCGGTAGCACCTTCTATATAAATGGCCTCGTCCTGCTTATCACCCGGCGTTTGCTGACCTACCGAAAACTGAACTACCAGAAGCGCTACCCATATTTTTATTCCTAATTTCATGTCCTTTTGATTTTTCATTTTTTGGTTACCTGAAACCTGCCTACTCGTGATGGTCGTTCAAACTTCCGGTATCACAATGCATTAATACTTTTTTCTTTAAAGCAGGTTGTTGTGTTTTTTTACCTCCTTGTTTTTCCAACAGCATCTGGTTTATTAGTTTGGCCCGCTCTTTTTCTACTGCCTCTCGCATCTTTCTATCGGTTTCCAAATCAAAATAAACAGCACCATCAATTATGGTTTTTTCCGCTTTTGCATATATAGATAAGGGATTATGGGACCACAGTACCAAATCGGCATCTTTACCTTCCTTGATACTACCTGTTCTATCCTCCAAATGCAGTAGTTTTGCCGGATTGATAGTTACCATCTTCCAAGCTTCCAGTTCTGTCATCCCACCATACTTAATGGTCTTGGCCGCTTCTTGATTAAGTCTACGGATCATTTCTGCATCATCACTGTTGATTGCGACTGTTACCCCCTGCTCTTGCATAATGGCCGCGTTATAGGGAATAGCATCGTTCACCTCAAACTTATAAGCCCACCAATCTGAAAAAGTTCCACCACCTACACCATGTTCCTTCATCTTATCGGCTACTTTGTACCCTTCTAAAATATGGGTGAAGGTATTGACCCTAAAACCGAATTTTTCGGCCACCTTCATCATCATATTAATTTCACTCTGTACGTAACTGTGACAACTTATAAATCGTTCGCCTCTTATAATTTCGGCCAAGGTTTCCATTTCCACATCGTATCGTACGGATTCTCCTCTGGCCTTGGCATCCATGTACTCCTTAGCCCGTTGAAAGTAATTGTCAAAAACCTGCTCCACCCCCATTCTAGTTTGAGGAAAACGGCTGTAACTACCCCAATTACTCTGTTTAACGTTTTCCCCCAAAGCGAATTTGATGAATTTGGGGGTATTGCTATAAACCATTTTTTCAGGACGTTCTCCCCATTTCAATTTCATGATGGCAGACTGACCACCGATAGGGTTCGCGGACCCGTGAAGTAACTGTAAACTGGTAACGCCACCAGCAAGGGCGTGATAAATACCTTTGTCTTCATAGTCCACCAAATCTTCCATTTTTACCTCTGCCGAAGAGTTTTGACCTGCCTCATTCACGGCGAGAGCCGCGATATGACTGTGTTCATCAATAATACCGGCACTTAGGTGCTTTCCGGTAGCATCGATGACCTTAGCTCCACCGGCCTTGAGATCCTTTCCAATTTTTTCTATTTTGCCGTTCTTGACCAAAACATCGGTATGCTCCAAAATACCGGCATCTTCACTGGTCCACACGGTGGCATTTTTAAACAACATGGTTTGTTGTTTTGGCAAGGAAGTATTTCCATAGGCAATATTGGGAAATGTGACGGGAACCATTTCCGGAACTTCCGGCTGGTCTTTTTCTTTGCCCGCGAAAGCTTTCGTTCTTACTGCCTTAAAAGTGGTTTCTTTACCATTGGAAATAACTGCCTTACCTTCTAAATTATTGCTATCTCCACTAATTGCTCCGCTTAAACGATAGGTAGCTCCATTTTCATTGTTTACCAACGACATTACTAGCCAATCATTTTTATAATCCAGCTTGGTGTTCAGTTTTAGCGTATCTTTTTTTACTTCTGCCTTTGGCTGTAATACTTCACCCGAAATACTTAACTGAAATGAATCGGTTCCAATGGCCAAATCATAATCGCCACGAAGGTCTTTTTGGTTGATATCATTGACCACGTGCTTTTGGCCTTGTACCCAATTTTCGTATAACAAAGTTCCATCTTCAAAAATATCCCCTGAAGTAATCAAAAAATTAGCGTAACGACCCGCTTCCAAAGTTCCCAAACTTTCGGTTTTCCCTAAAATCTGAGCTGGAATGACAGTCAATGCCTCGAGGGCTTTTTCCTTTGATAGTCCATAAGCAATGGCCCTCTTAATTTTATCCTTAAAATCTACGGTCGATTTTAGTCCGTGCAGGGTAAGTGAAAACGGAATTCCATTTTCCGCCATAATTTTTGGATTGGCAGGCGCTTGATTCCAATTTCGCATATCGGCTAAAGAAACATATTTGGTCGTATATGGGTCAGAAACATCATAGGCATCCGGAAAATTCAAAGGCAACACCAAGGTTGTATTCGCAGCCTTTATATCGGCCACTCTTTCATATTCGTCACCGCCTCCTAAAGCAATGTATTGTATACCGAATTTATCTCCGATTCCGTCAGCTCTTAGAACATTGCCCTTATCACCTGCCTCAAAAATTTGTACCAAAGAATTGTTGCTGTTAAGAGCTTCTAGGGAACGGTCTTTGGTCTCACTCTTGCCCTGGGCGTACCAATCTGCATCATAGTACATTTGACGCAATAGAGCCATACTTCCCATCAATGAGGTAGGATAGGCCTGCCTGTGGGCGATACTTTTATTGAAGGAAAAATATTGGGCAGAACGGTCATCCAAAATGCGCTCTGCATCTCCTTCTTTTCCATTGAGTGCAACCAATACACCGGTTCCGCGGGCAATACCATCATGGCGGTGGGTGTTGACAACGCCGAAACCAACCTCCCGTAAATTTTTGGCAGTAGATTCATCGTAAACAAAGGAATTGACCGCATCAAATTCTGGCATTATATGGTCGTTCCAGTAATAACCTTGGCGTGAAGGCTCATATTCGGCAGAGCGACCTCCTTCTTTGCTTTTTTCCGGTTTGGCAACACCAAATTCTGAGAAAACATCTATGAATGAAGGGTAAATCCATTTTCCGGCAACATCAACCTGAACGGTATTGGCGGGGATTTTTACCGATTTTCCCACTTGCACAACCTTTCCTTTCTTTATCAAAAGAGTACCATTCTCAATGACATTGGAAGGTGAGACATAAATTTTAGCATTGACTATGGCCGTATAATTATTGTTTTGTGATTTTACCTGGGTGTTATCAGGAAAATATTCTTGAGATGAGAGCCTGCTCAAACCTAGAATGAGAAGGATTACAAAAGCAAAGGATTTGTTCATATAGTTGATTCTAAAAAGAAAGCTCTAAAAATAAAGAAAGGCCAAGGAAACAGGAAATGTTTTAAGAGGCTAAGATGACTTTTTCTCAATTGGTAAAAACAGACAAGCTGAACTGCTGATACCAAAAGTACTTGAATACAATTTCAAGAAATCCATTTTTAAAGCGGATGTTTTTCATGATAGCCCACCATCAACTCTACAATTTTACTGTAGCTTTCTATGCCATCTTTTTGCTGATTGGCTTTTAAAAAGGTATTGAAAATTGACTTGAATATGGGCTCAAAAGGGTTTTGGTACTTTTGATTAAACTCGTATAACTCCCTATAATTCTCTCTCACTCCCTGATTTACCCCGTCAAAAATCTCATTGAACACAGCTTCATCATATCGTTTTACAGCACTTAAGCAGTGGCTTAATCCATAAGCGTAGGCAGAATATTGAAAGTAAATATCTTCACTTTTCATGGTCATATAGTAGCCAATAAAATTGGTTTCATTCTCCTTGGCGTAACCAACTTGGTGTCCTACCTCGTGCGCGGCTACCACTGGAAATCTAAAAACGGGAGTTTTAGCGTTCACTTGGGCCTCATTGGTAAAAGGATTCAAATAGCCACCAATGCCCAAATAACAAGAAAGCAAACTAAAAACAGACTTTTTTAAACTTGCATTTTTATACTGCAAGAAAGTAGTTTCACCTGAGTTTTGGTGGTATTCTGCAATTGTTTTCTCAAAGATTTCGTTTCGGGTGTAAGGCACTTGTACCATGGTGATGGTATCGCCGGTAATTTCCTCTTGGAGCAGGTTCACCTTCTTTACCAGTTGCCGACTTAATTTCAGAACTTCGGCGGTTTGCACGGAATCCTTAATAGCAAAATTTTTGGCTAACGGTTTGCGATAGTAGTTTAGCCCCCACACCAAATTGAAAGTGAAATAGAACACGGACAATACCAAAATTATATCCCTCAAAAAAAATAAGGGTTTCAACTTAATTTGTTTCAAGTTCTGTACGAGGTATGTCAGACCTAGAATTAGTATTGCGGCGTAAATCAAATCGCCAATGGAAAAGGGCAACCAACCAAATAACACTCTAAAAAACCGGCTTATATACGGATAAATACCATTGCTATAGTACGTTTCAATCCACTCAGAATGCCCTGCCAACCACATAACCAAAATGATTTGAAGAATTAGACTTAGGGCAATGTAATTCTTTAACTTATTGTTCAAAGTGAAACTTATCGGTTATTATTTTAACATTCGATTTCAAATTTTGCATTCATCTAATTCTAGATGACCACACAAAGCTCTAACAAAATTAACCAATAATGCACGCATGCCAATTGGAGAGTATGTATTTTTGTGCCCTAAAATTGGATTATGAGCAACGAAATAAGAGAATTATCCCCTAAACCGGTCTGGAACAAATTTGCCGATTTAAATGCCGTACCGCGCCCCTCTAAAAAAGAGGAACGCGTAATTGAATTCATGATGAATTTTGGCAATTCTCTCGGGTTGGAAACCTTTAAGGACGAAGTAGGCAATGTTATCATAAGAAAGCCTGCCACACCCGGAATGGAAGATAGAAAAATGGTGACCCTACAATCACATTTAGATATGGTGCACCAAAAAAATAACGATACCGTTTTCAATTTTGACGAACAGGGCATTGAAATGTTCATTGCCGATGATTGGGTAAAGGCTAAGGGAACTACACTAGGTGCCGATAATGGTATGGGAGTTGCCGCTATCATGGCGCTTTTGGAAAGTACCGATATTGCGCATCCGCCAATGGAGGCCTTATTTACCATTGACGAAGAAACCGGAATGACCGGTGCCATGGGACTCAAAGGTGGGGTTTTACAGGGTGAAATCTTATTGAATCTGGATACTGAAGAAGATGATGAAATCGATATTGGCTGTGCTGGAGGTATCGATGTGACCGCCACTAGAAGCTATAGCCAAAAACCTACACCAAGAGCCACTGTTGGGCTTGAAATTACCGTCAAAGGCTTGCAAGGTGGACATAGCGGTATTGAAATACATAAAGGCCTGGGCAATGCCAATAAAATCATGAACCGTATTTTATACAACGCATCCAATCAATTTATGATGCGTATCGCTGAGATTGAAGGCGGAAGTCTGCGCAATGCTATCCCAAGAGAAAGTGTTACCGTAGTCGCCTTGTTAAAATCTCAATTAGATGCTTTCAAGAAGGATTTTGAAGCATGGGCACAAACTATAAAGGAGGAACTTAAATTTATAGAACCAAACTTGGAGATAGGTTTGAAAGAAACCAAATTACCCAAACAAGTGATGGGTTTAGGTGCTCAAGAACGCTTACTACAGGCCCTATATACGGCGCATAACGGAGTTTACGCCATGAGTCCCGCTATACCCGATTTAGTGGAAACCTCCAATAATGTGGCCAAAGTGGTAGTTAAAAACGGAAAAGTAAAAATAGGCTGCTTAACACGTTCATCGGTAGACTCGGCAAAAATGGATTTGGCTCACGCTCTAAAAAGTGCATTTGAATTGGCCAAGTGCAATGTAAACTTCAGTGGTACCTACCCTGGTTGGTCACCCAATCCAAATTCCAAAATATTGGAAGTTGCTAAAAATAAGTATACTGAGTTGTTTAAGAAGGAACCTAAAGTAATTGCTTGTCACGCGGGGCTCGAGTGCGGAATTTTAGGTCAAAATTATCCTGAAATGGATATGATCAGTTTTGGCCCTACCATTTTAGGAGCACACTCTCCGGATGAGCGGGTGAGTATTATGTCAGTTCAGAAATTCTGGAAATTTTTGCTTGAGGTTATAAAAGATACGCCCAAGAAATAAAAAAAGGGTCGGCCATTGGCCGACCCTCCTATTTAAACTTTCTGTAAACTTGGAGCTTCATCCGCTTTTGGATTCGGTCCCCATTTGTTTTCATGTGGTTCGCTATCGCAACATGCCAAATAGAGATTATAGAAAGGCACTAAAATGAACCATCCGCTTTTTCCTACATCATGCATTCTTCTAACACCCACCCCAATAGCCGGAAGTAAAACGGCAAAAGAATAGATCAATGATACTACAAACAATATGGGAGCCTCAGCTACCACTGCCAAAATCTGTAGTCCGTAGGAAATCAACATATTAAATAGAAAGAACATCCAATATTCTTTTCTTCTCGCTCTTCCTTCAAAATTCACGTAGTTCTGCCATACTTTAAAGTACCAATTCATAAAATTTAAGATTTAGGGTTTTAATGAAATGAATAAACGGCACTAATACCGTACTAGTATTTTTTTTAGATGAACTGCATTATTTTCATAAATCCCGTAAAGTCTTAAAACGAAAAAAACCTCGCGACTGCGAGGTTTTACTATATCATAACATGCAAGAAATATTATTCTGCGATTCCGGTAATTTCAAGGTCGAACACCAAGCTGGCATTTGGTGGTATAGGTCCAGAACCCTGAGGGCCGTAACCTAAATGAGAAGGAATAAAAATACGTTTCTTATCTCCCACCTTCATATTTAAAAGGCCTTCTTTAAATCCTGCTATAAGACCTGCATCTGGACTATAATCCATTGGTAACGGATTGTAACCGCCGCCCAACTTTCTTCTTTCATCAAACTTGTTGTATTTAACGGCCACATCCTCATAATTACTGTCGAACAAGGTACCATCTTCCAAATACCCGGCATAGTGAACCAAAACTTTACTACCTATAACAGGTTTTTCGCCTTCACCCTCTTTTAATGTTTTGATTTTTAGTCCGGATGGCAATTCCTCTGCTTCAGCTTTTTCTTTTTCAAGCGAGGTTACAAAATCAGCCTTCATTTTTTCAAAGGCAGCAATTTTAGCTTCCTCCTCGGCAAAATAGTCACTCATTACCTGAACGGCATCAAACTTTTTGGCTGCTTTTCCGTTTCTTACGATCGCTACCTTGTTCATTACAATTTCGGAAATAGGTCTATCCTTCGAAACTGGATCTTGCGAAGTTTCTACATTGGCAATGGTATCTACCACATCCAAACCTTCAACCACTTCCCCAAAAACAGTATGTCTTCCGTTTAGAAAAGGAGTAGGTTTGTGGGTAATGAAAAACTGACTACCATTCGTTTTGGGACCACTGTTGGCCATAGAAAGAATACCTTTTTTATTATGCAAAAGGCTATCATTAAATTCATCCTTAAATTTATAACCAGGATTACCCCTACCTGTCCCCGTTGGGTCTCCACCTTGAATCATAAAATCTTTGATTACGCGGTGAAAAATAATTCCATCATAATAGGGCTTATCCTTCAAACTGTCTGTAACAAAGGGGCTTTTGCCTTCTGCCAAAGAAACAAAATTAGCTACGGTAACCGGTGTTTTTTCGTATTCCAGCTTAACGATAATATCGCCTTTATTGGTTTGAATATCTGCAAAAAGGCCATCGCCCAGTTCTGCATATTGACTTTTACATCCTGCCAAAATAACACCTAGAACAAGTACGATTGCATACGCTTTTTTCATTGCTTACTAATTTGGGTTTTAATTCTATTTATTAATTGATAATTCTTGAGGCTCCTGCTCAATTTTGAGAATTGACAACTTGACCTTTAAGGGAACGTTCACCCCTATTTTATTATTATCTCCATGATAGCCAAATCCTAAGGAAGAAGGAAAAAAGAAAACAGCTGTCTCGCCCTCCTTTAACAGTTTAACACTATTCCTTAATCCTGGGAAAAGCTCTTGCTTATCTACCTTATAGGTAACTGTGCCAATCTCCGGAGCACTGTAAATAGTATCATTCTCAAAACTGTAAATTTCGAATTGCATGGTGACCAAATCATCTGGACGGGGAGTTGGTACGTCTTGGTCGTTTTCCACTTCGTAATAATACCAAGAACCTGATGCAGAATTTTTATACTCGTGAAGGGAATCCTTTGCTATGATAGACTGAATATGTTTTTCCTCCTGTGCCAAAAGCTCTTTGTTTCTTTCTACCGATTCCTTAAAAAAACTACCGGTCTTTACCTCTACAGGTCTTCTAGGCTCAGGCCCACCGCAACCGGCGAGTAGTAGTGCAAACAAAGTCAAAAGAGTTAAACTTCTCATACGGCAAGCTGATTTTTATAGTCCTCCAACAAAGATTCAAAATGCAATGCAGTTTCTTGCAAAGATCTTTCACTTCTTCCGCCAGCGGCATTATTATGTCCTCCTCCGTTAAAATGGCTTCTAGCAAATTCGTTCACTGAAAAATCTCCGATAGACCGAAATGATATTTTTATAATGCCCTCTTCCTTGTTTTCTATAAAAATGACGGCAAAATTAATTCCCTCCAAGGTGAGGCCATAATTGACAAATCCTTCCGTATCTCCCTTCTGATAATTATGGGCATCCAGTTCATCTTGGCTTAGTGTGATGTAGGCGGTTTTAAACTGCTCCAGAATTTTCATGTTGTTAAGGGCTACTCCTAACAATTTAAGCCTAGCGAGAGTATTGGTATCAAAGACCCTATGATGAATCTCGGTATTTTCTGCTCCCCGATCAATTAAATCGGCAACAATTCGGTGAGTTTCTCCTGTGGTAGACCTAAATTTAAAAGACCCTGTATCCGTCATTATCCCCGTGTAAAGGCAATTTGCCATCTCAGAGGTAATCTTATCCACACCATCTATCGCCTCAATAAAGTTATAGACCATTTGGCAGGTAGAGCTCATTTCTACATCAGAGTACATTATTTTTGCATAGTCTGATGGAGCTTGATGGTGATCGATCATCACAAACTGAATTTTCGTTGCTGCTTCTGCAAGCGGCTCCTCCAACTGACCCACCCTGCCCAAGTGATTAAAATCCAACGTAAAGACCACTGTAGCATTTTCTATTTTATTCCTACACTGATGATTTTCCTTCTCAAAATTCAAAATTTGGTCACTTCCTGGCATCCATTTTAAAAACTTTGGGTAGTCATTTGGAACTATGACGGTGGCATCCTGACCTCTATTTTGCAAAAAATGCCATAGAGCCAATGTAGAACCAATAGCATCGCCATCAGGATTTTTGTGCGGTATAATTACCATTTTTTGCGGGGTGGAAAGTAGTTCTTTAACCGCTTGTACTGTCTCCAAATTCATGCGCGCAAAGATACAATTTATTAATATAGAGAAAATGTACAATGGGCTATTTTTGCAGTAGTAAATATGGGCCAATGAAATACCACATACTCTCTATTGTCATCCTAACAACACTTTTCTTTTCCTGTAGCGCTAAAAAAGAATTGGTGACTGTTGCACCAAATAGGGCTACAAGCACTCAATTTCCATCCCATTTTAATTTGGCTTTTGGTTCGTGCAATAAGCATGATGAACCCAATAACCTTTGGGACGATATTCTAGTTTCAAACCCCGATGTTTGGATCTGGGGTGGGGATATTGTTTATTCGGACACCTATAATATGAAAAAGCTGAGAAGGCTTTACAACAAACAAAACAGCGTTGCCGGCTACGCAGCATTGAAAAGCAAAGTTCCGGTTATTGGCACCTGGGACGACCATGATTACGGTGTAAACGACAGTGGCACAGATTATAGTAAAAAGAACGAAAGTCAGCAAGAACTACTCAACTTTTTAGGGGTACCTGAAGATAGCCCCAGAAGAAAACAAGAAGGTATTTATTCCTCGCATGAATACAAAATGGCTAAAGGCTCACTTAAAATAATTGTATTGGATACCCGCTATTTTCGAACTTCCCTTACTCCTAGTAAGCTAACAGGCAAAAGATACGAAGCCGATAATAAAAAAGATGCCACCATCTTGGGCGCACAGCAATGGAAATGGCTTGAGAATGAATTGACCAATTCCGAAGCGGATTTTAACGTGATAGTAAGCAGTATTCAAGTTTTGTCTTCTGAACATGGTTTTGAAACTTGGGGGAATTTTCCCGAGGAAGCCAAAAAATTAATGGAGGTTATTGCAACGTCCAAAGCTAATGGCGTAATCATTCTTTCCGGCGACAGACATATTTCAGAGTTTTCTAAAATTGATCTAGAAGAATTGAACTACCCCTTAATTGATTTTACCAGTAGCGGCCTAACCCACTCTTATGATGGTTTTAATGGGGAACCCAATCCATATCGCATCGGTAACGTGGTTTCAAAAAAAAGTTTTGGATTGCTTGGGTTTAATTTTGAAACCAGACAAGTGCAAATGCAAATCAAAGGTGATAACGGAACTATTTTACAAGAACTGGAACAAACCTATTAATTATTGCCCATTGTTGAATAAAGCTTATTTTTGCAAAAAATTAAAAACATGACTACAAACAGAACATTTACAATGATCAAGCCAGATGCCGTTGAAAAAGGGCATATTGGAGCTATTTTAGAAAAAATATCAGCTGCTGGTTTCAAGATCGTTGCAATGAAATATACGCAATTGAGCACAAGAGATGCCCAAGAGTTTTACGCCATACATAAGGAAAGACCATTTTTTGGCGAGTTGGTAGAATTCATGACAAGAGGCCCCATTGTAGCTGCCATCTTGGAAAAGGACAATGCCGTAGAGGATTTTAGAGCGCTTATTGGTGCCACCAACCCGGCGGAGGCTGCGGAAGGAACCATAAGAAAAATGTTCGCTACGGACATAGCTGAAAATGCGGTACACGGATCGGATAGTGATGAAAATGCTGCCATAGAAGGAGCTTTCCACTTTTCAGGTCGCGAAATATTCTAATTGCCCCCAACTGAGGTATAAATTTCAAAGCCTTCACGACATGTGAAGGCTTTTTTATCTCAACACCAGTTTCTTTACCAATTCCCGCCCCAAATCTTCATTGAGCATAGTTATAATCTTGGACTTGCCCAAACTCAATTCTTCTCGGAGCACGGAAGAGGAGAGTCCAACAAATAGGGTGTCTCCCCTAAGTTCTACTGTACTGGTATAGTTATTTACCCCGTTGCCCATCAAATTTTTCCAAGCCTCACGTACATCAACTTTGTCCATTCCAGGCTGTAGTCGGTTTTCTTTAATAAACTCGTTTAAGGCTTCACCCATACTTAGGTTGTCATTTTTTCTTTTCGCCATTATTTGGGTATTGAAATGGGTTCAAATCTTTTGTAATCATAGGTAATGCCATCCTCATTTATAACAGTAAAGGAATTTTTTTGAAGGGTCATTAATTTTTCTGACCATTGCGTTAGGTCCGTTTCATAATGCATCCAAAAGTCCCCGTTTTTTTCCAAAATGGCAAAGCTTTCCAAATCGTTGGTTGTCACGTAACTACCTTGGAGATTGGGACTCATTTTTTTTCTATATCCCTTTAATTCTTCCAAATGAATAAAGTCTACATTGGTATTGGCAGTATATTCCTTTACGCTGCCATCTGGCAAGATCACCTTTTCTATTTCCCAGTAACCGTTCAATTGATTTAGTTCTTCTTTTTTAATTCCTTCAGAACAACCAAAAATTAGAACGAACACCAGGAACGAAAATAAAAGCCTCAATTTTTTCAACATCATTTATAATTTATTAGGCCGCCCCAATGGGGAACATTTTATAAGATTGGTGTATCTGTTTTACAATGGTTTCCGTGCGATCGGCATGCGTATCACTAATAAATATTTGACCAAAATTATCGTTGTTCACCAAATTGATAATATGCGCCACCCGATATTCATCCAATTTATCAAAAATATCGTCTAAAAGTAATATAGGTGTACTGTTAGACTGTTCTTTTATAAACTGAAATTGCGCAAACTTTAGAGCGATCAAAAAAGACTTTTGCTGCCCTTGACTGCCGAATTTTTTAATAGGATGACCATGAATCTCAAAACTCAAATCATCCTTATGGATGCCCACCGAAGTGTACTGCAAAGCTTTATCCTTTTCAAGATTATCTTCCAAAAGCTGTATCAATCCACTATGAAGTAATTTGCTTTCATACACTAAGGAAACCTGTTCCTTTCCTCCGGTTATAATTTCATGTTGCTCCTGAAAAATAGGGACAAAGCGCTCTAGAAACAGCTTTCTTTTTTTAAATATTTCTGTACCATAATCGTTCAACTGATCATTGTATACAGCTAGTGTAGTAGAATCAAAGGTACGGTTCGCTGCAAAATACTTCAATAACGAATTTCTTTGGGCCAGCACTTTATTGTACTTCAATAAGTTTTGCAGATACGCCTTGTCTGATTGTGAAATGACCCCATCCATAAATTTACGTCTGGTTTCACTTCCCTCGATGATTAGGTCCCTATCCGCGGGAGAAATCATGACCATTGGCAACAGACCAATATGATCGGCCAATCGGTCATAAATTTTACCATTTCTTTTCATGACCTTTTTGGTACCCTTTTTTAAACTACAGACCACTTTCTCCTCCCGTTCACCCTTTTCAAATTCTCCATTGATCACAAAAAACTCTTCTCCATGTTTAATGTTTTGGGAAGATACAGGGTTAAAATAACTCTTTCCAAAAGCCAAATGGTAAATGGCATCTAGCACATTAGTTTTACCTATACCATTGGCCCCTACAAAACAGTTGATTTTATCATCAAGCTGAAAATCTCTTGAATCAAAATTCTTGTAATTGATAAGGAAAAGTTTTTTTAAAATCATGGAACTACTTGGGGGTTTTAGTGCTTGAATCTATCGAAACATCAAAAATAACGAATAAATACCCTTTAGGTTTTAGATAAAAATTTTATTTTTGCGCGACCTATAAAATAAGAAGATGGCCACATATAAAAAGCGCGGATTTAAACCTCAAAACAAAGTTGAAGAGCAAGTTGTTGAAGAACAGGAAAGCGCAACGGCAGAAGTATTTAGTACGTTAGATGAAAGTGCCTCTAAAACGGAGGAATGGGTTGCCTCAAACCAAAACTATATTTTAGGTTTCATTGGTGTAATTGCCGTAGCCGTATTGGGCTATCTAGCTTACGTACAGTTTGTAGAAAAACCAAAGGAAGCAAGCGCTACCAATGAAATGTACTACCCACAACAGTATTTTGACCAAGCGATAAATAGCACTACCGCCAAAGATTCTCTCTATAATTTGGCTTTAAACGGAGCCGAAGGAAAATACGGCTTTCTGGATATTATTGATGAATATAGTGGGACCCAAGCGGCCAACCTTGCCAACTATTCTGCTGGCATGGCTTACTTGAACATGCAAAAGTACCAAGAGGCCATTACTCATTTAGAGGATTTTAAATCTGAGGATGATATCTTGGGCGCATTAGCCAAAGGTGGTGTGGGCGATGCTTTTATGCAATTGGGCCAACCAGAAGATGCTTTGGATTATTATGAAAAAGCGTTGAACCATAGCGACAACAACTTTACGGCACCAAAATTCCTTTATAAAGCAGGCGTTACTGCTCTTGATTTAGGTGATAAATCAAAAGCTTTAAACTATTTTGAACAGATAAAGGAGAAATACGCTTCTTCTGCGGAAGCAACTACTGTAGATGCCTTCATAGGCATGGCTAAAAGTTCTAAATAATGGCCACCGAAAATAAAAACCTATCCGTTTACGATAAGGAAACCATACCCAATGCCAAAGCCCTTCGCTTTGGTATTGTAGTTTCTGAATGGAACGATGAAATTACCGAAGGCCTTTACAATGGTGCCCATGAAGCCCTATTGGATTGTGGAGCCTTGGAAAAAAACATTGTTAGATGGAATGTACCTGGCAGTTTTGAACTTACCTTCGGGAGTAAAAAATTGGCCGCTACAAAAAAACTGGATGCCATTATAGCTATTGGAAGTGTCATTCAGGGTGAGACCAAACACTTTGATTTTGTATGTAGCGCCACCGCACAGGGAATTAAAGACCTGAACGTGCAATTGGATATTCCAGTGATCTTTTGCGTTTTAACGGACAACAACATACAACAGTCACGTGAGCGCAGTGGAGGAAAACACGGCAACAAAGGTACGGAGGCCGCTATCGCTGCCATAAAAATGGCTACCCTAGGGAAATAATTCCTGAATTTTTCTTACTTCTATTGTTTTCATTTTATATAGAATTAAGTAGACCTTACCATTTGAGCTGCCCACACTCGACGTTTTAACAAATTTTGGCGTTGGCTATGGGGCATATTTTTTGATTTTAAGTACCTTTGAAAATCATGGGAATGCTCAGTAAATTCACGAAACTCAAGCGAAATAAGAAGTTTGAATACGCTCCTCGTTACTATGACGATAAGGGTAAGGGCAGCCCATTTAAAATGGAAGCTAAATTTGATAAGTACAGAACTACCCTCAATACCCCTCGTGGTCTAAAAGGGAAGTTCAGTAGTGCCATGGACGATATGAAGCGGGAAGGAGACCGCAATCTCAAAATAAGAATGGCCATTATCATTGGTATTTTAGTTCTCATTGCTTTGTTTATCCTAGATTTTGATCTTACAATATTCTTCCCTAACTAATGGCGGATATCATTAAACTTTTACCGGACCACGTTGCAAATCAAATTGCTGCTGGGGAGGTAGTACAGCGCCCTGCATCAGTGGTTAAAGAACTATTGGAAAATGCCTTGGATGCTGGTTCCACTACTATAAAGCTGATTGTAAAGGATGGTGGCAAAGCCTTGATCCAAGTAGTTGATGATGGGGTTGGAATGAGCGCTACCGATGCCCGACTTAGTTTTGAACGCCATGCCACAAGTAAAATCCAACAGGCAGAAGACCTTTTCAACCTTAACACCAAGGGGTTTAGGGGAGAGGCATTGGCCTCCATTGGAGCAATTGCCCATGTTGAAATGCAAACAAAACCGGAAGAGGAAGAGGTTGGCACCCACCTAAAAATGGAGGGTAGTAAAATTGTATTTCAAGAAGTGACCGTTACCCCCAAAGGCACGTCCATGGCGGTGAAAAATCTATTTTTCAATATCCCAGCGAGAAGGAACTTTCTTAAATCCAACCAAGTAGAATTAAGGCACATTACCGATGAATTTCATAGGGTAGCCTTGGCCCACCCAACAGTTTCCTTTCACTTTTATCATAACGGAAGTGAACTTTTCAATCTTCCTGCGGACAATTACCGTAAAAGAATTGTAAATATTTTCGGGTCCCGTACCAATGAAAAACTGGTGCCCGTAGATGAAGAAACCCCTATTGTTAAAATAAGCGGCTTCATAACCAAACCAGAATTTGCAAAGAAAAGCAGGGGCGAACAGTTTTTTTTCGTTAATAACCGATTTATAAAAAGCCCGTATCTGCATCACGCTGTGGTTTCGGCCTTTGAAGGCCTCATAAAACCAGATACTTTTCCAGGATACTTTCTTTATTTGGAAGTTGCGCCAGGATCCATTGACATTAACATTCACCCTACCAAAACCGAAGTTAAGTTTGATGATGAACATACCTTGTACGCTATTTTAAGGTCTACGGTAAAACATAGTTTGGGACAGTTCAATGTGGCACCTGCCCTCGATTTTGACCAAGATCCAAATCTGGATACCCCGTATGATTTTAAAAATAAATCTGCGGTTCAGCCACAAGTTACTGTAGATGCCAACTTCAATCCCTTTTCAGAAACGCCAAAGAAATCTAGCTCCTCCCCTACCTACTCGTACCAGCCCAAGGCCAGCAAGAACTGGGACAGCCTCTATGTGGGTATGGAATCTAAGATGGGGGGCAATGAACCTATAAACAGTATCAGTTTTGAATCTGAGGCCATTACAGGTTCCATTTTTGAAAACGAAAAGGAAGTACAGGAAACGGTGGCTACCACCTTTCAGATAAGAAGAAAATATATCGTTACCAGTATAAAGTCAGGAATGGTGGTAATTGACCAAAGTAGGGCACACCAGAGAGTGCTTTATGAAAAATTCCTGAAGAACAGCACCGTTAAGGATGCGGTGAGTCAGCAATTGTTATTTCCCCTTACCTTAACTTTTTCAAGGGCGGAGATTCATACATTAAAGGAAATCAAAGAAGTTTTGCTTTCTATTGGTTTTATCTTTGAAGATATGAAAGAGGATGCCATTACAGTGACAGGAATTCCGTTATTAGTGACAGAAAGTGAGGTTGGCATGATATTGGACCAATTGATATCTGACTATCAACAGGAAATTAATGGCGAAAGTTTTTCGCAGAGCGATATCCTTTCAAAAACATTGGCAAAGACATTGGCGGTAAAAACGGGAGAAATATTGGATAATCAGTCGCAAATAGCTTTGGTAAACGATTTATTTGCCTGTACCGATGCTACCGTAAGCCCGTTTAACAAACCAGTATACGTTACCATTACGGAAAACGACATCGATAAAAAATTTATTTAAATGAGAGGACTCACCGAAGCGGTAAAACATTTACTCATTATCAACATTTTGTTCTTCGTGGCTACCCAGCTATATGGCGACCAAATGTACGCTTGGTTTTCTTTGTGGTATCCAGAGAATCCCAATTTTGAGTGGTGGCAAATTTTCACCCATATGTTCATGCATGGCAATTTCATGCATATCCTTTTTAACATGTATGCCCTTTATGCTTTTGGCACCCCTCTTGAAAGAATGTGGGGACGCAACAAGTTCCTTTTCTTTTATTTTTCCGCTGGTCTAGGGGCGGCTTTACTGCATACCGGTGTCAATTATTATCTTTTTAATGATGGCCTACAAGCCTTACTCGATAGCGGTATAGGCAAGACTGAATTAATGCAAATTATCACGGATGGTAAATACAGCCCTTCATGGGAAACCGTGATCGGTCCGGACAAGGTAGATAGTTTTTTGAGTGCGTTTTCAACGCCGGCAGTAGGGGCCTCCGGAGCCATTTATGGTATTTTGGTTGCATTCGCCTTTACCTTTAGCGAAGCTGAACTCATGCTTATTTTTCTTCCTATCCCCATTAAAGCAAAATATTTTGTCCCTTTGTTGATTTTAGGGGATTTATTTTTTGGATTTACGGGAACTGCAACTGGTATTGCCCACTTTGCACATATTGGAGGTGCTCTTTTTGGATTCCTAATGATGTGGTACTGGAAGAAGAATCAGTTTAACAATAATCGTTGGAATTAAGATGAACAACGGAGGTCTAAAATATCAATACGCCCGGCTGAGTGTCTCAGAAAAGCTTATCGCCATTAATGTAGTGGTGTTTATTGTCATGGGTCTTATTACGGCACTGATCAGCCCAACGGTTGAGGACTGGTTCGCATTGCCAAAGGATTTTTTCGATTTTCTTATACAACCTTGGTCCATTATTACTTACTCCTTTCTCCATGGAGGTATTTTTCATATACTTTGGAACATGTATATTTTATATGTTGCAGGTCGTATTCTACTGAACCTTTTTGATGGCAGGCGATTTTTAAACGTATATTTTCTCGGGGTAATATTAGGTGGTCTCTTATTCCTTTTAAGTTATAATATTTTCCCTGCTTTAGTTGGTATCAACACCTCTCTTATTGGTGCCTCAGCAGGTGTAATGGCTGTTTTGATATTTGTATGCACCTATATTCCCAATCAGGAAGTGAGATTGCTCTTTTTTAATGTAAAGCTCTGGCATATTGGTGTTTTTGTGGTCCTGATGGATTTGGTTCAAATTCCTTTGGGAGGCAATGTAGGAGGGAGATTGGCCCATTTGGGCGGTGCATTCTTGGGATATATGTATGCCAGACAATTATATAACGGGGTGGATATAGGTGAAGGTTTTTCCAAACTTGTAGACGGAATCGTGAATTTATTCAAAAAGAGAGAGAAGAAATCACCCTTGAAAACGGTCTACAAAAACAGAAAATCTTCGAACACCAACGCCTCCAATTACGACAAGCAAAGCCAACAAAAGAAAATTGATGCCATTTTAGATAAAATCAGTCAATCCGGTTATGAAAGTTTGACCAAGGCCGAAAAGGATTTTCTTTTTAAGGCCGGAAAGGAAGAATAGATGTATGAAGGGACTTTCTTGGTTCAATAAGCTAGTTTATTCCATTAATATTTTAGTAGCAGTTTTGCTTCTAATTGCTTGCGCAGTTCCCTATCTAACCTATGATTTTTTCTCTTTCCTCACGTTTTTGGGGTTGGTAGTGCCCTTTTTGGTCGTTGGTAATTTCCTGTTTTTTCTCTATTGGTTGCTGCAAAGGAAAAGACAAATGCTCACCTCCCTCATCATTCTGGTAGTGGGATATCTAGTTCTAGGCACCTTTATAAAACCAAGTTTTGGGAAAGAAAATAAAAGCATTGGGGATTTAAAGGTAATGAGTTATAACGTAAGGGGGTTTAACCGTTTGGAAGCAGACCGCTCCCTTAACACTCGAGAAAAAATTACAGAACTAATAGCCTCAGAGAAACCCGATATCATCTGTTTTCAGGAAGTAGGTATCAGCATGAAGTCCGAATTTTTGGACTACCCCTACTCTTTTTTGGATAAATTCCATGACAGTAACAAAGTGCACTTAGGTGTTTTTTCTAAATATCCTATTATCAAAGCGGAAACCATTCAGTTCAAGAACAGTATCAACAATGGTTCTTACGCCGATATTTTATACCAAGGCGATACTATCAGGGTCTATAATGTTCACATGCAGTCCTTGGGAGTAACACCAGGATCAGGAAATGTTCGTTCAAAGCCTGTTGAATACGTTTATGACAAGGTTAACCATCGATTTAAAAGACAAATGAACCAGGCAAAACTTGTACAACAACATAAAAATAATAGTCCTTACCCCACTTTGTTATGTGGCGATTTTAATAACACTCAATTTAGTTCTACTTACCACCTTTTAAAGGGCGATATGAAAGATACATTTATTGAAAAAGGAACGGGCTTAGGCAGAACTTACGATTTACTTTTTCTGCCCTTTAGAATCGATTTTATTTTTGCCGATGACCATTTTGAAATTAAATCGCACAAGAATTACGATGACAAATTTTCAGATCACTTTCCAATTATGTCCACATTTGATTTAAGGCATTAGAAAACAGTCTGATATGTCTGCCACGATGTGTATCAACAATGCCAATCCCACTAATCTAGTTTTCATGAAAAAGAATAAGACTACATATAATCCAATAGCCCAATAACTGTGCAAGGGATGAAACCCGATACTACACCTGTTAGCTTCAAAAATGGGTGTGGCCAATAAATGATCAACATCAATGACAATGCCAGCCAAAAGAATAAGAATAGCCTTTAAACGATTGTCCTTAAAAAAGTAGAAGCCTACGAGAACAGGCACTAAAAAGTGAATGCCGTAATGGACCAAAAATCGTAGCATAACAAATTAAATGTCTAGCTGCTTTAAATAGGATAAGGCACTTGTTCCTTCATTAAAAAGCAGGTCCACTATGCTTAAATTGGGCAAAAATCCATGTCTGTCACCAAATACTTGATTATAGACCGGAAAATCAACAACCGTCTTTTTCTTAGCGTTGACCAATACCCTTTGGTCATTTAACTTTTCAGGATGTAGAATAAACTCTTCAGTTTTATTCTCTGGCATTTCCACCTGTAAACAATCACAAATAGTTTCGATGGCAAAAAGGTTCAAGTCCAACAAAAACTTATGTTGTTTTTCAAAAATTGGCGCCAATTCATCTTCATAAAATTCAAAAAAGGGTGAAGTTCTGTAGGCCGTTTGCAGGGTTCTCCAATGCTGCCTAGACCACATTCCGGAATAATCCAAAACTACATCCTTAAACTTCTGCCTGCCTTGGGAACCACCAACATGTTTTATAGGAATACTTAGCATATGTTTCCCCTGGTCAGTGCCAATATAACAGCGATTTCTAAAGGTCTGTTTTTGGAAATTATCTTCTACCTCCCAACAGATTTCCTCTGAAATGATTTTAGCGAATGTTTGAATATTGGGCAAATACGCCGGATGCAACAATGTTTTCAATCTACTTTTCTTTTAACGGTTTCCATTCGAAAATGGGGAGACTTAGGATAAGTGGGGTAGGTATTTGATCAATAAACGAATGCCCACCGCAAAAACTAGCAAGGCTGTAACCCTTTTTATTCCAATAGGGGAAAGTCGCTTTAAACTTAGCCGAATTCCTAACTGACCGCCCAAAAGCACGGCCACTACAAGACCCAATGTTTCTTTCCATGGCAAATTTAACATTTCTCCTTGAACCAAGCCCGCCAGGCCACTAATGGAATTTACCAAGATAAAAAAACTGGCCAAGGCAGCAATTTTAATGGATTTATCCCACTGTAAATGATTTAGAATAGGCGCTAAAAAAATACCCCCGCCAATGCCTACCAAACCGGATAATAATCCGATGCCACCACCCAAAACAGCGGTAAGGTACTTGGGGTAGGATTTTACTTTATCGCTTGTATTAGAAAAAGTAAATGTCTGCCATGCCAAAAAAATGGAAGATATTACCAGTGAAAACCCCAAGAGTACGAAAAAAACATGCTCTTGTAGCCGGAACGATGCCCCAATAAAAGCCATGGGAATACTGCTCAACACAAATGGTAGGAATTTTTTAAAATCGCTATGTCCATTCTTAAAATAGAGGTAAGAACTGCCCGAAACCACCACCAAATTGCATACCAATGCTATGGAGCGGATGGCGAAAAAACCTGAGAGAAACAAGGTCAACAGGGCCAAATAACTAGAACCACCGCCAAAACCGACCGAAGAATAAAGCGTGGCTATTACAAAAAAGCCCAAACTAAGCAGTACAAACTCTTCAGTGCTCAGCAGCATGCAATCTTATTTGGTTCATACCTCCAGTTACATTGACCAATTGGGCCAGAGGTTGCAGTTCTTGTAGTTTTGCTATGGCCTTTTTACTGCGAATACCAGATTGGCAAAGAAGATAAGCCGTTGAATTAAAATCGATTTCCCCTAAGCGGCTTTCTAGCTCTCCCAAGGGAATATTTTTAGCAACGGACAAATGGTTTCTTGCAAATTCCTTTTCTGTACGAACATCAATGAGTTGTATTTCATCTGTTTCCATAAGATTGGAGAAATTTTCTGCGGAAATTTCATTCACGCCAACTTCACAATCAAAATCATAACTACTTTGAAGTTCCCTGATTTCTAAATTTTCAGTCCTCAGCCCAAATTTTATTTTCTGGAAGGTATTGCCGAGTGCATCAAAAAGCAACAATTTACCGGACAAAGCCTCCCCCAATGCAGTAATGACTTTAACTGCTTCCAAGGCTTGAAGATTCCCAACAATACCGGGTAAAATTCCCAATACCCCGTGATCATTGCAATTGGGCACCTCATCGCTTTTAGGCATGGTAGGGAAAAGACAGCGATAGGTTGGACCTCCATTATGGTTAAAAACACTCACCTGACCTTCAAAACCATGCAAAGCACCGTAAATAAATGGCTTATTTAACATTACACAGGCATCGTTCACCAAATATCGTGTGGGAAAATTATCCGAAGCATCCACCACCAAATCATATTCTTGAATAAGATCCAAAGCATTTTCTCTATTCAAAAAGATTGGATATTCTATAATCTTGGTATCAGAATTCTGTTCGCTTAGCTTTCTTGCCAAAACAGTCACTTTCGCTTGGTTCACGTCCTTTTCGGCAAAAGCTACCTGCCGATGTAAATTGGTAATGGAAACCAGATCATTGTCAACAATACCCAAAGTTCCCACACCCATCGAGTTCAAATAGGTAAGCACTGGAATGCCCAACCCCCCTGCGCCAATGACCAACACCTTGGCTTGCTGCAGTTTTTGCTGGGCCTCTTCCCCAAAACCGGGCAAAATCACCTGTCTTTGGTAGCGTTCCATTATTCCGTGGATAGTTTAACGATGGCCTCTTTGTATTCCTCTTCCGAATTAGCATTCATTAGCACATTACTATCCTGCGGAAAAACCAATTTCACCTCGCTATTGATCAAGAATTTTCTGGGACACGAACCATTGCCCTCATCCAAATATTGTTTAGCCTTTTCCAAGGCTAGCGGTTCCCAAATCGCACAAATAGGCTCCGGCAACGGATTTTCCTCATGCGCAAATGAAGTAGCGAAAACGTTAGGGTCTCTAGCTGCAATCAATTCTTGAAGCGATTTTAAATCGATTAGCGGAAGGTCACAAGCCAAAACTAGCCATGCGGCTTCAGGATATTTCTTATGGGCGGATAAAAGTCCGTTAAACGGACCCTTATATTCATCCATATCTTCGATCAATTGAAAATCAGCAGTGATCTCTTTGGATTGTTCGGGCCGAACGCTCATAAAAGTCTCCTCGCAAACCCTGCCCAACAAATGATACAAATACTCTCTTTGTGGCATTCCGTGGTAATGGATAAGACCTTTGTCCTTTCCCATTCGGGTGCTTTTTCCACCGGCTAAGACCAATCCGTACAATTTAGGACCTATAATCACTCTTACCTCCTGTTTTCTCGTTCAACTTAATTTCTCCAATTACGATATCATGCGAAAGTGCCTTGCACATATCATAAATGGTAAGTGCACTAACCGAAACGCCCGTAAGCGCTTCCATTTCCACCCCCGTGCGTTCATTACATTTAACGGTGCAGGTAATCTGTAAACAATTATCACTTGGGACTATGTCCACCTTTACCTTGCTCAAACTCAATTGATGGCACAGCGGTATCAAATCCGAAGTTTTTTTGACCGCTTGAATTCCCGCGATTACTGCAGTTTGTATAATGCTTCCTTTCTTTCCCAAAAAATCTTGCGCACTCAGTTCTTCAAAAACAGCGGATGGAAAAACTACCTTCCCAGAGGCTATGGCCGTTCTGGCGGATACTTTTTTCTCCGAAACATCTACCATGGCGGCATTTCCGGCATCATCTAAATGAGAAAGTTTGCTCATATTTTTGGTTCTCTTATTGTCTAAATTGAATTATTATCCCCCAATGGATGTCATGGAATTCTCAAAAACACCTTGATACTTTTCTTGGGCCTCAAAGCCTGTTTTTGCACGACTTCCAACTGCTTCCAAAATGCGCTGTTTCACGAGCTCATCGCTTTTTTCCCGCCTAAAAATTTCCCTAATGTTCATACTGGGTTTGGCATACAAACAGGTGATAACATCGCCCGTGGCCGAAATTCGAAGTCGGTTACAAGACCCACAAAAAGTTCGGCTAAAGGAGGGGATAACCCCAAATGAGCCTTTGAATCCGGGCACTTTGTAATTAATGGAAGTGGATGTTTTTGGGGATTCCAGTTGATAATAATCCGGATAGGCATCCGCAATGTGGGCCAATATCTTTTTATAGTCCCAAACGATGGACTGAAATTTCTTGGATCCGCCGTTAAAAGGCATTTCCTCTAAAAAGCGCACCGAAACGTTGTAATGTTTGGCAAGCTCCAACATTGGCAAAATGTCTTGGGTATTTTGCCCATCCAATGCAATAAAGTTGATGCGAACATTGAAACCTTCGGAAATCAATCGCACCAAATTTTCGTACACCGTATCATATTGGTTGCGGCGGGTTATTCGCTCAAAGGTGTCCCTGTTAATGGCATCCATGCTGATGTTCATATTCAGAATGCCCAATTCTTTAAGCTCGTCAATATAAGGTCCGATCAAAGTAGCATTGGTTGTAACCGAAATATCTTTAAGACCTTGAAGTTTGCTCAATTTACGGAACAGCACCATCAAATCTTTACGCACAAAGGGCTCTCCCCCGGTAATTCTGATTTTGTCCACCCCCTGGTCTACCAAAAGCTCACTGAGTTTGCCCAATTCCTGTATGGTAAACAGCTTGTCACTTTTAGCAAAGTTGATGCCTTCCGCAGGCATACAATAATTGCAGCGCAAATTGCAACGATCGGTGACCGCCAAACGTACGTAATTGATTTTTCTACCGTGGTTGTCTATCAGCATATCATCTTCCTTCTCTTACAAAGTAAATAGATCTTAAGGGGTTGCCGAAACCCAGATGGACTTATTCTTGAACATTTCCTTTTTCCAGATGGGTACGGTCTCCTTCAAAGTGTCAATCAAATATCTGCAAGCCGTAAAACAAGCGTCTCTATGTGCCGAAGATGCCCCCACGACCACCACGGGTTCTTCCACTTCCTTTTTGCCAACAGCATGCCTTATAACCACTTTGTTCAAATCCCATTTTTTCATAGCATCTTGAGCAATTTTGGTCATTTCTTTGATGGCCATGCCCTGATAGGTTTCGAACTCCAAAGCCATAACCTGCTCGTTTTGGGTAAATTCCCTTACCGCACCAACAAATACACAAAATCCACCGCTATTTGGATCTGACAGTTCTTGATAAACCCCGGAAGGGTCTAATTCATCTACTATTTCAACAATGATTTTGTCTACCATTATCCGCCACTTACAGGAGGTATCAATGCTATTTCATCTTGGCTTTGCAGTAAAACCCCGTCTTCGGCGTATTCGCTATTAACAGCCACTGCCAACGAAGAAAGTTTTCCCAGCTCCGGAAAATCAGTAGTCAGCTGTTGCTTTAATTCCGCCACCGAAGTAGGCATCACAGCATTTTCACTGATTGTATAACTAGATGAGCCAACGATGTCTTTGGCAATACCAAATAAAAGTACCTCCATTAAATTAGTATTTGAGCTCCAAATTACTCAAAAAAAAGCGAATGTTTAAGGGTTTAAGACTACTTTGGCACTTTCAGGTTTTTGGTAAAAGACATCAGGTTTTTGCTGGGTCTCCAATGTTACATTCTCAAATTGCACAGGATCCTTACCCTCTTTGATGCTTCTACCCTCATAATTATGCCAAGTTATGGACTTTGGCAACAATACCCCGTCAATATTCTGCCAATCTTTGTAGCGTATCCATTTTACATTGTCTGACTTCTCATCACTACCATAGGTAAAAGTATAGCCCAACCAAGTCATTTGGTAGGTTTCAGGGTCGTAGTGAAGAAAATAATCATCATTGGAGGAGGCTCCTACCCCATCATTAAAACTGATATGGATGCCGGGATAGCTTTTGCCTTCATATTCTAAAGGTTCGGTTTCGCCATAATTGATTCCCGGATCGGCAAAAACAAAGGGCATCGCATAAAAATAGAACATCAAGTTGTGGTACACCGCAGCATTACCCTTGTACGCCGCATTGTCGTCTTTTAACCAAATTTTTGAACCGTCGAAACCCATTGATATGGTACCCATATCGATACGGTCACGTCTCGATTTTAAGTCGATGGTATGTATCTCCTTACCATCTGGCTTGGGCATTTCATAGCTTAAGGTCTGCTTCGTTTTCCATTTGGCCAAGGTACCATGGGCATCCAATATTTTTGTGAATGACTCGGGAAAGCCGTGATCTTTAATTTCTTCAACGGCCGAGTTTTCTGCAGCAACATTATTTTCTTTTGTTTTCTGAGGAGCATCTTTGCAACTAAGTATTAATGTACCCAATAGAAACAATGCTATATTTTTAATCATGATGTTGTTTTTTGGTTTTAGCTCTTAGGTCGAAGCATTTTGCTTTTCTTTACATTTGCCCTGTGCAAAGTTTCAAGGAAATCAGTAGTGTTCAGAACTCGCTCGTCAAAAAAGTGGTTCTACTAAAGGAAAAATCTCGCGAGCGAAAGAAAACCGGACTCTTTATTATAGAAGGGCTACGTGAGCTACAGCTCGCTCTCAGAGCTAATTTTGAAATAGAATGTGTTTTGTTCCAACCTCAACTATGTGAAGAAAAAAGATTGGAGCAGCTTCTTTTAAAAACAGGGACCTCCACAGAAATTGTTACGGTTACCAATGAGGTTTACCTTAAAATGGCCCACCGTGGCACTACGGAAGGTGTTTTAGCCATTGCCAAAACCAGAAGCCACACTTTGGACACCTTCGTCCTAAAAACCAAAAACCCGCTGATCCTAGTAGCCGAGGCGCCCGAAAAGCCCGGAAATATTGGGGCGCTCCTACGAACGGCAGATGCTGCAAATTTAGATGGGGTAATTATTGCCAATCCCAAAACCGACCTTTATAACCCCAATATTATCCGTTCAAGTGTGGGTTGTGTGTTCACCAATAATCTGGCCATGGGCAGTACCGAAGAAATTCTCGGTTTCCTCAAACAAAACAATATTAAAATTTATTGTGCCGCACTAACCGCTTCCATCAATTATCTAAATGCTGATTTTAAAGGTGCGAATGCCATAGTCGTAGGTACAGAGGCAACGGGACTGTCGAAAAGTTGGTTAGACCAGTCACACCAAAATATTATTATACCCATGGAAGGCGAAATTGACAGTATGAATGTGTCCGTATCCGCAGGTATTCTTATCTTTGAGGCCAAAAGACAGCGAACCTAATCGTTTCTGGCAACTAAATACTGACCGTTTATAAGCAAAACCATTCATAATCTTGGTTTTGCTACCATACCAAACCTTAAACCATAGTAAAATGAATATATTGTTTTACGCGATTGTTACTATTCTGGTCTTTCAATATGTGCTTGAAACCCTTTTGGATTATTTAAACGCAAGACACTATAATGACCCTATTCCTGAAGGATTGACAGACGTTTTTGACGAAGAAGAGTATAGAAAGTCGCAGGCCTACAAGAAAACCAACTATAAGTTTGGAGTCATCACCTCCACTTTCTCACTAATTCTCACATTAGGCTTTTTATTTTTTGGAGGTTTTGAATGGGTAGACCAGTTGGTACGGGGCATTACCACAAATCCTATTTTAATGGCCCTTTTATTTTTTGGAATCATTTTTATTGGAAACGACCTTATTTCGCTTCCCTTCTCCTACTATTCCACTTTTGTAATCGAAGAGAAATTCGGCTTTAACAAAACTTCAAATGGGTTGTTTTTTATAGATAAGTTAAAGGGCTGGGCTATATTGGCCATTGTGGGCGGAGGAATGCTTTCCTTAATCATATGGTTCTTTCAATGGGCCGGATCCTATTTTTGGTTGTATGCTTGGCTTATCATTTCAGTTTTCACACTTTTTATGAATCTCTTTTACAGCAAATTGATAGTTCCCCTGTTCAACAAACAAACACCCTTAGAGCAAGGTAGCTTGAAAAGTAAAATTGAACAATTTGCAAAGAATGTAGGTTTTGAACTGCAAAACATATTTGTTATTGACGGGTCTAAAAGATCTACGAAAGCCAATGCCTATTTTTCCGGCTTTGGAAGGGAAAAAAGAGTAACCCTTTTTGACACCCTCATCAATGATCTGGAAGAAGAGGAAATTGTTGCGGTATTGGCCCATGAGGTAGGGCATTACAAGAAGAACCACATTATCTACAATCTTGTAGCTTCGTTATTATTAACGGGAGTTACACTTTTTATTCTCTCTTTATTTGTCAACAATCCTCAGGTATCCTATGCCATAGGCGTCTCCAATCCTTCTTTTCATGCGGCCCTAATTGGTTTTGGTATTCTATATAGTCCCATTTCCGAAATTACTGGATTGATTATGAACCACCTATCGCGGAAATTTGAATATCAGGCCGATAATTATGCAAAACATACCTATGCGGCCTTGCCACTCATTACCTCTTTAAAAAAGCTGAGCAAGAACAGTTTAAGCAATCTAACCCCGCATCCGGCTTACGTATTTATGCACTATTCCCATCCGCCGTTAAGCAAAAGAATTGCCAATCTTACCAACGAAAATTAGTTCATTAAAGCTAATTGGATAATGGCTCAACATTAGGTTGATCGCTCCCTGCGGGCATAATTTTTGTTGTGAATCTATAAAGATTATCCTAATTTTATTTAACTATGACGGAGGCAGCTTTAGAACAGGAAAATAAAGAGATCGCGAAGCAGTATAAGGAATTGCTTCGAATAAGCTATCAGCACTTATCAGACGATGATAAAACACTCATTCGTTCGGCTTTTGAGATAGCCATTGACGCCCATAAGGACCAGCGAAGAAAATCAGGCGAAGCCTATATTTTCCATCCCATAGCAGTTGCAAAAATTGTTGCCTCTGAAATTGGATTGGACGCCACCTCCATTGCCTCTGCCCTACTCCATGATGTGGTGGAAGATTCAGATTACACCCTGGATGATATGGAGCGCATGTTTGGGGAGACCATTGCACGAATTGTGGATGGTCTTACAAAAATTGCCCACCTGAAGAAGGACATGAGCACATCGCAGCAGGCGGAGAACTTTCGTAAAATGCTTCTTACCCTTCATGATGATGTTAGGGTAATCCTCATAAAAATTGCCGATCGCTACCACAATATGCTCACCATGGATTCCATGCCAGAGCATAAACAAGTTCAGATGGCCTCTGAAACCCTATATATTTACGCTCCGCTAGCGCATAGGATCGGCCTGTACAATATAAAAACGGACTTAGAGGATTTGAGCCTTAAATACACCGAACCTGATGTGTATAGGGATATCAAAGAGAAAATTGAAGACTCCAAGGAAGATCAGCTAGCCTATATTGATGCTTTTTCGCAAGTTATTGACAATAGTCTAAAAGCTGAAGGTCTCAATTATCTTATCAAAGGGCGCATGAAATCAATTTTCTCCATTAGGAGAAAGATGAAAGCGCAAAATGTAGGATTTGATGAGATTTATGACAAGTTTGCCATACGTATCATTTACAAATCTGACCGCCAAAATGAAAAGTTTTTGGCTTGGAAGATTTACTCTATAGTTACGGACCACTTTACACCTAATCCGGTGCGTTTACGCGATTGGATTTCTTCTCCAAAATCTACCGGGTATGAAGCCTTACACATAACGGTTATGGGTCCTAAAGGGCGTTGGGTAGAAGTTCAGATCCGTAGCGAGCGCATGCACGAAATTGCTGAAAAAGGTTATGCCGCCCACTTTAAGTACAAACACGGCGAGCAAAAGGAAATGGGTATTGAAATGTGGCTCAATCGCCTTCAAGAAGCTTTGGAGAATGCCAATAGCAATGCTATAGATTTTGTAGAGGAGTTTAAACTTAACCTATATTCAAAGGAGATTTTTGTTTTTACTCCCAAAGGTGAATTAAAATCACTCCCAAAAGGAGCTACTCCACTGGATTTTGCTTTCCACATTCATACAGAGGTGGGAATGCGTACGAGAGGAGCCAAAGTAAACGGGAAACTGGTACCCTTGAACACTACCTTACAAAGTGGAGACCAGGTAGAGATTATTACATCCGATCAAGCAAAACCAAATCAAAACTGGTTGGATTATGCCACCACAGCTCGCTCAAGGGCAAAAATAAAATCCTCGCTAAGGGAAGAAAAAAAATCCGTTGCCGAAGAAGGCAAGGAAATTTTGCGACGCAAGCTGAAATCGCAGAAAATCACCTTGAACGAAGATTCCATCAACAAAATGGTCGTCTTTTTTAAGCTAAAAACAAGTTTAGACCTCTTTTACAGGGTAGGTATTGGAGCTATAGATAACCAGATGATCAAAGAATTTGTATCATCCTACAGTAATGCCTTCATAAGTTTCTTTAAAAATAAAATTAAAAGAAACCCTGTTCCGGAGACTATTGATAAGGAGGAAATAACTACCAAATATGATGTTCTTGTTTTTGGCAAAGAAGAGGAAAAATTAGACTACACGCTTAGTAAATGTTGCAATCCCATACCAGGGGATGATGTTTTTGGTTTTGTAACCGTAAACGAAGGCATCAAAGTGCATAAGAAAAACTGTCCCAACTCCATACAGCTTCAATCCAATTATGCGTACAGAATCATTCAGGCAAAGTGGATAGATTCTTCCCAAGAAGAATTTAGATCGGAGATAAAACTTACAGGAATTGATAATTTAGGTCTTGTAAATGAAATAACGGAAATTATTTCTGATGAGATGCACGTGAACATGAAAAACCTCAACTTTAGTACGGACGGAGGCACTTTTACAGGTAGAATTACCGTGGTGGTTAAAAACAACGGTATTCTTAAACAGTTAATGGATAACCTCAAGAAAATTCAAGGAATCGATAAAGTAACAAGAATCTAGAACTGTAATTAAAATATAACTGTACATTTGCAAATTGAAGTACGTAAACCTGTTATGGCAGATAATAAAAATCAAGAAATAGTAAAAAACGTTTTTACCTCTTTCCTGGAGGATAACGGACATAGAAAAACTCCGGAACGTTATGCTATTCTTCAAGAAATTTATGAAAGTGATGACCATTTTGATATTGAGTCGCTTTACATAAACATGAAAAATAAAAACTACCGGGTAAGTAGGGCTACGCTTTACAATACGATAGAACTTCTTTTAGACTGTAAGTTGGTGCGCAAACACCAATTTGGGAAAAGCCAAGCGCAATATGAAAAATCCTATTTTGATCGCCAGCATGACCACGTCATCCTTACGGATACCGGTGAGGTGGTAGAATTTTGCGACCCCAGGATACAGTCAATAAAAAAGACCATAGAAGAGGTTTTTGATATTAAGATCAACACCCATTCCCTCTATTTTTATGGCACTCGAAACAAAAATGAAAAAACCAACAGCTAAGCGAATTTTTTAATGGCAGTAGATTTATTGTTAGGATTACAGTGGGGAGACGAAGGTAAAGGTAAAATCGTTGATGTACTGACCAAGAACTATGATATTATCGCCCGTTTTCAGGGCGGTCCAAACGCAGGGCATACCCTTGAATTTGACGGAATAAAACACGTATTGCACACCATTCCTTCCGGAATTTTTCACAAAAACGCGGTGAACGTGGTGGGCAACGGAGTGGTTATAGATCCCGTTATTTTTAAGAAGGAACTAGATGCCTTGAAAGAGTTTAAAATTGATATAAAATCGAAATTGCTCATTTCAAGAAAGGCCCATTTAATCTTACCCACCCACCGCTTATTGGATGCGGCATCTGAAACAGCAAAGGGTAAAGCCAAAATTGGTTCAACCCTTAAGGGTATTGGCCCTACCTATATGGACAAGACCGGAAGGAACGGCATGAGGGTAGGTGATCTTGAAATGGATGACTGGAAAGAAAAGTATAGAGCTCTGGCAGACAAGCACGAAGCTATGATCGATTACTACAATGTAGATATCGAATATGATTTGGCGGAATTGGAAACCGACTTTTTTGCTTCCGTTGAAGAATTGAAACAGCTAACTTTCATAGACAGTGAAGAGTATTTATTCCAAGCCCAAAAATCTGGCAAGAAAATTTTGGCTGAGGGCGCACAGGGATCTTTACTGGATATTGATTTTGGAACCTATCCATTCGTAACCTCCAGTAATACTACCGCCGCAGGAGCCTGTACCGGTTTAGGGGTTGCTCCTAATCAAATAGGAGATGTAAAAGGTATTTTTAAGGCCTATACCACCAGAGTTGGTAGCGGACCTTTTCCAACCGAGCTTTTCGATGAAGATGGAGAGACCATGGGTCGTGTAGGAAATGAATTTGGAGCTACTACAGGTAGGCCAAGGCGTTGTGGTTGGTTAGATTTGGTTGCCCTCAAATATGCCGTTCAGGTGAACGGGGTTACCCAATTAATGATGATGAAAGCCGATGTTCTTAGTGGATTTGAGTCTATAAAAGTATGTACCGCTTACAACTATAAAGGGGAAGAAATTACCCATTTACCTTACAATATTGAAGCAGAAAACGTAACCCCTATTTACAGCGAAATGAAAGGCTGGAAAGAGGACCTTACCAAAATGAGTAGCGCCGAAGAACTTCCGGAAGCGTTAAAGTCCTATATCTCATTTTTGGAAAAGGAGTTAGAAGTGCCTATCACCATTGTTTCCGTAGGGCCGGATCGTACGCAGACAATCTTGAGATAACCTTGGTTTAGCATAGGTTTGGTAACGTTTTACTTCCTAAATCTATGCTAAACTCCAATTTTTAAGGGCTAAAAAGGCTAATTTTGTTCAAAAATTACAGAGAAAATTGAATCAGCTCTTTCGAATTCTATTTTTTTTCCTTTGCGCCATTCCCGTATTGGCCCAAAACCCAAATGCCGCTAAAGATACCACACAAAGCAGGCAAATAAATATTGTATACGGAGCCAACTTTACCAAAAACGAGGCTAAATTTCCAGGAGCATCCATCTTTAGCAAGGACAACAGGCAGGTACAGTTTGAACATCAAGGTGCAGACCTCTGGTGCGATATTGCCATTTACTATCAAAAGGAAAACCGCCTGAGAGCATTGGGAAATGTTAGACTGCAACAAGGTGACTCTATAGAACTCACCAGCGGTAAAATAAATTACGATGGCGAAACCAAATTGGCCAAAGCTTTTGAAGACGTGCTACTTGAGGCAGACCAACAGACGGGTAAGATGACCTTAAAAACTGATACCCTATATTTTGACCGTGAAAATCAGGAATCTTACTACAATAGCTCAGGGACCATTATAGATTCTACCAATACACTTACCAGTGAAATTGGAAGATATTTTATGGAGTTGAAAAAATATCAGTTTCTGGACAGTGTACATATTGATAATCCTCAGTATACCTTGGACTCAGAACGTTTGGATTACTATACCAACTCCAAGAACGCCTACATGTACGGACCTTCCACAATTACGGGAGAAAGCTATAAAATCTATTGTGAAAGAGGATTTTATGATACCAAGGTAGAAAGTGGATACGGAATTAAGAACACCCGAATAGATTACAATAACAGAATTATAGAAGGCGATAGCGTCTATTTTGACAAGGCTTCGGAATTTGCTTCGGCCACCAATAATATTGTTGTAACGGATACTGTAAACAACGGGGTTATCAAAGCCCATTACGCAGAAGTTTTTAAAGCAAAGGATTCCGTTTTCGCTACAAAAAGGGCCGTTTCCATAAGTTTGGTAGAACAAGATTCCCTATACATGCACGGAGACACCTTAATGGTTACCGGAAAGCCTCAGAACAGAATTTCCAGAGCCTTTCACAATGCTAAATTCTATAAAACAGATTTAAGCGGCAAATGTGATTCGCTTCATTTTTCGGAAAAGACCGGCATCACCCAATTGATAAAAAATCCCATTTTGTGGAATGGGGAGAATCAAATGACGGGAGACAGCATCCATTTAATTTCCAACCTAAAAACGGAGAAAATGGATTCTCTCAAGGTAATTAACAATGCTTTTATTGTTTCCTTGGACAGTATTAGTAAAACGGGGTATAATCAAGCCAAAGGAAAGGACCTTTTTGGCAAGTTTATAGATAATGAGCTCAAGGTTATAGACCTTATCAAAAATACAGAGGTGATTTACTACATGTACAATGATGAGGACCAATTAATTGGTATAGACAAAACCATTTGTAGTAAAATTAGAATTACAATGGCCAATAATGATGTGGAAGACCTTACCTTTTTTACCGATCCGGACGGTGATATATTTCCAGAAAAAGAGCTTCCCGTTGAGAGCAGAAAATTAAAAGGTTTTATTTGGCGCGGAGATGAGCGCATTATAAAAATGGAGGACATCTTTGACGAAGATGACAACAATCTTGAGCTGGTTGTAATTAGGGGTATTGACAATCCCATTGATATTGACGCAGAAGAAGCAGAGCGATCACAAAATTCCAATGATCCCATTAACGGTATTCCTCCTACTCCGGTAAAAAAAGAGCGCCCCTCTGTTACTGATAGGCCCAAACAAGTAAAGGTTACCTCTGACCCCAATCAATTTCAATAATTTTAAAAGAGGCCATGAAAGAAGATTTCTTGAAATTCCAGGCCCAAACTTCTCCACATCCGTTAGCGATGGAAGTGTCCAAGGCCAAAGGAAGCTATATTTATGATGAAAAGGGCCAACCCTATCTAGATTTTGTGGCAGGGGTTTCTGCCTGTACTTTGGGGCATTGTCACCCTAAGGTTGTTAAGGCCATACAGGAGCAGGCAGAAAAGTACATGCACGTAATGGTTTATGGAGAATATGCGCAAAGTCCGGCTGTAAATTATACCAAATTTTTGGCCTCCCTTCTTCCTCCCAATTTACAAAGTACTTATTTGGTAAACTCAGGTACCGAAGCCATTGAGGGAGCTATAAAATTAGCTAGAAGGGCCACAGGCCGTAGCGAACTCATTGCCGCCAAAAACGCCTACCATGGCAATACCATGGGCAGTTTGAGCCTTTTAGGAAAGGAAGAAAGGAAAGGCCCATTCAGGCCACTTTTACCGGATGTTTCCTTTATTAATTATAATGATGACGAAGATTTAGCTCGTATCACCTCAAAAACAGCAGGCGTTGTTCTTGAAACCATTCAAGGAGGAGGAGGATTTATTCTACCTACGGCTAACTACCTTAAAAAAGTTAGGGAACGCTGCCATGAGACTGAGGCCCTGTTAATTTTGGACGAAATACAGCCCGGCTTTGGCAGAACAGGAACATTATTTGCCTTTGAGCAGTATGAAATTGTGCCAGATATACTGGTTATTGGTAAAGGAATGGCCTCCGGAATGCCAGTAGGTGCCTTTGTGGCTTCCATAGAATTAATGTCCCACCTGCAACAGGGCCCTAAATTAGGCCATATTACAACTTTTGGCGGTAATCCGGTGATTGCAGCCGCTTCCTTGGCAACCCTTAGAGAGCTTCAGGAAACAAATATAATGTTGGAGGTATCGGAAAAGGAACAACTCTTTAGAGAACTACTACAACATGAAAATATACTGGAAATAAGAGGTAAGGGCCTAATGCTTGCACCTATTTTAAAAACGGCCGAAATGGCCAATCATGTAATATTGACATGTGCCAAAAAAGGGCTGATTTTATTCTGGTTGCAGTTTGAACCTAGAGCCCTGCGCATCTCTCCTCCCCTAACCATTTCAAAGAAAGAAATAGAGGAAGGCTGTGGCATGATACTTGAAGTTATAAATATGTATGAGCAATAAGATGTTAACTAATTTGTTAATAATATAGGCTCCAAGGGGAAAAAAAGTGCTTTTTAAAAAGGTACTTTTAATTCCATAGTTTAACCAAAACGTTCATATGGCGTTAGAATCTAACGAAAGGCCAGACCAATCCATCGCCAAGTTTGAATCAATGCTCAAAACTGACGATGTTTACTTCTTCGATGCTGAAGATTTTGAGGAAATCATCCATCATTATCTAAACAACGGCAAGATAACACTGGCAAAAAAAGCGATCCGAATTGGGCTGCAACAACACCCAGGTTCCATAGAACTCAAACTGCTAGATGTAGAGGTGCTCGTTTTTGAGAACCATCTTGATTTAGCAGAGCAGTACTTGGATGAGCTGCAAGTGTTGGATAGCAGTAATGAGGAAATTTTTATACAGCGTGCCAACATATTCTCCAAAAAAGATAACCACGAGGCCGCTGTAGAATTATTGAACCACGCCCTGAATTTAACGGACAATAGTTTTGACATCTATTCCCTTTTGGGAATGGAGTACCTCTTTATGGACGATTATAAGTTGGCCAAGGAGAGTTTCATGAGATGTGTTGATTTTGATGATCAAGACTACTCATCCCTATACAATGTTATTTACTGTTTTGAGTTTTTAGAAGACCACGACGGTGCCATTGTTTACTTGAACGATTACTTGGAAAGAAACCCGTACTGCGAGGTTGCTTGGCATCAATTGGGGAAACAGTATATTTCCAAGAATATGCTTTCAGAGGCTTTGACCGCCTTTGATTTTGCAATCATTTCAGATGACACCTTTATTGGCGCTTATTTTGAAAAAGGGAAGGTTCTCGAGAAAATGGGCAAATACAATGAGGCCATTGAAAATTACGAGACCACCATACAAATGGAAGACCCAACTTCCCATGCTTATTTGCGCATCGGAAAGTGTTATGAGCGGTTGGAAAATGATGAAATGGCCAAGTATTACTATTATCATACCGTTCATGAAGACCCTTTATTGGACAAAGGATGGTTGGCCATCACCGATTTTTATTTCAGAAAAAAGAACTACAAAAAGGCATTGTTTTATGTAAACAAGGCCTTGAATATAGATGGTGAAAATGCCCAATACTGGAAAAAATGTGCCATGATCAACGCTGCTCTGGATCGGTATGACCAAGCGGATTACTCCTACAAACAAGCGGTAGATCTGGGAAATTATGAGCTAGGCACCTGGTTGGATTGGGCCGATGTAATCAAAAAAAATGATGACATACCCGGCGCCATTCAAGTATTATCCCAAGGACAGGAATTTTATCCTGATAATGCGGAATTGAAATACAAAACCGCAGGGTTCTATCTGGAAACAAATGACACCATTAATGCCAGGATAAGCTTAATAGATGCGTTAAAAATGGACTTTAAAAAGTTAGAAGTCTTTAAGCAGCAATTTCCTCAATATGCCACCTCTGATTGGGTACGAAAAATTGTGGCTACCATTGAAAAGTCCATTAGGCAGTAACATAATCCTCGTCCAAACTGAAGTAGTAATTTAGATATTGGGCACTTACCACTATAAAAGTTTATTTTTGTTTCTGTTGAAACAAATTTCATGGAGAAAAGAAACTTTATCCAATACCTTATAGTTACTCTTAAAGGTATGGCCATGGGTGCTGCAGATGTAGTTCCTGGTGTATCTGGTGGTACCATCGCTTTTATTTCGGGTATTTATGAAGAGTTGATAACTTCTATAAACAATGTAGACCTTTCCCTTTTCAAAACCTTAAAGGAGCAAGGTCTAAAGTCCGCTTGGAACCAGCTAAACGGTAATTTTCTACTGGCCCTATTTATTGGCATAGGAATAAGCGTACTTTCATTGGCCAAACTGGTAAGTTGGCTATTAGAAAACAAACCCATTCTCATTTGGTCTTTTTTCTTTGGATTGGTCATAGCCAGCATACTTTTGGTAGGGAAAGAGGTAAAAAAATGGAACGCCACAACTATTTTCTTTTTGATTTTAGGGGCATGCGTTGCCTATTACATAACCATATTACCCCCGTCAGGGAGTGTAGATAGCCTTCCATTTCTTTTCTTATCGGGAGCGCTAGCTATTTGCGCCATGATATTGCCAGGTATTTCCGGAGCATTTATTCTTGTGCTTTTAGGTTCCTACAAAACCATTATCGATGCGGTTCACAATATGGATATCAAGGTGATTGCAGTAGTTGGTGCAGGGGCCATTTTTGGATTGCTAAGTTTCGCCAAATTGCTTAAATGGATGTTCAACAATCACAAAAATCTCACACTGGCCCTACTAACTGGTTTTATAATTGGGTCCCTCAATAAAATCTGGCCTTGGAAAAGAGTATTGGAAACCAGGACCATTGGCGAAAAAATCATTACGATCGATGAAAATGTATCCCCATTTAGCTTTCAAGGGGACAATCAGTTGGTAATTGCTATTATTGCGGCCCTTGTGGGCTTTCTGCTCATTTTTCTTTTAGAGCGAACCGCTGCCAAAAAAGAATAGTGATTCATGTACGAGCCTCGCAGCATACAGGATAAGTTTTTTCTGGTCATTAAAGGCCTATGCATGGGAGCTGCCAATAAGGTACCTGGGGTTTCCGGAGGCATTGTGGCCTTTGTTGCCGGTTTTTATGAAGAGTTTATTTATTCACTTCAAAAGGTAAACGGTAAAGCCTTCAAATTACTTTTTAATGGTAGGTTCAAGAGCTTTTACAGATACATTAACGGCTCCTTTCTATCCTTGCTCATTTTTGGGATGCTTGTAAGTTACTTTAGCGTCTCTAAAATTTTGGATTATTTTCTGGAACAAAAGGAACTATATGTATGGGCGGGATTTTTTGGAATGATCTTAGGGTCTATTTATTATATTTCAAAAGATTATGAACACTGGAACCGCAAAACCATTATTGCAGGACTTATCGGTCTTTTTGTAGGTATTTCAATTAGTTTTCTAAGTCCCGCAAAAGAAAACGATAATCTGTTATTTATTTTTCTTTGCGGTATGATCAGTGTATCCGGGATGACCTTACCCGGATTGTCCGGATCTTTTATTTTGATTCTTTTAGGCAACTACGTGCTGCTATTGGTAGATTCTGTGAATGCACTGTACGATACGTGTGCTGAAATTTTGACGGGAGACTTTGGTTTTGTAAAAAACCAAGAACGATTGGACACCCTTGTCATTCTTGCGGTTTTCACTACCGGTTCTGCTGCCGGCCTTGTCAGTCTATCGCACCTGCTAAGCTACGTTCTAAAACACTATAAACATATTACTACAGCTGTTATCATTGGTTTTATCACCGGTTCTCTTGGCACTGTTTGGCCGTGGAAAAGAACCATTTTTAAAACGGATGAGCAAGGGGTAAATATCCTGGACTCCAACGGAAAGGAAATCATTGTAAATTATGAACGGTACTTTCCTAAAATAGACCTAGCCGAAACTTGGTGGGCCATTTTTTTTGTTCTTGTTGGTATAGGTATTTTATTGGGCCTGGATTGGTACGGAAAAAATAGAAAATCATAAATGACAAAACACAATCATAGATTTGGTCTTGTAGGCAAAAACATTTCTTATTCCTTTTCAAGGGGATATTTCAAGGATAAATTTGAAAAGCTAGGATTATCCGGTCATAGCTACGAAAATTTTGATTTGCAAGCTGCGAATGAATTTCAGAGCCTTCTAAAAAATAACATGGATTTAAAAGGTTTGAACGTGACCATTCCCTATAAGCAAAATGTTATCCCCTATCTTAAGGAACTCACTCCCCAGGCTAAAGAAATTGGTGCCGTAAATACCATTCAGTTTTCAAAAAATGGCCTTATTGGCCATAATACGGATGCCTACGGATTTGAAAACTCCATCAAACCATTTTTACAACCGCAACATACCAAAGCCCTAATATTGGGAACAGGAGGAGCTTCTAAAGCAGTGGCTTTTGTACTTGATCAATTACAAATTGAAAGAAAATATGTTTCCAGAAAAAGGGATGTGGGCAAATTATCCTATGACGATTTGGATATAGAGGTTATAAAAAAGTATACGGTCATTATCAATTGTACTCCTTTGGGCACGTTCCCTGATGTGGAAGCCAAACCCAATATCCCGTATAAGGGAATTACACAGAACCATTTGTTGTTCGATCTCATCTATAACCCTTCGGAAACTGCTTTTTTAAAGGAGGGAAAGAAACGCGGCGCCCAAATTTGCAATGGTTTAAGAATGTTGGAACTTCAAGCGGACAGAGCTTGGGAAATTTGGCAGGAAACTTTTTAACCTACCTCTCCCAAACCACAAATTCCGCTTGTTCAATACCATCACTTGTCTAAAAGAAATCGCAATTAATTCTTAGTGGATTTACCTTAAAACCTGCTTTCTTAAAATAGTCTTATAACCTTTGTACTTTATTAGGTTGTTAGTATCTTACCATTAAATAGGCTAGCTAAACAAACCTAAGGGCAAATAAATAATGTACTGAAAATCAAACTATATGATTTTCACCAAAGCCTTGGAAGCAAACAAAGGTGACTTTATTCCAAAACGGATTAGAAGAATATAGGGCACCTACAAAACAAGAACGATCATGTCTGAAGACAAAAAACTTCAAGAGAACACCACCCAAAATGAAAAGGAAGAAACCAGAGGTATTTCTGCTACGGGTGATGAAGGCACCAAGGTTGAGGAAACTCCTACAACTGAAGAAAATATCTCAAACGATGTAGCTTCGCACTCCAAAAACACTCCAGAAGGCAGTAAGGAAGAAGAAAGAGAAACTGTGGAAGAAAAGGATGAGGACGTTCTCAATGAAATTGATGAAAATAACGCAGAAGACGCTGAGGATAGCGATAATGAACACAGGCATACCATTCCCATATTGGACTACCACTCCATGTCCATGGAAAATTTGGTAGGAGAACTTCAGCGATTGGTCCGAAATGAAAAAGTACAGGCCATAAAAAAACATGTGGATGGTATAAAATCGGAGTTCGATTTAAAATTTCAGGATTTTATAGATGAAAAGAAGGAGGATTTTATTTCCAATGGAGGCAATGAAATAGACTTTAGATACAATTCGGTTACCAAAAGACAATTTAATGAAGTCTATACGGATTACCGCGAAAAGAGAAATCAATACTATAAAAACCTGGAAAAGGATTTAAAGGCCAATCTTAACAAAAGACTGGAAATTATTGAAGAACTAAAGGGGTTGGTGAACGTAGAAGAGGATATGAACACTACCTACAAAAACTTTAAGGATTTACAGGAACAATGGAGGAATGCTGGCCCAATTCCCAGAAATAACTACAATGATGTATGGCGAACCTACCAGCATCATGTGGAAATATTTTACGATTTCCTACATCTTAACAGAGAATTGCGCGACCTGGATTTTAAGCACAACCTTGCCGAAAAGGAAAAACTGGTACAACAGGCCGAAGCATTGGCAACGGAGCCAGACCTGAACAAGGTTTTTAGAGAATTGCAGATTCTCCATAAAATCTGGAAAGAGGATATAGGCCCTGTGGGCCAAGAACATAGAGAAGCAATTTGGGAGCGCTTTAGCAATGCTACCAAGGTTCTGCACCAAAGAAGACAAGACCATTATAAGGAACAGGACGCCCTATTTGAAAAGAACTGGGAGAAGAAGCAGGAAATTATCAAGTCTATTAGGCAAATAGCAGAAAATACGGCCAATAATCATAGAGGTCTACAGCAGCAAATAAAAAAAGTAGAGGAGTTTCGTGAAAACTTCTTTGCAGCCGGGAAAGTTCCTAGAAATAAAAATGAAAAAACCTGGGCTTCCTTTAAGGATGCTGTAAGGTCTTTTAATCGGAATAAAAACAGCTATTATAAAAACCTCAAAAAAGACCAACAAGAAAACCTTCAGAAAAAGAGGGAGTTATTGGATTTGGCGATTTCATTAAAAGACAGCGAGGATTGGGATAGTACCACCCAAGAAATGAAGCGCATCCAAAGTGAATGGAAGAAAATTGGGCATGTTCCCAGAAAGTACTCTGATAAGATTTGGAAAGAATTTAAAAACGCTTGTAACCATTATTTTGACAGGCTCCATGCCCTTAAAAATAAAGGTGCAGCGGAAGAGGAGGAAAATTATAGGAAAAAAGAGGAATGCCTCAACCGTCTTAAGGATGTTCAATTGAGCGGAGATAGGGAAAAGGATATTTTGGTACTTAAGGAATTTATTGCCGAATGGAAAAACTACGGCAGGGTTCCATTTAGGAAGAAAAATATTGACCAGAAATTCAATAAGATTTTGGATGCCATGTTCAAGAAATTGAAAGTAAGCAGACAAGATGCTGAATTATTGAAATACGGTAATAAAGTTCAGGAACTGGCAGATTCAGAAAATGTAAGGGCCATTCAAAATGAACGAAGTTTTATCCGTAAGAAAATAGAGGAAATCAAAGGAGAAATCCGTCAATTGGAAAATAACCTTCAGTTTTTCTCCAATGCCAGTGAAGACAACCCATTAGTGCAAGATGTAGTAAAAAGGGTCAATAGCCATAAAGAGTCTTTGACCACATGGAAAGCAAAACTTAAAAAGCTCAACATCATGGAAAACAGTCTTCATAGGGAGGCTGAAAGTGATGATGAGTCTACCGACGATTCCGAAGAATAAAATTAACCGAGCATTTTAAAACCCATTATTTATATGTATTCCATTGTTAGAACCTTCGTTGTTTTTGCTGTTGTCATTTGTGGATTTCAGAATGCGCTCAAAGCCCAAGAAGATCGTTTTAACAAGGAGAAAGATTTGTTATTAGGTCACTTTGACTGTAAAACAGATGTGGATGACCTGCACACAGTAGCGGCCTTTAAAAGTTTGATGCTTCAACCTGATTATACAAGTATTAAATATCACGCAGTTGCAGGTACCTACGGTGAACAAGAAGGGCTGTATGTGCCGCCCAATAGCCTTTTTAAAATGGCCTTTGGGAATAATTGGACCGATGCGCATAAGGATTTTGAAAAGGCCGTAGCAAAGGTTAATAAGTTGGTCAAAAAAACATTGGACAATGGAGGCAGGGTTTGGATTGCCGAAGCCGGTCAATCAGATTTTTCTGCGGCCCTAATGAAAGCGGTGGCCAAAGAAGATCCACGCTTAAGTTTAAAAGATCATTTTCATATTGTACAGCATAGTGACTGGAATGAAAAAGTAACCAATCCCCAAGCGCTGGAATATGTAAAGAACAAGGCTACCTATCATAAAATTCCCGATGGCAATGCTGTTGGAAATGGCACCCCGGGCTTTAGAAGCGAAACCTTTACAGATTGGGATCATCATATTAATAATCCGGACCTTCTTAAATTGTGGGAGCACGCCATTGAATTAGGACTGCAATATAATGGCGTTGAGGGCAGATATAATAATGAGGCGGTTGCCAAAGGCGGCGTTGATTTCTCAGACCTATCAGAAGTTTGTTGGCTGCTTGGCATAGAAAACATCAAAGACGCCAATAAATTTTTTAATCTTTTTCTTACAAAAAATTAAGAATACCCACAATAATCTTTCTTTCGTTTTCGTTTAAAGTGTTTAATGTTCGTAGTAAACGGACTTAAATGAAAGTTCCCCAATAATTTTCATTTGAGAGTAACATCATTAAACCATTTAATAGATGATCAAACCAACTATTCCTGCAAATGAGGAAGAGAGACTAAAGGCACTTCAAAGCTTTCATATTCTAGATACATTGGCCGAGGATGAATATGATGCCATTACCCGGATTGCCGCTGATATTTGCGACACTCCAATGGCCCTTGTATCCTTGGTTGATGAGCAGCGGCAATGGTTTAAATCACATTTTGGTATTGATGCTACCGAAACCCCGCGCGATTTGGCATTTTGCGCACATGCCATTAATGACCCCGACAACTTACTTGTGGTACCCGATGCAAAAGCAGATGAGCGCTTTAGCGATAATCCGCTAGTGATTGGCGGCCCAAAAGTACAGTTCTATGCAGGTGCTCCTTTAAACACAAAAGATGGCTTTTCCATAGGAACGCTTTGCGTGATCGATACAAAACCAAGGGAACAGTTTACCACTAAACAATATGAAGCCCTACGGTTCTTGGCCAATCAAGTTATGGCGCAGCTAGAACTAAGACGCCAGAATTATTTACAACTTGTCACTAATAAAGAACTTCAAGCCAAAAATGATCAATTAAAGCATTTCACCTATCGTATGGCCCATGATATGAAAACGCCTTTACACGGTATTACGTCATTGGTAGGTTTTATGAAGGAAGATTACCTGCACCTCTTAAAGAATACGGAGATTCCAGAATGGTTAGATACTATTGAAGAACGTATCTATTATATGGAGTCAATGATTAGGGGAATAACTCAATACATAAAAATTACCAATGCCGAAGTTTGCTTTGAGAAGTTTGCACCTCAAAAAAAGATTGAACTAATAGCGAAGGAAGTAGACGCAGCGAATAAAATAAAGATTGTTTTTGACAACTTTGGTACAGAAATCAATCACTCCCTCCCCGGTTTTGAACAAATTTTTAGAAATCTCCTTCAAAACTCCCTTAAATTCTGTGAAGACCCAATTAATGTTTGGATAGGGTTCAAAGAGGACCAGGACTTTTATCAATTTACATTTGAGGACAACGGAGAAGGAATACCGGAAAAATACTGGCATAAGGTTTTTGTTATGTTCGAAACGCTTCACAAATCGGGCCCCAAGGACACTGGAATTGGTTTGGCAACAAGCAAAAGTATTGTAGAAAGACTTGGAGGGGTCATTACTTTAGGCCATAGACCAAATGGAGATAAAGGTGTCTATTTTCATTTTACATTGTTAAAAGAGAATTTGTTTACATAGGAGCTTTATGTACCTTGGGTGCTTATAAGTTAGACTTCATGAAGCTAAGACTATTCCAAGTTGATGCCTTTACCGATAAAGTCTTCGGAGGTAATCCTGCGGCGATCTGTCCATTAAAAGAATGGTTAGAAGACCAGCTTATGCAGAAAATAGCCATGGAGAATAATTTGGCGGAAACTGCATTCTATGTTCCTAAACAAGATCACTTTGAAATTAGATGGTTTACACCTACTACTGAGGTTGACCTCTGTGGTCACGCCACTCTGGCTGCGGCTTACGTTTTATTTTATTTGGAAGGTTATTCTAAAGACCAGATCAAATTTATTTCTCCAAGAAGTGGCCAACTACTCGTAGAAAAGCGAGAGGATATGCTTAGTATGAACTTCCCTGCGGACGAACTGGAGAAAATATCCTTATCGGATGACTTAAAAAAATGCTTTCAGTTAGAGGCAAAAGAAGCCTATGAAGGAAAAACCGATTTTGTCTTGGTATTTGATTCTGAAGAAGAAATCGCAACCCTACAGCCCGAACTGGAAAGCATCCAAAAGTTGAATGCCCGTGGAGTCATTGCTACCGCAATAGGTAGCTCCGTAGATTTTGTATCACGTTTTTTTGCACCTCAATCAGGGATTAATGAAGACCCGGTTACAGGCTCCGCACATACCACCTTGACCCCTCTTTGGCACCAAAAAACCGGCAAAACGGAATTTAATGCTAAACAACTATCGGCAAGAGGTGGTGATTTACAATGTACCTTGTTGGAAAACCGAGTAGAAATGCGTGGAAAATGTCAATTATTCCTCACAGGACACATTCATATATAATCTAGTATCAAGCTTTTTTGATTTCAGGGACCTCGTATTTATAAGGTTTAAATTGGTAGATTTGAAATACCAATTTAAATCCCAAACAAATGAGAATTTTTTCGGTTGCTCTTCTGTTTTCCATATTTCTGTCCTCTTGTAATTTTGAAGAAAAAAAAGAGGTGAGCTCCATAAACCCCGAAAACTGGTCCAAAAGAAAAGTGGATGTAAGCTCTTTGGATAGTCTCGAATATGGAAAATCTTACTTATCCATCTATTCCCAAATTTATAGCCTTTCGGAGCATAAAACGCATAATCTCACGGCCATGGTAAGTATGCGAAATACCAGCGATCAAGATACCATCTATCTTTTAAAAGCTGAATATTTTGATACCCATGGAAAATTGGTTCGTACGTATTTTAACCATCCCTTGTATCTTGCCCCTATGGAAACCACTGAAATAATTATAGACGAGGTGGACGTAGAAGGGGGCACGGGTTCCAATTTTCTATTTGAATGGAAAAAACCTCTAAATACACCAGAACCCCTGTTTGAAGGCGTCATGAATTCTACCGTAGGACAACAAGGGCTTTCGTTTACTACGCAATCCAAAAGGATAAAGTAAGTGAAAATTGTTTCATGGAATTGTAATGGTGCCTTAAGGAAGAAATTCCATGAACTAGTAAAACTGAACGCGGACATATACATTATCCAAGAATGTGGAAATCCGATTAATTACCCCAACACTCCCTATGAATTATGGGGAGCTAACCACCTCTGGATAGGAGATTCAAGAAACTAAGGGTTTAGGAATTTTCGCAAGAAGAGACATTGATTTATTACCGCTTAATTGGTCAGACTATTACAGTGACCACCAAGTAAAGCTATTTCTTCCTTGCTTGGTCAATAACGATTTTCAATTATTAGGGGTATGGACAAAACAAAACAGTTCCCCTAATTTTGGTTATATAGGTCAGTTCTGCAAATATCTGCAGATAAATCTACCTAAATTAAACAAGATTTTAATAGCCGGCGATTTTAATAGCAATAAAAAATGGGACCAATGGGATCGTTGGTGGAATCATACAGATGTTGTTCGCCAACTCAAAGAAAAAGGAATTGAAAGCCTGTATCATACCTATTATCAAGAAAAACAATCAGAAGAAAGGATACCTACTTTTTACCACCATAAAAACCCTGAAAAGCCATACCACATAGATTACTTTTTTGGGTATCCTTGTTTTCAATCTATGGGAAGCTTTTCCATTGGCAAACCTACTAATTGGCTACATTTAAGTGATCACATGCCGCTTGTATTAGACCTCTAAATCATTCCTCAAGATAAAAAAAAAGACCGCGATTGCGGTCTTTTCATTTTGTACCTAGTAAATGCTTATTTGGCAACGTTTACCGAACGGGTTTCCCTGATCACGGTAACTTTCACTTGCCCCGGATAGGTCATATCAGTTTGGATTTTTTGAGAAATTTCAAACGAAAGCTGGGCCGCTTTTTCATCGTTTACTTTTTCACTTTCCACTATTACCCTAAGTTCCCTACCAGCTTGTATAGCATAGGCCTTTTGGACCCCTCCAAAGCCAAAGGCTATATCCTCCAAATCCTTTAATCGTTGGATATAGGAATCCAATACTTGTCTACGAGCACCTGGCCTTGCTCCACTAATCGCATCACAAACTTGAACAATGGGCGCAATCAAGGTTTTCATTTCAATTTCATCATGGTGGGCACCAATGGCATTGCATACGTCTGATTTTTCACCGTATTTTTCTGCCCATTGCATACCTAAGATGGCGTGAGGAGTTTCTACCTCAGCCTCTGTATTAGGAACCTTACCAATATCATGCAATAAACCGGCACGTTTGGCCAATTTAGGGTTCAGACCTAATTCAGCTGCCATTACACCGCAAAGTTTGGCTACCTCCCTAGAGTGTTGCAATAGGTTTTGACCATAGGATGAACGGTATTTCATTCTACCCACGGCCCGTACCAATTCTGGGTGCAATCCATGAATACCCAAATCAATAACGGCACGTTTACCAACCTCCACAATTTCCTGCTCAATCTGCTTTTCTGTTTTCTTGACAATTTCTTCAATTCTAGCAGGGTGGATCCTTCCATCTGTCACTAGCTTATGTAGTGACAACCGAGCTACCTCCCTCCTAACCGAGTCAAAACAAGAGAGTATAATTGCTTCAGGGGTATCATCTACTATAATCTCTACACCCGTTGCAGATTCCAAAGCCCTAATATTTCGTCCTTCCCTACCAATAATCCTACCCTTAACATCATCGGATTCCAAATTGAAAACGGAAACGCAGTTCTCCACCGCTTCTTCCGTACCAATTCTTTGAATGGTATTAATAACAATTTTCTTGGCCTCCTGCTGGGCAGTAAGTTTAGCTTCTTCCAAGGTTGTCTGGATATAAGCCATAGCGTCCGTTTTAGCGGTTTCCTTCAAGGACTCCAGCAACTGACCTTTGGCCTCATCCGCAGAGAGCCCGGAAATGACCTCTAATTGTTGAACTTGATTTCTATGGAGCTTATCCAGTTCTGTTTGTTTCTTCTCAAAGAATTCTTCCTTATGGTTCAACTCCTTTAGCTTGGAATCCAACTGTTGGTTCAGCTTTTTGTTTTTGGCCAATTCACTGCTCACCTGTGATTCTTTATCACGGGTACGCTTTTCGGCTTCGTTTATTTTCTTGTCCTTGCTAACAATTACTTTCTCATGCTCTGCCTTGAGTTCCAAAAATTTTTCTTTGGCTTGAAAGATTTTGTCCTTTTTAATGTTTTCCCCTTCCGTTTTGGCATCCTTTAGAATGGCCTCGGCCTTGTTTTTGGCTTCGGAAAGGGTCTTGGAAGCTTTTCCCTTTTCCAAAAATTTAGCTATCGCAAAGCCAATGACGATACCTACGATTGCTGCTATTATTAGTGTTGCAATATCCATATACTTAATATTTAATATAAAAAAACCCACATTGGAGAAGTTTTGTACAAACTCCTAAAAACAGGTTTAGGGCTAACAGGCTGCTCAAGGATCCTTATACTAGTAAGGCCTGCTTTTACAACCTAAACTCACCCTTTTTAAACAAATTAACGTTGAGTTTGTCAAAAGATAGTACCAATGTGGGCAGTAACTTTATGCTATTTTAAAGAACGTTTACTTTACACCAAGCTTAGATGCAACCAATTGTTCCAGAGATTTTAAACGCTCCGTAGCCTCTTGGTTGTTTTCGGTTTGATCAATGCCCCGCTGTTCTATTTTAGAGGCAAACTGTAAAGCGCACATAGCCAATACATCTTGCTTGTCCCTAACGGCGTAACTCTGTTCAAACTTTTTTGCCAATTGCTCAATATTCTTGGCCGCTTTTCGCAAGCCTTCTTCCTGGCTTGGGTCTATGGTCAAGGGATAAACTCGATCCGCAATGGAGAGCTTTATTTTGAGCTTTTCTGACATTTTGATTTTATTATTCCGAAAGTTGGGCTATACAATGGTCCAACTCCCTTATCAAAGCATTTATCTTAAGCTTAGCTTCTGTCTTATCTGTATTACTGCCAAACATCGAGTCCGCTAGTTTAAGTGAATTATATTTTTCCTCCCAAAAGGAAACGGATTCCAAAACCTTTTCCCGGTCATTTTTTAGGGAATTTAGTTCTTCTTCCAATCTGGTATTTGTCTGTTGGAGCAACTCCATCTTATGCAGTAACTTGCTGATTTTGTTCTCCAAAGAGTCGACAACCTGTACCAATTCACTCATAATTTCAAACGCGATGCATTTTACACAAAGTTAACATACCTAATACTTCCTAGCAATTCTTTTTTCAAATAATGTTGAAGTAATACTTTAACAAGTTTATTTACGTTGAAACTCAGTGGACTTAGCATTTTTATGAATTTGATTTTTCAAGTTTACAATACGTTTGGCTAATTTCGTATTTCTTTAAAAGATTATGGGCAAATCTATTTTACTACTACTTTTTTGTTTTTGTATTATCGTCAACGCACAGGAAAACTATCCTCAGGACGCTTTTAGGTCCCCAATGGATATTCCTATTATACTAGCCGGTACATTTGGAGAGCTACGCTCTAACCATTTTCATTCCGGTATAGACATTAAGACCAAACAAAGGGAAGGTCTACCAATTTACGCTATTGGTGATGGTAGTGTTACCCGAATAAAGGTCTCCCACTGGGGTTATGGAAAAGCTCTTTATGTTGCACACCCAAATGGTTATACCTCTGTGTACGGACACCTTCAAAAGTTTGGACCAGAAATTGAGGAATACATCAAAAAAGTGCAATATGAGAAAAAATCATATGAGGTAGAGGTATTTCCCAAATACGGGGAACTAAAAGTTACCAAAGGTAACGTAATAGCCTACGGTGGAAATACAGGCGGCTCATCTGGCCCACACCTTCACTTTGAAATTCGGAGTAGCATTTCAGAAAAACCTACCAATCCACTACTGTACGGTTTTGAGGTGAGGGATGCCACCAATCCTACTTTGGAAAAAATATATGGGTATGCATTATCTGATGATGCCGTGGTGAACCAGAGTAAGGAACCTATTGAAATCAGTTTTAAAAAACAGGCAGACGGTACCTTTCTGGCCCAAAAAGTAAACGCCTCAGGAACCATTGGTTTTGGCTTTATAGGGTATGACCGCCAAGATTTGGCGGCCAACCGTAATGGGGTGTATTCCGTTCAGCAATTAGTAAATGGTACCACCTATACTGATTATGATTTAGAGAGTTTTTCTTTTTCCGAAACACGTTTACTGAATACTTTAATTGATTACGACCGCTATGGCAGATATCGCCAAAGGGTACAAAGACTTTTCAAGGCTCCGGGAAATAAACTAAGTATTTATAATACCATCTATAATGATGGAAAAATAGATATTAGGGAAGGACTAAGTTATCAGGTAGAATTGGTTATAAAGGACTTTGAAGGCAATATTACCAAAGCGATAATTCCCGTAGAAGGTAAAAAAGAAGCGGTGGTTGTTGAGAAAGATGAAGAGAAAACGGAAAATTACGTCATAGCCAAAAAACCCAACAATTATGATTTGGTTGGTGCCAAGGTTTATTTTCCGGCCAATACTTTCTATGACAATTTTTATATCGAACTAGAAAAAGGGGAAGACACGGTAACCATACATAACAGCCGAGTAGCCGCCCATAGAAATTTTACCATCACCTTTGATGTTGAAAAATATAGTGCCGATGAACGTAACCAAATGTTCATAGCCAGATTGGATAGCAGATTAAGACCGCATTACTCCTCCACCTATAAAAGAGGAAATACCTTTACCACCCGTACCCGCAATTTGGGCACCTATACGCTGGCAAAGGATACAGTTGCCCCAACCATTAGACCCAAAAACTTTAAAGACCAAAAATGGTTGAGTAATTACCATTATTTAAGCGTTCATATTTCCGATGACCTTAGCGGCGTAGATACCTACTCCGCTACCATTAACGGTAAGTGGATTTTAATGGAATATGAACCTAAGACCAATACCTTGACCTATAATTTTGACGATGTAATCCTCGACCAAAAGGAATGCAACCTAGAAGTTATTGTCACGGACAATGTGGGTAATACCAGTACATTCAAAAGCACGTTTTTTAGAAAATAATACTTCTTGAAGTGGCAAGCATCGGTTCTTTTATATTTGCTGACATTATTTGTCTCGGTCGGTTATGCCCAAAAAGCGAACCTTACAGGAATTGTTACCAACGAACTTGAGGAGCCACTTTCAGATGTATCTGTACATGTTGGAAACCAAGGTACTGTAACGGACCCCAACGGATTTTACATTTTGGAAGTACCGGCGGACCGCTCCATAATTGTAGAATTTTCACATGTGGGATATAAGTCCGCTCAACTGAACGAACTTATTCTCAACACCAATGAAACATTTGAGTTTAACCCTGTTCTCAAAGAGAACATTACCCAAATTTCCGAAGTAACCGTCAGTTCTTTAGGACGAAAAAAGATTGAGGGTATTACAACTATCTCTCCTGAAGTCATTAGAAAAATCCCAGGTGCCAATGCCGGTGTAGAAAACCTATTGAAACTACTGCCAGGAGTTACATCCAACAATGAATTAAGTACACAATACAGCGTTAGAGGGGGCAATTATGATGAAAACTTGGTCTACATCAATGGCATTGAAGTTTACAGACCTTTCCTAATACGGTCCGCACAACAGGAGGGACTTAGTTTTGTGAATAGCGACATGGTTCAAAATGTAGCGTTTTCCTCTGGCGGATTTCAGGCAAAGTATGGAGATAAATTATCCTCCGTTTTGGACATTACTTATAAAAACCCAAACGATTTTGACACTCAATTAGACCTTAGTTTCTTGGGTGCTTCCGCCACGGTAGAAACGGCTTCAGCGAATAAAAAATTTGGTTCTATCAACGGTCTACGTTACAGAAACAACAGCCTATTGGTGAACAGCACCCAAACGGAAGCTAATTTCACTCCCGTTTTCATAGATTTTCAAACCTATAGTAATTATAAGTTCAGCCATAAGTTCCATCTAAGTTTTCTTGGTAATATCTCCGTGAACGATTACCAAAATGAGCCCTTAAGCCGTTCAACTACCTTTGGTACCATTAATGACCCTAGAACACTTAACGTCTTCTACGAAGGAAGGGAAAACAACCAATATAAAACTACTTTTGGCGCCCTAAAGTCCACTTACTTTACCAACAATCAAACCATTGTACATTTTACAAGCTCTGTGTACCACACACAGGAAGAAGAATACAGCGATGTAATAGCAAGTTACGCTTTGTCGCCTTTAGAAATTGGCGAATCTGGAGGGGCGTCTTCACCACGAGGCAATGGCAGTCAATTTAAAAGAGCTAGAAATGATTTGGATGCCGTAATAGTAAATATTGGACATACAGGAAGTCATATTAAAGTAGAAAAGAAATTAAGTTGGGGGCTAAAATTTACCCATGAAAATATAAGGGATCAAATTAGGGAATCGGAATTTTTAGACTCTTTGGGTTATTCCGTGCGGCCTCCGCTGACGGAATTTCGTAATAACCAACCCTATGAACCCTTTGAAGCTCCTTTGGTACCCTTTACAGGTATTTATGCCAGAAACTACGTTAATACCAACAGGGTCTCCGGTTTTATCCAATTCAGCAATAGAATAACCTTCAATTCCCATGAGTTTTATTACAATGCCGGCCTTCGCTCTCAATATTGGCATATAGGCGGTCAAAGTCTAAATAGTGCGTCCCACTTCATATGGAGCCCAAGGTTTCAACTAGCATTAAAGCCCAATTGGAGTAAAGATATGCTTTTTAGACTGTCCGGTGGGGTGTACCAACAACCTCCATTTTATAGGGAACTCAGAGATTTTAACGGTAACGTTCATCCAGAAACAAAAGCTCAAAAGTCCGTGCATTGGGTAGCCAGCAATGAATATTCCTTTACTTGGTGGAACCGGCCATTTCATTTGAGTAGTGAACTATACTACAAAGACCTATCTCAAGTAAACACCTATACGTTAGATGATGTTAGGATTAGATATGTGGCCAATAACAATGCTACCGCCTATGTATACGGTGCAGACGTAAGAATACAAGGAGCTTTTGTACCAGGCACGGAATCTTGGTTGAGCCTTGGGTTTTTAAGAACGGAAGAAAACAGCAACAATCGGGGATATATTGCCAGACCTACGGACCAACGCTTTAAACTAGGCATTCTCTACCAAGATTACATTCCCCAAGTACCCAATTTTAAGATGTATCTTAACTTGGTTTATAATACCGGAGTTCCTGGTGGTTCTCCCAGTTATACAGACCCCTATAATTACCAGAGCAGATTACGGGATTATAAGCGTGCCGATTTAGGAATTTCCTATATTTTTGCCGATGGTAATAAAAGTTACCCCAAAGGACATTGGCTCCATAAATTTGAGGAGTTAAGTGCCGGCTTGGAACTTTTTAATATGTTCAACATCCAAAATTCCATTACCAATACTTGGGTGAGGGACGTAGAAAGTAAAAACCAATACGCCATTCCTAATTTTATGACGGGGAGGGTATTGAACTTAAGAGTACGAATGCGTTTTTAGATAATGATGAAGAAGCTGATTTTTACTATTCTTATGCTGACCATGGGTATTGTCAATGCCCAGAAGAATATTTATGAAAGCAATAAATTTGATGACCTAAGTGAAGACCATCAAGTCCTTGCAATCATACCTTTTTTAACCAAGTTGGATCTAACCGATGATATTTCCAAAACGGAATTAAAGAATTTGGAAGAAAAAGAAGGTTACGCTGTACAAAATGCCCTAGAAACCTACTTTTCCAAACGAAAAAAGAAAAAGAAGTTTTCTGTAGAGTTCCAGAATATAAAAAACACCAACGCCATTTTGGCTCAGAACGATATTTCCTTTAAGAATATTGACGTTTACACTATTAAACAGCTTAGTGAAATATTGGGAGTGGACGGCATAATTAGTGGTAATATTGATTTAAACGTACTACTTTCCAACGGAGTGTCCACAGATTTTAACTTTATGGATTATTTCTCCGGAAGCGCCAATTACGGACGTATTGGGGTTAAAATAAGCGATGGGGATAGTGGCAAACTACTTTGGAAATACGAAAAGGAAATCAATAAAAAATCGGGTAAAAATACCAACGATCTTATTGACCGTATGATGAAACTGGCGGCGCGTAAATTTCCTTACGATAGGGAAAAACGGAGAGATCGAAAGCAATCCAATTAATTCTCCACAAAGGACTTTAATACCTGTACGGTATAATCTAATTCTTCTTTGGTGTTGAATTTTGAAAATGAAAAACGTATGGAAGGCTTTTTCAGGTCTTCTTCCTTTAAAATTTCGGCCAACACATGAGATACACCTTCACTACCAGATTGGCAAGCACTGCCTTTGGAACATGCAATTCCTTTAATGTCTAAATGAAATAAAAGCATCAACGCTTTTTGAGGGTCTATTGGCAAGCGCACGTTGGCCAAGGTATAGGTACTTTTTTCCATATCACCGGAAAGTCCATTAAGTGCAACACCGGGTATTTCTTGCTTTAAACGAGTTATAAAATATTGTTTTAAATCTTGCACATACGCCATTTCATCTTCCAGCAAATCATAGGCAGAAGTAAATGCTTCTTCAAGTCCCACAATATTATGAAAAGATTCCGTTCCTGCTCTAAATCCTCTTTCTTGGCTCCCTCCGGAAATCATTGGTTTTAAACCTGAATTTCTTTTAATAAAAGCGAACCCTATGCCCTTTGGCCCATGAAATTTATGCGCAGCGGCCGTCATAAAATCCACAGGCGTCTTTTTCACGTCCCAAGGATAGTGACCAATGCTCTGCACGGTATCTGAATGAAAATAGGCATCGTGTTTATGACACAGATCACATACCTCATCAATAGGCAAAATGTTTCCTATTTCATTGTTCACATGCATAAGGCTCACCAATTTCTTGGAGTCATCAGCCTTTAATAGTGTTTCTAAATGATTTAAATCCGGGTTGCCCTCAGCATCCAGATGAACAAATTGCAATTTTATTCCGGCCTCCTTTTCCAGGTCCTCTGCAGTGTGGAGAACGGCATGGTGTTCAATCTTGGTGGTGATAATGGTTTTAACGTTTAAATCCCTTACAGCACAGCGTAAAATCATATTATCCGCCTCGGTTCCGCCAGAAGTAAAAATAATTTCGGAAGGGTGGGCGTTTAAGTACTTGGCAATGGTTTTTCTAGCGCTTTCAATGGCGGTCTTGGCAGACCGGCCAAAACTGTGCGTTGAGGAAGGATTGCCATACATTTGAGACAAGGCCTCCTGCATTTTGGCTATAACATTGTCTCTTACCTGAGTGGTAGCCGCATTGTCCAAATACACTTTTTCCATAACTAAGTACCGCGTTCTTTTAATGAAACAAGGGGGCAAAATTAGAGTAATTAAAGTTAATTTCTCCCTAAATGGACTTAAACTTGTTCCTAAATTCCTTTAAATTTGGACCATGAAGAAAACCATGCTTTCCTGTTTGCTTTTGGCACTTTTTTCGTGCGATGATGGCGATTTACAAATAGAACAAGTTGATTTTGATTCCGTTAGTATTTCCAATTGTGGAGAGGAAGAGGATGCCACCGAAACTACATTTTTCTTTAAAATTGATGGAGACGAAGCGCTGATTCTAGATTTGGAAGGAGGCCTACTAGCTAACGAGACTTCAGAAACGGGCACAATTACAAGCGCAATACCTTCATCGTCCAGTCTAACTTACCGCTTGTTTTCAGATGATGTTTCTTCGGATTATTTTTGCAGTAATATACCGCCCATTGAGCCCATGGTCATGGAAGAAAATACGGCTACTGGCGGCACCTTGGGCATTGAAACAAAAATATTATCGGCCGCAAGAAATGTAAAGAACTACGGCCATCAGATTACCATTACCGGCCTTACCCTGGTAAATGCGCAAGGCGAAAGTATTACCGACACCTCTTCTTTTAATTATGGAACCTTCACCACAAGCGTTGCCAATAGTGCGAGTTTAGAAATACCCTTTTCAAATTATAGCGATATTGATTCCTATGTGGAATGTCTGGAAAACCCTATCGAAGGCACCATACGGTTGTACAAGACCATAAATGATGAGTTTTTGAGTCTTGATGTTCCTTTTGATCAGTTGGTGAACACCGTTACGGAAAACACTCCAAGATCCGTGGATATATCTGGTGGAGCATTGCGATATGTGGTTGCCGATGTGGAAATATCGGAAGATATGCCATGCTCAACGGCGCAGCTTTCCGAAGATATCAATTCGTGGTATTATAACTCCATTGGAGGTAGCCTAAAAATAGAAACACTTGCCGGCGAGGCAGACGAAAACGGAAATATTACGTACACGCACAATTTTACCATAGACAGCCTTATTCTACAACTAAAAGGTAATGGAGATGATGTGGACGACGTTCAACTGCCGTTGATTGAAAATGTAGAAATGGGAAGTTATACCACATTTGGAAATTAGTTACCCATTCTGAAAAATATAGACTTCAGTGGCTCCCAAGCCATATTGGCTATAATCCGCATCATAATACCTTAGATTGTCATACCTGCGAAATAGGGAATAAAGTTCCTCCCTTAGTACCCCTTCTCCAACTCCGTGAATAAAAACCACTTTTTGTATGCGCTTTCCAATGGCAAACTCCAACTGCCTTCTGGCCGCATCCATTTGAATATTTAGCATATCAAAATTACTAAGGCCTTTGGTATTTTTGGTCAATTGATTGATATGAAGGTCCACCTCCATTTTTGGAGCGTTTCTTTGTTTTGGTTTTACGGAAGCTGATCTTTTTCTTTTAGGTTGTTCTTTTTGAGATTTCATTTGGCTGACCTCAAAATTACTCACCCTTATTTCACCGCTTTCCACAACAACGAGTTCGGCAGGTTCAAAATCAAGAAAAAAGCCTTCATCTGTCTCAATAGTGATTTCAGAGGGGTGCACTTTAATTACCCTTCCTGAAATTACATCATCCAGTACCTCTACGTTATCCCCTACTTTAAAAACGGTCATGTTTTATTTTATATCCACAAAAATAATGGTAATTTTCCTCAACAAAATTGATTGCGTTTTGAAATTTCAACTAACCACCTTTCTTCTGGGAATAGAAGATTACATGCTGCCTTGTTTAAACAAGCAATTGTTTGGTATAGATTGTCCAGGTTGTGGAATGCAGCGTTCTCTACTTTATTTAATTAAGGGTGAATTCACTGAAGCCTTTCATATGTACCCTCCTATTTTTATATTAATCCCCTTCGTTCTGTTTACAATTTTAAATCAGTTTTTAAAATTTAAATATTCGAATATCATCCAATTATCCCTTGGAATTGCAACTGGAGCAACTATTATTGCTAACTATATTATAAAAATGACTCATATAACCCACTAAATTATGGAACAACAAAAACTCCCCAATGCAACTATTATACTTGTCCTAGGAATCTTATCAATTGTAACATGCTGCTGTTACGGAATTTTAGGACTAATAATTGGTATAGTAACGTTAGTTTTAGCAAAAAAGGCGAAAGATATCTATTTGGAAAATCCGGAACTCTATTCTGACTTTAACAACGTAAAGACCGGTAAAATTTTGGCAATTATTGGAATTGTTCTAAGTGCCCTTTTCTTGATTTATATCATAGGTATCGTTTCTTACTTTGGAATGGACGCTTTACAAGATCAAGAATTATTACAAGAAAAAATGGAAGAATTAATGAACCAATAAAATGCAAAATCAACAATTACCTGGAGCCAGTACCGCCTTAACCATGGGCATAATTGGGGTTATCGCACCTTTTGTATGCTGCGGTCCTTTTGCCCTTATCTTTGGGATAATTGGCCTAAACAGTGCCAAAAGTGCCCAAAAGCTATATGACGAAAATCCTAATCTCTATACAGGTATAGAAAATGCCAAAACCGGTAAAACACTTTCCTATATATGTATAGGTATTTCCATTGTACTATTACTGTTTACTATATTGTACTTTGGAGCCATTATAGCATTCTTTACAACTGACGGCTTTGGACTAGGTCTGGAATAATGACATTTTTATTTTTCAACAAAAAGCCCGTTCCTTGGATAGGAACGGGCTTTTTAATTCAATTACAATCTATATTAGTTGTCAAACATCTTTAAAGTAGAGGTAATTATACTTACACACTCCAATAATTGTTCTTCATTCATAACTAAAGGCGGGGCAAAGCGAATAATATTGCCGTGCGTCGGTTTCGCTAAAAGTCCATTTTCCTTTAGCGCCATACAAATATCCCAAGCGGTAGAACTATCTTCCGTATCATTGATCAGAATAGCATTTAACAGTCCCTTTCCCCTAACTTTGGTCACAATGGAACAATTTGCAATGAATGCATTCATTTTCTCCCTAAAAAGCTCCCCTAGTCTATGGGCGTTTTGAGCCAGTTGTTCTTCCTTGACAACTTCCAGGGCTGCCATACCAACAGCGGCAGCTACGGGATTTCCGCCAAAGGTACTTCCATGGTTGCCAGGCCTAATAACACCCATTACAGCATCATTTGCCAATACCGCGGAAACAGGATACGCACCACCGGAAAGCGCCTTCCCGAGGATCAAAATATCCGGTTGAACGTTTTCATGGTCAACAGCCAGCATTTTTCCAGTTCTGGCAATACCCGTCTGAACCTCATCGGCAATAAATAGCACATTATATTTTTCGCACAAGGCTTTTGCTTTGGTAAGATATCCTTCGGACGGAACATATACCCCCGCTTCCCCTTGAATGGGCTCTACCAAAAAGCCCGCTATATTATCGTTTTCACTCAATGCCTTCTCGAGCGCCTCTAGATTGTCGTAGGCTATTTTAACAAATCCGGTAGTGTAGGGACCGAAGTTTTTTCGGGCTACGGGATCGTTACTAAAGGAAATAATGGTGGTTGTTCGTCCGTGAAAGTTATTTTCACATACAACAATTTTAGCATCATTTTCAGGAATACCCTTTTCTTCATAGGCCCATTTTCTACAGACTTTTAAAGCCGTTTCAACCGCTTCGGCACCCGTATTCATTGGCAAAAGCTTGTCAAAACCAAATGTTTCAGTCACATACTTTTCATAAGTACCCAACATATCATTATAAAAGGCCCTAGAAGTGAGTGTCAATGTTTTGGCCTGTTGGGTCATGGCCTCCACAATTTTTGGATGGCAATGGCCCTGGTTTACTGCAGAATATGCTGATAGAAAATCGTAATACCTTTTTCCTTCAACATCCCAAACATAAACACCTTCGCCCCTGCTCAGTACCACAGGTAGCGGATGGTAATTGTGCGCACCGTACTTGTCTTCCAATGCTATTGCATCTTGAGAAGTCATTTTTTCTAAAACTGACATGATAAAAAATTACTTTAAATAAAACTTCAGTAATTCCTTCTATACCTTTATCCTTTCGATTTTACCGGCAAGAGCCGAAACGAAAATTCAGCGTAGGAGAGAAATCATCCTTGTAGAGCCGTAAAATTACAAAATATCGATGAAGAGTCCTATAAAATTAAGGTTGAAGGTGTTGCTTCCTTAGATTAAAAGTTGAATACTTTAATTATCTCTTAAACCTCCCTTTCTATTGACAGAAACATTCTATTTTTGCGCCATGCGAAAGAATAGAAGGCGAAAGGTTTTTGAGAATGTTGAGGTCATTGATGCCGGTGCAAAAGGCAAAACAGTGGGCAAGGCTCCGGACGGTAGGGTCATTTTCTTAACCAATACCGTACCCGGTGATGTGGTAGATGTGCAGACCACCAAAAAGAGAAAGGCCTATTTTGAGGGTGTGGCTACCAAATTTCATTCCTTTTCAAACAAAAGGACGGAACCCCAATGCCAGCATTTTGGGGTTTGCGGCGGATGTAAATGGCAGGATATGGGCTATGAGCACCAATTGTACTATAAACAAAAGGAGGTTGAGAACAATCTTAGAAGAATTGGGCATTTAGAATTGCCCGAAACTACCCCCATTCTGGGTTCCCAAAAAACGTATTTCTATAGGAACAAAATGGAATTTTCATTTTCGGACAGTAGATGGTTGACATTGGACGAAATTAATTCCGATAAGGAGTTTGACGATAAAAACGCCTTGGGATTTCATATTCCGGGAATGTGGGACAAGATTTTGGACATTAAAAAATGCCATCTGCAGCAAGACCCTTCCAATGCCATACGTTTGGCCACCAGAAATTTTGCCATTGAGAACGGGATGGAATTTTTTAACCCAAGAAACCAACATGGGCTGTTAAGAACGCTGATGATCCGAACTTCTTCAACAGGGGAAATTATGGTATTGGTTCAGTTTTTTGAGGATGATGCAGAAAAAAGAAAATTGCTCTTAGACTACTTAAAAGAGAAATTTCCAGAAATAACCTCCCTGCTCTATGTAATAAACCAAAAGCAGAACGATACCATTTACGATCAGGAGATTATCTGTTTCTCTGGTAGGGACCATATTTTTGAGGAAATGGAGGGCCTTAAATTCAAGATCAATGCCAAATCATTTTATCAGACAAATTCTGAGCAGGCATATGAACTTTATAAAATTACCCGCAACTTTGCAGCCCTTGAGGGCAGTGAATTAGTATACGATCTGTATACAGGAACAGGGACCATTGCACAGTTTGTTTCTAAAAAAGCAAAAAAAGTAATAGGTATAGAGTCGGTTCCAGAAGCCATAGCAGATGCCAAGGCCAATGCCGTAAGAAATAACATTGAAAATGTAGATTTCTTTGTGGGCGATATGAAAAACGTATTCAATGAGACGTTTATAGCGCAAAACGGCGTTCCTGATGTCATTATTACCGATCCCCCAAGAGATGGTATGCACAAAGATGTAGTACAGCAAATATTGAACATTGCCCCCAACAAAGTGGTGTATGTAAGCTGTAATAGTGCAACACAGGCAAGGGATTTGGAAATGATGAAGGAAGTTTATAAAGTTACCAAGGTGCAACCGGTAGACATGTTCCCACAAACGCATCATGTGGAAAATGTTGTACTTTTAGAAAAGATTCAGCCTAATGAATAAATTAAGAATCGTAGTCTTACTTTGCGCAGGCATCCTATCCTTCGCTGCCTGCGAAAAAGATGACATCTGTGTAGATGCCGATACTCCAAATCTGGTCATTCGATTTTATGACATTATAGATACGACGCAAACAAAGGAGGCTCAAAATCTGATTGTTAGCGGACTTTTGCCCGAAGGCGTACAGGACACTATAGACAACGTTTCCTTGGATTCCATTGTCTTGCCTTTACGGGTAGACTCCAATACCACCTCATTTATACTTTCTAGGCAAACATCAATTGATGATAAAAATATAGACACCCTTACTTTTAATTATGAAACAAGGGAGTTGTACCAATCTAGAGCCTGCGGTTACATTGTTAATTATGATAATTTGGCTACTAACGTAAACGAACCCATTGACAGTCTCTGGATCAAAGAAATAAGATTGGTTACCACTACTATAGAAAATACATTCTCGGCACATGTTAAGATTCTTCATTAGCGCCATAATGGTTATGTGGGTATTGGGTACAAATGCCCAAGAGAAACCTATAGACCTCAACAAAAAGGACACGGTGACCTACAAACAATCCTATGGGTTACGGGTTGGGGTAGATTTAAGCAGACCCCTCATCTCTTTCTTGGAGGAAAACTATACGGGACTTGAAGTGGTAGCGGACTATCGCTTAACCCAAAAGTTATATTTGGCAGCGGAACTGGGCAATGAGAAAAAAACCATAGGCGTGCCATTGGGCAGTACCATTGAGGATATCTCAGGTGACCTTTATGATTTTACCGCTTCTGGAAGTTATCTAAAGCTAGGAATTGACTACAACACTTACGGCAACTGGTACGGAGAGCAAAATATGATATATATTGGCGGTCGCTATGCATTTAGTACTTTTAGCCAGACCCTCAACAACTATAAAATTTTCAATACGGACCGCTATTGGAGCCCTAATGATTTTACACCCGGATCGGAACAAATTGGCAAATTTGGTAATCTCAATGCCTCCTGGCTAGAGTTTGTAGTTGGTATAAAGGCGGAATTGTTCAAAAACCTATATTTGGGGGCCAGTGCAAGGCTGGGATTTTTAGTTACCAATAAGGATCCCGATAATTTTAAGAACCTATTTATACCAGGCTTCAATAAAGTTACGGATGGAAGTCGTTTTGGCGTAGGTTACAATTACTCTATTTCCTATTTAATTCCCCTCTACAAGAAAGCAAACCGCCCTGCGGATAAAAAGCCCGTACCTAAAGACAAATAGATGTAAATTGGAAAAAGTACAGCCCTATTTGGACTGATATTTTGCTTTTTTGCTGCCTTCGTACATTTCATACTTCACCAATCTAGACTCTAGATGACTGTTATAAACCTTGATTTTTCTGGAAGGCCGTAATCCAACATGTTTTAAAGCCTCAAGGTTGGAGGTGATAAACCAAGCAATAGTGCCCGGATATTCCCTTTTAAGGGTATCACCAATATCGGCATAAAAGGCTTCCACATCAAAATCGGAATCCAAGTCCCTCCGATTTAAACGTTCCCCATACGGAGGGTTAAAAACCATGTGCAAGGGGCCATCATTAAACTTCTCCGTCTCAAAGAAATTTTTTCTTTCAACGGTTATATATTCGGATAAGTTGGCATTCTTTATATTCTCCAAGCTTTTTCTAATAGCCGAAGGCGCCTTATCATAGCCCACTATTTTATGGTGGAACTCCCTTGTTTTGTTTAGGCAGACCTCAACAATCTTATTAAAGAGCTCCTCATCAAAATCTTTCCATTTTTCAAAGGCAAACTCCTTCCTATTAATATTTACCGGTATGTTACAAGCGATCATGGCCGCCTCCGTTAACATAGTTCCGCTACCGCACATAGGGTCCAGAAAATCAGATTGGCCGTCCCATCCACTAAGTAATAACAATCCCGCTGCAAGCACTTCGTTAATGGGGGCAATATTGGTAGCTGTCCTATATCCCCTTTGGTGCAATGACCTTCCGGAACTATCCAAGGATACATTGCAAAAGTCCTTATGAATATGGATATTGATACGTACGTCCGGGAACTTTACATCCACACTGGGGCGCTTGCCCTCCGTATCCCTAAACTTGTCCACAATGGCATCTTTCACTTTTTGGGACACATATAGAGAATGTGAAAAATTATCTGAATGTACGGTTGAATCTATAGCAAAAGTTGTATCTACCGATAGGTATTCTTCCCAGTCCATGGCATAAACTCGCTGATAAAGCTCTTTCTCAGACCTCACCGGGAACGAATGGATGGGTTTTATAATTTTCATGGCCGTTCTTAGGCACAGATTGGCCTTGTACATAAAGCCGGTATCTCCCTCAAATGAGACGCTTCTAGTTCCAATGGCAACGTTACCACCACCTATATTCCGTATTTCCTTAGCTAGTATTTCCTCTAGGCCAAATAAAGTCTTGGCCACCATTTTAAAATTTGCACTCATAAAAACGACATGAAAGTTGCAAAAATAGGTTAATTTTGGCCCAAACCTTAAGATTTTGGGCTATTTCGTACACCTCGGGAGGTAAGAAAGTTTTTCTCCCTCATACCGACCAAGAGCATTCGATACATTATCCCGTCCGCATCAAAATTCATGACCTACCTACTTTTAATACTTGGAGTCCTATTAAGCTTTGTCTTTGTTTATACGGTTAAACCTGCCAACAAAAATCATTTTAAGCTGGTATTGGCCTTTAGCGGAGCCTTTTTGCTCGCTTTGACCATTTTTGAACTGTTTCCATCCGTTTACGAAAAAACAGATTCCAAAACGGTGGGTGTTTTTGTAATGCTAGGCATACTTTTACAAATTTTTCTTGAGTTTTTTAGCAAGGGTGCGGAACACGGCCATGTACACATCAATCATGAAAAAAGTGGTTTTCCCTGGTCCATATTTTTAAGTTTGTGTATCCACTCCTTTTTGGAGGGTTTTCCCATTGGTCATCACCATACGATGCTTTATGGCGTTTTGATCCATAAAATACCTATTGCCATCATATTAAGTATCTTTTTGCTCAACTCTAAAATAGCTTTCCAGAAGGCATTATTATTTGTAGGACTATTTTCTTTAATGACACCTTTAGGAAGTTTTATTGCTTCCAACGCCAATTGGGTACGGGAGTTTTACGTTCCTATAACCGCTTTGGTCATTGGGGTGTTTTTGCATATTTCTACCGTTATTCTTTTCGAAAGCTCTGAAGGCCATTCATTTAACCTAAGGAAAATCTTTGTTATAATTTTAGGAATTCTATTCGCTTATTTCATCTAAATGTTCAGCAGGGAGGAGTCAAAAAAATTAAGAGAAGAGTTTTGGATTGCTTTTGGAAAGTCATATCCAAAAAAATGGATCTTATACAATACAAAAATAAAAGGACTGAGCCTTAAATTTCATTTTGACACAAAGAAGGCGATGGTTCTATTGGATGTAGAAACCGATGACCTTGAAAGACGCATAGAACTTTGGGAAAAAATACAATCCCTAAGGTCCCTCTTAACTTCAGAAGACTATTTGCCCAACGCCCAATTTGAAGACATTTATTTTCTAGAGAACGGAAAGGAAATCTCCAGAGTGTTTGTGATGAAGGAAAATGTTTCCATACACAATAAAAACACCTGGCAAGAAACCATGGTGTTTTTAAGTGTATCTATGTTGCACCTTGAAACTTTTTTTACAGATTTCAAGGAAATTTTAAGCTCTTAAACCTATTCTTGGGTCATTTTGTACCCTTCTATGGTGGTGTAATACTTAGATATCATATTAGGAACCTCCCACTCCGGAAGTTTTCCAGCCTCATAGTATTTCAAGAAGTTTTCCGTTACTTGTCCAAAATGGGCTTCATGACCAATTTTAAATTCCTCTGGGATTGCAATTTTAAAAGTACCATCTTCCATTTTTTCGACACTGGTTCCCGCAAATTCATCCTGTACTTTACCATTAACAGCCTCATTTAAAATCTCTTCAAATCCTTCTGCCTCTTTTGGCTCTACGTAAAGAATAGGTTTATAACCTTCCGCTTCGCCTTGCTTGATAATCAAATCACTTTTGGTACCTCGCATAATACTATAGTGCGTGTCCCCAGTTCCTTCTGGAGCCTGATAGTTCCAGATAACGGAAACCTTGGCAAACTTCCCGTTTATTTTATATACCATTTCACCATTGGCAAAAACATGAAGGTCGTCATCTTTTAAATCCTTACTTAAGTATTCTGGGTATTCTTCCAATCCGGTCACCTTATTGAATTCCTCCGGAGATAAAATGGTTGGCCATCTTTTGGCCTTGACCATTTCAACGTTGGCAGTATCTATTATCTCGCCCGGAAAAGCCTCCCACTGTACCAAATCTACCAAATGTGTGGTCACATCCACGATACCTTCCCCTTCTTCGTTTACATCAAAAAACCAGGCCGGTCTCACTAAGGGATTACCACTCACATATTTAAAAAAATGATGCACACTTTCCTTACTAATAGCCGGTTCCTCCACGGTTCCATCTGTTAGTTCACCAAAAATACCGGGCATGGTAGAAAGTAATTTTTGCATCATGGTAGTAGATTCAAAACGCTCCGTCATAATATCATATATGAGCACATTGTTCTCCTTGGCAACCTTAAAGGCCTCCTTTAGTTTTCCAAAACCTTCTGGATTGATCACCAATGGCTTATCTGCATATACATTTAAACCTGCCTTTACCGCGGCTAGCACATAATCGATTTTTTTAGAGTTCTTTCCGGCAACTATCATAACGTTTCCGGGTTTATCGGCTATCATCTGCTCCAAATAATCCTGTCCAAATTTGCTTTCTACAGTCCATTGAGTAGGAGCTTCGTCCCTCGTATTATAAGCTTCTATTTTACTTAAAAAGTCGTTGACCTCCGGTCCTTCCGGAGCAAACAGGTAAATGGTAGAATCTACTTGGGGATACATTTTCTTATGTACCAAAGCCGCATGAAAATGCCCTGGATCCAATGTCATTAATTTCACTTTGCTGGATAATTCTTTATTACTAGGTTCTTGAGTTTTCTTTTCTTCGGCACAGGAAAATAGAATTACCGCGCATAAAAGAGATGCGAATTGCTTCATTAGTATATGTAATTTTCAGTGTTTTTTGAATTACTTTCAAAGGTACGTTTAAAAATAAAACACCTCCGTGAACTGGGAGGTGTTTTATAAATCATAAAATTAATTTTAGGCCTGTACATAATCTGTACCATAGGGTTTTCTTTGCTCCCTACGTAGCATGGCGTTGGCTTCATCGTCATTAATGAATTCCTCTTTTTCGGGATCCCATTCCAATTTTCGGTCAAATTGCATGGCTATATCACTTATCAAGCAAATTACACATGCCTTATGCCCTTTCTCTATATCTGATATTGGTTGTTTTCTTGTTTTTATACAATCCAACCAGTTACCATGTTGATCGTCTATTTTTTCTAGGTGGATTTCGTTCCCACCTATTACGGATTCCAATATTTTGGGGTCCGAGGCATTTAAAGCCTTAGAACTTTTTTCCTTATCCACGGGATCGGAAGCCGAAGCTTGATAATCTCCACGAGAAACAAAAATCCAACCATCTTCGCCAATGTATTTAATTCCATTGGTATAACCTCCACTGGTATAAACAGTCATTCCGTTATCATATTCATGCTTTACAAAGAAATCTCCATGAACGTTCCACAGACCTGATTTTGGAAATTCGGCAAGCGCCTCTACCGATTTTGGTCCTGTTAATTCCGTATTCATCCCCCAAGCAGCCGAATCATAATGGTGTTGGCCCCATCCAGTGATCATTCCCGCACCGTAATTCCTAATTCTCAACCAACCCGGCCTACTATACCCATCTTGTGGATGTACCCCGATTTCCGTATAGGGTACTTCTGGGGTAGAACCCAACCACATATCAAAATTTAGGTTTTCCGGTACCGGCATTGCAGGAGCCTCTGGACCGGCAGGGTCGCCCGGTAACCCTATTTTTACGGTATGTATCTTTCCAATACGTCCATTTCTTACTAACTCTGCTGCAACCCTAAATTGTGGCATGGCCCTTTGCTGGGTACCAACTTGAAGAATAACACCCGTATCTTGTACGGCCTTTCGTAATTGCTGACCTTCCCTAACCGTCAACGAAGTGGGTTTTTGAAGATAAATATCCTTACCGGCATAAGCCGCTTCCATTGCCGGTTGGGAGTGCCAGTGGTCTGGAGTACTGATAACAACTGCATCAATATCCTTGTCCATCAACATTTCCTTATAATCCTCGTACACTCTAGTGCTATTGTACTTCTTTTTATCAAGTTTCTTTTGATAAAAAGAATCTACCAAAACTTTGGCATCGTCCGCACGTTTGGAATCTACATCACATACAGCTATATACTTGGTTTGATCAAATCTAATGGTATCGTGAATATCATGGCTACGGGCAATACGGCCGCATCCTATTTGACCAATGTTTATCTTATTACTAGGCGCATCTTTTCCTAAAACGTTTGCGGGAACAATAGTTGGAAAACCCACCATTGCGGCGGTACCCAATGCGGTTCTGTTAATGAATTTTCTACGTTGCATTCTTCTTTATATTTAATTCTTGGTTACTTCAATTTGTGGTTCATTGGCAAAATGTTGCCAGTATGTTTCTGCCTCTTGGGCGGTTAACTCCCCATCAAAGACTATCATTCTATAGGTTAACCCGTATTGTTGGTTAGGTTCAATTTTCCATTCTTCGTGGCGTATAGGGCAAAATTCAAAAAACATATCGCCTCTTCCTCCATTGGCATCCAAAGGCCAAATTCGCATAGGCTCCGGATGGTTCCTGTTGGTTGGATGACTTAGAAACAATATACCACTGGTACCTTTTCCATCCGTTGATTCCCCAGTTACAATACACCATTTTGCGTTGGTGCCATCTGCCGAAGCACGATCATTTCCTTCTGACGTAAGTACTGTGCAATTATCAGCTTTTAAACGTTCATGAAACCTTAGGCCCAATCCACCTCCGTAACGGTATGCCTCAAAGAGGATGCCTTTTTTTAAGGGGGAACTAAAGTTAGTGATATAATCGAACATATACCGGTCCGGTCTATTGATATCCCAAATCTTTATCGTTACATCCTCATTCAAGGCGATTTGAGGCTTTTCTTGGGTTTTAAAGTCAATATGCTCTTGGGTCGCGGTAAAAGAGGAAAACAACTTGCCCGAAGTATCCCCTTTAAAATCTTTAAAAAGAACGGTGCCCATTCCTTCCTTGAGGTTCCAAAAATCTACGCGTTGCCCATCAACCTGCGTGTGTGTCCAAGGACCCCAAAGACCGTAATGATGGTAATGATCCTCAGGTTGGATCCTGGTCAAGGTGTCGCCTTTAGGAGTGATAATTGGGTGAACGTAGCCAGATTTTTTATAAAGGGAATCTACACCCCCTGGTGGATATGTCATTCCATATCTATAAGATACGGCCGACTTTCCATTCAATTGAACGGTCAAATCTCCGGACTCCTTTTCAACATTAAAAGGATTACCTTTTGGAAGCGTACCCTGTTTATTGATAAATTTAAAGGAGCTTACATCACCTTTTCCAGCAATAAACCATAATTTACCATCATCTTTTTGGTAAGGTAATTCATTACCGTTTGCTGTTACCAAAACCAATGAACTATCCAATTCCAATCCCTTGGCTTTGAGTTCATTTTCTTCTACAAACCGAGGTTGGTTTAAAGGAATTCCATTGCCTTTTGCAACTGTGAACACTAAAGACTTTTCTTTTTCGCAAGATGCTGAAAGAAAAACAATAGTTGCAAGGAAATATAGAATAAACTTTTCTAAATAAGTTCTTATTAATGTTAGCGTATTATACATTTTCTTTCTTATTGAAATAACCTCAAGGTAAAGGACAATAACTTAGTTATTTAGCAAAACTAAAAAATATAACCAATTACGCAACCGGTTACATAAATTACTTTAATGAGATACCTCAATACGTAAAGAAAAACAAGTCTATAATCCAAATCTCTCAAAAAAATCTGGAATTTAGTTAGCCTCACTCCTTTGGAACTTATAACATTCAACATTATCCAGTTCTGAAAATATTCTGTATACTTGTTGCGTAATTTATTGCATAGATTTCAGTGTCCAAAAAAACGACCATATACGATATAGCCGAAAGCCTAGGAATTTCGCCCGCGACTGTTAGTCGAAGCCTAAATGACCACCCATCCATTAGTGAAAAAACCAAAAAAAAGGTTCTTGAGGCTGCAAAAGAAACAGGTTATAGAATCAATAAATTTGCTTCTAACCTAAGTCTTCAAAAGTCCAATACCATTGGAGTTATAGTTCCTAGATTGAATTCAGATTTTATGTCCACAGTTTTGTCCGGCATTGAAACTATTGCCAATAATGCAGGGTATAATTTGGTCATTAGCCAGTCACTGGAACTGGAAGAAAAAGAAAAGTTCAATACGAAGACTCTGTTTGAAAGCGGTGTAGATGCGTTATTGGTGTCATTGGCGAACGAGACCATGAACTATGACCACTTTTCCATATTCACGGATCGTAAAATACCGTTACTTTTTTTTGATAGGGTTATTGATTTACCTAACTGCCCTACCATAATAATCGATAACGAGGCGGCAGGTTACCAAGCTACGGAACACCTCATACAACAAGGTTGTAAGCATGTAATCCATGTATCTTCCGGTCTTAACCGAAGTGTTTATAAGCTTAGATATGCAGGGTACCGAAAGGCCTTGAAGGATGCTGGCCAGAATTTTAGAGAGCGAGTTATTCAGGTAGATAATTTCTCCCCTCCAGAAACCAAAAAAGTTATAGATTATATCAAAAAATCAGAAATTCCCATTGATGGAATTTTCGTCTCCAGTGATTCTTTAGCGGTTTATATAATCAAAGAATTACGGAGTAACGGTTATAATGTACCCAATGACATCAAGGTAGTTGGATTTAATAATGACCCAGTGGCACAGGTCATCACCCCAGAACTTTCCACTATTGAATATCCGGGATATAAAATGGGTAAATTAGCAGGGCAAAGCATTCTTAGCCATTTAAACGGTTCCATAAATATTGAAACTGCCGATCAAATTATATTAAAACATCGTCTCATTATTAGGGAATCTTCCCAAAAATAAATTCTAAAAACAACCAATGAAAACTAAAATAAGTTTAATTCTTTTATTGACTGCCTTTAATCTCTCCGCCCAGAGCCTGGATTCCTTTGACCCCAATGATGAGTGGGTAACTAAAATTGAAAAATTAGCTCCTAATAGTGCAAGAATTGAGGCCCCTACGAGAAAAATTCTGGTATTCTCGCAACACACCGGTTTTTATCACTGGACTGCTCCGCACAATATAGAAATGCTGAAAATTTTAGGAAGAAAATCGGGTGCATTTGAGGTCACCAACTCCTATGATATTGATAGTTTTAAAAAAGAAAATCTTAAAAACTATGATGCGGTGGTTTTTAATAACTGCAACCCGGCCGGACCCAAACGTGATTTATTCTGGGATTTACTTCAAAAAAACTCCAACCTTTCCGATGAAAAAATTGTCGTTCTAGCCAATGAATATCAAAAAGGTTTTATGGAATATATATCCGAAGGTGGTGGCTTAATGATTCTACACGGGGCTATCACCGTACAGAACAACTCTGAAGAGTTTAGTAAAATGACAGGAGGCAGCTTTGATTATCATCCAAAACAGCAAGAAATGCACGTAATGGAAGTAAATGACAAGCACCCTTTGGTGCAGGCATTTTCGGGCAATGGATTTACGCATGTAGATGAACCATACTTTTTCAATAATGCGTATTCAGACTATAATTTTAGACCGTTATTATATATAGATGTCACAAAGCTTGAAGGACTTAAAAAAGAGCCCGAAGCTAGTATTAGCTATGTTTCTTGGATTAAAAGACATGGTAAAGGAAGGGTTTTTTATAGTTCGCCTTCCCATAACGCCCAGACCTTGGACAACCCGGAGTTTTTACAATTTCTACTGGACGGGATGCAATATGTTACTGGCGATTTAGAATGTGATGACAGCCCCATTGGTAAATAAAACCTTGGAAGATGATTAATAAAAAATGGCCGACATAAGTCGGCCATTTTTTATTTCATCGTTTTTATTGTTTCATCCAATTCTTCAATGGTAAATCCTCCTCCCTCCTTGGGGGCCACATCTCTTAGTTCCTTTACCTTTTTATCACTCAATCCCTTTGGATACTTGGAAAAGGCATTGGTTACATAGGAAACTAAGGCAGAAATGTCTTTGTCGCTCAATGTTTCATTCGAATTTAATCCCGGCATGGCATGATTCATATCATACAAGGTTCCGTTCACTTCTATTGGTCCTCTTAATCCATGTAATATGATGAGTCCCAGCTTTTCTGAAGGAAGCACATGTTCCGAATCCACCAATGGTGGAGCCAAACCCTCGGCACCAGTCCCATCCGCTTGATGACAAGCTGCGCAAATTTGCCTATATAATTTAGCCCCTTTAGTCCTTGAATCCTGTCCAGAACCGTTTCTAACATATATAGGGTTTTTCTTATTTGCAGTTTTGCGTTCAAAATTCTTCTCGAGGTTTTGTACCAATAAAGAGTCCTTTTCACTAAGAGCTAACTCTTCCCTATTTTGTTCATTGAGATTGCCCATTCCACTTACCAGTGCTTCTTGAATAACCTGATTGAGTGGGTATCTGGTTTTCAATTCCTGTAAAATAGGAGTAAATGTCTCAGAATTACCATTGGCCCAAACTCCAATAGTACTGGCCAAATACAAATCAATGCCCCTGTCATTCTTATTGAATAATTTAAGAAAGAGACTTTTAACTTTATCAATATCCGAATTGCCTATAAATCCCTCCAACAAAACAATCGCATGGGCCACCACTTCCGGCGAACTGTTTTCTGCCACTTTAATCAACATATTGGCATCCAGACCTTGCTCTAGTCCGTTCAGGGTATTTAATGCATGTATTTGAGCTATGGGATTTTCGTCCTCATTGGCCAGTTCCAATAAGGATGGGAGTGCCCCGGTCAATTTTTTATATACCAAGCGGTGCTGCGCTTGATCTCTTAGATACCCATTGGGGCTGGACAGCAATTGAACCAACTCATTCGCTCCCATTTCGTCTAATTTAGGAAACGGCTTATTTTCTTGGGATTGGTTGCTAACTTTAAGAATCCTACCTGAATTAATGATTGTATCAAGTTGGGCTTCCATAGCTCTTTTCTTCAGGTATGGACTCAAAAACGCTTGATGCTGAATTACCCCTCTATGCATATCTACCACATACATACTGCCATCCGGACCCGAGGTAAGGTACACCGGTCTAAAACCCTCATCTGTACTCGCCAAAAACTCCTTCCCTTCCCAAGCTTGATGCGCCTCAACGCTATCACCATTAAAGTCCAGTATATTTCTTTTTATCGCATTAATTTCTGGTATACACACAAATGCATTTTCATCATAGCCTTCAGGAAACGTCCCTCCCCTATAAATAAACGGAGCACATGCCGCGGTAACTTCCAGTAACAAACTGTCACTGTTCAAAACCCCATCTACATAGCCCCTGTTTACCCTTGCAGCATGCAAAGGATAGACTCTTTGGTCCGAAGTTAACTTTTGATTGACCCCTTTGTTAGGAATTAAAAACTCGTTACGTACCAACCTATTGGGTAGGATATAGTCTCCTAAAAGTTGTGTAGAGTTATTATTGTAATACAATCTTCCGGAATTATCGTGGGTTATTCCCCATTGCCCCCTGTAAGTGGTAGGTTCCTTTATCCATTCCCCGTTTTTTCTTTGGTACCTAAAATGGCTACCGGCATTGTAAATCCAATTATCTACGTTAAGGTGTAGTCCGTTTGGTTGATACTCCGGATTACCTTCCAAAGCGTACAAAGAATCTACCAGCACCCTATTCACAGGCTTATCATCTTCATCAACTTCAACAAACCATAGGTTGGGGGGCTCTGAATAAAGCACTCCACCATAGACCAAACTTATGGCCCTAGGCATTACTAAACTATCTAGAAAAACTTTTACATGGTCTGTAGCACCATCCTTGTCCCTATCTTCAAGAATTTTGATGGTACCTGTTGGAGCGTTTTCTCCAACACCATCAAGTTGACGCATAAATCCGTTCATTTCAACGGCCCAAATACGGCCTTGGGAATCAAAGTCAATTTGCACGGGAGCTTCCAGAAAAGGTTCAGAAGCAACAACCTCCAAATTAAACCCTTCCTCCACTTTATACCCGTCCAACGATACGGTAGGTTCCTCAAAATTCTCATTACAACTCATGGCAACAACCAACAGAAAAACAGTTGGAAGTACACTAAAAAGACTCTTTTTCAACAATTTCATTATTTAAAAATGCGCAATACTATTTCAAATTTTTTCACACTACATCTATAAACATGACCAACCAATGACTTATTGCTCCGGCCAATACAAACAGATGCCAAATAAAATGATTATAGGGAATTTTATCGATTGCATAAAAAAGGATTCCAAAGGTATAAAAGAGACCCCCAAGAAACAATAGCCAAAGCCCCATTGAAGACATAATGTTTGTTAAATTACTAATATCCAACACAATTAACCAACCCATTATGATGTAAAGCAGCAGGGAAAGGAATTCCAACTTACCTGTATAGAACAGTTTAAAAATGGTACCTACGAAGGCGATGCCCCAAACAATCCAAAATATAAGTAAACCATTTCCATCATTTAGTAGAAGTAAGGTGACCGGGGTATACGTTCCCGCAATTAAAAAATAGATATTGATATGGTCTAAAACTCGAAGTTTGTGCTTGATTACTGGTCTATTCACAAAATGATAGGCAGCCGAAACTCCCATCATAGAAATCAAAGTGAAAGAGTAAACAATAATAGCAAAAATGGATATTACCGACTCATTATCATTCTTGTACAATAGTATTATAAGCCCGCACAAGGCCAGAAGCATCCCAATCAAATGGGAAATAGCATTAAACTTTTCCTCTTTGATGCGCAAAGCCTCCACTCTTAGATTTTAAGAAGTATAAATCACCTATTCTTCCACTATCAGTTTAATACGCATGGTATTGGCATGACCAGGAAAGGTACATACTATCCAATATTCCCCAGTAGCATTGGGTACTTCCAAATAAATAGTTTCTGCATCCTCCGGCTGTAAAATACCGGTATGTACCAAGACCAAATCAGAATCAGGTACATAGTTAACGTCCGCCCCATCAAGACCTAAATCCAAGGCTAACTTAGCCACTTCATTTACAGATTCCTCTCCTTTTTGAGTTACCACTAAGTTATGCAGCATATCATCATTATTGGTAAAGGTTATTTCTACTTTAGATTTTTTCATTAGCCGTAATTCCTTAATGCTATACTTTAACCCGGGTTCTGTACCAATTACCACCTTTTTATCGGGACCATTTACCCATGTGAGCGGCATCTCATTTTTTCTTTTGGGCTGTTCTACACCTTTATTTGCAGATAACGCCTCTAGGGGTTTAGATTTTAGATCTCCCCCAGGAACTTCGTTCAAGGTATAATAGGCGGTTGAATGCAAAAGCTCTTCACCGCTATTGGATTTTATCATCGGGGATTTGATCTGATGTATAAAACCAAGTCTCATACCGTCAATTTTCAAATAAACGCTTTTACCATCTACACCAAGTTGAGCATCCACTACTTTTGCCTTTTTCTGATCAACGATAGGGCTACCATAGGTGTTATGATATAAATAATTGAAGCTGGTAATTTCGAAGTTAGCAAGATTTTTAGCCAGATTTGCATTTACAGGCTTGGTAAACTCGATGAGAAATCCATCATCCTTAGCTTTTATGGTTTTCATTTCAAAAGGCACCTTACCGGTCCAAACCAACCGCTGTAAACCGAAACTTTTTTTACCTGTGGAGGCCCATCCCCTACTTGTCATCCCAACGAACATACTAGAATCACTGCCCCACAACATTCTGAGAATTCCAGATGAAAAACCCTCTACAAAAGGAAATACAGCTCCTTGATACACACCGTTCACCTTTTCCATGGCGACACGCATAATTTTACTATGACCTTGATCTCCTACAAACATTTGATCTTTAAACGGGCCAAAATTCCCTCCAGTTTCATCAAAAACCATATCAGAGGTTGAAATACCCAATATAGTATGGGGTAACCATATAGCAGGAGCTTTTAGTGCGGGAACTTTCTTGGCATATTCATATAGGCTCAATCCGGATTGCTCCTCAATATCCTCCATTTTTAGGTCAATGGGCGAACCGGGTTCCCCAGACCAAACCAACCCCTCGGGATTACCTGCAAAATCCCCTTTCTCTAAATGGGTAATTCTACCGGAACCTACCCAGTCTCCTTGATTTTCAGAATAGAAAATGTCTCCGGAGGAATTTAAGACAAAACCGGAAGGCGAACGCAAGCCCGTGGCAATCGGTTCCATTTCTCCGTCGGGTGAGATTTTCAGTAACCAACCTCTCCATTTAGCAAGACTGGCTCCGTGACCTATCCAAGATAAATTCAGCGTTACCAACATATCCCCATCTTCCGTAAATTTGGGACCGTAGGAATAATCGTGATAATTTCCCGAAAGTGGCCATGCATAAATAGTTTTATAAAAGTCTGCCTTTCCATCACCGTTTCTATCAGTTATTTTGGTCAATTCCCCTCTTTGAGAAAGAAAAAAACTTCTGTCCTTATAATTGAGGCCTAAAGCTTCGTGGAGACCTTGAGCAAAAAGTGAGTAATTTGGAGATTTGCTATATGGCTTATCAATAACCCACAATTCACCTCTTCTTGTAGAAACTCCCAATTGGTCCCTCTCTGTGAGAGCCAATCCCCCAACTTCCAAAACAACATCTTCAGGAATTGGAACATCCACAATTTTATAGAATTTAGACTCCTTCTTAGCAATTTCCGTTTGACCTACTACAAATTGGAAGCTTCCAATTAATGTGATTAAAAAAATATAAATATTTCGTATTTGCATGACTTATTTACCAAATGATATTATATTCTAATGAACTATTTCCTGCTGGAAGTTTTACCAATAATTCTTCGGCACCTTCAGTATTTCGTAAGGTTGGTATAATCCCTTCTGTCTTAATTTCAATAAAATAATTAGGGCCATCCACTAGAAAAGTACCATCTGGTAATTTTTTAAGAGCATCCCCTTCTGCCAATCTATGCCAGATTGGTTTATCTCCCTTTTTAGTGATTTTACGATTCAAACCCCGATAGGTATCAATCGGTTCCAATTTATCCAATAATTGTGCTCCTGAAATAGTTCTTAAAAATATAGGGTAGCCTTGTTCGTTTAATTCATATCCATCATAATTCTGAGGGGAAGCAGCAAAGTCATTTTCTGGCCAAACGGCCTTTTCCGATTCCAAACTTGCAAATTGTGGTTTACCTGAAAACTGTAGCGTAAAACCCAATGGCTTACCAAGTTGTTCAATTCCCCTATTATGCCACATATCCGTGACATCATAAAATTCTCCACTCCATGCCGCCAGCAATGTACCAGAGGATAAATCATAATTAAAATGCGTCCCCACTGGCGACCCTACCGCAATGGTATGTGTGCGTTTGATATTATTATGCATGAAAAACCCCCTTTGGGCAACGACTGAACTTTGTGCTTCCAAAACCACCTTATCTCTATCATTTACCTTATGGAAAACCAAGGAACCAGGCGCACTTAGTTTTTGAAATTGAATTCCAGGTCCTTCATAAATAATCTCAAAGCCTTTAGTCCACTGATTATTTTTGTTATAGATAAACTGAAATGGAATTTTACCTTTTTTCAACTCAACAATGTTTCTTCCAGGGTTATTTATCTCAAACGACCCATCCTGCACAACTATGGTATCATCATCAATTAACAAAGCGCCACCTGCGCTATGAAATTTTGTTTCAAATAAATATTCCCCGGTCTTAGGAACTATTAAATCGCCGGTATACTTTAATAACCTAAAAACCCTATTTTCAGTTATAACAGAAGAACTAACACTGTCTATAGCCAATTTCCTTAATACAGGGATTGTATCTAAGTTAGGTATATGACCACCCTTGTAATCATATTCAATTACGTTCAGATTGGATAGGGCTAACTGGTCATCACCATACAATTTATACTTTAAATTCCGGAGGGCAACAGGACCATGGTCTCCTTGAATCATCAATGGCCCTTTTTCAACCTCTTCATTTGACAATCCGGATCTGGTAGGCCCAGAAAGCTCCACATCCTCATGAATCAGTACATCGTTTAACCATATTTCTTCAAATGCTGCATTTGATATTTTGTTTCCTGACTGGTCAAACTTAGGAGCTTGAAAAATTACTCTTAGGTGTTGCCATAACCCGGGAGCTTTAGCCGCATTTTCTTTAGGCGAATGCCCATCAAAACCTTTATCTTCCCCAGTACGATTTTCGTCCCATCTTTGATAAATACCCCCCATATCTGTATAGGTTGGATGATCCATTCCCCAACTATCGAACAATTGAACTTCATATCTTCCTTGAAAATAAATACCGGAATTAGAGTTACTAGGAATCATAACATCCATTTCCAATTCCAAATCACCATGTTCAAAGTTTGTAATCAAATGATTTTTCGAGTCATTGGTAGGATTATTTAATAACACGCCAGTTCCCTCTTCTGAATGGATAACCTTTTCTTTAAATCGATCGACATATACATCTCCAACAATTTGCCAATTATTGGAAGTGGATTGGAACGTATTTAAATCACTTACGTTAATAGTGGTAAAAGGAATGGTTAGCTCTCCAGCATTGTCCGTACCTTTCTTAGTTACCTTTTCTGGCTCTGTACATGCAGAAAGGAAAAAGATAAGAATTAGTGTTGATAGGGTATTTTTCATTGGCCTTGGTTTGGTATAAAAATAAAACACTCGCACAAAAAATATTACACTTTGTTATATTTTTTATATAACGAATAAATTATTTTATGTTGAAATAGGTATTCGTACAGTAAACTGGGAAGAAATTGGGCTCATATAAGTTTATGAAAGAAAATGATTTTGAGTATACCCCATAAAAAAAGCCCCTTCACAACATGTGAAGGGGCTTTCGTAAGAAAGGCGGCGACCTACTCTCCCACTTGGTGTAGCAGTACCATCGGC